>CAVQPI010000010.1:0-180528 GCA_963714735.1 uncultured Alphaproteobacteria bacterium
TATGTTTCCTGTGCTTGGTTCAGTTGCGTCTAGAGCGGGCCTCATGGCAATGATGCAGTGTCAGCAAATTCTGTCCCTCCCCTTTAAAGCTCAAACCCTTTAGGCTCATTCCCCGGTTTCAGTTTCCAGCGTGATAAGAATTGCACCGTCCTCGACCTGCGCGCCTTGTACCGTATTGATTTCGGCGAGTACGCCATCGCGCGGCGCGGTAAGCGTATGCTCCATTTTCATTGCTTCCAGAACAAGCAGCGGATCGCCCTTTGTGACCGCCGCGCCCTTTACCGCATTCAACTGCTTGACCAGTCCGGGCATGGGCGCAATCACGCTGTCAGCGCCACGTCCATCGTCTGAAGACGCCTCAAGGGGATCAGGAAGATGAAACTCAAAGGTTTCATCCCCGATAAAAACTGCCAGATTATCAGGCCAAAAAATGTAGTCTGCCCCATTTTCTTTTCCATCGTAAATTATTTCGATGCTATTCTTATTTTTCGGGTGAGCCACGATTTTCGCCGTCCATGCCGCAGGCGATGCCGCACCCAGGCTGCGGCATGAAAATGTGCCATTTTCAGCTTTCGAAACCAGCAATTCGAGCATGTCATCGCCGCTTTGAAGACGAATTACCCGGCTCGAGGGACCCCAAAGAACGAAATCCAGGCAGCTTTCGAAGGGTTCTGATGGATTAACTGGCTGATGATCATCCGCAAGAATTAATGTCGCAATAACAATTGCTTGATCAACATCTGCGCGGGGAATGACCAAGGATTCCAGGTCGCGCTCGATCAAGCCAGTATCCACTGCACCGCTCGAAAACCCATCGTGTAGGCACAAGGCGGAAAGGAACGTCTTATTGGTGACCGTTCCTGCCACTCTCGTATGCCGCAGTGCGGCATGAAGCATTTTCAATGCTTCTTCACGATTGTTTCCTGACGAAATTATCTTTGCAATCATTGGATCGTAATAGGGGGAAATCGTGTCCCCCTGTTCAACCCCGGTTTCAATTCTGGCTTCATCAGCAAAGACCAGATGCTGCAACGTACCGATTGCGGGCAAAAATCCCTTGGGAACGTCCTCCGCATAGAGGCGGGCTTCAAAGGAATGACCGGAAAGGGTGATATCTTCCTGGGCAAGCGGCAATTCCTCGCCGGAGGCGACCCGCAATTGCCATTCCACCAGATCCACGCCGGTGACTTCCTCGGTAACGGGATGCTCCACCTGCAATCTGGTGTTCATTTCCATGAACCAGAAACCGTCGGGCCTGAGGCCGTTTGAGCCGTCAACGATGAATTCGATGGTTCCGGCACCGGAATAATTGATGGCCTGAGCCGCCTTGACCGCCGCAGAAGTCATTGCATCGCGCATTTCCGGCGTCATTCCGGGCGCGGGCGCCTCCTCGATGACCTTTTGATGGCGACGCTGGAGCGAGCAGTCGCGCTCGAACAAGTGCACGACATTGCCGTGATTGTCGCCAAAAACCTGTACTTCGATGTGGCGGGGCGATGTGACGTATTTTTCGATCAGTACACGATCATCTCCGAAGGATTTTTTGGCCTCTGAACGGCAGGAACCCAGCGCGGCGGCAAAATCCTTTGCATGTTCAACCTTGCGCATGCCCTTTCCGCCGCCCCCGGCGCGTGCCTTGATCAGCACAGGATAGCCGATTTCATTGGCCTTGGCGGCCAGAAAGCCCGGATCCTGCATATCGCCATGATATCCGGGCACTACTGGCACGCCGGCCTTTTCCATCAGCGCCTTGGCGGCATCCTTGAGACCCATGGCCCGGATAGATGCCGCCGAAGGGCCGACAAAGATCAGCCCCGCGGCTTCAACAGCCTCCACGAAACCCGGATTTTCCGAAAGAAAGCCGTAGCCCGGATGGATTGCATCCGCTCCGCTCGCCTTTGCCGCATGGATGATCCGCTCGGCCAGAAGATAGGGTTCCTGGCCGGTTGCTTCATCGCGCGGACCGATCGGAATTGCCGCATCAGCCATTCGAACGAATAGTGGAGCACCATGCTCACCATCGGCATCGGAATAGACTGCAACGGTTTCAATACCCATCTTGCGGGCTGTCTGGATGATCCGGCAGGCTATTTCGCCCCGGTTGGCGATCAGGAGTTTGCTGATTTTCCCAGACATTCAGAAATTGCCTCCGGTTATCATGGTTGCGTTCGCCTTTATCAGTTGGCTAGCCTCACCAACCATTTCTTCCAATATGGTTCCCGCCGGACGGATATCGTGGATCAATCCCGTCACTTCGCCCACAAAGGTATTGGCGATATCGGTATTGCCCTCAGCCCAGGCTTTCGTCCATTTCTCCGCTTCCGGCGCACCGGCCTTTCGAAGCGCATCAAGGTCATCATGCCATTGACGTGAAAACTCGTTGTGAAGAACACGGGCCGTATAGCCCTCCGGCCAATCCAGTTTTCTCGCGCACATCCACCACGGATGTGCGGATTGTTGCGTCTCCATCGGCTTGAACAGCTGCTTCAAGCAGTTTTGGGTGCGCAAGGCTTTCGCTGCTTGCCCAGAAGCGCGACCCGACCACCGCACCATCTGCTCCGAGCATCAGGCTGGCAGCCAATCCGCGGCCATCGCCAATGCCGCCCGCCGCACAAAGCAGGACATCGGGGGCATTTTTCGCCAGCCAGTCGGCAATTTCAGGAACGAGCGTGAACGTGCCCCTGCTCAAGCCTTTTCCGCCAATACCGTGGCCACCGGCTTCAGAGCCTTGTGCGACAATAATAGCCGCACCGCAATCCACAGCATGCTTCGCATGCTTGCGTGACTGAACCTGACAGATCAGAAAAGCGCCAGCATCCTTTATTTTCCCTGCGAAAGGTTCTGGATTATCAAAAGAGAGAAAGACTGCTTTTGGAGCATGTTCCAAAACCAGATCCAGCAATTGTGGCTGCTTTTTCAGCGACCAGGTGATGAATCCGCAGCCTATATGGCTGTTGCCTGCCTCGCGGAACTGCTCTTCCAACCAGCCAGCATCGCCATAAGCGCCGCCGATCAGGCCCAGCCCGCCTGCTTCGCTGACACTGGCAGCCAGTTTTCCGCCGGAGGCAAAGGCCATCGGCGCGGAAATGACCGGATGTTTGATGCCGAGTTTCTGGGTAAGACGAGTGGTTAGCATCATCACATCCTGAACAGGCCGAATTTGGTTTCTTCAATCGGGGCGTTGAGGGCGGCCGATAGCGATAGCGCCAAGTACACTGCCGGGTTTTGCGCGGATCAATAATGCCGTCATCCCAAAGCCGGGCGGAGGCATAAAGCGGGTGGGCCTGTTCCTCGAACATGTCGAGGGTCGGTTGTTTGAAGGCTGCTTCTTCTTCTGCCGACCATGTGCCGCCCTTGCGCTCGATGCCCGTCACGCTTGACCGTGGCAAGAACACCCGCAGCCTGTTCGCCGCCCATGACGGAAATGCGTGAATTGGGCCAGGTCCACAAGAAATCGGGGCGAATAGGCCCGGCCTGCCATGCCGTAATTGCCGGCACCGAAAGAGCCACCGACCAGCATGGTGAATCTTGGGGACTTTCGTGGTTGCAACAGCTGTCACCAGCTTCGCGCCATCCTTGGCGATGCCGCCCTGCTCGTATTTCTGGCCCACCATGAAGCCGGTTATATTTTGCAGGAAGAGCAAGCGGTATTTTCCGCTGGGAACAAAGCTCGACAAAGTGCGCGCCCTTGACCGCGCTTTCGGAAAACAGCACGCCATTATTGGCAATGATCCCGACGGGCATTCCCATCACATGGGCAAATCCGCAGACAAGGGTCGTGCCGTAACGCGACTTGAATTCATCAAAGCGCGAGCCGTCCACCATTCGCGCGATCACTTCGCGGATGTCATAGGGCGTTTTGAGATCGCCGGGCACAACGCCAAGAATTTCGTCGGGATCATAGGCGGGTTCTTCCGGCGTTTGCATGACAATATCCGGAGTCTTTGTCCGGTTGAGATTGGCGATTGCTCGTCTGCGCAAGGGCCAGCGCGTGACTGTCATTTTCGGCCAGATGATCGGCGACACCGGAAAGCCTGGTGTGGACATCACCGCCACCCAAGTTCCTCGGCGCTGACGATTTCGCCCGTTGCCGCCTTGACCAAGCGGCGGACCGGCCAGAAAGATCGTTCCCTGTTCCCTGACGATGATCGCCTCGTCACTCATCGCCGGAACATAGGCGCCGCCCGCCGTACATGACCCCATTACAACAGCAAGCTGGGGAATGCCGCGTGGCGGACATGTTCGCCTGATTGAAGAAGATGCGGCCAA
This sequence comes from uncultured Alphaproteobacteria bacterium, assembly GCA_963714735.1. Lineage (GTDB taxonomy): Bacteria > Pseudomonadota > Alphaproteobacteria > Rhizobiales > Rhizobiaceae > Salaquimonas. The sequence continues at coordinate 4,270 of CAVQPI010000010.1, forward strand.
AATGCTCACGGTCTGCAAAGCCCTCGGCCTGGTTTGGAAGGTTCGCACCGCCGCTGTCCACCAGGTAGACGCAGGGCAGATGGTTTTGCTCGGCGATTTCCTGGGCGCGCAGGTGCTTCTTCACGCTCATCGGGTAATAGGTGCCGCCCTTGACGGTCGCATCATTGCAGACCACCATGACCTCACGGCCCTCAACCCGGCCAATGCCGGTGATCAGGCTGGCGCAGGGCGATGCGCCGCCATACATGCCATGGGCGGCAGTTGCACCGATTTCGAGAAACGGAGAACCGGGATCAAGCAGCGCCTGCACGCGGTCGCGCGGTAATAATTTTCCACGGGAAAGGTGTCTTTCGCGAGGCCCCTCGCCGCCGCCCATTTGCGCGGCGAGTGCAGCCTCTTCAACCAGTGCCAGCGCTTCAAGATTGGCTTCGCGGTTTTTCCGGTAACCCTCGGACGAGGTGGAAATTGCTGATTTCAGTTTTGCCATATCATTCTCCAGCCAATTCCGCTTTTGCTTCCTGCTCCGCCCTCATGCGCAACTCCCGGCGGATGATTTTTCCGGTCACTGTCATGGGCAATTCAGGCACAAATTCAATTTCACGCGGATATTCATACTTCGCTAGACCCTGTTTCACATGGGCCTGCAATTCTTCCCGCAGGGCATCCGTGGCAGCCATTCCCTCGCGCAGCATCACATATGCCTTGACGATCTGGGTTCGCACGGGATCCGGCTTGCCAATGACGCCTGCCGCAGCAACTGCTGAATGGCGCAACAGGCAATCCTCGATCTCGCCTGGACCAATACGGTAACCGGCCGATGTGATCACATCGTCATCACGGCCGACAAAACGGATAAACCCGCCCTCGCGGACACCCCTGTCACCGGTCAAAAGCCATTTGCCGCCTTTATTGTCCGTGCGAAACTTTTCGGCTGTCGCTTCGGGATTATTCCAGTATTCGAGCATCATGACAGGCGTGCCTTCGAAGATGGCGATATCGCCTTCCTCAAGGGTTGGCTCGCCCGTCGCATCAATAACCTCGACAAAATGGCCTGGAACCGGTTTGCCGATGGCGCCGGGCAGTGGTTCGAATAGGCAGGAGGCCGAAGACACCACCATGTTGCATTCGGTCTGGCCGTAAAACTCATTGATGGTAAGGCCGAAAGCCTCTCTCCCCCAGGATAGCATTTCCTCGCCCAAAGGTTCACCGCCGCTGGCAACGCTGCGCAGGCCGGAGATTTGCGCATTATCCGCTTTCAGCATTTTGAGCGCTGTCGGCGGAAAGAAAACATTACGTACGTTCGCTTGCTCGATGATTCGCTGACATTCCACTGTTCCAAATTTTGCCATTCGCGCGGCAACGACCGGAATTCCGTGGTGAAGCGCCGGCATCAGCACATCGAAAAGCCCGCCGATCCATGCCCAATCGGCAGGTGTCCAGAGGCAATCTTTTTCCTGCGGAAAAAAATCATGACTCATCTCGACGCCTGGCAAATGGCCAAGGAGGATGCGATGTCCGTGTAGCGCGCCCTTTGGCGGCCCTGTCGTGCCGGAGGTATAGATAATCACCGCCGGATCATCCGGGCCGGTTTCCACAGGTTCAAAACCGTCAAATTCGCTGCCGCTGAAATCATCAGCAACCATGACGGTTTTGAGTTCCGGCAGACGATGTTGAAGATCGTGCAGGATTTGAGCCCCTTCCTTGTCGGTAATGACGACCTTCGCTCTACTATCGAGAAGGCGAGACAGCAACGCCTCCTCCGCAAACAATTTGAAAAGCGGGATCGATATTGCGCCAAGTTTCCAAACAGCAATATGGGCAACTGCCGTCCAGACCGACTGGCTGCGGTAAACACCCACCCTGTCGCCACGTTGAACGCCCTGCCGGCGCAAATGGATCGCGATCTGATCAGATAATGACTTGAGTTCGCCAAAGGCGACATCGCGCCGCCCGCCTTCCGACAAGTCAATGATTGCCAGCCTGTCAGGAGCGCTCGTCGCCCATTTGTCACAGACATCAACGCCCATATTGTAGCGCGCCGGGATATCCCAGCGGAAGCGCTCGCAAAGTTCATCATAGGTGGCGGCCGCAGGGAGCATCAGGATCAGCCCGTCACCTTCATCAATTCGCGGCCGCACAGCATTCGGCGGATTTCGGAGGTTCCCGCACCGATTTCCATCAGCTTTGCATCGCGGAAAATGCGGCTGACGGGGCTGTCATCAAGATAGCCGGCTCCGCCCATGGCCTGAACCGCCTGGACTGCCTGGTTCATTGCCTGTTCGGATGCGTACAAGACACAGGCTGCCGCATCCTGGCGTGTCACTTCACCCCGGTCACAGGAAGCGGCGACCGCATAGACATACGCTCTGGCCGAGTTCATTGCTGCATACATGTCGGCGATCTTGCCCTGCATCAGCTGAAAATTGCCGATGGATTCGCCGAACTGCTTGCGCTCATGCATGTAGGGCATAATGTGATCGAGACAGGCATGCATGATGCCGATACCGATACCCGACAGCACCACGCGTTCATAGTCGAGACCGGACATCAGCACATTGACGCCCTTGCCCTCTTCGCCAAGCACGTTTTCAAATGGCACTTCGCAATCCTCAAAAATGAGCTCGCCCGTGTTCGACCCTTTCATGCCCAGCTTCTTGAATGGCTCCGAAGTCGAGAATCCCTTCATTTCCTTTTCGATGAGGAAGGCTGTCATTCCGCGCGGGCCGGCATCGGGATCTGTCTTTGCATAGACCACCAGCGTGTCGGCGTCCGGCCCATTGGTAATCCAGTATTTCGAGCCATTTAGACGATAGTAACCGTTCATCTTTTCGGCACGCAGCTTCATGCCCACGACATCTGAACCCGCTCCCGGCTCGGACATTGCAAGCGCGCCCACATGATCGCCGGAAATGAGGCGCGGCAGGTATTTCTTTTTCTGCTCCGTGGTGCCATTGAGCTTGATCTGGTTGACGCAAAGATTGGAGTGCGCGCCGTATGAAAGGGAGACGGAAGCTGAGGCGCGGGCGATCTCCTCAACCACCACCGAATGCGCCAGATAGCCCATCCCCGCACCGCCATACTCTTCTTCCACCGTCACGCCCAACAAGCCAAGATCGCCCATTTCCTTCCAGAGTTCGGCAGGGAAATTGTTCGACTTGTCGATATCGGCGGCCATTGGCGCGACGCGTTCCTGCGCCCATTTGTGAACCATTTCACGAAGTGCCTCTATCTCGTCCCCAAGGGCAAAATTCATCGATGCGGTAAACATGTTTCCTCCAGCTTGGTCATTGTGTCGGCATCAGCAATGCCGTCTCATTTGATGTTCTGTCATGATCGTGATGTACGGGCCGCTGCCGAGAGCCCTGCCTGCGTGCAATGCCGAGACTGCCCAGCACCATCGAAACATAAATTTCCTCAATCTCCCCAACGCTGAGACGGCCTGCAGAGCGGAACCAGGTATTGAGGCCTGTCAGCATGGCGATGATTGCCATGGCCGCCACCGGTACATCTGAAACTGCAAAGGTTCCGTTTTCCTTCCCAAGGGAAATTATTTTGCGCAGATAGCCTTCATAGACCCGGCGTAGCGCTTCGATGCGGCGGAAATTTTCCGGTTCGAGATTGCGCAATTCCATATAGGAGATGAAGACGGCATCGTGCCGATCAAGGTGATAACGGATATGAAAAAGCACGAAACCTTCAAGCGCTGCCCTCGGCGATGTGAATTTTGCGCTTTCCGCCTCCCACGCGGCGTTGAGTTCCAGCATGTGTGTTTCGAGGAGGTTGAACAGGATCGCCTGCTTCGTAGGGAAATGATTATAAAGAGCGCCAGCCTGCACACCTACCTCATTGGCAATGGCCCGCATGGAAACGGCAGCATAGCCCTCAGAGGCGAACAGGCGTAAAGCCGCCTCGCGCACGCGTGCGGCCGTCATGTCTCCGTTTGAACCGGTTTTCCTCGCCAAGACTTTCCTCCCGGAAGTGTTGCTCGGTGTAATTAAATGAACGTTCGTTCAATTTGTCAAGAGTTGAGTTGGTGGATGCTACCGTATTTCCATGAGTTGTCGATTGTAATGATTAAGGTTACTGCTACCGCATTTCCTGCTTCAATTGGCTGGCAATCACGGCAATCCTATCCACCCTTGCCATTCATCTTTTGTTAACCATAGTTTACCCAGAGTCAGGGTGTGTGGTTCGGCGAAGTGGCGAAGAAGGGATATCACGATGAAACGGAGACTGTTTTCGGCTGTTTTGGCAGGTTTTATGTTGGCAGCTTCCGCTGCAAATGCCGCGAATGTCCGCGATTTTGCCAATGCCCAGGCGATCAAGTGGCGCGGCGGGGTCATCAATGTTGAAAGCGTGATGCCCTACTACAAGCGCGGTGGCTATCAGGGCATCTGGACCGACAATAACGGCCTGAACCGGCGCGGCAGGGAATTGCTGGAAGTCCTCAACAATGCCTGGCTCGACGGGCTGGAGCCGCTGGATTATATCGGCGGATTTCCGCCCAATCCAGGCCAGTTGCGTGGTGACCAACTGATTGGCGCGGAACTGTTTCTTTCAGAATCGGCAGTCCGGTTTGCACGCGATCTTTATGCCGGGCGCACCACGCCGGCTGTCTCTGAACCCGATATCGTGATTGCCCGCAAGAAACTAGATACGATTGCGCTTCTCGGCTCTTTTGAAAAAAACGGGCCGCACACCGTTATCGAAAGGCTGCGCCCGCAACACGAACAATATGAGGCGCTGAGAAAGGCGCTTGTCAAAACCAGCGACCCTGCCCTGCAACGCAAGATCATCATCAACATGGAGCGCTGGCGCTGGTTGCCGCGCAAGCTGGGTGACACGCATATTTTCGTCAATACGGCGGCCTTCCTGATGTATACCCGCTCGGGCGGCAAGGATGTGGACCGCCGCAGGGTGATCGTCGGCCAGAAATATCACAAGACGCCGATTTTTTCCGACAACATCAAGTATTCCGAATTCAATCCGACCTGGACGGTTACGCCATCAATCGCCGGCAATGAAATGCTTCCGAAACTGCGCCAGGATCCGAACTATCTCGCCAAGAAGGGCTATCATCTTTATGCCAGTTGGAAGGCTGATGCGCCGCGCATGAACGCCACGCAGATCGACTGGCAGTCGGTCAATGGCAAACGCTTTCCCTACCGGATTGTCCAGCCAGCCGGGCCGGATAATGCGCTCGGGCAGGTGAAATTCCTGTTTCCCAACAAGTTCAATGTCTATCTCCATGACACGGCCAATCGTGCCCTGTTCAATCAGTCCGACCGGGCGCTGTCACATGGCTGTATCAGGGTTCATGAACCGCTGGAATTTGCAAAGCTGCTCTACCAGCTCGACAATAATCCGGCGGTCTCGAAAATTGAATCAATCGTGGCAAGCGAAGAGACCAAGGGGGTCAATTTCCAACGGCCCATTCCGGTCCATCTGACCTATTTCACCAGTTGGGTGAAAGACGGAAAGGTGCAGACCTTTGACGATATCTATGGGCGCGACCGGCTGATCGCCAATATCCTGTTCGGGCGGGTTTGAGGCTTTGGCAAAGGGTCATTGACGCTTTGGAGGCACGCGCCTAAAAGGGCGCAAAGCCCTCGCCAAGCCACAGGATACCAGTAACCGTGACGCAATCCCTGACCATCAAACGCCCCGATGACTGGCATCTGCATTTGCGCGATGGCGAAATGCTCAAGGGGGTGGTTGGCCACTCATCGTTGCATTTCGGGCGGGCAATCATCATGCCCAATCTTGTGCCGCCGGTCGTGACCACGTCGGATGCCATTGCCTATCGCGAGCGCATCCTTGCTGCGAAGCCGAGGGCAGATTTCTTCGAACCGCTGATGACGCTCTATCTCACCGAAGATACTGATCCGGCAGATGTCGCCGCAGGCTTTGCAGACGGCACGGTGACGGCTGTCAAACTTTATCCCGCTGGCGCGACGACAAATTCTGCCAGCGGTGTTCGCGATTTCGACAAGGTCATGCCGGTGCTGGCGAAAATGGCGGAAATCGGCATGCCGCTTTGCGTTCATGGTGAAGTGACGGATGCGGACATCGACATTTTTGACCGCGAGGCAGTTTTCATTGAGCGCACGCTTGATCCCTTGCGCAAGAAACTTCCCGAACTCAAAATCATCATGGAGCATGTCACCACCGAAGACGGCGTTGACTATGTGAAATCGTCTGACAGGAACCTCGGGGCGACGATTACCACCCATCACCTGATTATCAACCGCAACGCCATTCTGGCGGGCGGAATCAAACCGCATTATTACTGCCTGCCGGTTGCCAAGCGCGAAAAGCACAGGCTTGCCCTGCGTGCTGCCGCCACTTCCGGCGATGCACGGTTTTTCCTCGGCACCGATTCCGCGCCGCATACCGATCCGAACAAGGAGATGGCCTGCGGCTGCGCGGGGATATTCACCTCCATCAACACCATGAGCTGTCTTGCCCATGTCTTCGAGGAGGAGCGCGCGCTTGACAGGCTCGAGGCCTTTGCCTCTCTCAACGGCCCTGCATTCTACGGCAAACCGGTCAATGACGATACGATCACGCTGGTGAGGCGCGATGAACCGGTTTCCTTTCCTTTAAAAATAGAAACCGGCGAAGGCAATGTCACCGTCTTCGACCCCATGTTCCCCATCCATTGGGAGGTTGAATAAACAATGAGCAGAATCGTTTACGTCAATGGCGAATACCTTGCCGAGGAAGACGCCAAAATTTCAGTTTTTGACCGGGGCTTTCTTTTCGCTGACGGTGTTTACGAAGTGTCATCAGTGATTGACGGGGCGCTGATCGACAACAAGGCCCATCTTGCGCGCCTGCAACGCTCGCTCGATGAACTCTCGATGCCCTCGCCCAATACGCCCGGGGAAATCGAGGCGATCCAGATGGAGATGGTGAAGCGCAACAATCTGACCGAGGGGCTTTTATACCTGCAGGTTTCGCGCGGCGTTGCGGACAGGGATTTCAACTTTCCCACCGAGGCAAAGCCATCGCTGGTAATGTTTACTCAGGTCAAGAAGATCACTGAAAACCCTGCCGCCGAACGCGGAATAACAGTCGTTTCTGTGCCCGACCTCAGATGGGGACGGCGCGATATCAAGACCGTACAGCTGCTCTATCCCTCGATTGCCAAGGAAGAGGCCAGGGCCGCCGGGGCTGATGATGCCTGGTTGGTCGAGGACGGGTTTGTCACCGAGGGCACTTCCAATAATGCGTGGATTGTGCTTGAGGACGGGACCATCGTAACCCGCCAGCTTTCCCACGATATTCTGCACGGCATTACACGCCGGGCTGTCATGCGGCTGGCAGCCGAGCGCCAGATCAAGGTAGAGGAGCGGCCCTTCACCATTGAAGAGGCGCAGGGTGCGAAAGAGGCCTTTGTCACAAGCGCCTCCGCTTTTGTGATGCCGGTCGTTGAAATTGACGGCGTGAAGATCGCGGACGGAAAACCCGGCGATCTGTCAAAACGCCTTCGCGGCATTTATCTCGACGAAGCCAAGACATTCTAGCGCGCTTCAACGCTGCAAGATCGCCCCCTGCAATCTCCGCGCTGTCTGCATTGCTCAATCCGCTGACGGTTTTGGGCTATTGCCCGTTTGCGCCCGGCAGTATTTTCACCCATCCTTCAAGGCCGGGGTGAGCCGGAAATTCGCTGGAGCGTGACATGTTTCTGTCTGTCTTTGACATCTACAAGATCGGCATTGGCCCTTCGAGTTCCCACACAATGGGGCCGATGAGCGCCGCTGCTCGCTTTCTGGATGAAATCCTCAACGGCGACTGGCCGCGCCCTGCCGATACGCCCGTTGCCAAACTGCATGTCTCCCTGCATGGATCGCTAGCCTATACGGGTGTTGGCCATGCCAGTGACCGGGCGATCATCCTCGGCCTGGCGGGATATCTGCCCGACACGATTGACCCCGATCACATGGACGCGATCATCGACACGGTGAAAACCTCCAGATCGATCCAGCCCCAGGGCCATCCGGCCTACCGGTTCGACCCTGCCGAGAACCTTGTTCTCGACAAGAAACTGGCACTTGCCGGACACGCAAACGGCATGATGTTCCAGGCCTTTGACGGCATGGACCGGCTGCTCCTCAAGCGCATCTATTATTCCATCGGCGGCGGCTTTGTGGTCAACGAGGCCGAACTCGAAGCGATGCAAGCGAAGACGAAGCCGCCAGTCGAAAGCGGCATTCCCCATCCCTTCCGCAATGCCGGCGAAATGCTGGCAATGGCAAAATCCTCCGGCCTTTCGATTGCGCAGATGAAGCGCGCCAATGAGGAAGTCCATCTTTCCCGCCACGAACTCAACGAGAAACTCGACCGCATCTGGACCGCGATGGACCGCTGCGTTGACCGCGGCATTTCCACGACCGGCGTCATGCCGGGCGGGCTGAACGTCAAGCGCCGGGCCAAGGCGATCCATGACAAGTTGCGCGAGGAGTGGAAGCAGAACCGCTTCAATCCGCTGCAGGCCAATGACTGGCTGTCTGTCTATGCGATGGCGGTCAACGAGGAAAACGCTGCCGGCAGCAAGGTCGTCACCTCGCCGACCAATGGCGCTGCCGGTGTCGTTCCCGCCGTCCTTCGCTACTACATGCATTTTCATGCCGAAGCGCATTCTGAAAAGATCCGCGACTTCCTTTTGACCTCGGCGGCGATCGGCGGGATCATCAAGCACAATGCCTCGATCTCCGGCGCCGAGGTCGGCTGCCAGGGCGAGGTCGGCTCGGCTTCCGCCATGGCGGCGGCCGGCCTTGCCGAAGTCATGGGCGGCACGCCCGAACAGGTCGAAAATGCGGCAGAGATCGCGCTTGAACATCATCTCGGCATGACCTGCGATCCCGTTGGCGGGCTGGTGCAGGTGCCCTGTATCGAGCGCAATGCGCTGGGCGCGGTCAAGGCCGTCACCGCCGCCTCGCTCGCGCTCAAGGGCGACGGAACCCATTTTGTTCCGCTCGATGCCTGTATCGAAACCATGCGCCAGACCGGCATGGACATGAACGACCAATTACAAGGAAACCTCGCAAGGCGGGTTGGCGGTGAATGTCCCGGTCAACGTGGTGGAGTGCTAGCAATTTCCGACATTCGCCGGAAATGCGTTGGCCCGCAGACTATTTCGTGAAGCGAAATGTCGAGAGGGCCGGGCATGGTTTCGCCGTTCGTCAGGCAGGCGATTACGTGCAATCGCCGAGAGGACTTATGGCTACATCCCGTTGAAAACCTGCTTTTCCGCTTGCAACGCAATACCTTCCCCGCCATCCTGCCCCAACCTGTAATTGCAGGACACGGGAAATGGTATCAGACGAAATCCGCAAGCAGATCGAAGCGATTGATGATCACGAAAGCCTTCAGAACTGGCTGAAGCAAAAGCCGGTTGAATTGGCTCAACTGATTGCCTTGCGTTCTGCTTTTCGGGTGTTGCCATTGCTTCAGGAAGAGTTTGCGAAGAAAGGCCCTGATCCAGAGGGCTTGACCCTTGCCACCTTTCGGGCGATTTTCATATCATGGGCTGCGCACACATGGCCAGCCCATGATATGAGTTTGGCCGCCCGTTCCGCCTCCGCCGCCGCCTCCGCTGCCCGTTCCGCCTCCGCTGCCCGTTCCGCCTCCGCCGCCGCCTCCGCCGCCCGTTCCGCCTCCGCCGCCGACTTCGCCTACGCCGCCGTCCTCTCCGCCGCCGCCACCGCCGCCACCGCCGCCGCCGACTCCGCCTACGCTGCCCGCTCCGCTTCCGACTCCGCCGTTATTTGGGATTCTGTACGAAAGGATTTGTTGATCCGGGAGGATGTTGAAGAGCAAAAAAGCAGTGACGGCCCCATCAGCAAAACTCTACACAACGCGCCTCTTTGGCATGGCGAACCGCCTGGCTGGTTCGTTAAAAGCTGGCACGATCTGACCACAGAATTAACAGGCAAGGACCAAAACTGGCGGGTCTGGTTGAATTGGTACGCATCAATCGCCACCAATGAACAGTTTTCCTATCGCGGTATTTCTGATCTGAGCGAAAAGCAGCAGATCAACCTGGCAATGAAGCCGGACGAATTCTGGAATCGCACGCCTGCAGAGATCAATGCCGAAATTGCGAGTTGGCTGGGGGACGAAGAGCTATGGATTGAACCGCCCGCTACTGTTCCTGGCATTGTGTATGGAATCGTGGATGGAAAACTACAGCATATTCCCAATCCACCATTGCCAAATGAGCAAGATGACAAGCTTCAGACCGACCTTCACAACCGCATCAAGTCCATGGCAGATGACCTGTGCGAAATTTTCAAACGATCCGAAAATGTCTATCCGGAACTCGCTGGCGCAATCAAGGAATATGCGTCTCTGATCCATAGTGATCTGGCTGATCTGGATGTGGCCGCGCTTTATATGGTTGGTAGTACCATCGCCGCTTTCGAGAAAGCATACGCAGACCAAAATAAGAGTCGCACTCTATCTGAACCCCTCGAACCTATGGTGGCCGCCAAGTTAAAGGGATTGCTGCAATCACACGGGCCGTTCGTTTTAGGTTTTGAGGAGGGAAGCAAGCTAGTCCGGCGAGCTGACGAATTCGCACGTGACACTGCCGCGCTTGGAGAAATCGAAAAGTTTGGAAAACCCGTTCTTGACGAGTTTGCTGACAACAGGGAACTCGTTGAAGAGGAAACGAGGCTAATTCATGTTGCCGTCCGGGATGCGGCCAACCGCTTTGGCTGGGCCGCTAGCAGATCAGGTTACGATGCTTATGTGATCGTTTCCAATGGACTGCTTGCCATGATGAAAAATGTTGCTGCTGATTGGAAGGGATGGATTGGCGCAACGGCCGGAGTTGCATACTTTCTAAGTCCAGAGCAAGCAGAGCTAATTCGTAACGCAATCCAGATCATCAAGTTGCACGGTCCGCAACTGCTTCATTTCTTTAATCATTCTCCCGAAATGCGTTCTTATCTTGCATGGGTAATGGACATGATCGAAAATGAAAAAAGGAATTCGGATTGAGAAACTTATCCCCGCTCATTTTCCCTCCCTTACATTCCCTCGCACTGTTGCCCGGCAAACGTTGGTCTGAATTCGCCAATCGGAACAAGGAGCAGCAGCAGCGGAGCGTCGTGCTGTTGGGATTGATCCCATGGGTCGGCTTGAAGGTTGAGCGGGGCGGTGTACTGAAGAACCCCTCAATGCTGCAAATCTCCGCGTGCGGCCTGTAAGGCCCGTACACAATGGGTCTTAGGATCGGCGAGCAGGTCGCACGTTTGCACTAAATCCCATGTTCTTTGACATGACGCTGGAGCGAAGGCTTCGAGTGACTATAAACGCTCGTCTGCTCTCAACATTTGTTTCACAAATGTCTGCCGCAGCGACGGTTTTGCGCAACAAAACCTTGGTGAACGGACAGGCATGGCATGCCACATCCCCCTTCCCCCTTTCTGCCAAATGCGCTAAACAGGCACCATCCCAAGCAATAAAGGCATTGCGCGCTGCTGCCTGGGCAAACGGAGCCATTTGCGAGCAATCCCGCTGATGGAAAACCGACCATCTGCCACCGGGCAGGCTGTAACCCTGAAGGGTGAAGCCATTGCCTCTTGAGCAGATTGCGCGCACCGGCTCCCAAGTCTGACCATCGAAAGGCGGCGCGCCGCCTCTTTTTCAGGAGAGAGCCATGCTCAAAAATGACCAACTCGACCAGTGGGACCGCGAAAACTTTTTCCATCCCTCAACCCATCTTGCCCAGCATGCGCGCGGGGAAAGCCCAAACCGCATCGTGACGGGCGGCTCCGGTGTTCATATTGAGGACCGCGACGGCAACCGCCTGCTCGACGGTTTTGCCGGTCTTTACTGCGTCAATGTCGGCTATGGCCGTCAGGAAATTGCCGAGGCGATCGCCGCCCAGGCAAAGGAGCTTTCCTATTATCACGCTTATGTCGGCCACGGCACGGAAGCCTCGATCACGCTTGCAAAGATGGTGCTCGAGCGCGCACCCGCCAACATGTCGAAAGTCTATTTCGGCCTTGGCGGATCGGATGCCAACGAAACGAACATCAAGCTGGTCTGGTATTACAACAACATTCTCGGGCGGCCGGAAAAGAAGAAGATCATTTCGCGCTGGCGCGGCTATCACGGCTCGGGCCTGATGACCGGCTCGCTCACCGGGCTTGAGCTCTTTCACAAGAAATTCGATCTGCCGCTTGCCAATGTGCTGCACACGACAGCGCCGGATTATTTCCGCCGCGAAGACCTCTCGCTCGATGAAGCCGGTTTCGTTGCCCAATGTGTGAGCGATCTTGAGGCGCTGATCGAGCGCGAGGGCGCCGACACGATTGCCGCCCTTATCGGCGAACCCGTGCTCGGAACGGGCGGGATCACACCGCCGCCTTCCGGATACTGGGAAGCGATCGGGAAGGTTCTCAAGAAGCATGATATTCTCATGATTGCCGATGAGGTCGTCACCGGCTTTGGCCGCCTCGGCACGATGTTCGGCTCGGATCATTACGGCATTGAAGCCGACATTATCACCACCGCGAAGGGCCTCACCTCCGCTTATGCGCCGCTGTCGGGATCGATCATTTCGAAAAAGGTCTGGAAAGTGCTAGAGGACGGCACGGACGAATTCGGCCCCATCGGCCATGGCTGGACGTATTCGGCGCACCCGATCGGCGCTGCGGCGGGCGTTGCCAATCTCAAACTGATTGATGATCTCGGCCTCGTTGCAAATGCTGGTGAAACCGGTGCCTATCTCAACAAGGCGATGAAGGAAGCGATTGGCGATCATCCACATGTGGGTGATATTCGCGGCGAAGGCATGCTTTGCGCCGTCGAATTTGTCGAGGACCGCGAAGGCCGCAAGTTCTTCGACCCGTCGAAAAAGACCGGTTACGGGCTGGCAGGTGCGCTGCTTGAACGCGGTGTGATCGGCCGGGCGATGCCCCAGGGCGACATTATCGGTTTTGCGCCGCCGCTCTGCCTGACGCGCGAAGAGGCCGATACGATCGTTGCCGCCATGGCGGACAGCGTGAAGGCGGTGTTTGGGTAAGATAAATACTTATCCACGCGCCATCGCAATGCGCCAGACTGCGTCTATTCAGGCTCTCGTCCTTTCAGGATCTCGCGAAAAGTATTCGCATCCAATTTTGAGGACGAGGGCTTTTGATTCACAGTGACCCGCCAATAAAGCGGGTGCCAAGAGGAGCAAGATGGCGAACTATCCGCCTGAAACAGCGGCAGAAATTCCGGCGTCCCGGCAATTGTTCATTGCCCCACATTTTGTCACCCCACGCTCGCCAGCAGGCTTGCATTGCCGCCGGAAGCCGTCGTGTCTTCGCTGACAGCTTTTTCGGCGAACAGCATTTCGGGGTTTTTCGCCGGATCGATGACGAGCACCCGCTTGCCCTGTCGCGCAGCGAGTGCCTGGCGGATTTCAGCGAGGTTCGCGTCACCCTCGAAAAGAACCAGCGCAAGGTCATCACGGTTCAGCAGCGCCTCAAGATCACCGTTCAAATCGTCAGGCGTTAGAACTTCGTTTCCGGCGGCACGGGCAAGATCAGCCTGTCGTGCAACGCTGACGTCATCGGGCCCAAGGCAGGCGATGCGCCCGCGCGGGATCAGCGACCAGGTATTGCGTTCGCCTGTTGGTCCGGGCATTTCGGTTTCGCGTAACTTGGGGAGGTCAGCGGATTTTGCGCGGGTGAAGCGTTTTGCGTAGAGCGGGCCGCCCGCCTTTGGTCCGGTGCCGGAAAGCCCCTCGCCGCCAAAGGGCTGGACGCCGACCACCGCGCCGATCTGGTTCCGGTTTACATAGATGTTGCCGATTTCGGCCTTTGCACAAACCCAATCGACGCGGGTATCAATGCGCGAATGAATCCCGAAGGTGAGGCCGTAGCCGGTGGCGTTGATATCGGAAATCACCTTTGCAAGCTGGTCGGCCTCGAACTCGATGACATGCAGAACGGGGCCGAAGATCTCCCGCTCCAACTGGCTGATGGTTTCAAGGCGGAGCGCAATTGGCGGAACGAAAGTTCCGTTCCTTGTCATCTCCGGCAGGTCGAGTTCAAAGAGAAGACGGCCCTCGCCTTTCAGCTTTTCGCAATGGTCGAGGATTGTCTTTCGGGCATCCTCGTCGATCACGGGGCCGACATCGGTTGCCGGGTCCCACGGATCGCCGATGGCAAGTTCCTGCGCCGCGCCCTCAAGCATTTCGAGAATTTGCGGGGCAACGTCCTTCTGCACATACAAGACCCGCAGTGCCGAACAGCGCTGTCCGGCGCTCTGGAAAGCCGACTGGACAATGTCGCGAACGGCCTGTTCCGGCAAGGCGGTCGAATCAACGATCATGGCGTTGAGCCCGCCAGTCTCGGCGATGAGGCCTGCCTTGGGATTACCTTTCGCCATGGAAATATCAATGTGGCGCGCGGTCTCTGTCGAGCCGGTAAAGGCAACGCCTGCAATGTCTGGCGAACCGGTGAGCGCGGGGCCGATGCTTCTTCCTTCGCCCTGCACCAGTTTAAGCGCGTCCTTAGGCAGGCCGGCAGCATGAAACTGGCGTGTCAGGAATTCGGCAATCAGCGGCGTCTGTTCAGCGGGCTTGGCAACCACTGTATTTCCGGCGGACAGGGCACCGGCGATCTGTCCGGTGAAAATCGCGCAGGGAAAATTCCACGGCGAAATGCAGACAATCACACCGTCAGCGCTCCTGCTTTCGCCCTTGCGGGCCTCTGCTGCGTAATAACGCAGGAAATCTACCGCTTCGCGGATTTCCGCCACTGCATCAAGGCGGGTCTTGCCGGCTTCACGAACGACAATCGCCATCAACTCGGCATGATTTTCCTCGTAAAGATCAGCGGTTTTTTCAAGGATCCCAGCGCGTTCAATCGCAGATCTGGAAGACCAGTCGCCATAGGCCTTTTTCGCTGCCTTGATTGCGGAAGCAGCCGTTCGCTCATCAGAAAGCTTCATGCTACCGATTTTTTGCGATCCTGCAGCCGGATTTCCGACTTGGTGGCCTTTGCCGAAATTCCACGTTTTCTTGCGGAAAGGTTTCATCTCCGTTTCGAGGCTTTCCATCGCGAGGGGGTCATTCAGGTTCCAGCCTCGCGAATTTTTGCGGTCGGAAAATATCTCTTTTGGCAAGGGAATTTTTGGATGGGGAATGGATGCATGGCTTTCCAGCTTCGCTATTGGATCAGCAGCGATTTCCTCAGGCGCAACCGCTTCATCCAGCAACTGGTTGACAAAGGAGGAATTCGCGCCGTTTTCCAGCAAGCGGCGTACGAGATATGCCAGAAGGTCCTTGTGGACACCGACAGGCGCATAAATGCGCCGCGGTCGCTGGTCGATGCGCTGGCGGATATCGTGCAGGGCATCGCCCATACCATGCAGGCGCTGGAACTCGAATCTTGCTCCTTCCGGAGCCATCTTTTCGATGGCAACCACCGTGTGGGCATTGTGCGTTGCAAATTGCGGATAGATGGCATCGTTCATCGCCAACAGTTTCTGAGCATTGGCGAGATAGGATATATCGGTCGCCTCCTTGCGCGTGAAGACCGGATACCCCTCAAGACCGAGAACCTGCGCATTCTTGATCTCCGCATCCCAGTAAGCGCCCTTGACGAGGCGCACGGATATCTTGCGGTTGAGCGTTTTGCACAAGGCATAAAGCCAGTCGAGAACAGCCGGGCAGCGCCGTGAATAAGCCTGAACAACAACTCCGAAACCATCCCATCCCTTCAGATCGCCATTGGCAAGGACAGCTTCGATCACATCGAGTGAGAGATCAAGCCGATCGGCTTCCTCCGCATCAATCGCCAAGGGAATATTGGCAGCCTTGGCATGGAGGGCCAGTGCCGTGACCCGGGGCACCAGTTCATCCATAACACGCGCCCGGTTGACCGTTTCATAGCGCGGGTGGAGGGCGGACAGTTTTACCGAAATACCGGGATTGTCGTGTGGATAGTCCTTTTTGGCATGCTTTGCGATTTCCGAGATCGCATCGGAATAGGACAGGAAATAGCGCTTGGCATCGCGTGAGGTGCGGGCGGCTTCACCCAGCATGTCGAAGGAGTGAAGATTGCCCTTTTTCGCCTCTGCTTTTGCATTGACGAGAGCCTCCTCAATTGAACGACCAAGGACGAACTGCGCGCCAAGAATTTTCATCGCCTCTCCGACCGCTGTCCGTGCAACCGGTTCGCCAAGGCGCTGCACCATGGAACGCATGACACTGGCGAGATCTTCCGCCTGTGCCGGGATGGACCGAAAAACCTTGCCTGTCAGCATCAGAGCCCAGGTCGAAGCGTTGACCAATGAAGATTTCGCCTTGCCTAGATGGCGCGTCCAGTCGCCCTCACCAATCTTGTCAGAGATCAGCGCATCAAGCGTTTCACTGTCCGGGGTTCGCAGATAGGCTTCGGCAAGGCACATCAGTGCCACACCCTCATCGGTATTGAGGCCGTATTCACCGAGAAACTTTTCCATAATGTTGGGCGAATGCTCGCGCCTGATCGTGCGAACCGTTTGCGCCGCATCAGTCGAAATCACCTCACGCAGCCCCGCGGGAAGATTCATTGAGCTGATTAATTGGCTGACAGCGTCCGCCTCATCATGGTTGGTGAGAGCGCGGATCCTGCTGCGGCATTCACTAAGGTTGCCAGGTTGGGTCGGCGTTTTTGCGGATACGGGTTTTTTCAAGTGCACTCTCCAAGCCAACAGTTTTCAAAGGAATATCTCCTATTGTAAAACATTTACCCAGTGTTTTTTTCCTGTATTTGAGGCCTTTATCAGGCTATTTATTTATCTCGAAATGGGAGAAATGACAAAATGAACGGAAAACTCGACAATATCGATCGGAAGATTTTGAAGGCGCTTCAAGGCGACGGGCGCATGTCAATCACCGATCTTTCGGATGTGGTCGGCCTTTCCAAGACACCGTGTGCAGACCGGGTAAAGCGGCTGGAAAAGTCCGGCCTGATCAAGGGATACCGGGCAGAGCTTTCAGCACGTGATCTGGGCCTTCCCTATATCACCTTTGTGCAGGTAACGCTTGAGCGAACCACGACAGATGTTCTCGACAAGTTCAACGCAGCTGCAAAGCGGGTGCCGGAGATCGAAAGCTGCCACATGATAGCTGGCGGGTTTGATTATCTTTTGAAAGTCCGGACCGGTGACATGGCGCAGTACCGAAAGGTGCTGGGCAATGATATCGGCACGCTGCCGGGTGTTGCCTCGACTCATACCTATGCGGTGATGGAAACCGTGGTCGACAAGAAAGGCATTGATCCACTGTTGTTTTAGGCCAAGCCGATGATCAACAATATCGCCATAATTGCCGGGATCGTGATTACAGGCTTGATCCTTTGGTCTCCTAAGCTGACCAACTGGACAAATTGGCGAGCAATGACCACGCCACTGGCCTCGATCATTGGCAGCGGTTTTCTGGTGCTTGGTCCGATACTTGATGCATCATACGGAAAATATGCCCCCCTGGTCATGTTGCTGCTGTGTCTGGCGGCTTATCTTTATGGCTCGGCAATCCGCTACAATATCAAGATGCTGGGGGAGGATGATTTTACCCGCAGCGGGCAGGCAAAGGCATTGGAGGAAATCTCCGCATGGGTGCTTGGCTTTGCCTATGTCATTTCGGTTGCCTATTATCTCAACCTGTTTGGAGCCTTTGCCATGAGCCTGACTGCGGCTGACACACCAGCCAATGCCAAACTGGTAACAACGGCTGTATTTCTGGTCATTGTTTTCATCGGCTGGACCCGAGGCTTCAAGGCACTAGAACAGCTTGAATATGTCTCGGTTACCATCAAGCTGGCGATTATTGTCGGCCTTCTGATCGGTCTTTCCGTTTTCTTCGCAGGAAAATTCAGCGCCGGCGAACTTGTCTTCAATGCAAGCGAAGTAACCGGTTGGGGAGCGGTCACACTGGCATTCGGGCTGATCGTCACGGTTCAGGGCTTTGAAACCTCACGTTATCTTGGCGATACGTATGATGCGGAAACAAGACGCAATTCCATGCGGATGGCACAGCTTCTTTCCAGCGCAATTTATATGACTTACATCGTTTTGTTTGCCTATGTTTTCAAAAGGGGACAGCTGGAAATGTCAGAGACCGCCATCGTCGACATGCTGGGGATTGTCGCTCCCATTCTGCCGGTCATTCTTGTCGGGGCGGCGCTTTCTGCACAGTTCAGTGCGGCGGTGGCAGACACAGGCGGGTCCGGTGGCCTGATCAACGAACTCACCCATAACCGCGTAAGCCCGCAGACCGCCTATGTCGTTCTTGCGGTGATCGGGATACTTCTGACATGGAGCCTGAACGTTTTCCAGATCATCACATACGCCTCGCGTGCATTCGCGCTTTATTACGGCCTGCAGGCAGGGATTGCCGCGGTCAGTGCCTGGCGGCAGAATGAACGGGCGAACGCTACCGGCTTCGCCCTATTGATGCTGCTCGGCTTTGCGATCACCCTTTTCGGCCAGCCTGTTGAGGGTGATTCAGCAAGCGGATAATTCTCAAGCCTCGTAATCCCTCGTATCGTCAATCACCTTGCCGTCGTTCGGCAGCGTGTCGGCAATTTCAACTGTGCCTTTCAGCTTGGTAATGGACGTGAGCGATGCGGCAATGGCATCAAGATCGGGTGCCGTACCGGTTTGTGGTTCAACCTGCAGCGTCATGACATCGGAAGCGCCTGAACGGGCGACTACAAGGCGCGCGCGCGCAACGCCCGGCGCAGCCTTGACCACTTCATCAATCTGCTTTGGATCAACAAACATGCCCTTGACCTTGGTACGCTGGTCGGCGCGGCCCATCCAGCCCTTGATGCGCATATTGGTGCGCCCGCAAGGCGAGGGTTCATCGAGCACGGCTGACAGATCTCCGGTTCCAAAACGGATCAGCGGATAGGCAGGATTGAAATTGGTCACTACCAGTTCGCCAACCTCACCGGGGGAAACCGGGTCATCGGTGCCGGGACGGACGATCTCGACGATCAAGTCCTCATTGACGATCATGCCGGGGAGCGGTTTGCCGTCCTTTGCGGTTTCATAGGCAATCACACCAAGATCGGCTGTGGCGTAATTTTGCAGAACGCTCACCCCGCGCGCGGCATATTCATCCCGCAT
Organism: uncultured Alphaproteobacteria bacterium; assembly: GCA_963714735.1. Taxonomy (GTDB): domain Bacteria; phylum Pseudomonadota; class Alphaproteobacteria; order Rhizobiales; family Rhizobiaceae; genus Salaquimonas. The sequence continues at coordinate 23,398 of CAVQPI010000010.1, forward strand.
GGATGGAAACAGTGCGCCACCGGAAACCACTGCCTTGGTTATCGAGGAAAGGTCGCGGCCCATTTCCTGCGCCTTGTCGAGAATGACCTTGAGGTAATCGGGCGTACCGGCATAAGCGGTGGCGCCAATGGCAGCGGCGGCCTCCACCTGCTGTTCGGTATTGCCAACACCTGCGGGAAACACGTTTGCGCCGGTTGCCCGAGCGCCTGCATCAAGAATGAAGCCGCCGGGTGTCATGTGGAAGGAAAGTGCGCAATGGACCAGGTCTCCCTTGCCGATACCGGCTGCATGAAAGGCGCGCGCACCAAGCCAGGGATCAATGCCAGGCGCCTGAGGCTCCCAGATCGGGCCAGGAGACATGAAATAGCGGATGCCCTGAAGATAAGTCGGGTCGCTGAACCCACCAAGCGGCGGCTCTTTCTGCTGGGCATCCATCAGTTCAGGTTTGCGCAATACGGGAATGGCGGCCAGTGTCTCACGGGAACTTATGGCCGACAGATCAATGCCCGACAAACGGTTTGCCCAGCCGGGGATCGCCGATGTTACGGATTTGAGAAACACCGGCAATCTTTCAAACAGGGTAGCTTCCCGTTCGCCGTGATCGCGTGTTTCCTGTTCATCAAAATATCCACTCATAAGCAAAACTCCACTATCTCAAAATTCGTATCCAGCGCGCCAGGTCCAGCAGGCTGACCAGTGCCCCGGCGACATAGGTCAGGGCTGCAGCTTTCAACACCTGACGGGCGGCGGGCATGTCTTCAGGTTTCAGATAACCGCCCTGCTCCAGGATGGGCAAGGCCTTGTTGAAACTGGCGTCGTATTCCACAGGCAAAGTGACCAAATGGACAATAATTCGGACAGCCAGAAGGGCCACTCCGAAACCGACCAGTCCGAAAAACGCAATCGGCGAACGGACAAAGACGGCCAGAACAGGCGCAGCAAAAAAGAAGATCGATGCCACGACGTCGGAAGTCGCAGCAAATTTCGCCAGTGTCTGGCGTAAGGAAAGCATGCGCTCGCCGCGGTGGTGCTGGATGGCATGAGCGACCTCATGGGCGGCGATGGCTATTGCTGCGATGGACCGCCCTTCATGGTGATCCTTCAACAGGCGAACGGTCCTTGCATCGGGATCATAGTGATCGCCTTTCTCGGTCATTTCGAGGGCAACGTCACCGAGAGATAATTCGCTGATCAGATGTTTGGCAAGTTCGCCGCCTGTACCAGGAAAATCCGGGCGGTCCATGCCGTGCCTCGCTAAGACGTGCCGGACCCAATACTGCGGCAGATAAATCACCGCGCCCAATACAAGCACACCAAGGATAAACAAAAACGGCATCGGGTTACTGTTCCATTCTAATCGGCATATATTGGCTGATGGCTTCAAGGATAGACTGTGAACCGCCTTCGAGCGCGCTCAGATCAATGTCATGGTCCCGCACCTTTCCGCCCGGCTTGTGCGGCCACAAAATGATTGCCAACTGGTATTCCTGTTCGCGCCGCTTGAGGACAAGTTCCTTGATTTCTTCCCATGGAATCGTGTCAGTAGCAATTCGTGCATCATAAAGCCCGGTCGGCCGAACTGCCAGTATGACCTCATTACGCCAGTAACGGGCCAGCATTCTGGCTGAAATAAATGCGAAAAAGATCGCGCCAGTCAGGGCTGTCAGCAGGTTCATGTGATTGGAGCCGTAGATACCCAAAAGCAACCAGACCAGACCGCAAACAAGGATGGTCAATCCGATTGCCACAATAAGATTGTAGCGAAAGCCTGATCTTGAATATCGAAACTGGTTCATCCCTGATGCCATGCACTTTTCACTTTTTCCCAAAGACTACAAGACGGCCAGCATACTCGCGCCCCGCTTTATACTTTCTTCCTGATACCTTTGTTCATGTGGCACTAATCCACAGATCAATTCATCCGGATTTGTTTTAATTCACACCCGAATTTTATTTGTCATAGCTGCCCCCCGCGAGATAGATCTTTTCGGTCATGCGCACTTTCCGGGCTGTTCTACGTCAGCCTGAAGAAAGGTTTATCCGATGACAGGGGAAATAAACAAGAAAATCCGGTTTCTCGATGATCTGGAAATCATGGAGGCTGATTTTTCCGATTATCACTTCGACACCGGTCAAAGGGTCAATCTTTTTTATGACGTGCTTGAGGATCGCATACGCCAGAGCGGTGAGGACAAGTGGTTCTTTCTTGTAAATTATTCAGGAACACGGATTGACCCTTCAGCATGGTTTGCCTTTTCAAAGCGCGGAAAGGAACTCAATCTGGCCTATTCACAAGGTTCGGTACGCTACGATGTGAGTGAGGAAACGGCCAGGGAAATAGAGAGGCGCGCCAATACCGAAGCCTTTGACGCCAATCTTCTCACCAACCGGGACGATGCGATCACGCGGATTGGCACATTCAAGTCACAGCGTCTGAGCAAAGTTTTCCATGAACCCAATCTGACCATCGATGAAATCAAACCCCGCCTCACCTTCCTCGAGGCCTCCCGCATAATGGATGTCGATTTTTCCAATCTCACTTTCAAGCATTCAGACGATGTAAACCTCGTCTACGACCACCTCGAAGCCGAGATCATGAAGCATTCGCCGAAATGGTTTTTCCTGATCAATTACGAAAACTGCAAAATCTTCCCCGAGGCATGGATTGCGTTTTCCCATCGCGGGAAAAAGCTCAATATCGCCCATTCGCTCGGCTCGGTGCGTTATGCGCCGGAGTCGGAGACCGAGGAAGAAATCCGCATGCGGGCACAAAGCCAGGATTTCAGGCCGAACATTCGCAATACCCGCGAAGAGGCGCTTGAGCGGATCGAGGAAATGAGGCAGCAGCCGGAAACGATCTGACCGGCTGCGGCCCTTTGCATGTCCGTATTCAGGGAAAGCAAGTTGGCGGTTATGCCAGCCAGCGCTTGCGGCGCTTGTAGTGCTTCACATCGCGGAAGGATTTGCGGCCCTCGCCGCCCACACCGAGATAGAATTCCTTCACGTCCTCGTTTTCACGAAGTTCAGAGGCAAGACCATCCATCACGATACGACCTGATTCAAGAATATAGCCGTATGTAGCGTAGCGCAGGGCGATGTTGGTGTTTTGCTCGGCAAGCAGGAAGGAGACGCCCTCATTGGCGTTCAGCCCCTTCACAATCTCGAAGATTTCCTCCACCAATTGCGGAGCGAGGCCCATGGAAGGCTCATCGAGCAGGATTGTCGAAGGCCGTGACATCAATGCACGGCCAATGGCGCACATTTGCTGTTCGCCGCCTGATGTGTAACCGGCCTGTGACTTGCGGCGCTCGCGCAATCTGGGGAAATAGTCATAGACCATTTCAAGATCGGCAGCGATGGCACCCCGCCCGTCCGTGCGTGTATAGGCACCGGTCATGAGATTTTCCTCGATCGAAAGGTGGCCGAAACAGTGACGGCCTTCCATCACCTGAATGCAGCCCTTCTTGACGAGTTCGGAAGGCGAAAGGTTCTGAATCTCTTCGCCCCGGAATTTGATATTACCCTTGGTGACTTCACCGCGTTCGGCATGAAGCAGGTTGGAAACCGCCTTGAGCGTTGTGGTCTTACCGGCTCCGTTCGCGCCGAGAATGGAAACGATGCCACCCTTGGGAACAGTCAGCGAAACACCCTTGAGCACCAGAATGACGTGATTGTAGATCACCTCGATATTATTGACCTCAAGGATCGGCGGCTCGCCTGGTGCCTTGTCATTTTTTGAGGTGTCATCTGTTTTCTGAAGCATTTTGGTACCTGCTTTGAGGAGAACGCCTGATCCGGTTCAAGAATTTCTGCAAGGTGGATGGTGGCAGATTTTCCGCCACCATCCGGGTTCTCACATTACGCGCTGGCGATTAGTTGCAATCGCGCTGCGTGATATTGTTTTCCTTGGCGAATGCCTCGGAATCTTCCATGATCAGCGGATCAAGCACTTCACGGTCAACCGGTGCAAACTCGGAGACGAGTGACCATGTCTTGGCGGAAGCATCCCACTGCTGAATGGCAACAAGACCAGGTCCGCCATGCTCTGCACACGACACATTGATCTCAGGACCAAAGCCAGGCAGACCCAGCGCAGTCATGGCAGCCTGATCAAGGGTCAGAGCTTCCATACCATTGCGCATATCGGCCGGAGTGATGTCAGCCTTGCCGGAAATTTCCTGTGCCTTTTTCGCCGCTTCAACAGCCAGCATGGCTGCATATAGGCCACGGTTGTAAAGCACCGTACCGACCTGATCGCCAGCGCCTGCTGCCTTGCCTGTATCAACAACATACTTCTTGATGTCCTCAAAAAGAGGGTAGTTGGAGCCAACGCCGTGGAAAGTTGCCGCACGATAACCGTTTGCGCCATCTCCGGCAGGGATCACGTCATTTTCAGAACCTGACCACCAGATGCCGTAGAAGTTGTCCATGTTGAAACGGATGTTCACAGCTTCCTGGATCGCGACCGCGTTCATTACGCCCCAACCCCACATCAGGACAAAGTCCGGACGGTCGCGGCGAATTTGCAGCCACTGGGATTTCTGCTCCTGACCTGGATGGTCTACAGGGATAAGCGAGAGTTCATAGCCGTGTTTCTTGGCCAGTTCCTCAAGCGTACGGATCGGCTCCTTGCCGTAGGCGGAGTTGTGATAAACGAGCGCAATCTTCTTGCCCTTGATATCACCGCCATTGCGGTTGAGGATATCGTTGATCATGCCGGAGGCACCATCCCAATAGTTGCCGGGATAGTTGAATATCCACTCAAACACCTTGCCGTTGGCAGCGGATGTTCGCCCATAGCCCATGGAGTGGACCGGAATGCCGTCAGCGGTTGCCTTGGGGATCAACTGGTAGGTGATACCCGTTGAAAGCGGTTGATAAATCAGCGAGCCTTCACCTTTGGTGGAACTCGTAGCACTCAACGCCCTTCTCGGTGTTGTAGCCAGTTTCGCACTCAAGCAGGCGGGCCTTCACACCACCAATGCCGCCATCGCGCTCGTTCACCAGCGTGAAGTAATCAGCATAGCCGTCGGCGAACGGAATACCGTTTGCCGCATACGGACCTGTGCGGTAGCTCAGTGACGGGAACACAAGCTTCAGCCATTGCAGGTGATGCACCTACAAGGGCTGCCAGCGCGCCGGCCATGATTGTTTTGGTCAATTTCATGTCTTTCCTCCTACGGTTACTAGACATTTTTTCATTCTTACCTTCAGCGTTGAGGCATTTTTGCCCTTCGCTGCCTCCCGGAAAGAATTGCACTCATCTTGCAGGAACCGGGTTGTCCTATGCAAGAAATTCCACAACGCAACTGGCACCATCCTTAATAAGGGAAAGGCCAAAGGCGCAGTTTTTCCTTCGTCAAACGCCAAAGCTGGGCGAGGCCATGCGGCTCCATGATCAGGAAGACAACTATCAGCCCGCCAACCAGCATGATCTGGATATGCGCGGCAAGGTCCGTCGGCCAACCCATGTAACCGACCATAAGGTTTTTCAGGGCGACAGGCAGCAGAACTAGGAAAGCCGCACCAAGAAAGGAACCTAGAATGGAGCCAAGCCCGCCAATGATCACCATGAAGAGAACGAGGAAGGATTTATCGATACCGAAAGCCTCACCAACCTCAGCTGCGCCGAGATAGTTCGCAAAGAACATGGCTCCGGCTATGCCGATATAAAAGGATGATATGGCAAAGGCGGACAATTTGGCCTGAAGCGGCGACACGCCGATGATCTCCGCCGCAATGTCCATGTCACGAATTGCCATCCAGCTTCTGCCAAGTCGGCCGCGGGTAAGGTTGCGGGCAATCCAGGCGAAGACAAACACTATTATCAACGCGAAGAGATAGGTTGCCCAGGGCGCAGTCGATGGTCCTGTGACGGCAATGCCGAAAATCGTGCGCTCGGGGGCAGTGATCTGCCCGGAGGCAGAATAGTTGTAGAACCAGGCAAACTTGTTAAAGACCCAGACAAGGAAGAACTGCGCAGCAAGGGTTGCCACCGCCAGGTAAAACCCCTTGATGCGCAAAGACGGGAGACCGAAGATAATGCCCACGCCTGCAGTCACAAATCCTGACAGAATGACTACGGAAAACATGTCGAGGCCGGGAAAGGCTGTCATCAGCTTGTAGCAGGCAAAGGCACCCACAGCCATAAATCCGCCCGTGCCGAGGGACACCTGTCCGCAATAACCGACCAGAATGTTGAGGCCAAGTGCTGCCATCGAATAGATCAGCAGCGGCATCAGGACAGCCTTGTTCCAGTAGTCGTTGATCAGGAACGGAACCACAAGGAAGGCAAAGGCCATGAACGCCCAGAAGAGCCAGCGCTCGGACTTGATCGGAAAGGTCTGCTGATCAGCGGAATAATTGGTTTTGAAATCACCGGCTTCGCGATAGAGCATGGTTATATCCTCTCGATGATTTTTTCGCCGAACAGTCCCTGGGGCCTGAACAGCAGGAAGGCGAGTGCGAGCATATAAGCGAACCAGTTTTCAATCGCGCCGCCAAAAAACGGACCGACATAGGCTTCGGCGAGTTTTTCACCGACGCCGATAATCAGTCCGCCAACAATCGCGCCGGGGATTGATGTAAACCCGCCAAGAATGAGAACCGGAAGGGCCTTCAGGGCAATCAGGGACAAGGAAAACTGCACGCCCGATTTTGATCCCCACATGATCCCGGCAACAAGAGCGACAAACCCGGCAATCGACCAGACAATCACCCAGATGGTGCGCAAAGAGATGCCGACTGACATTGCAGCCTGGTGGTCATCGGCAACAGCGCGCAGGGCGCGGCCTGTCGCCGTATACTGGCTGAAGAGGGACAGTGCGATCACAAGGATAATCGCGATTGCGGTCGCTGATACATCGAGCACGTCAATGTACATGCCCCAATATTCGGCGCCTTGCGCCGCCCAGGTCTTGGTAACATCTTCCCACCAGAAGGAGCCGCCGCTCGGCAGGCCCACATCGAGTGTCTTGATATCAGCACCCCACATGAGATCGCCCAGCCCCTCAAGGAAATAGGCAAGGCCAATAGTCGCCATGAACAGGATGATCGGCTCCTGGTTGACGAGATGTTTCAAGACATAGCGCTCAATGGCCCATGCGAGGGCCACCATCACCACCATGGTCAGGATAATCGCTAGGATGGCGTTCATGCCTGCCCCCCAATGGTGGACATTGGTTCCGAAGATGGCGTTGATCAAATGGGCAAACGGTACCTGGCCGGTTTGCAAACCCACCAAGGTCAGCGCAGCAAAAAGCGCCATGACACCCTGTGCGAAATTGAATATGCCCGATGCCTTGAAAATCAGCACGAAACCAAGGGCGACGAGCGAATACATGATACCAGCCATCAGGCCGTTCAAGAAGATCTCAATGAAATTGAGGAATGCCGGACTCATCTACTTTCTCCCTCAATCATCATGACTGACGCCAAGATAGGCATCGATCACGTCCTGGTTGTTGCGAACTTCATCCGGCGTGCCATCGCCGATCTTGCGGCCATAATCGAGCACAACAACGCGGTCCGACAAATCCATGACTACGCCCATATCGTGCTCGATCAGGGCAATGGTGGTTCCAAATTGCTGATTCACGTCGAGAATGAAGCGGCTCATGTCCTCTTTTTCCTCGAGGTTCATGCCAGCCATCGGCTCGTCAAGCAGAAGCAGAGCAGGCTCGGCGGCAAGGGCGCGGCCAAGTTCGACACGCTTTTGCAGACCATAGGGCAAGCGGCCAACCGGAGTTTTTCGGATTGCCTCGATTTCGAGAAAATCGATGATGTGCTCCACAGCCTCGCGATGTTCCAGTTCCTCGCGTTCGGCAGGACCACGCCACAAGGCCTGCCAGAACATGTTTTTGTGCTGGAGGGTAATGCGGCCGGTCATGATATTGTCGAGAACGGACATGCCCTTGAACAGCGCGATATTCTGGAAGGTGCGGGCAATACCCTGATTTGCAGCAACATGGGGGCGCATCTTGGTGCGCTTTTCGCCGCGGAAGGTAATCGTTCCCTTCTGGGGATGATAGAAGCCGTTGATCACATTGAGCATTGACGTCTTTCCGGCGCCATTGGGGCCGATGATCGCGCGGATTTCACCTTTGTTGATGTTGAAGGAGATATCCGAGATCGCCTTCACACCGCCAAAGGAGAGTGAGATGTTATCGACAATAAGCAGCGGGTCGCCGACCTTTATCCCGTCATCGGGGCGGGTCATGCGCATTTCCTGGGAGGGCCGCAACTGGTTGGGGTTCAAAGGCGCGTTCATTCTGCTGCCTCCAGTTTGTTTTCGCTTACGAAAGCGGGAGGATGCTCTTTCATGTCACGGATTTCGACGGTTGCCGAAATCTTGCCCTTGCGGCCATCCTCGAAGACGACCTCGGTCTCGACGTATTTTTCTTTTGAGCCATCATAAAGAGCATCAATCAACGGAGCGTACCGCTCGGCAATGAAGGAACGTCGCACTTTCTGGGTCCGGGTCAGTTCACCATCATCAGCATCTAGCTCCTTGTGCAGAACAAGGAAACGCCTGATCTGCGAGTTTGCCATCATTTCCTCTGACGCGAGGTCGCGGTTGACCTGATCCACATGCGCCTCAATCGTCTTGTAGACTTCAGGGTGCTGCGCGAGTTCCTGATAGGAGGCATAAGCAATATTGTTGCGTTCTGCCCAGTTGCCGACAGAGGTCAGGTCGATGTTGATGAAGACCGCACAATAATCCCGCCCGTTCCCGAAAGCCACGGCCTCCTTGATGTTGGGGAAAAACTTCAGCTTGTTCTCGATGTATTTCGGCGCGAAGATTTCACCGGATTTCAGCTTGCCCACATCCTTTGCGCGGTCGATGATCTTGAGGTGTCCCTCCGCATCAAAGAAGCCGGCATCACCGGTATGAACCCAGCCATCGGCGGTCTTGGTTTCCTTGGTTGCATCATCATTCTTGTAGTAACCAAGAAACACGCCCGGCGAGCGGTAAAGCACTTCACCCGTCTTTTCGTCGATCTTTATTTCAACATCCGGCGACGGCCGGCCGACCGTGTCTGCCCTTATTTCGCCATCGGGCTGGGCCGTGACATAAACACAGGCCTCGGTCTGGCCATAGAGCTGTTTGAGATTGAGGCCAAGCGAACGGTAAAAAGAAAAAATTTCAGGCCCGATTGCTTCGCCCGCTGTATAGCCGACCTTCATGCGGGTCAGGCCCATACGGTTCTTCAACGGGCCGTAGACCAACAATTCGCCAAGGAAATATTTGAAACGGTCAAGGCCACCAACACTCTCACCATTGAGGATCGGCTCGCCGACCTTGCGCGCAACATTCATAAAATAATGGAACATTTTCTTTTTGAGTTTGCTGGCATCTTCCATCTGCACCATGACGGAGGTCAACATGATTTCAAATACACGCGGCGGGGCAAAGAAGTAGGTTGGCGCGATTTCACGGCGATCGGCATCGACCGTTTCCGGGCTTTCGGGACAACAAACGCAATAGCCTGCCGTAAAGTGCTGGCCATAGGAAAAGATGTGGTCGCCCACCCATGCGAGCGGCAGATAGGCCAGCGTCTCCTCGGTTTCATCGAGGTGGTCAAACGCATTGGCATTACGCGCGGAAATTGCCAGATTGTCATGGGTGAGCATGACGCCCTTGGGACGACCGGTTGTGCCAGAGGTATAAAGCATGACTGCAAGATCGCTGCCCTTGCCTTTGGCAATGGATGCCAGCCAGTCGCTGTCACCTTTCTTCCTGAACACCTCGCGACCGCTTTCAATGAGACTGTCAAGTGAAATCAGGTTGGTGTGTTCATAATCACGCAAACCCCTGATCTCGTCGTAAAAGATCTTGTCGAGATGTTTCAGCTCATCGCCCATCGACAGAACCTTGTCGACCTGTTCCTGGTCCTGACAAACCGCGTAGCGGACTTCAGCGTGATTGAGAACGTAGACCATTTCCTCTGCAACACTGTCGCCATAAACCGGGACAGGAACGCCGCCCAGCGCCTGCACCGCAGAAAACGTCCAGTAAAGCCGCGGCCTGTTCTGGCCGATAATGGCGACCTTATCGCCGCGTTTGAACCCCAGCGCCTCAAGACCCATCGAATAGGCGCGGATTTCCTCAAGGAGTTGCGCCCAAGTCCAGCTTTGCCAGATGCCCAGATCCTTGTGCCGCATGGCGGGGCGTGATCCGAACCGCTTGGCGTTCAGCAGAAGATAACCTGGAAATGTTGCTGGTTGTTCGCCGCTGTTTGCTGATGCGAAAGATATACCTGTTGCCTGCGCAGTCATACGCCGACGTCCCTCCCTGATGATGTCACAAGTGAAAGCCTCACTGTGTGACGGCAAACGAAACTCCTCAATTCCGCTTCCTGATTATAGCTGATGATTTGATCTGCGCCATAGCGCGATTCACCTCATCAAAGTCTGATAACAATTTCATACTGTCTTCTACAATGGCGATGAGTCAACGGGCAGCAGTGTGCAAATTTGAACATCAATCTTGCGCGAGGCTCATTCATTGGGAAAATATGGCCTTTAGTCTTAGGGTATCGCGCCCCTTTTGAAATTGACGTTTATCAATGTCGTCGAATGGAGATGAATAATCATCGAATTGTCAATGCTCACCAGATTCCGGTTCGTATTGAGCAGGCAAATCATGCCGATTTGAACGTGTGCCAAAACTTTAAAAATGCACCCTTATCCGAAAGGGAATGGTTGTCCGTTTCCATTCCTTCATTCTTCCAAAGAAAAATGCCCGGCCTTGAAACCGGGCATTTTCAATTCGTATATCTGCCGTTTGGCTATGCCCATACGGGTATTGCCAACTGTTGTTACTGGCGTGCGACTTCCTTGAAGACACCACCTTCAACCACGGAAATGACGATGATGTCGCCGCCCTGATGATCATCGGGGCCCATTTTCACATCGGCATCGGCGATTTCATCACGGTAATCCAGGGTTTCCATTCCTTTCTGGAAGGATTCAGGTGTCAGGTCTAGGACCTGCAGCTTCAAGACCCTTGATCATTGAAATGGCAGCGCCATAGCCAAGGATTGCAGCCATGCCGGGGACTTCGCCGTCATACTTTGCAATATAGGCATCATGCCATTCCTTCACGACAGGGTTGTCCATGCGGGGCTTGTAGTCCGCCCAACCGGCAGCCGCGTAGTAGCCATCGGTAATACCGCCTGGCTGGGATGCAATTGCCTCGTGGAAACCTGCGGATGAGCCGATAAAGGTAACATCAGTCCAGCCAAGCTTCTTGGCTGTCGCAACCGTCACGATGATCTGGCGCACACCAAGAGCAAGCGCAACAACATCGCATTTTGACTTCACGCAATTTGGTCAACGCGCCGACAAAGTCACCTTCATCCGGCTTGTGGGTTGTTTCAGCCGCCCAGGTCTTTGCCAAGTTCCTCGGCTTCCTCTTTTGCGCCTTCCTGGATTTCCTTGCCGAAATCGGACGGAATATACATGGCGCAGATGTTTTCAGCGCCTTTTTCCTGCACCAGATAATCAATACCGGCTTTCATCTGGTCATAGTAGGAAGAAAAGCCCGCATATTTGTACGTGATGTCGCCTTCAAGCATCTGACGGGCTGATGTGAGCGGAGCAACGTTGGCGATCTTTTTCGGCTCCATCATCGGGAAACCCGCAATGTTGTGCGGTGTGCCCAGGTTCAGCATCATGGCGAATACGCCATCCGAGTTGATCAGCTTGTTGAAATTCGCAACCGCCTTTGGAACCTGGTACTGGTGATCTTCGACAATCAATGCTGATCTTGCGGCCGTGAATGCCGCCAGCCTCATTGACCTTGTCAAATTCCAGTTGCGCTGCCTTGATGGCCTGCACGTTAAACGGCGCGAAAATGCCGGACTGATCGCCATTCGAGCCGATCAGTATTTCGGTGTCCGTAACTCCCTGCTGGGCATGCGCGGCAGTTGCGCCAATGCTGCCAATCGCGGCAGCAAGGCCAAGGCCCGCGATGTCTTTTTCAGTTCTTGTCTTCATGTTATTCCTCCCTTTTGGAATAGCTTGCTAGAACGCTGTAACATTCAGTCCAGGCCTTACCTAGTTCGAATACATGGCATCAATCAATGCCTTGTGCTTTTTCTCAACGAAACTGCGTTTTAGTTTCATCGTTGCTGTCAGTTCATCATCTTCTGCTGTCAGCAAAATATCAATGAGCCTGAATTCCTTGATCTGTTCAACACGTGCAAATTTCTCATTGGTTTCCTCAACCACCTTGCCGATCAGCTCGACAACTTCCGGCGCCGCACAAAGTGAGCGGAAATCCGAGAACGGCACCCGTTTTTCCTGAGCAAATTTCTCGACATTTTCCTGATCAATCATGATCAGGCAGGAAAGATATTTGCGCTTGTCGCCAATTACAACCGCATCAGACACATAGGGTGAGAATTTCAGGCGGTTTTCGATTTCTGCAGGCGTGATGTTCTTGCCGCCAGCCGTAATGATAATGTCCTTCAGTCGACCGGTGATGGTCAAATAACCCTCATTGTCGAGACGGCCTACATCTCCGGTTTTCAGCCAGCCGTCCTCGGTAATGGTTTCGGCGGTCTTTTCCGGCATTTTCCAGTAACCCTGAAAAACATTGCCGCCGCGATATTGTATTTCACCATCAGGCGCGATGCGGATTTCGGCTCCCAGGAACCGCAACGCCAACCGTGGAATTCTTGTTGTCCTCAATGGTGTTGATCGAAATGACACCGGCGCTTTCGGTCATGCCATAGCCCTCAAGCAGCGGAATGCCCGCGGCGTGATACCATTGCAGCAGATCAGGCGAAATCGGCGCAGCGCCGGAACCGCCGCGGCGCATCCGGTCCATGCCGAGCATGCGGCGCATGTTTTTCAGAACAACAATATCCCAGAACTTGTAGGCAAGTGAAACGGACTAGCAGGAACCGGATCACCGGCAAATTCCGTATTCGACTTTCTTCATGCCGGCTGCCATGGCCTTCTTAAACGCCCAGCGTCTGGATGGGCGTCGCATCGCCGACCAGGATCATCACCCGGGAATAGATTTTCTCCCAGACTCTGCGGCACAGCAACGAAGGTTTGCGGGCTGACTTCCTGGACATTTTCAAAAACCGTCTCCGGGCTTTCTGCAAAATTGACCGTTGCGCGCGATACGATCGGGGCGAAAGCCTGAAAACAGGCGCTCCAGAATATGACAAAGCGGCAGGAAGCAGACCAGTTCATCCGTATCGAAAGTCGGAACCGATGTAAGGCCGGAGGCCAGTGAGAACATGATGTTCGAATGGCTGATCATTGCGCCTTTTGGCGGACCGGTTGTGCCGGAGGTATAAACCAGAATGGCAGTGTCCTCGGATTTGGACTTGGCGATTTCCGCCTCAAACAGATCGGGATGCTCCTTTTCGTAAGGCCCGCCCGAGGGCATAGAGCTCATCAAGGAAAATGACCTGGTCATCCTTGAAATCGTGCAGGCCGTCACGGTCATAGCACAATGACCTTTACCAGGCCGGCATCTTGCCTGCGGACTTCGAGGAACTTGTCGAGCTGCTCGTCGTTTTCGACAAACAGGAATTGGCTGTCGGAATCATTGACCAGATATTTCAGCTGCTCGGCCGAATCGGTCGTGTAAATGCCGGATGCGATTGCGCCCATACACTGGGTGGCCAGATCGGTATAGATCCATTCCTTGTTGTCTTCGGACAGGATGGAAATCACGTCGCCGCGCTCAAGACCCAGCGAGCGCAAGCGCAAGGCCGATAGTTTCGTATGTTCCCAGAACTCTTCCCATGTAATAGGAAAGCCAGATTCCAAAGTCCTTTTCGCGATGTGCGGTCTTGGTCCTTAGTTCGGCACAGCGTTTGGCAAACAGCTTGGGTAGCGTGTCACAACCGTCAATCACATAAGGACCACTGGACAGGTCAGCATTGGTGGTGATGCCGTTGACCCTATGCATTTCCACACCATCAGCAGCTCCGCCGGCAGCATCGATTTTTTCATGCACAGTCATTGATTCACCTCCTTCGTCCGGTTCACTTGCCTCCGATCAACAATGCAGGATTCGGCAAACATCATCTCCAGGTCTTCTTCTGCTTCCAGCGTTTCTGTCCCCGTTCGCTCTCTCCGGTCACTCCGAGGTAGAACTCCTGAATATCCTTCGAGTGCTTTCAACTTGTCCGCATCGCCGTCGATCACGATGCGGCCAAGTTCCATGACATAGCCATAGTCGGCCACGTCGAGCGCCACTTTCGCATTCTGCTCGACCAGCAGCATGGTCACGCCCTGCTCCTTGTTGAGCCGCTTGATGATGGCAAAAATCTCTTTTACCAGCAGCGGCGAAAGGCCAAGGCTCGGTTCATCAAGCAGCATCACGGTCGGATGAGCCATCAGCCCGCGACCGATGGCAAGCATTTGCTGCTGCCCGCCGGAAAGTGTTCCTGCCGCCTGTTTGCGTCGCTCCTTCAGAATCGGAAAATAGGAAAAGACCATTTCCTTGTCAGCCGGAATTCCGGACCGGTCCTTGCGGGTGAAGGCTCCCATTTCGAGGTTTTCTTCCACTGACAAAAGCGGAAAGACCTCCCGGCCTTCGGGCACATGGACAATCCCGCCATTGACGACCTCATCAGGCTCGGAACCAGCAATATCTTTGCCCTTGTAAAGTATCTGGCCTTTTTCCGGGTCCATCACGCCGGAAATGGTTTTCATCAAGGTGGTCTTGCCCGCACCGTTGGCGCCCAGAACGGTGACGATCTGGCCTTCGCGCACATCCAGCGATACACCGCGCAGGGCCATGATCGGCCCGTAATAGCTCTCGATGTTGAGGATGCTAAGAACCGCTTTGCCGGATTGTACCAGTTGTCTTGTCGGCCGGCTTTGTCATTACATTCATGCCGCCACCTCATCGTCATCGGATGCACCGATATAGGCCTCGATAACGGCGGGATGGTTCTGCACCTCTGGGGCGTTCCCATTGCCAGCATCTTACCGTCGGAAAGGGCCAGCACCCGGTCCGACACGGAGGAAACCAGATGCATGTCATGCTCGACCATCAGGACCGTGATCCCCATCTGTTTTTTCATGTCCTCGACCCAGAAGGCAACGTCCTGGGTTTCTTCAACTGAAAGACCTGATGCCGGCTCATCGAGCAGCAGCAGCTTCGGCTTGATCGCCAATGCCCGCCCCATCTCGACCACCTTGCGAACGCCATAGGGAAGTCCGGCAATGTATTTTTCGCGATAGGCATGAAGGTCGAGGAAATCGATCACCTTTTCCACAGCCGGCGCGGTTTTCCAGTTCCTGCTTGTGGGCCGATGGCAGGAACAGGAGTTCGGACAGCATGTTCGTCTTGCGAAAACGATGGCGGCCAACCAGCAGGTTCTGCAGCACGGTTGCCTGCTCGAACAGTTCGATGTTCTGGAAGGTGCGGGCAATGCCGAGTTTCGCGATGTCGTGGGGCGGATGTTTCAGCAGGCTCTCGCCATCAAACATGATTTCACCTTCATACGGATCGTAAAAGCGTGAAATAAGATTGAACAGCGTCGACTTGCCTGCACCATTGGGCCCGACAAGGGCGAACACTTCACCCTCATCCACCGAGAAGGATACATCATTGACGGCGACGACACCGCCAAATTTGAGGGTCACATTTTGAACGTCGAGAAGACTCACCGCATCCGCTCCGTTTTCAGGTAGGATTTCTGCCGGCGGAACATGTCACGCCGATAGAAGGGGAAGAGTTCGAAATAGGTCCTGATCTTCAGCCATCTCCCGTAAATGCCCATGGGCTCAAACAGGATGAAGAAAATCAGGATGACACCGAATACAGCCGTTTCAAGTCCGGGAATAACAATCGCATTCATGCCGAAGTGCGCCGGAAATGAAATCGCGCGAGATGGCAAGAAACTGCGGCAGAAAGGCAACGATGATCGCCCCGAAAAATGCTCCGTGTATCGAGCCTAGCCCGCCCACAACGATCATCAGCAGCAGCGTGATGGAAATGATGATGTTGAAGGTTTCATTGGTGAAGATGCCGGCAAAATGACCCATCAGCGCGCCGGCAAGGCCGGTGATCGCCGTTGAAATACCAAAGGAGATCGCCTTGGTGCGGGCGACGTTGACGCCCATGGCCTGTGCAGAAATCTCGGAATCGCGGACCGCTGCAAAGGCACGCCCAAGAGGGGATCGCAGCAGGTTGCGGTAGAACCATACAACAAGGGTCACCACACCAAGGGTCAGCCAGTAAAAGGCGGCCGGGTCCACATAGCGGTTGATCGAATAACCGAACAGGTTGATGTCGGGGGCAAACAGTCCTGAAACACCGCCAGTCAGCGGCTCTGCCAGAACGATGACGTCTTCGATGATGATTGAGGCAGCCAGAGTTGCAATGGCAAGATAGATACCGTGTAGGCGGGTTGTCGGGATGGCCAGCGCCACACCGGCGATACCCGGTGATCAGGCCTGCAAGGGGGAAACTCAGAACAAAGGGCAGGCCCAAGTTGTTCTGGCAAATCACATTCGAATAGCAGCCAATTGCCAGAAACGCGGCATGACCCAGCGAGGCCTGGCCAGTCTGGCCAACCAGGATCATCAGACCCATACCGGCAAGAGCCCAGATGAGGACATTGGTGAATTCACCGACCAGATAATCGCTGATCAGGAACGGCAGCACCAGCATGATCGCGAACAGCAAGACGTACCAGAACCGCTGGTGGCCGTGCTTGAACAGGCGGATATCGTCATCATAGGATGTCTTGAACAGAATACGCATATCAACCTCCTAAACTTTCTTGCGGTGGACTTGGGCAAGGATGCCGTGCGGCCGGAAAACAAGCACAAGGAACAAGCAGCAGATAAGGTGCAATCTGTGAATAGCCCGCAGCCACATAGCGTGCCGCAAACGGTTCGACTATGCCAACGATAATGCCGCCCAGCAGGGCCCCGGGGAGCGATCCCATGCCGCCGATTACAGCTGCGGCAAACGCCTTGATGCCGATCAGGCCGACGCCCGGATCAATCGATCCCTTTGAAGCGAACAGAATGCCGGCAATCGCGGCCATCATGCCGGACAGGGCCCAGATCAGGGACTGTACCCGCTTGACCGGAATACCCATGTAATAGGCGGCCAACTGGTTCTGCGAGGATGCCTGCATGGCAACGCCCAGCTTGGTATTGTTGAAGTAGAAGTAGAATGCCAGCGTCAGCACAATGGTGGTGACGATGACTACCACTTCGTCGAGACCCAAAACGACACCGCCAAAATTGACGTCCTTGCCTGCAAAGGGACTTTCCAGAGATTGTGGCTCATGGCCCCAGATGGTTCCTGCGGCAAAGCGCAGGACAAAGCCGATCGCAATCGTGAGAATGACCACCGCGACCTGACTCTGGCCAAACATCCGACGTATGATGATCCGGTCAAGCAGGTAACCGAAAACGCCCATCAGCAGGATGGCCATCGGAACAGCCAACCAGAATGGCAGGCCCCAGAAATTCGAATTTGTAAGCCCAAGGGTGATGAATGCACCGAGCATCATCATGTCGCCCTGGGCAAAATTAACGGCTTCGGTTGCCTTGTAAATCAGGACGAAGCCGAGGGCTATCAGTCCGTAGATGCAACCATTAGCCAGGCCACTCATGACCAACTGGAGTACTGCCAAACCCATTCCTCCCAAAACGGCTTGCTACCCTTAATTATCAAACCGGCTACCAGTTTGTCGTTCTGCTCCTCAACATCACGAGCCTGACCAGTTCCGATTCAGATATATGCGGGTCCAGTTAAACACTATGCAAGCGCCTTGGCTACAGACTTTGAAAAAAATTTGCAGTTTACGAAAAGGTAAGTCAGACTGAAAAGCCGGGTTTCGTCCTTTGAACCGAAACCCGCTTCAAACCTCAGGCCTGAAACCCTGTCTACAAAATCGCAAGATCGTCATAAAGATCGGCGAAAGCGATTGGCGTGTCGGAAACGATCCTGACGATATCACCATTGCCGAAATCGAGATCAATCCGGTTGAGATTAATCTGATTCCCATAAGTATCAACAATTTCCTGGAAGCTCAGCGAGCCGGTCCACAAATTGCTGTCGAGAACAATCGTGTCGATATCGTTTTCAAAGTCGGCCACCCAATCCGCGCCCGAACCGAGTTCGAATTCGAAGAAGTCGGCGCCGGCGTCACCGAAGAGCGAATCATTGTCGGCACCGCCGTTCAGCGTGTCGCTGTCATTGCCGCCGCGCAGGGAATCCTTGCCGCCGAGGCCGTAAATGAAATCATTGCCGTCTCCTCCCAGCACTTTGTTGATTTCGTCATTCATTGTGATTGTGTCAGCGAAATCCGTACCTCGAACCCGTTCAATTGAAACATAAGTGTCGCCATTGGAGTAGATGCCACCTGAGCCGACACCATTGAGGTCGACAATCACCCCGTGGTCGGCATCATTGTACATTGCCCAGTCGAGACCGTTGCCGCCATCAAGAACATCTGCCCCCCTGCCGCCGTAGAGGTAGTCATTGTTTTCTCCACCCTCAAGAATGTCGTCACCGTTGAAGCCGCGAAGAATATCATCTGCCCCCATGCCGGACAGGGTATTGGCCCCTGCCGTTCCGGTGATATCATCGCCTCTCGTGTCCGAGCCGATTACGTTCTCTATGCTGATGAATGTATCGTTGTGCGCAAAGCCGCCAATATTGACATTGGTGACCAGATTGACGGTCTGGGCATTGGTCGCGCCTGAAAGGTCCAGCGTATCAATGCCGTCTCCGCCATCGACGGTATCAACGCCCAGCCCGCCATTGACGATATCATTGCCGAGGCCGCCGAAGACCTGATCGCTGTTTTCCCCGCCGTCAAGCCTGTCTTCGCCGTCGCCACCATCGAGAATGTCGATACCCGCGCCGCCAAAGAATGTCTCATCATACTGGAGACCGGTCATCACATCATCGAAAGCCGTGCCGATGATTGCCTCCACCTCATAAAGCTTCTGTGCATATTGCGGATTGCCGCCAACCGCAGGCATGAGAATTTCGAGATACTCATTGCTCGCGCCGATAAACTTGTAGGCGACCGTTATGCCCGCACCATGTGACGAATAATCTGCAGTATCCTCGCCGTCGCCTCCCCGAATTGTATCGTTTCCGCTTGAGCCGATAAACATGTCATCGCCGGTGGGGGCGTTATTGGTAAAGTCGCCGCCTACCAATTGGTCATCGCCGTCACCACCGTTTATAATGTCATCGCCCCAGCCGCCATAGATGAAATCATCACCATCGCCACCGTTCAGCGTGTTCGTCACACCCAGATCGCGGTCAGTGTCCTGGGGACCAAGATTGTACCACTGATAGTCATACCCGTAGATGTGATCACTGCCATCGCCACCGTTAATGGTGTCTGCCCCGGCTCCCCCGTAAAGGTAATCGTCCTCGCTGCCGCCATCGATCGTATCATCACCGTCGCCGCCGCTGATATTGTCCTCGTCCGCTCCGCCCAAAATGGTGTCGTTGCCCGCCCCGCCAAAAATCAGATCATTGCCCGCATCTCCATGAAGGATGTCGTCATCATCGCCACCGTCAATGACATCTGCACCTTCGCCCGCATAGATGGCATCCATGTCGGCACCGCCGCCAATGACATCATCCCCTGTGCCACCGGTAATGGTGTCTTCCCCGCCAAGGCCATGAACATGTTCACCCGTATTGTTGAGGACGACGGTTTCGCCTATGTCGGAGAACCGGGCATCAGTGCCGTTGCGAATGATTGAATAGGCAATCTCCGATACCGATCCCTGACCGCCGGTCTGCCATGAAACCACTATATCGCCATTGGCAAGTGTAGTTGCATCAATGAAAGAACCATTTGCAAAGGATTGTGGATCGACGTGTATAGGACCGCCCTGAAGCGTTCCGTCCTGCAAAACCTGCTGGAGCAGAATATTGCCCTCATTGGTCGTATCGGCTTCCTCGTAATATCCGATTATCGCACCGCCATTGCCATCGGAAGTGGCGGTAATATCAAAACGACGATTGTCCATCCCGGCCACTATGGCAAATTCATTGCCGACCGCAGCGCCTGTTGCATCGTAAATTCGCCCATAGATTTCACCATAGCCGGTTCCGGTCGATCCCGTGGAACCAAAGGTATAGCCGTAAACGACAAGCAAATTGCCATTACCCAGGGCGACAACGGATTGCTGCGGCAGTGTTCCTGTCTGATCCGTCTGTTGTTCGGGTTCAATAATACCGGGAATGATTGTTCCGGTATTGTCGACCAGCATCATCTGCACCTTGGTTGGCGAGGGAAACTCGGCATATGTCCAACTGATCGCCAGTTCCCCGCCTGTAAGCTGAACCATCGACAGATTGAGGTACTCAACATCAGCACCACCGAACGAGGGTGAGAAATTCGCCGTGCCGCTGGTCAGTGTTGTTTCACTGCCTGAAAGCGCACCGGTTGAGGTATACTGCTGATACTTGATGGCGATGTCATAAGTGCCGTCGCCATTATCAACTTCTTCGGCCCAGGCGATTGCGTATCCGCCATTGGCAAGATCTGTGATTTCTACACTGCGCTGTTCGCCCGTGGTGGTCGTGTTAACCAGCGTTTCCGAGCCCTGGGCAACCCCCGCTGCATCGTAGCGCTGGGCATAGATGCCACTGCCATCACCGTCCTGCCCCTCTGACTGCCAGGTGATGACAAAGCCGCCACCGGCCAGCCCGATCGCTTGTGGATAGCTCTGATCATCCGCAGTTGTGGTGTTTACCAGGAAATTGCTGCCGACCTCGTTTCCGTCGGCATCGAAGATCTGCGCATAGACATCGAATTTGTCCGATGGCGTGCTGGGACTGGGCAACTGCATCCAGGTGACCACATATCCGCCACCGGCGAGTTCAGTCGTTGTCGCGTTAATGCGGGTATAGTTCGTTCCGCCCGTGCTGATTGTTTCTGCCAGTCCGCCAAGCACAAATGGTGAGTCACTCATGAATCAAAATCCTTGTTCGCCACTGCCCCGGAAAACACCAACCTGCCCGGCTCCTCAAAGCGATATGCCATTGAAAATCCAGCCTTTGGCCAGATACCCGCCAGACATGACTGCACGCTAAGCAAAGCTGTTGTTGAGGCTTTCCTCATGACATGGGGAAGCCGATGCCCGCGCGGGTGGATGTCAAAACTAATTCAACCTCGCACCTATGGCAAAGTTCGCAGGCATGATTTAATGCTTGAATTTCGTGGACTTGGAGCGATTTTTCGCGAATTCGGAAGGCAATATGGGAGGAAATGCAATTTCCGCAAAGCTGAAAGCCATTCTGGCGGCCTATCCGCATCCATTGATCCTTTGGCCGGGGATCGCAGCATTTTCGCTGACGGGTCCTTTCGGGACCTATGAAAGCCACACCTATCCTGTTCTGCTGTTTTATTGGGCAATCGTGATTTTGGGTGCCGGGCTGTTTTTCAATGCCGCGATCCTGTTCATCCTGAATCTTGCCTCACTGTCGAAGCAGAACCGATATGCAAGGGTTCTGATTGGCGTCCTTTTGGCGACAGCCCCGACCGCCGCTCTGGTCTACATTGTGGAAAGTTTTATGCGGAACGTCAGCAGCGGCCTGATGTTTTACCTCTGGCTTTGTGCATGCGTTTTCATCGTTGGGACTGCGATCAGTCTGATCGAATACCGCAAACCCAAACGAGCGGAATTGCTTTTCGCGCAGGCGGGTTCAAAAGATGATTTCATCGGCAAACTGCCGGATCATCTGGGAACAGAACTCGTCTCCATGAGCATGCAGGATCACTATGTCGAAGTGGTTACCCAAAAGGGGCGGGAAATGATCCACTCACGCTTCGGCGATGCGCTGGCGAGTGTTACCAAACATGCCGGCGTGCAGTGCCACCGCTCGCACTGGGTGGCGCTGAATGCCATTGCCTATTCCAAGCTGACCGGCAAGGACAAACATGTTCGACTCGAGGATGGTCGGAAAATTCCGGTCAGCGACAGCTATGTCGAGAAGGTTCAGGCAGGCCTTGAAGCCTCTTAGCCTACCCGCACCACCATCTTGCCAAAGCTCTTGCCGACCAAAAGATCATTGAGAGCTTGCGGAGCGTGTTCAAGCCCATCGACCACCTGCTCCTTGTAGCGGACCTTGCCTTCTTCCAGCCATTTGGTCATGTCGGAAGCGAATTCGCGATAGGTATCAAGACCGAAACTGTCGAAAATGATGAAGCCCTGAACCTTCACCTTCATGCGCAAAATGGTTCCCATGATCGCCGGTCCCATGTCCGGCCCTTGGGGAAGACCGGGCAGGTTGTACCATGAAACTACGCCGCAAACCGGCATGCGGGCAAACGGGTTGAGCAGGGGCAAAACGCCGTAAAGCACTTTGCCGCCAACGTTTTCAAAGTAAACATCAATCCCGTCCGGACAGGCTGCCGCCAGTTGCTTGGCAAAATCGTCGGCCTTGTGATCGATGCATGCATCAAAGCCAAGATTGTCCACCACATGGGCGCATTTTTCAGGGCCGCCGGCAACGCCGACCACGCGGCATCCCTTTATTTTGGCGATTTGGCCGACCGTTGCGCCGACCGGACCGGAGGCAGCGGCAACAACCACGGTTTCGCCGGGCTTTGGTTCCCCGATCTTCAACAGTCCGGCATAGGCGGTGTATCCCGGCATGCCCAAAATCCCCAGGGACCAGGAAGGGTTTTTCGGCTCCTTGCCGAGATTGATGACCATTGTTCCATCAGAAACCGCGTAATCCTGCCAACCGCTGCCTGAAAGAACCATATCCCCCGGATGGTAGCCTTCAAGATTAGAGGCAACGACCTCGGCAACGACCTGACCCGTCATCACGCCGCCGATCTCCACCGGCTGCGCATAGGATTTGGCATCGTTCATCCGCCCGCGCATGTAGGGGTCAAGCGAAAGCCAGACCGTTCGCAGCAGCATTTCGCCTGCGCCCGGCTCTGGAATGTCCGTCGTTTCCAGCTTCAGCGTGTTCTCGTCCGGCATGCCCTTCGGGCGTTCCGCGAGAACGATCCGGCGGTTGATGTCTTTTGACTGGCTCATGATGGGCGCTTCCTTTTACGGTTTGACCTGCCGGGATTTTTCGTCCGCGGGCCGGTTTGATTTGTCGGCTCCAGTGAAACCGCATGCACGTGAATGTCAACCATCAGGATGGCGCGGCATCGCAGAACCGGACAATGGAATGGTCAGCATAAGGCATCGCCTGTGTTGCCAAATGAAATATGATGACGGACAGGAACAGGTAAAAGAATGGCGCACCCGAAAGGATTCGAACCTCTGACCCCCAGATTCGTAGTCTGGTGCTCTATCCAGCTGAGCTACGGGTGCGCAGTGTTTCATGACCGGAACCGGCAATTGGATCGCCAATTGTTCATTGCTTCCTTGAAACTGCGGGTTAGGTAATTGGATTGCGGAGGAAATGCAAGCGGGGATTTCAGGAAATTTTATCCCTGCGGCCGAGCCGCTTACGAGACCTGCCTGTTGGGCAGGGTAATCAGAAAGGTTGCGCCCTCACTGCCGGTTGATTCAAGAGCGATCGTGCCGCCATGGGCGCGTATCAATTCTGCGGCAATCGCGAGGCCCAATCCGGTGCCGCCTGACTTGGTCGACCCCTGGAAGGCGGCAAACAACTTTTCCTGCTGGCCTTCAGGAATTCCCGGCCCGTTGTCACACACCCTGAGGGAAATCCCGTCATCCCCGTTTTCCGCCCGCACCTCAACGATGCGCGAAGCAGCGTCACCGTCAATGGCTTCCATCGCCTGCACGGCATTGCGGGCCAGGTTTAGCACGACCCTGAATATCTGTTCTGAATCGCAATGAACGCTGATCCCACGCGGAACCGAATTGACGAAGCTGAAGTCACCCGGCTGGGCGTTCAGGGTTTCGCCTACCTCATTGATGATGGTGTGAAGGTCATGAACCTGAAACAGCGGCGCACTTTCCATCGCCTTGCCATAGGCAAGAACCGAACGGGTGTATTCGACTGCCCTGTCGATGGTCTTGACCAGTTTTGGCGCAAGGCGCTGAACCGTCGGGTCCTCAACGCCGGACAGACGGTCAGAAAAGAGATAGGCGGAGGCGAGAATATTTCTGAGATCGTGATTGATCTTGGAGACGGCCAGTCCGAGTTCAGCCAGATGCTGTTTTTGGCGCAAGGTAGCCTGAAGATCTGTCTGCAGGGCAGAAAGGCGCTCTTCGGCAATGCCAATCTCGTCGTTTCTGCCGGTCGGCTGATAGACAAGCGCATGATTTTCGGGATGACGGGAAAACGCATCCATGTTTGACGAGATACGGATGATTGGCCTCACAATCATCCAGTAAAGCGCCAAAAACACAAGGCTTGCGGTAATCAGGGAGATCGCCAGCGAGATGAGCAGAATGTTGCGTGAATAGGTCAGCAGCCCATCGCGCAGGTACTTGTCCTCCTGTACCAGTTGAATTTCGGCATTGCGGGACTTCATCGGACCAGAGACACGGTAAACACGGTCACCTCCGAAAAACAGCGTGGAAAGCGCGCTTCGAAGCGAAGTGAAAGGCTGCATGACGCCTAGCGTGATGTTTTCACCAACATCCTTTTCCGAGGGCATGGAGGCCATCAGGCGGGTTACCTGCCCGTCACGAATCGAAACGCTCAGTGACTGGGTGGCCTTCAACAGATCCAACTGAGCCTGGTCGGAAAGCATGGTATCGCTCTCGTCGAGATAAACGATCGAAGCGGTTTCAGCGGTATCAAGGTGGTTTTGCAGCCAGACATTTCTGAAATTGGCCACCGAAGGAACAAATATCAGGACTTCCGCGATCATCACAAAGACAATTGTAAGCAAAAGCAGACGACCGGACAGGCCACGCGCGACCGATTGACGAAACCGGCCGGCCATGCGCGTTTTCCCGGCATCCCCAACGGGAGCGGGACCAGTTTTTTCTTCGGGCAGTTGGTTCAACATGCTTATCCGAACTTCCTCAGGAACGCGATCAGGCTCCGCAGCCAGGGCTTGCGGGTGAAAGGTGTATAATAGGTCGTTGCAGCGCGTTTGCCTATCTCGGCCATGGTCGGATAGGGCGGAATGTATCCGGCCACGTCCTTCACGGTCATTTTTTTCGACAGCGCAAGCGCCCACATATTGATCATTTCTCCGGCACCCGCACCGGCAATTGAGACGCCGAGAATCATGCCCTTTTTGTTTGTCACCATTTTGATCATTCCGGCAGTTTTGCGTTCAGCCATTGCCCGGTCGTTTTCATGATAGGGCCAGCGCAGTACATGAATGGTCTTGTGCTTTACCCTCGCATCCTTTTCGCTCATGCCCACATGCGCCATTTCCGGATCGGTATAGGTTGACCACGGAATGATATGATTGTCGGGAACCGCCTTTTTACGAAACAGGATACCGCGAATAACAAGACCCGCATGATAACCGGCAACATGGGTGAACTGCAGACCGCCTGCAACATCGCCAATCGCATAAACGCGTCGGTTGGTGGTCCGCAGGTCGCTTTTTACCTTGATCCCTTTTCTATCATATTCAATGCCTGCCTCTTCAAGGCCAAGGCCGTTTACATTCACAGCACGCCCTGTGGCGACCAGAATATCCGAGCCGTCCACCTGCCCGGCCTTTTCCCCGATCTTGTAATGTACCGTCAAGCCTGCCTTGCCGCGGCGCTCGACTGAGGTGACCATCGCATCTTCCAGGATTTGAAGGCCCTCTTCGCGCAACTTGTCCAGAACAATCGCCGCCAGTTCGGGATCATCTTTTCCCAGTGCCTTGAACCCTTCGATAACGGTAACTTTCGAGCCAAGGCGAAGATGAGCCTGGGCCATCTCGATACCGATGGGGCCGCCGC
The DNA here is from genome assembly GCA_963714735.1 of uncultured Alphaproteobacteria bacterium. GTDB lineage: Bacteria > Pseudomonadota > Alphaproteobacteria > Rhizobiales > Rhizobiaceae > Salaquimonas. The sequence goes on from CAVQPI010000010.1 coordinate 49,225, forward strand.
CAATAACAATCAGGTGCTGGGGCTTACGGGTATTTTCAAACAGGGTTTCATTAGTGAAATACTCGACGCCATCGAGGCCAGGAATTGGCGGGACGAAAGGTGAGGAACCGGTGGCGATGACGAAGCGTCTTGCCCTGATTTCATAGCCACCCGCCCTGACCGTGTTCTTGTCCACGAAAACACCAGCATCCTCGATCACCTTTACGCCGAGGGCTGTGAAGCGCTCCACCGAATCATTTGGTGCGATGGACGCGATAACTGATTTGATGTGCTTGTTCACCTTGCGAAAGTCGACTTTCGGCTCGTCGGCAAATACGCCGAATTCGCCGGCTTCACGAATGGCATGGGCATGTTTGCCTGCCGCAAGAATGGCCTTGGAGGGAACGCATCCATAGTTCAGGCAATCACCGCCCATTTTGCCTTTTTCAATCAGAACCACTTCAACTCCGAAGGCTGCCGCAGCCGCCGCGACGGTCAACCCGCCGGAACCCCCGCCAATCACGCAGATATCGGGATTAAGAATTGGGCTATCGTTCTGTGCCATCTTGATGTCCTTTAAACCGCGCCGGAATGCGGTGTACCTGGTGGTTGATTTAATCCGGCCTTACCCCGTTTCAAAACCCGCCACGCCCCAAACGCAATGTCCGTGAACAGGTTTTTGACCTTGTTCCTATTGTGCTGATTTCCGCCTGATCTTCTTTATGACAACGGGCAACAGCGAAATCAGCCCCAGACCGGCCATGGCGATCAGCACTTCGGGTGTTATCAGCGAAGAGGGATCAATCTTGCAAGTGCCCTGTGCGGCGCAACCGGGATTTGCCAATTCCTGCGCCATGATGACGCTGTCGAGACCGGCGCCGATATACGAATAGGCAAGTGTGCCGGGGATGATCCCTAAAAAGGTCGCCAGTGCATACGGCATGACCTTCATGTTCAGCAAGGCCGGAACGATATTGATGACCCAGAACGGGAATACCGGTGTCAACCTCAGTGTCAGCAGGTAAAGGAAGCTGTCTTCCTGAAAACCGGCCCGCATCTTTTCAACGAATTTGCCCGTGCGTTTCTGCATGGCCTCGCCAAAAGACGTTCGGGCGATTTCGAAGATGATTACCGCTCCAACCGTTGCCCCCACCACCGTTGCCAGTCCGCCGACAAGGCCGCCAAACAGAAACCCGGCGGCAATTGTCAGCAGTGAGGCGCCGGGAAAGGAAATCGCGACCAGCGCGGCATAAAGAACGATATAGGCTGCAATGCCGAGCAGGAAATTCTGCGCGACAAAGGCACCCAGTGTCTCTCGATGCATGATCAGGCTGGAGAGGGAAAGATACTCAAACCATCCCATCGCCCATGCCAGCGCCAAAATCCCGGCAATCACACCCACGGGTGCCCACTTGCGCAGGGATGAGACGCGCGGGGAGGACACAGGCCTGCCAGCATCACTTCTCGATGATGGCTTCCTGCCCGATGAGCCGTTTTGTGTCAGGTTTGTCAAAGTGCCGGTTTCCAGGTTCATTGTTCAATACCGCCTTGTGGTTCATTTAGCGAGACTTGCAGCTTCGCAAGTTTCCCCACCAATTGCCGAATGCGACCTAAGTGACCGGAACCCTGGCGCAAGGCAAGGCTTCACGTCGATTCTCACTGCGTTTTGACAATAGTGTCGTGATCGCTCACATTTGTGTTACCGGATGTGTTATTGGGTATTTTTACGGTTTCGCTTTGACGGCGGGACCGGCATTCTTCTGAAACCGCAACAAGCGATTGTTGCTGGCGGTCAAGGCCGGAAACCACGCCATCGAACGGCAGATTTTTAACGGATTCCACGATCCGAACCGGCCCCTCCTGATTGACTTTGACAGCTGTTCAAACTATAAGCCGCTCAACTTCAGGGTAGCTGACCGGACAAAGACCGCATTTTCAGCACCCATTTACCAGGAACACGGACTTTGAAACCTGCCGCTTGAGCGGGGATCAAAAGCAGGATTTGAGACAATGAAACGGACATTTCAGCCAAGTAAACTCGTTCGCAAGCGTCGCCATGGCTTTCGCTCACGCATGTCAACCGTTGGAGGCCGCAAGGTTATTGCTGCACGCCGCGCCAAGGGCCGCAAAAAGTTGAGCGCTTAATCAGCCGCGGGATTTGCGCAACTACAATCTGGAAACAGCCCGGCATGTCCGGGCTTTTTCGTATCGGGCGGCTTTGAACCTTCACCCTTGCGTGGCCAGATGAACGGTCAATCACCATGAATGTGATATTTGATTTTACCGGGTCTGGCAGTGATGATTTCGGGTTTTTCGTATGCCTCGATTTACGCCGGAATACCCTATCAGGATCCGACACCGGAAATGCAGGACCAATGGAACCGAGACCGGCGACGGGTGAAAACAACATGATCGCAGGTCTGTCTTGCTGTTCTGGCCGGTACGCCATTGCGATCTTCAACAGGGTTCGCGCAGTATAAAATGATGTATTTTCACGGAAAGATGCGGTTGGCTGCATTTTGGACCTTGGGAGATCAGCGAGGCAGCTCAACCAGAGTAGGAAAGACCGGGAGGTTCGCACCCCCCTTCCCGGTCTCAAACAACGCGCGGAGTTTCTGGCGCTGCGGAACCGAGCCCCGTTACAGTTGTGCGCAGTTCGTGCTTCAGGGCGAGCTTCACGGCGCGGAAAACGATACCGGGAAAAGCAGACCGGCGAACGCCCGTCCGCGGATCGGTTATACAGTGACAAAGAAAACCGGCAATTCGGTTGAACGCTCAAGGATCAAGCGCAGGCTGAAGATGGCAGCAACAAAAGCCGTCGGACAATATGGCAAACCCCTCGAAGGTGAAGCGGTTATCGTTGCCAGACGCAGCGCCATCAACGAACCATTTGGCTCGCTGGTTGCAAATTTAACAAAAGGCATTGACCGCCTTCTTGCAAAAGGCAAAAAGGCACACTGAAAACACATTTCGGGAAAACGGCCGCACGATGACGCATGGTGGCCTTACCCCGGCAAGACGCAGGAAACGGAAGACGGCATGGACGGTCAACAAAACAAGAATACGATGCTCGCAATTGCACTGTCAGTGCTGGTGCTGATTGGCTGGCAGTTTTTCTATGTTGCGCCAAAGCTGGAAGCCGAGCGAAAGGCAGCCGAAATCGAGGCGCAGCGCCAGGCGCAGACGACACAACAGCAGACGCCTTCAACCGGTGAAACCGCTGCACAGGGCGGTAATGACCTGCCGAGCGCGCAATCGCCCGCCGGCACTGCCCCGGGAACGGCAGCAGACGTGCCCGGCAGCCTTGCCGTCACCCGCGAAGTTGCCATTGCCAATTCGCCGCGTGTCACCTTTGAAAACGCACATATTGACGGCTCGATCAATCTTGTTTCAGGCCGTATTGATGACCTGCGCCTCAAGGACTATCATCTGACCATCGACAAGAGCAGCCCGGAAGTGACTCTTTTGTCTCCTTCCCAGAGCGAAAACGGATATTTTGCCGAATTCGGGTTTGTCGGCTCACCGGCATCTGGTGATGTACCCGGACCGAAAACCGAGTGGAAGACCAATTCCGACAAGCTCACCCCTGAAAACCCGCTGGTTCTGGAATGGACCAATGAGAAAAATGTCACCTTCCGACGGACAATAGCGCTCGATGACACCTATCTGTTTACGGTCGACGATGAGATCTTGAACAATTCCGGCGATGCGATTTCGCTGTCCTCCTATGGCCGCATCACCCGTTTTGGCGACCCTGATTACCCAGAACATCTTCGTTTTGCATGAAGGCATGATCGGCTATTTCGGTGACGAGGGCCTGCAGGAGGTCGATTATTCCGACCTCAAGGAAGACAAGGAAATTTCGCTGGCCAAGACCGGCAGCGGCTGGCTCGGCATTACCGACAAATACTGGGCGACGGCGATCGCCCCCAAACAGGAATTCACGCCAAGATTCGCCTATTTCGGCGATGGACGCGAGCGCTACCAGTCCGATTTTCTCGGCGAACCGCTTTCGATTGCCTCTGGGGCAAGCGCCAGCATCACCCACCTTCTGTTTGCGGGTGCCAAGAAGACCGAGGTGATCGACGCCTATCAGGACAGTCAGAACATTCAGAGTTTTGATCTGATGATCGACTGGGGCTGGTTCTATTTCATCACCAAGCCGCTCTTCAAGCTGATGAACTGGCTTTATCATCTGATCGGAAACTTCGGTGTGGCCATTCTGGTCACCACCGTTCTGATCAAGGCGGTTCTATACCCGCTGGCAAACCTGTCTTACGCCTCCATGGCGAAGATGAAAAAGGTTCAGCCGGAAATGCAGCGCCTGAAGGAAGCCGCCGGCGATGACCGTGTGAAGTTGCAGCAGGATATGATGGCGCTCTACAAGAAGGAGAAAATCAATCCGGCGGCCGGTTGCTGGCCGATGCTGGTTCAGATCCCGATCTTCTTTGCGCTCTACAAGGTGATCTATGTCACCATTGAAATGCGCCATGCTCCCTTCTTTGGCTGGATCCAGGATCTGTCCGCTGCCGACCCGACTTCGATCCTCAACCTGTTTGGCCTGCTGCCCTGGGAAAGCCCGGCGGTACTGGCGATCGTAGCCATCGGCATCTGGCCGCTGATCATGGGCGTGACCATGTTCCTGCAGATGCAGATGAACCCTGCCCCGCCGGACCCCACACAACAGATGATCTTCAAATGGATGCCGATCATCTTCACCTTCATGCTGGCGACCTTCCCGGCAGGTCTGGTGATATACTGGGCATGGAACAATACGCTTTCGATTATCCAGCAGGGCCTGATCATGCGCAAACACGATGTTAAGATCGAGTTGTGGGACAATCTCAAAGGCATGTTCGGCAAGAAGAAAGCAGACGACAAACCTGCGGAATAGCCAAGCCCAGCGCAGACCGCCAAGGGCTTTTGCCGGATAATCAATCAGGCCGTGCCGTTTGCCAGCGGCACGGCTATTGTTTTTTATGCCGGGGGCACAGTTGGTGGTGGGGCCATCATTGCCTCGCAATCCGTTGTTGTTTCCGATATTCCGGCCTATGCCGTTGCAAGGGGGAGCCCTGGAAAGGTTATCCGCCGCCGTTTTGACGAAAAGACGATTGCGCTGCTTCTATCCATTTCCAAGTGGCATTGGGACCGCGAACAACTCACCAGTTCGCTTGACGTCATCCGCGGGAACGATATTGATGCGCTGGAAAAAGCTGTCGAAAGGAATTTTAAAGAATGAACCCGCCTACCCGAAAAAATGGCAGTGAGGGCGGCGTCACCCCGCGCGAGGATGGCATAGATCCGCATCTGGTTTATCTTGGACGGCAGCTTTTTGCCCGTGAATGGGTATTCATTCGCGGCGTTCCCTCGATGAAGTTCCTGCCGCCGGAAGGTCCTGTCGAGATTGCTTTCGCCGGGCGGTCGAATGTCGGCAAATCGTCACTCATCAACGCATTGGTGGACCAGAAAGGGCTCGCCAGAACCTCCAACACTCCTGGCCGAACCCAGGAACTCAACTTTTTTGTACCGGAAGGTTTTTCCGGTGGGGCTGACGATCTGCCGCCGCTGGCACTTGTGGATATGCCGGGCTATGGATTTGCAAAGGCGCCCAAGGCGCAAGTCGACAACTGGACCAAGCTTGTCTTTGATTATTTGCGCGGACGCTCGACACTAAAGCGCGTTTATCTGCTGATCGACTCCCGCCACGGCATCAAGAAGAATGACAAAGAGGTCATGGAACTCCTCAACAAGGCGGCGGTTTCCTATCAGATCGTCCTGACCAAGGCCGACAAGATCAAGCCGCCTGCAGTCAAAAGGCTGGAAGCTGATGTGCTGGAAATGATCAAGAAGAACCCGGCTGCCTTTCCCGAGGTGATCGCCACTTCATCAGAAAAGAAAGACGGGCTCGACGCATTGCGCGCAGCTATTGCAGCCCTGTTGTAAACGGCCAATCGCCTCCGGACGCAGACCGCGCTGCCATGGCAAGTCCCGCCGCCACTTCCTCCCAGAGCGACGGCGGGACCTTTGAGGCTTCCGGAGCACTTTGTTCAGCGCATTGCTTGCGGGCACGGAAACCCCTGCGGCAGGCCCTCGGGGAAACAGCCTGCCGTTTGGAAACGAGCCAATCCTGACGACCGGCGTACTGGGACAACGATGGAGACCCGCTTCCGGTTTCAAACAATCGCGAGAATGAACATGATTTAATGTTTACGGATTTGAGTAAAACACGGCCCAATGGCCGCATGAGACCTTGTGCGGATATCAGCGCAATTCTTAATGCAGGAAGGTCAGAGTTCGCGCGGAGCGCCGACGGCAACCACCGGTCCCTGGGCAACGCCGGTTGGCGATCCGCCCTTCTGTTCTATGCTGACCGCCAGCAGGCCACCCTTTTCGAGAATACTCACATATTCAGGGGTCAGCTCAACTGCGGATTTTCCAGAAGCTATCACGCCAAGGGAGACTACCTGCTTGTCAGGTTCGACCAGCCAAAGCTCAAAATCTTTTTCGGTTTCAATTTCACCTGAAACCAGCGTCATGCGGACCTTGTCAGAGCCTTCCTCGTGAACCGCGAGAAAACGGTAATCGGTTTCCCCTGATTCAAGCGAAACGACGAGAACAGGCGGCTCAGCGTTGAGAGCCTCCTCAAGATCGGCACGGGCAAGCTGAAGAGCATTGTCCGCTTCGGCTATTCTTTCACGCGCAGAAGCCAGTTCGCTTTCAAGTCCGCTCAGCCGTTCTCCCGATTGGGCAAGGCTGCTTTCAAGGCCTGCAAGTGTTTCATTACGCGCAGCCAGTTCGGCTTCAAAAGCCTTGAGCGTTTCATCTGTTGCCGCCTTTTCCTCAAGGGCGGCGGACAATTGTGCATTTGTATCGCTCAGGTTTTCATTGAGGCGCGTGGTATATACCCCAAGAGCGATTGCCGCTGCGGTGCCAACCAGGCCAAGGCCGCGCCAGAAGCCGAGCGCATTCATCAGTCCGCCCTTGACTGTCGCGGAGGCATTGCCGGAAAGCGCGGTTGAGGCAAACAGGCGTTCATCCAGACGTGATTTAACAGATGCCGGAGGTGCCAGCGGCGAATATTCTCCGTTGAGACCGCTCATCCGGTTTTCCCAGCGTGTCCTTGCTTCCGCCACATCGCTGACACTTGAAGCCAGTGTTTCAAACTCCCGGCGTGCGTCACCATCCAGCACGCCCACGACATACTCGCCAGCGAGGGTTTCAAGGTCTTCCGGTTTGATGTCGGTCGGCTTAGCCATTATCCAGGCAGTCCTTCAAACTCATCAGGCTGCGGCGCAGCCAGGTTCGCATCGTATTAAGCGGAATTGCATAGCGATCCGCCAGTTCCTGGTAGCTGTAGCCCTCAACATAGGCAGAAACGACCGCTTCCGCCTTCTGAGGCTCCAGCTCCTCGAGACAATTATCGATCTTTGCCCTTTCACCGGCCGCAATCGACGCCTGTTCGGGGGTAGGATCATCACTCTTTATGTCATAATGATCTTCAAGATCATCATGCACCCTCTTATTGGCCCGAATCACATCGATTGCATGGTTTCTCGCAATCGTCACAAGCCAGGCCATGGGGGCTTGCTGACCGGCCCGATAACTGGATGCCTTTTGCCAGATCTTGATAAAGACCTCTTGCAAGGCATCCTCTGCCAGAGCACGATCTTTAAGAATACGCATCGAAACGCCGTATAGTTTCGGGCTTACCGCCAAATATAGTGAATCAAATGCCTTGCGGTCCGACATGGCAATTCTGGTAATCATGGCTTCGTAGTCGGTTTCCGACATCACACACTTCCCTTTGCAAACCATCCATTTGAGGCAATAGCTCACGGCTTGCTGATTGCCCATTTCAATCATACCCGCTAATGAGGTGCAAGTGTCTGAAATGCCAAACAGGTTCGGGTCAGGATCAGGACCGGGACCGGAACAATGCCCGCAATGGCGAAGGGAAGATGCCGAACATGGCGATTGAGTTTGAAAATCTGAGCGAACCGGAAAAACAGGCAAGGCTGCTCTCCAAGGCCCTTCCCTATATGCAGAAATACGAAAATCACACGGTTGTGGTGAAGTATGGCGGACATGCCATGGGTGATCCGGAACTTGGCCAGGCCTTTGCCCGGGATATCGCGCTGCTCAAACAATCCGGCATCAACCCGATTGTTGTGCATGGCGGCGGCCCGCAGATTGCCCAGATGCTCACAAGAATGAACATTGAATCGCGCTTTGAAGGCGGTTTGCGGGTAACTGACGCAAAAACCATGGAAATTGTCGAGATGGTATTGGCAGGTTCCATCAACAAGGAAATCGTTGCCATGATCAATGCCGAGGGTGAATGGGCCATCGGGCTTTGCGGCAAGGACGGCAATATGGTGTTTGCCGAAAAGTCCAGGAAAACCGTTGTTGACACCGATTCGAACATAGAAAAAGTTATCGATCTCGGCTTTGTCGGCGATATTGTCGAGGTTGACCGGACCCTGCTGGACCTTCTGGCAAAATCGGAAATGATACCGGTTATTGCGCCGGTTTCACCGGGACGTGACGGCCACACCTACAATATCAATGCGGACACGTTTGCAGGCGCAATTGCCGGTGCGCTGGGCGCAAAACGCCTACTGTTCCTGACCGATGTGCCGGGTGTCAAGGATGCCAATGGTGAGTTCCAGAAGGAATTATCTGTTGCCCAATGCAAGGAAATGATTGCCGACGGGACGATTTCGGGGGGTATGATCCCGAAAGTTGAGAATTGTATCGAGGCGATCGAGAAAGGCGTTCAGGGTGTTACCATTCTCAACGGCAAGACACCCCATGCTGTCTTGCTGGAACTTTTCACCGAGGGTGGTGCCGGAACGCTGATCCGCGCAAAATAAGCCAGGGGCCAGCAGGAATGACGGTTGTAATTCATCACAATCCGGCCTGCGGAACTTCCCGTAATGTGCTGGAAATCATTCGCAAGTTTTACGGCGAGCCGACGATTATCGACTATCTTGAAACCGGATGGACGCGCGAACAGTTGCTCGGCCTCTTTGCGGCTGCGGATTTGACGCCAAGGACGGCTCTGCGAACCACCAAATCGCCCGCCGAAGAACTTGGGCTCACGGACCCTTCTGTTTCAGATGCCGAGCTTCTGGAGGCTATGCTTGAACATCCCGTGCTGGTCAACCGGCCGATTGTATGTTCGCCGAAGGGCGTTGCGTTGTGCCGGCCCTCCGAGGCAGTGTTTACCTTGCTGGATGTTCCCGCCGGAACAACCTACACCAAAGAGGACGGCGAGGTTGTAACCGTATCATGAGTACACCAAATGACCCTTCAATGCCCAATCTTTTGGAAGAAGCGTTGCCCCTGATCGACAAGGACCGTCTGGTGCTTACGGGCGAGCCTGACCATGCACCGCGCATACTGATGCTCTATGGCTCGCTGCGCCAGCGCTCTTTCTCTCGGCTGATGAGTGAGGAGGCGGCGCGGGTTCTTCGCTATCTGGGAGCCGACGTCCGAATGTTTGACCCGACCGGCCTGCCGGTGGTTGATGAAGTTTCCCAGGATCATGAAAGGGTGCAGGAATTACGGGAATTGTCACTCTGGTCGGAGGGGCAGGTATGGTGTTCACCGGAGCGCCATGGCGCCATGACCGGACTGATGAAAACCCAGATTGACTGGCTGCCGCTTGCCCCGATTGGAGGGGTGCGGCCAACACAGGGGCGAACCCTCGCTCTGATGCAGGTTTGCGGCGGCTCCCAGAGTTTCAACTCGGTCAACCAGATGCGCATTCTTGGGCGCTGGATGCGGATGATAACCATCCCCAACCAGTCCTCGGTTCCCAAGGCATTTCTGGAGTTCGATGATGAAGGCAGAATGAAGCCGTCACCGTTTTACAACCGCATGGTCGACGTGATGGAAGAATTGATGAAATTCACCCTGCTGACCCGCGGGCGCTCGGCCTACCTCGTGGACCGGTATTCAGAGCGCGTCGAGACAGCCGAAGAGCTTTCCAAACGGGTGAACATGAAGTCCATATGATTTAACCAAGTCCCAATACCAGCACCAGAATTCCAAGGACGATCAGTGCGCAGCCGAACAGCTCCCGACCTGATACTTTCTCTTTGAAAATAAATATCGTGGAGAAATAGGTAAACAGCATTTCGATCTGCGCAAGCGCCTTGATCAGCGCTGCGGACTGAAGCGTGAAGCCGATGAACCAGCCAAAGCTGGCGCTCGCACCCGCTGCCCCGGCCAATAGCCCCCATTTCCAGTTCTCGCCAATGCGGATGATCTGCTGCCGGTCAAAGACGAGCATCCACGCAAGGAGGACAATCGACTGCATGGTTATGCTGGTCAAAAGGGTGAAACCCGCCTGCATCAGAAAATTCGGTTCACTCAGACCGTCTGCCAGCGCTAATGATGCGCCGCGATACGATGTGGCAGAAAGGCCGAAACAGGTGCCCGCGGCAAGGCCATTGAGTGCCCCACGGGATTTCGCGGCTACGAGCAATCCGGCTATTCCCATGGATGATTTTGCCAGGGCCAGCATCACGACGCCTGCGACGGTAAGGCCAATCGCGATCATGCCGGACGGCGACAAGGTATCGCCCAGCAATATGAAACCGATAATGGCAGCCTGAATTGCCTCTGTCCTCGAATAGGCGGTACCAACGGTAAAACTGTCATGGGAAAAGGCGCGCAGCAAAAAGGCCTGCGCAATGATTTGCATGAAGCCGGCCAAGGTCACCCACATCCAGAAAACAGGATTGGTGAAGGGTACTTCCCAACCAAGGCCAACATGCATGATGGAGACAAAGAGGGCTGCAAAAGGCATGCCGAAACCAAAGCGCACAAAGGTTGCGCCCACCGTCTTCAACTTGCCTTTCAGATGACGCTGGGTGGCCGAACGGATATTCTGCATGAACGCCGCTGCGACGGTAATGGGTATCCAGATTTCCATGTATGTGTCCGGGAGGCGAATTGCGGGAATAACAACCCGTTTTATGGCTGGCATTACCATATTGCAAAGGGTGAATACCGGTCCGCAGGTTTTGCGGTCAACAGCAGCTGCCTGAGGCTGGAAGGCAAATTACGCGGCAATGGCTCGCGGAGCGGAAAACACAACCCTGTTACGGCCCGCATTCTTTGCCTTGTACATATTGGCATCGGCTGCCGCAATCACCAATGAAGGTGAAGACTGCTCACGGCTGGAAACGCCGCCGATACTGACTGAGAGCGGATGGACGGGTTCATTGCTCCTGGGTCGGAAGGAAAGCTGTTCAACTGCCGATCTGATCCGCTCCGCAACCTCCATGGCGCAGGACTGGTCGGCACCTGGAAGAAAGACCGCAAACTCCTCGCCGCCAATGCGCCCGACAAGATCGCTTTCACGAACCGCACCCTTGATGGCCGACGTAATTTTCAACAACGCCACATCACCACACTGATGACCCCAACGGTCATTGATCTGTTTGAATTGATCAGCATCAATGATGAGGAAGGAGCCGACCCCTTCTTTTGTCTTGTCTTCTGCGGGATTTTTCGCCTGTTCCTGCTGGCCGTGTTGCTTGAAGGCTTCGAGAAAATATGACCGGTTCAACAAACCGGTCATCTCATCGATGCGGACCTTGTTCCACAGATCAGAATTCGCTGCGGCCAGTTCTCGGTGAAGGCGCTCGAGTTCACGGTTGGCGGCGCGCAGCCTGTCAGCCTGACGCAGGCAGTAATAGGTGACCGGCGAACCGATTGAATAGCAGCCAACTACTGAATTAACGAACATTGTCTTTTGAAAGGTATCACCGAGCAACGGCACGGCTATCAAGATCATGACAAGGCTGACAACGAGTGCCCCTGTGCCTACCGCCAAGGAAATTACGACTGCTCTTTGCATTTCATCCCCACCAAATGATTCTGCAATTTTTGCGATTATCCAGACAAATTACAAACAAAGCCTTTATTTTTGCAGATGACTGAAAATGTCGGCAATCAGAACAGTCAGATTGCTCATTGCCTATGGCACTGGCCGAAGGCCTGCCCTATACCAATGAAATGAAAAATGATTTCAAAGACATTACCGAATGGGTGTTTGACCTCGACAACACCCTTTACCCCCGCCATACGGATCTTTTTCGGCAAATTGACTGGAAAATGACGGATTATGTGGCGCGTCTGACCGGATTTTCGAAAGAAGATGCCAGAAAACTGCAAAAACAGCTATACCGCGATCATGGCACGACGCTGAACGGGCTGATGCGCGAATACGGCATTGATCCGCACGACTTTCTCGCCGATGTCCATGATATCGATTATGGCGAAGTGGAATATAACCCTGCCCTCGGCCAATTGATTGCTTCCCTGCCCGGCAGAAAACACATTTTCACCAATGGCGATGTGCGGCATGCGGAAAACACGATCAGGGCGCTGGGGATCGAGCCGATCTTTGATTCAATGTTCGATATCGTGGCTGCCGATTTCGAGCCCAAGCCGGCGCGCGGTCCATATGAAAAGTTTCTCAAGGCTCATGTCGTTCACCCCCGGGAAGCCGCCATGTTTGAGGACATGCCGCGCAATCTGGAAGTGCCAAAGGAATTAGGCATGAAAACCATTCTTGTCGTCCCACGGGCCGGAACCGAGTTTTCTGCCGAAAGCTGGGAACTGGCTGACAATGATGCGCCGCACATCGACCAGATTACAGATCACATCGATGAATTTCTGGCCGATATTCTGGAAACGCTCCAGAGCCGGGCTGGCTGAAAACCTGGCGTCATGACCGGGTTTTGGATGCCGGACGATGCCATCCCGGCAGGGTCAGCACTTCGCCTTCAAAAACAAATTCGCCCTTTCCCGCCAATTCCTGACCGCACAACTCCCCAGCCGGATTTTTCGGCATGGCTGACAGTTTCCGTTCGATAAAGCGGTCATTCCAGACAGCATGGTTCATGCGGGCGGTCGCCGGACGCGCCGTCAAAAAGCTTTTGTGGAATTTCGTGTCATGTCTCATCGTTTCTGACCTTCCGTTACCAAGGCTGGTCGTTTTGCGGACCAGGCTTGGTAAATCCGTCTTTACCATGCAGACAGTTCCTGCTGTCTTGAGAACAAGCTAGGGCAAACAAGATCACGTGACAATACAAAATGAAACACAATGAAACACTTTGTGTTCAAGTCGGATCACGAGGATGTTAGTGAATTTGTTGAAACAGATGATGACGCATTCAAAGCGACTGGTTTAGTAGCGATCAAACGATCACAGTGGTACGGTGACTGCGCCCAGGCTGCAGCAACTCAATGCCAGCTTGGGAGTTCGAGCACTTCACCTTCAAAGACGAGCGCACCCGTTCCGGCTAGGCTCTGACCATCCATGGGCAGCGGCTCTGCATGTTTGGCATCAGGACCGAAGGCAAGGGCGATGGAATCACGGTTGAATGGCTGGCAGCCAAGGCGGACACCTTCAACGTTTTTCACGTTTTCTCTCGGAGTATGGAACCTGGAAGCCATCATCTCATTCCCTGATGTTTGACCCATTCTTTTAACTTTGTGCTTGCGGGTCTTTTCAAAAAACCAAACGGTTTGTCCGTCTGATGGTTTCAATTTAACCCTCTAAAAGTGTTAGCAATGTGTATTTTGTCACATAACGTGATCGAAATTTATTTGTTTTTTAATACATTTGGTTATCAGAGTTTGTTCAAGCTTCAGACAAATTTAATGATTACCCAAAAACGTAAAATTGGGCGCAAAAGTGTCCATATCCCCGGGCGCGGCAGAGCCGAAACAGCGAGTCTTCCTCAATGAAACCGGAACGATTCGTGCCTATTTCGGCATTTCCAGCCCATAATGTCGGGAAATGAGGTTCCAGCCCTCTTCGGCGGTATCGACATAGTGGAACAGGTCAAGATCAGACGGCGAAATCGTTCCCTGGGCTGCGAGTTCATCAAACTTGATGACCCGGTTCCAGAAATCCTTGCCGAACAGAAGGAATGGCACCGGCTCCATGCGCTGGGTCTGGATCAGCGTCAATGCTTCAAACATTTCATCCATTGTGCCAAATCCGCCCGGGAAAACGGCGATTGCCTTGGCGCGCATCAGAAAATGCATCTTGCGGATCGCAAAATAATGGAAATTGAAACATAGGTCGGGCGTCACGTACTCATTGGGCGCCTGTTCGTGGGGAAGAACGATATTCAGGCCGATTGATGGTGCGCCCACATCATCGGCTCCCCTTGACCCCGCTTCCATGACGCCGGGTCCCCCGCCCGTCGTAACAACCATTTCCTTGTTGTAGGTCGTTGCCGAGTAGCGCGAGGCCAGGCGGGCGAACTCACGGGCCTCTGTGTAATATTTGGCGTTGGCCTCGAGGTTTTTCTTCTGGATCTCGTTCTTTGCCGCCCATGCTTCCTTGCCGGGTTCGGGAATGCGTGCGCCGCCGAAAAGGATCACTGTCAATTCAATGCCGCGCTCGCTGAGGATCATTTCCGGTTTCAGCAATTCAAGCTGAAGGCGAACCGGACGCAATTCCTCACGGCACAGGAAATCCTTGTCGTCAAAGGCAAGGCGGTAGGCAGGGGCACGTGTTTGCGGTGTATCGGGCACTTCATGCGCCTTCCGGAGATCCTCGCCTGAGCGGACCAGTGATTTCCAGTGTTTCTTTTGCGCTTGTGTCATCTTCCCTCAATTCCCTTTTTCAGCTTTTTCAGCGAACCGAATGCCGCAGACAGACGCGCATCGGATGGCCCGAATCTGTGATCGGGATACAGCAAATTGCCCAATTGGGAAATCCGCTCCACCCGTAATTGATTTTGTTTGCCAGTTCGCATAGCTTCCGCGCCAACTGAAACAAACTCACCACAAGTATTCCGGCACAAGACTTAACATTTCACCTCGCTGGCCAATGATTCCGTTCTGAAAATAGCCTGAAACGGTCTGGAACCAGGTCGGCGGTCGCAAAAGTCTTGCCCGATGACATTCAAGGAGACACAAATGGCAGACGTCACACTAGCCGCGCTGGAACAGACCATCGAAAACGCATTCGAGAACCGCGACAACGTGGGAATCGATACCAAAGGCGAAATTCGCGACGCCGTAAACGAGGCGTTGCGTCTGCTCGACAGCGGTGAAGCAAGGGTTGCCTCAAGAGGTGAAGACGGCAACTGGACTGTTCACCAGTGGCTCAAGAAAGCCGTTCTTCTTTCCTTCCGGCTCAATGACATGGAGGTCATCACCGGCGGTAATGGCCAGTCAACCTGGTGGGACAAGGTTCCCTCAAAATTCGAAGGCTGGGGTGAAAGCCGGTTTCGCGAGGCAGGTTTCCGTGCTGTGCCGGGATCCATCGTGCGACAGGCGGTCTTATATCGGCAGGAATGTTGTCCTGATGCCGTCCTTTGTCAATCTCGGCGCCTATGTCGATGACGGCACCATGGTTGATGGCTGGGCAACGGTCGGCTCTTGTGCCCAGATCGGCAAAAACGTGCACCTGTCCGGCGGCGTTGGCATTGGCGGGGTACTCGAACCCCTGCAGGCGGGTCCGACCATTATTGAGGACAACTGCTTCATCGGCGCGCGCTCGGAAGTCGTGGAAGGCTGCATCGTGCGCGAGGGATCAGTCCTCGGCATGGGCGTTTACATCGGCAAATCAACCAAGATCGTCAATCGCGCAACGGGCGAAGTCACCTATGGCGAGGTTCCGCCCTACTCCGTGGTTGTCGCAGGCGCCATGCCCGGCAAGGCCATGCCAAACGGTGAGCCCGGTCCTTCGCTTTACTGCGCGGTGATCGTCAAGACCGTCGATGAACAAACCCGCTCGAAAACCGGCATCAACGAATTGCTCAGAGACTAGTTGCAAGGCGCGAACATATCGGCCCGGAAAATGTCCCCGGATAACAAAAAGCCCCCGGTCAATGACCGGGGGTTTTCGTTTCTCTCGCATCAGAAAAGTTGGAGAGAGATTTCAACGCGAGAGGCTTCGTTTCTTATCCGGGCAGTCTTCAAAACAGGACCGGATGCTTTGGGATAAGGGGTCTTACGGATCTCCGGGAACTGTTTCCGGTTGGGGCGTTATCCGAAGCAGTTGTCCGGAGATCCGTAATTTCTTTATCCCTTTATCCTTTGCCGTCTCAGGCGGCTTAGTTGCAGACCTGTACGTGCTGAACGCGAAGGATACCGTAGGCATCATAGAACTGGCGGGCCTGAGTGTAGCAGGTTGGCGCGTAGGTTGGCTGGGCAACGACAACTGTCTGGGTGCGGGGCGCAAGGATTGCGCCGGCGATGCCGAGACCAACACCAAGGCCGATGCCCTGGGCGAGGGGTTTTTTCCAGAAGTTGCCGGCATTGGCGGGGGCTGCGGCTGCAACGGCAAGGGTTGATACGGTGGCGATCGCGATAACTGATTTCTTGAAGGTGTTCATTGTCTCTCTCCGGTATTGAATTTGAAATCGTGTGATTTCGGTTTGATTTGTTTGGTTCAGTATCTGGGGCTGTGTTTGCCTTCGATGACCTGTTTTTAGGAGAAAGCAGGCAGGCGCGATGTGCATTTTGTCACTCGCTGGAATAGTTTATATTTTTCAATATCTTGCTGATACAATTGGACTACTTCACAAGATTTGACAGCCGTTCTATGATCTCGGAAATGACGCAAGATTCCCAAACCCGCTTTCCAAAACCGACCCTGAGGTGGCTGTTTTTCAGCTTTCGGGGTCGCATTGGACGACAATCCTTCGGTTTTGCCTGCCTGTTCATTCTGGTGCTTTTGGGACTTGCCGTTTACCAATCGATTTAGGGCGTCAACGCAGTTCAGGCCGGTCGTGCAGACGGGCAACTGATCTTTGCCGGTTTTCTGTCGATGGCGGTCATGGCATTCGGACTTTGGAGCATCCTTGCGCTCACCGTAAAACGCCTAAAGGACCTCAATCAGCCGGTCGGACTTGCGATCATTCTGTTCTTTGCCCCGGTGAATTTCCTCTTCTTGATTTTCCTGATGGCAAGACAGGGACACCGCGACGCCAATGAACACGGCCCGCCACCCTTTTCGCGCTGAAACGGTTTTGACACGACCCGCAAACAGCTGCAAAATGCGCTTTGGAGCCGTATATGGTCTGGAGGATATCAGTCATGGATTTCAAATACCTGCTTACCAGTTTTGAGGGGCGGATTTCCCGAAAGCAATTATGGATCGGCGTGATTTGCCTGATCGTTTTGTCATTCGTGCTGATATTCGCTCTGGGTGTTTTGCTAGGCTGGCTCCTTCCCGCTTCGCTGGTGCCGGTACTGGGAATGCTGATCGTCATGTACCCGGCAGCTGCTATTTATACAAAAAGGCTGCACGACCGGAACAAACCCATGTCTCCATGGCTCTGGATTTTTCTCCTTCCCAGTGTCGTTTATGTCCTGTTGAGTTCGATTGGGATCGGCTTTGCCGAAGTGGAAATCCCTGGCCAGCCCCCTGTCATGATGCCAAGCGGTATTATCGGGTTTGTAATCTCGATGTCCGTTGCCATTGTCGGCCTTTGGGCGCTTGTCGAACTCGGCTTTCTGAAAGGCACTTCCGGTGAAAATGACTACGGTCCTGATCCGGTCAATTGACGTCAAGGCCCGGGCACAATAACAAGTCGACATGAACACTGAAGCCTCCCATTCGCTTTCGCGGCCTGCACAGATCCTGCGGGATCTTATCCGTTGCCCCTCGGTTACGCCGGAGGAAGGCGGCGCGCTTGTTTATCTGGCCGAGCGTACGAAAGGACTCGGCTTCAAGCCCGCGCGCGTGACGTTCAGCGACGAGAACACCCCTGATGTCGACAATCTTTACACAAGAATTGGCAGCGACGGTCCGCATTTGATGTTTGCAGGCCATACCGATGTGGTTCCCGTTGGCAAGGAAAGCGCCTGGGCATTCGGTCCATTTTCCGGCGATGTGGCAGACGGTGTCATGTACGGGCGAGGCGCGGTGGACATGAAAGGCGGCATTGCCTGTTTCCTTGCAGCCGTTGAGATCTTCATCGAGAAACACGGCGCTCCTTCGGGATCGATCTCTCTTCTAATCACAGGCGATGAGGAAGGCCCCTCGATCAACGGAACAGACAAGCTGCTGAAATGGGCAGCGGAAAGAGGCGAAAAATGGGACGCCTCGATTGTGGGCGAACCTTCCAATCCCCAATCAATTGGCGATGTTATCAAGAACGGGCGGCGCGGCTCCCTGTCAGGGCGCGTGACCATTCAAGGTGTTCAGGGCCATTCTGCTTATCCACACCTTGCCGACAATCCGGTGCGCGGCATGGTCGACCTGCTGGACGCCTTACTGGCCACGCCATTTGACGAGGGGACCGACCAGTTTCAGCCTACAAATCTTGAAGTCACTTCGGTGGATGTCGGGAATCCTGCCACCAATGTAATTGCGGAGGAAGCGGTTGCCGCTTTCAACATTCGTTTCAACGATCTTTGGGACGGTGAGACGATCAGGGCCGAGATCATCCGGCGTTTTGAAGCCGGTGCAAATGCCGGAAAAATTCGCCGTGGCAAGGACGGCCCTGCCAGGTTTTCGATCGAGTGGGTCGGGCGCGTCAGCCCGGTTTTCCTGACGCGGGATGAAAAACTGATCCGCACGCTTTCAGATGCCATCGAGAGCGTGACAGGCAAGCGCCCGGAACTATCGACAGGCGGCGGCACATCAGACGCGCGTTTCATCAAGGATTATTGTCCAGTCGTTGAATTCGGTCTAGTCGGACAAACCATGCATCAGGTCAATGAGAACACCCCGCTTGGCGATCTCGACACCCTGACGGCTGTCTATCTCAAATTCATGGAAGACTGGTTCGCCGTTTCAGCCTGAGGCAAGCAATCCCGCAATATGCCAGGCAAGGGCGGAATTCGATGATATCACCGGCTTGCCGATCCGCTGAGCCGCTTCATCAAGCAGATCAACCGTTCTAAGGTTGGTGCAGGATGCGAAGACACAATCGCATTGATCACCGGAGCCGATGGCTTCAATCGCGTCTAGGATCGAGGCCTTTGATATCCGGGTCACCTTTGCTTCCTCTTCTTCGCCAAAGGCACCGAATGAGGAAATGGTGAAACCGTTTGCTTCCAGGTGATCGGCCATTGCCGTGCTGACCTTCGGCTCGTAGGGGGTCAGCAGGCCGATACGTTTTGCGCCCAGATCGCTCAACTGCGCCTTGACGGCGGCAATCGGATTGGTGACCTGGACGCCCGGGCGGATCGAGTGAACCGCCTTTGCGACATTATCCTCGCCAATCACCACCGACCCGGATGTGCAGCAATAGGCGATTACCCCGATGTCTGCTGACGGAGGCAGGAGGCGGACCGCATCGGGTATGGCCGCTTCCATCGCCGCCAGTGTTTCCGGCGTAACGGCTGCACCGCTTGGAACGCGGGAATGGTAGAGCGGCTGGGTGTCGCCATCCAGATTGGCCCTTTCAAACAGGGCACGAATCTCGTTTTCCAGAACCTCGTCGGTCTGCAAGAGAATGAGGCCTACACCACTGCCCCGAGGGTGGTATTCCTGTGATGTGTAAGAAAGAGTTTGCATCAGCTTTTCCCGATCACCGGCAAGGACCGTGAAGCGCGTTTGGTCAGTAATTGCGCCGCGCCATCTCGAACCACCAAGTCTTCTTCATGCACCATCATTTTACCCTGTGCAAATGCATAGCCGGGCTCAATGGTGAGGACCATGCCTGATTGGAGCTCTGTCCTGTCCCAGGAAGTGTGAGAGGGAAACTCTGTCAATTGCATGCCAAGACCATGACCCAACCGCCCGACATCTCCACCGGATCGAATGGCATGGGGTTCCATCACCTCGTTCATGGCATTGAACAGGTCAGCGCAAGTGGCACCGGGTCTGGATGCATTGATGCCAGCATCGGTTGCCTGCCAGCAGATTTCATATGCCCTGTGCACCTCGTCGGAAACACTGCCAACGGCGAAATTACGGTCAAAGTCGCAAAAATACCCATCCCAGATACAGCCGGTATCAAGGATGAGAACATCGCCTTCCGCCAAGGCGCGCTCGGACGGCGGAGAGATGATATCGCCATAACCGCCCGGCCCTGCGCCGCCAACGAGAAAAGGCACATCATCCGCGCCCAATTGCAGACAGGCAATCTTGAATGCACGAAATGCTTCAGTCTCGCTCATCCCCTGTGAAAGAAGCTCAGGCACCAGATCAAATGCGGCGGAAGCGACGCTGGCGATATATCCGATCTTTTCAATCTCGGCTTGCGATTTGACCACGCGCAGGCCCTGGACAATCGCCGTTGCATCCGGCCATTCAATTTGCGGCAGGCCAGCCTGAAGCCTTGCAAGGTCATCAAGCGGGGCGCGGTAAAGCGTTTCACGTCCCCGCATCAGGCCAATGGAAGCGTTTGCCCCGACAGTGCCCGAAATGGTTTCAGCAAGCAGCGAAATGCCGTCATCGGTTTCATGGGGCGATGACCATGTGCGAATATCCTCGATCCAGGTTCGGCCCATGCATTCAGCGCCGATCGAGGGAATGACGGCAACCGGCTTTCCTGATTGCGGAACCAGTAGATACCAGGGGCGCGTCGGGCTTTGCCAGAACTGGGTCAGGTAACCGGTGAAGTAGCGGACATCAGGTTCGCTGTTGAGAAGAATGGCGTCCATTCCGGCTTCAGCCATCGCTGCCTGTGCCTTTTGCAGCCGGGAAAGATATTCTGCGTCAGCAAACCCGCGCGAAGGTGACGGCAATGGCTTCAGCTCATTCCGGTCGGACAGCATCAGGCTTCCCCGTTGATGATCTGCCGGTAAAGCACGGGATCGGTTGCCCCTTCGCAGCCGAATACGAGCACTTTCGAAGTCTCGTCCAGTTCCAGCGACTGCATGAAATCGGCGTCCCTCGCCAAAGCCATCAGGGTGATGATACCCGGCACGGCGCATTCTCCTGCTTCGATACCGAGCGATGCCATATAGCGCATTGCGGGCGCGACCAGATCGTCCGGCAGGGTCACAACTGCGCTTGCGCCACGCGACAGGATTTCCCAGGCAATCAGTGAAATTTCGCCGCAGGATAGACCCGCCATGATGGTTTCTTCCCCGACATGAACCTGTGAGGGCATATTCCTGTTCATGCTCTCCAGAATGCAGGCGGCATGTTCGGACTCGGTAATGATGAATTTCGGCCGCTGAGCGCCCAGTTCCGACCAGAAGGCGGCGCAGATGCTCGCCGCAAGGCCGCCTACACCAGCCTGAATGATGACATGGCTGGGCGGGGTTTTCATCTGGTCGAGAATTTCACGCACCATCACTGTATAACCTGCCATGACCTGGCGCGGCACATTCATGTATCCTTCATAGGACGTGTCGGAAATGACCTGCCAGCCATTTGCCTTTGCCTCGCTGGCAGCAAGGCGCACAGATTCGTCATAGTCGCCCTTGATGCGGATAACCTCTGCGCCGAATTCGGCCATGGCTTCTTCTCGGCCCCTGCTGACGCCCGCATGGATATAGATGCGGCACTGGCACCCTGCCTGCTTCGCACCCCATGCAACTGACCTGCCGTGATTCCCGTCCGTGGCGGTGGCAACCGTTATTCCGGCAGCCGCATCGGCAAATTTTCCGCTCCGCACCTCGGCGAGCGAAACCGGACTTCCGGTTTCACGGGCCAATCGCCCTGCAATATAATGAAGGACCGCATATGCACCACCAAGGGCCTTGAAACTGCCAAGGCCGAAACGCGTGCTTTCGTCCTTGTAGACAACACTGCCGACACCTGCAGATGCGGCGATTTCATCAAGGTTCAGGAGAGCGGTTGGCGCATAGCCTTCCCACTGGACGATTTCCGCCTGAGCGGCCCTCATGTCGCAAACAGGGAAAACAGCATCGAGATTTCCGGGCCATGCCCCGCTCAGGGCCGCGCCGGTCCATTTTCCAGTAATGGTGCTTTCAGTCTCAAGGATTTGGAGCAGCGTCATAAGATTTCCTGTTTGGCCGGGATTTGCGGCAGTGTTACACTGCCACGAGGGTTTCACTACATTGTTTACGACATATCATTGCTGAGAACATCCTGCCGGGCAGGACAAAAACGGCGAAAGCGACGAAATCATGCACCAAATCGAGACCATTGAACAATTGGAAGCGCTTTACGGCGAACCGTCAGAGGCTTCCCTGATCAAGGAAACCGCCAGGGTTATTCCGCCATACAGGGCCTTTATCGAAGCCTCGCCCTTTTGTTCGCTGGCAACGATTGGAGACAGCCGCGATGGCGGATTGATGGACTGCTCACCGCGTGGCGACATTCCGGGCTTTGTACGTGTCCATGACGAGCGGACGCTCATGATGCCGGACAGGCGTGGCAACAACCGTGTTGATTCGCTTCGCAATATCATCGCCGATCCGCGCATTGCCCTTTGTTTCATGGTGCCGGGGTCGCGCAACTGCCTCAGGGTGAACGGTGATGCGCATCTGTCGCTTGAACCCGACCTGCTCGCATCTTTTGCAGTCGAAGGACATGAGCCGCGCTCGGTGATTGTTATCAGAACGCGTTCGGTCTACTTCCAGTGCGGACGAGCCATTGTCCGCTCAAAACTCTGGGATGAAACCACGCAATCGCTTGCCGACAAACTTCCAACGCCCGGCGAGGTTCTTGCCTATATGTCCGACAACAAGGTTGGAGGTCCCGATTACGACGCTGTGTGGAACGGGCGGGCACTGGATACGCTCTGGTAGGGCGCATCAGCAACGTGATTTCACAGTTGCGGATTATCCAGCGATTTGAAGGCTCTCTTCAATGCCTCGCCCCAGCCGCTTGATACCATCTCATAATAGGCATCATGTTTTTCGAAGCGTTTTTCGACGCCCTTTTTCAAGCTTTCATTGTGATAGATCAACAGATCGAGCGGCAGGTCCACCGAGAGGTTTGCCTTGATCGTCGAATCAAAGGAAACCAACAGTAACTTGACCGCCTCTTCCATGCTCATATCCGGATCATAGGCACGGACCAGTATCGGACGGCCGTATTTGGTTTCCCCGATCTGGAAGAAAGGCGTGTCAGTTGACGCCTCGACAAAATTGCCTTCCGGATAAACCAGAAAAAGGCGGGCCTCGCCCCCGGCGATCTGTCCACCCACGATAATGGTGGCGTTGAAGGTTGATTCTGCGGTCTGGCCGGTTTGTGTTGCCGATGCGATCACGTCGCGCAGGGTCTTGCCGATCAGGGTCGCTACCTGAAACATGGAAGGCGCTTCAAGAATGGAAGGATTGCGATCTTCCGCAGCCTTGGTATGTTCGTCAAGAATGCTGATTACCGCTTGTGTTGTTGCCAGGTTGCCGGCCGTCATGATGGTGATCATGCGATCGCCCGGAACCTCCCAGGTGAACATCTTCTTGAAAACGGAAATATTGTCGACACCGGCATTGGTTCGGGTATCCGACATGAAAACAAGGCCCTTGTTGAGGCGCAGGCCAACGCAATAGGTCATTTCAGTGATTCCTGAAGAAAAACTCTTCAGCTTTCTTACTGCTGAACCTGAATGTTCACAAGCATTGTGTCACTCAGTTGTGCGTCGGATTTTCCAAATCTCATGCCTGATACAGGGGCAGCGCCGAGATAATCCAGCCCTGTGGCGACCCGCACATAGCGCGCATCCGGTGAGATGCCATTGGATGCATCAAAGCCAACCCATCCCAATGGTTCCAGATAGATCTCGGCCCAGGCATGCCCCGCCTCCTGTTCCACACGGTCATTCATCATCAGGTAGCCGCCCACATAACGGGCCGGATATCCCATGTTCCTGGCAGCAGCGATGAGGACATGGGTATGGTCCTGGCAAACTCCGTGGCCCGTTTCCAGAGCATCCTCGGCGGTTGTACTCGCATCCGTCATGCCGGTCTCATAAGTGATCCGTTTGGCAATCATCTCGCTGAGCGTATGCATCTTGGCGATTTCGTTATCGTGTTCCCTGCCCAGTTCCCCGACCAGTTGTTTGACCCTTTTTCCCGGAGATGTCATTGGGGTCGAGCGCCTGAAATACCACAACGGAGCATATCCGCCATGGCGCCCGACAACCCCGGCGGTATCTTCCACCTCTACCTCACCGAAACTCGTGATCACGACATCATTCACGCCTTCGTCGATGCTGGCAAGAATGACAACATTATTGTGCTGATCCTCAAAATCCACCTGTCTGGTAGCCCCCTTCAGGGCGACCTGCCAGTTCAAAACCTTCTGGTTGCTGCGGGACTTGGGCGTTACGCGCAATTGCTGAAGGCCATAATGGGCCGGTTCCTGAAACGAATAATGAGTCTCGTGGAAATCTTCAGCAGCACGTCATACTTCCTTTTCATCAGGTCCGGTTTCAATATGGAAACCGGCCGCACATCCGACAATCTTGCCTTTGGCTACAGACCCCAACATGTATGGTTCATCTGAAATCACTCGTAAAACCTGTAGTCACGCTGTATCTGTTGCGCGAGATCGCCGGTTCTGAGAATGAACCTCTGGATAAACTCGTGCAGACCGCGTTCCATCACCTCATCAATTGTGTTGTTTTTCAATTCGTCACTGATTTCCTTGGCCAGGTCATGGCAGGCAAGTCTCAGGCCGTACTCGCTTTCAAGATAGCCAAGATTGTCAGTTATCTGACCATAGCAAAAAGCAAGGGAGCGCGGCATCCGGCCGTCCAGAATGATGAACTGGGCGATCCGTGCCGCACTGATGGTATTGCCATAAACATGGCGGTAGGAACTGTAGCCGGAGACAGATCGCAGGACATTTTCCCACTGCACATTGTCATAGGATGACCCAATTCTGACAGTGGATGGCAAAAGCACATGATATTTCACATCAAGAATACGGGCAGTGTTGTCTGCTCTTTCCAGGAAGGTGCCGAGACGGACAAAGTCATAGCTGTCCTTTCTGAGCATGGAGCCGTGCACCGCACCGCGCACCAGGGCATTCTGCTGGCGGATCAGGCGAAGGACATCGGGGAGATCGCGTTCATTGACCCTGTTTTTCAGGGCCTTTGAAACAGCCATCCAGCATTCGTTCACCGCTTCCCAGGCTTCGCGTGTCAGCGCCGTGCGAACAAGGCGGGCATTGGTTCTGGCGGCGGTGATTGCGGACAATACACCTGATGGATTGTCCGAATCACGCAACATGAAATCGACAGCGCGGGCGTAATCATAGCCGTCATGTCTTGCTTCGTAGGCACTGCGCATGCCGGCTGTCTGAATGACCGAGGCCCATTCATCCCCAGTGTCATTTGGCCTGGTCATGGCAATGCGGAAACCGGCATCAATCAGACGGGCAGTATTGTCGCTTCGCTCCAGATAGCGGAACATCCAGAAGAGCCCGCCTGCGGTTTTTCCCAACATGGCCTACTCCTCCAGCACCCAGGTGTCTTTGGTGCCGCCGCCCTGGCTTGAATTGACCACCAGAGAACCCTCCTTGAGAGCGACACGAGTAAGACCACCAGGGGTGAGCGTAATGGATTGCGGCGAGACGAGGACAAAAGGACGCAAATCGAGATGCCGCGGCGCAAGGCCCTTTTTCGTCAGGATCGGGGCTGTAGATAGCGCCAAAGTTGGTTGGGCGATGTAATTGCCCGGCTTTGCCTTCAGCTTTGCCCGAAAAGCGGCAATCTCCTTTTTCGACGCCGCAGGTCCTACCAGCATGCCATATCCGCCGGAACCGTGAACCTCCTTGACCACCAGCTCCTCAAGGTGGTCAAGAACATAGGAAAGCGAATCCTTGTCGGAACAGCGCCAGGTCGGCACATTTTTCAAGATGGCCTTTTCGCCGGTATAAAATTCCACAATGTCCGGCATGTAGGAATAGATCGCCTTGTCGTCGGCAATGCCGGTCCCCGGCGCATTGGCGATCGTGATGCCGCCCGAGCGGTAAATGTCCATGATACCTGGAACACCAAGCATGGAAGAGGGATCAAAATTCAACGGATCGAGATAGTCATCGTCAATGCGCCGGTACAAGACATCAATCGGCGTATAACCCCGCGTTGTGCGCATGGCTATGCGGCCGTCAACCACCCGCAGGTCATTGCCTTCAACCAGTTCCACACCCATCTGGTCAGCCAGGAAAGAATGCTCGAAATAGGCCGAATTGAAAATTCCGGGTGTCAGCACCGCAACCACCGGTTCGCCCTCGCATTTGGGCGGCGCGGCTGCGGCAAGAGAACGATGCAGTTCGGCCGGATAGCGACTGACATCGCGAACCTTGTTGCGCGAAAAAAGCTCGGGAAACATCTGCATCATCGTTTCCCGGTTTTCCAGCATATAGGAAACACCGGAAGGTGTGCGGGCATTGTCTTCCAGGACATAAAATTCGTCAGGGCCGGTGCGAACCAGATCAATACCAACAATGTGGGTGAAGATGTCGCCGGGCGGCGATACGCCGATCATTTGCGGCAGGAACGCCTCATTGTTGGCAATCAGTTCCACGGGAACACGCCCGGCCCGCAGGATTTCCTGTCGGTGGTAGATATCGTGCAAGAAGGCGTTGATCGCCCTGACACGTTGCTCGATGCCCGCGCTCGAGCCTG
This sequence comes from uncultured Alphaproteobacteria bacterium, assembly GCA_963714735.1. Classification (GTDB taxonomy): domain Bacteria; phylum Pseudomonadota; class Alphaproteobacteria; order Rhizobiales; family Rhizobiaceae; genus Salaquimonas. Next base: position 75,699 of record CAVQPI010000010.1, read on the forward strand.
CGCCATTCCGCCGCCGAGATGATGCGCGGAACGATATCAAACGGGATCAGGCGTTCTGCCGCTTCCTGCTGACCATATACATTGAAGGTGATACCGGTTCGCCGGAAAAAGGCTTCAGCCTCGAGCGATTTCTTCTTGAGGCGGGCAATATCCTCACTGTCAAACCATTGGCAATAGGCCTCATAGGCATCCCGTGGCCTGCCATCACCGCCATGCATTTCATCAAAGAATTTTAAAGAAGCCCCTTCTGTCATGCCATTACCCTAACGGGAATTGACGATTAATCAAGCACAATAGAATCGTGCCCAACAAATATGCAATTTACCTGAAATGAGATCGATTGCCGTTCAAAAACGGGTAGTTACGTCAGACTGATTTCATGTGGATTGCAACGCTGGTGCGCTGGTGGTCCTCACCGGCAAAGCGTCAGGCAAGGCCCCTATCAATAATCGACGCTTTCGAAGTAGAGGCCGCAGGCCGGCGCAACCGGGCCGCAGGCCTTGCGGTCCTTCGCATCAAGTGCGGCCTTCAGATCCTGCCTGTCCCACTTGCCCTCGCCGACCAGTTTCAGTGAACCTGCAAGCGAGCGAACCTGGTTGTGCAGGAAAGCGCGGGAGGCGCACAGGATTTCGATTTCCTGATCGATCGACGCGCACGACATCCAGCTGATCGAGGGTGCGCACAGGGTTTTTTGCCTGACACTCGGTGGAGCGGAAGGTGGTGAAATCATGATGGCCGAGAAGCACCTTGGCTGCCTCGTCCATGCGCACGACATCCAGCGGTTTCTTGACGTGCCAGGCCCGCCGAGATCAACGGTCAGATTGGCGGGACGATTGATGATCCGATAGCGGTAATGACGTTTGTTGGCAGAGAACCGGGCATCGAATTCATCGCCGACCCTTTCAGCCTCCAACACCGCCACGGGATGGTTTGACAGTCTCAGCAGACCGTTGGTCGCCTCGGCAATTTTCCACGGGGGCCACTCAGCCTCAAGATCAACATGGACAATCTGACCAAGGCCATGAACACCGGTATCGGTGCGTCCGGCGGCAAAAACGGTAACCGGATGGCGGGCAAATTCTGCCATCGCATCTTCAAGTGCCTGCTGGACCGTCGACAGTCCGTCCTGGCGCTGCCAGCCGCGATAGGGCGTGCCGTCATATTCGATGGTGAGCTTGTAGCGGGGCATTTCAGCAGCCGCTTATGTGAAAAAGGCCGCCTGTGGCTTTATGTGCAATCGGCGCATGAGGTTATTGGCAATTCCCGCCTGCAGCGGAGAATTATGATTGCTGAGCCAGTTTGAGATGACCGCAGCGGTTAGCGAAAGAGCCAGAACGAGAAGGATGATCTTGCGGCGGCAGGTCATCTGGCAAGCGAACCTTTTTCGACCGGTTGCCCCGCAGAAACTCATCGGGATTCTGCGCCGCTTTTCCGGCACGCTGCAATCGAGCGGGCGAACCGCACCGGCTCCGCAGGCAATCGTCAACTGATCATCGAGTACCGTTCCCGGCTCACCGCGATCCTGCCACTGCCACCATGATCGTGAACGCAGGATTTTCACCCTTTCCGGCTTGCCGCCAATTGCATTTCGCACCAGGCACCGGGAAACGGCGACAGGCCGCGAATATGATCGTGAACTTCCTGTGCCGGTTTTGACCAGTCGATGCGCGCTTCGGCCTTGTCGATCTTGGCGGCATAGGTGACGCCTTCCTCCGCTTGGGGCGTTGTATCCAATTGGCCGCGCTCGAGCGCACCCATGGCGCGGATCATCAGATCTGCGCAGGTCCGGCTCAACTCATCGTGCAATTCGCTGGCGGTCATGTTCTGGCGTGATCGCAACCTTTTCCGCCATGGCGACCGGGCCGGTATCAAGCCCCTCTTCCATGCGCATGACCATGACGCCGGTTTCCTTGTCGCCCGCCATGATCGCCCGCTGGATCGGCGCTGCACCGCGCCAGCGCGGCAACAGGGAAGCATGACCGTTCCAGCAGCCTTCACGGCACCGCATCGAGGATCGCTTTCGGCAGCAACAGGCCATAGGCAACCACGACCGCCGCATCGGCATCATGGGCGGCAAACTGCAGCCTGTTCGGCTTCGCCCTTCAGGGATTTCGGCGTAAACACCGGAATGCCAAATTGCTCTGCAGCTTCATGCACCGGTGATTTCTTCTCGCTCATGCCGCGCCCCGCAGGACGCGGCGGCTGGGAGTAGACCGCCACGATTTCATGGCCATGGCCGATCAGGCTGGCAGAGTACGGGAACGGAAAATTCCGGCGTACCCATGAAAGATGAGGCGAAGGGGCATGGCTCAAATCACCAGCGGTGAGGCTGGCCCCTTGCCGGATTGTTTGGCGATCTTGGTGAATTTCTTGACCACCATGTTCGCGCTTCAGCTTGGAGATATGATCGATGAACAGTTTGCCGTCGAGATGGTCGATCTCGTGCTGGATACAGGTGGACAGCAGGCCGGTTGCCTCAAGGGTCTGCTTCTTGCCCTCGCGGTCCAGATATTCGACCGTGCAGCCGGCGGGACGCTCCACATCGGCATAATAATCAGGGATCGACAGGCAGCCTTCTTCATAGACCGACACCTCATCGCCAAAACGCACGATTTTCGGATTGATCAGGGCAATCGGCTTTTTGGTTGAAGGCTTGCGCGCCGGACGCTCGGGCGGTGTTTCACCCTTTTCTTCGGCAGCCTCGACCTCCGCTTCCCACTCTTCCAATTGCGGCAGCGCGTTCGACTCTCGTCCTTCGGGATCACCGCAATCAATCACGACAATGCGGCGCGGCAAGGCAATCTGGATCGCGGCAAGGCCGATGCCCGGCGCCTCATACATGGTCTCGAACATGTCATCGATCAGCGCATTGATGCGCCCATCGATTGTCTCGACCGGTTTGGAAACCTCGCGCAGCAGCGGATCGGGAATGGTGATGATTTCAAGGATGGACATGTGGCTTCTTCGTTCAGCTGGGTGTTTGTTTGCACTGAGATATGGACTTCGGACCGCCACCGCGTCAACTGCCAGGGCTGAACCGGCGGCAGCAAACTGCAAGTATTCCTGTTTTGTTCTTTTTGTTCGAAACTGACGGCGCGAATCTGCTAGAGCAGAGACATGGAAAATTCATTTGATCTTACCGGCCTGTTGGCCACGCCGGCTTTTGACCGTCGAACGAACCGGGTTTTCACCCTGGGCGAAGTCGGGGCATCGGCGTTTTGCCTGCTGCTGCTGATTGCTGCTTGTTCTCTGGCTCGATGCTTGCCTGGCGCAATGCCAAAGCACCGCGCGGCCAATGATGCGGCCAATCTGGAGCGGGCACGGGAGGCGGAAGCAGCGCATGGCCGAACTGGTTGCCAACCAGAACGAACTGACCGGACGCCTTGCGGCCATGAATGAAAATCTGGCCGGGCGCCAGCAGGATCTTGCCCGCGCGGTCAATGAGCGGCTTGAATCCATGACCGGACGCATTGGCCAGTCGATCACCGACACGACCAAGAACACGCAGGAGAGCCTTGCCAAATTGCAGGAGCGGCTGGCGGTGATCGATACGGCGCAGACCAACATCACCGCGCTATCGTCGCAGGTGGTTGAACTGCAGCATATCCTCAACAACAAGCAGACCCGCGGCGCGTTTGGCGAGGCGCGCATGCAGATGATCGTGCAGGACGGGCTGCCGATGGGGGCCTATGAATTCCAGCATACGCTCTCGAACCGGGGCGCGGCCGGACTGCGTGGTCTTCATGCCCAATGACACGCCGTCGCTGGTGGTTGACGCGAAGTTTCCGCTGGAAGCCTGGAATGCGATCCGCGCTGCGGAAACGCCCGGAGCGCGCGAAGATTGCCGAGCAGCAATTTCGCCGCGATGTGGAAGTGCATCTCAAAGCAATTTCGGAGAAATATTTCATTACCGGCGAGACCCAGGACACGGCCTTCATGTTTGTGCCGTCGGAATCGATCTTTGCGGAAATTCACGAAAAGCATGAGGCACTGGTGCAAGAAGGCCCACCGGGCGCGGGTGGTGATTGTCTCGCCGTCGCTGCTGATGCTGTCGATCCAGGTGATCCAGTCGGTGCTGAAAGATACGCGCATGCGCGAACAGGCACATCTCATTCAGGGCGAGGTGATCCGGCTGATGGAGGATGTCTCGCGGCTCGATGACCGGGTGCGCAAACTGGCCGGCCATTTCGGCCAGGCCCAGAAGGACGTCGAACAAATTCTCACTTCTTCCGACAAGGTGACCAAACGCGGCACGCGGATCACCGATCTTGATTTTACCGAAGAGGCGAAACAGGTGGAAGACAGACGTGAACAGCCGAGATTAAAAGCGGTGGAGTGAGGGGGAGAATGGCAGGTTGGAGCCCTAACTACCAAATTGACCATGCGCCGATGGGATTGCTGCTGACCGACTGGCGGTAATCTTTGGCCAAATTTGGACAGAGTGAACAACGTCGCAATCGAAGCAATTCGAAAGGTGACTTAGATCAATGTAGGCTATTTTCATTCTTCTGAAATTCGATATCGATTATCGGGGCCCATGTTGACGTGCCATCTCATTGCCTTAGACAAGTGGGTCATTCCAAAAATGTTGTCCAAAATGACCCCAAGGTTGAAGTCAAAATTTCTATTTGAAAATTGCAGCATAACGCGGTGCGAAAAATTTCGTAAACGCTTTTACCTCAGGACGCCGATAGGCTTCAGGTGCGACAAGCATTAAGTGTTGCTTGGACAGCTCTTCAATAGAATCGAAGCAACGGACGAATTGTATCGTCAAACTCCGCCAATTTCATATTTATGATACCCAAACCGTGACCCGCCCTTATTGCGGCGAGTTTCAGATCAAATTCACTGAAAGACATAACAATTTGATCTGGAGAAACATGACGCTGTAACCAATTGTGCAAATCGGCGGAAACATCATCTCGTTGGAAGGTTACAAAACTGTGACCACTCAAGTCGTCGGGTGACCCAGGCAACCCGTACTTTTCAGCATAACTTCTTTGAACCGTAGAGCGTCCAGCGTGCGTACTGATTTTTCGGCAAATAAGTTTTTCATCTGCTTCGCTTTTGGTGATCCGCAACGCGATATCGGCTTCGCCAGCGGCCAAGTCAAAGACCTTAACACTCGGCAGAAAATCGAAGGAAATATTAGGGTTTGATAAGGAAAACTCACTGAATATTTCGGTCACACGAGGTGAGAAATTTGACGAGTATGCAGTGATGCGGATAGGCCGAACTTTCTTAAATTCACCGGCTTTCGTTGCAAATTTTAACGCTGCGCTTTCGAGCGTCTCAGCTAAGGGAATTAGTTTTCGCGCATCTTCTGTTGGTTTGAAGCCACGTGTGTCGCGTTCAAACGAGAATTATGCCGATCTCGTTTTCAAGAACTTCAATACGTCTCGCCACAGTCGGTTGTGCCAAACCTAATTTGCGCGATGCAGCCAACGTCGAGCCCTCCCTGACAACCATCAGGAACACCCGAATGTCTGACCAATTGCGAAAGGCGTTCTTCATTTTTGAAGAACAGCACAATAAACGACCGAATACCAGAACAATGATTGTACCGTTAGAGTTGGGGAGGCATCACAAGCTTCGAAAGGGACTGAAAATGACAACTCTCAGCTTTTCATCATATATCTGGCATCGATTTGCGGCTATTTTCAACACCACTGCAAGATCACACGACGCAGAAGCAAATCATGAATTTTCAGCAGAACAAAGGACTGCTGAACAGGATCTCATCAAAGATATGATGTGGAGCAATCCGGAGACATTTTCGAGCGAACTCAGCGCGCTTTACATATTCCATGGATTTTACGGTAAGTACTGAGGATTTGCTTTGCAGCTCGATTGGCGTAACCACACCAGTTCTCTCAGTTCATTCTATGGCATCCGAATTCTAATCAGTTTAGGTTCGTCAGCCCCGGGATTGAGCAAAACGAACAAGTTGGCAAAGTCGTCCTGATCGACGTCGACATCCTCGAATGTACCAAGACCCTCAAGAATACTTGGGATAGTTTCAGCGTGGCCCACGACCAAAACAGTATCCTGTTCGTGATCGAAACCTAGCGTGTCGATCAGACCAGTGGTGTCAGAACGGTGCACTGAGTTTGTGGGCAGCCCCAACTTAGAGGCGATAATCGCTCCGGTCTGTTGGGTGCGCTTTGCATCGGATGTGAACACGACATCAAGAGCTGCATGCTGAAGCATGTCTGCCCACGCGGCGGCCCTCAATTTCCCTGCCTCAGTGATAGACGGGTCATCTCCGCTAAGTTCCTTTTCAGCATGCCGAATGACGTAGACGGCTTCTTGTGCAGATGAGGTAGGCGCCGCCGCCAAGGCAATAAGAAAAACTAAAAGAGGCAATCGCATAACAACACTCCGTGTAGACATTTCCCAAGGTTACCGATTGAAGGCAACGTAGACAACAAATGCGTGCTCAAGTCTAAGGTCCGGTTTGTCCGGTGGTCTCAACAGGTTGACGCAACACTTTAATCTTTGAGAAGGATTGGAGTGTTCATCATGGTTTATCGTACTCGTATTTATTATTCAGCTGCCCAGCGTGCCGAGATTTGGGATCGTTGGCAACGCGGTAAATCGATGAGTTCGATTGGCCGCGCATTTGACCGGCAGTCATCTTCTGTTTTCTCGGTCATCTCTCCCACAGGCGGCATCCGTCCACCTGACCGCAAGCGAAGCAAGCGTGCTCTCAGCCTGCGCGAGCGTGAGGAGATATCCCGAGGCCTCAATGTCCGGCAGTCTTTACGTGCGATTGCCCGTCAATTGGGCCGCGCGCCATCGACCATCAGTCGTGAAGTTCTCCGCAACGGAGGGCTTGCTGCTTATCGTGCGACTGCTTCCGATCAGGCGGCATGGGATCGTGCGTTGAGGCCCAAGACCTGCAAGCTGGCTTGTCACCCCTCATTGGCGCGCGCAGTATCATCGAAGCTGCTGCGTAAATGGTCACCGGAGCAGATTGCCGGTTGGCTCAAGCGTACCTTTCCAGGAGAGCCAGACAAGCAAGTGTCACACGAGACGATCTATCGAAGCTTATATATTCAAGCGCGAGGCGTGTTGAAGAAGGAACTTTTGGAACACCTGCGGGCCAGACGGACGGTTCGCCGCTCCAGACATGCAAGCCTCAAACGTAATGGACTTGGGCAAGTCAAGGATGCGGTCTCTATCAGAGATCGGCCTCCATCCGTGGAAGACCGCGCGGTACCTGGACACTGGGAAGGCGACCTCATTGGTGGTTCAAAGAACAGCTACATTGCCACACTGGTCGAGCGTCAGTCGCGCTATGTGATGCTGGTTAAAGTCGCCAACAAGGATACTGAAAGCGTGATCTCCGGGTTGATTAAACAATCCAAACGTTTGCCAAAAGAACTCTACAAGTCCCTGACATGGGATCGCGGCAAAGAGCTGGCTGATCATCCTCGTCTGACAATGGCGATGGACGTCGAGGTCTACTTCTGCGATCCGCAGTCACCCTGGCAGCGCGGGTCAAACGAAAACACCAACCGGTTACTCAGGCAGTATTTACCCCGTGGAACTGATTTGTCGGTGCATTCACAGGCAAAGTTAAGCGCAATCGCCAGAAAACTAAACGAACGCCCCAGGAAGACCTTGCAATATCAATCCCCAGCTGAGAAGTTCGCCCAATGTGTTGCGGCGATCAGTTGAAACCGCCCCGCAGAGCGGACGTTCGTTGCTTTTGGGGACAACTTGCCAACCCCTTCGCAGATTTCCTGCCTTTTCTGGAAAGTTATCCCCGTTCTTCAATTCATCGCTTATCCTTCCCGCACTGTTGCCCGCGCAAACATTGGTCTGATCGATCGCCAATCGGAACAAGGAGCAGCAGCAGCGGAGCGTTAGGCTGAGAGGGTTCGACTCCCAGGGGGCTTAACTCGATGGTCGGGCTGGACAGTGTACTGAAGAGCCTCCCGATACTACAAAATCTCCGCGTGCGGCCTGCGGGCCCGTACACAATGGGTCTTAGGATCGGCGAGCAGGTCGCACGTTTGCACTAAACCCCATGTTCTTTGACATGACGCTGGTGCGAAACGCATCGAGTGAATGCTTGTACGCGCCTACATCTGGACGATCAGGCCCCGATCAGGCGCAATGGTTCCATCGCGCACATCGCTGAAAACCGCGCTCAATCCCTCAAGTCCGTCAAGGGTTTCGAAATTGAGCCAGGTTTGCGATTTTGCCGCCGTCTCCATGATGAAGCCGTTTGAGCGGGAACGGAATTCATCGGCACCCCAGTCTTTCATTCGCTTCTGAATGCGGGATGGGGCGAAGAAGAATTCTGTGCGGTCCTTGATGACGGCTTTTGACCGGCGCTCACTTTCCCAATGGGTCAGGCCGACGCTGAGCGTGTGGCGCATGTTGTCGCCAAGCTGCTGATGAATCGCACCCAGGAGGTCTGCATTGCCGGACATGTCAACGATCACGGTGGGCACATCCTTGAGGCGGGGGCGGTTGTCGTAGGAAAGGACGCCGTCATAAGCACCGGTCACATCAACAAATCCCGTATTGCGCGGCGAGGTCAAGCCGACGCAATCAGGCGCGTCGCCATCGCCTTTCAGGGCATAGGCAAGGCCAATCGCGGTTTTGCTGGAAGCTGACAAGAGGACGATCTGTTCAGTGCCATACCAGTCATTTTCCTTCAACTGGTCCCACAAGGCAAAGGAAGTGAGGTAAAGGGGATAAAGCAGCATGCGGGCATCATCGAAACGGCGATCATAACCGGGCTCACGGCTTACTCTTGAATAGGCATTGTAGCCGCGCGGCAGGTCTGCGCGATGCGCGGAGCCTTCAAAGAAAGCGCCGGGCCTGATATCAACCGGCACCATCTTGACCGTATCGGCAGGCGGGAAATAGCCGAAAAGGCGTTCACCCTTTTCGATCTCCGGATGGTTGGAATCGATTACATCGCCAAAGCCCCAAACCGGAATGATACCCCACTTTTCCGGTTCTTCGGCAACAGGGAAGAACTGCCAGTAGCGCAGAGTATCCCCGGCAATGCCATAGGTGATATTGTTGGCGGAAAATCCGAAACGATCGACTTTTACGAGGATTTCGCCATCGGCCGGTTTTGCCGGGGCCGGGTGCTCAACAATACGACTGTCGGTCAGGGCATGCCTGACAACTTCAAATGCACTCATGGTCAGGTCTCCGGTTTGATGTGAATATAGGTCAATTCGCCACTGGCGATTGGAAGGCTAATGACTATGATTGCCGTTCGAAAACCGATAAGCAACCCCGTTGCCAATGTGATCAAAGGACCAAGTTATGAATGCGCTACTTCCGAACGTGGACCCTGACGGCCTGATGGAATTTTCGGTCGTTTTTACCGACCGCTCGCTCAACTCCATGTCGAAGAAGTTTCAAGAGGTCATGCGCGATATCAGTGCCAGCCTGAAAGAAGTTTATTCTGCCGATGGCGTGGTGGTGGTCCCCGGCGGGGGAACCTATGGCATGGAGGCGGTGGCCAGGCAGTTTGCCACGGGCAGCAACTGCATGGTGATCCGTAATGGCTGGTTCTCCTATCGCTGGACGCAGATATTCGAAGCCGGGAACATTCCCGCCTCCACATCAGTCAAGAAGGCAAAACGGTCGCTCGACAATATCGATGCGCCGTTTGCGCCCATGCCTATTGAAGAAGTCGTGGCAGCCATTCGTGAAGAAAAGCCGGACATGGTTTTTGCGCCGCATGTGGAAACCTCGGCAGGGATCATATTGCCGGATGAATATATCCGGGAGGTAGGCGCGGCTGCGCGGGAAGTCGGCGCTCTCTTCGTGCTTGATTGCATTGCATCAGGCTGTATCTGGGTCGACATGAAAGCCTGCAATGTGGACGTCTTGATCAGCGCGCCGCAAAAGGGCTGGTCAGCGTCACCTTCTGCCGGGCTGGTCATGCTTGGCGAACGCGCGCTCGAGGTGATGGCCGGAACCAGCAGCAGCAGTTTCGCGTGCGATCTGAAAAAATGGCATGACATCATGAAAGCCTATGAGAATGGCGGTCACGCCTATCATGCCACGATGCCGACCGATGCGCTGGCAGTATTTCGCGATGTAATCAACGAGATGAAGGACGCCGGGTTTGATGTGTGGAAAGAGCGCCAATGGGATCTCGGCAGGAAGGCACGAGCCTTCATAGAAGGTGCCGGCTTCAAGAGTGTTGCGGCGGAAGGCTTCAAGGCGCCGGGTGTCGTGGTCAGTTACACCGATGATCCTGATGTTCAGAACGGCAAGAAGTTCATGGCGGAAGGGGCGCAGATTGCGGCCGGGGTTCCTCTGCAGATAGATGAGGGTCCGGAGTTCCGGACATTCCGCATCGGGCTGTTCGGCCTCGACAAGCTGGCTGATGTTGACGGCACGATCGAGCGGCTGAAATCCGCGTTCAAAGGCGTCGCCTGATCAGGAACTAGCGGTAACGCTCGACGAAGCGGCGTAGAATTTTTGCCGCGTGTTCGGGATTGCCCTTGTGGGCGGCGGCAATCAGATCGTCGGCCTCATGGGGTTCGAAATAGCCCTTGTGGCGGTAGATGTTGATCCGCAGTTCGAACACTCCGCCATCTGCTTCGGGATGAAACTGGGTGGCATAGACGTTGTTGCCGTGGCGGATCATCTGGTAAGGGCAGGCGGGCGATGATGCCAGATGAACGCAGCCTTCCGGCAATTCCTGGACCGCCTCCTTGTGGCCGACAAAGGCATCGAAGGTTTGGGGCAGATTTTCAAGCAGCGGATCGCTTGCTCCTGCTGCCTCAATGCTGGCTGTGGTCACGCTGACAGGCTCGCCATATCTCTCCTTGGAAACTTCTGCGCCGAGGTGATGGGCGAGAATGCCGATGCCGTAGCAACAACCCAGAAACGGGAAGTCGCGGCGGGTGATTTCCGGCATCAGCGAAAGCACGCTGTCTTCAATGCGCTTTTCCGTATCCGACTTGCTTTCGGGCGCATCGGAAACACAGCCGGGCCCGCCACCGACAATTACGCCGGAATAGTCGTCGAGATCGAGGTCTTGCGGCAGTGGCTGTTTTTCAAGCCGCAGGCGCACGGTATCGCCTTCCTCAAGGCCTGCCTTTTGACAAATGGCATGATACTCATTGTCAGAGGCTTCCGCCTCGGGACGCAATTGCAGGATGAGAAACGGCCTTGAGGTCATCGCACTAGAACCCGCTTCTGCTTTTGATCGCGGCTGCAAGCGTGCCTTCATCCAGATAGTCAAGCTCACCGCCTACCGGAACGCCATGGGCAAGGCGGGTGATTTTGATATCCACGCCTTCCAACTGGTCGGTAATATAGTGTGCGGTCGTCTGCCCCTCGACAGTGGCATTGACGGCGATAATGATTTCATGAACCCCGTTGTCTTCAGCCGTAACCCGGTTGACCAGAGAAGCGATATTGAGGTCATCCGGACCTATTCCGTCCAGCGGCGAGAGCGTTCCGCCGAGAACATGGTAACGGCAGTTGAGCGTGGCAGCACGTTCCAACGCCCAGAGATCGGCAACATCCTCGACAACCAGCAGAATGGCCGGATCGCGGCGTGGATCGACACAGATGACACAGGGATCGGACGTGTCAACATTTCCGCAGGTTGAGCAGATTTTCACCCTTTCGGCAGCTTCGCCCGCGGCCACTGCCAATGGCTGAAGCAGGCTCTCCTTTTTCTTAATCAGATGAAGCGCCGCACGGCGGGCCGAACGCGGACCAAGCCCCGGCAGCCGTGCCAGTATCTGGATGAGCCGCTCAATCTCGGGGCCGGTAACAGATTTTGCCATTGCACGCTTTCGAAGGTCAGGCTTTCGGTTTCAAACAGATAATCAGCAGGCTATCAGAATGGCAGTTTCATGCCCGGAGGAATGGGTAGACCTGCCGTCAGTTCCCTGGTCTTTTCCGCCATGATGGTTTCAACCTTGCCTTTGGCGTCAGCATGGGCAGCGATGATCAGATCCTCGATCATCTCGGCTTCGCCATCTTTCACCAGCGAAGGATCGATAGACACGCCGCGCAGATCACCCTTGCCGGAAAGCGTAACGGTAACCATTCCGGCTCCGGCCGTCCCTTCGGCGCTGACCTCGGCAAGACTCTCCTGCATTTCGGCCATTTTGGCCTGCATTTCCTTGGCCTGTTTCATCATGCCGAGAATGTCTTTCATGGGTCCGGTCTTTCTGTTGGAAGCATATATCGTATCGGGTTTTTCAAAACGCAGATGGGGTTATTCGAAGAAATCGTCAAGGCCTCCGGCGGGCATCTCGCCGTTTTCAGCTGCATCGCCATCCTCCTCTGGAGCAGGCGGCAGGGTTTCCACCCTTGTATCGCGAATTCGCACATCGACAATCCGGGCACCATCAAAAGTCTTGAGAAGGGCAACCACTGCCGGGTGGGAGCGGGCCCGCTCCATCTGGTTGTCTTTTTCAGCCGCTTCGATTTCCTCGAAAGTAGGGAGGCCTTCCTTGTCGGAAATTACGAAGTTCCAACGCATTCCGGTCCAAGCCTCGACGGTCTTCTTGACCATCTGCAGGTTTTCGCGTGGCGGATGGCCAACCAGGTTGAACTCAAAATGGCCGGAACGGAAATCGACCAGTCGGATATGACGGCGCAAAAAGGTTTTTACCTTTAGGTCGCGCTTGTCCTCGGCCAGAAAAATCAGTTCCTCAAACGAATTGAGTATCCGGGGCGGCTGGTCATTTTCCGAATTCACCTGATCGGGCTGCACCGCAGGTTGGAGGTTCCCTTTTGCTGGTGTACCGGCTTTGCTGCTTCCGGCTTCGTCCCTGATGTCCGGCACACTGAATCGGAGTGGATCGTCCACCAGTCTTGCCGAGGTTTCCGGCGCAGACAAAGCAGCGGCAACTGGCGCGCCATGTCGAGTTTCGCTGACGGCAGAAACAGCAGCGGAGGCCCCGCCGGATTGCGAGGCAGAAGGTGCGGCCGCAGATTTCCCGGAAGCCGGGCCATTTTCCACGCGCGCCGCCAGTTCTTCATGGGAAGGCAGATCGGCTGCATGGGTCAGGCGAACAAGCACCATGTCCGCGGCGGCAAGGGCGCGCTCGGCGGTTCGAACCTCGGCGAGCCCTTTTAACAGGATTTGCCAGGTTCTCCCGAGAATCCTGACCGAAAGCTTGTCCGCAAACTCCTTGCCGCGTTCCCGCTCGACCTGAGAAAGCGCACTGCCCTCGCCCGTCATGGCGCCTGGCCCGTCGCTGCTCGCATATTTCAGTCTGGTCACGTAATGCACGAAATCTGCAAGATCCGTCAGGACCACATAAGGGTCGGCGCCGGTATCATATTGTTCTTTCATCTCGGCAAGGGCTGCGGCGATGTTGCCGCTCATAACGTTTTCAAAAAGGTCGATCACCCTTGCCCGGTCCGCCAGGCCAAGCATGGAGCGTATGTTTTCCGCCTCCACCTTTCCGGCAGAATGGGCAATCGCCTGGTCAAACATCGAAAGCGCATCGCGGACCGAACCCTCGGATGCGCGAGCTATCAGGCCGAGCGCCTCTTCTTCAGCCTCGACATTTTCCGCCCCCGCAATCTTCTGCAAATGGGCGACCATCGTATCGGTCTGGATACGGCGCAGGTCAAAGCGCTGACAGCGCGAAAGAACAGTGATCGGAACCTTGCGGATTTCGGTCGTCGCAAAAATGAATTTCAGGTGTTCGGGCGGCTCTTCAAGTGTCTTCAGCAGGCCGTTGAAGGCATTGCGCGAAAGCATGTGTACTTCGTCGATGATGTAAACCTTGTAGCGTGCGAGAGCAGGAGCATACTGGACACTTTCGATGATCTCGCGGATATCATCAATGCCGGTATGGGATGCGGCGTCCATCTCAATGATATCAACATGACGGCCTTCCATGATCGCCCGGCAATGCTCGCCCTCAATGGAAAGGTCGATTGTCGGCTCGTTGGTGGCGTCCGACTTGTAATTGAGTGCACGTGCCAGAATTCGGGCGGTCGTGGTCTTGCCCACACCGCGCACACCAGTCAGCATATAGGCTTGGGCGATGCGCCCGGTCTTGAACGCATTGGAAAGGGTGCGAACCATTGGCTCCTGGCCAATGAGATCGTCAAAATTCTGCGGGCGGTATTTTCGCGCCAGAACCCGGTATGCGTTTTCCTGGGACATTCGACCTCGAAATCGGGAAGACGTGGAGTTGCTTCAAGGGGCACTATAGCGCCAGCTTGGCGCGGGATAAACCACGCAAACCGTTTCCCCCGTAATTTTACAGACCTGATGAAACGGCGCTGCGTCCGTAAATGCCGTTGCAGAATGTTGGGAAACAGCGGGTGAGGAAGAGGTGGAAGACTGGTATAGGTGACCCGAGCAGAAACTCGTTGTGGCTGCTTCCTTCCGGACCTGACCAGGTTGGCGAGGAACTCGTCCACCACCAGCCTTCCGCAGAGACATATCGTATTTTGCGGTCAAAAATGCAAGTCTTTCGGGCAAGAATCAGCATCTGGCGGATGCAGTTACAAAAAGAGGCAGACTTTGACAGCGAACTGGAAGATTGACCCGAGACTTGAAAGCGACACGTTTATCATCCATCCGGGAAAGAGGCTTGAAATCCGTCTGATGAACGACAGCCGCTGGCCATGGATCATGGTTGTTCCTGCCATTACCGGACTATGCGACTTGGACGAGTTTCCCAAGGACGGCCTCACCGAACTTTCGCTTCTTCTGCATGATCTTTCCGGCACGCTGAAGGATATGGGTGTCTGCACGTCAACCAATGTGGCAACGCTTTCAAATGTCGTTACGCAGATGCACTGGCATGTGGTTGGCCGCAATGAGGGAGATGCGAACTGGCCTGGTCCTGTCTGGGGCTTTGAAAAAGCGCTCGCCTATGGCAGGGATGATGCCGACCGGTTTATCAGTGATTTTAAAAAGGTATTTCGTGGCACATTCGTTTGATTTCAATTCACAATTTCCCGAACCTTCCGCACTGGTCGGTTTTTCTCAAAACAACATCATCAGGGACGCGGAAAACCGTGACGAAGAAAGCCTGACAAAAGCCCTCGACGACCCGGCTTCACGCTATTATGTCTTTGCGGGCGGCAAGGTTCTGGTGCGCAAGGATGAAAATCCGACAGCGCTGTTTGAACGCCGTGAATTGCGGGATTTCGAGTTGAGAGCAGACCGAGCTGTTTTGCTCGGCCAGTCTCCGACGGACTATGTGGACGAAATTGGCCATGGGCGGGGTCCGCGAATTGCCATCCCGGCGAAGATAGACGCTGAAACGCTCGCTGAACCCTATCAGCTTTATGACTATCGCTCGCTTTTGTATTCCAATGCCGTCAATGAAGCTGATGTCGGGGCGGTCGCCCAGGGCGGGAGCATACTCGCATGGCATTCAACTCACCGGTTTTGCGGAAAATGCGGAACGGCAACCGAAGCCCATCTCGGCGGTTACCGCCGCGACTGCCCGAATTGCGATCACAAGATGTTTCCGCGCACCGACCCGGTCGTCATCATGCTGGCCGTCAATTCAAGTTCCGGGGATGACAAATGCCTGATGGGCCGCAGCCCGCATTTTCCCGAAGGCTGGTACTCAACGCTGGCTGGTTTCGTTGAACCGGGTGAAACAATCGAGGATGCGGTGCGGCGCGAGACATTCGAGGAAAGCGGCATCGAAATCCGCCGGGTGCATTATTTTGCCAGCCAGCCCTGGCCGTTTCCCCATTCTCTGATGATCGGCGTTCACTGCGAAGCGGTATCGGATGAAATCAGCTTTCAGGCAAATGAACTCGAGGACTGCCGCTGGTTCACCCGCGAGGATGTGCGGATGATGATTGCGGATGAACATCCCCAGGGCTTCAAATGCCCGCCAACCAGGGCAATTGCCCATGCGCTGATAAAGGCATGGGTGAGCGGTTAATCCGCGAACCGCGCCAATATCTCTTTTGCACGGTCGACCCTGACATCGTGCTCTTCAGCCAGAATTTTCGCGACGCGGTCAATATCCTCGCCCGCAGCGCCGGCAACAATCGCGATGTTTCGCGCATGAAGCGCCATGTGGCCGCGCTGGATACCTTCGGTAGCAAGTGCCCGCAGAGCCGCCATGTTTTGCGCCAAGCCAACTGCGACACAGATTTCGGCGAGCTCCTGTGCTGATTTGACATCGAGGAGTTTCAGCGCCGCGCGCGCGGCAGGATGGGTTTTTGTTGCCCCACCGACAAGGCCGACGGCCATTGGCATTTCGATCGTGCCAATCAGCTTGCCATCGGCCATCTCCCAATTGGTCAGGGACGTATAGCGCCCGCCGCGGGCAGCATAGGCATGGGCGCCGGCCTCGATTGCACGCCAGTCATTACCGGTCGCGACAATGATCGGGTCAATGCCGTTCATGATGCCCTTGTTGTGGGTCGTGGCGCGGTAGGGATCGACGATTGCCAGCGCGCATGCCTCCACGATCCCCCTTGCCATGCGTTCGCCGGAAAACTCACTTGTTTCCAGCAATTCGAACGGCACCTCGATGCGGGCACGGGCTAGCCTGCGGTCAGCAAGATTGGAGAGAATGCGCAAGCGTACATCGCCGCCGGTGATTTCTTCAACCATTGGCGCTACGGCCTCAGCCATGGTGTTGACGGTATTTGCCCCCATGGCATCGCGCACATCGACGAGAAGATGCATGACCAGCATGGGACCCACGGGAGTTTCGGGGAAAAGATGGACTTCGATATCCCGACATCCGCCGCCAAGCTCATTCAGGAGTGTGTCCCTGGCGTTTGCGTGAATAATAATCTGTTCGCGTTTTTCAAGAAGTGCGGATTTTGCTTTCTCGAGGTCCTTTACGCCCAGTAGCTGAACCTGGGCCCGCATGACAGGGTCAGTGCTCGACGTCTCAAACCCGCCATGATCTCGCACCAGACGGGCCATGTAAGAAGCAGCTGCGACAACGGATGGCTCTTCCACCGCCATGGGAATGAGATAATCCCTGCCGTTGATTGTGAAATTGGTAGCAACACCCATCGGGATTTCAAACTTGCCGATGACGTTTTCAATCATGCCGTCCGCCAGTGTGAGCGAAAGCGCGTTTTCACCGCTCAATGCCTTGATGGAATCGCTGTCCAACCCGCCGGCGGCACCAGCCCGTTCAAGCCTTTGTGCGGGTGACAGGTTTCTCATGCCTTGGATGCGGGAGGATTTGGGAGCGGGTGTTGTCATTGGCTAATTCCAGTGGGTTGAAGCAATCAGGGAATCAAAATTTATCGGCACTTTCCGGCCGGGATAAAACACTGCCGGATAATAATGAAACCGTTAAAAATTGATACAATTCCATGAGGCCCTGCAAAACAAATATGAAGAACCCCATGATAGTTTGAGACTGGGTGACAGCATTGTTCAAATCAGAACGGGGGACCGGGGAAATGCTCAGAAAATTTTTAGTGACGGGACTATTGCTTGCTGGCAGTTTCGCAACAGCACAGGCAGCACAGGGGAACATTCCCTTCAGCGCGACGATTGGCGGCACATGTGTGATCAGCGTGCTGTCTTCGGGTACGCTTACCATTGACGGAACGCTGCAAAATCTCAACTCGCTGGGCAATCCAGCGCTTGCTTCGGTTTATACGACATCGACCGGCTTCAATTTCTCGATGGATACCCCATCGCTGATCCGTCCACCGACAGACACCTCACCGTTGAGCTCAATCGGTGGCGCCATACACATTACCGGCGCAACGACGGCAAACCGGTTTGATACCGATGCACCCGAGCCGCTCAACAAGGGCACCCATTCCGTGAATGTCTTCATGTTCTCAAGCAAGGCCGGGCCGAATATTTTTACAGCCGGAACCTATAGCGGGAATACGCTGCTGCGTTGCGAGTAGCAAGAGGCGCGCGCGGTACAAGGCGTCAGTTCAGTTCATGTCTGGCGCTTTTTGTATCAGGCTTGCAGAGCAAGGGTATTGCCTTCGCACCAAACAGTGCTAAAAATTCAGCATGCCTACCTTTGAATCTGTCCGAACGGACCGGTCCACCAGCCATCAGAAGACCATCCCGCAAAGCCTTCGCAAGACGCTTCGTGCCCTGCTTGACGCGGTTTATCCCGATGGGAGCGAGCTTCTGGTTGAAACCGTCATCGATGCTTATTGGCCCGGTGAAAAGGCTCCCAGAAGTCGGCCAAGAACCACAGCGTCGAACATGTGGAGCGAGAAGGACAGCTATGTCATCACCTACGGGAATTCCCTGGTGGATGGTGAGCACAAGCCGCTCGATCTTCTTTGTCATTTTCTGGAGACACATCTCGAAGGGTGCATTTCCGGCGTTCATATCCTGCCGTATTTTCCGTTTACCTCGGATGACGGGTTTGCCATTACCGATTACTATGAGGTGAACAGCACGCTTGGCGCGTGGGAGGATATCGGGCGTATTTCGCAGCGATTTCGACTGATGTCTGATCTGGTGATCAATCATTGCTCCAGCCAGAGCAAAATGTTCACTGAATATCTTCAACAGCACGAGCCCTATGACCGCTTTTTCTTCGAGGCTTCCCCGCAGGATGATCTGAACATGGTTGTGCGACCGAGGGCGCATCCGTTGCTGAGGGAAGTTGAAACGGCGGCGGGAAGGAAACATGTTTGGTGCACGTTCGGCCATGACCAGGTCGATTTCGATTTTTCCAATCCCGAGGTTCTGCTCGAATTTCTCCGGATTACGCGATTTCATCTGGACAGGGGCGTGCGGACACTTCGGCTCGATGCGATCGCCTTTCTTTGGAAGGAAATCGGCACGAGCTGCGTTCACTTGCCTCAAACCCATGCGATTGTGCGCCTGCTCCGCCTGCTGGCCAATTACAGCGAAGAACCGCTGGTCATCCTGACTGAAACCAATGTGCCAAATGCTGAAAACCTCAGCTATTTCGGCAATGGCAATGAAGCCCATGCGGTTTACAATTTCACCTTGCCGCCTCTCCTGCTGCACGGCTTGCTGAACGGGACATCACACTATCTGAACGCCTGGCTGATGAGCATGCCGCCGCCGCGCCGCGGCTGTTTCTATTTCAATTTCACCGCATCCCATGACGGGATCGGCATGCGGCCTGCCGAGGGCTTTTTGAGCGAAAACCAGATCGATGAGTTGATCGATACAGTCAGGGGATTTGGCGGTCTTGTCAGCATGCGCAAGATGTCAGACGGCAGTGAGCGGCCATACGAAATCAATGTGACACTGTTTGATGCACTCAAGGGAACCGTGAACGGGGAAGATCAACACAATATGGAGCGGTTTCTATGCAGCCAGATCATTGCCATGGGATTGGAGGGTATCCCGGCATTTTATATCCATTCGCTGCTGGCTACACCCAATGACCTCTCCGGCGTTGAAAAGATGGGATATAACAGGGCGATCAACCGGCATCGCTGGAACTATGGCCATTTGCAGGAATTGCTGGATGATCCAGCCAGCACACAATCGCGCGCTCTGAGGGAAATGAAACGCCTTGTAGGCATCCGAACCGGCCAGCCAGCCTTTCACCCCAATGCCACTCAATTCACTCTTCAATTGGGGCCGAGCCTATTTGGCTTCTGGCGGCAAAGCATTGACCGGAGCCAGAGTATTTTTGCAATTCATAATCTGGGCAGTGAACCGGCAAACCTTCCAAGCCTCTCTCTCAACCTGATTGACGGCGAACGGTGGTACGATCTATTGGCCCCCAACGACAAAGTGGAAGCAGATGGTGTCGTTCATCTTGCGCCCTATCAGTGCCGCTGGATCACAAACCGGCAAACGGTCTGAGGCGAAACGGTTTGATGCAAGGCAGAAAAATCGTGATATTCAGCGATCTTGATGGAACTCTTCTTGATCACGAGACTTATTCACACGAAGCAGCCATGCCAGCGCTTTTGCGTGTCCGGGAACTGCATATCCCCCTTGTACTGGCATCCAGCAAAACCGCTGCAGAAATCGGCCCGCTTCGCCGGGAACTCGGATTCGAGCATTGCCCGGCTATCGTCGAGAATGGTTCGGGATTGCTTGACCCGTCAGGGACCCGTTGCCCTGTCCCTTTGAAAGGCCGACAAGAAGATCAAAATGGGCGCTACGAGGAACTGCTGGAAAAACTCAACCAGTTGCCTCCGCGATTAAGGTCGGGGTTTGAGGGTTTTTCACAATGGTCTGTGGCAGAGATTGCTGCACGGACCGGCTTGTCGGAAGAGTTGGCTGCACTGGCGAAAAGACGGCAGTTTTCGGAACCCGGCATCTGGTCTGCTGGTGACGGGAAGCTTGAGGAATTCCTGCAGGCCCTTATGGAAAAGGGGATGAGCGCCACACGAGGCGGGCGATTCCTGACACTTTCTTTCGGCGGCAACAAGGCGGAGCAAATGCTGGAAGTGATCGGGAAATTCGCACCCGAACGCAGTGACCTTTTTGTCATTGCCCTCGGCGATGCGCCCAATGATGCAGGCATGCTTGCCCAGGCAGACCTTGCTGTCATTGTCACAAATCCGGGCGGCTCTTCACCTGATTTAAATGGTATCGAAACAAGAGGCGAAATCGTTACGAGCACGAGATCAGGTCCGGAAGGCTGGAACGAGGTAATTCTTGATGTCCTGAACAAGGACAAGGCTGAGCAAAATGCGGGCAAGGTGCCCGCCATCAACGGGAGTATCAATGGCTGATTTTCACCAGAATGGCAGCGTTGCCACACTTCACAACCTGACAAATGTTCCGGTTGGCGAAATTGAAAGGCAATTGCGGCAGTTTTCCAATACACGGAAAATCACGCTCATTTTGCCGTCCCTGTTTTCCGAACTGGAAACCGAAGCACTGGCAACAATCGTTGATGAACTGAAAGGGGCGGACTACATCAACCACATTATCATCGGGCTTGACCGGGCCAGTGAAGCGGAGTTTGCCTATGCAAAAGAGTATTTCTCATCCCTACCCCAGCGCCATGACATCCTATGGAATGACGGGCCAAGGCTGAAGAAGATCCATGAAAAACTGGAAAAGCACAACCTGGCGCCGAACGAGCCCGGCAAGGGACGCAATGTCTGGTATTGCATGGGCTATGCCCTGTCGTGCCAGAACTCTGATGTCGTCGCATTGCATGATTGCGATATCATAACCTACAAGAGGGAAATGCTGGCCAGGCTGGTTTATCCGTTATCCAACCCCGCTTTTCCCTACCAGTTCTGCAAGGGGTATTACCCGCGCATAGCTGAAGGCAAGCTCAATGGCCGGGTGTCGAGACTTCTGGTCACCCCTCTCCTGCATGCCCTCCAAAAAACCTGCGGATATCTTGAGTATCTGAGCTATCTACAGGCTTTCAAATATCCGCTGGCCGGCGAATTTGCTATGCGAACTGCAATCCTGCCCAATATCCGCATCCCTTCCGACTGGGGACTTGAAATCGGGGTTCTGTCGGAAGTCTGGCGGAACCTGTCACACAATGCAGTTTGTCAGGTCGATATTGCCGATCGCTATGATCACAAGCATCAGTCCCTTTCCAAGGAAGACGCGAGCAAGGGACTGTCGCGAATGTCGATGGACATATCAAAGGCGGTCTTCAGAAAACTGGCAACCGATGGCGTTGTCTTCAGCCAGGAAACCTTCCGCACCATCAAGGCAACCTATTACCGGACCGCGCTCGATCTTATCGAGATGTATCACAATGACGCCATTGCCAATGGCCTTTACACAGACCGCCACCAGGAAGAAGAGGCGGTGGAATTGTTTGCCGCCAATATCGTGGAGGCTGGCCATATTTTCCTGGAAACGCCGATGGAAACTCCCTTTATTCCCAATTGGAGCAGGGTCCAGTCAGCTGATCCAGATCTGCTGAGAGAACTTCACGAGGCCGTTTCAGCCGACCGCTGACGCCACAATTGTCTAGCGGCCCTTTGCCTTGGGATAGACCCCAAGGATCTTGAATTCCTTGCAGAAGAACTGCAGTTCCTCGAAGGCATTGCGAACCGCCTCATCATCAGGATGACCTTCAATATCGGCATAAAACTGAGTTGCCGTGAAGGCACCGCCCAACTGATAGCTTTCGAGCTTGGTCATGTTGACGCCATTGGTGGCAAAGCCGCCCATGGCCTTGTAAAGCGCCGCCGGAATGTTGCGAACCTGAAACAGGAAGGTCGTCATGACCGGCCCGCTGCCGCGCTCGGCGCGCTCGGCTGTTTTGGACAGGATGATGAACCGCGTGGTGTTGTGGTCTTCATCCTGAACATTCTCGGCCAGTGTATCCAACCCGTATATCTGTGCGGCAAGTGGCGGTGCCAGTGCCGCGATGGTGCGGTCTGCCACGTTCTGAGACCAGCTTGGCTGAACCAGCGGTATCGCCGCCATTTTCTGCTTTCCAGCCGTGTTTGCGAATAATCTTGCGACATTGACCGAGGCCGTGAATATGGCTGTAGACTGACTTTATATCGTCGATTCCAACACCGGGCAACACCATCAGATCGAAACGAATAGACAGAAAATGTTCCGCAATGATATGGGTTTCATGCTCCGGCATCAGATGGTGAATGTCAGCGACGCGGCCCGCGAGGGTGTTTTCAATCGGGATCATCGCGAGGTCAATTTCACCGGCATCCAGCGCATTAAACACGTCTTCGAATGTATCGTAGGGGACCGGGCTCATGTTGGGAAAGATTTCGCGGCTGGCAATTTCCGAATTCGCACCGTTTGCGCCCTGAAATCCTATATTACCTCGATGCTGTTCATCGAATATTCCGTCCTCGTGCTATTTTGGCCAGCATTCTTCGCGCTGTTTCGAGATCCTGCGGCGTATCAACGCCCAAGGGGGCCATGTCAACAAGACTGACATCAATGGACATGCCGTTTTCAAGCGCTCGCAACTGCTCAAGTTTTTCGCGTTTCTCCAGTGTGGCCGGCGGCAGGGAAACAAATTTTTCCAGTGCGGCGCGGCGATAGGCGTAAAGGCCGATATGATGGTAGAGAGGGCCAGGTTCTCCCGGCGCGCTCCATGGAGCCATAGCGCGGGTGAAATAGAGCGCCCTGAGGAGGTTTTCGCCGATTGGCGTCCCGATGGCTTTCACCACATTTGGGTTCTGGCGTTCTTCCTCGTCGGTTATCTCAACGAGCCAGCGTGGCAATATCGGCATTGCCCCGCCTTAAGGGCTCCAGGCTTGCCCGGATCAGTTCAGGTGAAATCGTCGGCAGATCGCCCTGGACATTGATGATGAACCCGGCCTTGCCATCTGGATCAAGAGCAGGCATTGCTTCGTGGATGCGGTCTGAACCGGAAGGATGGTCTGCGCTGGTCATGACCGCCTTCCCCCCATAGGCCTTCACCGCATCGCGAATTCAAGGCTGTCGGTACAAACGACAGGCTTGCCGATATTGGCCTCATTGGCGCGATCCAGTACATGGCAAATCATTGGTTTGCCGGCTATGTCAGCCAACGGTTTTCCCGGCAGCCTTGTGGAGGCCATGCGGGCGGGATCAGGATTAGCGTATCATTCATTCTTGTTGCCGGGTTTGGGCGGGTTGGTACTGGATTACTGCCGGATCATTTACCGTGTTCTTGGTGTTAGATTAACCGCATACTACGGGCAAGGATTGATATTTCAGCCAGGAAATACGCCGGATTTGCTGGCGAATCAATTACACGAGAACACCGGAAAATTCAGGCGAAGATTTGGTTTTTCCCTCGCATTTGGAGTTGGTTGGTGGCAAAAAGTCTCAGTTGAAGAACCCATACAGACGTTGCAAGAAGCGCGCAAACACATTAGTGAACTGCGAGATTTTGCGGCCTTGCACGCCGGTAATTCGGGATTAAGGCCGAGCGAAAGAGCGTTGATACAATATTGAGGTTTTTGAAGAGGATTCGTTTGATTTTAACAAAGTCGCCATGGCCTTTCTGGGCACGGTGTTCATGCTGTTTTCGCTTTCAATCCTGAGCGAAAGCATTTTCCACGCCGAAGTGCCGGAACAGGCCGGCTACGAGATTGCTGCTGCCGAAGGCGGTGGGAGGAAAAGGCCGCAGCCGAGCAGGCCCGGCCTACGATCCAATTGACCCCATTGCTGGCAAGCGCTGATCTTGGAGCGGGGAAACCGTTTTCAAGAAATGCGCTTCCTGCCACACTTGGGAAAAGGGCGGCGCCAACAAGGTTGGTCCAAATCTTTGGAACGTGGTCGGCGGTTCGATTGGCTCACATCATCCGGATTTCAACTATTCCGCAGCTTTGAAGGAATATGGCGCGGACAAGAACTGGACATATGAAGAGCTGAACGGCTTCCTGTTCAAGCCAAAAGCCCATGTCAAGGGAACCGCCATGGGCTTTGCCGGTCTGAACAAAACCGAAGACCGTGCCAATCTCGTGGGCTGGCTGCGCAGCCATTCCGACAGCCCCCATCCGTTGCCGGGTTCATAGGAGTCAATTCCTGAGATTTTTGAGAAAGCCGGGTCTGTGATCCGGCTTTTTTGTTTGCAGGCCGATCAAAACGGACCTCAATCAATCATCCGGTTTGAAACCTGCCATCAAACCGCTATCTTTCAACTGAACATGGTCAGTTTGACGATTGTACCCAAAAGGAGAAGGCATTGGCATTGAGGCTAAAAATTCCGACACTTCCATCAGGGGTGATCTTCACAGTCGCCATTTGCATTTCGGCGGTTTTCTTCATTTCGGTTTCAAATGCCAAAGCCGGCGAGTGGAAGCATGGCGGAACACTGTTCGGTGAACTGAAATATGAAGCGGAATTTGAAGCCTACGATCATGTCAATCCGAATGCCCCCAAGGGCGGTGTTCTGAACCAGACAGCCAATGGAAGCTTTGATTCCTTTAATCCGTTCATTGTGCGCGGAAGGCCGGCGGCAGGGCTCAATTATGCAGGTGGCCTCCTTTGGGATACGCTGTTTGAGCAATCCGCCGATCAGCCCAGCGCAGCCTACGGCCTTGTTGCCGAGGCGTTTCGCTATCCCGATGATTATTCATCGGCAACCTATCGCCTGAACCCAGACGCCAAATGGCATGACGGCAAGCCCATCACCCCTGAAGACGTAATCTGGACCCTCAACGCACTGAAAGAAAACCAGCCACTTTATGCAAATTACTATCACAATGTTGTTTCAGCGGAAAAAACCGGAGAGCGGGAAGTAACCTTTGCGTTTGACGTCAAGGGAAACCGGGAATTGCCCTATATCATGGGCGACCTCCCGGTTCTGCCTAAACACTGGTGGGAGGGCACGGACGCTGAGGGCAACAAGCGCAACATCGCAGACCCCACACTTGAGCCTCCCCTTGGTTCAGGCCCATATGCTATTTCGGAATTCAAACCAGGAGAATCAGTCACCTATCAGAGAGTTGCCGACTACTGGGCAAGTGACATCGGCGTTCGAAAGGGGCGCTATAATTTCGACGCGATACGATATATTTATTTCCAGGACCGCAATGCGATGTGGGAAGCCTTCAAGAAGGGCGGCATTGAAGACTTTTGGCGCGAAAATGTTTCACGCCGCTGGGCAACAGAATATAATTTTCCGGCCTTCAAGGATGGTGATGTTCTGCGCAAGGCTTTTACCGTGAGCGGTTCGGAGACTTATCAAGCCTACTTTTTCAATACGAGGCTTGAGAAATTCGAGGACCCGCGTGTGCGGCGCGCCCTGACCCTGTTGTTTGACTTTGAAACAATGAACAAGAACCTGTTTTTCGATCTCTACAAACGTACGGACAGTTATTTCGAGGGCGGTGAACTACAGTCAGAAAACCTGCCAGAAGGGCGAGAACTGGAAATACTCAAGGAATATGAGGGCCGCATTCCGCAAGAGATTTTTGAAAAACCCTACACCTTGCCTGTTATCAACAATGCGACTGACAAACGCAAGGTACAACGCGAGGCGCTTAAACTTTTCAGGGAAGCTGGATACACCTTTGCCGATGGCACAATGAGCGGACCGGACGGTGATCTGTTCACAATCGAAATATTGGGAGATGGTCCGACCGATGAGCGCATCGCCAATCCCTATATCGAGGAATTGCGCCTGCTGGGTATCAAGGCGAGCCTGAGGATTGTGGATCAGGCGCAATACAAGAACCGCATGGACAAGTTTGACTTTGAAATCACAAGCGCTCTTTCTCGCCAGTCCCTTTCACCCGGTAATGAGCAACGTGAATACTGGTCGAGCAGCACGTCTGACAAGGCTGGCGGGCGCAATACGGCGGGGATCAAGGACCCTGTTATTGATGAGCTGGTGGAACGCATTATCGTGGCAAAAGACCGCGAAGAACTGGTGGCACTGACAAAGGCAATGGACCGTGTGCTGCTATGGGGCCATTATTCGATACCCCACTGGTATAATCCCGAAGAATGGTTTGCCTGGTGGCGCAAACTGCAAATTCCCGAACCCCAACCCGAATATACCGGCCTGGATCTTTATTCGGCATGGATCGATACGGCAATTGAACAGGAACTTGCCAAATGAGCGGTGTCTTTCCTTTCACACGCAGGGAATTTATCAAGACTTCCATTGGCAGTGCCGCCGCTCTCGGTCTCTCGGCTCTTCCAAAGGTTTCCCTTGCAGGCAATCCGACCGGTGAAAAACTGTATGGCCTGTCTTCTTTCGGAGATTTGAAATACAACGCCGGATATGAGCGCTTTGAATACGGCTCCCCCGACGCTCCAAAGGGTGGGGAGTTCGCCTTTTCACCACCCTACTGGTTTTTCAACCAGAATACCGCAAACCTTCAACACGCTGAACAGCTTTGTCCTGAAGGGTGAAGCCCCGCCAAGGATGGAATATCTTCACGACACCCTGATGGTTTGGGCGATTGATGAGCCGGATGCGTTGTACTGTTCCCTAGCAAGTTCCGTGGAAATTTCCTATGATCGAAACAGCTACAGGTTCGAGCTGCGCCCGGAAGCGCGTTTTCACGATGGTACACCGGTGCGCGCCGAGGATGTTGTTTTTTCTTTCCTTGTCCTGAAGGAGAAAGGGCATCCGCAGCTTTCGGTAGACCTGATCGAGCTTGATAACGCTGTCGCGCTGTCGCGCGATCTTGTGGAATTGCGCTTTTCCGGCAGGCAATCAGACAGGGCCATTCTTGCTGTCGCAAACAGTGTTCCGATACTCTCAAAGGCTTTTTATGACAAGCTAGCCTTTGAAGACCATGTCATGGAAATCCCGCTGGGATCGGGCCCCTGGAAAGTAGGAGATTTCTCTGCCGGTTCCTTTATCGAATATGAGCGGGTGGAGAATTACTGGGCGAAGGATATGCCGTTTGCCCGGGGGCTTGATCATTTTGATACCTTGCGGATCGATTTTTTCCGGGAACGCCAGGCAGGGTTTGAAGCATTCAAAAAAGGCGATGTCCGCTACCGCGAGGAATTCACTTCGAAGACCTGGGCGACCGAATACAATTTTCCGGCGGTGGAGCGCGGCGACGTGATCAAGATCGAAATTCCCGGGGAAAAACGTCCTTCGCTGCAGGGCTGGGCAGTCAATACGCGGCGCGGGAAATTTGCTGATCCACGTACACGCGAGGCCATCGGTCTTGTCTTTGATTTTGACTGGACCAACAAGAACCTGTTTTATGGTGCCTATGCAGCGCTCACATTCGATGTTCGAGAAATCCGACATTTGTCGCTCAGGCCTGCCATCGCCGCAGGAACTGGCTCTGCTGGAGCCGCTGCGCGCCGAACTGCCGGAAACCGTATTTGGTGAAGCTGTCAGCAGTTTGAAGCGATGGCAGCGGCAAGGACCGCAAGGCATTGCGCAAGGCGCGGCAGCTTGTTGAAGGAAGCCGGATGGAAGCGTCAGGGCGAAAGGCTATGTCGACGCAGCGGGCAACAGTCTTGAAGTCGAGTTTCTGATCCGTGCCCAGGTGTTTGAGCGCATCCTCGGACCTTATGTTGAAAATCTGCGAACCATCGGTATTCCTGCAACGATCCGACTGGTTGATCCTTCGCAGTTTCAGGCGCGCCTTGAAGAGTTTGATTTTGACATTGTCGGCATTGCCATTGGTCTTTCAGCCCTCGCCCACACGGGAATCCATTCGGCAATTGTTTCATTCGGACAGCGCTGATCGCAACGGCTCGTACAATTATCCGGGCATTGCCCTGCCACCACTCGATCAGCTGATCGACCAGATTGACACAGGTTAAAGACCGCGAAGAGCTGCAAACTGTCATGAAAGCCATCGACAGGGTCTTGCGCGCGCATCATTTCTGGATTCCAAATTGGTTTGCACCGAATCACCGTGTTGCCACATGGGACATGTTTGGCTGGAAAGACGAAAAACCGGATTACTTTTTCCCGGTCGAACGCTGTGGTGGTTTGACGAAGGAAAAGGCTGCGCCATTGAACGCTAGACAGCCGAGCTGTTTGCAGACAGTCCTGGACGCAGAACAAACCGGGAGACAGCAGGCATATGGGAGCCTATATCCTCAGGCGGCTTGTTGCTCATGATACCGACGATCATCGGTATCATGACGATCACGTTCGTCGTCATCCAGTTTGCGCCGGGTGGACCGGTTGAACAGGTCATTGCCCAGCTGACCGGCCAGGGCGGCTCAGCGACCGACCGCTTTTCCGGCGGCGGCAGTGATTTCGCCCAGGGAGCCAACAGCTTGATACAGGCGGCGACGGCTCGTCCAAATACCGCGGTGCCACCGGTCTTGATCCCGAATTCATTGCCAAACTCGAAAAGCAGTTCGGCTTCGACAAGCCGCCGCTTGAGCGCTATCTTCTGATGCTGTGGAATTATGCGCGGTTTGATTTCGGCGAAAGCTATTTCCGCAAAATCAATGTCATCGACCTGATCAAGGAGAAAATGCCGGTTTCGATTTCTCTTGGACTGTGGATCACGCTGATTTCCTACGTGATTTCGATTCCGCTGGGCATTCGCAAGGCGGTCAGCGACGGCAGCCGGTTTGATGTCTGGACCAGTGGCGTCATCATCGTTGCCTATGCCATTCCGGGATTTCTGGTCGGCGTGATGCTGCTGGTGTTTTTTGCCGGCGGTTCGTTTTTCGACTGGTTTCCGCTGCGCGGGCTGACATCGGAAAATTTCGACGAATTGTCGCTTGTTCGGCAAGATCGCTGACTATTTCTGGCATCTCACCCTGCCGCTGACTCGCGCTGGTTCTGGCGGCCTTTGCCACCACCACGCTGCTGACCAAGAACTCGTTTCTCGATGAGATCAGCAAGCAATATGTGCAAACAGCGCGGGCCAAGGGTCTCAATGAACGCCAGGTTCTTTACGGCCATGTGTTTCGCAATGCGATGCTGATCGTGATTGCCGGATTTCCCGGAGCCTTCATCTCGGCCTTCTTCTCCGGTTCACTTCTGATCGAAACGATTTTCTCGCTCGATGGCCTTGGCTTTCTTGGATACCGCTCGATCATCGAGCGGGACTATCCGGTGGTCTTTGCCACGCTCTTCATCTTCTCGCTGATGGGACTGGTGGTCAGCCTGCTTTCGGACCTCATCTACACCTGGATTGATCCGCGCATCGATTTTGAATCGAGGCAGGTGTGATGAGCGGAACGACAGCCGATATAGCGAACCTGCCGCAGTTCCGAAGCGGTAAAGCGCCCGTTTCTTTCGCCGCTCAACCAGCGGCGCTGGCAGAATTTCAAGGCAAACCGGCGCGGATACTGGTCGCTGTGGATTTTCCTGATCCTGTTCGTCCTGTCGCTGTTTGCCGAGTTTCTGGCCAATGACCGACCGATCCTTGTCTCGTTCAAGGGGTGACTCTCATGCGCCGATTTTTCAGGATTATCCGGAAGAACACTGGCTTGGGTGAAGACGGGTTTTTGCCGGTTACCGATTACAAGATCTCGGAGATTCAGGAGGCATTTGCAGGCAAATGGCTGGGCGCTCTGGCCGCCGATCC
Source organism: uncultured Alphaproteobacteria bacterium (assembly GCA_963714735.1). Taxonomy (GTDB): domain Bacteria; phylum Pseudomonadota; class Alphaproteobacteria; order Rhizobiales; family Rhizobiaceae; genus Salaquimonas. The sequence goes on from CAVQPI010000010.1 coordinate 105,516, forward strand.
GCTACTCCTACCGCACGCGTCAACAATGATGTTCCCGAACCCGCACCTTCCACTCCGACCTGGCTCTACGAGCATGAAGAACGATGCCAGGGATATGCCGACGGGCCAGATGACCCGGCCTGCACCCTGGGCAACTGGAACTGGCTTGGCACGGATGATCAGGCACGGGATGTTCTGGCGCGGTCGATTTACGGATTCCGCATTTCGGTTCTGTTCGGACTGATCCTGACACTTCTTCTCCGCGGTGATCGGCGTTACGGCCGGCGCCATACAGGGCTATTTCGGCGGCTGGACGGATCTTGCTTTTTCAGCGCTTCATCGAAATCTGGTCGTCGCTGCCGGTTCTTTACATCCTGCTGATCATTGCCGCCGATCCTGCCGCCGGGCTTCTGGATATTGCTCGGTATCATGCTGCTGTTCTCCTGGGTCGGGTTTGTCGGCGTTGTGCGTGCAGAATTTCTGCGGGCGCGAAATTTTGAATATGTCAATGCAGCGCGGGCGCTTGGCGTTGGCAACCGCACCATCATCTTCAAGCATCTTGCTGCCCAATGCCATGGTGGCGACCCTCACCTTTCTGCCGTTCATCCTCAACGGCTCGATCACCACGCTGACATCGCTCGACTTTCTCGGTCTTGGCCTGCCGCCCGGTTCTGCCTCGCTTGGTGAATTGCTGGCCCAGGGCAAGAACAATCTTCAGGCACCATGGCTCGGCATAACCGTTTTCATCGTCGTTTCGCTGATGCTGTCGCTGCTGATCTTCATCGGCGAAGCGGTGCGCGATGCGTTTGATCCGAGAAAGACATTCGCATGAGCGCTGCATCCAACAATCCTTCTGCAGGTCCGAGACCTTTCGGTCGCCTTTACCCAGGGCGGCAAGACCACCACGGCGGTCGACCGCGTATCGTTTGACATCAAGCCGGGTGAAACGGTGGCACTGGTTGGCGAATCGGGTTCCGGCAAATCGGTTTCCGCGCTTTCGATCCTCAAACTGCTGCCCTATCCGGCCGCCTCCCATCCTAGCGGGGAAATTCTTTTTGAGGGCCAAGACATGCTGAAGGCAGACGAGACGCGAATTGCGTGCGTGTGCGCGGCAATGACATCACGATGATCTTTCAGGAGCCGATGACATCGCTCAATCCGCTGCACACGATCGAGCCAGCAGATCATCGAAGTCCTGCAGCTGCACAAGGGAATGGATGACAAGGCAGGCAGCCGAACGCACGCTGGAACTGCTGCATCAGGTTGGTATCCGCGATCCGGAAAAACGTCTGCAGCGCCTATCCGCACCAACTGTCCGGCGGCCAGCGCCAGCGCGTGATGATTGCCATGGCGCTTGCCAATGAACCCAAGCTGCTGATCGCCGATGAGCCGACGACAGCGCTGGATGTGACCGTGCAGGCGCAAATCCTGAAACTGCTGAAGGAACTGCAGGTAAATGCGCGGCTTGTCCATGCTGTTCATCACCCATGATCTGGGAATTGTGCGCAAGATTGCCGACCGGACCTGTGTCATGCAGCACGGGCAAGATTGTTGAACATGGCCCGACCGCGGAAATCTTTGCCAATCCGCAGCACGCCTATACACAACATCTGCTGTCAGCCGAACCAAAGGGCAAGCCGCCAAAGGCCGATCTCGATGCACCGGTGGTCATGCAGGGTGAAAACATCAAGGTCTGGTTTCCGATCAAGAAAGGCTTTCTGCGCAAGACCGTTGACCATGTGAAGGCGGTTGACGGCATTGATCTCATCCTGCGCGAAGGGCAGACGCTTGGCGTGGTGGGCGAATCGGGTTCCGGCAAGACAACCCTTGGCATGGCACTGACCGAGCTGATTCCAGTGCAGGGACGAATCGTCTTTCTTGGAGATGATATCAACGAAAATTCCTTCCGGGAAATGCGCCACTTTCGCGGGACCGGATGCAGGTGGTTTTTCAGGACCCGTATGGATCGCTTAGCCCGCGCATGAGCGTTGCGGAAATTGTTGCCGAAGGTCTGAAGATCCATGAGCCGCGATCTCACGCCGGAAGAGCGCGATGAACGGGTCTGTCAAGGCGCTTGGCAGAAACCGGACTTGATCCGGAAACCCGCCATCGCTATCCGCATGAATTTTCCGGCGGCCAGCGCCAGCGCATCGCCATTGCCCGCGCCGTTGTGCTGGAACCAAAATTCATCATGCTGGATGAACCAACCTCAGCGCTGGACATGAGCGTTCAGGCGCAGGTGGTTGATCTGTTGCGCGATCTGCAGAAACGGCGCGGCCTCGCCTACATGTTCATCAGCCACGATCTGAAAGTCGTTCGGGCGCTTGCCAATGAAGTGATCGTCATGCGCAACGGCAAGGTGGTCGAGCAGGGCACGGCCGACGAGATTTTTGACACTCCCAAGACAGACTACACCAAGGCACTGATGGCGGCCGCATTCGATATTGAAACGGCACCTGAGGGCGTGATCTCTCAATAAGGGCAGAATCAGAGCCGAACAAAACGATGGCAGTTTAATGTCCCTTCCCGCTACTTGTCGACGTAAAAGTCGAGTCGGTCGCAAGTTCGACGTGTTCCGAGCAAGTGTCATCACCGATCGGGAAATCATCGATCTCAATGACGGGCAGACATCCGGGAGAGTTTTCCGGGCGTGAAATATGCACTTGTCTGGAAACCCGAAGCAGCCTTTTTGCAAACGCTGCCGGATCTTGAAGTGATTTTTTCCGCAGGCGCCGGTGTCGATCACATCTTTGCAGCCGACCACGTGCCGGACGTGCCAATTGTGCGGTTTGTGTGACCACTCTTTGACCACCCGCATGAGCGAATGGATTTGTCTGCAATGTCTGATGCATCTGCGCCAGCAGCGCAAATATGACGCGCTTCAGCGAAGCACGCAATGGCGTGAACTGCCACAACCGCAGGCCGGATGAGATCACCGTCGGCATCATGGGCATGGGTGTTCTGGGGCAGGATGCAGCCAGAAAGCTCAAAACCCTCGGGTTTAACGTAATCGGCTGGAGCCGAACCAAAAAGCAGATTGACGGCATTAAGGTGCTTTGATGCCGATGAGCTGGACGCGTTTCTTGGCGCAAAGCCATTTTCTCGTCGGTCTTCTGCCACTGACGAAGGAAACAAAAGGCATTTTCAACCGCGCATGTTTTCGCAAAGCTGGCACCGCAACGAGGAGATCGCAACGCCGGTATTCATCAATGCCGGACGGGGTGGCAGCCAGGTGGAAGCGGATATTGTTTCCTGTCTTGAGGACGGAACACTGGGCGGTGTTTCGCTTGATGTTTTTGAAACGCGAACCGCTGGATGCTGATAGCCCGCTTTGGGGATTTGACAATGCCATCCTCACACCCCATGCGGCAGCAGTGTCGGATGTTGATGCGCTCGGCGAGGCATGTCGCCCGCCAGATCGAACGCCATGAGAGCGGGCAAGCGCTTGAAAATGTGGTGGATCGCGAACTGGGCTATTAAGGGGCGCCTGACGCCAATCGGCATTTCATAGAGATGGGCAATGCGCGTCAACGGCTTGTTCAGCCGGTTCACTGGTAACATCCATGGTATGGCCATTGGCATGAATGATATGGGCCGATCCATTGATGCTGCCCTGGGCAATGGCCACATGACCGCGCCAGAAGACCAGATCACCCCGTTGAAGTTTTTGCCAGTCATTACCGATATCGACCGGCTCGCCGATCGTCGCGGCCTGCATGTCCGTATCGCGCAGACACCTCTTCTCCGCCATCAGCATGGCAAGCTGGACAAGGCCTGAGCAGTCAATTCCGAAAGCCGGTATTGCCGCCCCAAAGATAAGGCGTTGCAATCAAGCTGTTCAGCCACTGAAACAAAGTCATCAGCGTAATCGTCAATCGGGGCAATATGACGTGCGACGATCGCTGTGCCGTCTGACAAGAGCACGTAATCGTGTTCCGCGGGTTTCGGCCTTGCCAACCACCTCGATGAGCGACCCGATGGAGCGATAGCCGGTGCGCGGCAGTTTCATGTCAGGTCCGGGATAAAGAAAGGTGCGCGGCGCTGCTACGCGATGGGTCGGGTGAAAGGGTTTTGTCGAGAGTGCAGTGCGCACCACCCAGCCGATATACCCGTCGCGTGAATTGCATACCCGTGCCTGATCCCCCCTGACTTCCAATACTGAAACAGTGTCTCCGCACAGCAGTTGGGCATCAAGACCTGCTTCAGGCCCCGGACCTGATTTCAGATCGGCAAAGAACGACTGCACATGAGCCGTATCGGCGGATGACAGATCAGACTGGCGGATATAAAGTCGGCGATCTCTTGGATCGATTTGCGGCCAAATCGGGTTTGCTTCCGCCTTCATGATCTTGCGCTTTCGATCTTGTCGATGATGTTGTCAGAGAGTTTTTCGAGATAGACAGCGCCATCCACCGTTCGCTGTACCAGAACATTGCGCCGGTCCCGCTCGTCACGCCGGCGGGAAACAAGCCCGAGCGTACCCATTGTATCGAGCGCCCGGGTAATCACCGGCTTTGTAACTCCAAGTTTTTCCGCAAGGCCGCGCACCGTATGCGGCGGCGTTTCCAGATAGATGGTCAGGAGAATGGTCATCTGGCGCAGGGTCAGGTCAGGCGCATCATCACGCACCTGGGACAGGCAAGCCCTTTGCCAGATCGCAAGCGCATCGTGAGGTCTAAGTCCAGTCGGCATGCCGGTCCTTTTCCAGTTCAACTCGGAATAATTCTCCTATCATAACCGCGTTTATATTTCGTTTCGCTTCCGTATCATTTATAAAGTCAATTCATGGGCACAAGTTTGAAACACATTGAATTAGCGTGCATATCTATTTTCGATGACTGCAAAAAGCGCCCTGATGCCCTGGGCTTCACCGCCAACCGGTGCCCAGGGCTTCGCCGCTGGTACCCAGCCGAAAACATCAAGATGCACCCAGGGCGTTTCTTGTACCAACAAATTTCTTCAAGAAACAGGGCCGCCGTTACCGATCCGGCAAAGCCGCCGCTGGTGATGTGGTTGGTGTCGGCAACTTTTGGAGGACAAGCATGTCATCATAAGGCATCCAGAGCGGCATACGCCACAGGGGATCGTGGAGCCGGTTTGCATTGGTGAAGATGCTTTCGGCCAGTTCATCATCGTCGGTGTAAAAGGGCGGCAGATCCGGACCAAGCGCCACTCGGGCGGCTCCCGTAAGGGTCGCCATGTCAATCATCAGGTCAGGCTTCTCCTCATCGCCATAGGCAAGTGCATCGCCAAGAACCAGGCGACCCTCCGCATCGGTGTTGCCGATTTCGACGCTGATGCCCTTTCTGCTGGGCAGTATGTCGCCAGGCCGGAAGGCATTTCCGGAAATCGAGTTTTCGACAGCGGGAACCAGGACCCGCAAACAAACCGGCAATTTCGCATCCATGATCATCATCGCAAGACCTAGTACATTGGCAGCCCCGCCCATATCCTTTTTCATCAGGGCCATGGAGACTGCCCGGCTTGATGTTAAGCCCGCCGGTATCAAAACAAACACCCTTGCCGACCAGCGTCACTTTCGGGTCTGACGCCTTGCCCCACTTCATGTCCAGTAGGCGCGGCGCATCCGTGCTTGCGCGCCCGACGGCATGGATCATGGGGAAATTCTTCTTCAAGAGATCATTGCCCTTTGTCACCGCCACGCGGGCCTTGTAGCGGGTCGCCAGGGCACGAAAGGCCTTCTCCAAATGGGTTGGTCCCATGTCATTGGTCGGTGTGTTGATCAGATCGCGGACAAGATAGGTTGCCTCGGCTTCCCTTGTGAGACGGGTAGTATTCACCCCCGCACTTTTGGCCAAGAGTGCATCAACCGCTTTCTGTTTGCGGTATTTGTCAAAACGGTAGGCTCCAAGCAAAAAACCGAGACTTGCCAGATAGGCGTCACCTGTCTCGCCCTCAAAATGGTATTTTCCTGCAGGAAGATGCGAGGCGAGCCGCCCTGACTGCATCGGATTTGCATCACTGCCAACGCCAAACAGAACCGCGCCAATCGTGCCATCTTCATTTGGAAGTCGGCAAAGGGAGCCGGACTTGGCCTTGTAGTCATGGCACCTGATCCAGTTGCGCTGATTTTCAGGAAGAGTCTTCTCAATTGTTGCAAGAGAACCCACTGAAACAAAATGTACAGGAATGGTTGACTTGCTCGCCGCAGCCAGCGGCAGTTTGGGTTTCTTCATTTTCACTCCACATACTGGCACACCAGAAGCCGGCGCGTTTACGGATATTAACTTTCCATTAGGGTTAACAGATTATTGCTGTCGGGAAAGCCTGAAACGCAAAACAGCTGATTCGGAATCTTCCATGGCGCAGAAATCAAATCGCAATCTTCTCATTTCCTCCGCCATGCTGGCTGTCCTTGCCATTAGCGGCTGCGCTACAGATCCGTACCCGTACCGGCAGTGTTCAGCGTGGAAACAAGCCCATCGAGGCCATGAATGTCGACGAACTTGGCCGTGCCATCAATTCCCTGAGTGCCCAGTATGAACGTCGCCCCAAGGACAAGCGCGTCGGCCTTGCTTACGCCGATGCGCTTCGCACAGCCGGACGAGACGACCAGGCCCTTGCGGTTATGGAACAGTATGGTGATTTCACACCCCGAAGACAATGATGTGCTTGCCGCCTACGGAAAGGCGCTGGCTTCAAGCGGTGATCTGATGAAGGCTCTCGAAGGTAATCGAGCGCGCTCAACGCCCGGACAATCCGGATTGGAAACTATTGTCCGCACAAGGTGCTGTTCTTGATCAGTTGGAACGCCCGGCAGAAGCGCGCAATTATTATCTTAAGGCATTACAGATCAGGCCAAATGAACCTTCCATCCTTTCCAATCTTGGCATGTCGCATCTCCTGACCAATGAGTTGGCACAGTCGGAAAGCTATCTCAAACAGGCAATCCGCCTGCCTGGTGCCGACAGTCGCGTCCGCCAGAACCTCGCGCTGGTTGTTGGTCTTCAGGGCAGATTTTCAGAAGCGGAGAAGATTGCCGCGGGCGAACTGAGCCAGGCGGATGCCCAGGCAAATATCGCCTATTTGCGCCAGATGCTTTCCCAGCAAAATGCCTGGAACCTTCTGAAAAAAGAAGACCAGCAGGCGCAGTGACCCGGTTTTTCAGATAATTCACGGTCGGCACTTCCCCTATTTATCCCTATAGCTTGCTCAATGCAGATGCCGCTGTCGTGATCCGTCCTGGTTCGGCCGGACCTGACAACCCACGGCTATTTCCCCTTTGACGTCCCTTCAACCAACCTTCACAACCCTGCAGATGAAGCAGGTATTGGTTCCTGAACGTATGTAAACGCTGGCGATAGCGGGATTGTGCAACAGCTTATGAGCGAACGGTTCAATATCCGATGTTTCGACCATTGCTCCGCTGCCATCGACAATCCGCTCATCAGGACCATATCCGCGCAACATGAAACGGGGCCGGACCTTGACCACCTGTGGCAGACCGGAGCTTTCATTGTGCCGAACACATGCATGCTCGCACAGGAATACCGGACCGGTTTCCGAGTAGGCATGCCTGTTTTCAAATGGGTTCCAGGCTAGCAAAAGCATCGGCCGCCCCTTTGCAATGTCTCGCAAACAATGACGACAGGGATAGCCTGAGCCATCTGATACCAGTTTCTCGGGCAAGTTGGCATTGTCGTCCGTCCCTCCGCCTTTCAAGGCGACTGCATCTGCGGTTTTCATGGCAAGGTAACGCAATCGCGTATTCACTGGGCGATCTTCCGGCATGGCCTGCCTTCCTTCATTTTTGCCTCAATCGTTGGGCTTGAAGTACAATCGGCCAGACAAACGAAAACCGCCACCCGATACATGCGGGTGGCGGATCTAACGGTACGCAATACCTGATCCGAAACCGTTTATTCGTTTACATGATGTTTTTTGCAGAAATCCTGATCATTGCAGGGCCCATGATCACCGCGAACAGAACCGGCAGGAAGAACACAATCATCGGAACGGTCAGTTTTGGTGGCGAGGCCTGCAGCCTTTTTCTCGGCTTCTGACATTCGCATGTCGCGGTTTTCCTGGGCAAGAACGCGCAAGGCAACGCCAAGCGGCGTACCGTAGCGCTCTGCCTGAATAAGGGCCATCGTCACGGATTTCACACCGTCAAGGCCGGTACGTTCGGCAAGGTTTTCATAAGCCTGCCGGCGTTCCTGGAGGTAGGAGAGTTCGGCATTGGTAAGAACCAGTTCTTCAGCCAGGGCCGTTGATGCCGTTCCGATCTCAAGCGCCACCTTGCGAAAGGCAGCTTCCATGGACATGCCGGATTCAACGCAGATCAGCATCAGATCGAGTGCATCCGGCCAGGCGCGGCGGATGGACAATTGGCGCTTGTTGATCTGGTTACGAATGAAAAGTGTCGGCGCATAGAAACCGGCATAGGCAACAACCAGCACGATCAGCAGCTTGATCATGAACGGATGTTCCATGTTGGACAAGCCAAACACATAGATTGCGGCGACAGCTACCAGAATGATCGGCAGTACCAGACGGAAAAACAGGAAACATGTAAATGTGATTGTTTGCGATAGCCGGCCATTTTCAGATTGTCAAAAGTCGCCTGGTCAGCAAGCGCCTTTTTCAGGTTCAGTTTTTCAACGATCTTCTTGACCGTACCCTCGTCTGTCTGCTTCAGGGAACCGCGCTTCTTCTCTGCGGCGAGACGTTCACGCTCGCGCTGGCGGATTTTTTCGCGCTCAATAACCGTGCTTTTCATCCGGCTTGACAATTCATCCTGCTGGAAGATCGGCATTGCGATTGTCAGAACGGTTGCAAAGACCGCCAGGGAAGCGAGGATCGCCACCAGGTTCGCGGTTCAAGAACTAGTGCATAAAATATTACCCAAGGTATCTGCTCCGCCTAGAAATCGAAGTTGATCATTTTCCGCATCACCATGATGCCCATGGACATCCAGATTCCGGCTCCACCGAGGATCATGTGACCGGTTGGATGGGTAAACAGCATCGTGATGTAGTCAGGCGTGGTGAGATAAATCAGACCGGAAACGGCAAATGGAAGCGAACCGATGATACCGGCTGATGCCTTCGCTTCTGCGGACATGGCCTTGATCTTCCCGTCCAGCTTTTTGCGGTCACGCAACACTTTGGCAAGGTTGCCCAGGGCTTCGGACAGGTTACCACCGGCACTTTGCTGAATTGCAATAACAATGCCGAAGAAGTTCGCTTCTGCCAGTGGAATGTTGTCATACAATTTGGCAATGGCCTCGCCCATGGTCATACCCATTTGCTGGGATTCGACCACTTTGGCAAATTCCGAGCGAACCGGATCCTTGGCTTCCCGGGCAATGATGACCAGGCAGTCATTGAGCGGAAGGCCGGCCTTCACACCGCGGACGATCACGTCCACGGCATTGGGAAATTCTTCGAGAAATGTCTTGAAACGTTTTTTGCGTTTCATAGAAACAAACCAGCGCGGAAGGCCGAAAGTGCCGACGAAAAATGTTCCTAGAAGCACAATCCAGCTAAAGCCCATGATCAGCGCAACGATGGTCGCGACCAATCCGAAGACAAAGGAATAAAGGAAAAACTGCTGCACAGTGATCTTCATTCCGGCCTGGACAAGCATTTTCTTGAGGGTGATTTTTTTCTGGTGTTTCGCCTTTTGCTTCTCTTCCAGCTCCTTGAGCGAATCCTGAACGGTCTTACGGCGCTTTGCAGCATCATTCATACGCTGCAGCCGCTTTTGTCGATTTGACAATATCGCGCTGTTTGATCTTGTTCAGGCGCTTGGCCTGTTTGGCCTCATTGGCAACGCTGTCAAACATGAAAGCGTAAATAATGCCGCCAAAGCCGAGCGCGGCCAGAACCATAAATGCGATTATGGTGATATCAATTCCGAACATGTCGATCAAATTTCTCTGTTCGCTGTCTGGCTGCCGCATCAAGGGCCGCCGCAAGACGATTTTCCTCGTTGTAATAACGTGCCCGATCCCAGAAATGCGGTCGGCCGATACCGGTAGATACATGCTTGCCGATGATCTTGCCGTTCGCGTCCTCACCGTCCATTTTGTAGACGAACAGATCCTGGGTGGTGATCACATCACCCTCAAGACCAATGACTTCGGTAATATGGGTGATGCGGCGTGAACCGTCGCGCAGGCGGGTAGCCTGAATGATGATATCGACCGAACCGACAATGATTTCGCGAACGGTCTTGGCCGGCAGGGTAAATCCGCCCATGGCGATCATTGATTCCATACGGTTGAGACACTCACGCGGCGAGTTGGCGTGGATGGTTCCCATGGAGCCATCGTGGCCGGTGTTCATGGCCTGCAGCAAATCGAATACTTCCGGACCGCGAACCTCACCGACGATGATCCGTTCAGGACGCATGCGCAGGCAGTTCTTGACCAGATCGGTCATGGTGATCTGGCCTTCACCCTCAAGGTTTGGCGGACGGGTTTCAAGACGAACCACATGGGGCTGCTGAAGCTGAAGTTCCGCCGAGTCTTCGCAGGTGATGATACGTTCATCCTTGTCGATATAAGCTGTCAGACAGTTAAGCAGCGTCGTCTTGCCCGAGCCGGTACCGCCGGAGATGATGATATTGCAGCGCACTCGGCCAATGATCTGGAGGATCGTAGCACCTTCAGGCGTGATGGCCCCGAACTTGACCAGTTGTTCGAGGGTCAGCTTGTCCTTTTTGAATTTACGAATTGTCAGTGCAGGACCGTCAATTGCCAAGAGGCGGCGCAATGACGTTGACACGCGAACCATCCGGCAGGCGCGCGTCGCATATCGGACTTGATTCATCAACACGGCGGCCAACCTGGCTCACAATGCGCTGACAGATGTTCATCAATTGGGAGTTGTCACGAAAGCGGATACCGGCCTGCTCAACCTTGCCGTCCACCTCGATAAATGTGTGTCTTGGCGCCGTTGATCATGATATCGGCGATATCATCGCGGGCCAGCAACGGTTCCAGCGGACCATAGCCGAGGACATCGTTACAGATATCCTCGAGCAGACGCTTCCTGCTCGGAAATCGACATTGCAAGGTTCTTGATCGAGATGATGTCGTTGACGATATCGCGGATTTCCTCGCGAGCAGCATCAGGCTCCATGCGGGCCAGTTGGCCCAGATCAATCGTGTCGATCAGGGCCGTGAAGACGCTGGATTTGGTGTCGTAATATTCCTCGGTCTTTTCCATCACCATTGGCTGTGCAGCAGGTTTTGAAACCGCTTTTTCCACGCGCTCTATCACCGGCGCCTCAACGGTCACTGGCTGATTGGCAGGCACAGCAGTTTCCGGCTCTTGTTCAACCGGTGCAGGTTCGGGGGCCAATGGTGGTGCCTGGATAGTACCGCCAGAACCTTGATTACCGCCTCGTTTGCCGAACATTAGTTACCTCTAATCCGTGGTTCGCTGCCACTGCGAAATCAATTGAGCTTATTTCTTCTTGGTGAATTTGGAGAAGAATGCCAAGTCCGCTTTTCTTTTCCACCCGCAGTTCTGCCTTGCCGGTAAGCAACTGGGCCATGAATTCGAAATGGGCCTGCAATCGGGCTTTTGGCATCAGCCTCAGAAATCATCTGACCGTTGTTGGATGCCGTGCCAAAAAGCGCCGGATCAAACGGAATGATGGCTGCAGGCTGAATATCAAGCGGCCGTACGAAGTCCGCAACACTGATTTCTGGACGCTTGGGAACACCTACCTGGTTCATGATCAGGCGTGGTGGGCCGTCATTGGGACGCAGTTCGGACAAGTTTATCCAGAAGGTTTTTGGCATTGCGCAGATTGGCCAGTTCCGGAGCCGCTGTAATCACAACTTCATCGGCAATGGACAGGATGTGCTTTGTCCAGGCATGTCCACTGATGCGGCATATCCAGAACAACCGTCGGAGAGCTCCGCTGGGCAACCTCGAGAACGCCATTGAATGCGTCCTGGGTAAAATCATAGGTCCGATCCAGCGTTGAAGGCGCGGCCAGCAAGTTGAGGTGCTCTGCACATTTTGCCAGACAGCCGATCCAGCAGAATATCGTCGATGCGATCCGGCGAATACACCGCCTCGGCGATACCCTGCGGCGGATCCTGATCGAGATTGATGTTGGCCGTTCCAAAGGCCAGATCCAGGTCGGCCAGAACGACATCGTTCTTGTACTGGCATTTGAAATCGTCCAGGCCACATTGTGGGAGATGGTCGATGAACCAACGCCGCCCTTTGCGCCAATGAATGCAATCGATACGACCGAGCGGGCCGGTTTCCGGATCAACGAAGATGTCGGAGATCGCGCCCATCAGGTCGGCCATGGACAGCGGGGCAACCAGATAATCGGAAATGCCATTGGAGATCAGTTCGCGGTAGATGGCGATATCGTTCTGGTGACCGATGACGATGACTTTGGTATCGATATCGCAGACTTCAGCCAGACGGCTCAGACCGGCCAGCAGATCAGGTCCGGCCAGCTTTGATTCGATGATGATCAGGTTTGGTGTCGGAGCGGAGCCATAGTAGTCCACTGCCGAAGGAATCCCGCCCATCAGCACCTTGACCTGGGTTCGGGACATGCGCCGGTCCTTGCCGGTCATGTCGATGGTCTGGGCAACAATATCGGTTTCGCAGAAAGCCTGGATGGTGATGCGTGGAACCGGCCGGACGTCTTCCAAGTTGCCCTGTTCCGGAGCCCGGGTCTGGATGCCACTTCTCTGTGGCAGCTTCGTATTCTTCCTGAAGCTGATTAGACATTTTAGTTCCCTGACTCGGTTTCGACTTGGATTAATCTACGAGATCTTCGAAATCAGTCGTTGTGGTTCACGCCAGTCCTCGATGACCTGCGGTGCGCTTGGTGGAATCGATTTCCGACATGCCCTTGGGCCGAGCAGATCGGCCGGATTTGCAATCATTTGCGCAAGATTGTTCTGGGTCGCGCATCCGAAGTTGGCGTAGTTACGGTTCGATTCGGTATCAATCATGTCTTCGTTCCACTGACCGCATTGGTACTGTCGACGGAAGCGGTCAGATCGGTGATAGACAATCCGAAGGGTTGCTGATGCACCATGGCCGACTGCATCGTAGTGCTTGATGAGGATCTGTGCCGTGAACTGATGCCGACTCCTTCAATTCAGCTGACCGCGTCCTGCGCGGCATGGCCGTGCTGCACGCTCGTTGGCCGAACCGGATGGAATCAGGATCGCGATAGATTGGGCACCTGACGCCTTGAACTTGAATCCCATTGACCGCACAACATCACGACCGCGAAGTGGCAGACTTCTTGGTGTGACTGGGGATAACGATATCCTGAGTTGTTCTCATTTTCGGATACGATGATGGGATGACGTGTCCTGTAATCGTCCGGAACCGAGCCGACCGTCATGTGATCGCGATTATAACTGGCGCAGCCCGAGGTTAGCGCCATTGAAAGTATCAGTGCCATGCCGGCAAACCTGCGGCATTGATCCAACCCTCGATTTAGGCCTGACAGCAATTTTGTCTTGATGTGCTTGTTTCATCATTTCTACTCCGTACAGACCTCTATCACTTGAAAATAAAGCCGGGATTTCCGCGATAACGCCCTGCGGGCAGATTGCCTTCGTCGGTTCCGTAGATCCGGTTGACACGACCAAGGAACATTCCAGCGCTATCGGCGGCAGCATTGAAATTGTCATCAGGGCGGGCCAGCGCCTGACGTGCGACGGGTCGCACAAGATAAGGTGTTACAATGATCACCAACTCTGATTCAAAGCGCTGGAAGTCGCGGCTTCTGAAAAGTGTGCCGAGGATCGGTATCTTGCTGAGGCCCGGGAAACCCGGAGACTGTCTGGCGAACATCGTCCTTGAGCAGGCCGGCGATTACCATTGATCCACCGGATGGCAGTTCAACCGTGGTCTGCGCCTCGCGCTGGCGAATACCAGGATGTGTCACGGCAGCCAACTCTGCCACGCGGAATGACGTGGTTGCCTTCATTCGTCGGCTCGGACACTTCTGTCTTGATATTCAGGCTGATGCGTCCGGCAGAGAGCACAACCGGCTGGAAAGCCAGAGACGATGCCGTATTCAACTTCGCTGTACTCGTATTCAACACCATCTTCATCCTCGTTCTTGCCGTTTGGAATCTGGTATTTACCTCCAACCTTGAAGAGGGCTGCCTCACCGGAAATGGCGGTCAGCGAAGGCTCTGCAAGGGTGCGCATGACACCCGACTGGTTGAGAGCCCGCATTGTGCTGCTGAGTGAATTTCCACCGTTGTCCAGGAATTGGTCAACTGGCTTGAAGATCCGATCTTGCCAAGACCAAACGGATTGTCACCAAAAATCCCAGTGGTCATGCCGCCTGCCGACAGGCTTCCGCTCATGTCGATACCGAGCTGCTTGACCACATTGCGCTGGATTTCAGCAATGGTGACTTTCAGCGTAACCTGATCTTCTCCGTCAATGGAAAGCAGGTTGACGATGGCACTTTCCCGTGTTTCCTCAGTACCAAAGCTGAATATCGTACTTCCCGAAGAAGTCGTTGTACTTGCCGCAGTGCCGGAGGTGTGGTTGCCTCACCGCCCTTGACAAAGATCTGCGCCAGTTGAACTGCCTTGGCCGATGCCTGCGGTGTTGGGAACGGTACCAGTCAGGATGATGTTGTCGTTTACGATTTCAACTTTTACATCTGCTCCGCGCACATATTTTTCGATGTACTTCTCAAGTCCCTCAACATCGCGCTCGATGGCAAGGTCAAGCGACAGGAGCTGGTTACCACTGCGATCAAAGATGAAAATATTTGTTTCACCGACCTGTTTGGCAAAGACATAAATGCGGCGCGATGTCCGGGTTATTGCATCAGCAACTTCCGGATTGGCGACCAGGATATCGTGGGCATCTTCCGGCAGGTCGATGACCATGGACTTGTTCAATCCGACCTTGATGGTCTTGGACTGGCCAATGGCATTTCTGGAGATTTTTACATAATTTTTGCCAGTGGCATAAGCAGGAGCGGAACCGGCATCGATTGCTGTTACCGGAGCCATGATGGTTGCCGATAGAAGCAGTGCCCTGATTGCCTTGAGTGGTTTGTTACGCATTTTGTTACCCTCGAACTTTTCTCTTGTTCCCTGCCCGGCGTCTGTCGCTGACAGTTGCGTTCTGATCGCGTTACTCACTTCTTGTTGAACTTGATGGCGCAGAAGTTTCCTTGACCGAGCCATAACGAATGATCCGGACCGTACCGTTCCCGCCAAGGAGGTGATCGCCGCTCTTGCCTGAAGTCCTCGCCAGAGTCCGCGATTGACCGCAGTGCCAGTGACAGACGGTCTGCGGTCTGTTGTGCGACTGTAAGGATCTCAACCTGGCGCGGGCTGAGCTGAAGCGTTGCAGTTTCACCGACAACGACCAACTCCCCGTCTTCTTCGCGGATCGTCTGGTCAATCGCCAGAACACGAATATTCTCCAGAATCACTTCAGTCGTGAAACCCTCTTCTCCTTCGCCCGTTCTGCGCGCGGTCATGAGGACATCGACACGGTCATTGGGAAGAATAAAACCACCGGCACTGGTGGCTGTGGAAATACTGGTGGCTACTGCCCGCTGGCCCTTTGGCAGAATGGCGGACATGAAACCCTGATCAGAAGTTACGAGTTTGTTTTCGCGAATTGGTTCGCCCTTGTAAATCGGGCTTCGTGCAATGGAGCCGGCCATCTGCGACATAGCTTCCGGCTTGCTGGCCTCCATAATGAAACCGTCCGGCACAGAATCGGCAGGCCAGGCCTGCCAGGTAAACATGCTGTCATTGATCCTGGTACCCATCGGAATGTCGTCGGCCGCTACCAAGACATTTTCCGTGCGTGCCTGGGCAGTCGGCGCTTCGACGATCTTGGTTTCCGGCTCCCGGTTGGCAAGATTCAATGCAAAGTAACCAGCGCCCATGGCAGCTGTCACAGCGCCTGCCAGAACGATCATTTGTGCCTTTTTCATACTCTTTCCCTCAGCTTCGCTGAATCAAATCAGAATGCGTTAAGGGGTACATTGTCAGGCAAAGGTGTACTTATGGTTAACGGCTCACTACCAATTACGGTTAATGAATTACTATTGGGAAATCAGCCTAGGTGTTTTCCCAAAAAAAAGCCGGAGCAAATCTCCGGCCTTTCCAAATCTGGGTCTTTACTGGAACCTAAAGTGCGGCCATTTCAATGGCATGTTCCATCCACGGGGTCTTGGGATAAACCAGTACAGCAGCGGCACCCAGGGCTATTCCATAGGGAATTCCGGTATCGGCGCGATACAGTCGGGCAATCCAGTCTATTTTTTCAATTCGTGCCGGAATTATGTTACCGCGAAGGCGCAACATCAGGAGGGTTAGTCCGGCACCAATAAGGGAAGCAATCACCAGGTAAATCAGCGTGTGTTCCCAGCCGAGCCACAAGGCTGTCGATGCTGCAAGTTTCGCATCGCCGCCGCCAACCGCGCCAAATGCGAAAAGTCCGAAACTGACAACCAGGACCAACATGAATATCCCCCAGTGCCATGCGAAGGCCTCAAGTGGCATTGATGTGGCATATGCCATGATCACAAATCCGCCCATCAATAGGAGCGAAACCTTGTTGGAAATTGTCATAGAGACCAGATCCGAAAAAGCCGAATAGATCATCAGGAAAGGAAAAAAGAGAAGTAGCGCGGTTTGCAGCATTGCGGAACTCCTTGAAACGATGATCCCCTTGTAGTCAATTCTGGTGAACATGACGTTAAGGATCATGACTTCTGTGGCTTTTTCAAATCTCCAAAAAGAAAAAAGCCGCTCCCTTTCGGAAGCGGCTTTCGAAAGCTCTGGCTGTGAAGCTTAGAGTTTTGCTGAAACGTTGCTGAACGTGCTGTTCAAGCTGGTACCGATAGCAGTGGCCCCGGTGATAATCACAACTGAAATCAGGGCTGCGATCAGACCATATTCGATTGCGGTTGCGCCAGATTCGTCTTTGATGAAACGCGATACGTTTTTCATGGTATTGCTCCTTAAGATCCACGTGTTTAGTACGCTTTTTTGATCAGGTTCGTTCCTGATCTGGGCGGATAGTACAAGACGCGGGTTGAGAACCTGTTAAACTCCAGACTTAAATTTTCCTTATCAAGGTTCCTAAAATTTCGAAGGCGACGACCTCTCTGACAAACGCCGGATACAAAAAAGCCGCCCCCGTTCGGGAGCGGCTTTCCAAACTTCAAGCGGTTAAGCTTAGAGTTTGTTTGAAACGTTTGTGAACGTGCTGTTCAGGCCTGTGCCGATTGCAGTAGCACCGGTGATGATGACAACAGAGATAAGGGCTGCGATCAGACCGTATTCGATTGCAGTTGCGCCAGACTCGTCTTTCATGAAACGTGATACGAATTTCATTGTTATGCTCCTTAAGATCCACGTGTTTAGTACACATTATTTTGATCAGATTTTGCTCTGATCTGAAGCAACCATACACCCAACCTGTTTCCCACTCCTTAACCGCCATGGCTAACAAAACATAAAAAGATCAAACAGCTGAACATGGTGAACAAATTGCTATCAAAAGCATTGCCGAATGACCGCGGTGCAAAACATTTCTGGCGAGCGCTGTGCACACCTGAATACAGGCAGTTAAAAGCCAATGAGGAACCGCTCAATTTTCCAGAGGTTTTGAGGACCTATTATAATGTATAGGAAATCGCCCGCTCCGACTGACACGTTTTATATGCAGGACGAACCGCCAAATATCGGGAAAATGATGCAATGATTTTCGAATTGCAGCCAAGGAAAACAAAACCCCAGTGAAAAGGCTGTTGTTAGCGGTTCCTTTACCAAAATAGTTGAAACTCTCCCAAACGTTCCTTTCAGGTTTGGAGTTAGACCGATGTTGAAATTTGCCAAATACAGCCTGGCAGCCACACTTGCCGCCTACGCCATTATGGCACACCCGACAAATGCGGTTGCGGAAGCAACGGTCGCTGAACCGGATGCAGCTATAATCGTCACGGTAGACCGCGCGAAGGTATTCAGGATGTCATCGCCTGCCAAGACCGTCATTATCGGCAATCCCTCCATTGCCGATGCAACCGTCGAAGATGATGTCACCCTGGTTCTGACGGGCCGCTCTTTTGGTGTAACCAATCTTATCGTTCTTGACCGTGAAGGTAACCCTATCGTGGATGAGACCATTGTCGTGAAGGGGCATGAGACCAATACGGTCCGGATTTACAGACGCGATGAACGCCAGACCATGGCTTGCGCACCGGTATGTGAACCTACCCTGACAATCGGGGACAACAGTGCGCGCTTTGAATATGCCCAGGAACAAATTACGGCGCGAAATCAGCTTTCTGACTCCACGACTGCCAAATAATACACTGACCGGTCGTTTAGCCGGCTGTAAGATGATGAGAAGTAACCGCCATACCGCCCACCCGGTGTGGCGGTTAATTTTTCATTAATTCGAAGGTCCGCTTTTCCAACTATACCTGCAACAGAAAATAAACAATTTTTTGCTAGGTTGCGTTCATCCGCAGGGAATATTCATGGGTGAACAAATGCCTGATTTTATTGAGAGTTCAAAAGCAGAGAAGCGTGTCAGCCGTTGCAGCCTGCTTCGCGCTCCAAGAATTGTCCGCCGTTTCAGAAAAGACGAAGAGGGTGTCACAGCGATCGAATTCGCGATGCTCGCTCTGCCATTCTTTGCCCTGATGATGGCAATCATTGAAACTTCAATCTTCTTTTTTGCCGGCCAGGTGCTGGAAAGCTCCGTTGATGATGTCGCGCGTAAAATTCGCACAGGTCAATTGGACTCCTCACTGACCGCCGCTGATCTTCGCGATGAGATCTGCGACAGTGCCGCAGTCCTTTTCAGCTGCAGCGATCTTCTGATTGATATGCAGGTTGTCGCGAAATACGAAGACCTCGGTGATATGCCAGGCCCTGATGGCGGAGAACTGAAGCCGGGTGATTTCGGTTTTGAAGCAGCCGGCCCCAAACAGATTGTAATGGTTACCGTTGCGAGCGAATGGCCGATCTTCACCAACTATCTCCAGCAATACATGTCAAAGCTGAATAGCAAGAATGCCCTTTTGACTGCTGTAGCTGTTTTCAAGACCGAGCCGTATAGCTGATCGAGGAAAAGCAGCCGGATGATACCGGCCTCTCCCCGGACAACCCGGAACATATATGCCCACAAAAAGATACGGGATAAACAGATGTCTAGTTTGAAACTGAAAAACATGATCCGCGATTATTATGGACGTGCTTCCTATTTGGTTTCGCGATTCAGGGATGAAGCCAAAGGGGTCGCGGCCATTGAGTTTGCCTTTCTTGCCCCGTTGATGCTCCTGCTTTACGTTGGAACCATTGAAATTTCGTCAGCTGTCTCTGCAAACAGAAAGCTATCACGTGCATCGAGCACTTTGGGCGACCTTCTTACCCAGGTCGAATGCGTCAGCGACAACACGCTTTCAGATATGGTCAAGATCATTGATGACATCATGTACCCATATGAAAATTCTGTGGGCATTTCGATCGCCGGTATTTTGGTGAAGGGAACAAAAGCGGAAGTGCAATGGTCAAGAGCCTTCGGTTCAACCGCAGCTGCAAACGGCTCTGCGTACACGGTGCCAAGCAAGATCAAGACCGATGGCAACTTCCTTGTCGCCGTTAAAATGGATATGCAATACACGCCTACCGTTGGCTGGCTCAGTTCGCCATCAGCTGGCAAGCTTGAGAAGTCAACAGCTGCCATAGATATGGAAGAAGAAATATTCCTGCGTCCAAGGATCGGGTCCCAAATGACGGTTCAATCCGGAAGCTGCACCTGATCCGGCAGAAAACAAGAGTTGCAAAGGCGGCCCTCGTGCCGCCTTTTTCATGTGTGGTGAAAAGCGCTAACCGTTACTTCCTGTATTGCCGGTCTCTTGAGTGCCGGATCCCGGATTGGAACCCGATTCCTGCCCGCCACCGGATGGTTCTTCACCTGTATCGTTCTCATTATCCGCAGGAATCAGTGCCCGGACGAAGTCTGTAACGGCGCCGTATTGTGATTGAGTGGCGATCTGAAAGCCGCCACCATAGACCGGTTCAATGGCATCATAAGCCACCGGATCATCCTCAAACAGCGCGCCAAGCAATTCGCGGAGCAGCTTCTTCACTTCACCATCAAGGTTCTTTCGGATTGCGTGGGTTCTGTGGGGCACCGGGCCGGATTTCCAGACGATCTGATACCGGGAAATACTGCCCTCATTCAACTCGGCGAGTTGCTTGAGGGTTCCCCTGCTGTATCCCGCCGCCAGATCACCCTGCAGGGATGACCATCCGATCAGGGCATCGCCCTCGCCCTTGTGAAACTCTTCAAGTGCCTTTCTCGGATTTTCAGCAACCAGGAAACCTGTTCCTCCACCACTGACTGCGGTTCCCGCACTCCGCAGACCATGAATGGCAAATTGCTGGCCCATGGCTTCCTCACCAGTTAGAAGCCATATCTTTTTTCCGGCGAGATCAGACACGCTCAAGCGATCGGCACTAGTGCGTCCTATCAAAACAAAATAGGTGTTGATGGTATTATCCTGGGCCCTGGCAACCACGACCGGTTCTATACATTCACAGTTTACCCATGCGGCTGCATAGGTGGTTGCGGGGTAAACAGCATATTCAACGCGTCCGTCAATGTGGGCAGAGGCAAGGCGCGACAGATTGGCCATTGGCAGAATTTCCACAGGCAGGCCAAGTTTCTCCTCGACTGCCAGACGAAACGGCTCTGCTTCCGAAGCAACTTTATCTGCAGATCCGCTGGCAACAATACCTATCCTGAACCGACCGATGTCATCACGCCAGTCCGCAAAACTGTTTGAGATGCCGATCACAGAAGTGGCAAAACTCAGCAAGACAAACCTGAAACAGTTGAACAGCAGTTGTACCCCCGGCTGATTACCCCGTCCCATTAAGGTGTTTGTTTTCATGGAAAGCATTGAATTCCTTGCATTGAAGCGGCACATATGCGGCCTGCCCACTAAATTGGCTGAAAACCCGGTCGGAAATCCTCTATCCGGTAATCGGGCCGGATGAATCTGGCGGTTTCTAAACGATTATTCAAAGCACTGGTTGACCCTAGGTGATTTGGCGAATGTATGGAATCCCCTTGTTTTGGCAAGTCGTATACTGGCAAACTCAAATGAACTCTAACTGAACCGGAATACGAATGGCTCGGGCTTTTTTGTTTGTACTTGATTCTGTTGGCATCGGAGGCGCCAAAGACGCAGCCGAGTTCGGCGATGAAGGTTCCGACACGATAGGGCATATTGCAGAGCAATGCGCCAAGGGCATGGCAAATGAACCCGGGCGGCGGTCAGGCACGCTTTACCTTCCCAACCTAGAAAAGCTGGGACTGGGGCTTGCCGCACACAACGCCACCGGAAAATTTCCGGCCGGATTTGATACCAATCCCGAGCTCTGCGGAATTTGGGCAAGCGCCAACGAAATTTCATCCGGCAAGGACACACCTTCGGGGCATTGGGAAATTGCGGGGGTTCCGGTTCTGACTGACTGGGGCTACTTTCCACATACCATTCCCTGCTTTCCTGAAAAGCTGATCGAAGCAATCATTGCGAAAACGGGCATTGACGGCATCCTGGGCAACAAACATGCTTCTGGGACACAGATCATTGCCGAACTGGGTGAGGAACACATCCATACCGGAAAGCCGATTTGCTACACTTCAGCCGATTCAGTTTTTCAGATCGCCGCCCATGAACCAAGTTTCGGGCTTGACCGCCTTTACAGTTTTTGTGAAGCGGTATTCGAGTTGACCGCTCCCCTGAATATCGGCCGAGTAATTGCCCGGCCCTTCATTGGGGAAAACCCTGATAATTTCCGACGGACCGGAAACCGCAGGGATTATTCGATCAAGCCACCTTCTGCGACACTTTTAAAAAGGGTCAGCGATACCGGCAGGGCCATGGTGGCAATTGGCAAGATTGCCGATATTTACGCTCATGAGGGGCCGACGAAAGTCGTCAAAGCCAACGGCAATGCCGCCTTGGCAGATGCGACGCTCGCCGAGATGGAAAACCTTCCCAAGGGCGGCATGCTGATGACCAATTTTGTCGATTTTGACATGTTGTATGGTCACCGAAGAGACGTGACCGGCTATGCGGATGCGCTGGAAAAGTTTGATCGGCTGCTGCCTTCATTCATGGGCAAAATGCGGGAGGATGACCTCATGATCATCACTGCCGATCATGGGTGTGACCCCACATGGCAGGGAACCGAACACACCAGGGAACAGGTGCCGGTTCTTGTCTATAAGCCGGGAATCATACCTCGTGGGGCTGGAACCCGCAAAAATTTTTGTGACACCGGCGAAACCATCGCCGCACATCTCGGGCTGGAACCCGGGCAATGTGGGCAAGACATTCTGAAGGTCGACACTTGAACACCTCGCATATCACCGCGCTTCCGAAAGCCGAGCTTCACTGCCACATTGAAGGTGCTGCCAAGCCGAACCTCGTTCTTGCACAGGCAAATCGTTACCGGGTGGATGCATCTGCGCATGTGGACCGGGAAAGAGGATATTTATGGAACGACTTCACCTCCTTTTTGTCATCCTATGATTTTGTCGCCAGCCTGTTCAGAGCACCTGAGGATTACGTGCGTTTGACCCAGGCACACTTCATGAATCTAGCGGCGCAAAACTGTATCTATGGCGAAGTTTTTGCTTCCCCCGATCATGCTGCACGCATTGGATGCTCCTATGTTGTGCTGATTGATGCGATTGCCGAGGGGATCAATCTCGCAAAGGCCGCGAGCGGTATTGAGGGACGCATTATCGTTACGGGTGTCCGTCATGTCGGCGTTGAGGCAGTGGAGGAAGCGGCACGCCTGAGTGTCGTGCATCCGCACCCCCTCGTCACCGGTTTCGGTATGGCGGGTGACGAGCGGTCAGGGCATATGAAGGATTATGTCAGGGCCTTCGATATCGCCCGCGATGGCGGCCTCGGGCTGACAGTCCATGCCGGGGAATTTGGCGGGGCGCAGAATGTTCGTGACGCGCTCGATCATCTGAAGGTCAGCCGCATTGGCCACGGGGTGCGGGCAATCGAAGACCCGGATCTTGTGAAAAGGCTGGCAGATGAAGCAATCGTTCTTGAAGTCTGCCCTGCCTCCAATATAGTGCTCGAGGTTTTTACTTCCTTTAAAACTCACAGTTTTCCCCTTCTTGAGGCCGCAGGGTGCGTGATGACTTTGAGTTCCGATGATCCGCCGCATTTTCACACATCTCTTACCCGTGAATATGAAATTGCCGGCAGCCATTTCGGTTATGGTGCCGATAAACTGCTTAGCTTCACCAGAAATGCGATCAATGCCGCTTTTGTAGATGGGGAAACACGCAAACGCCTGCTTGAGAAGTTGACCGGGTAAGGGCTAGGATAAAACAGACTTGTCTCAAACTCTTCAGGTAGCGAAATTGGCCATGAAAAATCTGACCGTTGTTGATCATCCCCTCGTCCAGCACAAACTGTCCATTATGCGCGACAAGGAAACTTCAACCGGCAGTTTTCGCAGACTGTTGCGGGAAATTTCCCTCCTACTCTGCTATGAAGTAACCCGTGACCTGAAACTGACGACAGAATCCATTGAAACGCCCATGCAGGAAATGGAAGCGCCAAAGCTTGCAGGCAAGAAGCTGGTTTTCGCTTCGATTTTGCGGGCTGGAAACGGCTTGCTGGAAGGCATGCTCGATCTTGTGCCTTCCGCAAGGGTTGCACATGTCGGTCTTTACCGTGATCACAAGACGCTTGAAGCTATCGAATATTATTTCAAGGCTCCCGAAGACCTGGGGGACAGGCTGGTGATCGTGGTTGACCCCATGTTGGCCACCGCAAATTCGGCAACTGCGGCGATCGAGAAGCTGAAGGAACGCGGGGCGACCAATATTCGCTTTCTTTGCCTTCTGGCTGCCCCGGAAGGCATCGCGGCATTCCAGAAGGCCCAGCCTGATGTGCCGATCTTTACGGCCGCTATTGATAGCCATCTCAATGAGAACGGCTACATCATCCCCGGATTGGGAGATGCCGGTGACCGGATGTATGGTACGAAGTAACGTCTCGTTTACCCTCAATTTTGATTAATGGCACCAAAAACACCTGAATATCAGTATTTTAGAGCCCTGTTAGGGCTGTTCTGGCATGGTTCGCGAAAAGAACCCGGAGCAGTGCCTTGGAAAAGTATCTTGTGATCGCCGGTCTGATGGTCATCAGCGCAGTTTCAGTACCCAAAATTCTGGAATACAGGATGGATAATGCTGAAATCGCCGATCTTGAAAGTGCCAGCTATGAGGCCGCAAAGACCCCTGAAAAGAGAAGTGAAGCCGAGAACCGCAATCCACTTGACGGCAGGAAAACCTATATCAAGATGGATAGCAGGGGGCACTTTGTCGTCAATGCGCGGATGAACAAGCACCGCTCGGAAGTGCTTGTCGACACTGGCGCGACCTATGTTGCGATCAATGAAAGTACGGCACGAAAGATGGGTATCAGACTAAGAGATTCTGATTTCAAGCATCCGGTCCGCACTGCCAATGGCATTACCTATGCTGCTGCGGCAACAATTGATGAAATCGAAATCGGCCGTGTTCGGGTTCGCAATGTGCAGGCTTCGGTATCAAGGGATGCGTCCCTGAGCACGACCTTGCTCGGAATGGCCTTTCTGAAAAAGCTGAAAAAATTTGAAATCAGTAGTGGAACGCTGATTCTCAGTCAGTAATTTCTGCCTGTGTTCGGCGGCGCATTTGCTGCGCCGCTGCGCTCTTAATTGGCATCAGGCGGAAGTCAATCGCTAACTTTTCATGGCCAGTATTGCCGTCCCGGACAAGATGAGTGACCCTGTCGAGATGATTGTTCTGAACGTGTTCCAGAATGTCCATCTGGAAGAATAAGCCTGCCAGACCTGCTCAAGGTCCTGGCTCGCTGTCGCGATCTTGACGGTTGCCAAAGCCTCATTCATTGGCACATTGACGACAACGGTCGGAATAAAGACACCCGCCAGATAGAGTACCGCCGCTGCTGCCATCAGTGTTGCCGCAATCTTCTCGCCGGATACAACCAGTAATCCTGCTGCAGCCAGTGCGACGAGCGGCGTCAGGAAAAAGGTGACAAAGAAAACCGGATTTCTGACAGCCGCGTTAATCGCCTGCATGGCATTTATGGCTTCACCCGGCGCAATCCTGTCGAGCCCGCGCATGACATCAACCGAATAAGCATAGAAAAATCCTGCAATCAGTCCGAAAAGTGTCATCGCTGCAAGGACCAGTATGGCTTTGAGGTGCAGATAGGTCATTTTTGTGCCCCCTCAGTTTCGTCGGCAATCGAAAAACCTCTTTTGCGGTACACTTTGAAACAATCAATCAGGATTGACAGAACAGCCAGTTGCGCCAACAGAACAGCAGGCCAGATACCACCTATTGCCGGATCGAACCATTTATGCGGCCCATAGCTTACAAGTGCTGTCAGGCATGCCAGCAGTGACAACAATCTGAATAGCTTTTCGGACTTCACCGAGTAAGCGGCAAATGCAATTGCTATTGAGGCGGAAATGAACGGGCCAAGGGCAAACGGCGCGACTTCCAAAGGCGGATGTGGCGGCGTCTTCGTGTAGAGCGCACCCAGCATCAGGACCTGCAATATTCCAAGCGTCAGAATGGCGGGTCGTATGGACGGAGCCTCTCCCGCCGCGCGTTTTCCGTTTTTTCTGGTTTCGTGGATTTGTATCATGTCGACTTCCTTCGCTTCAGAATTAAACGTATATTTTTGTACGCTTGACAATTCCGTATATTTCTTTACGGTATTCGTCAAGTGGCAATCCAGTAATTTTCCAATCAACACCTGAGGCACTGATGGAAGCAAAAGAGCAAAGGCGACTCGATATTTTCGAGGCTGCTTACAAGGTCATGGCGGAAAAGGGCTACAAGGGAACTTCCATGCTGGCCGTGGCGAAGGCTGCAGGTGCTTCGAACGAAACACTCTATAACTGGTTTGGCAACAAGCAGGGATTGTTTGCAGCCATGATCAAGGAAAATGCCAAGGCCGCCAGCGACCTCTTGTCAGAGGTGTTTGAGGCGAACCGGGACCCGATGAAGACACTCGAGACTTTTGGCGCCAAGCTGCTGGAACTTATCAGTGCAGACAGGGCGATTGCGCTTAACAGGGCTGCCGCAGCCGATGTAAGTCAGGATGGAATGCTCGGAAAGCTGATTGCCGAAAACGGCCGGAACAGGGTCGTTCCGATGATTGCAAAAACTTTCAGGGCAGCACAGGACAGGAAGATCATCAGGGATCACGATGCGGACGAGATTGCAGAAATATATGTTGCGCTGCTCATGGGTGATATTCAGATCAGGCGAGTAATCGGTATTACCGATGCACCTAACGCAAATGCGACCATGATGCATTCGCAAAGGGTGAACGAGATCATTCTCGATCTTTTCGGCAAACCTTGATCTTGCCTGGCACTAAACAGAAATGCGTTCGATAATTGCAGCCGGTGCGATCTTCCCCTTTCGGATCGCGCCTAGAATCCTAGCTTTTGCACGGGCTGCTGTAACTTCATCGCGCGCAAGAATTTCGCAGATCGGCTGACCCTTTCGCCAGTCTCGTCCTGCAATCGCTGTAATTCCGACGGCATGATCAACCGGGTCCTGCGGCCTTGTCCGGCCACCGCCAAGTTCGATTACAGCCAAACCAATCTGGCGGGTATCGAAGGCAAGGCAGCCCGAGAACTCATCATGCCGCGGTTCGGCTTCAACGACCCAGTGAATTTCAGGCGCCGGCATGTAAATCGCGGCTTTTTCAACGAAATCGGAAGGACCGCCCAATCCGCTGACCATTTGGGCAAACTTTTCAGCGGCCCCACCGGATTCAATAGCCCTAATCATTTGTGATCTGCCATCTTCATCATCAGATGCAAGCCCGCCCGAGACCAGCATCTGCGCGCCCAGGGCGATGGTGACCTCCTCCAGAACCTTGTCGCGGTGTTTACCAGTCAGGAAATCAACGGCATTCTGCATCTCGACGGCATTCCCTGCAGCCGATGCAAGCGGATGGTCCATATCCGTCAGAAGAGCACTTGTCTTCAAACCGGCGCCATTGGCAACCTCGACAAGGCTGGTCGCCAATTCACGTGCCTGTTCAAGCGAATCCATGAAAGCGCCTGAACCAACCTTGACGTCTAGGACCAGGCCATCAAGACCGGCAGCCAACTTCTTGGAGAGAATGGACGCGGTAATCAGGGGGACACTTTCCACGGTGGCAGTCACATCCCTGATTGAGTAAATGCGTTTGTCCGCAGGTGCCAGATTGCCCGTCTGACCAATTACCGCGCAACCCACTTCCCGCACGACCTTTCTGAACAGGTCATTACCGGGCTGCGTTTGATAACCGGGAATTGAATCAAACTTGTCGAGGGTGCCTCCTGTATGCCCGAGACCCCGCCCCGAGATCATCGGATTAAATCCGCCGCAAGCGGCAATTGCTGGCGCGAGCATCAGCGAAACATTGTCCCCGACTCCACCTGTTGAGTGTTTGTCGAGCACCGCACCATCGAGGTCCGACCAATCAAGCACATCGCCGGAATCACGCATTGCCAGCGTCATGGCTACCGCTTCTTGGCGGGTCATCCCATTGAGAAAGACAGCCATGGTGAGGGCAGCTATCTGCCCTTCACTGACACGTCCGTCCGAAATGCCATTTACAAATTCGGCAATTTCATCTGCAGCCAGTTCACGGTCATCTCGTTTTCTGCGAATGATTTCCTGAGGTAGCACAATCAGTATCCGTCTGCCTTTGGCGTTTCGTTGGTGCCATCAAGCACACTCAAAAGGTTTGTCAGAACCGATGAGGCTCCAAACCGCAAGGTGTCGGGTTTTGCCCATCCCTCGCCCATGATGTCATCGGCAAGTTTGAGATAAATCGCGGCATCTTCAACGGTCCTTATGCCGCCTGCGGGTTTGAAACCAACCTGCCGGGCACTGTCACGAATTGCCCGCAACATTATTTCGGCAGACCTGCGGTGTCGCGTTTACAGCAACTTTTCCAGTCGATGTCTTGATAAAATTCGCGCCGCAATCAATTGCCAGCCGAGAAGCCGAGTAGATCGCTTCCTCATCTTTCAATTCACCGGTTTCGATGATGACTTTCAACAAGACCGGAGAGCGACAGGCATCGCGCACCCGCGATATCTGGTCAATGCAGGCTTCCACATCACCGCTCAGAAATGCCTTATAGGGAAAAACAAGATCAATCTCATCGGCCCCGTCATTGACAGCTGTTTCAACCTCACCAAGGACCGCCGGAGTATCCGTGTCGCCAGCCGGGAAATTCACTACTGTTGCGATTCTGATACCGCTTTCTGAAAGGATGGGACGGGCTGTCTTGATGAACTCTTTCCAGATGCAGACCGCGGCGGTGTTGCCAAAGGGCGTTTGCGCCCGTCTGCACAGGTCAATCACATCCTCGTTTGTGCAATCATCATTGAGATTGGTCAGATCAAGCAGGCTGATCGCCCTTTTTCGCGATTGTTTTTGCATCTGTCATGATGCGCTCCCCGAAAGCCAAGCAGTAATCAGCCTGGAAAGTTTCTTTCCCCCCTTCGGCGCCATTTCCTTGGTTTCATCATGGGAGAGTTCGCCGCCGGTCATCCCGGCGCCAAAATTGGTAATGACGGAAAACGCAGCAACCTCGAGACCAGAAAAACGGGCCAGGATGACTTCTGGCACCGTGGACATGCCGACCGCATCCGCACCCAGTATTTCCGCCATTCTGATTTCTGCTGGCGTTTCAAAACTTGGACCGGAAAACCACATATAGACACCCTCACCCAGTGTCATATCACTGGCTGTTGCGGCGGCTGCTATTTCAGCAGGCCATGGTTTCGCTGTAGGCATTGGTCATGCCGACAAAACGACGATCCGTTGGTTCGCCAATCAGCGGATTCATCCCGGACCAGTTGATATGATCTGTAATCAGCATGACCGAACCGGGCGGAAGATCGCTGCGAAGCGAACCGGCTGAATTGGTGAAGACCATGCGCTTCACACCAATTGCGGCCAGAGCCTCAATCGGGGCACGCATGGCAGCAGCGTTGCCGTGTTCATAATAATGCACCCTGCCCGACAGCATGATCACCGGTGTTTGCCCGATGTGTACCTGCAACAATTTCCCCGGCATGCCCAGAGACACCGCCCTGACGGAAACCCTTCAAGTTCATCATAGGATATGCGGATCGGGTTTTCAATGCTGTCCGACAAGTCCGCCAAGCCCGGAACCAAGTACCAGTCCGGTTAACGGTGACAGGCCGTTCAGACGCGAAACCAGTTTTTCAGATGCTGTCGACATTTTCAAAAGCCGCTCCGTGAGCGTCCAGGTTGCAAATGCTGAGTTACCAGTTCGAAAGGCAGCTATAACGTGAATGCTCTTAGGCAACAAATCCCCCAGGCTAACCGTTTCCACGATACCGTCATGTTGCACAAATGCACCTTTTGTTTGCGGGCGAACCAAACTCCGCCAACCGCTGGCGGCAACCGCCACATGGCGTGCACAAATCCGCTTTCAGTCCAAGCACTGCAATTTCGGCAATCTCACCGCCGCCATCCATGATCATGTGGGAGATGGCCGTTGTTTCCGCACACCAACCTTCGGGGTAGGAGGCATTTTCGATGTTGCAGCCGCTGAAGACACGCCCATCATTGGTAAGCAATGCAACGCCAACGGGAAATTTCGAATAAGGCGAATGGGACTTTGGGTGCAGCTGCCAGCGCCATTTTATGCAGATTTGCTGCCATCTATCGTTCCTTTGTATAGGGTAACGCCGCCAGCCTTTGGCGGGATGGCTTTACCGATGAAGCCGGCCAGCAGAATGACCGTCAAAATATAGGGAAGAGCCTGCATCAACTGGCTGTTGACCGTTCCGATCATTGGAAGATTCGACACCCTGCAGGCGAATGGCAACAGCATCGAGAAATCCGAACAGCAGGCAGGCATACATGGCGTTTAGCGGTTTCCAGCGGGCAAATATAAGTGCAGCCAGGGCGATGAACCCCTTTCCGGCTGTCATGTTCTGCACGAAGCCTGCTTGCTGGCCGATGGAAAGATAGGCGCCGGCAAATCCGCACAAAATACCGCAAATCATGACAGCACGGTATCGCGCCCAAACGACGTTGATCCCGGCCGTATCCACGGCTGCCGGGTTTTCACCCACCGCGCGCAGGCGAAGGCCAAATCTTGTTCTGAAAATCACCCACCAGGTAACCGGCACCATGAAGAAGGCAAAATAGACAATGAGATTGTGACCGGAGATGAGATCGGCATAGACAGGACCCAATATCGGTACACCAGAAAGCGCCTCGGCAAAGGGTAGTTCGATCGGGCTAAAGCGCTGATCCTGAGATCAAGTTGAGGTGTCCGTCCACCCCGGCTAAACCAGCTTTGGCCCAAAAGCGCTGTAAGTCCGAGCGCTACAAAATTGATTGCCACACCCGAAACGATCTGGTTGCCCTTGACAGTGATCGAGGCGAAAGCGTGAACAATGCGAAAGACCAAGGGAAACCAGAACCGCAAAGAAGAGGCCTATCCACGGCGAACCGAAAACAGCGGCTGCGGCACCAGCTGCAAATGCGGCTCCCAACATCTTGCCTTCAAGTCCTATATCAAAAACGCCGGAGCGCTCGGAATAACAGACCTGCAAGGGCTGCCAAGAAGCAGCGGGGTTGCAAGGCGAACGGTTGAATCGAGAACCTGAAGGATGATTGATAAATCCATGATCAGAACCTCCTTTGCCGCGGCGAGTCATCACGATCTGGTGCAAAGAAACGCGAAAGCGCAGGGCGGTACATGTGCTCCAGCGCACCTGCGAACAGGATTACCAGCCCCTGGATGACGACAATCATGTCGCGTGAAATATTCGGCATATCGAAGGACAGTTCCGCGCCGCCCTGCCACAGCATGCCGAACAGGATCGCCGCCAGAATGATTCCGACGGGATGATTTCTCCCCATCAGGGATACGGCAATTCCGACAAATCCGGCACCTGCCGGAAAACCTTCCTGCAAGCGATATTGATCGCCCATGATCGGATTGATCGCCATCATGCCGGCCAGGGCTCCGGAAATCAGCATCGCAATCACGATCGTGCGGACCGGGGGGATGCCGGCATAGACAGCCGCTTTGGATTGGTGCCCGTGGTGCGGATTTCATAACCGAGACGGGTCCGCCAAATCAAAAGCCATACGAGAAAACATGCAAGAAGCGCCAGCAGGAATGAAATATTGAACGGCGCACCGCCAAGGCTTGAGCCAAACCACTCAAATACGAAGTCGAGCTTTGGCAATTGGCCGCCGGCATCAAAGGTTCGGGTCTCGGGTGCCATCGATCCCTCCGGCTTGAATACTTCGACAAGCAAATAGACCATGAGTGCGGAAGCGATAAAATTGAACATGATCGTGGTGATCACCACATGGCTGCCGCGCTTTGCCTGAAGCCATGCCGGGATAAGTGCCCAAGCCGCACCGCAGACAGCGGCTCCCATAACGGCAAACGGAAAGGTGATGTACCAGGGAACAAATCTGTCGAGCGCCAGACAGGCAGCGGCAACACCGATTCCGCCGACATATGCCTGTCCTTCCGAGCCGATATTAAAGAGGCCGCAATGGATAGCCACGGCAACGGAAAGCCCGGTAAAGATAAAGTTTGTTGCGTAAAAAAGCGTGTACCCGATACCTCCGCCATAGCCGAAGGCCCCACGCACCAGAAGATAGGCTGCTTCGAAAGGGTTCTCGCCAACCAGCAGAACCACGAGGCCTGCCACCAGAAAAGCGGTCACCAGATTAAGCAGGGGGATCAGGCCATAATCAACCCATTTGGGCAATTCATGCTTCACGGCATTTCTCCGTCTGCTTCAGCTGTTCCGGCCTCCATCTGCATGTGACCCTGCTTATCAAGGGGTGCAAAGGGATTATAGGCAATTTCCCACAAATGCCCGTCCGGGTCTGCAAAGTAGCCGGAATACCCTCCCCAGAACACATTTTCAGGTTCCTTTATACTTCTCGCCCCGCAGGTAATGGTATGTTTGAAAGCGACGTCAACCTCCTCCTTGCTGCGGGTGTTATAGGCCAGCGCAACACCGCGATATCCAGGTTGGGGACTTTTGTTCAACCCGGCATCGTCCGCCAATGCGTCATGTCCATAAAGTCCCAGAACAATTCCGCGTCCCTGGAAAAAGGTGACCTGCGGAGTAGAGGCAGGCATCGCTGTCCAGCCCAGTGCCTCATAAAAGTTTCTCGATATCTTCATGTCGGAGACGCCGAGGGTTATCAGAGAGATGCGCGGCTCAAATCTCATTCGCCTGTACCCCTGTCGCGTCCACCCGAAGCACTTACAGTTTCGTCTTCCACCCCTGCCATGAGCAGGCCCAATTCAGCCTCTGATGCCTCTGGAGCACGTTCGCCAACCACGCGCCCGGCAAACATGACCAGCACGCGATCAGACAAGGACCGGATCTCATCCAGTTCAACGGAAACCAACAGGATCGCCTTTCCCTGATCGCGCATTTCAATAATCCGCTTGTGAATGAATTCGATGGCACCGACATCAACGCCGCGAGTGGGCTGACCGACCAGGAGGACAACAGGGTCTCTTTCCATCTCCCGGGCAAGGACAATTTTCTGCTGATTGCCACCGGAAAAATTAGCCGTTTTGAGCCTGCAGTTTGGCGGACGAATATCATACTGCTCAATCTTGGCTGCGGCATCGCTGCGGATCGCATCAATATCCAGAAGCGGGCCGTTCAGATATTGCGGCTTGTCATGGTAGCCCAGAATCGAATTCTCGTTTTCCTCAAAGGGCAGAACCAATCCCATATGATGGCGATCTTCAGGCACATGGGCAAGTCCGCGTTCACGGAGCAAACCGGGATCCATTTCACCGGTCACGCCTATCGGCTTTCCATCAAGAATGACCCTGCCTGCTCTGGCCTGGCGAATTCCGGCAATTGCCTCAAGGAGTTCCGATTGCCCGTTTCCTGCAACGCCTGCTATTCCGACAATCTCTCCGGCGCGAACATCGAAGCTGACATTGTTGACCATGGTCACGCCGCGTCCGTCCACAACGGTCAACCCATCCACCGACAGTTTTACCTCCCCCGGATTTGCCGAACCCTTTTCAACGCGAAGCAGAACGTGACGCCCGACCATCAATTCGGCAAGCTCTGCGACGCTGGACTGCGCTGTTGTTCTCGTTGCAACCATCTCGCCGCGTCGCATCACAGATACAGCATCGGTGACAGCCATTATCTCGCGCAATTTATGGGTGATCAGGATGATGGTTTTTCCCTGTTCCTTCAATTGCTGCAATATCCGGAACAGGTGGTCCGCCTCTGCAGGTGTCAGAACGCCGGTGGGCTCGTCGAGAATGAGGATTTCCGCACCGCGATAAAGCGCCTTCAGGATTTCCACGCGCTGTTGCAATCCGACGGGCAATTCCTCGATCAGTGCATCAGGATCAACTTCAAGTGCATATTCACGCTCCAGGCGTTCCAATTCACTGCGGGCATTGGCGACCGCATTATTGAGAATACTGCCACCCTCCGCACCAAGAATGATGTTTTCCAGTACCGTGAAATTGTCAACCAACATGAAATGCTGATGCACCATGCCAATACCGGATCTTATCGCGGCCTGACTGTCAGCGATACGGGTCTTTTTCCCGTTTATGAAGATGTCACCGCGATCCGCTTGGTAAAATCCGTACAGGATCGACATCAGCGTCGATTTGCCGGCGCCGTTTTCACCGATGATTCCGTGAATCGTTCCCTTGCGAACTGCAAGTTCAATATCCTTGTTGGCCTGAACCGGGCCAAAGGATTTCGAAATTCCGCGCAGTTCAATTGCGATATCGTTTTTACCACCAGAGGACGAAATCAACTCTGCCGGGGATTGTGGCAGGTTGCCCGTATGCAAAGCATGCTCAACGTCACTCATGCAAAATCCCCGCCAGCCTTTTCTGCAGCTATCATGATACAGTGTGTGATTTGACGATCAGTCCGATTGGGAGTCAAGGCTGGAGTGCGGTTTTCACAAGCTGACGGCAAGGCATCAAATGGTCCCATAGCCTCCAAATATGCTTGACCTTGACGCCAGCAGCAGGATTGCCGAAAAAGGGTGACCAAGATTCCCAACAAGCGTTATCCAGTCCAGCCAGCCGGGACATGTTCAAATGACATTTGCATTCAACACATCGCCTTCAATCCGGTGCGGCATCGGACATGCTTCAAATGCCGGTGAACTTTGCGGGCCGGTTGTCGGCGAGCGCGTCATTTTCATCACTGACAAGGGGTTGATCGAGCTTGGGCTCACCGTCCCGGTGATACAATCATTGGAAGCGGCCGGTATCGCAGTCACAGTTTTCGATGCCGTCGAACCTGACCCTTCTCTTGCAACCCTAAATGCCGCCATTGAGACTGCAACGAAAATGCAGTGCACCGGAATTATTGGCTTTGGCGGGGGATCATCAATGGACGTGGCCAAACTCGCGGCGCTGATCGCCGGGTCAGGCGAAGACCTCAACGATGCGTGGGGTGTCGGCCTTGCAAAGGGGCCGCGTTTGCCTCTTGTTCTTATTCCCACGACTGCAGGAACAGGTTCGGAAGTAACCCCTGTATCGATCATCACTGTGGAGGGTGATGAAAAACGCGGGGTTTCCTCGCCGGTCATTCTGCCGGATATGGCAATTCTCGACGCAGGTCTGACGACCGGCCTCCCCCGGCCGATCACTGCAGCGACCGGTATCGATGCGATGGTTCATGCAATTGAAGCCTACACTTCAAGGAGCCTCAACAACAATCCGATATCAAAAATGCTCGCTGTCGAGGCCCTGAAAAAACTTGGTGCCAATATCGAGACGGCCTGTTTTAGCGGCAGCGATCTTCAAGCACGTGAGGAAATGCTTTTGGGGTCCATGCTCGCGGGCATGGCGTTTGCCAATTCTCCGGTTGCGGCAGTTCATGCCCTGGCATATCCGATCGGTGGTATGTTTCACATTCCGCACGGCCTATCGAATGCGTTGATCCTGAAGGAGGTCATGCGGTTCAATGCGGCGGTTTGTTACAAGGAATACAGTGATCTGGGGCCGCATGTCTTCCCTGACCTGGGCACTGAACCCGAAGGCCAGGGGCGATGTTCGGCCTTCATTGAAAGGCTCGGAGACTTGTCGGCAAAGATCGGTCTGGAGCCGCGGCTTCGTGATTGTGGCATTGCGGAGGCAGACCTTCCTGTCATGGCGACCGCAGCAATGAAACAAACAAGGCTGCTCGTTAACAATCCGCGAGAGGTCAGCGAGAGCGACGCCCTTTCAATCTACAAGGCTGCATGGTGAGATACTCCTGATGGCAAGACCCACACCACTCACTCGCGACGAATTTCAGCTATTTCGACCTCTTCAAACGCGTTGGGCCGACAATGATGTTTACGGCCACATGAACAACGTCGTACATTATGCCCTGTTCGACACTGCCGTGAACAGCTGGCTATGCGAGAAGCAACTGCTTGATCCGATAAATGGTAAAACAGTTGGGCTCGTGGTTGAGACCGGTTGCAGTTATTTCAGTGAAATGCAATTTCCCGACAAGGTCACTGCCGGGATTCGAATTGCCCATCTTGGTTCGTCTTCGGTACGCTATGAGATCGCGCTCTTTGCAAATGACAGCGAAACCGCTGCGGCCCAGGGGCATTTCGTCCATGTCTATGTGGATCGGGCTACACGCAAACCTGAACCGTTGTCGCAAGAGTGGCGGGTAGTGCTGGAAGACTATCTGCGCTGATCAGGGCCGCCTTGTGCTAACAGTTTGCCAGATCATCCGATTCAATTTCACCGTCAACCGGGCACCCGCCGCCGGATGCTTTTTCGGGTGTTTTCGAGACAGCCTCCGGCAAACGGTCGGTTCTTGGTGTGGATTTTGCCGCTGGCTTTTTGTCCGGCTGAGGCGCGTCAGCCGTCGTGATTTCGTCTAGTTCGCGTTCAACGTAGTCGATGTCGATCACGAAGTCGGAGTGTTTTTCCTCCTCGGGATAGCCAACCTCGTTTCTAACCAGAATAGTTTCGTTTTGGGTGTCGTCGTCAAAGGGCTTTTCATCGACCAATCCGTCGAAGGGCCATTGTTTTCTCAATTCTTCGACACTGAAGGTAGAGGCATTGACATCAATATCATATGGAGTTCCTGCCACGCGATAGGGACAGGATTTTTTCGAGCAGTTTCCGCCATAGGCAAACTGCCACAAAATATAGCTGTCCCAATTACCCATCGGAAAGACATCGCGGATGTCACTCTTGTAGCGCGCATACCAGAGTTTCATCCGGGAAAGCAGCGGATAATCACGCCGGTTTGCTGCAATGAATGTTGCCGTTTGATGATTGGTATAAAGGATCGGATAGCGGTCGAGTTTACGGTTGATGTATCTAGCGAAGCGCTCAGCATCCTCCAAGCTCATGAACTTGGTCGAATCAAGGCTCTCAATATCCAGCACAATCACTTCATCTTTTTCAGGCTTGGCAAATTGCAGGAAATGCAAAGCCTGCTGCTCTGGATTGCCGGCGCGTCCCAGATGGTAGGCACCCCATTTCAATCCCAGGGCCTTCGCGAGTGATCGCCTGGTATGATAAAGCTCCTTGGTTACGGAATATTTCCGCCATTTGGCTCCGCACAGTGTTCGTCTGTCCGCGCAGTATTCTGCGGAAAGTCCGTCCGTTGCCTTGCTTATGAAACCAGCGATTTGCTTGTTCTTGACCACAGTCAGCCAATCGATGGAGTTGAGCTCGTAGGCATCAAGAACAAGTGCTGTTTCCTTGTTCCGCCAAGGCTCCAGAAAACCGGCTGCGCTTGCCTTGAAGCTGCAAGCTGCAAACAAAAATGTCAGGATTACAAAAAAAACTTGTGCCTTCATCACTCGCGCCTGCAATTGTTTTCCTGCCTTAAAGTGGTGATCCTGACCAAACTTTGTCAACACATGCCTTTTTGCAATGATATACAATTATGAATTCTAATCAAAGGTCATTAACGAAGCATTAACCATGATTTTCAACAGCGCTGCCGAAGCATTCCGGCTTGCCGCGTCAAACCAAAGCTAACCAGAATTCAGGTGAAAAAATGACCCGAACGACCCTCCATGACAATCTGGAACGAATAACACAACTTGAGGAATTGGTTTCCCATCAGGCAAAAACAATAGAAGAACTATCGGCAATGGTCGCCCGGCAGTGGGATGAACTAGACAAAGCCAAACGCAAGCTGGACGCTCTTACAAAGCGGTTTCTTGACCTTGAGGAGGCAACCGCGCCAGGCATTGAAGTAACCAAACCTCCGCATTACTGAAAGTCGGAAGCCAGATGTTGTCAATTGACGAATTGATATCGCGTCACGCGCTGGATGGCCACCTGGAATGGATCGGCGTCAGGCCCGAACGAAAAGCTCCGCTGATCGAAGTTGATCAAGTTCTCGTCGAACTATCGGGTCTCAAGGGAGACCACAGGGCAAAGCCCGGTCCGCGCGCCGTTACCCTGCTGCAATTCGAACATCTTGACGTTATCGCATCCATGACGGGTCTTGAAACGGTCACCCCGAAAATGCTGCGGCGCAACCTGGTCATCAGCCGTATCAATATTCTGACCTTGCGGGATCGCCATTTCAAAATTGGCGAAGCAATGTTTGCCGGAACCGGCATTTGCGCACCTTGTTCGAGGATGGAGGCCAAACTCGGCAAAGGCGGTTACAATGCCGTACGCGGCCATGGCGGCATCACCGCAGAGGTCTTGCAGGAAGGGAGGATCAGCAGGGGCGATCATCTCGTCCCGTGCTGAGCCGGCAAGTTGGGCGCCTGCTCGAAACATGACCTGTTCCGCCAAAATACCGGAGCGAGGCAAAAAACTGAGCATACTGTCATGGCACAAGAAAACGGGAGCCGTTTGGCTCCCGTTACACTTGCAAGGGCAAGGAAAACTAATTTTGATAAATGGCCCGATGATCAATAGGGGCAGGCATTGTCTGACATGTAGTCATGAACTTCCACCTTGCCGCTGATGATGTCCGCCTTGGCAGCCTCTACTGCTGCCTTCATGGCATCATCCACCAGCGAAGCGTTGTTTTCGTCCATGGCATAATCGACACCGCCTTCCTTCAGGCCAAGAACGGCAAAGCCGGTTGACCAGTTTCCGTCCTGAATGTCCTTGAATGCATTATATACGGCAACGTCCACACGCTTGAGCATGGAGGTAAGCACATTTCCCGGATGCAGGGCGTTCTGGTTTGAGTCGACACCGATACCGAGTTTTCCGGCATCTGCAACGGCCTGCAAAACACCAAAGCCCGTGCCGCCTGCAGCATGGAAGACAACATCCGCGCCCTGATCCATCTGTGAACGCGCAAGCTCGCCACCCTTGGTCGGATCATTCCAGGCCGCACCAGTTGTGCCGGTCATGTTCTGGATCACCTGGCCATCCGCATTGGCAGATTTGACCCCACCCGTGTAGCCACAGGCAAAACGGCGAATGAGCGGAATGTCCATACCCCCGACAAAACCGACTTTTCCGGTTTTTGAAGCCTTGGCGGCCATCACGCCAACCAGATACGAGCCTTCCTGCTCCTTGAAGACAATCGAGCGCACATTCGGCAGGTCAACAACCATGTCGACAATAGCGAAATTCACGTCAGGAAATTCCTTGGCCACTTTCTCGAGGGCTGCGGCTTGGGAAAAACCTATGGCAACAATCGGGTTATGGCCATCACGGGCAAAGCGGCGCATGGCCTGTTCACGCTGGGCATCATCCGTGATTTCAAAATCACGGTAATCAATTCCGGTTTCGGCCTTGAATTTCTCTGCGCCATCATAGGCTGACTGGTTGAATGAGCCGTCGTTTTTCCCGCCCTTGTCGTAAACCACTGCCGGCTTCGCATCCATGGCAAGTGCTGAACCTGCCAACATCAGGCTTGCTGTAATTCCCAGAATCAAACGCTTCATGTCTCTTCCCTTTTGCTGTTCCCGTTATTATCGGTTTCGTCTATTTTATTTCGGCGAGGGCGAAATCATTATAAATCGCCAAGCTGCAACAACATGTCCGATGCAGCCTCGCTTTGCGCCTGCCGCCATCTGACTACTCATATCCTTGCATGGATTATCCTGATTTGCATGCACAAATTTCGGGCAATTCTTGTTGTTTCGGGATAAACGCCAACCATTGTTTGAGTCCCTTTTCCACGTTGCAATCATTGCCGGGGCAACATGCCGAACAAGAAACTGGTAATGGCGTATTTGTTTGTATATGGCTTCTGGCAGTTTCGCTCCGATGCTTGCTTTGCAGTCGGATGTCCCTTGAAAACAGGAAAAGGTGTCAGGTTTCCTGACTTGAAGTATTCAGACGATGGCTGAGAGAGATTCTGTTTCGCCAACCGGCAATCAAAGTGAAGACGGTGCATTTTCAGTCGTCAGACGCATTCTGTCGGAGAACTTCAATCGATACCGCGGGCAGTATCTCATTGCCATTTTCTGCATGTTTCTGACGGCAGGCACGACGGCTTACAGCGCCTATATTATCAAGGATGTTGTCAACAAGGTGTTTGACGACAAGAACCTGTCTGCAGCCTATTCCATTGCGGGCCTTGTCCTGATGATCTTTATTGTGAAGGGAATGGCAGGCTTTGGTGAGGAAGTCCTGCTCAAGCGCATCGGAAACAATATCATAGCGCGCTATCAGCGCCGTGTTTATGACCACCTGCTCGCGCTTGGCGTCGGCTTTTTTGCGGACACCCGGTCTTCGTTTCTTGTTGGACAGATCAACCAGAACATTGCCGGAATCCGCAATCTTCTCAATTCACTTGTAACAATCTTTGCGCGCGATCTTCTGACCGTGCTGGCACTTGTGGGAGTGATGATATACCAGGATCCGCTGATGAGCCTGGGATCGCTGGTGGTGCTTCCGATAGCAGCCTATGTGATTTCCAGATATGTCAATCGTGTGAAGCAGGTTTCGCGCCATGAGGTTGATGTCAATGCCAGAGTTACCTCCTCCATGGTTGAGACGGCGCAGGGCATTCCCGTGGTCAAGGCTTTCACAATGGAGAGCCAACTACGCGAAAAAATCGGAAAGCTGATCAAGTCCAGCGAAAGACAGGCCAATACGATTGCACTGATAAATGCACGCACCAAGCCGCTGACCGAAACGCTCGGTGGCCTTGCGATAGCAGGCTCGATCGCCTTTGGCGGCTGGCGGGTGATCGCGCTTGACGGCAATCCGGGGGCACTGCTTTCGTTTCTGACTGCCGCCATGCTGGCATATGATCCGGCCCGGCGCCTTGCTGCCTTCAGGGTTCAGTTCGAGAAGTCACTTGTCAATGGCCGGATGCTTTACGAACTGCTTGACACGCCACCCAGGCATTCGGACAAGCCCGGCGCACCGGAACTGAAAATTACAAACGGTGAGGTGCGGTTTGACAGTGTCAGTTTTTCGTATCTGGCAAATGAGCCCGTCCTTGCCGATATCGGTTTTACTGCCAAGGCCGGACACTCCACAGCACTGGTCGGGCCGTCTGGTGGGGGGAAATCAACCATCATCAACCTGATACTGCGCTTCCACAATGTATGCGAAGGAGCGGTCACGATTGATGGGCAGAATATTGCCGATGTGAGCGTTTCCAGTCTGCGACAACACATTTCCTACGTGTCCCAGCAACCTGTTCTCTTTGAAGGCAGTATTTCCGACAATATACGCTACGGCAAACCCGGAGCGAGCCAGTTGGAAATCGAGGCTGCTGCCATGAAGGCGCAAGCGCACCAGTTCATCATCGACATGCCGCAAGGCTATGACACGCAGGTTGGCGAGGCAGGCTCCAATCTGTCTGGGGGGCAACGCCAAAGGCTCTCCATTGCCCGCGCAATCCTGCGCAATGCGCCAATCCTGCTATTGGATGAAGCGACATCTGCACTGGATAATGAGTCTGAAAAACGCGTTCAGCAGGCGCTTGATCAGCTGATGAAAGGGCGAACAACCATCGTCGTGGCACACCGGCTTTCGACCATCCAGAATTGTGACCAGATACTGGTGATTGATAAGGGGAGGATTGCGGAACGCGGGAGCCACATCGAATTGCTTGGCAAGACAAACGGGACCTATGCTCGGCTGCACGGGTTGGGTGCGCGCACAAACAAGTCAAAGGCCGTTTCAAGAAAACCGCGGAAAAAACCGGCCAAAGGCTGACAACCAGAAAAATCGTTTCCAGCTACGGAAGGTATTTCCCCCATCGGCAGTATCATGCCAAAAGGAAGCGCAGGCAAGAATGAGCCGAATGAACAAGAAGGAAAATACAATGGCGCCAACAGGGGACATGAAACTCGTTGTGGCGGGAGCCTCCGGCAGAATGGGCCACGCATTGATCAGGGCGATTCATGCGACGCCTGGCGTTAGCGTTTTTGGCGCCCTTGAGCGCGAGGGCGCGGAAGCAGTTGGCCGCGATGCCGGGGAAATTGCAGGCCTCGGCCCGATTGGTGTCAGCGTTACCACCGATCCCTTGGCACTGATTGCAAAAGCTGACGGGATCATTGATTTTACCGCGCCAAAGGCGACGGTCGAATATGCTGGCTATGCAGCGCAGGCGCGGATTGTGCATGTCATCGGCACTACCGGATGCAATGATGCAGACGAGGCTGCGCTCAAGGCGGCAGCACGCCACGCCACCATAGTAAAATCAGGTAATATGAGCCTTGGCGTCAACCTTCTGTCCGTTCTGGTGGAAAAGGCGGCAAAGGCGCTTGATGCTGATGCCTTTGATATCGAGGTCCTGGAGATGCATCACAAACACAAGGTGGATGCGCCATCAGGAACCGCACTTCTTCTTGGTGAAGCCGCTGCGAGCGGGCGCGGTATCAGTCTTTCGGAAAACTCCGTGCGTTCGCGTGACGGCCATACCGGGTCGCGCGAAGAAGGCACAATCGGATTTGCCACTTTGCGGGGCGGATCGGTTGTTGGCGAACACAGCGTAATCTTTGCCGGGGAAGGCGAGCGGATCGAATTGACGCATATCGCGCAGGACAGGGCAAATTTTGCGGCGGGAGCGCTCAAGGCTGCCCTTTGGGCTCGCGACAAAAGTCCCGGATATTACAATATGCGTGACGTCCTTGGACTTGGTGACTAAAAATAAGAGTCGGAAATGAATTCCTGCCGTTGGTGAATTATGCAGGCAGCTGATCCTGAATGAAACGGAGAAAACGATGAGTGGCAGAATGGTACTGGTCCGGCACGGGCAGAGTGAGTGGAACCTGAAAAACCTTTTCACCGGGTGGAAAGATCCGGACCTGACCAAACAGGGTGTAGAGGAGGCAAAGGAAGCCGGGCGCGTCCTGAAAGCCGAAGGCCTGAGATTTGACATCGCCTTTACCAGCGTTCTTCAGCGAGCGGAAAAAACCTGCCAACTGATTCTCGACGGCATGGGCCAATCCGATCTCGAAACCATTCATGATCAGGCGCTCAATGAGCGAAACTATGGCGATCTGGCCGGACTGAACAAGGATGATGCCCGCAAGAAATGGGGAGAGGAACAGGTTCATGTATGGCGCCGGTCCTACTCCACTCCACCACCTGGGGAAGAGGGCGAAAGCCTTCGCGATACCGGCGCAAGAGTATGGCCCTATTACATGCAGGAAATCCTGCCACGGGTGCTTTCGGGCAAGACCGTGCTGGTGGCAGCCCATGGCAATTCCCTGCGGGCGCTGGTGATGGTCCTTGACCGGCTTTCGACGGACGAGATCACCCAGCTCAACCTGGCGACGGGGGTTCCGATGATCTACGATCTCAATGCTGATTCAACCGTCAAGGTCAAGAAGGTGCTTGGCGACATGTCCAAGGCGCACTAGTCCGGCACGCTCCAATTCCAGGGATGATAGGCAAGGAAACCTGCTTGCGGCTTTTGATCAACCCCGATTTTTCGGGGTCGATTATTGGAAACAATTCCTGAAACAATACACCAGCGAGAAAAATCCGACAGATGACCAGCAGCAGCTGGTACATCATGAATTGACTCCTTCATATTGATGCTTCCGCATGTTGACGTTTACGAAAAGGTAAATCAATATCGCTGATTACGGGTGGTGGCATGGGCGACTTGTCGTGGCAGGGAAGATATCGAGCCCCGCTCAATTGGTGATATCAATGGAAGCAAACAGAAAATGAAAAGACAACATCCCATAGAGATGTTCTTCTCGCACCATCATCCCCTGTCGGCAAAACTGGATGCCAGTTTTGAAGGCTCTGATGGCGGGACGGTAAAAATCCGGATTGTTTCGCCAAAGGCCTTTGTATCGGGCGAAGCGGGCGACGACCTGCATTCCGGATTTGCGACCATTGTGCTTGATTCGATCATGGGCGGTGCGGTGATGGGGACGCTGACACAGTTCATGCCCATCGCGACCGTTGGGCTATCCATGCATCATCTGAGGCGCCCGAAGGCAGATGAAACCCTTGTAGGCCAGGCGATCTGCGTCGGCGTTCACAATCATCTCGCCTATGTGACAGGTGAACTCAATGGGGAAGACGGCGAAAAGGTCGCGATTGCCAGCGGCACCTTCATGCTTGGCACAAGAGGAACTTCCATTCGTGAAAAGAAAGTGGAGAGCCGCATATGATGTCCGCCCAAAGAAGTCCGGTTGAGGAGTGGTTGTCGATTTCGGTAACAGATGACCCTTTTGTTTGCCGGATTGATTTCCAGGAGCATCATATCGGAAACCCGACCATTCGCTCGGTGCATGGCGGTGTTGTCGGTTCACTGATCGAGTACACGGCGGAAGCCGCCCTCAGGCACCAGCTTCAATACGAGGGGCGCGACGAAAGAACCGAACTCACGACATCTTCCATAGAGTATTTGCGGGTAACAAAGGATGCGCCACTCTTCGGCAGGGCACAGATTGTGAGGATCGCAAGACGCATTGCCTTTATCAATGTCTGGGTCTGGCAGGACAGCGAAGACCTGCCGGTATCCCTCGGCGCCTGTACCTTGCGGATCATGGAAAAGACCGCCGACTGATTTCAACCGGCTTCGACCGTCTGGCTGATGCCGGTTTCCCAGCCAAGGATCGCCCGTTTTCGGGTCAACCCCCAATGATATCCGGTCAGGGCACCTGATTTTCCAACGACGCGGTGAC
This sequence comes from uncultured Alphaproteobacteria bacterium, assembly GCA_963714735.1. Lineage (GTDB taxonomy): Bacteria > Pseudomonadota > Alphaproteobacteria > Rhizobiales > Rhizobiaceae > Salaquimonas. Next base: position 149,681 of record CAVQPI010000010.1, read on the forward strand.
AAGGGACAACGAAGGAGATTGGATTGCGTCCGACAGCCCGTCCCACTGCACGCGGGGCGTTCCTGCCGACCGAGGCTCCCAGTTCGGAATAGGTGGTCGCCTTCGCGAAAGGAATGTTCAAAAGTCCTTCCCAAACCCTGATCTCAAAGTCGGTGCCGATCATGACAATCTGTAACGGCTCATCAGCGCGCCATCGCCCGGGATCAAAACTGCGCGAAGCATAAGGTGCTGTGCGGCTATTGTCTTCAATGTATTTTGCCTTTGGCCAGCGCCCGGCCATATCCTCAAAGGCGTCCCGCTCACCGCCGGGGTCACAGAAGGACAGTCCGGACATGCCGCGATCGGTTGCCATGACAAGCGCGGTGCCAAACGGGCTTGGATGAAAGCCGTAATTGATTTCGAGGCCTTCTCCCCCTGATTTGTAAACGCCTGGTGACATGGCCTCATGAACCACGAACAAATCATGCAATCGCCCGGGTCCTGAAAGACCAAGTTCATGACTGGCCTCAAGAAGTGGCATGTCACCCGCCAAAAGGCGCTTGGCATGGTCAAGTGTGACAGCCTGAAGGAAACCTTTCGGTGACAGGCCAGCCCAACGGGTGAACAGTTTCTGTAACTGGGTCGGCGATTTGCCAACCGCATTGGCAAGCGCCTCAAGCTCGGGCTGATCCTGCCAATTCTGCGAAATGAGTTCTATCACCCGGCGGACCGTCTGGTAATCGCTGTCGATTTCCGGATGCATATAGGACATGGCGCTTTTTCCTGCATTCAATTCTCAGATGCGTGCAGGCTAGAACAGTACATTATATCAAGCCACCCGTTTCTTGCCATATCAGCAATTGTGCCGTCTCGGTTTCAGCCAGACCTTGCCTTCGACAGGGCGTGCCTGAAAGCATCAGCAAAGCTCTCACGATCAAGCGGATTCAAAAACATGCCAATATCAACTTCCCTGTCCCTTTCCACCAGCGCCATTCGGGTAATTCCGATTTCATCATGACGATCAATCCTGAAGCGCGTCCAGAAGGGGTTGAACTCATGAATGGTCGGTTTTCCTGACGGTGAAAACTGCCGGAACTCGACCTGGTCCTTCCAGACTGCGATTTCTTCCCATGCGCGGCCGGCGCGGTAATTCATCTTGAAGGCGAACCAGATCAACAGGGCATCAAGGCCAAAAAAGCCGAATACAGGCCAGGCTCCCATTACCAGAAAAAGCATTCCCGAGATGAAGCAAGTCACTCCTACAAAGGCCATCAGGATAATGAAACCGGTTCGCCCCAAGGAGCGGTGCGGCGTCAGGCGCGCCGCAAAAATCGGCTTTTCCTTTTTCATGTGTTGTTCAAAGCTCATCATTGTTGTGACCCAGCATACCGTAATCGCAGAAAACGGGTGGACTTGACTGTCAAAAGAATGGCAGTTCTCAAGCACCATTGTGACTTGTTGATAGCGGAAATTATATAGCGGCCATGGCCAAAGAAAAGATAGTGATGGCTGCGGCAAAAGCGTCGGCCTCCAAAATGCCCGCAACGCGGAAGCCAGTGCCGGGGAAACGCGCACGCCGTTCGCGTTACACAAAAGCAGAACTGACAGAGATTTTCTCAAGGTTTCGACAGTTGCGGCCCGAACCGAGGGGGGAATTGTACCATGTGAATCCCTACACGCTGCTTGTTGCCGTGGCGCTCTCGGCGCAGGCAACTGATATTGGGGTAAACAAGGCAACCAAGCATCTGTTTGCGGTCGCCGATACACCGCAAAAAATGCTGGCTTTGGGCGAAGACAAGGTACGTGACTACATCAAGACCATCGGCCTTTACCGGAATAAGGCAAAGAATGTTATCGCGTTGTCGAAAAAGCTTATGGATGATTTTGGAGGGGAGGTTCCAAAAGACAGGGACCAGTTGACAACACTTCCAGGTGTCGGTCGCAAGACCGCCAATGTTGTCGTCTCCATGGCTTTCGGCCAACCGACCATTGCTGTCGACACCCATATTTTCAGAATCGGAAATCGGATCGGCATGGCGCCGGGCAAAACCCCGGACGAAGTTGAGGCCATTCTTGAGCGGGTCATACCGCAAGCATTTCTTTATCACGCCCATCACTGGTTGATCCTGCACGGGCGTTATACATGCAAGGCGCGAAAGCCGGAATGCGAGAATTGCATTATTGCGGACCTTTGCAAGGCGAAGGACAAGACCTGCGATGTGCCAGCGCCCATTGTTCCAATTCCGGAGCAGCCCATACCGGGTCTTTAGAGCTATACGACCAATGCGTCATTTTTCCGCCGTGTCGTATGTCGGCTTTGCCGAAAGGCCCTTGTGTAGATGCACCATCATGGCTGCGCCGAATACCGGGGTCGCCAGATTGAGGATTGGAATGGCCATGAAACCGGCAATGATGAAACCCGCCATCAGCACATAAGTCGAATAGTAACTGCGCATCGCCGAAGCCTCCTCTTCGGAGCGGAACCGCATGGCAGCAAACATGAAATATTCGCGCCCCAGGAGATATCCGTTCAAGAGGAAAAATATCGCCACATTAATGCCGGGCAGCAAGACAAGCAGCAGTGCAACCAGATTTGCGACGAGGACCAGAAGCGTGAAACGAACTGTCAGCCACAATGATCGACCGAGGGCAACAGCCTCACCGGGCCGGTCGGCGGGATAGTGGGTTTTTTCCACATGCTCGGCTGCATCATCAAGAAAAAGCCCGGCAAATAACGCCGTGACCGGGGCAAGCAAGAATCCGGCACCGATAAAAACACCCGCTCCCAGCAGCCAAAGAACCGCCGTTGTAAGCCAGGGCCAACTGCCAAGATAAGGAGCTGCAAAAGCTGAAAACGCATATTCGAGGCCGATCCACGCTGCAATGAACATCAGGATTGTCAGGCCGATTGATTTCAGCAAGACATATCTGAACCGGGGCTTGAATAATTCCGAGGCTGCCAGTCGGGCAGATTCTATAATCATGGCAATTGCCATCCGTGGTTTAACTTATCGGGCCAACCTTTGAGTTTTTGGCATAGAGGACATGCTTTTGTGCCAGAGGGGCGGCTTGGTGTTGAGATAGGGGTGATTGCCCTGTGACACAAGACCTGACCGACGTTTGGCTCCTACTCAAGCTTGCGTTGCGCTTTTTATTGTGGGAAACGCCGACAACACGATCTGCAACCGTTCCAGAGTTCTGAGGCAAATGACTTCCAAATTCGACGTACTGACCATTGGCAATGCCATTGTTGATATCATTGCCCATTCCGATGATGCATTTCTGCGTGAACAGAACATTCGCAAGGGCACAATGAACCTGATTGATGCCGAGCGGGCCGAGCAACTCTATGCTGCCATGGGACCGGCAATTGAAACATCGGGGGGAAGCGCAGGAAATACTGCTGCGGGTATTGCCAGTCTCGGCGGCAGCGCTGCCTATTTCGGTAAGGTGAGCGATGATCATCTTGGGAAGGTTTTCACGCATGACATCCGGGCGATCGGTGTTGCGTATGGTACAAAACCGTTAAAGGGAGCGCCGCCGACCGCTCGCTCGATGATATTTGTGACGCCTGATGGCGAGCGATCCATGAATACCTATCTGGGTGCCTGCGTCGAACTGAGACCGGAAGATATTGACGAGGCGATTGTCGCAGGTTCACTGATCACCTATTTCGAGGGATATTTGTGGGATCCGCCGCTGGCCAAGGATGCGATCCGCAAGGCTGCCGAGATTGCCCATGCCAACGAGCGCAAGATGTCCATGACGCTCTCCGACCCGTTTTGTGTGGACCGGTACCGGGATGAGTTTTTAAGCCTGATGAAGTCGGGAACAGTAGATATCGTCTTTGCCAATGAAAGCGAGATCAAGTCGCTCTATGAGACTTCGTCGCTTGAAACGGCGGTGCAGGCAGCCCGCAATGATTGCGAACTGACGGTCGTTACGCGAAGTGAAAAGGGCTCAATGGTCATTACCCGTGATGAAAGCCATGCGGTAGATGCCTTCGCAATCGACAATCTGGTCGATACAACCGGCGCAGGCGATCTGTATGCTGCTGGTTTCCTGCACGGTCTTACCCATGAAATGAGCCTTGTCGAGTGTGCCCGCCTGGGCGGCATGGCCGCCGCTGAAGTCATTCAGCATATCGGACCAAGGCCGCAGACCTCTTTGGCTGGGATGATGGAGCAGGAAGGTTTTTAGAACCCCGCTAGCTGTTGTCCTTCAACAGACGTTTGAGAGAGTAGAGCGTTTCCAGCGCCTCGCGAGGCGAAAGATCGTCAGGAACAATTGCATCGATGGCGCCGACGATTTTACTATCTGCTGGCGCTGAAACGGCTTGGGGTGGACGTGCGGAAAACAGCGGCAGATCGTCGATCAAAGTTGATGCTGATTTTCCGGAGTCTGAATCTTCCAACTGACTCAACACGTCCTTTGCACGCTCAATCACGGCTTCAGGCAAACCGGCCAGACGTGCAACCTGAATCCCGTAGGAGCGGTCTGCCACACCGCGGATCACCTCATGAAGGAAAACAACCTCGCCCTGCCATTCCTTCACCCTGATCGTGACATTTGAGAGATGATCAAGTTTTTGAGTGAGTGAGGTCAGTTCGTGGAAATGGGTGGCAAAAAGCGTCCGGCACTTGTTGACTTCGTGCAGGTGTTCGATCGCCGCCCAGGCGATCGACAATCCGTCAAAGGTTGCTGTGCCACGCCCGATCTCGTCAAGAATAACCATGGCTCGCGAACCTGCCTGATTGAGAATGGCAGCAGTTTCGACCATTTCAACCATGAAGGTTGATCGCCCCCTCGCCAGATCGTCCGCCGCCCCTACCCGGCTGAAAAGCCGGTCCACGACCCCGATACGGGCGTATTGGGCAGGCACATAGGACCCCATCTGCGCGAGAATGCAGATCAGCGCATTTTGTCTCAAGAAAGTTGATTTGCCGCCCATGTTCGGTCCGGTCAGCAACCATATCTGTCCCCTGCCGGAATCGGTTTCCTGTTCCCCGATCATGCAGTCATTGGCAACAAAGGTCTGACCGCCATCGCGCTTGAGGACCTGTTCAACGACCGGATGGCGACCACCTGAAACATCGAAAGAGAGGCTATCATCGACAACAGGCCGGGTATAATCATGTTCGCGGGCAAGGAGTGCCAGCGCAGCGGAAACATCAAGAACACTGATTGCATTGGCCGTCTTTGCAAGATTTTCAGCTTCGCCAATCACCGCTGCTGACAACCGATCAAATATGGCGCCTTCCAGTTCCAGTATACGCCCTGCCGCATTGGCAATTCTTGTTTCTGTTTCCGCCAGCTCGGTAGTGGTGAACCGCATTGCATTGGCGAGTGTCTGACGGTGAATGAATTCGCCCTTCATCTCGTCCGCCTGCAGCGCCGGTGCGTTTTGTGCAGTAACCTCTATGAAATAGCCGAGCACATTGTTGTGTCGGATCTTCAGGTTCCTGACGCCGGTCCTGTCGCTGTAATCCGCCTGCATGCGCGCAATCACACGGCGTGACTGGTCACGCAGGTCGCGCAATTCGTCAATCTCGCCGTCAGCCCTCTGCCGGATAAATCCACCATCACGTTTCAATAGTGGCAATTCATCAGCAAGGCTGTTCTGTAATTGCCGGATCAGGTCATCATCTGCAAGCAACAGATTTTTCAATGCCTGATCAATTTCCGTCGGAACCGTATTTAGCGCAGATTGCTCATGGAACCCTGATGCGATGGAGCGCGCCACGTTCAGGCCTGCCAATATTGCCCCCAAATCTCTTGGCCCACCGCGATTTAGTGCCAAACGCGACAACGCTCTTGGGATATCCGGGCAGGTTTTCAATGCCTCGGTGAGTTCTAATGTACTGCGCTCGTTTTCAAGGAACCACCCGATGGCGTCGAGCCGCTGTGATATTTTGTGCGGATCATTCAGCGGGTTCATCATGCGCTCGGCAAGCAATCTCGCTCCCCCGCCTGTCACTGTCCGATCAATAGCTGACAAGAGGCTGCCCTTGCGCGAACCGGAAAGGGTCATCACAAGTTCCAGATTTGCTCTGGTTGCCGCGTCAATAAACATGATGTCAGAAGCAGATTCACGAACGGGCCTCTGTAGTGCGGGCCGCTCTCCAATCTGTGTGCGCTCCACATAAGCCAGAATTGCTCCGAGAGCTGATAATTCCACGCGGGTGAAATTGCCAAAACCATCAAGGGACCTGACCTCGAAATGGCGTTGCAGCCGTTCCTCACCTGATTGGCTGTCAAACTGGTGTGAAGGCTGGGGCGAAAGTGCCACCCCCGTATCGCGCAACACCTGCAAAAGGCCCGCATCCTCACTCAGGCTGTCCGGATGGACGATCTCGCTGGCGTTTATCCGGGCGATGTCAGCGCTTATGGAAGCCGCATTTGTTGAACAGACCGAAAAGTTGCCGGTCGAAAGCTCGATACGGGCAATGGCAAACTCCGACTCGCCTTCACCTTTCTTGCGCCTTGCAAGTGCTGCAAGGTAATTCGACCTGCCGGGTTCCAGCAGCTTTTCCTCGGTAATGGTTCCCGGTGTTACCAGCCGGATCACATCGCGGCGCACCACCGATTTTGAGCCGCGCTTTCGCGCTTCGGCCGGATCCTCTGTCTGTTCGCATACAGCCACACGATAGCCCAGCGAGATCAATTTCTGCAGATAATCCTCGGCCGCATGAAACGGGACGCCGCACATGGGAATATCCTCTCCCAGATGCTTGCCGCGCTTGGTTAGTGTGATTCCAAGTGCCCTGGATGCCTCTTCCGCATCATGGAAGAATAGTTCGTAGAAATCGCCCATACGATAAAACAGGAGAGAATCAGGATTGGCCGCCTTGATTTCGATATATTGCTCCATCATGGGAGTGATCCGGCCCGGCGCTGTAGCAGGCGGGTCAGCCTGTTTTTCGGTATTGGCCGGAACGTCCATGAAAAAACCTGTTCTGATCAGCCGTGTTCAACCGGCGATTTCTCTGTATTTTTCTGCCAGCATTGATTCCTGTTTGAGCCTGGCAATGCAAGGGCACTCATGCGGGCATCGAAATGTTCCACAGACCTTAGCTGCCGACAGCATTAAAAAATACCTTAACGGGCATAGCGGACCGCATCTTCTCCGTAGTAATTCACATATCTGGGATTGAGCCGCGAAATTGGCAACAAAACCAGCACATCAATCGTGCCAAAATCACGGTCGATCACGGCTTCGTCGGCAAACATTGCCCCTAGACGAAGATAGCCCTTTATCAGCGGCGGGAGCGAGCGCATGACCGATTTCAGGTTGGCGTTCTTGCTGACGGATTTGCTGGCGGCGGCCATGGGCACAACTTCACCGCACCCTTTCGTCTGCCAGCCGTCCTGCGGTCCGGCATTGGCGGCCAGAAAGGCCAACGCTTCTCGATGAATTTCAGGGTTGGTACCGGGAAAGGATGCACAGCCGAACATAACATCATAAGCGTTCTTGCGGACATAGGCCCAACTGCCATGCCACAATAATTCTATCGTCCTTTTCGAGCGGTAACGGGGTAATACGCAGGATCTTCCAAACTCCAGAAAACGCAGGTCAGGATGGCGGCTCGTCAATTCGCTGATCCGGAATTCGTTCTGTGAATAAAAACCACCTACAAGTGCTGCGGCTTCCTGACCGAGCAATCGATAAGTTGCCACCATTTGTGGTGAATCCTCACCATTGCTGACATCGAGCACGATCAGATGATCACAATGGGCATCGAACCTGTCTTCGTCGCGCGCTCCCGTTTCGGCAGCGCCGGGTATGTCTTCGTGAAAAACACGATGGCGCAGGCGCAGAGCGGCCTCAATCTCAGCCGAACTGTCGGCAATCTTGACCACAAGATTTCCCAACCTTCCAAGCACAGCCTCCTGCGGGTAATGCTGTTTTGCAGAATGCTCGTTTGTTGAATCCTGAATCGTCAAATTGCGAACCTGATTGAAGAGTGACCGGAGATTCAATCTCTAACACGGCGGGCACTTTCAAAAACAGATAAAGTTAAAGGGAACCGCGCTAGTCAACCGGTTTATGTTACGCCCTTGCCATGCCTAGAGTATCAAATACCAATTCAACCAGCTTGTCCGGATCAACAGGTTTGACAATGAATCCGTCGGCACCTGCCGCGAACGCTTCATTTCGGCTGGATTCCTGTTCGTCAGCACTCAGGACATGAATTGCCACCCGTTTGCCTCCTGTCGCCTTTTCGCTGGCCCTGATTGCCTGAATTGCTTCCAGACCACCCATGACGGGCATCTGCATGTCCATCAGAACAAGGTCGAAGCTCTTGGGAACCACATTTTTACGGGCGTCCTTTTTGGCGGATTGGTTCAAACGAGTCACAAATTTCTGCACCGCCTCATCGCCATTTTCCACCCGTTCAACCGCAATGCCGTGACGTTTCAGGGCAGCACTGACGAGAAGGGCATTGATGTCGTTGTCTTCAGCCAGCAGGATTGGCGCATGGGAACGCTTTTGTTCAGGCGCTTCCAGTGGTGAAATCATGGAGGGCGTTTCGGTTTCCCGCGAAACCTTTCCATCAATCACGATGCTCAGACTTTCAGCCCGTACCGGACGAACCAGCCAGGCATCGCCTGAACTTCTTCCGACATTCTTTACATGTGCCGCATTGCCCGGCTTGACCAGCCTGACGAATACGCCATTCCCTGTCAGATGCGCCCTCAATCGCGCTTCCACGGCTTCCACCTCCTGCCATTTCTGCGGATCAAAGAGTATGCGCTGCCAGGCAGTTTCGCTTTTTGAAAGAATCTTGCGGAGGGCTGAGGGCGACTGCACCAACTGGGTTTTATACCCCAGATCGCCCAACATGCCTGAAACTGCTTTTGCTTCCATGGCGTTTTTCGAAACAAACAGGATCGGGCTGATTTCACGATACTGAACAGGCGCTGCATCATCTTTTGCTCCATTGGCTGCGACCATTCTTGCGACCGGAATAGCAAATCTGAACACCGAACCGTTCCTGCCCGTTTCGGCCAGTTCCAGACTCCCGCCAAGTTGAACCGCAATTGCCCGCGCAATGGCCAATCCCAGACCTGCCCCGTCGACCCGGCGGGTTGCCTCATTGTCGATCCGTTCGAATTCACTGAAGATGCGGTGCTGATCTTCCTTGCTTATACCCGGGCCGGTATCAGCAACGTCAATGATCAATTGCCTTTTCAAGTCAGCAGACCCTTCCGCAATCCTGCAATCGATGGATACACCACCTGAACTGGTGAACTTGATTGCATTGCCGACAAGATTGGTGATGACCTGCCGAAATCGATCGGGATCACCAATTATATCTGCCTGGCAATCAGGTCCGGTATATATTGCCAGCTCAATTCCCTTCTCATAGGCTCTTTGCGAAAGCACCTCGCCTGTTTCACGGATCACGGCTGCTGGCGAAAATGCCCGTTTATTAAGACTGAACCGACCAGCCTCAATCATTGTCATGTCCAACATGTCATTGATCAGTGCGAGCAGCGACTTTCCGGAGTGGGACAAGGCGCCTAGGTAATTCTCTTGCTCCCTGTCGAGCCTTGTCTCAGCCAACAGCTTGCTCATGCCCAAAATACCATTGAGCGGTGTCCGCATTTCATGGCTGACCATTGCCAGAAAACGCGATTTGGCGCGTGTCGCCTGTTCTGCCTTTTGCCGTGCGCCCGCCTCTGCTTCGGCTATGTTCTTGAAAACGGTAATGTCCCGGGCGATCGATAAGGTCCCGGTTTTTCCACTACCTTCATCCCTTGCAGGCAAATCAAGCCAGTGAAACCAGCGATTTCCATTCGGCGTGGCCAGCATGATCTCACTGCCATGCTCTTTTTTGGCAACGGAAACACTGCCAGAGGGATCAAATGCCTTTTTGATCTCCGACGGCAATACCTGGTTTTCAAGAACATCGCGCTTATCGGTTTCCAGCAAGGCGCAATATGCTCCGTTACAATAAGTTATTTTTCCCTCGCCATCGCGCAAGACCAGTAGATCTCCGAAGGTTTCTGCCAAAGTGCGGTATCGCTCCTCACTTTCCCGGAGTTCCCAGGCAATATCTTCCAATGCCTCAAAACGTTCTTCAATCGTGGAGGATTTCCTTTGCTTTTCACGGATTAGAGGAATGATTTGGGCAGCTAAAAGGCCCAAAGCCACCGTTGTAAACGTGGCGATGGCCAGTGAAATAGGTGTAAATTCTTGAGAGGATGAGGCAGCAAAGACAAACATGCTTCCGGCGGCCGCGATTGCCAGAGGAAGATATGCCAGCGGATCAAGAGCCTTTTTTGTCCACTTGCTGATAGTCACAGACAGGCTATGCCGGACCTGCGACAACACATCACGCTGACTGGCAGATGCCATGCGGTCATCCGGTTTTTTCCTCCGTCGGCTTCTCAGAAGGCTTTCGGACACGCGCCTGTCCTCATTTATATTAACCGTTTTCTGCTTTCCCGCCGCCTTTCCCCTTGATGATTTGGGTTTCAACGCCGGATTTTTCTTCGAATCTGAAGTTGCCTGAGGAATTTCAAAACCGCTTGGCGTTATGATGCCGGCATTCTCGTTTTCCTCCGCAACAGGATTGGCGCCGGCACGAATGCCACGCTTTTCTTCCGGTGATGTCCGGTCATGGCCGCGCAAATCCTTGTCAGACCGCCTGCGTCCATTTGTTATTTTGCTGTCAATGCCGGTCAATCTTTCAAGGTCCGCAAGATTTCTGGTTTCAATTTCCGAAACGTACCAGATTGACCTGAACATATACTTGATAGCTATGGTAAACATCACGAAAGCAGTTGAGCCACAATTGGGAATTTTCCAGGCTTGTCCGCGATGAATCGACTGCCGAGACGCGCCCGTACCTGATGAAAGGCGGTGGACGCCTTATGGTTTGGGTGCCTTTGATATCTCGATTCTCTCGGGCGTGACTCCTTCTCCTGCTCAGGCGGCGATTGCGAGGCGACTGTTTACCGTCCGATAGGCTATGGCTTCCGCCAAATGAATTCGACCAACGGTATCTGCACCGTCCAGATCGGCGATTGTTCGGGCAACTTTCAAAATGCGATGATACGCCCTTGCAGAGAATTTCATTTTCTCGGCCGCATCACGCAATAATTGTTCTCCCGCCTTGTCTGGCGCGGCGGCAATCTCAACCAACGGAACTGACATTGATGCATTGGTAAATCCGTTGTCTGTATCAACCTTCCCCCTTCTCTGTGTATCGATCAATCCTGCTTTGCGCGCTTCAAGGATGCGGGCAGACTGCATTTCCCGGGCCCTCATTACCCTGGTGGCAACGGCTTCGCTGGTTTCCCCGGTTCGAACCGTAATCATGTCAGAGGCGGAAATTGCCGGAACTTCAATCCGCAAATCTATCCTGTCCATGAACGGCCCTGACAGGCGAGCTTGATAATCCGTTACGCAGCGCTCGCCGCGTCTGCAGGCATGGCCAGGCTCCCCCGCCATGCCGCACCGGCAGGGATTCATCGCAGCAATCAACTGGAAACGCGATGGATAGGTTACCCGGTAATTGGCGCGGACAATTGAAGTCTCGCCCGATTCAAGGGGTTGGCGAAGGGAATCCAGCACCTGAGGTGTGAATTCCGGTAATTCGTCCAGAAACAGGATGCCGTTATGAGCGAGTGATGCCTCACCCGGCCTGGCACGCAGGCCGCCTCCGACCATCGCCGCCATGGAGGCAGAATGATGAGGCGCGCGAAATGGCCTTGAATCGGTGAGCCTGCCCCCGGCCAGTTCACCGGCAATCGACTGGATCATCGACACTTCAAGCAATTCTCGCGGTGAGAGCCTTGGCAATATACCGGGAATTCTGGAGGCAAGCATGGACTTGCCAGAACCGGGCGGTCCGACCATCAGCATATTGTGTCCTCCCGCTGCAGCAATTTCCAATGCCCGCTTGGCAGATTCCTGGCCGCGTATCTCGGCCATGTCCGGCAGATTCGACGGAGCACCCTGAACACCGGGTCGGGGTCGGGTGAGAACCTGGGTGCCGCGGAAATGATTGGCGAGAGCGATAAGACTTTGCGGTGCCAGTATCTCCATTTCCGGATCGGCCCAAGCAGCCTCTGCACCGCTGGAGGCGGGACATATCAAGCCTTTGCCCAGGGCATTGGCCCCGATTGCTGCAGGCAATGCGCCGGCAACGGGCATCAGGGTTCCATCGAGTGACAGTTCACCCATCACGACAAACTGGTCCAGCGCGTCAGAGGGGATGGCTCCCAGAGCCGCCATAAGGGCCAGGGCAATCGGAAGATCAAAATGACTTCCCTCTTTCGGCAGATCGGCCGGAGCCAGATTTACCGTGACCCGTTTGGGCGGCATGGAAAGTCCGGATGCATGGAGCGCGGACCGCACTCGTTCGCGGCTTTCGGCAACTGCCTTGTCCGGCAGTCCGACGATCGGCATTTGGAGTTTGCCCGGCGCAACCATGACCTGAACGTCCACCGGAACGGCCTCTATGCCGTGAAAGGCCACAGTCTGAACCCTTGAAACCATCTCGATACTCCCCTGCCTTGCGTTCCACCCGGTGATCCACCTGAAGATCAGATGTAACGAGAGCCAGTCCGAACGGGCCTTGTCGTCCCTGCCAACAGACCTGAACACAGGTTGAGACAAGGGTGTCCGGAAAAAAGCAACCGGCGAATAGTTCCATATATGCGGGCGGTGGGTATCCCGAAAGCAGGTCGGCAAAGAAGTAAGAACTGTTTTCGGTACAGCCTAAAGAAGGTCGCGTTAATCCATTTTTCAACCTTAGATTATTCTCAAGAAGAGTGTCAAGCATTTTGTTTATGCTTTGTTCCTATTTATTTACCATTGGGCAATAAAATCTTTACCAACCGTTTACCATTTCGTTTCCCTGTTATATTATTTTCACGAGGGCGCAGAAGGCTGGTGATGATAATTCACCGCATGAGTAATTGTATTGTTTGGAGTTTATGGCTTGACCCGACGCCCTTCATTGCCTGGTCTGAGAAAAGTTATTTTGACGCATACTGCAAGCAGGCCGGTTGGACTGTTTTTTGTTGCCCTTGTTTTTTCAGTATTCGTAACATTGCCTTCGGAGGTTGCCCGGGCAGCCGATGAGGTGGGTAAATCCGTACGAATTAAAAATCAGGTGAGTGCATCTATCGGAGCGCGAAACCTCAAGCCGCGTGACCCCGTTTTCGCAAGCGAACAGATCAGAGCCGGCGAAGCTTCTCACGGGGAGATCCTGCTGAGCGACCGTTCCAAGGTCCTGGTTGGTGAAAATTCAGTCATCTCGCTTGATGATTTCATCACCGGTTCTCGGGGTTTCTCGTCCGGTACAATCAAGGTTGCCAAAGGTGCCTTTCGTTTCATCACGGGGAATTCCGAAAAAGGCTCCATGAAAGTCGAAACACCCAAATCCACAATCGGCGTACGCGGCACCGTCTTCGATGTTTATGTCACGGATTCCGGCGAAACCCGCGTATTGTTGTTTCAGGGCGAAGTGGAGGTTTGTTCCCGAACCAACTGCATCACTACCAGCAATGCTTGCGATGTTGTTGAAGTGAACGATAGTGGGGCGCAAGAATTGCCTTACTTGCGATCAGGAAACCGTGACGAGGAAAACGCTTCTTACAAGCTGACCACTTTGCAAGGTCGCTTCCAGCTCGGATGGCGTGCGCCAACCTTTCCATGTGCGGTAAGGGCCGCAGTTGATCCGGAAAACCGCAGACGAATTCGCAATGAGCGCACTCGGCGCAGCGAAGACTCGGGAGGCGAATACAACCCCAGCGGCATTTCGATAGATATAGATCCTCCAGCCAAGGCTGGCAAAGGTGGCAAGGGCGACAAGGGCGGCAAGGATGATGGCGGCGGCGACACCGGTGACCCATGCGCCTCCCTGCCAAATCCGGTTCTGGATAGTGGCGTACTGCTTGCTGATCTTTCCGGCATGAAACTGGCCGTAGACTCGGGAACAGGTTCGCCCTGCAGTTGACCATTGCAGCGCGATGATGTTGTTGCGAGCCATCAAAGCAGCCATTCCACCGGCAACAATCCGATAAGACCGACAGCAGCACGTTGATACCATTTTGTGTTGGGTTCACTGGTATGGATGATGACCTGCCCGTCACCGGATATCTCACGCCAGGCTATCCGGTGTTCAGGGGTCAGGAACGGCTGATAGGAAATCCTTGAAATGCCAGCGTCGAACTGATCCCTCATTTCTCCTGCGGACTTTGCGCTTTCGATCAGAAAGCCCATTTCGGTATTCAACAGAATTGAGCGCGGATCAAAATTGAAGGACCCAACATAAATCCTGTCTGCGTCAACGGCAAATGTCTTGGCATGGAGGCTCGAACTGGCCGATCCCGTCAGGCGATTTCTCTCAGGTTGGAGAACCGGGGCGATTGCGGCCTTCATCTCGTAAAGCTCGATTCCGGCTTCGAGCAACTTCCGGCGATATTTGGAGTAACCGGCATGAACGGCGACAACATCGGTTGCTTCCATTGCGTTGGTCAGGATGCGGACCCTGACCCCGCGACTGACGAGCGTTCTGTACTGGTCAAGTCCGCGCTTGCCAGGCACCAGGTAAGGGGAAACAAGCTCCAGGCTTTTCTTTGGCGTTCCCATGAGCCTTGAAAGGCGCGGATACATCAGGTGGCGCAATGTTGCCAAACCAAGGGATTTCTTCGGATCGTCACTGACAACCCGGACCTCGACCCATTCCAGATCAAGTTCTCCGTCCCGCAGCCTGCGGACCATTTGCGAGTTTCCAACAGCGGCTTGGTAGGCTTCAAACTGCCCACCTTTCGAGACTTCGCCTACACGGGCTTTGAAACCTTCCCTGCCTGTGCCATTCCCGGGAATCAGCAACTGAGTGGGAAAGGCAGATTCACTTGCCCAATACCGGTCAAATACCTGCGAAACCTCGCTAACGGCCTTTCCGGCTGCGAGCACATCCAGATCCACAAAAAGGCTGTTCGGTCCTGTATCAAAATACGCATCCGCGATGTTGCGACCACCAATGATGCTTATTGCATCATCGACTGTGAACGATTTGTTGTGCATGCGCCTGTTCAGGCGGAAAAACTCGAAACTGTACCCGATCCAACGCGGCCTTCGGATCGTAAATGGATTAAACAGCCTTACTTCGATGTTGGGATGCTTATTGAGGAATGCGAGAATACCATCAAGACCTTCCGAACCATTGTCATCAAGCAACAACCGCACCCTAACCCCGCGCTCGGCGGCTTCGAGCAGCGCGCTCAACATCATCACGCCGCTCATGTCGTTGCGCCAGATATAATATTGCAAATCGATAGAGACCTCTGCCATCGAGATCAGGGTCATGCGCGCAGAAAAGGCATCCGCTCCGCCCGGAAAGGCTGCAATACCTGTTTTTCCGGAATGAAAACCGGAAGCGGCCTCAACCAGCGAGCCAAGCAAAGTCTTGCCTGAAAACGGAATCGCCGTTGACGCATCGCGGCACCCGATTTTCGGCAAGCCAAACAACAGGCGGGCCACCACTACCCAAATCCCGAAAAGGGCAATCACGATGGCGACAGCCTTTACAACAAGCATGCCTCATACCTTAGGTTAAGCATTTGGCGGCCTCGTCTTTTCCCGCCAAACGGTGATAGCCCTGCCAATATCTGCTTTCAGGCTTTCGCGCAGGGGTAGCGTCGCATCCAGTACCCGGGTAATTTTCATGAAATCATGCACCCGCACTCCGCCAACATTGGGGCGAACCAGAATGTCCGGACGGTATTCGCGTGCCTTTGCCCTGACAATCGCCTGCTGCATGATATGACTGCTGGCCGTCATGACATCGACGCGTTTCGGCTTCGAGCCGTTCTGACGGCGGGGAAAACCACAAACATCTATCGCGACGATTATGTCCAGATCGTCGTCAAGGATATCGAAGGGAACGGGATTGGTAAGCGTGCCGTCAATATAGAACTTGTCTTCCAGCCGAATAGGCGAGAACAGCCCCGGCATCGCTGCTGAGGCTGCAAGGGCCTGCAGGAGCGGGCCGGCATGTAAAGCGGTTGCCTGCTGGGCATCGAAGTCTGTTGCTGAAACCCGTAGCGGGATTTCAAGCCCTGCAAAGTCTACAGGCAGGTTTTCGGGCATGAGCAGCGCCAGCGCCTTTTCAAGATTGAGTTCGTAGAATTTGCCCGATACCGCCTCGGCAAGTTTCGGCAGTTTGTTGCGGTTGAAAACCAGAAGATCGTTGACGATCCTGACACGGCTCCTGAAGCGCTTGCGCACGAACGCCTCAACTTGATCACCGCTCATTCCCGAAGCGTAGGCTGCGCCGATCAACGCGCCAATGGAAGTGCCCGCAAGTGCGGAGGGCCTGATCCCGAGATCATCAAATGCCTGGAGCGCATGAACATGGGCAAATCCCCTTGCGCCGCCACCGCCCAGCGCGAGGCCAATTCTCGGCACCTTTCCCGTATCAGGCCGGACTTGAAGGCTAGTATCCGGGTCTGCGTTCAGCACTTTGTCAGGCGTTGGCACCTTTCATTTCCTTCCGGCCTTTCCGCTTGCTTGATGCCGCTTCAAGACACTTCAGACCTCTGCCCCGGCGAGCCATCAGCGACGCTTTTCAATCGCATCCCAGATCAGTGCGGCGATATCAGTGCCGGAGAATTTCTTCGACTTCGCGAATGCCGGTCGGGGAGGTGACATTTATCTCGGTCATATAGTCGCCGATCACGTCAATGCCGACAAAGATGAAGCCTTGTTCCTTCAACGTCGGGCCGATGCGTGCGCAGATTTCGCGCTCGCGGTCGGTCAGTTCGGTGTGGGTGGCAACGCCGCCCACATGCATGTTGGAGCGGGCATCGCCCTTCGGGCGGCACACGGTTGATTGCGCCAACCGGTTCGCCATCGACCAGAATGATGCGCTTGTCGCCCTTGCGCACATCTTTCAGATATTGCTGGGCAATCAACGGTTCGCGGTTGAGGCCTTCAAACATTTCAAGAAGCGAGGAGAGGTTCTGGTCACCATCAGCAAGGCGGAACACGCCCGCGCCGCCATTGCCGTAAAGCGGCTTGATGATGATATCGCCGAACTCGTCGCGGAAGTTGCGGATTGCCTTGTCGTCCCGTGTGATCAGGGTTGGCGGCATCAGATCGGCATATTCCATGACGAGGATTTTTTCCGGTGCATTGCGCACCGAGTGCGGATCATTGACCACCAGCGTTTCAGGGTGAATACGCTCCAGCAAATGGGTGTTGGTGATATAGCTCATGTCGAAAGGCGGATCCTGACGCAGCAGGATAACATCCAGCGTTGAAAGATCGGTGAGCGCTTTTTCACCCAGTGTGTAGTGATCGCCCAACGGTATCGCGCACCTCAAGCGCCTCGATTTCTGCGCTCACCTTGCCGCCGCGCAGTTGCAGGCGGTCGGGCGTGAAATGGAAAAGCATGTGGCCGCGCGCCTGGGCTTCCAGAGCCAGGGCAAAGGTTGAATCCCCGCCAATCGTTGACGGTGGAGATGTGGTCCATCTGGACGCCGATTTTGAGGGATTTTTTCGAAGACATGAAACGTGCTCTCAACGGTTGGATTTGCTGCCAACCGATTAGCGGATTTGACGGGGGGAGTCACTATGGGGCGCGGCGCCCGGATAAAAATGCGGAAACCGCGCACAGTGGCACATCCACCCTCCGGTGTTTCCGAAGCGCCTGATGCAAACGTGAGACCCGGGTGCCAGTCAGTGGGGCCATATGTGTACGACCCAACCGGGTCTCACGCGGAGATTTTGTAGTATCGGGAGGCTCTTCAGTACACTGTCCAGCCCGACCATCGAGTTAAGCCCCCTGGGAGTCGAACCCTCTCAGCCTAACGCTCCGCTGTTGCTGCTCCTTGAACCGGTGGCGATCGTTCCAACGTTTGCGCGGGCAACAATGGGGAGAAGAATAGGGGAGATTTTCGGGAACGGGGATATCTCGCCTCAACCGTCAGCCCTGGGCCTGTCCCAAGGGTCTGATCAACACTCTGAAAACACGATGATTTATGGCCAATGAAAATAATGCGCCTATCTGCCATTTATCCCCATTGGAATCGCTGCGACCCGAGCAGATCCCTGGTACAAGGCCAAGGATGACGAACGTGGAGGGGCAAGAAGTGTGGGTACCCAAAGAAGAACGCACTTTTTGCGACAAACTTCTCCGACAGCCAAGTGATTGTTTTCATTCAACCGTAAAATACGTTGCAAAAAGGATGGTTTTTGCGACTATCAATGTCCGCTATGCGGGGTGGTCTCAACAGGTTGACGCAACACTTTAATCTTTGAGAAGGATTGGAGTGTTCATCATGGTTTATCGTACTCGTATTTATTATTCAGCTGCCCAGCGTGCCGAGATTTGGGATCGTTGGCAACGCGGTGAATTGATGAGTTCGATTGGCCGCGCATTTGACCGGCAGTCATCTTCTGTTTTCTCGGTCATCTCTCCCACAGGCGGCATCCGTCCACCTGACCGCAAGCGAAGCAAGCGTGCTCTCAGCCTGCGCGAGCGTGAGGAGATATCCCGAGGCCTCAATGTCCGGCAGTCTTTACGTGCGATTGCCCGTCAATTGGGCCGCGCGCCATCGACCATCAGTCGTGAAGTTCTCCGCAACGGAGGGCTTGCTGCTTATCGTGCGACTGCTTCCGATCAGGCGGCATGGGATCGTGCGTTGAGGCCCAAGACCTGCAAGCTGGCTTGTCACCCCTCATTGGCGCGCGCAGTATCATCGAAGCTGCTGCGTAAATGGTCACCGGAGCAGATTGCCGGTTGGCTCAAGCGTACCTTTCCAGGAGAGCCAGACAAGCAAGTGTCACACGAGACGATCTATCGAAGCTTATATATTCAAGCGCGAGGCGTGTTGAAGAAGGAACTTTTGGAACACCTGCGGGCCAGACGGACGGTTCGCCGCTCCAGACATGCAAGCCTCAAACGTAATGGACTTGGGCAAGTCAAGGATGCGGTCTCTATCAGAGATCGGCCTCCATCCGTGGAAGACCGCGCGGTACCTGGACACTGGGAAGGCGACCTCATTGGTGGTTCAAAGAACAGCTACATTGCCACACTGGTCGAGCGTCAGTCGCGCTATGTGATGCTGGTTAAAGTCGCCAACAAGGATACTGAAAGCGTGATCTCCGGGTTGATTAAACAATCCAAACGTTTGCCAAAAGAACTCTACAAGTCCCTGACATGGGATCGCGGCAAAGAGCTGGCTGATCATCCTCGTCTGACAATGGCGATGGACGTCGAGGTCTACTTCTGCGATCCGCAGTCACCCTGGCAGCGCGGGTCAAACGAAAACACCAACCGGTTACTCAGGCAGTATTTACCCCGTGGAACTGATTTGTCGGTGCATTCACAGGCAAAGTTAAGCGCAATCGCCAGAAAACTAAACGAACGCCCCAGGAAGACCTTGCAATATCAATCCCCAGCTGAGAAGTTCGCCCAATGTGTTGCGGCGATCAGTTGAAACCGCCGCGCATTGCTGACATTGGCCCTGCCGATCTCAACCATTCCCCTTCTCATGTGTCAGTTGATATCGACGATTTTCCCCGGGTTCATGATATTCTCCGGGTCCACCGCACGCTTCAGCGTCGCCATAAGAGCATAGGCTGCGCCATGTTCTTCGACCATGTACTTCTTTTTTCCAGTGCCCACGCCATGCTCGCCAGTCACGGTTCCACCAAAGGACAGGGCAACGTGGTTCACATCAGAGGCAAGTGCCTTGGCGCGCAGCAGGTCATCAGGATCATTCGGATCAAACAGGATCAGAAGGTGGAAATTGCCGTCCCCCACATGCCCAACAATCGGTGCAATCATCCCGGCCTCGGCGATCAATTCCTTGGTGCGCGCGATGCAGTCGGCCAATGTCGAAATCGGGACACAGCAATCGGTTACGACGCCCTCGCACCCTTTGCGCAGTGATTTACCGGCGTAGTAAGCGTTATGTCGGGCCGTCCAGAGGCGATTGCGATCCTCAGCATTTGTCGCCCACCCAAAACCCGAAACGCCAAATTCTTCGCCGATACCCTCAAACAACTTTACCTGTTCTTTCACGCTGGCGTCTGACCCGTGGAATTCCAGAAACAGATGGGGTTTTTCCGGTAGATTCAGATCGGGATTGAAGTTGTTCATTCCCTTCATCTGGACCTCGTCCAGCAATTCTATTCGGGCCATCGGTATCCCCATCTGGATGGCCATAATCACGGAATTGACGGCATCCTCTACGGTCTCGAAGCCGCAGGTCGCGGCGAGAATGGTATCTGGTTGGCCGAACAGGCGCACAGTCAGCCGTGTAATGATCCCGAGCGTGCCCTCGGAGCCAACGAAGAGATGCGTTAGGTCGTATCCGGCTGAGGATTTACGCGCCCGCGTTCCGGTTTCGATCACCGTGCCGTCAGGCAGCACGACCTCCAGCGCAAGTACGTTCTCGCGCATAGTGCCGTAGCGAACGGTGTTGGTACCGGAAGCGCGCGTGGCGGCCATGCCGCCAAGTGTGGCATCCGCGCCGGGGTCTACGGTGAACATCAGCCCGGTGGCGCGCAGCCCCTCGTTCAGCTGTGTGCGTGACACGCCCGGCTGTACCACCGCGTCCAGATCACTCTCATGAACTTCGAGGATCTTGTTCATCCGGCTGGTATCAACACTGATCCCGCCATGGGTTGGGATGACATGACCTTCTAGCGATGTTCCGATACCGAACGGCACGACCGGCACCTTGTATCGCGCGCAGATCTTCACGATTGCAGAGACCTCGACAGTGCTTTCCGGAAACGCGACTGCGTCCGGCAAGGCGGGTTGGGAATAGGCTTCGTCCCTGCCGTGGATTTCCCGGATACTTTCGCCGGTGGACAGGCGGTCTCCTAACAGTTCTTTCAAGGCGGCAATTGCCAAAGCGGTATTGCGCTGTGTCATATCAAGTTCCCTAGTTCTCTTTTGAATGTTCGATCTGCCCTTTAGGCGCGCTTTACTGGAACACCCCGTCATAAGCCTCGCGCAGGACATTTTTCTGCACTTTGCCCATGGCGTTCCGGGGCAGGATTTCGACAAACTCGATGCGCTTGGGTTGTTTGAAGCGGGCCAGATCATCTTTGATCGAGTTCGAGATGTCTTGCGCTGAAATCACGACACCATTCTGGGCGACAATGACTGCCACGACAGCTTCGCCGAAATCTCTGTGCGGGACACCAATGACCGCGCTTTCGACGACGCCCGGCAGATCGTCGATCAACAGTTCGATCTCTTTGGGATAAATGTTGTAACCGCCCGAAATAATCAGGTCTTTTCCGCGTCCGACGATATGAACATATCCGTCTTCGTCGATGCGACCAAGATCGCCGGTAATGAAGAAACCATTGTCGCGCAACTCTTCAGCGGTCTTCTCGGGCATCTGCCAATAGCCCGCAAACACATTGGGCCCGCGCACTTCCAACACGCCGATTTCGCCCTGCGGCAAGGGCGCGCCGGTTGCCGGGTCGGTGACGATCAACTCAACCCCTGGCAATGGGAACCCCACCGTTCCGGCCCGCCTATCGCCGTCATATGGGTTTGAAGTGTTCATGTTGGTTTCCGTCATCCCATAGCGTTCCAAAATCGCGTGTCCGGTCACTTTGCGCCAGCGATCATGGGTTTCGGCCAGCAATGGAGCCGAGCCGGATACGAACAGACGCATGTTGACTGAAGCCTTGCCCAGCCCTTCGGTTTCAAGAAGGCGCACATAAAAGGTCGGCACGCCCATCAAAACCGTGGCGTCCGGCATGTAACCAAGGATGTCATCGGCATCGAACTTGGACATGAAGATGCAGGACGATCCGGCCAAAAGCGTGATATTTGTTGCAACGAATAAGCCGTGCGTGTGAAAAATCGGCAAGGCGTGGATCAGGACATCATCCGCGCTGAAGTGCCAGCTGTCTTTGAGTGTCTGCGCGTTCGACGCCAGCGCCCGATGCGTCAGCATGGCCCCTTTGGAGCGTCCCGTCGTGCCCGAGGTATAGAGGATTGCGGCCAGATCGTCGGGCCCGCGCGGGGCGGGCGTGAACCCGGGGGCTGCTGCATCGCGTCGCTCTGGCAGCGATCCGCCTTCATCAGCGCCAATGGTCAGAACTTGGGCCACACCTGCGTCTTTTGCGACAGCTGATAGCTCATCTTCGCACTTTGGATCGCAGACAAAAATCCACGGCTTCGCATCGGTCAGGAAATAGGTGATCTCGGAAGCAGTATAAGCTGTGTTGAGGGGCAGAAACACGCCCCCTGCCAGAACTGTTGCAACGTAAAGCTCTAACATTGCCTGCGTCTTTGGGGCCTGCACGGCCACGCGGTCGCCGGGCTTTACGCCTGCGTCCACCAAGGCCTGCGCCATACGTTCGGCGTTGGCGAAAAACGCCTTGTACGAGACCTCTTCGCCGGTCTGATGATTGTGCAGAAACAGGCTGTTTTCAGCGCCTAGGCTTGCTGCACGCAATTTCTCGGCCAAGTGGTTTGCGTGATACATGGAACGCCCTTTTACCCTTTGCTCAGTGCGGTGACGCGTGGTGATGCCGAGACATCGTGATCGCTTGCGTAGGCCTGATGGTTTTGTTCGATCGTCTCACCGTCATAAAGATAGTTGACCATCACGCCCCACGAATTTTCGGTGCCGCGCAGGCTTAGGTCCGCGCCCGGATGAATGCGCAACAGGGTGGCCCCGTTGCCGAGGTGAAAATGGGCCACCGGGTCGGCTACCGTGCCCGACGCCCTTTTGGCTTGCGTCAGAAAACGCGCGGCAAGCTGGGTGATGAAGTCATCTTGCGGCAGGTCGTGTTCGCCAAGCTCGCTTAGCGTCGCCTTGTCGGTATCGCTTAGCAAGGCGTCACCGTTCTGCAGGGATTGCGCGACCCACTTCCTAAAGCCCGGCACAGGCGACAGCGTCACGAATGTCTTGAGGTTCGGGCGCAGTTTTTGCAGTTCCGCCACAACCTGTTTAATCAGGAAGTTCCCGAACGAGACCCCGCGCAAGCCCGCGTGGCAATTGGAAATCGAATAAAAAGTTGCGACCGTGGCGGTGTCGAGATCGGTCCGCTTGCGATCGGCCGCAAGGATCGGCCCGATTGCATCCGGAACCTCGCTCAGCAAAGCGACTTCAACAAAGATCAGTGGATCGTCCGGCATCGCGGGGTGGAAAAAGGCAAAGAGCATCCGGTCAGGATCACCAACGCGCTGGCGCAAATCATCCCAGTCAGCGATTTCGTGAACCGCCTCGTAAGTGATGACCTTTTCCAGAATTTGCGCCGAGGTTGACCAATTGATCTGCCGCATCTCCAGAAAGCCGCGGTTGAACCAAGACGCAAAGAGGTGCTGAAAGTCCATGTCCAGCCCGCGCAGCTGTGGGTTCTGTTTCGCATGCGCGAGCAAATCAGCCCGCATCGCGACCAATTCAGCAGTTGCCCCGGGAACTCGGTTGATGGTGCGGATCAACTCTTGAGTTTGGGGCTCTGCCACGAAATGCAGTGCGCGTGCAGCGTCGATGTCTCCGGGGGTCCAATCGGCGACGGCTGCGCTCAGCGCTGTATCGTCGGGTCCGAATTCCCGGCTGACAGCGGAAAAGAAGGCCGCCTTTTCTGCGACGTCTGCCGCCGCGTAAATGTCGAGAATCTGACGCGATATCTTCAGCCCCTCAGCCTCGCTTACGTCGCGGACCAGGGAATGACACAGCGATATCAGGCTGGCTGCGGTATCTTCTACTGCTTGTGTCCGGCTGCGACCTGCCCCCGCGATCCTTGCAAGGATCTCGCTTAAAAAGCTCTGCTGCGTCATCGAGATCAGATCCTCTGAATGGGTCAAGTTCGGATCAAGGGTCCACACGGCGCCCGACAATCACTTTAAACGTGTTCTCGTTCTTGATTAGTCAAATCGTTCAATCGAGCTGAGCGCCCGTTTCATCCAAAACGTCATCCCCAGCCCAACGGGCGAAAAGATGGATCAGAATGATGATCATGGACAGGGGCACGGCCACTGAGATCCATACCATTGGTATCCCAAGCGTATCAGCTGTCAGCCCCGATTGGCGCGCAAGGTAGCCCTTTGCGAAACCGCCCCGCAGGCCGATGAAGCAAAAATAGACCACCGGCAAGACAAAGATCAGCACCGCCGCGCTTTGGATCGCGTCTGCGAAGAACCCAAGGTAATGTGGGCGTTTGGGAAAGACGCTGTCCATCAGAACAGCATCCGAGCGTGTCTTGAAGGACAGGGTCGCGCCCAGCAATCCGGTCCAGACCATCGCATAGCGGGCGACATCTTCGGTCCAGACGGGCGGAGAAGAGAAGACATAACGCGCGATAATCTGCACGACGACCGTCAGGAACATCACACAGACCGCAAACACGGCCACGCGGCGCATGATCAAGTGCAGGCGGTCGCTGGTGCTGATGATGAATTGTCGCATCTGGCTTCTCCGGTTATGCAAGAGGCGGGCCACATCATGCGGCCCGCCCAAATCGTCTTAGCGGTTCTCGTCAGAGAGTTTCTTCCACAGTGCCGTGTCTTCGGCCGACATCAGGTCGGAATTGTAGACCGGCAAAGAGGCTTCGCGGAAGACTGCGCGCTCTTCGTCGGTCAAGCGCTGGACGGTCACGCCTTTTTCCTCAAGCGCTGTCAGGCCTTTCTCGGACGCTTCGGCAAGCCATGCACGGGTTGCCGCATCGGCTGTTTCAACGGCGGCATCCACAGCGGCGCGGTCGTCATCTGACAGGCCATCATACCACGTTTTGGACACGATCACAGCGCGCAGTGGCCAGATTACATCTGCCGTGGCGAAGTTTTTCACGAAGTCGGTTTGTCCAAACATTACAGGGATGAAGGGCGAGTTCAGGTAACCGTCGATCACACCGGTTTGCAGACCCGCAGGCACTTCGCCCCAAGGCACGATGGTGCCGCTCGATCCCCATGCCTGATACATCGCGATCTGTGCATCATCCAAAGCACGCATCCGCAGGTCTGACATATCCGCGGGCGAGCGCACGGCTTGCGTTGTGGTGATCACGCCAGAGGCAGGCCCAAGCGGTGCCAGCGCCAAGCAGGATCGCGTCTTGTTTGGCAAGGTTTTCGTTGATGCGCGTGTAAACATCTCCGGCAGCCAAAGCGCGGTCCATGTGCCCGATGTCGCTCGAAGATATATGGCAGGCGGACGCCATAGATAAATGGATCAACTTGCGCCACAGCGCGCACATCCGAGAGTGATACTTCGAGCAGAGCCGGTTGAGACCTGATCGAATTTTTCGGCCTCATTACCGACTGAACCGCGCGGCATTTCGCGCACATCCATGCCCGCCTCTTTCAGCGCATTGCCAAAGGCATATGCCCAGTTATACGAGCCTGATGTTTCCAGATCCGGTTTGCTGTCCAGTGCAATTTTGACCTCTGCTGACGCAGATGTGGCCATCGCGAGCAATGCCGCGAGTGTAAGTGCCTTGAGTTTCATTGGTAGTCCTCCCTTAGGTTTGGTTAGTTCACAGAAAATCCGAACAGGCGTGGCAAGGTGAGGCTGATTGCGGGCCAATAGACCAGCGCCAGCAGGAGCAGCACCTGAACGAGAATGAAGGGCAGCACAGCGTAGGCCAGCCGCCAGTAGTTAAGATTTGTCAGCGCCGAGACGACCACAAGGCATTTGCCCAAAGGCGGCGTGATCAGACCGATGCACAGATTGAAGCACAGCACGATACCAAGCTGGATCGGGCTGATGCCTTGCTCCATCGCCTGCGGAGCAAAGAGCGGGATCAGCAGAGTGAGGGCGACGGGCGTGTCCATGAACATGCCCGCGATCAGGAAGATGATCACAAGGAAAAACAGGTATTTCGTACCTGTCAGCCCGAATGACTCCACCCAATTTGCCAGCGCCTGAGACCAGCCCAAGCTGGCCCGCCAGATAGCCCAGCACCGAAATCGCAGCGAGAATGATAAAGATCGTTCCGGTCATCTTTGCCGTGGCCTCGATCGCGTCAAAGATCATGCGCCAGTTCAGGCCCTTGTAGAATTGGCCCGCCATGAGCGCGAAAAACACGGCGATGGCCGACCCTTCAGTCGGTGTGGCCAACCCAAAGACAAGCGAGCCAAGGATCACAATTGGCAGGCACAAGGCAGGCGCTGCGTTCAGCAAGCTTGGCACGAACCGCGGCAGGTCGTCGGATCGCACCGCCCGGGATGCCCTTTGAGCTGCGCCATGACTGCGTTCAAGATCATGAGCGCGGCAGCGAGCATCAGCCCGGGTACAACGCCTGCGATGAACAGGGCCGCAACGGAGGCACCCGGTCAGCCCACCGTAGATGATCATGATGATCGACGGTGGAATGATCGGCCCGATCATAGAAGAGGCTGCTGTGATCGCCCCCGCGTAGTATGGGTCATAGCCGCGTGCCTTCATCTCGGGCACGAATGTGCGCGACAAGGCTGCACTATCGGCAATGGCGGATCCGGAGATGCCCGCGAAGAAAACGCTGGTGAGGATATTGACGTGCCCAAGGCCTCCCCGGAACCGGCCCACGATGGACATGGCAAAATCGATCAGGCTGCGCGTGACACCGGCGCGGCTCATAATCTCGGCGGTCAGGATAAACAGCGGCATTGCCATGAAGGCAAAGACGTCAAGCTGTGCAAAGATGCGCTGCGGCAGAACCGACAGGAACTGGGTTTTATCAACGGCGACAAAGGTCAGAACCGACACCGCCCCCATCAGATAGGCAAAGGCCGTGCCGCTGATCAGCAGGATGAATGAAAGATTATCGGAATCAACCACATCATGCTACACCGCCGTTCGCAGGGATCGCGTGCTGCGGATTGCCCGGATTTGGCTCAGATCGGCGGATGTGTCACGATCGACCGCAGATCGATCTCCGAGAGGGCAAGGGTCTTCATATCGGCCAAGGGGCGTGCCGTTTCTGTCTTGGCAGCAAACAGACCTTCGACGGCCTTGGCTGCGCTGAGAAGCTGTTCGTCGCCTCGCACCGCTCCTAGCATCTGAAGCCCAAAGGGCATGCCAAACGCATCGCGTCCGCAAGGCAGCGTAATCGCAGGCCCCCCGCTAAGCGAACCGCGATAGCACAGCGCCAGCCAGCGATAGTAGATGTCCATGCCCTGCCCGTCGATCCGGGTAGGGTGTGATTGAGTCCACGCAAAGGGTGACACCGGCGAAGTCGGCAGCACAATCACATCAACCTCGCGCATCAGCGCGTTGAAACGGCGCAGAATGCGAGTCTGCTCATTGTGCGCCCAACCGCGATCCGCCAAGGACATGGTCTGACCGAGCGCAACATTCTCTTTGATATGCGGGCCGAAGCTGTCGGGGTCTTCTTGGACACCCGCGCCAAAGGCGACACCAAAGCTTTCAGCGCGCAGGATGTCAAAACAGCGATCCATGTCCCCAAGATTAAGATCCACGGGGCGGCACTCTTTGACGTGCGGGCGCAGTGTTTCAACACGGGCTCTAAAAGTCTCGCGGATGGCCGGATCGACAGGGGCACCACCAAAGTCTTCGCTGTACCCGACACGCAAGTCCTGCAAAGGCACTTCGGGCAAGTCGTCGAAGCGAGCCGTGCACTGGAACCGACAAAGGATCATCAAGGTCGTGCCCGCGGCACACCTCTAACATCAATGCCAGGTCATCAATCGTACGTGCCATTGGGCCCAGCACCGAAATTCCAGACCACCCCAAGGGGCGCGTAGGGTGGGCGATCACACCAACTGACGGGCGATAGCCAACGATGCCGCAAAGGGCCGCGGGCATCCGGAGCGAGCCACCCGTATCAGAGCCGGTGCACAGCGGCAGCAGGTTGGCCGCCAGCGCCGCGGCCGAGCCACCCGACGAGCCACCCGCAATCAAATTGGCATCAAACGGGTTGCCCGTCGCACCCCAGACGGGATTACGACTGTTTCCTCCGGCCCCCACCTCGGGAACATTTGTCTTGGCAAGAATAATGGCGCCCGCCGCGCGCAGGCGTGCGACCATTGGCATATCATCGTTAGGCACATGACCCCTTGCGCGGATGCTGCCATGCGTGGTCAGCAATCCCTTCGTGTCCTGCAAATCCTTGACACCAATTGGCAGACCATCCAGCGGCCCCATCGGGCGTGTCAGACTGCCAGCGCTGTGTAGCCTCTTCGGCACTGACAATAGCGCCTTCGACGTCCATCGCCGCCAAGGCATTAATTTTGGGATTGAACTGCGTTATCTGCTCTAGACAAGCTGCCAGATATTCACTCGGAGTCAGGGTTTTGGCCGCAAAAGCAGCTAGAACCTCACACGCGGAGAGCGCACAAAGCCTGGAGCCGCTCACGAGCACGCACGATTCATTAAGGTGAAACGAATAGACACAATAGCCCTCCCAAACCGTGTGTTTGGTTAAGGTAAGAGATGATCCTGGCAATTAAAAATGAAAAATTCGCCGGAAACCTTAACCAAATGGAATGGTTTTGATGTCTTGCGTTGCTTGCTCCAGACACTTCAGGAACAAGACAAGCGCCGCATTCTGTGCGAAATGCTCCTTGCGCCAAAAGCACCGCGCCTCTGATAGCAAATCATGTGTATCCAGCGGCAGCGTGACGAGCTCGCCTCGCCTCGCCTGTGTCTGCGCCAGCCGCTGTGGCAGCAACCCAAGGGCAGGCATGACCCGCAATAGTTCGACATTCAGCGCCAGCGACAGGGATGAAATTGTATTCGTGGGTGGTGATAACCCATTGGCGGCAAAAAGCGCGTCCACGGCCTGTCGGGCTACCGAGTTTGGTTTCGGGAGTATCCAAGGGAAATTTGCAACATCCGCCCACTTGACGGCCGTCTCTTGTGCAAGCGGGTGATTATGCCCTGCGACAACGACGACAGGCTCGGAGAACAAGGCCATTTGGTCAATACCAGCCAGTTCCTGAGGCTGCCAAACCCGTGCAATCAACAGATCCAGTGCGCCAGCTTCAAGTTGCGGCAATAGTTCGACGAAATGTCCTTCGGACACTGAAACGTTTGCCTGTGGTGTGCTGCGCTTGAACAAGGAAATCGTGCTGGGCAAGAGTGTCGGCGCAACGGAACTGACGACACCAACCGCAACAGAGCCCGACACACCGCTTGTCATCGCCTCGATATCAAAGGCGGCGCGATCAAGTTGCCCAAGCGCCTGACGCGCATGTTCAGCAAGCCTCGCGCCAATTGGCGTCAGGTAAAGCCTGTTGCGATCCCGGGTCACGACGGGCACGCCAACGATCTTTTCCAACTCGGCAATTTGTTTTGACACGGCTGGCTGCGTCACCCCAAGCGCTTCAGAAACCCGCGCGATTAGTTTCAGATCCGACAACGCAACAAGAGCACGCAAGTGCCGAAGTGTAATCCCCTGTTGAAAACCCTTTCGCAAAATTTGTGCTACCTCCGCGTTTATAACTTGCGCCAACTCCGCCTTTATAGGGTCATATGCTATCTTGGACAGGCAAATGATTGGTTTTCACACCACTGGAGCGAACCATGTCAAATAGACCGGAGTTCAACATCACACTATGCGTCGCCAGCGCTTGGTCCATAACTCGCCTGGGTACACAAAGTGGCAAAGCCAGCTTCTTCAATGGCTACAGCTGATGAAAGGCATGGACGTCGTCACCATCAACTCGAAGACAATGTGCGCCAATACAAACTTCAATCCGGCCAAAGTCTTATATGAATGTCAGCTTGCACTGAAACGGTCAGGGCGCATCATAGCCGCAGTGCATGTCCGGTTCCCGAACGTGGTGTTTTTCGCTGCCGCCGCGAACAGAACAAAGCGGACCTTGATGACAATCCACTGAACGGCGGTTAAGTCCGCTCAGCCGACATCTGGTCTTCGATCCGCCGCAACTTAGTTGAATGTCCGCTCCCAGGAAACTTGCTGGAGGCGGTCGAAGGTCCGCTAGGGGCCGTAAGCGCCATTGAACCGAATTGGCAGAAAGCGATTGTTCAATGCTAGTCGTCTGAATGTCTGAAATCAGCTTAGTTAACTACCCATGTCGCCATTGCCGACCTTTTTTGCCCGTTTAATCCAATGTGCAATAAGAGCGTTTTGGACGCATAATCCAAATACCGGACGTCGAATAGGTAGGCGCTACGGTAGGCACCAATTCCAGCTTGTAAAAATTTCTCTTTAATATTCAATTCTTTACAAATCTGAAGTGGCGGACAGACAGGGATTCGAACCCTGGAGACGTTGCCGCCTACACGCTTTCCAAGCGTGCGCCTTCGACCACTCGGCCACCTGTCCTAATTTGCCGTCACTGCAGCAAATTTGCGGTGATGCGCGGGCACTTATACAAGGATCAGCCCGCCTTTCAAGCATGATTGTGATAATTTCCCAAACACGGCAAAATACGCATTTCAGGCCCTGGAAAAACGGAGAAGAACTGGCCACTTCCTTGCACCAGTCCGCATAACAACTTTCCAAGGAAGCAAATCATTGCATCCCGGTCCGCAAGAGCCTATTTATCGTCAAAACAAAGAGCTGACCTTCATGCTGAAACCCATACTGAGAATTCTGGCCCTTTTTGCGCTTGCCATGGCCCTGATAACAGCCGTGCTGGACATTACGCGTTCGATTGCCGATTGACAATTGTGATGACCTCATTTGGCGTTGATTGGCAGAATTTTGCTCCCGGCGCCCTTAATCAGGCCCATGATCTGGTGAAACAGTATTTGCACCCGGCCATATGGGATCCGGTCATTATTCAGATTCTCAGAGTGCCAAGCTGGATCATATTGGGGTAATCTGGTTCTTGCTGTCATTACTGGGCAGCAGGCGCAAAAGCCGCTGGCAGGACCGCTATAGCGCCTGAAACAGGTCAGTACGGGCTACCCGGTTCAAGGCATGGCTCTTGCGAAATGTGCCTGCTGACCGATAG
>CAVQPI010000011.1:0-15531 GCA_963714735.1 uncultured Alphaproteobacteria bacterium
AGTTTGGCACGGCCACGGTCATTGAAATAGAGCCTGTTGGGAACAAGCGTCATGCCATCGCGGTTGATCGCCATGATCAGTTTTGCCATTTCGCGTCTTTTTCAGCAGCAGTTTGCGGCGGCGGCGCGGATTGTGATTGTTGCGGTTTGCCTTCAAGATATTCGGGAATATAGGCATTGATCAGCCAGATCTCGCCACCTTCATCGGTCGCGTAGCTTTCGGCAATCATGGCCTTGCCGTTGCGAAGGGATTTGACCTCGGTTCCGGTCAACACGATGCCAGCCTCAAGGGTCTCCACAAATTCGTAATTGTGGCGCGCCTTGCGGTTGTCGGCAATCAGTTTGCCGTTGCTGTCATCTTTCTTTTTCTTGGCCATGGCTCAAATATAGGTGGCCGGGGATGAATTGCATCCCCTCGGCTGATTTTCAAACTCGTTGAAATCACCAGTGTCTCACGATCAGTTCATCAGTCCGGCATGTACCATGGCCGCGTCAATCGCCTTTTCGGTGGACGCTTCAACCGTCGTCAGCGGCGAGCGGACCACATTGGCAATCATTGCCCAGTTTTGACAAGTGCATATTTTGCACCGGCAAGGCCCGGCTCGATAAAGATTGCCTTGTGAAGCGGCATCAGCCGGTCCTGGTATTCCAGCGCCTTGGCAAAATCCCCGTCCAGGGTGGCCTGCTGGAATTCGGAACACAGACGCGGCGCAACATTGGCGGTCACGGATATGGCACCGACACCGCCCTGGGCATTGAAGCCGATTGCAGTCGCATCCTCGCCGGACAGCTGGATGAAATCCTTGCCGCAGGTCATGCGCTGTTCGCTGACCCGGTCGAGCTTTGCCGTCGCATCCTTGACGCCGATGATATTGGGAAAATCCTTTGCCAATCGGCCCATGGTTTCCGGCGTCATGTCGATTACCGAACGCGGCGGAATATTATAGATGAATAATGGGCAGGGCAACGGCTTCAGCCACGGCCTTGAAATGGGCATACAGGCCGCGCTGGGTCGGCTTGTTGTAGTAGGGTGTCACGACCAGAACCGCATCAGCACCGGCTTTCTCGGCATGTCTGGCGAGGCGAACGGCTTCAGCCGTGTTGTTCGAACCGGCACCTGCAATCACCGGAACCCGGCCATTTGCCACTTCAACGCACAAGGAAACCACGCGGTCGTGCTCCTCATGGGTCAAGGTCGGCGACTCGCCCGTTGTTCCAACCGGCACAAGGCCATTTGATCCCTTCGGCGATTTGCCATTCGACGAAATCTGCGAAGGCCTTTTCATCCACTTTGCCATTTGCGTCAAACGGGGTGACGAGTGCTGTGAAGGAACCTTTGAACATCGAAGTGTACTCCAGAAACCAAAAAGGGGGCTGCGCAATGCCTCCCCGAAACCGGCGCGACAATAGCCACGGTGGAAGCGGACTGCAAGCGATGGTTTGGCAGCCGATGTCAAACTATTGGCAGCAAGGGGCAAGGCTGCCTGTGAAATACCGGCAATCCATGAAGTCATCCATTATCTGGTTTGCATCAATCCTCTGGAATGAGGAAGCGATGCATGCTTAATAGCGCCAACCGACCCTGTTCCGGCAGCGTTCCAGCAGAAAACAGAAAAAGACCGCACAATGACCGATTCAACCACCGACCCAAGTACTGGCAGGACTTTACCGTATACATCCTTTGACGGGTTGACGCTTGCCGGGCGCAAATACGGCTGGGAACACCGTGATGCCCTGCCGGTTGTCTGCCTGCCCGGGCCTGTCTCGCAATTCTGCGGATTTTCACGCAGCTGGCGGTGCATCTTTCGCACAAGGCGGAAACAAACCGCCGGGTGCTTTGCCTCGATTATCGCGGACGAGGAAAATCGCAATATGACAAGAACTGGGAGAACTATAACGTCCTGACCGAAGCAGATGATGTGGTGCAGGGAATGACCGGCGGCGGGCTGCAACATGCGGCCTTTGTCGGCACATCCGCGGGGCGGTTGATCATCATGCTCCTGGCAGCCATGAAGCCCGGCCTGATGGCAGAAGATCGTCTGAATGATGTCGGTCCTGAAATTGACGGTGCCGGGACTGGTGCGCATCAAGAACATGATCGAAGGCGCAACGGATGCCGGAAGTTGGGAAGAGGCGGCGATTCGCTCAAATCGGTGGGCAAGCGGGATTTCCCGGATTATTCCGATGAAGAATGGGAAAGACAGGCGCGTCTGATCTATCGCGAAGGAAGGCGGCGTAAGCTGGTCCGCGATTATGATCCCAAACTGATGAACACCTGAAAGCGCTGGATCTTGATCCGCCTTGCCCAGCCTCTGGCCGCAATTTACCGGCTTAAGGAAAATACCGTTACTGCTCATCCGGGGCGACGAACACCGATCTTCTTTCCGAACAAACCGTTGAAAAAATGCAGAAAATCCATTCCGGCATGCAGGCGATCAACGTTCCTGATCAGGGCCATGCTCCGGATCTGGGCAGCGGCGGTTTACCCAAAAGGATCGAGACGTTTTTGGAAGCGTGATTGTGATCAATCCACCGTTCTCTTGGGAGCATAGCGAATAATCATGCCCGTTTTCTCGTCTGCATCAAAACCGAGTTTGGCATAGAATTCGGAAGCCCCATTTTGATTTCCAGTCAGCAGCATGATCTTGTAGCAGCCTGAGCTCCCGGCTTTATCAATAACGGTCTGCATGAGTATTCGTCCAATCCCCTGGCCTTGTGAGGCCTTTGCAACCGCAACATTTTCAACAAGCGCATAAGGACTGCCGGTAAAGGTGAGGTTGGGCAAGACATGCAGGGTCGCTGTGCCCACGATTTCGCCTTCCAACTCGGCAAGCAATACGGTGGTGCCGGGATGGTTCAGGAGATCGCTCCATATCCGCTTCGCCATTGCCGGATGGGGCTCGGGCCATGGGCCACGCAATACCTCATAGACAGATAATACTGCGGACAAATCCCGCTCACTTGCCGTTCTGATCGATACATTTGCAGGCATGCCGGACGCTCCAGAAGACTATTGCATTTAAAAAAAACCCGCCGGATTTCTCCGGCGGGTCTCAGATCAAAACGGTTTACGCGCCTTACTTGTTTTCACCGGGCTTTGACTTGCGGCTGGTGCCGATCTTGCCCTCCTCTACACGTTTTGCATGTTCAGTCGTGCCACCGGCAATCAAGGATTTTTGATTCCTTGACCCAGTTTTCACGCTCCGGACGACCGGGGAAGCCGATCTCGTTTCCAATCCATGTCTCGTGGTCGGAAGTCCATTTGGCGATCTGCTCGAAGTGGTAAATACCGAGCGCATTCAGCTTCTTCTCAATGGCATTGCCGACGCCATCAATCAGGGTGAGATTGTCTCCCTTGCCGCTGCGGGCCTTTGCCATTGTTGGCGGCTTCTTGCCGAGATCACCGACACTGCCCTTGCCGACGGATGTGGAAACATCCCCCTTGTCAACGCGTTTGGAGAAAGCGGTGTTGCCACCCTTGGCCAGAACCTTGGCCTGTTTGACCCACTCCTCACGCTCGATACGTCCAGGGAAGGCCAGGCGGTCACCCATTTCGGCCTGTTCTTTCTTCGACCAGCCGGCGACCTGTTCAAAAGTGGTAACGCCGACCGCATTGAGACGGGCCTCATTCTGGCGGCCAATGCCCCTGATCCGCTTGAGATCATCCTTGGCTTTTGGGGCTGCCTTTGGTGCTGCCCTTGGCTTGGCAACGCGCTTTCTGGCCGGAGCCTTTTTCGGCACGTCTTCGGGCGCAGCAACAGGAGCAGCAACCAGGCCAGCCGGTTTCGGCGCTGGCGGCGGCGGCGGTGGTGGTGCCCTCGGTGCGGTGGCAGCAACAGCAGCAACCGGAGCGGCAGCAACTGCTAGCGGCCTTTGGCGCCGAGCCGAACCACTGGTGCAACAGGCAGCCGATTATGCAGCCTAGAATATAGGCAATTGCCATCAGCAACAGTGTCTGAAGGATAAGCATGGTCATGTTATATTTCTCCTATCTTTCAGACACTTACTGAGGTTTCTTTTCCGATGTGACCCAGCCGACAATCAGGCCGATCACAAAGGCAATGAGCAGAAACCAGAAGAGTTGTTCAATCAGATACCACATGTGACTTCCCTTCAATTATCGGATGACGGTAAATTCGATACGGCGATTTTGGGCTTTGCCCTCCGCTGTCGAATTATCTGCGATGGGATTTTTCTCACCAAAACCAGCAGCTTGCAGCCGACCAACAAATATGCCGTTGCGAACCAGGTAGGAGCGCACTGCATTGGCCCGGTCCTCACTGAGACCCTGATTATAGTCTTCCGAACCGTCTGAATCTGTGTGACCCTCGATCTCCACGTCTGCGGTCGGGCAACGTTTGACAACAAATGCCAGCCTGTCGAGAAGGCCAAATGAATCTTCCCTGATCACCGACTTGTCAGTTTCAAAACGGATGGAATTGTGTCTCAGGCCTTCCGTAAGGAGGTTCTGGCACTCATCGGGCGCCAGTGTCGGCAATGCCAGCACTTCGCGGACCGTGATGTTGTGTTTGCCACTGAAGCCCGGTGGAACACCGTTCTCCACATTGGTACGAATCTGCGCAGCGGCCTGTTCGGAAAGGGCTTCACCGGAAACCATCAGTTCATTTCCGGTAATTTCAGCCTTGCCGTTGAAGAGTCGGCTTGCAGCCTGGATGCCAACCGATGACGCCGATCCAAGATTGGCAGGCGCACCAGCGCCGATCTCCAGTGAACTGGCAACCGGCTGAGCTGTTCCAATGCGTGCTTCCACCTGTTCAATATTCTGGGAAGCCAAGTCTTCATCCGGCACGTAACCGCTCAAGGCAGGCGCGGCACCCTCCATGTTTGTGAAAGACCAGACATAAGGGGTTATCACGGGGCGGCGGACATCCTCCTTCGCCAGTTTCAAACCGGCTGGCAGCGTACCGTTTGCTGAGGATTTCAGCTTGTCAAAATCGGCGTTCGATTTCGCCATGCCTTCAACCGAGTACATGCCATCCTCAAGGGCGGATGTTCCCTTAATCAACCGGCTGGCATTGGTCACTGCCAGCTTGCTGGCTTCGGGCCAGGAAACGTTGTCCGGGACACCATTAGCCACAATCAGACGGTTGATGATGCGGTCAGCAGGATTGAGCGTCTTGGCAAAGGTCTCTGCCTCGGCCTTCTCCTGTTCGGAGGCAACATAGCCTTCCAGAACCACAATACCATCATCCTTGGCAGCCGAGAACGTATACGGGCTGACCGTGCTGCGGGTAATGTCGGCAATTGCCACCTTTCCGCCGGCCGGAATTTCTCCCGACAGTGCGCTGGTCGCGGCATCATAGGATTCGGGTGAGATCGCTGTACCGCGAACACTCAGATCAAGATCGGAAAGGTTGACTGTTCCGCTGGAAAATTCACCAAGGCGAGCAATACCAAAGCCGGCCAGATCAGCGAAGCCCGGACTTGCGCCGGGACCTATTTCGAGGCGGTCAGTAACGACACCGTCCGTGGTTTCGCCTGCTGCGGCAATCATTGCCGCGCGGGTTTCCTCATCCGGCACAAAGCCCGACAGTACCACGCCGGAATCAGTCTCGACTGCAGAGAACGGATAGGGGCTGATTGCCGGAGACGTGACCTCATCCATTGCAAGGTTTGCCCCTGAAGGAAGCTGATTTTTCAAAGCGTTTTCAATGGCTTCGAAGTCCTCAACAGATTTGGCATCACCCTTTACAGACAGGTCTGGACCATTCATTCCCGTTGTTCCGGCGGACATTCCCGCAAGCTGGGAAACGCCAAAAGCGGCTGTCTCACCAAACCCGTCAGGAGCACCGAGCGCCAGTTGCAGGTTGTCGGTGACAGACTTGCTTTCCGCCGCCTCTTCAGCTGCAGCAACGACTTGTGAACGCACTGCATTGGAAGGCACATAACCGTCCAATACTATGCCGTCATCGCTTTTGGTGGCTGTAAACGTGTAGGGATCGGCAGTCGGGCCGGTAATATCGGCCAGAGCCAACACTCCGCTGCCCGGCAAGTCGCCATTGACCGCGGTGGTCACGGTTTCATAAGCCTCAACCGTTGGCGCCTCGCCCTTGACGGTGAGGTTTGCGCCTTCAAGGGAAGCTGATCCTGATGACAGATTGGCAAGTTGGCCAATGCTGAAGCCGGCCAGATCGCCGAAACCTTCATGAGCACCGCGTGCTGCCTTCAAATTATCAATGATTTCCGCGCCCGGACTCAGCGGCCTTGGCTGCTTCTGCAATGACAGCGCGAACCTGATCATCAGGAACATTGCCTTCAAGCGTTATCTTCCTGTCCGCCTTGACGGCAGAAAGGACAAACGGATCAGCAATCGGAAGAAGCGTTACCTGTGCATTTGCGACACGAACGTCATATGCGTCATCTGCAATCTGTCGGGCTTCCTCTATTGCCGCTTCCGATGGTGCAATTCCCGTCAAGGTGAGATCACGAC
Source organism: uncultured Alphaproteobacteria bacterium (assembly GCA_963714735.1). Lineage (GTDB taxonomy): Bacteria > Pseudomonadota > Alphaproteobacteria > Rhizobiales > Rhizobiaceae > Salaquimonas. Next base: position 6,451 of record CAVQPI010000011.1, read on the forward strand.
CATCCAGCTCGACCTGGGCCCATTTATGGTTGTCGGAGAGATCAGCAATGGCCTTGGCCTGCAGATCCTGTTCAATACTGCCTGATTTCATCAAGGTGGCGAGGGCGCTCAGCAGAACCACTGCCAAAATCCCGGGCCAAATCCATTTTCTCCAATTGCACATGAGAACTCCTACCCGATAATGCAACATTCCAGTTCGAGCGTCCTCCTCATGAGGACGCAAGGCAAATCTTCGGAACCTGAAAGGAAGGGGCTGAAAGTTTCAGACAATCGGTGATGCGGAGCCTTGATCGTGCTTTGTCCACTGGAACATATTTCCACACGCAGTCCGTCATCCCTCCCCAAGGACCATGGATAGATGACAACATTTACGACGAATGTTCAAGGAGTAATGACGCAAGGTTAACCGGTAGTTGTGGGAAAACCGTCCCTCCCCTGTTGCAAGGGGTTAGTCTTACGGCGTTTTGGCGGCGCCGATGCCCCATAAGAAAAGGCCCGTTCCAAAGGACCGGGCCTAAACTTAACGCTTTAACTAATCAGACGATTAGAAAGAGCGGTGGATACGCAGTGAGAAGCGATCCTGGCTGTCTTCTGTGCCAGCAACGAAGCCGTTGTCCAGCTGTGTCTTGGCCCACTCACCCTGGATGTAGAGGCCGGAAACAACGTTCCAACGAACACCTGTAACCCAATGTGTTGCATCAACACCTTCAGCAAGGCCCTGGCCTTCATAGGCTGACCAACCGGTGTAAGCAACGAGCTTGTCGGTAAGGTTGGCTTTCATGGTTACGCCGTAACGGTGACCTTTAACATAGTCTGTGTCGCCGTTGTCGCTTTCGCACCACATGCCGATTGAACCACCAGGCATCATGCTGGACAGATCGTAGTCAGCACGAACACGGTAAGCGATGCCACCGCCGCCATGGTAGGCGTTAAAGAAACGAGCAGGCTTGGCAAGGTAACGGTTCCAAGAACCCGTGACCAGCCACCACTGCTGTCGTACATGACAACTGCGCCAAGGGCGAGACCGCCCATTGTGGTATTCATGCCAGCATATACGTCAGGCTGACCTGATGAACCTGAATTCAGTAGAATCCTGAATACCAACTACGTAGTTGAAACCACCAGCAGAACCGCCGTATTCGAGGAACAGAGCTGTCTGGAAGCCGTAGATGCCTGAGTTACGGGCATTGTAGTAGCCATAACCGCCGTAACGGTTCCAGGCACCACCGCCGTTGGCATCATAACCAGCGCGGAAACCGGCGAGGTTGATGGTTGCCTGCATCAGGTTAACCTGGGTGTGGTATGAGCTCAGTGATTGAGAAGTCATCGTGAGCACCAAGAGGTCCGTATGCTTCGTTCATCCAGCCGCCGAAGTAGACTGATGGTTGAACCCAGCGTGCCGTATTCGGTTTCGTTGTTGGCGGTGAAGTCGATCTGACCACGGATACGGGTGTTGTGGTTGGAAACGTCGTTCCACCACTCAGGCGTGTCATGGTAGTGGTTCAACATCGTAATCGATACGAACATGACCACCGATTTTCAGGCAGGTTTCGGTGCCCGGAATGTAGAAGAAGCCAGCGCCGTACATGTCGCAGACTTTAACATATTCCATTGGCTCTGGCTCGACGATGATTGCATCGGCAGCCTGAGCGCCAGATACAGCAACGAGGGCTGCAGCTGAACCAAGAAGAAGGCTCTTGATTTTCATTGTTCTGACCTCCAGTCAAAAACTTCATTTAATATTTAGGCTGATTGTCACATCACTAGTGAAATGGGATAACCAGCCCCTGAACCAAAGGATCAGGCTTGCGCCGTTTCCTGATGCTCAAAATACCCATCCTTCATGGGGAAGCAATCGGAAAGACACCCCGGAAGGCCCTGACGGTGCACTTGCAAATGCTGTGTTGCACAAAAAACACGATTTTGGCCGCTGGCATGGTAAACACACGGTAAACCCGCCAAAATTCGGGGATTTTCAACAAGGTCGCCCCCTTGCGTCTGCATGATTTTCACGATTTTCCAATAGAATCGACATGCAATCCGGTCCGACAACCACCCTGGCAAGGCATTTTCACACCCATTTGCCAGTTCCTGAAAGAATCACTCCGGAAGTGATTCCTTTCCGGCCTTTCAGTGCCTGCCGCCTGCTTGATAATGATGTGTGATTGTGTATCTAGGTTCAACATCCAGCAAGGCCGCGAAAACAACCATGACCCAGACCGAACAATTGTCGCCGATGCAACGCCTTGCGCTGATCAGAAAGGGTGAGGCCATTCTGGCCGGTCGCAAGGGTGATCCTGCTCTTCATCTGCAATTGGGCACGCTTTACAAGGCAGAACGCCAGATGGAACCTGCCATCAGGCATCTGTTGATCGCAAACAAGGCAATGAAGAAAGACCCGGTAGCGATTGGTCAGCTTGCAGAGGCCTATATAACGATCAGGGATTACCGTGCAGCCAAAAAATATGTGCGCCGGCTGGTCGAACTTCAGCCGAGAAACGAGAACACACTTGTATTTTATGCCGAATTCCTCGTGAAAGCGGGGTTGATGCAGCAAGCTGCCGAAGCCTGGCAGAAAATAACCTCTCTTTTCCCGAACAATCCGGGCAACTGGCGCGATCTTGCCACCTGCTACGGCACCCTGGCCAAGTGGGACGAAGCAAAAGCCAGCCTTAAAAAGGCGCTGGAACTCGATCCTCTCGATCCGCTGACGCTTTATCAGGTGGTCAATACCGGAAAAACGGCCAAGGAAGACGCCAGGAAGCTGCTGGAATCAATCCGCAAATCAATCGAGCGCGCAGATCATCCTGTCGACAAGGCAAGTCTTTACTATTCTGCGGGCAAACTGAACACCGAACTTGGCGAAATCGACACAGCGATGGCCGACTATGCATCCGCCAATGCGCTACGCGAAACCGAGGGTGGCGAAGAAATACATGAACGTATGCTGACCAATATAAGGGCAAGCTACACCAAGGAATTCATCCGAAAGCATGCCCATTCGGGCAGCCAAAGCGATGCGCCGATTTTTGTTCTGGGGATGCCACGCTCCGGCACGACGCTGGTTGAAAGCCTGATAGGCGGGCATTCGCTGGTGACCGCCGGAGATGAATTGGGCTACATCAGGAATATTGCCAACCGATTTGGCATTCAACGCAGTGAAAAAGTCGCGATTCAGAGAATGCTGGATCACATGAAGCCTGAAAATGTGAAGGAACTGGCAGACGAATACCTTGATGCCACCAGGTCCATTCATCCGGGGACACCTTACTTCACGGACAAGCTGCCGCATAATTTCCAGCATATCGGCCTGATCCGCATGTTGTTTCCAAATGCGCACATTATCCATTGCCGGCGTCATCCGCTGGACAACTGCCTGTCACTATACACGAACTCGATGACCGAATTCCACAATGCCTACAAGCATGATCTACGCAAGCTCGGTCTCTATTACCGGCAATATCTGCGCCTGATGGAGCATTGGCGGCAGGCGGTTCCGGGTGGCTTCCACGAGGTATATTATGAAGATGTCGTGGCCAATACAGAATTGAATGCCCGTTCAATGATTGAATATCTTGGTCTTGAATGGGAAGATGGCGTCATGGCGCGCGAAGGCTCGCAAACCTCGGTTAAAACGCTTTCAGTCTGGCAGGTCCGCCAGCCGATCTACACCAGTTCTGCAGGGCGCTGGAAAAAATTCGAGGCCCATCTTGGTCCGCTTATCGAAGCGCTTGGTTCCGAGGTCGGCAGGTATGAGGATGAACTCGCAGCCCTTGCCAGCGCGAATAACGGAGACTGATTTTCCATGATTACCGTAGACCAGGCAAGGGGATTGAATCCTGAGCAGCGCAAGAAGCTTCTGGGGCAGGTAGAGGCTGTCCTCAAACGCGACAAGCGCAATATCGATGCCCTGCTCAGCGGGGCAGCACTGCTTTATACCGCCAATGCCACGGTCGAAGCAATCGGCCTGCTCAAACGTGCGCACAAGGTTCAACCGAAAAATCCGATGATTATTCAATGGCTGTCGGTTGCTACAGCTGAAGTGCATGAATTTGCTGACGCAAAGCTCTACTCGAAGAAACTGGTGGAGATCGATCCGGCCAATCCCGAGAACTGGCAGGTTCGCGGGCGCATTCTTGACAGTTCAGGCGACCCGGTAAACGCTCTTGCAGCTTTCAAGAAACAATTGTCGATGACGGGTGAAACCGCAGAACTCGTTTTCCAGATGGCCAATTGCCGGTTTTACATTGGAGAATTGGAAGAAGCGGAAAAGGGCTATCGGCGCGCCATTGAACTTGACCCGCTTCATTCCACGGCGATTTACGGCCTTTCGACCATTAGGCGTTTCAGCAAAGACGAAGTGCCGGTCTATCTCGAACAGGTGAACAAGGCAGCAAAGGCCAACAAGAGCGGGCAGGCCATCGATACCGCATCGCTTTATTATGGAGCAGGTAAGGCTCTGGACGACATAAAGGATTTCGATGCGGCGTTCAGCTACTACAAAAAAGCCAATGAGGCCATGAACCCCAATGGCCAGTACGACTATCTGCGCCCCTATGAGAACTACAAGGCCGCATTCAACCCGGAACTGGTTGAAGCCAGAACAGAATGGGGTGATCGTTCGCGGCGCCCCATCTTCGTGCTGGGCATGCCGCGCTCGGGAACCACGCTTGTCGAGAGCATTCTGGGCGCGCATCCGCGGATCACCGCCGGCGGGGAAATGGGCATGCTTGAAGATCTTGCTTTCGGCATCGGAGCATTCAAGGCAACCCCTGAAGAGTTTGCAGCCAATGTCAGGGGGCTTTCACGCAAGGACGCCAGCGAGATGGCACAATTCTATCTTCGAGGTGTCCGGGCGGCTTGCGGCAAGGACAATCTGTTTACTGACAAGATGCCCCATAATTTTACGCATATCGGGCTGATTTTCCTACTCTTTCCCAATGCCAAGATTTTCCACTGCCGCAGGGACCCCGTCGATACCTGCGTGTCAATTTACACGAACGGCATGTCACCGGCACATAATTACTACAAGACCGATCTTGCCGTGCTGGGTGATTATTACCGCCATTATGATGACCTTATGCAATTCTGGCATGATTTGTTTCCAGGCAGGATTCATGACATCTATTACGAGGATGTAGTTGCCAATACCGAATTGAACAGCCGTGCAATGATCGAACATGTCGGACTCAATTGGGACGACCGGGTATTATTGCGCAACTCGGAGAATTCAGCCGTCAAAACCCTGTCGGCATGGCAGGTGCGCCAGCCGGTCTATGCAACTGCCATGGGCAAGTGGCGGCGTTATGAAAGTCATCTGGGTCCACTGCTTGAGGCTCTCGGGGATGTTCCGCAGCGCTATGCCGAAACACTGGAAGGTCTTTCCGGCGGTGAAAAGGAAAAGAGCGAGGTTGATGCATGAGTTTTTCAAAGGCACGGCGCCGGGTTTTGATTGGTGCTCTAATGACCACCTTGTGCCTGCAAGGCACACTCGTTTCAGCTCAAAGCGATCAGGCAGCAACGAAACCCCGCCAGGCCGCAGAAGCGGATTACAGCTTTGAAAATGCCAATCCGGCCTATTCTGCCAATGGCGGTCCGTCGGTGAAAATACACCGCTATGTCAGCCCTTATCTTCAGCGTGGTTCTTTGAACCGTTCAAGAGGTTGGTGGAGACCGACGGTTTCAAGGTGGACTGGCTCGACAGCAGGTCTCTGCCGAAGCGCTTGCTGATACCGATATTCTGGTCATTGCAAATGCCTAACCAAGGGTGGCGCCAATGATTACCGAAACTTCAGCACGCTTGATGCGCCGTCGGTTTATTCGAGCGACGATATTGACCTGATTGTGACATGGGTGAAAAACGGCGGTTCGCTGCTGCATTCTGGCAGATCACTCACCTTTTGCCGGTGGGACGATCAAACTGGCTGAAGCGCTTGGCTTTACCTATATGACCGGTTTGGCAATTCACTCCGCCTCGCTCTCGCAGGACATATCTGGGCATATTGATTTTCAACGCGAGGGCGAAGGCAGTCAGATTGGCAGGCTTTCAGCCATCCGATTGTCGACGGCGCACAGGCCGAAGCAAGATTTCCCATTTCTAGACTTTGAAGGCCAGGCGATCATTCCCCCGCCCGAGGCCAAAAATCTTCTCACCATTCCCGAAGGGTTTGAAACGCTTTTGACCTTTGCCTTGCTGAGGGATTTCCATTCGGCGCCACGACTTGATGTCTCGGGCCTTTCCCAGGGCGCTGTCATGGAGCTTGGCAAGGGTCGCGTAGCAGTGTTCGGCGAAACCGGCAGCTTTACCTCTCAGATCCGGGAAGGCGCAGGCACTTTTCGGTCTCTCCTATCCAAAAGCGGACGAGAATGCCGAATTCGTGCTTTCCACCATGCGATGGCTGCGGCGAATTACAAGCCGAATTGAGCCCGGCCGCCTATCGAATGTATACCGGAGCCGCCTTGCGCTAGCCGGGTGATGATCTCAGGCCCCATCAGCAATGTCGGCAGCCATGTGGAGATGATCGGGCACATAGGTCACCAGGATCAGGAAAATGAACATGATGCCGACCCAGGGCAGAGCGGCCTTGACTACATTTAGTCACCGACATTTTCGCTACGCCGGCTGTGACAAACAGGTTGAGACCAACCGGCGGCGTGATCATGCCGATCTCCATGTTCACAACCATGATGATGCCGAGATGAATGGGGTCGATGCCGAGTTCGATGGCAATCGGAAACACCAATGGGGCAACGATTACCAGAAGGCCCGGATGGTTCCATGAACTGCCCGCCAAACAGCAGGATGATGTTGACGACGACAAGGAACATGATCGGGCCAAGGCCGGCGGCCAGCATGGCCTGGGTGATCGTCTGGGGAATCTGTTCTTCGGTTAGAACATGTTTGAGAATCAGCGCATTGGCGATGATAAACAGGAGCATGATGGTCAGCTTGCCGGCCTCGAACAGGGCGTCCTTGGTGTCCTTGTGGATACCAGGCGGTCAAAGGGCCTGGGGACGATTGAGAAGCGTGAGATTTCGGTTGGTCCACCTTCAACTCTCAGCGGCCCCATGTCACGATAAACAAAATTGGCAATCAGGAAGGCGTATACAGCGGCGACGGCAGCTGCTTCGGTAGGGGTAAAGACACCACCATAAATGCCGCCCAGAATAATGATAATGAGGAACAAGTCCCCAGAAAGCATCCTTGCCCGAGGAGGCAATTTCGCGCCAACCCGCGCAAAGGGCTGTGACGGCAGGCCTTTCCATTTGGCCGCAATATAAGATGCCAACCATCAGCATCAGCCCGGCGATGAGGCCGGGAATGACGCCAGCCAGAAACATTCGGCCGACCGATACGTCGGTGGCAGCAGCATATACCACCATGACGATGGAGGGCGGAATGAGGATGCCGAGCGTGCCAGCATTACAGATGACGCCGGCGGCAAATTCCTTTGTGTATCCCACTTCCCGCATTCCGGCGATGACAATCGTGCCGATCGCAACAACGGTTGCCGGCGACGAGCCTGAAAGCGCTGCAAACATCATGCAGGCAAAAACCGATGCAATGGCCAGGCCACCTGAAAAATGCCCAACGATGGAAATGGCAAAGCGGATGATACGCCTTGCGCCACACCACCGGTCGACATGAAACTGGACGCCAGAATGAAGAACGGAATTGCCAGCAGCGTGTAGTGACCGGCAAAGGCATTGAAAAGGGTTTGCGCAATTGACGCGAGCGAGGCATCGGAATAAACGATCAGAAAAAGGACGCTGGAAAGCCCGAGCGAAATCGCGATCGGCACGCCAATCAGCATCAGCAGAATGACAAGACCGAAAAGAAGAACGATCGACATCAGTTTTGCCCTCCGGTGCCAGTACGGGCATCGCCGTCGATTTCGCTCATCAATTCATCGGCTTCATGACCAGCGATCAGCAGTTCCTGTTCACCCTTGTAAATCCGCCAGGTGGCTTCGATGAAACGGAACAGCAACAATGCCATGCCCACGGGAAGGGCAAAATAGGGAATGAAACGCGGCAGTTTTTCGTAAGCTTCGCCGTCGTTGAACACATCACCAAGCCAGGCCAGAACAGCGGGAACGGGAATATCATTTGTTTCGTAAAATGACCGGTTGAAACAAAGGGATACCAGTAGTCCCAGGAGCCCTTGAGCAGCAGGCAAGGTAAACACGATGCAGGCAGCTGCCGAGATCAGTGTCAGCAAGTACCGAATACGGGGCGGCAGCATTGCCACAACCACATCGACACCGATGTGAAATGTCTTTTTCACTCCGTAGGATGCACCAATCAACACTAGCCAGGCGAACAGGAAAACCGTGACTTCCAAGGCCCATAAAATGTTCGAATTGAATACATAACGGGCAATGACATTGGCAAATGTGATAATGGTCATCAGGCCAAGAGTGATGGCAATGAAGCCCTCCTCTATGCCGTCGATCATGTGACTGCTGCGCTTGCCTTTCGGCCATGGCAGACCCTCCCCGAATACTGCCTGATCAGAATCGGAATTCGTCGAAATCACTCCCCAGTTTCGTTCCGTCTCATATGGTGTACCTGCGGCCAGACCAGCCGCAGGAACTTGTCTTCAGCAATACAATGTTTCGCGAATGCAAGTTTGTTGCCTGTGCAGCTGTCGATCAGATCGGCACCAATGTCGCCTTCAAACTTCGCCCAAACAGGCTTCATGGCATCCACCCAGGCCTGACGCTGTTCGGCGGTCAGTTCACGAACCACACCACCGGCGTCGATGATCGCCTTTTTGGCTGACTGGTTCACAGCCTCGGACTCGGCGTTGCGGGCTTCGGTAACTTCCTTGAGGATGGTTGCGAGTTGATCGCGAACATCAGCGTCAAGACCGTTCCACCACTCATCGGATGTCACTACCAGATAGTCGATGATGCCGTGGTTGGTTTCGGTGATGCCGTCCTGAACCTCAAAAAATTTCTGGCCGTAAATGTTTGACCATGTGTTTTCCTGACCATCAACAACCTTGGTTTGAAGTGCACCATACACTTCCGAGAAGGCCATTTTTTGCGGGCTGCCGCCAATTGCTTCCATCTGGGC
>CAVQPI010000012.1:0-407070 GCA_963714735.1 uncultured Alphaproteobacteria bacterium
TTATAAAATGCCAGGGAAAATGGCGCAGCGATTTGCCGGATAGTCATCAAAATTTTCGTGATACCAGCGATGGTGACTAAGGGCCCTTGGAACCAGGTTGGCTGTTGTCCAGATTGCAAATCCAAGGGCGGGTAGATTCCAACAGGCAATCGCATATCCCGTCCACTCGATTATCTCCCCGAGGAAATTAGGACAGGTGACTTTTTCGAATAGGCCACCTCTGGGTATTTTGTAATCTACCTCATCTAACGAGCGTAGTTTGAACAATATGGCATCTGCTTTCAGATTGATGCTCGCTCCAAAAACCATAATTATCAGACCGACGATAAACCTGGGATCTAACAGCCAATCTGCATCATATCCGCCCCAGCCCGCCCCAAAATAAGTGCCGTTGGTCCAACTATTAATCGCATTGAAGATTATTGCAGCAAGAACAATAAGAACCGGGATTTTTTTACCAGTTGTACGGATGCGTATAGGGTAAACAACAGAACGATTGATATAGTGTATGCTCCATAGGCCCATAAGAATGGCCACCGGCACTGACCAAGTCGCACCCGCAGAGATGAAACTAGTCCAAAGAATGAGAGGTGATACCAATTCCATAATCACCCAGCCTGCGCGATTGTTAATTAACGGCCCCCATTTTTTGCTGGTATGACGCCCAAATGGGGCTGTAAATAGCAAAAGAGGCGGTATAAGTGCTATTCCGAGGATAATCCAGGCAATGGCAATTTGATGGAATAATGGTTCACTCATCGGGTAAATAGCACGGCTTTCGATTGGTTGAAACAAGTGAAATTTGTCTGTAGGAGTGTGCGACAGGGAATTTGAAACAGTCCAAAATGCTCACAAAGTAACGATATTTTAGCAGTATAAGCGGTAGAGTTCAACGGATGGTCGAAACACTTTAATCTTTGAGAAGGATTGGAGTGTTTTTGATGAAGTACCGTACTCTTTTTTTACTATTCTGCCAGCCAACGTGCTGAGATTTGGGGTCGCTCGCAACGTTGTAAGTCGATGAACTCGATTGAGCGTTTGTTTGATCGCAAGTCTTCGTCGGTATTTTCGGTGATACCGCCGACTGGTGGCATTTGACCTCCAGATCGCAAGCGTGTTCGTTTGACCTTGAGTTTTGCCGAACGCAAAGGTATATCGCGCGGATTGATGATCAAGTAATCCCTGCGTTCGACTGCCTGCCAGTTGGGCTGGGCTCCATCGACCATCGGCTGTGAAGTCCGCCGCAACGGAGGGCAGGCTGCATATCGTGCAACACGTATCTGATCTGGCCGCATGGGGTCGTGCTTTGCGCCCCAAGATATACAAGTTGGCTTGCTACCATTGGCTGGCCTGTGCAGTATCAGCAAAGCTGCAACGTAAATTCCCGCATTTGATGAAATACTATTGGGGCAGGCACTTTTGGGGAAAGGGGTAGTTTCCGGCCACAAATGGCTCCATCACAGAACAAACGTACTTCAGCATTTGGAACAGCACTCAGACAAATCTACTGGCGCGAGCCAGTAGTCGTAAAAACCGGTTTTTGAGGTAGGATCGAACAAAAAAGGGGCGGCTCAGTCGAGCCGCCCCTCTCTTCTCCGTTACCGGAGCAGTGCGAGTTACGCCGCAGATTGGGCATGTTGCTCTATCCAATCCATCACCTCATCCTTTCGCCAAAAGGCTTTCTTCCAGGCACCATTTCCACCGATGTGAAATCGTTTGGGAAAGATGCCAGCATGTTCCCATCTTTGAAGGGTCGCGGTACTGACTGGTACAAGCTCCAATACCTGTTTCTTCGAAAGTAAGCTCATCAGCTGTCTCCTTTGAAAAGGAGCGTCAGCTGAGCTCCGTGAGTTACAAGCTCATGAGCTCGAAAAGGCTACTGAGGATTTATTAAGTTTGCAAGTTAGCCATTCTGAAATCATAGCGAACTATTAGCTGCTTTGAGTAATAAGAATACGGTAATCGTGATTCTGAACGTTCACGCCATTCTTGTGGCTTACTCGCTTTGAATTCGGATAAGTCTCGGCTTCACAGGGCAAGTTTTTTATATCGCCAACAAACTTCTGATGCGTTTGCGCTACCAGTCTGTGGCACATACTTAGCCAAACTGTTGCACTCTTGTTTGCCCTATTTCAGAGCCTAAAAAGAGCCTAAGGGCTGTTAGAACACCTGCTAAGTTATTGAAATATTTGGTGAGCGCTCAGGGATTCGAACCCTGGACCTACTGATTAAAAGTCAGTTGCTCTACCAACTGAGCTAAGCGCTCCCAAGCGTCCACGGTCTTTGAAAGGCCATCGACTTTTCGGGGATTTCAACCGGCTTTGATCGAAGGTTTGGTAGCCCCGGCCCGAAGAAAAAGTCCGGCGAGGGTGCGCCGGAGTCGGGCGGAAAATAGGCGGGTGACCGGCACGGGTCAATAGCTAATCTTGGACAAATCGAAAAAAATCGAAACACGGATAATTTATGCGGTGTCCGGGTAGTTTCATAACATTAATTGGCCGTTTTTTGCTGTCCTTTCAACAGCTTTGCCGGAAAAGTTGCCAATATGACTCCGGACAATACTGCTGCAATGCCAGCCACGTGGAACGGCTCAATGCGTTCGCCGAGGAAAATCCAGGCGAAAGTGATGCCGAATGGCGGCAAAAGATACAGGAAAATGCCTGCAATCGAAGCTCCCAAAACCCGAACGCCGTGCTGGAATGTTGAAAAGGCAATAAGCGAGGCAAGAAAGATAATGCCGGCGATCATCAGCCAGTGGATTGATGTTTGGGGCAGGCCTTCACCGTTGTTCGTCAAGCCGGTGTAAACGTCAAAGGCAGCGAACGGGGCTAGGACCAGTGCACCAAAACAGGCGACCAGCGCAAACAGGGGCAGGGTACCCAGATGGGCAAAAACCCGTGACTTGAGGATAACGGAATAAAGTGCCCAACTGGCGGCCGCCAGCACAAACAACAGGTCGCCCGAGTTGAAATCCAGTGCCGCAAGTACTGCGAGTGATCCTCTTGCCACAATGATGACAACGCCTGCAATTGCCAATACAATGCCGATGCTCTCACGCCATTGCAGCGCTCTCGCGCGGTAGAAGCGTTCAATCAGAACAATGATCACAGGCGGAATTGTGTAGATCAGCGTGCCGTTGGTTGCTGTCGTGCTGTGCAGGGCAAGATAGACAACGCCGCCGCAGATGAACATGCCCAGAAAGCCGAGCATGAGCAGCAACCGCCACTGACTTCGGGCGGCTGCCGCCATTTCCGGCCACTTGTTGTGGCTGATTGCAAGCAGGATCAGGCCCGCGCTTCCCCACCGCAGGAATGCCAGCAGGAACGGGGCAATATCAGTTGCCGCGCGGCCAAACACGACATTTGTTGAAAAGAACAAAGGCGATATGAGCAGGCTCAAATAAGCCAGCAAAATGGTTCGGTTTTCAGAAGGCATTTAGGGATGACCGCCTATCGGATAAAGTTCGGTTTTATGGAGAAGCGAGCTAGTCGCGGGGGATCAATTCGCCTTCGAAATCTGCCGGCAGGCATTCCAGAGCCGCATCCAGTACCAGAATTGCACAGGCTTCACCAGCTTCCTTGCGGGTCTCAAACGGGCCAACAAGCAATCTGGCTTCCAGGCCGCTGACGGTTTCACGCAATATGGCTCTTGGCTCGAGGCGGCGGAAATTTTCCGGCCCGTTTACAGCAGCGATATCTGCAAACCGCCTGGAAAGCTCAAGAAAGGAGTTTGCTGCGCCCAGATCCATCGCAAAGCCGGAGGCGATATCGGCTCCCTGGGCGATCGGAGCCAGTGTGACAGGTTTTCCTTCATCATCGGTTTCCGGTTGTTTTTGTAAAATGGTAACGCCAATATCATTGCCAATTTTATCAGGCAAAATCGAAAGTGGTTTTCTGTCACTGTTTTCGCCCGGATCACTTGCCGGGTTGCCATTGCGATTGACCAAGATGCCTGGTGCCCGATTCGCTTCCTGTTTGCTTGCAGGAGCAAAGAGCAATTGGCTTGCCAAAACCCACGCAAAGCCAGCAAGTGCGGCTACCAGGATGGCGGAAAGGAGCCAGATGGGCCAGGTTTTTCCCTTGCGATCAGGCAGGTTGTTCTGGTTTTCAGGCCCGGTTGGCGGAGCCTTTTTCGGCATTTGCCCGGAATTCGGCACGCCTTTACCAGCGACAGGCTTTTGAGCCTGTTCGGCTTCAACATTTTCCTTGGCGCGCGAATTTGACATTGGTTACCGGTAGTGTTGGAACGGCGGAAGTATTCTGACCGTAAAATAGATCATGCGCTTGCAGTTAGCGCCGGAGTTTCAAAATGGCAAGAACCTGTCTTTCAATCATACTCGCTGCCGGTGAAGGGTCCAGAATGAAATCGGGAACCACCAAGGTTTTGCACAAAGTGGCAGGTCTGGCCCTCGTGGGACATGTCATCAAGGCTGCGCAAGGGGCCGGAGGGGATGCGCAGGCGGTTGTTGTCGGCAGACAGTCAGAAGCCGTAGAAGCGGAAGCGCGCCGGCATTCTCAGGATGTCGCTATCTGTCTTCAAACCGAGCGTTTGGGCACTGGACATGCGGTGCTTGCTGCCAGGGAAACCATTGAACGCGGATTTGATGATGTGCTTATTCTTTTCGGGGATACGCCACTTATTCGTTCCGAGTCGCTTCTACGGTTGCGCCGTGCGCTGGAGCTTGGTGCCAAGGTGGTGGTTCTGGGTTTTCATACTGATGAACCGCATGGTTATGGCAGGCTGGTAGAGAAGGATGGCGAACTGATTGCCATTCGTGAGCAGAAAGACGCTTCAGAAGATGAATTGAAGATCGGGTTCTGCAATGGCGGTATTATGGCGCTTGCCGGTGACACGGCGCTTGACCTGCTTGATGCGATTGGAAACGCAAATGCCAAGGGCGAATACTACCTGACAGACGTCGTTGAAATCGCCCGGGCGCGCGATCTCAAGGTTGTTGCGATCGAGGCCAATGAAAATGAATTGCATGGCGTCAATGACCGATATGAACTGGCCCGGATTGAAGTCCATTGGCAGGAAGCGCGGCGCAACATGATGCTGCGTGAAGGGGTGACCATGCTCGCGCCCGAAACCGTTCACCTTTGCCATGACACGGAGATTGGTGTTGATGCGGTGATCGAGCCCAATGTGTTTTTCGGTCCGGGGGTGACGGTTGCCGGCGGTGCGCAGATCAAGGCGTTTTGCCATATTGAAGGCGCGCAAATCGGTGAAGGCGCGGTCGTTGGCCCGTTTGCGCGGCTGAGACCCGGCACAAATCTGATGACAGACAGCAAGGTAGGCAACTTCTGCGAAATCAAGAATGCCAGTGTTGAAGAAGGTGCGAAGGTCAATCACCTGAGCTATATAGGAGACGCCCGTGTGGGCGCGAATGCCAATATCGGAGCCGGTACGATCACGTGCAATTATGACGGATTCAACAAGCACTTTACCGATATAGGAGCAGGAGCGTTTGTCGGCTCCGATACAGCGCTGGTTGCGCCCGTCAAATTGGGTGATGGTGCCTATATCGGTTCGGGAAGTGTGATTACAATGGATGTGCCGGATGATGCGCTGGCGGTAGCGCGCGGTCGACAGGTCAATCTGGAAGGCAAGGGTGCAGCGATTCGTGCGCGCAACAAGGCCATGAAGGAAGCGTCGAAAAAGCAGTGAATGCAGCTTGTTGCGGCAGCGGTTTACGTTCGGTTAACCAAGCGTACCAACCACGTCTTCATCCTTCACTGGTAATGTGCGGGCAGAGGCAATATTATGAAATCTATTGTGACCACAGGAGTTTGCGGTTTCTGTTATTGCGATTGTAACAAGGTGCCTTGCAAATGAAATCGCCTTTCGGTCTTGTCCGAACCGGTCTTTCATTCGGCGAGTGGGTGATGAACGGGGATTGAATTCATGTGCGGAATTGTAGGTATTGTCGGCAATCAGGCAGTAGCGCCGCTTCTGGTTGATGCGCTCAAGCGTCTTGAATATCGCGGATATGATTCTGCCGGTGTCGCCACCATTGAGGGCGATCACCTTGACCGCCGCCGAGCGGAAGGCAAGCTTGTCAATCTGGAGGCGCGGCTGAAAGCGGCCCCATTGGCGGGGCATGTAGGTATCGGGCACACACGATGGGCGACCCATGGAGTTCCCAACGAAGCCAATGCCCATCCCCATTTCTCTGACCGCGTGGCCGTTGTACACAATGGCATTATCGAAAACTTCCGCTCGCTCCGCGATGAATTGACTGCTGACGGATACGTCTTTCAGTCACAAACGGACACCGAAGTTGTGGCGCACCTTGTTGCCCGCAACCTGAAAAACGGCATGGCTCCGGTAAAAGCGGCTCATGATGCGATATCACGGCTGGAAGGGGCATTTGCTCTGGCAATCCTTTTCCGTGATGAGGCTGACCTTATCATTGGCGCACGCAACGGGCCGCCGCTGGCAATTGGCCATGGCGAAGGCGAAATGTATCTTGGATCGGACGCGATCGCCCTGGCGCCGTTCACCAACAAGATTACCTATCTGGAGGATGGTGACTGGTGCGTTGTTCATCGTGACAGGGTCGAGATTTTTGACCTGAAGGGCGAGCCGGTCGAACGCGCCATGCAGCTTTCTGTCGGCTCAAGCCTTATGGTGGACAAGGGCAATCACCGTCATTTCATGATCAAGGAAATTTACGAGCAGCCTGAGGTTATCGCTCACACGCTCTCGCATTACCTGGATTTTGGCAGTTGCGAAGTGAGACTGGGAGACAATCTTCCGTTTGATCTCGCCAGTGTGGAGCGGATTTCCATTTCAGCCTGCGGAACCGCCTATCTTGCAGGATTGGTTTCAAAATACTGGTTTGAGCGTTATGCCAGAGTGCCGGTCGATATCGATATTGCCTCCGAGTTCCGTTATCGCGAAATGCCGCTGTCCAAGGGTGGACTTTCACTGTTTATTTCCCAGTCGGGCGAAACGGCAGACACTCTGGCTTCACTTCGCTATTGCAAGGAAAACGGCCAGCATATCGGTGCGGTCGTCAATGTGGCTGAATCAACCATTGCCCGTGAATCCGACGCCATATTCCAGACCCTCGCGGGTCCTGAAATAGGGGTTGCATCAACAAAAGCCTTCACTTGCCAGCTGTCGGTTCTGGCATCCCTGGCAATTGCTGTCGGCAAGGCTCGTGGAACGCTTTCGCCGGAAGTTGAAAACCGGCTTATCCGTGACCTGACCGAAGCGCCGCGTTTTGCCAACAAGGTGTTGAAACTGGAAGGTCAGATCGAAAAGATCGCGCATGAAATCGCCAAGGTGGATCATGTTCTTTACCTCGGCAGGGACACGAATTTCCCGCTTGCCATGGAAGGGGCGCTGAAGCTCAAGGAGATTTCCTATATTCATGCTGAAGGCTATGCAGCGGGAGAATTGAAGCACGGCCCGATTGCGCTGATTGACGAGAAAATGCCCGTCGTGGTGATTGCGCCGCATGACCGCATCTTTGAAAAAACCGTTTCCAACATGCAGGAGGTGGCAGCGCGCGGTGGCCGGATCATTCTCATTACGGACGAGAAGGGGGCTGCGCAAGCCTCGATTGATGCCGAGCACATTGTTGTCTTGCCAGACATGCCGGAAATTCTAACCCCGATCATCTACGCCCTGCCAATTCAGTTATTGGCCTATCATACAGCTCTTGCCATGGGGACGGATGTTGATCAGCCTAGGAATTTGGCGAAATCGGTGACAGTGGAATAGGGGCCCGGGCAACCGGCGGAAATTTCAGGATTTCATTAGAATTAAATCGTCTGTGCGCCTATATTAAAAAGGCCGCCGATTGCCTTGTTTTGTTTTGCAGGTCGGCAAGATTATAACGCCACCTGACATTATGCGAGACGCGCATGTCCAAATTACGTACCTATTTTCTGACAGGATTTATAATCACCGCACCTTTGGTGATTACCATCTACCTGATCTGGACCCTGATTGAATGGGTGGACTCGTGGATCATCCCCTATGTGCCGGCGGTTTATAATCCCGATACCTATCTCAGCTTTCACGTGCCTGGTTTCGGTCTGCTTATAGCGTTGTTTATCATTACGATTGTCGGGTTCCTGACGGCTAATTTCATTGGCAAGCAGATTATACATCTGGGCGAAAATCTGGTGAGCCGGATGCCGCTGGTTCGGAATCTTTACAGTGGTTTGAAGCAGATTTTTCAGACAGTGCTTTCAGACCAATCCGGTTCCTTTCAAAAAGTAGGATTGCTGGAATATCCGCGCAAAGGGCTTTGGGCCCTTGTCTTTGTGGCAACGGAAACCAAGGGTGAGGTCGATGAGATCCTGAAGTCCAAGGGCAATGAAACGCTTTCGATCTTTCTCCCGACAACGCCAAACCCGACTTCAGGTTTTCTGCTTTTTGTGCCCAAGGAGGACGTCATCATTTTGAAGATTGGCGTTGAGGACGCTGCGAAACTGGTCATTTCAGCAGGTCTTGTAGTGCCGGAAAAACATCAAAAGGAATTGAAGAAGCTTGCCGATGAGGCGAAGGCGTAAGGCGCCCCGCTGATGTTGGCACGGATTGCCTGATCAACCGAAAACCATTTGGCAGCGTGAGACAATTTTTCGTTATGGAAGATATTATCTGGCTTACAGGTGGTTCATTCAATATGGGTGAAGGCGCAGTTGCCAGCGTGATGACGGCGAAGAGCCCGTGCGAAAAGTCACGCTTTAGCCGTTCGGCCTTTCCGCTTTAAGTGTAACCAATGACCGGTTTGCCGGATTTTCCCATGCGACCGGTCATGTCAGCGAAGCGGAAAAATTCGGCTGGTCCTTTGTTTTCAATCCGGCAGCTGCCTCACTGGATGAACCCGGTTCGTGGTGGGAAAAGATAACTGGCGCATGCTGGTGAAGGCCGTCGATGCCGATGTATCAGGAAATTGCCCACACTCCGTTTTCATCTGGGATCCGAGAACCGGCTGCCGGGGCGAGTGCCGGCGTTCACTGGTGCAGCCATCAATCGATCTGGCATCAACACTGCTCCGTTTCTTTGGGGAGGAGCCAACAGAAGATATGATTGGCAAAGATCTCGCTGGTGTCCTGAGGGATGACACTCCTGTTCGCGACGCTGCGATATTCGGCATGCATGGCGCTCATGTGAACATCACGGATGGCAGGCATGTTTACATGCGCGCGCCGCAGAATCCCGAAAACAAGCCCTTGTTCCAATACACACTCATGCCGACCCACATACGCAGCATGTTCGCGGTAAATGACTTCGTTGATTTGCAGGTTGGCGGGCCGTTCACTTTTACGAAGGGCGCGCAGACAATGAAGATTGAAAATGGCAGCTGGATAGCGCGAGACCGCCAGTTCGACACCATATTGTGGGATACAGCGGCGGATTACCATCAGGAAACCTGTATCGACAATCCTGAAGTAGAAAAGAAGTTGCAGGCCCGAATGGTTGAGTTGATGCGAGCCTGCGATGCTCCGAGCGAGCAGTTCACAAGGCTTGGCCTGCCGGAAAACTAACCGGCAGGTCAATGTTTTCATCAGGTCAACTGGCTAAAGCCGTGCTTAATCGCGGCGGTGCAGGGAGCGAAATTCCCAGGGGGTTACAATTCCGTCACCGTCAATATCAGCTGACTGGTAGCGTTCCTGACCTGCAAGCATCCATTCGGCTTTTGAAACGGCTCCCGAACCATCGCTGTCCATTTTCGGAAAGCGCTCACTCTTGGCCTGTTGACGCTGATTCTGGCGGGCTTCATTACCGCCTTCCCGCCGTGGACCGGGACCCATGCGAACGGTCATGTACTCTTCCATGGTCAGTTCACCATTGTCATCAGCATCCATGGCGAGGAATACGGATTCGCGCTGATTTGCCGCTTCGTCCGCACCGATTCGGTCGTCATCGTTTTCATCGATAGCTCCGAAACGTTCCATGAAACCCTGTCCGCCCATGCCGCGGGCCCTGTCTGGATCCATTCCCTTGCCCTTCCGCCAATTACCCTGAGCGCCTTGTCCGCGCATCTGGCCCTGGCCCATATACCCTTGGCCCATATATCCTTGGCCCATGTGGCCGCGACCATCCATGTGGCGTCTATAGCCCATCCCTTGACCGGGGCCGCAGGGTGCGCCCTGACCGGCCTCCGCGTTTGTCGCCGTTTCAGCGGCATTTGCCGTAAACATACCAGGCATGGTTGAGACAGACATCAGGGCAGCTATGCCAATGGCGGCAATGTTGTTTTGATTAAAACGCTTCATTTCAATTCTCCTTTGCAAGTTGAAAATCTCTGCATTCGCCAAATCTTAGGCAGGGTTGGAGAATGGACTTGTTGACTTTGATCAAAGTTACCAAGATTTAATCTGCAAATCCGTGACGCCGGAGATCATGCCATGGTCACCATGTATGCACCGTAAGCGGCAAGAAAAACCGCACCCCAAACGCGGCCAAGGGTTTTGCCAAGCCAGAGAGACATGAAGAGCAGAGCGGTGGTTGCCAGCATTATCCAGCCGTCAATATCGCGAAACCGGTCGGCGATCGGTATTTGCGCAATCACCGCCGTAATTCCAAGAATGCCCAGAATGTTGAAGATGTTCGAGCCGATCACATTGCCAATCGCTATATCCGACTGTTTTTTTAAAGCGGCAGTGATGGATGTCGCCAACTCAGGCAAGCTTGTTCCAACGGCAACAACCGTCAGGCCGATTACCGCATTGCTGACACCGAAATCCGTGGCAACAATGGTCGCCCCACGGACAAGGAAATCGGCCCCCAGTGCAAGAAGCGCCAGCCCACCGATAATTAGGAAAGCAATTTTCCCATGGCTTTCAAGGGAAATGGCAGGCCCGACATCTGATCCGCTGATTGACCGGTCCTGAAAATACGCCATGGTCAAATAGGCAAGGAGGCCGCAAATCATTACCGCTCCAAGGGGAAGGTTAATCACTCCAGTCTGGAGCATGGCGGCAAGAACGGCAGTTGACGCCAACATGACCAACAGATCACGCCTCGGCTTGATCGTTGCTGGGCGGATCGGTGCGATTAGTGCCGCTACACCGACAATCAGGAGAATATTGGCGATGTTGGAACCCACGACGTTGCCAATGGCAATGCCGGGCGCATCGGCAAGTGCTGCGCGAACCGAAACCAGAAGTTCGGGCATGGATGTTCCAAAACCCACCACTGTCAGAGAGATAAGAAAGGCGGGCAAACCCAGCCTTGCCGACAGGGCGACCGCTCCTCTCACAAGCCAGTCACCGCCGAAGAACAGGCCGACGAGCCCTGCCACCACCATTACATATTCCATGATTTTTCCGAAAGAAATGAAGCCGTAAAACGGGTCCCATCCCGTGCTTTTGTTTTATCATTGCGGCTTTATTTGGACTTTCTGCGAAGCCTTCAATTAGGTGCCGTCAAGTTGCAAATGCCATTCGCGATTGTATGCCGTGCGGGAAATCAGCCACTTCTGATTAGCCTGATCGCCTGGTCCTGACCAAAGAGATAGAGCAGGGTGCGCAGCGCCTTCCCGTTATTCCCTTCCAATCCCGGATTGGTCGCCATGACGAGTTTGGCCGCAGAGCGTGCGATTTCCAATACGTCACCGTGATGTTCGGCACTGGCAAGATTGAAGCCGGGCGAACCTGATTGGCGGGTGCCAAGAACCTCTCCTTCGCCGCGGAGTTTCAGGTCCTCTTCCGAAATCCGAAATCCGTCATTGGTCTCGCGCATGATTTTCAGACGTGCTTCAGCAATTTCCCCCAAGGGCGATTTGTATAGAAGAATGCAGTTTGACTGCTGGTCGCCGCGCCCGACGCGCCCACGCAACTGGTGCATCTGTGCAAGGCCGAAGCGCTCTGCGTGTTCGATCACGATGATGGTGGCATCAGGGACGTCAACGCCAACCTCTATGACGGTGGTGGCGACGAGAATACGGGTCTCGCCGCTGCGGAAGGCCTCCATTGCCGCGTCTTTTTCCTGTGCGCTCATTCTACCATGAACAAGGCCGACCTTGTCGCCGAATTTTTGTTGGAGTTCCTTGAAGCGTTGCTCTGCGGAGGTTGCCGTGACCTCGTCACTTTCCTCGACCAGTGGGCATACCCAGTAGGCTTTTTTTCCCTCACCGATCGCTGTGCCGATCCTTTTCACCAGATCCTCCAGCCGCTCGAGCGGAAGGGCGCTCGTTAAAATGGGTTTTCTGCCAACGGGCTTGTCGGGGAGTTGGGAAACATCCATGTCGCCATAATAGGTCATGACCAGCGTGCGCGGTATCGGGGTTGCCGTCATGACCAGCACATCGCTGTGCGGCGCCTTATCGCCGAGTGCAAGTCGCTGGTGCACACCAAAGCGATGCTGCTCGTCTATCACTGCAAGGCCAAGATTATTGAATTCGACCGGCCCCTGAAAAAGAGCATGGGTTCCAAGCAGAATATGGGTTTCACCGGATGCCAGGCGTTCAAGAATTGCTTCGCGGGTTTTGCCTTTTTCACGCCCGGTCAGAATTTCAACATTGATGCCGGTTCCCTCGCAAAGCGGGGCAATGGTTGCAAAATGTTGGCGCGCAAGTATCTCGGTAGGTGCCATGATGGCCGCCTGTGCACCTGCTTCAATCACAGCGGAAGCGGCAAGGAGCGCCACGATGGTTTTTCCCGAGCCGACATCGCCCTGCAAAAGACGCAACATCCGCTCGGGCTTTTTCAGATCATCAAGAATCTCACGGATTGCCTGCTTCTGGCTGCCTGTCAGTTCCCACTTGAATTTGGCAAGGATTTTTCGGCCAAGTACATTGTCGAATTTCCAGGCAATTCCGCCGGTCTTGCGCATTCGTTCGCGGGTGAGGGCTAGGGCAAGCTGTCCGGCCATGAACTCATCATAGGCAAGGCGTTTTCGGTGCGGTGCCAGCGGATCGAGGTCCGTGCCATCGCGGGGTGCATGAATGCGTTCGAGCGCATCACCGAAGGAAGGCCAGCCGTGTTTCTTCATTACGGAAAGGTCAATCCATTCAGGCAGTTGGGGGAGTTTTCCGACAGCGTTACGGATCGACTTTTGCAGGGTCTTCTGTGCAAGTCCTGCTGTTCCGGGATAGACAGGCTCAACCAGCGGCAGTTCTGCAAAACCTTCTTCATCAACGATATGATCGGGATGGACCATGTTGGGGCGGCCGTTGAACCATTCGACCTTGCCGGAGACATAACGCGTTTCACCGACTGGCAGAGCTTTTGCCAGATAGTCCGAATGGGCGGAGAAAAACACAAGCGCCAGTTCGCCTGTCTCGTCGTGGACAAATACCCTGTAGGGAACGCGCCGGTTCCCCCTTGGTGAAGGCTGATGGCGATCGACATGGACTTTCAGCGTCACGATTACGCCTTCAGGAGATTTTGCGATCCCGGGTTGCCTGCGCCGATCAATGATGGAGTGCGGCAGGTGAAAGAGAAGATCGCGGATGCGCGCCACATCTCCTTGTTCACTTCCCCGGAAAAGCCGTGTCATGGCCTTTTCAAGTTTTGGCCCAACCCCTTCAAGAGTGGAAACCGGCGCAAAAAGCGGATTGAGAATGTCGGGACGCATAACGATGCGGTTGCCTTTGCATTTATTGCTGACCAGCAACAATTCGCGCTGGCAGTTTTGTTCATATGGTCTATGTAAACCAAAACGGAAGCTGGTTTCACGTCAATAGTGCACCCGCTGCCGTTTTCTGTTGTCAAACTACAGGAAAACCGGACGAATGACGGACCCAGCCAAATTTTCAGATGAAGATATTCGCCGCCGAAAACAGATGATCTATCGTGCCAATCACCGTGGCATCAAGGAAATGGACATTGTGATCGGGGGCTATGCTGATGCCCATGTCATGGGAATGGATGACGAAACGCTGAATGCCTTTGAGGCGATCATGGACGAGAGCGACCGCGATCTCTTTTCATGGTTTACCGGCGAAATCAGCGTGCCGGAAAGGTTTGATACACCGTTGTTTGCAGCGATACTTGCGTTTACCCAAGACAAATTCCGTTGAATAACCGCCATGCTGTTTGACCAGAATCTTTTCCAGGCGATTACGGATAATGACAGGCCGGTGACCTTTTCAGGGGTTCCCGATGCTTTGCTGCCTGCCTTGCTCGGAAAGTTGGCGACGTCTGCAGAGGGCAAGCGTGGGATTGTCTACATTGCCGCTGACGGGCAGAAGCTCCCCGAGCTTGAAGCCGGCCTTGCCTATTTTGCGCCCTGGCTCGAAATCATGGAATTGCCAGCCTGGGACTGTCTACCCTATGACCGCGTGTCGCCATCGGGTAGCGTAACAGCGAAGCGCATCAATACACTTGGCTTTCTGGCCAATGAGGCCGTAGTCGATGTGCCTTCCGCCAAACCGTTTATCATACTAACTACCGCAAATGCGTTGGTTCAGCGTTGTGTGCCGCGTGAGAAAATGCGCCAGCATGCCCTGCATTTCGTGCCCGGGCGTACTGCAAACATGGATGACCTCGTTCGCTGGATGGAAGCAAACGGTTTTGAGCGGACCGTTACCGTTCGCGACCGCGGTGAATATGCGGTTCGCGGCGGTATTCTTGATCTGTATGCTCCAGGAACAAAAGAGCCTGTGCGGCTCGATTTTTTCGGGGACACGCTGGAATCCATCCGCACTTTTGATCTGGCAAACCAACGCACCACCGGGCAATTGACATCGTTTTCGCTGACGCCGATGAGCGAGGTTTCACTGGATGGGGATGCCATCAGCCGTTTCCGTACGGGATATGTGGCAACATTTGGTGCCGCCACGCGCGACGACGCACTTTACCAGGCGGTCAGCGAGGGCAGGCGGTTTGCCGGCACGGAACACTGGCTGCCTTTGTTTCATGAGGCGCTTGAGCCGGTTACAGCCTACTTTGAAGATCTGCTGGTCATAGCGGATCAGGCGACACAGGAAGCGGCAAAAGTGCGGCTTGATCAGGTGGCGGATCATTACCAAGCGCGAAAGGATGCCCTTGAATCTGCCCTTGAAGCGAAATTCGAGGATGGCGCGCCTTACAAGCCTCTGCCGCCGCAAACGCTTTATCTTACCGAGGATGAGGCGCAAAACACCCTGGCCACACTTGCGCAGGTCAGCCCTTTCCAATCCCCGGACAGTGCGGCGAGAGCCACGCTTGACCTGGGCGGCAGGCCGGGGCGCACCTTTGCGCCGGAGCGCGCCTCGGGAGCCAATGTGTTTGATGCCGTGATTGATTACATCCGCCAGGAGCGCGAGCGGGGGCAACATGTACTTTTGGCGTCATGGACGGAAGGTTCAGCCGATCGCATGCTCAAGGTCCTCAACGACCACGGCTATGAAGGCATCAGGCTTACGGAGACTTTTGCCAAGTTCGGGCAGTTGCCGCAAAGCGTCACCGGGCTGGCAGCTTTTCCGGTGGAAGAAGGCGCGGTACTCGACGGCCTCACGCTTATCGCGGAGCAGGATATTCTGGGTGACCGGCTGGTACGGCGGACACGCAAAAAAAAGGGCAGCGATTTCATTTCCGAGGTTTCCAGCCTTTCGGAAGGCGATATCGTTGTTCATGTCGAACATGGTATTGCCCGCTTTATCGGGCTGAGAACCATCAAGGCGCTTGGTGCGCCCCATGATTGCGTTGAATTGCATTATGCCGGTGATGACAAACTGTTCCTACCGGTTGAGAACATCGAGCTTCTCTCGCGCTACGGCTCTGAAGATGCGAGTGTTCAACTAGATAGGCTTGGCGGTGTCGCCTGGCAATCACGCAAGGCAAAGCTGAAGAAGAAACTGCTGGAAATCGCCGGTCAACTGATCCGGATTGCGGCGGAAAGAGCGCTTCGCTCGACTGATCCGCTCAATCCGCCGGAAGGGGTTTACGGGGAATTCGAAGCGAGATTTCCCTATGATGAAACCGAGGACCAGCTCGGTGCCATTGCCGCGGTTCTCGATGACCTTTCGTCCGGTGTCCCGATGGATCGCCTGATCTGCGGTGACGTCGGTTTCGGCAAGACGGAAGTGGCACTCAGGGCCGCATTCGTTGCGGCAATGGCAGGCAAACAGGTTGCGGTCGTGGTTCCGACCACATTGCTGGCCCGTCAGCACTACAAGACGTTTGCAGACCGGTTCCGGGGGCTGCCTGTCAGAATTGAGCAGGCTTCCCGGCTTGTCAGTACGAAAGATATGAATGAAACCCGCAAAGGGCTGGCTGACGGCACCGTCGATATTGTTGTTGGGACCCATGCGCTACTGGCTGATTTGGTCCGGTTTGACCGGCTTGGCCTGCTCATTATCGACGAGGAACAGCGTTTCGGGGTGAAGCACAAGGAAAAGCTGAAGGAATTGCGGGGCGATATTCATGTTCTCACGCTTTCCGCGACGCCCATTCCGCGCACGCTACAACTGGCACTGACAGGGGTGCGCGAGCTTTCGCTGATCACTACCGCGCCCGTCGACAGGCTGGCGGTCCGCACGTTTGTAACGCCCTTTGATCCGCTGATCGTGCGTGAGGCACTGCTGCGTGAGCATTATCGCGGCGGGCAGAGTTTTTATGTTTGTCCTAGGGTTGCCGATCTCGAGGAGCAGGCTGCCTTCTTGCGCGAACATGTGCCCGAACTAAAATTTGCCACGGCACATGGCCAGATGGCGCCCGGCGAACTCGATGATGTGATGAATGCGTTTTACGACGGCAAGTATGATGTCCTGCTTTCAACGACCATTGTGGAATCCGGCCTCGATATTCCAACGGCCAATACGCTGATTGTCTATCGCGCCGACATGTTCGGCCTTGCCCAGCTCTATCAGCTTCGCGGCAGGGTCGGGCGGTCGAAAACCCGTGCCTATTCAATCTTCACGCTGCCGGTGCGCAAGCCGCTGACACCCCAGGCGCAGCGTCGCTTGAAGGTGTTGCAATCGCTGGATTCCATCGGCGCAGGATTTGAACTGGCGAGCCATGATCTGGATATCAGGGGCTCAGGAAACATTCTGGGCGAGGAACAGTCCGGCCATATTCGCGAGGTCGGGTTTGAACTGTATCAGCAAATGCTGGAAGAAGCGGTCGCCGAGCTGAAGCAGGGGGGGAGGACCATGTGGAAGAGCGATGGTCTCCACAAATCTCCGTAGGCGCCTCGGTGCTGATTCCCGAAGGTTATGTGCCGGATCTCCAACTGCGTTTGTCACTTTACAGGCGATTGGCGGATATTACGCAGGCAACGGAAATTGATGCCTTTGGAGCAGAGCTGATCGACCGCTTCGGGCCTCTGCCTGATGAAGTCGATCATCTCTTGAAAATCGTCTTTATCAAGGGACTTTGCCGGACCGCCAATATCGAGAAGCTTGATGCCGGACCGAAGGGACTGGTCATACAGTTTCGCGGAGCAGAATTTCCCAATCCTGCAGCGCTGCTGAAGTGGATTGGCGAGCAGGGGTCGCTTGCAAAGGTTCGGCCTGATCACAGTGTGTTTCTGTCAAGGGATTGGGAAACTCCTGAAAAACGGATCAAGGGCACGGCAGTGATCGCCTCCAAACTTGCGAAGCTGGCTGGCGAAGAATAGTGATTGAGCCGGAAGCCTGGGCGAAAAACCTCTAATAAAATCAGTTTTTTGAGGAGGAAAGCTCATCCAGAAGCCGCTGCATTTCATCTTCGGTCTTGTTGGCCTGTGTGCCTTCATGACCTTCTGCGGAACCAACTTCAGGAATAGGGCTCGTTACCATTTTCGTTGGTTCCCCGTTATTATCAGGGCTAAGGGCGGCATCAAGACCAGCAGAGAGGTTTTCGCTGACTTCAGTCACTTTCCCGGAAACAGAATCAAAGCCTGATGATGCAGCCTGTGCTGTGTCTGAGACGGTTTCTTTTGTACTTTCAACCAGTTTTTCTGCGGCTTGAGTAGCAGAAGCAGTGGTATCCCTGACAATGCCGCTCAACGAAGATGCTGCGTTCTGTGTGGTTGCCGCAACTCCCGCACCTGCTGCAAGCGTTGATGCTGCCGCCGCTTCAGTTTTTGACGGGAAGAAACCATCATCATTGCTCCGGCCTTGCGGCGCAGGGGCTGTTTCAACTGTTGAATGAGTAGAGGAAGCCGGTTGAGATGCTGCGGCAGCTGGCGGAACAGCTTGTGCCCCAGGCGCAGTAGCAGGGGCAATACGTGACTGGGTTGTGTCGACCGGCGCGGCGCGGACGATGTTCTGCTCGATAACCACATCGGTTGGTCCGCCGATCATCACCAGGTGTTCAACATTGTCGCGGCGAACCAGAACCAGGCGGCGCTTGTCGTCGACCACTGCGGCATCTGTCACCGACAATCTCGGCTGTCGGCCTTTCGAAAGGCGAGAGGAAGTGGAGCCGAAAATCTTGCGGAAGAGCCAGAAAAGGATCAGCAGTCCGACAAGTAGCGCGATGAATAGCACTGCCATGGTGGTAATTGTCATTTCACCGTTCGTCAGGGTGTTGAACCATTCCATTTGCAAACTCCAAAGTGTGGCAAAACTATTTGCTAAAAATCCAGGCAGGCTCACTACGGGTTCATCCGGCGCGAGCCAAGCAGCTATAAACCGTAAAGATGTCATTTTGCGGTTAAAGACTGATTAACCCTCAATTCAGGCGGAAAAGACTGTTTTTTTCATCATTTGACGCGATTTTTTATGGACCGGCCGTGTGAAGGCTTTTCTGTACGTCAGATATGTGATTCAAGATTGGCTTATATTGTCTTGCGAGGGATTCGGCGGGTGCCGGGGGGTATTGAAGCTTTCCCGATGGATGCGAGCGGACCAAGGCGCAACAGAACATGACGGGTACAATGAATGAATGATCTGTCAGAATACGCAGAAAACTCCAGTGACAAGGTGAAATCTTCAAGGATCGGCAAGGCTGATACAGGCGCAGATCGCTCATCAATAGACGATCAGGCGGCAACTGATGCACTTGAAGGTGCTGCGGACAAGGCAAGTCTGCCCGCCGTTCAAGACAGCGCCTATTCACCGAAGTCGGCTGAGCCGATCATTGACCGGTATGGCAAGCCGAAGAGTGCGACCGGCCTGTTCCTTCTTGGCGTGGTGGTGGTTCTGGGTGCAACCATTCTGGTGCGGCTGTTGCAGGACCAGATCAGCGAAACGGTCATGCTTGCCATTGTCGGCGCGCTTGCCGGAATTGGTGTCTTCTTTCTGTTTTTGCTTGCAATCGGTTTTGTTCAACTCAGCGCCAACCGGCGGGGGGACGAGTTTTCAAAGGGCCTGGTAAACGGCATGGATTCAGGTGTTCTTGTTACCGACAAGGAAGCGCGGATCATCTATGCCAACAGGGCTTATGGCGACATTACGGGTGCCAGGGATGCGGTTGATGTTGCCAGTATCGAAACGGTTTTTGCTAAGAATGCGGCAGCGGCCCAAACTATCTACCGACTAGCCAAACAGGCAAAGGGCGGGCAGACGGTGTCTGAGGAATTTCGCATGCCATACGGGCTTTTTCCCGGCCATGACCGGGCCTGCTGGTATCGCTTGCGGGTACGCAACATGGCCCACAGCGAGTACCCCGAAGGCCTGACCGTTTGGCAGTTATCGGATGTGACAGCTGACCGTCTGGCCCAGGAATCCGCCTTTCAGGAATTACAGCATGCGATCCATTATCTCGATCATGCACCTGCAGGGTTCTTCTCCAGTGAGCCGGATGGCAAGATTGTGTATCTCAACGCAACCCTTGCTGACTGGCTGGGTGTGGACCTTGCATTGTTCAAGCCTGGCTCCCTGAAGCTGGATGATTTTGTGACCGAACACGGGATTGCGCTGATAGAAGGCGTTAAGCCGGAGGGCAGCCAACCGGTGACTTCGGTTATTGACATAGACTTTGCGCGCGAGGACGGTACGCGAATGCCGGTCCGCCTTTATCACAAGGTGGCTCCAACGGCTGATGGTGCGCCGGGAACTGCCCGCACACTGGTCATCAACCGGCTTGCGAAGGAAGAAACGGATAGTGCGCTTCTGGATGCCGAATTACGGTTTACCCGTTTTTTCAACAATACCCCGATCGCGATTGCAGCCACCAGCACCAAGGGCAAGACAATCCGCACAAACGCAACCTTCATGCGGATGTTCAAGGAGCGTATCGGCGGCGCCTCCAATGCGGAAGGCCTTGATCTGGCCAGTTTCGTTCAGGAGGGTGATCGTGGTGCGGTTGCCGATGCAATCGCAAAGGTGGTGGACGGCAGTACGAGTACCCAGATGGTCGACGCGGGAATGGCAGGCAATGCGGACCGCTATTTGCGACTGTTTCTAAGCCCTGTTGTTGATGGCCCGGAAGTCGATGACAGCGATGAAAGGGTGGTGGTCTACGCGCTTGAAACAACCGAACAACGCAAGCTCGAAGAGCAGTTTGCCCAGGGCCAGAAAATGCAGGCAGTTGGCCAACTGGCCGGTGGCATCGCGCATGATTTCAACAATGTTCTAACCGCGATAATCGGATTTTCCGATCTGCTTCTGGCCAATCACCGTCCTGCAGACCCGTCGTTTCAGGATATCATGAACATCAAACAGAACGCCAACCGTGCCGCCAGTCTGGTGCGCCAGCTACTGGCCTTCTCACGGCGACAGACCCTGCGCCCGCAGGTGCTGCAATTTGGCGAGGTGCTTTCTGATCTGCGCATGCTTCTTGACCGACTGATGGGAGACAAGGTTGATCTCAATGTGGTTCATGGACGTGATTTGTGGCCGGTCAAGGCCGACATTTCGCAGCTAGAGCAGGTCGTGGTCAACCTGTGTGTGAATGCCCGTGATGCGATGCCGGAGGGCGGCGATCTTGTAATGCGCACTGCCAATGTTTCCGCAGATGAAGTGCGCGAAAAATATGTCTATCGTGAAATGCCTGCTGACGACTATGTCATGCTGGAGGTGCGCGATGAAGGCACGGGCATGGATGAGGCGACTGTAGAAAAGATTTTCGAACCGTTTTTCTCGACCAAGGAAGTGGGCAAGGGCACCGGGCTGGGGCTCTCGACCGTATACGGTATTGTCAAACAGACAGGCGGCTTCATTTATCCTGAAACAAAGTTGGGCGAGGGGACCACATTCCGGGTATTTCTGCCCCGGCACATTCCGGCAGCCAATGATGACGCTGCTCCAGCTGAAAAGGCGGTAAAGGAAAATGCCAAGGATTTGACGGGCAATGCAACGATCCTGCTTGTTGAGGACGAGGACGCTGTTCGTGCCTTCGGTTCGCGGGCGCTTCAGTCTCGCGGGTATACGGTCCATGAGGCTGCCAGCGGTGTTGAGGCGATGGAGGTTCTCGAGGACTATGCAGACGAGATTGACCTGATCGTTTCGGATGTGGTGATGCCCGAAATGGATGGTCCCTCGCTGCTGCGCGAAGTGCGAAAAAGCCATCCGGACCTCAAGTTCATCTTCGTTTCCGGCTATGCGGAGGATGCGTTCGCCAAGAACCTTCCGGAAGAAGAACATGGCCGCTTCGGCTTCCTGCCCAAACCGTTTTCCCTCAAGCAACTGGCGACAACCGTCAAGGAAATGCTGGAGGAATAAATATCTGCGGGACTAGATCAATTTGGTCTTTAGGCCTTCGAGCATGTTCAGGCAGCGGTTCATTTCCGAGATTTCGATGAATTCATCGGGTTTGTGGGCCTGTTCAATGGAGCCCGGGCCGCAGACGACGGTGGAGACGCCCTGTTGTTGAAAGAGTCCGGCCTCTGTTCCAAAGGAAACAACGCTGGTCTTGTCATTGCCTGTCAGCGCCTTGCAGATTTCCCTTGCCTCGGATTCGCTTGCGGGAGCCAGGCCGACCACTTCCGCGATCGTTTCCAGTTCGATCACGGCGTCGGGCGCGCGTTCCCGCATTTCCGGCAGAAGTTCGGTTTCAACATAAGCGGCAATCGAATTCTTGATGTGATCCGCGTCTGTTGTCTTGACCGGGCGCATCTCCCATTCCACTTCACAATCCCCGGCAATCGTGTTGCGTGACACCCCCCCGGCGATCTTGCCAATCTGTAGCGTTGTGTAGGGCGGCGTGAAGGCTGCCCCTTCAGGAGATGAATTCTTCAGTTCTTCGCGCAATTCCATCAGTTTTGAAATATAGCGTACGGCGTATTCGACTGCATTGACGCCCTGATGGGTCAACGATCCGTGGGTGGCAAGCCCCTTAAAGCGGGTCGTGTATTCATAACAACCCTTGTGGCCTTCGATTACCTGCATGGAGGTCGGTTCACCAATAATGCAAACAGAGGGTTTGATGTTTTCTGCCGCGAGGTCTGCCATCAATTGCTGCCCACCGAGACAGCCTGTTTCCTCGTCATAGGTCAGGGCTATGTGCAAGGGGCGCGATGGTGGCAGGCTGGCGTATTGCGAAGCCATGGCAATTGCGCAGGCCAGAAAGCCCTTCATGTCGCAAGTACCCCGGCCATAGAGCCTGCCGTCTTTTTCAGTCAGGGCAAATGGGTCGGATGACCAATTCTGCCCCAATACAGGCACGACATCACTATGCCCGGAAAGCACGATCCCACCGTGCAAATCGTCTGATACGCCGCCTATGGTGGCAAGGCAATTTGCCTTGGTGCCTGTCCCGTTTTTCCAGATTTCGAACCGAAGCGCCGGAACTTTCCAGAATTCCAGCACAATATTCGATCATGTTGTAATTGCTGTCTTCGGATACGGTTGGAAAACCGATCAATCTGTCAAGCAGGGCTATGGCATCGTGAAGACGCGGGTGTTCTGCTGCGCGATCCACCATGCCTAATCCTTCACATAGAGCTTTCTCGGGCGATCACACAGGCATTCAGCCGGTCCGGAAGCTGAAATCCTCATGGGTTCGGTGATTTCCAGCCCCCATTCCTCCATCCAGATTGCAGGCATGAAGTGGAATACCATGTTCTCCTCCAGGATCGTCGTGTCCTGTTTGCGAATGGAAGCGGTCCGCTCGCCCCAGTCTGGCGGGTAGGCCAGACCGATCGCATATCCCGCACGGCCGTCGCGCTTTATCCCTGCCTTGTCCAGTTCGTCATAAAAGGCACGGGCAATGTCGCCGGTCGTATTGCCGGGCCGCGCCGCGTCTAGTCCGGCGGCGATCCCGTTCTGAACCACTTTCTCGGCATCAAGGATTTCCTGGAAGGGTTTGCCAAGGAAAACGGTCCTGCAGAAAGGTGCGTGATACCGGCGATAGCAGCCGGATAATTCAAAGAATGTGGCTTCGCCCTTCTTGAATTCGCGACCATCCCAGGTCAGGTGTGCTGCCGATGCATCAACGCCAGATGGGAGAAGCGGGGCAATAGCGGCATAATCGCCCCAGTGTCCGTCTGCGCCAAGAATTTGGTCGCGGAAAATCTCGGCAACCAGTTCGTTCTTTTTCATACCCGGTTCGACGCGCTCCATGACGCCGTCGATCATTTTTTCGGAAATTTTTGCTGCTCGGCGGATAAAGACCAGTTCCTCTTCAGACTTGATCAGCCGCTGCCAGTTTACAAGACTGGTGGCATCCTTGAAGGCTGCATTGGGCAGGCTTGCCTTCAGTGTTTCCCATGCCTTGGCGGAGAAATAGTAATTCTCCATTTCCACTCCGATGCTGCCGCGCTCATGGCCCATGTCCGCTATCAGTCGCGCTAGGTGCTCCATGGGGTGCATCTGTGTGTTTTGCACATAGTCATCGGGATAGGGACGGATGTTATCCTCGCTCATCCACACGGTCCGCTTTGCCCCTTGGCCATCCATGAAGCGGCCCCACCAGACGGGGTCGTGATCATGGGTCAATACGACGCCCTGATGAACATAAAACGACCAGCCGTCATAACCGGTCAGCCACGCCATGTTTGCCGGGTCTTCAAGGAACAGGAGATCGATACCGCGTTTGGACATTTCCGCGCGGACGAGTGTAATGCGCCGGTCGTATTCGGTTTTGGAAAAAGGCAGGTCAATGGCTGGCATGATGGTGCTCTGTCATAATTGGTGGTTTGAAACGGAACTGATCTTTCAATAAACCTTGCTGCCACGCAATAGCAGTCTGCTACCGACTTTTTAAGGCGTTTGGCAGATGCCGTTGAGCCGGGTCAGGCGTTAGCCGTCTCTCCACTCATACCATTTGTAGGCTGCTGAAAGGTAATTCCGGCGCAGGCTGGCAAAGGGAAATCTGCGCGGTGGCTGGCGCATGGCGGCCGGCAGGTCGCTGATGTCTGTATCACCCTCGACAATCTGTGCCAGCAGCCTGCCGCAATAGCTGCCCATGGCAACGCCATTGCCATGATAGGCAAGGGAAGCGAAGGCGTTTTTCATTTCCGGAATTGGTCCGGTGAACGGCAGGAGGTCCCGCGTGAGACAAACAAGGCCTGACCAGAAAAATGGTGTTTCAACGTCACGCCAGGCAGGAAATATCCTTTCAAAATCAGCTCTGATACGCTGGCGCATTGCTGTATTGGATGCTGTTGTTGCCTGTGTTCCTGCCCGCATGCCGAACAGCATTCGCGGGCCTTCCTCGTTGTTTGTTGCCGGCATCAACCGGAAGTAATGGAGGGAGTTGCGTGTGTCGTAACACATCTGATGGCTGGTCCAGCCCTGGTCCTGGAGTTCGGCGGCACTCAGCGGTCGGGTCACAATAATGTTGGTGAGCGCGGGCAGTAGCCGCCCGCCCAGCCAGTCGGGAATATCCTCGGATGAATATCCATTGGTAGCGATAATCAGATTTGCTGCAGTAATGTTGCCATTTGGCGTGCTGACCTGCCAATGACCGGATGCTTCACGGACGGAGAGGGCTGGCGTCTCGCCATAGGCGGCCAAACCGTTGTTTTTTACCAGTCTCGCCAGTCCGGCAACATATTTCATCGGGTTGAGCGCAAACCCGACAGGCGTTGTTAGGGCAGCGTGAAACTCGGGGCTGCTCATGCCGTTTTCAGCCAGGTGTTTCTTCTCCACAAGTTCGGGCCGCACCGCAAAGTCGCGCTCCATCTCTTCCAGTTCATTGTGCATTTCGGCGACCTGTTCCGCACGATGAGCCATCAGGGTTTCGCCGCGGGAATGGATGTCTGCATCAATGTCATGGGCTGTCAGGAGCTGACGAACTGATTCAACAGATGTCTGCTGTGCCTTGAAATATTTGCGGGTTTCGGTTTCGCCAAAGCGTTTCAGATGACCCTTGAGCGAGAGTTTGCTGCCGCCCATGCAGCAAAAGCCGCCATTGCGGCCCGATGCGCCCCATCCTGGCTGTTGAGCTTCGAGTATAACAATTCCTGCAGGATCCTGTTTTCGGGAGAGTTCAAGAGCGCAGTTCATGCCGGTATATCCGCCGCCTATGATGAGGGTATGAGCACGGATATCCTTTTTCAGTCTTGGCCAAAGATCAGGTTTTGCTGTCGTCTCCCACCAGGAGCCGACAGTGGTCTGGTAGGCTTGCTCTTCATAAAGACGTTTCAAGTTGTGTGTCTTTCAATGGGTTTACGGGGGTGATGGCCAAAAGGGGCATGTTGAACGGAAGGTGCCGGAGCCCCTTTCAATCTGCAAGCACTTGTCGCATAAAATCTGAAACAATCAGGAACATGATATGCCTATACGATACACAGATTTGATCCGTTCCTTGCCTGTTACCGTTCCCTTTGTCGGGCCAGAGACACTTGAACGGCGGTCCGGCAGACCGTACCAGGCTAGAATTGGCGCCAATGAAAGCGTTTTTGGTCCTTCGCCAAAAGCCATTCAGGCGATGCAGAGGGCGGCGGGTGAAAACTGGAAATATTCCGACCCGGAAAATCATGACCTGCGCCAAGCCCTAGCAGCTCATCATGGCGTTTCTGCCAATAATATCGTCATCGGCGAAGGGATTGACGGACTGCTCGGAGTTGGCGCGCGGCTGGTGGTTGAGCCGGGCATTGAAGCCATTATGCCTGACGGAGCCTATCCGACCTTTGCGCTGCATATCAACAACCTAGGTGGCGAGGTCGTCAGGGTTCCCTATGTGGACGATCATGAAAGCATTGATGGTCTGTTGGCCGAGGCACGCAAACGCAATGCCGCAATTTTGTATTTCACCAATCCCGATAATCCGATGGGAACCTTTTGGGGGAGAGGGGATGTTGAAAGGCTGATTGCTGAATTGCCGGGCGATACGGCGCTTTTTCTTGATGAGGCTTACGGGGAATTTGCCCCAGACGGCAGCTTGCCGCCAATCGATGTCTCCAACCCGCAGGCTATTCGTTTCAGAACCTTTTCGAAAGCCTACGGGCTTGCGGGCGCTCGCATAGGCTATGTGTTGGCCCATGAGGAAATCGTTGCCGCTATGAACAAGGTTCGAAACCAGTATGGCATAAACCGGGTGGGGCAGATCGGCGCGCTTGCCGCGTTGGAGGATCAGGACTGGCTGGAACAGGTTCGCCTTTGGACGGCAGCTGGCCGGGAACGCATTTACACGATCGCGACTGACAATGGTCTTAAACCCATTGCGTCCATGACCAATTTTGTAAGTGTGGATCTGGGCCGTGACCAGAGCTTCGCCAGGGCGGTGCTGGACGAAATCAATTCGCATGGTGTTTTCATGCGGATGCCGTTTGCCGCCCCGGGCAATCGCTGCATTCGTATTGGCGTTGGGCGATCCGAGGATCTTGACCTCCTTGCGAAGGTGCTGCCGGAAGCATTGAAGGCAGTATAAGTGGCCCTACGTCTTGGTTTGGTATTCGTCACAAGAGGTCATGTTCCTTGCAGTCCCCCGGCGCAAGGCAATCGGCCAAAACCTGGAAGGAGACAGGAAATGCGCCTAATGTTGTCAACTTTATTGATTGTTGTGCCCTTGTCCGCAAATGCTGCAGGGGGCAATGACAGTCCGCCAAATCAAACGCAAACCAGTACCCAATGCACAAACGGCAAGGTTTGGGACAAGAAGAAAAAGAAATGTGTTCCGCCGCAGCAAAGTTCGCTTACCCAGGATGAGCTCTATGAGGCCGTTCGCGAACTTGCCTATGTGGGAAAGAATGAAGATTCGCTCCATGTGCTTTCTGCGATGCAAGACCAGAATGCCAGCCGTGTCCTGACCTATTACGGTTTCAATCACCGAAAAGCGGGCAGGGTGGATGTCGGTATGAAGTATTACAGGCGGGCCTTGGTGCTTGATGCCAACAACCTTCTGGCTCGCTCCTACATGGGGCAGGCATTTGTCGCCAGCGGCGATCTTGAAGCGGCCAAAATTCAGTTGGCTGAAATCCGGGCGCGCGGGGGCGCGGGCGGCTGGCCTGAATGGAGCCTTGATCATGCAATCACAACAGGAAAGACGTATTCCTATTAAAGAACGACAGAGCTGATTGGCACAATTTGTTACACAGAAACGAAAAAGGCCCGGTTGATGCCGGGCCTTCTGTTCGTTCCGTATTCAGTCGGTCAGACGGAATAGTACATGTCGAATTCGACAGGGTGCGGAGTCATTTCGTAACGCTCCACTTCTTCCATTTTCAGCTCGATATACGCATCGATCTGGTCTTTTTCGAACACGCCACCTTCGAGAAGGAATTTGTGGTCCTTGGCAAGGCTGTCGAGAGCTTCGCGCAGTGAACCGCAAACGGTCGGGATTTTCTTCAGTTCTTTTGGCGGCAGGTCATAAAGATCCTTGTCCATTGCTGAACCAGGGTGAATCTTGTTCTTGATGCCGTCAAGGCCGGCCATCAGCATGGCCGCGAATCCGAGATACGGGTTCTGGGTCGGATCAGGGAACCGGATCTCAACGCGTTTTGACTTAGGTGAAGAACCGAACGGAATGCGACAGGAAGCCGAACGGTTGCGGGCGGAATAGGCTAGCAGAACAGGAGCCTCATAACCGGGAACCAGACGCTTGTAGGAGTTGGTCGATGGGTTGGTGAAGGCGTTGATCGCCTTGGCATGCTTGATGATGCCGCCGATGTAATACAGGCACGACTCGGAAAGACCGGCGTATTCATTACCCGCAAAGGTAGGCTTGCCATCATTCCAGATGGACATGTGAACATGCATGCCTGTTCCGTTGTCGCCATAGACAGGCTTTGGCATGAAAGTTGCCGTTTTGCCGTAGGCGTGAGCAACTTGATGCACAGCGTATTTATAGATCTGCATCTTGTCGGCGTTGCGGGTCATCGAGTCGAACATGATGCCGAGTTCGTGTTGGGCAGCAGCCACCTCGTGGTGGTGTTTTTCCACCTTGACGCCCATTTCCGTGAGGACTGAGAGCATTTCGCCGCGATAATCCTGGCCGGAATCCACTGGTGGTACTGGGAAGTAGCCGCCTTTGGTGCGAGGACGGTGGCCCATATTGCCGCCTTCATACTCGGTGTTCATGTTGGATGGAAGTTCTGAGCAATCCAGCTGGAATCCGGTATTATATGGGTCGGCAGAGAAGCGGACATCGTCAAAAACGAAGAATTCGGCTTCAGGTCCAACGAAGATCGTGTCGCCAATGCCGGAAGCCTTGAGGTATGCTTCTGCCTTCTTGGCTGTTCCGCGCGGGTCGCGGCCATAAGGTTCACCGGAGATCGGGTCCAGAACATCGCAGAAAATGGCGAGGGTTGACTGGGCGAAGAACGGATCAACATGGACTGTGTCGAGGTCGGGCATCAAGGTCATGTCGAACTCGTTGATGGCTTTCCATCCGGCGATGGATGAACCATCGAACATGATGCCGTCGGCAAACATGTCTTCGTCAACAACACCCACATCCATGGTGACGTGTTGCATTTTGCCTTTAGGATCAGTGAAGCGGACATCCAGAAACTTGATGTCTTCTTCCTTGATGCGTTTGATAATATCAGCAGCTGTGGTCATGATACCCTCTTGGTTATGCTAGCTTTTCAGTTATTGGGTGATTGGTATGCGAATTTCGTTTTCGGCGTTCAACCGAAACCTGGCTTGTGAAAAAATCAGACTGCGTCTTCGCCGGTTTCCCCGGTTCGGATGCGGATGACCTGTTCGATTGATGAGACAAATATCTTGCCATCCCCAATCCGTCCGGTCTGGGCGGCGTTGCGGATGGCTTCTACGGCAGCATCCACGCTTTGGTCAGCAACAACAACCTCAATTTTCACCTTTGGAAGGAAGTCCACGACATATTCAGCGCCGCGGTACAACTCCGTGTGGCCTTTCTGGCGGCCAAAGCCCTTGGCTTCGGTTACCGTGATACCCTGCAGTCCGGCCTCCTGCAGCGCCTCTTTAACTTCATCAAGTTTGAAAGGCTTGATGATCGCCTCGATTTTTTTCATGTCAACTGTACTCCCTGTCGAGCATTTTGGTGTCGAACAAAGTTTCGGAAGACGGCATTTGACTTGCCGCGCTCCGATTTGCCTTGGCGGCCCAGAAAGCTGCTTTTGGCGGTTGTGGTGCGAAACATTTCTTTCAGCGCAAAACACAAGTGTTTTCGCCTGAAGAAGCGTTCCGAACCCGGATTTCACCCGTCGGGTGAATTTCAACGTTTGTTAAGCATGATTTGTGCCAGTTTTCGGATTTGAATGAAAACTTTGCCGAACAAGACCCGTGGCGAGGGGATATGAGCAATTTTTCCGGTTGGAATTCTGATTTCGTCAAATGCCTCGATGTAAAACCGAGTGTATTTTCACACCGGCGTTTTCGGGTAGGCAAGCATGCTCCGGCATGGTTTTTTACGAGACGTTACAGAGGCACTGTCTTGTGCAGGAAAATTCCGAATTTTGGCGAAAAATGGCGAAAATCGCCGGATTTCGTCTGCAAGCAGCCTCATTTTTTAATAATATTGGTGTGGAAAACAGTCCATCTGGAGAAATTTGACTGAAAAAGGGTGAGGTTGCTGGGAGAGCGAGTATTGCGAGCCGACGCCAATGTCCTGTTGTTTTTTCCGCTGCCGGGGGAGATCTAATGGCAGGTTGTTTGATTTTTATTTCCGCAGATTTTTTGGTGGCGGTAATCGGGATAGCACCCAATTAGTGCATGTTGAAGCGCAAGAATGTTCATTAATCAGGCGGGTTGCCTAATATTTATGCAGATACGTAGTGTGTGGGCGCGCGCAGATTGAATATTGCTTCTTCAACGGGGTCGCCATGATTAGATGTTTTGTGTTCTGGCAATTCATGTGGGCAGGGCGCGATGATCCTCTCCGACGGCCCGCTTTACCGCTTTGCCGCTTTGCCGCTTTAATTGCCCGGAGCATTTTTTGTTGAAACGCTACTGCCTGATGGCGTTAAACTTGATTAGCAGAAAGCCCTCTTCAAAAGGGTTGGCACGGCGGGTGGGCTATCCCCTCTGGCTTTCATCTTGCTGGACCAGAATATTTACCAATTCAGGAAACCATGCTCGGTAAGGTTAATCTTGCGTATTTGATGCGAATTGATCGCGCATTTGATATATCCGGTCAATAGACGGGAAAGGTGGTGATTTGGGAATGATCCACCATGCGAATGATCGTGTTTCTGGCAGTAGCCATCATCTGTGCCGTATACACAGGCTTTTTCAATATGGACCTTCTGGTCTGGGGGGTGCCTCTGCCGGTTGTGGCAACCACGGTCGCGACCGCTGCGATTGCCTATGTTCTGGCGTTTGCCAGGGCGTAGGAAGGTTTCTCACATAGTTGGCCCGCTCGTACTCACCGGTGAACGGGGCAGGGCAAAATCAGCCCCGCGAAACAAGTCGGGAGCAAACCAAACAGAATGAGCAAAGGCACATTCCGTACTTTTCGCTTCAACGAATGCCGGAGCCCAAAAAGCTGCGAGAAGAATAAGCCGCAGAAATAAAAACACGGGGTTCAGTACTTGCGGACCAGCCCCGCCAGCTTGCCCTGAACCTTGACGCGGTCGGCGGTCAAAATTCGCGTTTCATAGGCCGGATTGGCTGCTTCAAGGGCAATCTTGCCATCCTGGCGGCGGAAGCGCTTCAGGGTTGCCTCCTCGTCATCAACCAACGCCACGACAATATCGCCGAGTTCGGCTGAACTCGTTTCCCTGATGATTACCGTGTCACCATCGAGAATGCCGGCCTCTATCATCAAGTCGCCCTGAACCTCCAGCGCATAATGCTTGCCCATGCCGATCATATCCGGCGGCATTGCGATCATATGGGTGATCTCCTGAATGGCGGCAATCGGCACACCGGCCGCAATCCGCCCCATGACGGGCACTTCATAGCCGCCCGCAGCGCCGCTTTCGGAAAAGCCGCCCCTGGTTGAGCTGCTGCCCTGGCCATTACCGGAGGCAGGGGAACCCGCCCCGCCGCCATAGCGCGCGGCAAGCCCGCCCGAACGGGCCGGAGCACCGGCGCCCGGAAAACGCGTAACATTGCCGCCGGTTTCCGAAGAACCATCCGCGCCGCCTTTAATAACACTCGGCATAAAGCCGCCGCCACCCATGCCCCTGGCAGGATTCGCAGAGGGCGTTGCCTGACGGACGCCAGGACCGGCATCTTCAAACCCGTCCGGCAGCTTGATGACTTCCAGCGCGCGGGCGCGGTTGGGCAGGCGGCGGATAAAGCCGCGCTCCTCCAGCGCCGTTATCAGGCGGTGGATGCCGGATTTCGACTTGAGCGCCAGCGCCTCCTTCATTTCCTCGAAAGAAGGCGGAACACCCTCGGCTTGCAAACGCTCATGGATAAGCAGCAGCAATTCGTGTTGTTTGCGGGTCAGCATGGCATTCTCCAGATTCGTTTGCGACCGCTGGCGCGTCGGCCAGCAATTCATACGCTTTATTCATAGCATGTTCTTTAAGTGTTCCGCAAGTGTTCTGGTAAGTATTGCTAAACCCCGCAGCAATTGAAGGGTGAAATTCATGAATTGGAGAGGGTTGTAGCGACGATGGGGCGAGTGACAGGCATTGTGACCAGTTTTCAAATGATCAGTAATATATCACCCGTTCAAGCAGCTTTTGCCTGGCTTTATGAACCGCTTCAATGAATTCATCGAGTGGCATCTCATAATCCTCTGACGCGTGGCCATATATTTCAAA
The DNA here is from genome assembly GCA_963714735.1 of uncultured Alphaproteobacteria bacterium. Taxonomy (GTDB): domain Bacteria; phylum Pseudomonadota; class Alphaproteobacteria; order Rhizobiales; family Rhizobiaceae; genus Salaquimonas. The sequence goes on from CAVQPI010000012.1 coordinate 31,840, forward strand.
AACCGGGTTCGTGTTTGGATAGTACAATTCACAGAAATCATCCTCGCGTCACATGATGAGCGCATACAACCCGCGGTCCTTATCGCCTTAAATTAACGACAACTCACTAACAATTGACGTTTTCCAGTCTTACGCGATCGTTCTTATTTCTTTCGTTCAGGTCATGATAAAATGTAATTCACATCTGCTGGTTTTTGCCTCTTGTGCAGTTAGGCGGATGCCCTCCGCGAAGTTGACATCGATGGCAGGCAAGCGCGAATGAAAGCGGCGGATCATTCAAATTAGGTGATTGCAGGAAATAGCATGCCCAAACAATTGAATAATCGAATGTGTAGACACATTGTTTCGTCGTATTAAGCGCAGCCTGACAAGGAGGGACGATGCCTATTTCGGCAAGGAAGCTTTGAAATATGCGGAAGCAGGTTGGAAAGTAGAATAAGCGGGCACCCCCTGACACTGACGTAGATACAAGGAAATAGGGCTTAGCAAAATCAAACGATTTTCCGAAGTCGTAAAAACTACCAAAGACGAATGTCGGCCACATTTAGATGTTGATCAATCAGCATTACTCGCGCGGAACATTCGTGGAACATATCTGAATATTTCAATTATTTCAATAATTTATTCCACTTGACATAATGAGAACAAAAAGCGTACATTATCGCATGTTCAGTCGATGTGGGCTTTTTAAGGATTCGCAATCCGGTTTTGGAGCGGATTCGGTGGCCTGGGCGGCGGATCGAGAGAAACACATGAATTTGCCCTTTGGGGGTGGTCCTAATATCGGGGACACTTGTTTTGAGGGGTAGGCGGCACTTTGGAAGGATGGTAACCCAATGGCACAAAATTCACTTCGTCTTGGTAGAGGAAAATGGCGTGGACAAAGGCAAGGCACTGGATGCCGCACTGAGCCAGATCGAACGAGCCTTCGGCAAGGGCTCCATCATGAAGCTCGGCAAGAATGAGCAGGTTGTCGAGATCGAAACGATTTCGACCGGCTGTCTCGGGCTTGATATTGCTCTTGGCATTGGCGGTCTGCCCAAGGGGCGGGTGATCGAGATTTACGGACCTGAATCCTCCGGCAAGACCACGATGACGCTGCACACGATTGCCGAGGCGCAGAAAAAGGGCGGTATTTGCGCCTTTGTCGATGCCGAGCATGCGCTTGATCCGGTTTATGCCCGCAAGCTGGGTGTCAATCTCGAGGAATTGCTGATTTCGCAGCCTGATACGGGTGAGCAGGCGCTGGAAATTGCCGATACGCTGGTGCGTTCCGGCGCTGTCGATGTGCTGGTGATCGATTCGGTTGCCGCGCTGACGCCGCGCGCCGAGATTGAGGGCGAGATGGGCGACAGCTGCCCGGCCTGCAGGCACGGCTGATGAGCCAGGCGCTGCGCAAGCTGACCGCTTCCATTTCGCGTTCCAACACGATGGTGATCTTCATCAACCAGATCCGCATGAAGATCGGTGTGATGTTCGGCTCTCCCGAAACGACGACTGGCGGCAATGCGCTTAAATTCTATGCCTCCGTGCGCCTCGATATCCGCCGTATTGGTGCCGTCAAGGACCGCGATGAGGTGGTGGGTAACCAGACCCGCATCAAGGTCGTCAAGAACAAGCTGGCTCCGCCTTTCAAGCAGGTTGAATTCGACATCATGTATGGCGAGGGTGTTTCCAAGACTGGCGAACTGGTTGACCTGGGCGTCAAGGCCGGAATTGTCGAGAAGTCCGGCTCCTGGTTCTCCTATAATTCCGAGCGTCTGGGGCAGGGGCGTGAGAATGCCAAGCAGTTCCTCAAGGATAACCCGGCGGTTGCCGAGGAAATCGAACTGGCACTGCGCCAGAATGCGGGTCTGATTGCAGGTACCCTTCTGGAAGGCGAAGCCGAAAAGGACGCCGATGGCACGCCGCCAAATGATGATGGTTCATTTGACGAGGCGGCAGAGGGCTGAGACTTGGGTCGCGTGAGCCAGTTCAGGCTCGCTCAGGCGTATTGAAGGTTTTGAAATTCTGAAAGGTCTGCCTGATAGTGTATCGGGCAGGCCTTTTTGTTTGCGCTCGATACATTCGCCTTTCTCTTGGCCATTGATTTTTTCCTGGGAGTTTCCTGCGAAATACGCTTTTGGTGATGCCATTGTCGCGAAAGCCGGGGAAACCGTGGAGGCAGTCACATTGGAAGAAATTCACCAGTGGAAATCCACCTGTAGACACCCCATTTCTGCTCGGTTACAAGAGCGCGAGTTTTTCTGCCTGTTTGAAGTCCGGCTGGTCCAGTTTTGGACAAGAACCATGAAATTTGGCACTGAAAATTGCCGGTTCCACCTTGCAATCCCCTGCAGGAAGGCTGGTGCGGATTGCGGTTTCAGCGGCAGAGTCTTAGCAAGGGGCGGCGCAATGGTCGCGGGCCTCGATGCCCTGAAAGGAAATGAGACAAGAGATGCTTGGCGTTAACGAGATACGTAAGAACTTTCTGGATTATTTTGGCCACAACGGACATGAAGTGGTCGATTCCAGTCCGCTTGTCCCGCGAAACGATCCGACGCTTATGTTTACCAATGCTGGCATGGTTCAATTCAAGAATGTTTTTACAGGTCTTGAAAAGCGCGATTATTCGCGTGCCGCCACCTCGCAAAAGTGCGTTCGGGCCGGAGGCAAGCATAACGACCTCGACAATGTCGGTTTTACCGCGCGTCATCACACCTTTTTCGAAATGCTTGGCAATTTTTCCTTTGGCGATTACTTCAAGGAAGAGGCGATCAGCTATGCTTGGGAACTGTTGACGAAGGAGGTGGGCCTCAACAAGGAAAAGCTTCTTGTTACCGTTTATCATACTGATGATGAGGCTTTCGATCTGTGGAAAAAGATAGCGGGACTTTCCGAGGATCGTATAATTCGTATCCCAACTCATGACAATTTCTGGGCGATGGGGGATACCGGCCCTTGCGGTCCTTGTTCCGAAATATTTTATGACCATGGGGACCACATTTGGGGCGGCCCTCCTGGAAGTCCCGAGGAGGATGGCGATCGGTTTATCGAGATCTGGAACCTCGTTTTCATGCAGTTCGAACAGGTCACGCCTGAGGAACGCATCAGCCTGCCTAAGCCGTCCATTGATACCGGCATGGGACTGGAGCGAATTGCGGCGGTGCTCCAGGGCGTGCATGACAATTATGATATTGATCTGTTCAAGGCGCTGATTTCCGCCAGCGAAGAAGCAACCGGCGTAAAGGCCGAAGGGGATTTTATTCCGAGCCACCGGGTGATTGCGGACCATTTGCGGGCGTCCTCTTTCCTGATTGCCGATGGCGTGTTGCCGTCCAATGAAGGCCGCGGATATGTGCTGCGCCGGATCATGCGGCGAGCCATGCGTCATGGCAGCCTGCTGGGGGCAAAGGAGCCGCTGATCTACAAGTTGGTACCTACGCTCGTCAGTGAAATGGGCGGGGCGTATCCCGAGTTGCAGCGCGCACAGGCGCTGATTACCGAGACGCTTGAGTTGGAAGAAACCCGGTTCCGCAAAACGCTGGAACGCGGGCTGTCTCTGTTGGGTGATGCCAGTTCCGATCTGGGCGAGGGCGATAGTCTGGATGGCGAGACTGCCTTCAAACTGTATGACACCTATGGTTTCCCGCTCGATTTGACGCAGGATGCGCTTCGCCGACGCGGCATTGATGTGGATACCGACAGCTTCAATGTTGCCATGGAACGCCAGAAGGCCGAGGCGAGGGCTTCATGGGCCGGTTCGGGGGAAGCTGCCGATGACCGTATCTGGTTCGAATTGCGCGAAAAGCACGGCGCCACCGAGTTTCTTGGCTATGACACTGAAACCGCAGAAGCAGTTACGCTCGCCATTGTTGCAGATGGCAAGGAAGTTGCGAAAGCCGGGAAGGGCGAAGAGGTCTCATTGATCGTCAACCAGACACCTTTTTACGGGGAGTCGGGCGGCCAGCAAGGTGATCGCGGTGAAATCCGTTTTGAGGGCGGACGTCTTGAAGTTACCGACACGAAAAAGCGCGGCGAGGGACTGTTCGTTCACATCGGCAAGATTGCTGAAGGTGAAATCGCTGTTGGTATGGCCCTTGAGATGGAAGTTGATCACGCCGGCAGGTCCGGTTTGCGCCGCCATCACTCTGCAACCCACCTGGTGCATGAAGCGTTGAGGAATGTACTTGGTGAACATGTGGCACAGAAGGGGTCACTGGTTGCGCCGAACCGTCTGCGCTTCGACTTTTCGCATCAAAAGCCGATTCCTGAAAAGGATCTCGCTGTGGTCGAGGATATCGCCAACGAGATCGTTCGCCAGTCATCTCCTGTGACCACCCGGCTGATGGCTGTGGATGACGCCATTGAAGCCGGTGCCATGGCGTTGTTCGGCGAGAAATACGGCGATGAAGTGCGTGTTGTCTCCATGGGCAAGGCCCTGCGCGGCGACAAGGCCGGCAAGACCTATTCCCTTGAATTGTGCGGCGGCACACATGTTGCCAACACCGGTGAAATCGGCCTGATCAAACTGCTTGGCGAAAGCGCTGTTGCTTCCGGTGTTCGCCGTATCGAAGCGCTGACCGGCAAGGACGCTCTCGACTATCTCGAAGAGCAGGAACACCGGGTTCGTGATATTGCAGATGTTCTGAAGGTGCCGCCGCAGGATACGGTTGCCCGCGTACAAAGCCTAGTTGACGAACGCAAGCGGCTTGAACGGGAACTTTCGGAAGCAAGAAAGAAACTTGCGCTGGGTGGCGGCGGTTCCGGAGAAGCTGCATCCGTGACGAAAATCGGGGATGTTTCGTTTCAGGGGCAGATCATGGAAGGGATTCCGGCCAAGGACCTCAAGGGGATGGTGGATGAAGCCAAGGCTGCTATTGGTTCGGGCGTTGTTGCTATGATCAGCTTGTCGGAGGACGGCAAGGCGGCTGTTGTCGTTGGTGTCACGGATGATCTTTCATCGCGTTACAGTGCGGTTGATCTGGTTCGCGCCGGGTCGCAAGCTGTGGGCGGGAAGGGTGGCGGCGGGCGACCGGATATGGCCCAGGCCGGAGGGCCGGAGGGCTCAAAGGCAGGTGAAGCGCTGGATGCGATAGAAGCAGCCATCAAACATGGCCTTGCAAGCTGACGGTCACCTTTCTACTGTCTGAAAAACAGATTCAGACGCAAGAGGATCTCGGCATGAGCCAATTGTCATTTTACGGTGCCGCGGGAACGGTAACCGGTTCATGTTCCATGGTTGAAGCGGCGGGGCATCGCTTTCTTGTCGATTGTGGCATGTTTCAGGGGAACAAGACGGTCCGCGCGCTCAATGACCAGCCGTTTCCCTTTGACCCGGCCTCGGCAGAATTTCTGCTCCTTACACATGCGCATATCGACCATTCGGGCCTGTTGCCCAAACTCGTCAAGCACGGGTTTGTCGGTCCGATCTACTGCACAGAGGCGACGGCTGATCTGCTTGAATTCATGCTGCTGGATTCTGCGAAAATCCAGATGGGCAATGCCGAGCGGCAAAACCGCCGCAGGCAACGCCGCGGACAGGAGCAGATAGAGCCTATCTATGAGGAAGCAGACGCAAAGGCCACGTTGAAATTGCTAAAGCCGGTCCGTCTTGGCAGTTGGTTGGAACCGGTCAGCGGCATCAGTGCGCGTTTTCAAAACGCCGGTCATATTCTTGGTTCGGCATCGATTGAAATCAACTATGCGGACGAAGAAACGGGCAATACAATGCGGCTGCTGTTTTCCGGTGATCTTGGTCCGGATGAAAAGGTGTTTCACAAGGAGCCGGGCGGGGGAACCGGGTTTGACTACATCATCTGCGAATCCACCTATGGTGACCGGGAGCGCGATGACTACACGCTTGCGACGAGGCGGGGACATATCCGCGATGAATTGAAAGCGGGGCTTGAGCGCGGCGGGAATATCGTCATTCCGAGTTTTGCTGTCGAGCGAAGCCAGGAACTGCTGCATGACATTGGTTGGCTGCTTGCCAATCATGAATTGCCTAACTGCACCGTTTTTCTCAATTCGCCGCTCGCAACCAAAGTCACCCGTGTTTTCATCAAATATGCCAACACGCTGGATGACATTGAGATTGATGAGGAAAAGCTTTTTCGGAACCCGAAGTTTCATCTGGTCGAGTCCGTTGAAGAGAGCAAGGCAATCAACCGCATCAAATCCGGGGCGATTATCATTTCCGCCAGCGGCATGGCAGATGCAGGGCGTATCCAGCATCATTTGAAGAACAATATCTGGGGCAGGAAGAACACGATTCTTTTTGTTGGCTACCAGGCACCGGGCACTTTGGGCAATATCATTTCCAATGGTGCGAGCGACGTCCGTATTCACGGCAAGGAATTCAAGGTCAGGGCTGCCATACGCAAACTTGGCAATTATTCGGCGCATGCCGATCAGAGTGAACTGATTGATTGGCTGGTCGAACGCCAACCGGTGGCAGGCGGTGTTTTCCTCAATCACGGGGATGATGAGGCGCGCAAGGAATTGCGAAACCTGCTAGCCGGCAAAGGATTTGCGAAAAGCCGGATACATTTGCCGAAATTTGACGAGAGTTTTGAACTGGTGGCCGGAACTCCAGCGAGCAAGGGCAGAGATGGTCAAAGGCCTTCCAAGGGCAGGGCCGTTTCCAAGGGCAAGGTCACAAACCGTATTGAGCCGGATGAATTGCTTTCGGACTGGTACAATGACTATGCCGCACTGATCGTTGATCTGACAAACAGGCTTGAAAATGAGCCGGATCATTCAAAGCGGCGGGAGTTGATAGGCAGGTTGCGCAAGCTCCTGGCTCGTCAAAACTGATCTCCCGTTCAGGTCTCAAATTCGTTTTGCGGCGACGCACCATCGGTTTGACCGGGATATGGTTGGCTTTAACTCTCATGAGCGGGAAAAGAGTTTTCGTCCGAGAAGCACGGTTATGCCTGCAGCGATTAAGAGCCAGATCACATTGCCTACCATGTCTGCGATCGCTTGAGCCTGGGCGGAAAACGCGTATCCGATGCCGATATACAGGGAAACCCAAATGGCTTCGCCCAATGCTCCCCAAAACAGAAATCTTGACCAGTTATAACGTGTCAGGCCACTGGTGAAGTTGATATAGGGGCCGAGCGGACTTGCCAGCCACCGGGATAGGAATACGCCCATTCCACCGTGTTTTTTTGTGAACTCGGCTGCCCGCTCAAGGCCAAGATGTATTGCCCTGTTCTTTTGGGAAAGGAGGCGGAAGCGTGCGGAAAAATACCGCGATCCCCAAAATCCGATCTGATCCCCGATGACAGCTCCCGCAAACCCGGCGATCCACACGGACTGCAAATCCATATCGCCTTCGGCAGCGAGCGTGCCTGCAAGCATGAAGATCGCGGATGCGGGTACCGGAAGTGCGAGGCAGCTTAGCAGCGGCACCAGGAATACCAGCGTCTGACCATGTTCAAAAAGGATGCTGGCCAAGTCTGTCACCGGTTATCTCTTGACGGTTTTCCAGTCTTGAGTCCGGCAATGCCTTCCTCAATTCGGATGACAAATTCGGGAGTTGTCTTGCCTTGCGATCTTGCTATTTCACTGATTGTACGCCGGTCTCGTACATCAGACGGCAGATCCGCAATCCTGCGTAACTGTTCAACGGGAACATCGTGCGAACGGCTTACATATCCAAGCGGCATCCATCCCTCAACCGGTAGATTTCTATGGGTCGACCAGTAGGCAATACTGACAACAAGGCGCAGGATCAGAGCCAGGGTAAGCACAGACATAAGCAGGAAGGCGGCCATTATGACCGGGTGTTTCTTCCAAGATGCCGATAGGCGGTGGCGAATACCGGTTGCCATGCTTTATCCTTTCGTTTCAGCCTGAAACTAGCAGTCAGGCAATCGACCACAATAGCGATTGACGCGAATTTTGTTCCGCTGTAAAGCAGCGCACCTTCCGCATCGTGTATAAACGCATTCGGTGAGGTTCGGCATTGGCGGTGCGCCGCCCTTTCATGGTCGTGTCTTGCGCGGAAAACTCAAACTCGTCAGTTTTGACATATACAGAACTCTTGGAATGGATAACGTCCGTGGCATAAAGCCGGGCGAAATGCTGCGCCATGCGTCTTTGTTGCAGGAGTCGGACTGGGTGCTTTTCCCCGAGGAGTGGCAATTGGGTGTGTTGGTTGATGCCCTACGCTGCCGTGTGTTTCCGAGTGTTCAAAGCTATAGATACGGTCAGGACAAGGTTCAGTTCACAAGGGTTGCCCAGGCGCTTTTTCCTGCACATGTTCCTGAAACGATTATTGCCAGGGCCGAAGCGGAAGCCGCTTTGGATGCCGCTGATCGCCTGGGATTTCCGCTGGTTCTCAAGCATCCGCGTTCCTCCATGGGGCAGGGTGTCTTCAAGATTGAAAACCGGCGTGAACTGATGGAAATGCTGCCAAATCTGGATGTTCTGTATGCGCAGGAATACCTGGAAATTGAACGTGATCTCAGAGTGGTCTGGATCGGAGACAGGGTTGTGGCGGCCTATTGGCGTATTGGTGGTGACGGCTTTCATCACAATATCGCGAAAGGCGCTCAAGCAAGTTTTACAGATATTCCGCCAGCGGCCCTGGAGTTTGTTTCGCGGGTGGCCAAAGCGCTGCAGATAGATCATGCCGGTTTTGATCTGGCTGAGGTCAGCGGTCACTGGTATCTGATAGAGGCCAATGTGCGGTTCGGAAATGCCGGGCTGAAGGAGGCAGGTATCGATCTGTCCGCCTGTATGACTGACTGGCTTGAGCGCAACACGCCGCCGGATATTGATGATCCGGAAACAGATCCTGACAGGCCGCAGAAATTGAGAACGCCTGAAATCGCCTTGTCGGCAGATGAGCCTACCCTGCCAATCGCCTGTTAGGGCTTTGCTCCTTTGGCGGACAGACAGGGTTTCACGACTGCCATTCCAGCAGCCGCCTTCCCAAAAGAAAAGCCGGGCCATTGCCCAGCTTTTAAACTAGTGGTTTATAAAACAGCGTTACGCCATTGCTTTCTGTAGATTTTCATCGATTTTATCGAGGAAACCGATGGTTGACAGCCAAGGCTGATCCGGGCCGATCAACAGCGCCAGATCCTTTGTCATGTATCCGTCTTCCACACTCTTGATGCAGACATCTTCGAGTGTCTGGGAAAATTTCGCCAGTTCCTCATTGTCATCCAGCTTTGCGCGATGGGCGAGGCCTCTGGTCCAGGCAAATATGGAGGCGATGGAATTGGTTGAGGTTGCCTCGCCTTTTTGATGCTGACGATAATGGCGGGTCACGGTACCGTGCGCCGCCTCGGCTTCCACAGTTCTGCCGTCAGGCGACATGAGTACGGATGTCATCAGGCCCAGTGAACCAAAGCCCTGTGCCACGGTATCAGACTGGACATCTCCGTCATAGTTCTTACAGGCCCAGACATATCCTCCGGACCATTTAAGGGCCGATGCGACCATGTCATCGATCAGGCGGTGCTCATACCAGATGCCGGCTTCCTTGAACTGGTCCTCGAATTCTGCCTCATAGACTTCCTGAAACAGATCCTTGAAGCGGCCGTCATAGGCTTTCAGGATGGTGTTCTTGGTGGAAAGGTAGCAGGGAACCTTGCGGTTAAGTGCGTAATTCATGGACGCACGGGCAAAATCGCGGATCGAATCATCGCGGTTATACATGGCCATGGCGACGCCGGATGAGGGAGCGTCGTAGACTTCGTGCTCGATGACCGTGCCGTCTTCACCGGTGAACTTGATGGACAGCTTGCCCTTGCCGGGGAACAGGAAATCGGTTGCCTTGTACTGGTCACCAAAGGCGTGACGCCCAACAATGATCGGTTTCGTCCAGCCTGGAACCAGGCGAGGAACGTTGCGTATGATGATCGGTTCGCGGAATATAACTCCGCCCAGAATGTTGCGGATGGTCCCGTTTGGCGAACGCCACATTTTCTTGAGGCCGAATTCCTCAACCCGTGCTTCATCGGGTGTAATAGTTGCGCATTTTACGCCGACACCGTGCTTGGCGATCGCGTTGGCGGAATCAATGGTAATCTGGTCATTGGTCGCGTCGCGGGCTTCAATTCCCAGATCATAATATTCAAGGTCGATATCAAGATACGGATGGATAAGCTTGTCCTTGATAAACTGCCAGATAATGCGAGTCATTTCGTCGCCATCAAGTTCGACGACCGGATTTTTGACCTTGATTTTAGCCATTTGAGCTCTTTCCCCGAGGAATACGAATAGGAGGGGCTTCTGAATTTGAAGCAGTGAATGTTTGTGCAGGTCTTAGCAAAGAGTTGCCCGACTGCAAAGGGCTGGAGCGTTGATCTTTCGTTGTGTTTGTGGAGAGGTTTATCCGCTGGATAAGGCTTTGCCATTATCTGAGGCATTTTCGGATCAGTCGGGTTGGCGACTTTTATTGACGTTTGACCGGAGGACAGTCTAAACACGCGCCAGCTGAAACTGTGCACGCTGGCAATTGTGAGCCAGCCAAATCGCGGGCTGTTAATGTCGGGAACCGATCTAAAGAACAAAATGCTGATCACCGAGGGCCCTGCCATCATCCTGTGTGAGCCACAACTCGGGCAGAATATCGGAATGGTTGCGCGTGCCATGGCGAATTTCGGCCTTGCGGAACTGCGGCTTGTCAATCCGCGCGATGGCTGGCCAAGTGAATATGCCGACAAGGCCGCCGCCGGGGCCATACATGTGGTCAAGGCTGCCAAGGTTTACAATACGATTGAAGAAGCTGTTGGTGATCTTACCTTTGTGTTGGCTACAACGGCCAGGCCCCGCGACATGATCAAGACGGTCAGGGGGCCGGTCGAGGCTGCGCAGGACCTGCGCCGCCGCTACGTATCGGGCGAAAAGACGGGCATTCTGTTCGGGCGTGAGCGATGGGGCCTCAACAATGACGAAATCATTTTATCCGACGAGATTGTGACCTTTCCGGTCAATCCAGCCCTGGCTTCGCTCAATATTGCCCAGGCAGTCCTGTTGATGAGTTACGAGTGGATGAAGACAGCCGACAAGGACTATTCGCGCGAGGCTTTCCCCGAGGATGAGCGTCCGGTGGCTGATCGCAAACATCTTGTGGGGCTGATGGATCATCTTGAAAATGCCCTGGATGAAGCAGGGTATTTCTTCCCTGTCGAGCGGCGCGAGCGGATGGCACAAACCGTGCGGAACATATTTGTCCACATGAAGCTCAAGGATCAGGAAATCCAGACCCTGCGGGGCGTTGTCGCGGCCCTTGAAGGCCGACGGAAAAACCGTCAGGGTTAACCGGTTGAGCCATCGCCTTTTTGTGCATAAAAGCGCATGAAGAATAATCCGTAATTTTGTTCTTGAGGAACGACATATGAAGAAAATTCTGATTGGGGCGGGGCTCGTACTGCTGGCTGTGGTTGGCTGGTTCGCCTGGATGATGCTGCAGCCTCCGCCGGATGATCTTGATCTGCGCTCAAGCAAGCCTACTGACAAGGGCATTTACACCGTTAGCTTCATTCCGCGTGAGGGTGAACCGGCCGTTGGCCCGATCGCCGTCTGGCATGTTGAGGTAAAGAACAGGGACGGAGTTCCGGTGAGCGGCGCTGAAGTGCTGGTTGATGGCGGGATGCCGCAACATGGTCATGGCCTGCCAACGTCACCGGCGAGCCAGGGCGAGGTTTCACCCGGCGTATACGAAATTGACGGCATGAAATTCTCAATGCGCGGTTGGTGGGAATTCAAGCTCGATATCAAGGGCAGTGATGGTGACGACACCGTGACGTTCAACACGGTACTTGAATGAGCAAGCGCCCAGGCCCGGAGATGCAGAACCACCCCTTGGGGGCAATCCGGACTCCGGTTCGGGCATGGGCCCGGCGAACGGCATTTCTGCTTGCAGCGGGTTTGCTTGTGACAGGATGTAATCAACCGGACCTGACACCCTACGACATGAAGCGGGCGAAAGAGTTTGTCCTTTCAAGCCTGCCAGCGCTTCCCCCTGACCCTTCCAATGCCTTCGGGGATAACCCGCAGGCGGCCAGCTTCGGTGAACAGCTGTTTTTCGACACTTCATTAAGTGCGAATGAAGAAATTTCCTGTGCAAGCTGCCATAAACCGGAGCTGAATTTCCAGGACGGGCTTCCCGTTGGGGTTGGTCTTGGAACCACGCCGCGGCGCACCATGCCGCTTGAAGGTGTGCAATGGGGCGCCTGGTTTTTCTGGGACGGACGCAAGGACAGCCAGTGGAGCCAGGCGCTGGAACCCTTTGAAACTCCAGCCGAACACGGCCTGACGCGTGACATGGTCGCGCGAAAGGTGCTGGTGAAATATTCCGGCGAATACGAAGCCTTGTTTGGCGATGCTCCGACCATGAATGGATGGCCGTTTTTTGCTTCTCCGCTTCTTCCCGGCGTACCCATGGAAAACTGGTATGGGGTGCCGGAAGATATCCGGCACGAGATCAACACGGTCTTTGGCAATATCGGCAAGGCACTCGCAGCCTATCAACGGACGCTTCTTCCTCGCGAAAGCCGGTTTGACCGGTTTTTCGAAGCCAGAATGAATGGAAGAGAAGTTCCTGATTCTGATCAACTGAGCGCGGATGAAATCGAGGGGTTCAAGCTTTTCACCGGCAAGGCGCGCTGCGACAACTGCCACAGCGGACCGTTATTCACGGATGATTTCTTTCACAATACAGGCGTGCCGATTGCCAATAGCGACAGGCCTGACTATGGACGCGCCCCGGCGGTTCTTTTTCTCAAGAAGGACATCTTCAGTTGTCTGGGGGACTATAGCGATGCGAAACCGGAAGAGTGCCGTGAACTGAATTTTATGTCTGAAGATCCGGCTGTGTTTGAAGGGGCCTTCAAGACGCCGGGACTGCGCGGAGTCTCAGCGCGGCCACCTTTTATGCATGCGGGCCAGATCAAGACGCTGGAAGCTGTGGTCGATCATTATGTGGCGGCGCCTGATCCGTTTTTTGATCTGCCTGAACTTGACGGCACTATTTCGGAACACGGCAAACATACCGAGGTGCCCGACATTGAGTTGACTGACGCTGAAAAAAGTCAATTGGTGGCATTCCTGAAAACCCTTTGAGCCATTGCCTTTCGCGTGCTGGACACACTGTCAACCGAATGCGGCCTTATCAAAGCAGGGATGAGGTTATATGTGCGCCATACTAGGAAAACCGGCACGCATATGAAAGCGACCAGTATCATGAAACAGCCATCACTCTTCATTTCGCACGGCTCGCCCGATATTGTTATCGCTCCGTCTGAAGTGCGCTCCTGCCTTGTTGAACTGGGAAAGACGCTGCTGGCCAATGGCAGGCCTGATGCTATCGTGGTCAGTTCGGCGCATTTCGAGACTGGTTCACCGCAAGTGGTTAGTGATCCGAATCCGGAAATGATTTACGATTTCGGAGGTTTTTCAGCGGAACTGTACGAGATGAAGTATCCGGCACCTGGAAATGCAGACCTGGCCGGCGAGGTTTCATCTCTCTTGAACGAAGCGGGCATCAGCAACACTTGCAACAACAAAAGGGGCTATGATCACGGCACATGGACGCCGCTTAAGCTGATGTTTCCCGATGCTGATATTCCTGTTGTCCAGCTTTCCATCCAGCCTCAGCTCAATGCATCCCATCACTTCAAAGTCGGAATGGCGCTGAATTCACTTCGCGAGAAAAACATTCTTTTCGTCGGCTCCGGCCATATCACTCATAATCTGCGCGCCGTTTTTGGCGCGATGCGAGGTGGTGTTGTGGATAAGGAAATGGCTCGCAAGACAGACGAATTTACCGACTGGATTGCAGACAAACTGACATCGGGCGAAATGGAAGCGTTGCTTGACTGGCAGAAATCAGCACCCTATGCGATCGAAAATCACCCGACGCCTGAACATTTCTTCCCGCTTTTTACCGCCATGGGTGCAGGCGGAAAAAACCCCCGTGCAGAGAGGCTTCATACCTCCAGGCAGTATGGCATGTTTGTTTCAGATATCTGGCAGTTCGCCTGATTCCCGCATGAGACGCAGTGCGCCTTACGGTCAGCGCCGCGAGATCTTGCGGCCTTCATTATTCTCTATCATCGCATAGATGTATTCGAGAGCAGGGACATAAATGTTCTTTGGTGGCTTCAGGCCCACGCTTTGCGCGATGCGGGTCATGAAGTGATTGCAGTTATTGGCAAAGAGCAGATAGCTCGGTTTCTGTTGTTTTGCCTTTTGTACTTCAATCAGCAGTTTTTCGTAACGCTGGGCGGTGAGCGATACCCTGTAAGCGGTCTCGGGCCGGATGCGGCAATCATCACGATGCGGGGTGAGGACACCGGGCATCGGTATGCCAGAGGCAAGGGCAGCGCCGGCATAGCCGCCTACTGGTGCCAGCATGATCAGCTTTTCATCAAGAATTTCGCCGTACGGGTCCAGCCTGCCATAGGCAACATATGTATGACCAACCGGCAGCAGAGGGGTCTTTCGCATGCGTATTTCAATATAATAGGGATCGCCGGGATTGATATTTGTGGCGCTGACTTTTTTTGGTTTGGGTCCAAATCCCTTTGAACACTGGCCATGCTCGATCTGACTGAACAGGATCGGAATTCGTTGTTCGGCAGCATATTCCTCAGGATCAATCTGCGGTTGGCCTAACGGGTTACCAAGTGAGTCGGTCAGGGGGGCGCTTTCCGTGCCGATTGCAAAACCGTTTTCATCAACTGCTCCTCCAAGTGGAGCTACAGGATTGGTACTTGCCATAAGCTGCTCACTGACGCCAGGCAGGTTTTGCCCGGCTGACGGGTCTGCATAGGCGGTTGAAGAATTGACGGCAGCGACCGCTGGACTGTTTGCGATTGCCAACCCGTTTTGATTGGTGGTTCCCGAGCCGGAATACACCGGAGTCGGCGTGATCAGGATTTCTCCGGATTCATTTTCAATCATTCCTAATTGCAGCGGTTGATCAATGATCTGCATCGTTCTATTTTCGCCCGAAGCATCATTTGGCAGGGTGGGGTTGTCAACCGGCACGCTGGCGGCTTGCGTTTGATCTGTTGCGGGTGAAAGGGTCCCTGGAGTGGCCTGGCCCGGAGAAAATCCAGACTCTGCGTTATCGTCCACCTGCACCGGGGCGAGCGTGTTGCTTTCAACAACGCCGACAGAAAGCCCGGAAACTTGGGTATTTGTCGGTGCTGACCGGATTTCGCGCTTTTCGCGACCGACGGCTTCGAAATAGCTGCCGGGGCCGCTTACGCATGCGGTCATCAGAACTGTCGATAAGGCCAATACAGTCAAACGCAGCGCAGCAGCAGGCGTAGCGCCACTATGGGAACGCTTGCACCGTTTGTTGGAACCGCTGAAATTGTCCGGATTATTTCGCAAATCGGTTTTCCGTTTGACCGCATTTATCCACTTTTGGTTTCCCAAGTGGGATTAAATCAGTCAGTTTTTGCCCCACTGACAGCCAGCCTTTTACCCCAGCTTGGCACTCATTACAAATCACCAAATATGGCAGTTGTCATACTGTTTAGGCTGCATTTTTTGGCTTAATTGGGTATTTTTGGAGGAATTCGATTATTCCTGATGCAAAAGCAAAAAACCCCGTCGCGCCGGACAGGGTTTTAAACAGGTTCGCGAAAAAATGTTATGCCATTGCCTTGCCGGCCATGGGTACACCTTTTTCAGTCAGATGCGTCTGCAATTCGCCCTGCTGGAACATTTCGCGGACGATATCGCAACCGCCGACAAATTCACCCTTGATGTAAAGCTGAGGAACGGTTGGCCAGTTGGAATATTCCTTGATGCCTTGGCGAAGATCATCATCGGACAGTACGTTAACGCCCTTGTATTCAAGGCCGAGGTAATTGAGGATCTGTACGACCTGACCGGAAAATCCGCATTGAGGGAAGTCCGGAGTGCCTTTCATGAAAAGCACAACATCATTGTTTTTGACTTCGCTATCAATGAATTCGTTCATTCCGCTCATAATTTGATTCCTTGTGACTGCAAGAGGATATTAGCGATATAAATAGTCCTACTGGCGCGGAATTTCAATTGCAGCGCGGTCTTGAAAACCGGAATCCTTTGTGTAGACCTGAGGTTGAGTGAAGGAGGCGTTTCCATGAAAACTAAAATTACTTTTGCCGCGGTCGCTTTTTTGATGGCAGGTTTCATGGTCACGCCGAGTAGTTTGGCAGCTGACCGGATATCTGATGGCGAATACCATATGAAAATGAGCAGCGGACAATTCCAGATCCGCATCAATGGTAACGGGGGAACGGCGCGTGGCAAAACCTATGCCGAAAACAAGTTCAGGCCCTGGCGCCGGATAGTCATGACCAGCAATGCAAACAATATTATCATCACTGCTTATGGCTACAAGGTGACGGTAGCAAAGAGGAGCATAACGCCTACGGGTTTCAGGGGAACGATGAACTATCAAAATAGAACGATGCTTGGAAATCACGCCTATAAAAAGCAGTAAGATCAAGCACGATGTATTAATCTGTTCAGAAAATCAGCCAGTAAAGCAGCAATGTCCAGAATATTGCCGTGCCTATACCAATCCAGACGAACCGGTCCTTGTAGAGCGGACGCGAGATAATGTTCGGAATATCCTCAAGGCCCGTTTTCTTTTTTTCCGACACGCCGGCTTACTCCGGGGCGCTGGTCTGAAGCGCGAGCGCGTGAAGCACGCCGCCCATATTGCCCTGCAGCGCCTGATAGACCATCTGGTGCTGTTGAACACGGCTTTTGCCGCGAAAGCTCTCCGACACCACCTCTGCAGCATAATGGTCACCGTCACCGGCAAGGTCACGAATGTTGACCTTCGCATCAGGGATGGCTTGCTTGATCATCTTCTCAATATCTGAAGCGTTCATCGGCATCGGGTCAGTCCTCGTTATTCGGCCATCGTTATTCGGCTGCTTCTGCGGCTGCGGCACCGCCTTCCATATATTCAGGAAACCATGATTCATGGGTCTGGCGCAATTGGGAAACGGATATGGAAACGATTTCCCCGATTTTCAATTCATTGCCGGTTACGGTACCGATTTCAATGCAGGTTACACCCGCACCTTCCGCATTGGCGGCAAACAAAGCAGCGTTTTCCGCGCTTACGGTGCAAATATAGCGAGCCTGGTCTTCACCGAAAAGGGCAGCATGGGGCGCGGCACTTTCCAGTTTTATGACAAAACCCCGATCTGCGGCAATGGCCATTTCGGCAAGTGCGATGGCAAGGCCTCCGTCTGAAATGTCGTGGCACGCTGTGAGGTAGTCCGAACGAATTGCCGCCCTTACATAGTCGCCCCGGGTTTTTTCCATCAGAAGATCAACCGTTGGTGGCGGGCCTTCCTCACGACCCAGGCATTCGCGCATGTAGATGGACTGGCCAAGGTGGGCTGCTTCAGTACCGATCAGAAAAACAGTATCGCCGTCATTCGCGCCGCCAATCGTTGCGGTTTTCGACTGATCTGGAAGAAGGCCCACAGCGCCGATGGTAGGCGTTGGCAGTATCGCCTGACCATGGGTTTCATTGTAAAGCGACACATTGCCAGAAACGATCGGCATTCCGAGAGCTTCACAAGCTTCGCCTATACCTTTGATGGCAAAGACCAGTTGTCCCATGATTTCCGGTTTTTCCGGATTGCCGAAATTGAGATTGTCGGTGGTTGCCAGGGGGTCAGCACCGACGGCGGTGAGATTACGGTAACATTCGGCGACTGCCTGTTTGCCCCCTTCACGGGGATCAGCCTCACAGTAGCGCGGGGTGACATCCGAAGTGAATGCCAGGGCCTTGTTGGAGTTTTCCACGCGTACAACACCGGCATCGCCGCCGGGGCGTTGCAGCGAGTTGCCCTGAATATAGGTATCATACTGTTCCCAGACCCATCGCCGCGAACAAAGGTCGGGGCAGCCAAGCATGGTCAATAGTGCCGCATTGTAATCCTCGGGAGCCTCGACCATTTCCGGTGACAAGGGGGAATGGCGGCCCGGCTCGATCCATGGACGGTCATATTCAGGCGCTTCATCCCCCAATTCCTTGATTGGAAGGTTGGCAACCTCATCGCCCTCATGGAGAACGCGGAAACGCAAATCATCGGTTGTCTTGCCGACAATGGCAAAATCGAGACCCCATTTGACGAATATTGCTTCGGCTTCCTGCTCTTTTGAAGGTTCAAGCACCATGAGCATGCGCTCCTGGCTTTCAGACAGCATCATTTCATAAGCGGTCATGCGTTCTTCACGGCAGGGTACCTTGTCGAGGTCGAGTTCAACGCCCAGATCACCTTTTGCGCCCATTTCAACCGCAGAGCAGGTTAGCCCGGCAGCGCCCATGTCCTGAATGGCAATGACTGCGCCGGTTTCCATGAGTTCAAGGCAGGCTTCCAGAAGGCACTTTTCGGTAAACGGGTCGCCAACCTGAACAGTCGGTCGTTTTTCATCAATGCTGTCATCAAATTCTGCGGACGCCATGGTAGCGCCGCCAACACCGTCGCGTCCGGTTTTTGCGCCGAGATAAACGACCGGGAGGCCAACTCCCTTGGCCTCTGACAGGAAGATCGCATCGGTTTTAGCGATCCCGGCTGCAAAGGCATTGACAAGGATATTGCCGTTGTAGCGCGGATGAAAATTGACCTCACCGCCAACAGTCGGGACGCCAAAAGAGTTGCCATATCCGCCCACGCCAGCGACCACCCCGGATACCAGATGGCGTGTCTTGGGGTGATCCGGATCACCAAAGCGCAACGCGTTCATTGCCGCAATGGGGCGTGCGCCCATGGTGAAGACATCGCGCAAAATTCCGCCAACGCCGGTTGCCGCGCCCTGATAAGGCTCAATGAAAGAAGGGTGGTTGTGGCTTTCCATCTTGAAAACCACGCAATCGCCATCGCCGATATCGACAACACCTGCGTTTTCGCCCGGCCCCTGAATGACCTGCGGTCCTGTTGTCGGCAGGGTCTTCAGCCACTTCTTTGACGATTTGTAGGAACAGTGCTCATTCCACATGGCTGAAAAGATGCCGAGTTCGGTAAAGCTCGGCTCGCGACCGATCAGGTCGAGAATGCGCTGGTATTCATCTGGTTTCAGCCCATGGGCCTCGATCAGTTCATCGGTAATGGGGATTGAATTCTGAATGGTCATTGTCTTTTTCGCTCTTGGCGCTGGTGGTGTTCTTATCAGGCGGAACAGGCGACACTTCCCGTGCGCCATCTTGATACGTCTTGAGTGATGCGGGCAGCGATTGGATCAGAAGCCAGCGGGCCGTAGGTTGAAAGCTGCGCTGGTGTTCCATCGGCCTCGATTACCATTTGCGGCAGGCCCTGTGTCGCCTTGGCGCTGACGATGAGAATACGCGGTTTGCCGTGGCGTGTGTCGAGTTCGGGGATAACCTTGTATTGGCGGAAATCCTTGTCCTTGGACTTCATCCAGCAGGTCTGCGCGCCCTTGTTCACCTTTTGCAGAAGGGCAATCGCCGCGGAGTTGTCGCGCGGAGCAGGAGCTTCCGCCTTTTCGGTCTGGCAAGCAGTGAGGAAGAGGCCGATGCTGCAAAGGGCAGACACTCTGATGAACCCTTTCAGGCCCGCTATGCCGCCAGCGTCAAACATCATGCAGCCGTCTTTTCAAGTACGCCCAGGGCGGCTTCAAACAGCGGTCGACCGTCAAGGCCGCCATGGGCAGGCTCGATCAGGTTTTCAGGGTGGGGCATCATACCGAGCACGTTTCCGGCTTCATTGGTGATGCCGGCAATGTCGTTGAGGGAGCCGTTCGGGTTTGTGCCGTTCGCATAACGGAAGGTGACCTGGCCGTTGTCCTCTATGGATTTAAGGGTTTTCTCGTCTGCAAAATAATTGCCGTCGTGATGAGCAACCGGGCAACGCAGGATCTGGCCCTTTGTGTAACCGCTAGTGAACACCGTGTCTGCATTTTCAACTTTCAGCAGGACTTCCTTGCTGACAAAGCGGAGCCCGGCATTGCGCATCAGCGCGCCCGGCAGTAGCCCGGCCTCGGTCAGGGTCTGAAAGCCGTTGCAGACACCAAGAACGCGGTGTCCGGCGGCTGCCTGTGCGCGCAAGGCGTCCATGACCGGAGAGCGGGCGGCGATTGCGCCGGAGCGCAGATAATCGCCGTAGGAAAAGCCGCCGGGAATGACGTAGAGGTCAGCGTCCGGCAATTCCGTTTCCGTGTGCCAGACGAGGTGAGGGGCCTTGCCACCGATTTTCGTCAATGCAGCGATCATGTCGCGGTCGCGGTTGGAACCGGGAAATAGGATGATGGCTGAGGTCATCAGACAAGCTCCACGGAGTAATCCTCGATAACGGTATTGGCCAGCAGCTTTTCGCACATGGCATTAAGGTCGACTTCCGCCTGTTTCTTGTCCTTCGTGTGGAGTTCGACATCGAAAACCTTGCCCTGACGAACAGAGCCAACGCCTTTGAAGCCAAGGGAGCCAAGGCCGTTTTCGATTGCCTTGCCCTGGGGGTCCAGAACGCCGTTTTTAAGGGTGACGGTAATACGTGCTTTGATCATTGGTTCGTTTCTATTGATAAACTGATTTAGATAGCGGCGCTAAATTTTTGAAAGTGAATCACTTCTTCTTGTCATTGTCCGATACAAGAACCGGGCCCTTGCCGCGTTGGGGTTCGCTGATGTTCATGATGCCGAGGCGATTTGCGACCTCGCGATAGGCCTCGATCATCCCGCCAAGATCCTGACGGAAGCGATCCTTGTCCATTTTCTCTTTTGTTTTCATGTCCCACAAACGGCATGAATCAGGCGAGATTTCGTCGGCCAGAATGATGCGCATCATGTCACCTTCGAAAAGCCGCCCGAATTCGATCTTGAAATCCACCAACTGGATGCCGATGCCCAGGAACAGGCCGCAGAGGAAATCATTGATGCGAACGGCAAGGGACATCATGTCATCGATTTCCGGCGGGGAAGCCCAGCCAAAGGCCGTGATGTGCTCTTCGGAGACAATCGGATCGTTCAGTTCGTCCTTCTTGTAGTAGAATTCAATGATTGACCGGGGCAAAACCTCGCCCTCTGGAACGCCAAGGCGTTGTGAGAGCGAGCCGGCGGCGACATTGCGGACCACGACTTCCAGCGGGATGATCTCGACTTCCTTGATCAACTGCTCGCGCATGTTCACCCGTTTGATGAAATGGGTGGGAATCCCGATTTTTGCCAGTTGGGTGAAAATGTGCTCGGAAATGCGGTTGTTCAACACTCCCTTGCCATCCATTATCTCGTGTT
This sequence comes from uncultured Alphaproteobacteria bacterium, assembly GCA_963714735.1. Lineage (GTDB taxonomy): Bacteria > Pseudomonadota > Alphaproteobacteria > Rhizobiales > Rhizobiaceae > Salaquimonas. The sequence continues at coordinate 53,062 of CAVQPI010000012.1, forward strand.
TCTTCTTGTTGAACGCGGTTGCATCGTCCTTGAAGAACTGGATCAGGGTTCCCGGCTCGGGTCCTTCATAGAGTATTTTTGCTTTACCTTCGTATATACGGCGACGTTTGGACATGGTTCTTGTATCCGGCAGGTCCGCAGTTTCTGCGGAAAGGGGTTGAACGTGCCAAAAGCGCATCGGGCGCATTCAGGCAGCGCAGAATCCTCGGTAAAGGGCTTGGTTGCTGTTTAGTCGTTTCAGATGGCCAGCACAATCACCCAGCAGCATGGTCCACTAATAAAAAGTCTCATTTTGCGGCTAATTCTTGTTCAGGCACTTCAAAAGCGGGGCAAAGCGCATTATATCCCGTTCAACAATTTTGACCGGAGATTCACAGGAGGCCTCCATGAGTGGTTTGGACGATCGCGGGGACGCATTTGAGAAGAAATTTGCCCATGACGAGGCTTTGCAGTTCAAGGCTGAAGCCAGGCGCAACAAACTGTTGGGCCTTTGGGCTGCGGAATTGCTTGGCAAATCAGGCGATGAAGCCCAGGAATATGCCAAGGAAGTTATCCGCTCGGATTTTGAGGAAGCCGGTGATGAGGATGTTTTCCGCAAGGTTTCAGGTGACTTTGCTGCTGCCGGAGTCGAGCAGTCAGAACACCAGATTCGCCGCACAATGAGTGAATTGATGGCGAAAGCGATCGATCAGATTAAAAACGAAGCCTGATTATACGGCACTTGTTTGATTTGGAAGGCTTCTGATTTAAGAATCAGGAGCCTTTTTTGTTTGGGGACGACAATGCCTGCCACGATTGGAATGAATCATCTTGGACTTACAGTTCGCGACCTTGATGTAACAACTGATTTTTTCGTCAACGCGATGGGCTGGAAAGAATTGGCGAGGGACGAAACCTACCCAAGAACTACTGTCAGCGACGGAAAAGTCCGCTTCACCCTTTGGCAGGTGGGCAGCGAAGCCGAGACGGTTGCATTTGATCGCCGAGCCAATATCGGATTGCACCATCTGGCGCTGGAGGTTGAAACCGAGGCAACCCTGAGTAAATTGGCATCGGTCCTGTCCGCTTATCCCGGTGTTGTCATTGAATTCATGCCTGAGTTGATGGGCGAAGGACCGCGCAAGCATATGATGTTTGCTGAGCCGGGTGGGCTACGTCTGGAACTTTTGTGGGCTGGAGAATAATTCGATCAGGCCGGCGCTCTTAGATGGTTCATGAATTTTGAGAAAACCATCAGCCCTTCCGGCCAGGGACCGTGGCCTGATTCGCCATTGATATGGCCGGATTCTCCAGCATCCATGAAAAGCGAACCCCAGTCAGCGGCCATTTCCTCTGCTACATCATAGGCGCAGAAAGGATCATTGCGGCTGGCGATTGTAACCGATGGAAAGGGCAGTGGGTCGGTAGGCGTGGGGCCGAAGGTCAGCAAATGCCGCGGTCGGATTGACGGATTTGCCACATCCGGCGGAGCGACCAGAAAGGCACCTGCAACCGGTTTGGTAAACTCGCGTGCCGCCTGGACTATGACCTGACTGCCGATGGAATGACCGACCAGAACAACCGGCTTGCTTGTTTTAGCAACGGCCTCGATCAGGTTGGCTTTCCAGTCTTCAAAAACCGGCTTTTGCCAGTCTCCCATTGCAACGCGGCTTGCCGCAGAGAGCTTGTTCTCCCAGCGGGTTTGCCAGTGGTCTTCAGGTGCGCCCTTGTAACCGGGCACGATCAGGATATCAGCGTCTTTTGTTTTCATGGGTGGCAAATGGGAGTTTGCGCGCTTTATGTCAACCATGAGACACCGGCAGGCAAGACTTTAATCGCAATATCAGTACTTGTTCAGCGGTTGGCAGGCTTCCAAAAAAATTGCCGGACGGATGGCATCCACGGTTCGTGGAGGGAGGGCCATCCGCCGCTGGCAACGTGCTGCCAGTGTAGCCGGTTGTTCCGCTGTCTTATTCAGCAGGTGCAAGCGGTGCTGTTGCCGGCGCCTGCTCAAGGGCGCTTACAGGCGCTGTGTTCGTTTGGATGTTGCCGAAAACGAACATTGCGATGATCGCCATTGCAATCAGGCCTAGTACGGCCAGTATCGCCTTTGAGCCGACACGCGAATTTTCCAGATCCGAATAGTTGATCCGGTTATCTCGCGTGCCTTGATAGTCTTCGTATTGAGCCATTTTCCATCTCCTTCAAAGCCCTCGATACGGAAGGCAAGGATGGATCACAAGCACGGCGAAAGTCCGGCGGCAAAGTCACATATGATATCGGATGTAAGGTGTTGAGAGTGACAGGAAAAGTCTACCCGAATACCCGCCTGAAAATCGTGTCGACGTGTTTGGTGTGATACTCCATATCGAATTTCGAGCGGATACCATCTTCACCTAGCGCGGCGACGACTTCAGGGTCCGCCAGCAGAAGCTCCTCAAAGTCGAGGCGTTCTTCCCAGACCTTTAGTGCATTGCGCTGCACCATTGAATAAGCATCCTCGCGGCTTACTCCGGCCTGGGTAAGTGCCAGCAGGACCCGTTGTGACATGACGAGACCGGGAAACTTGTTCATGTTCTCAAGCATGTTTTCCGGGAAAATCAACATTTTTTCGACGACACCGGCTAGACGATTTAGGGCAAAATCCAGAGTTACGGTTGCGTCAGGGCCGATCATGCGCTCGACTGAGGAATGTGAGATATCGCGTTCATGCCAAAGGGCCACGTTTTCCATGGCCGGAATGACGGACATACGAACCAGGCGTGCCAGCCCGGTCAGGTTTTCGGTCAGAACCGGGTTTTTCTTGTGCGGCATTGCGGACGAGCCTTTTTGGCCCATGGAGAAGAACTCAGCCCCTTCCAGCACTTCGGTGCGCTGCATGTGGCGTATTTCGATGGCGACATTCTCGATCGAGGAGGCGATCACACCAAGCGTTGCGAAGAACATGGCGTGCCGGTCGCGCGGGATCACCTGTGTCGAGATCGGCTCGGGCTTCAGACCCATCTTCTCGCAGACATGCTCCTCGACCTGCGGGTCAATATTGGCAAATGTGCCTACCGCGCCGGAGATGGCACCTGTGGCGACTTCCTCCCGCGCCATTTCAAGTCGGGTCCTGTTGCGGTCCATCTCGGCGTAGAAACGGGCGAATGTCAGGCCCATGGTTGTCGGCTCGGCATGAATGCCGTGGGAGCGGCCAACACGTACTGTATCCTTGTGCTCGTAAGCGCGCTTTTTGAGGGCCCCGAGCAGTTTGTCCATATCGGCCAGCAGAATATCGGCTGCCCGAACCAGTTGGACGTTGAACGTTGTATCCAGCACGTCGGAAGAGGTCATTCCCTGATGCACGAACCGGGCTTCGTCTGATCCCACATGTTCGGCAAGATGGGTCAGGAAAGCGATCACATCATGCTTGGTAACTGCCTCGATCTCATCAATCCGGTCAACGTCGAACTCGACATCCTTCGCCTTCCATACCGCTTCGGCGTTCTCACGGGGGATCACGCCAAGGTCGGCCTGTGCATCACAGGCATGGGCCTCAATCTCGAACCAGATGCGAAACTTGGTTTGCGGGGACCAGATATCCACCATTTCAGGTCTGGAATAGCGCGGGATCATAGAAGTTTCCTTGGTGCGGCAGTCGGGAGGAGTGTGAGGCTTGGCTATCAGTTAGTCGGGCAGGGTTCAACAACCGGCACCTGATACTTGTGTTTTACCCCCAGAGTATTTGGCAAGGTACGACTTGCAGTGATAGTCGGGCACGTGCCTGAGCTGATAACGGTTCTATTGCCTTGGGGGCTAGGGGCTTGTGAAAGGAACCGCGATATAGCGCCCATCGGGTCCTTCAAATCCGAGGCTCCAAACACGGATCAGCGCGATGGCGATCATGCCGCTGGTGTCGGGGTGATAGGTGATTATGTCGGCAAACTGATAGTCGAGGGGACAGTTCCGGCTTTTGGGAACAGAGTTACCATCATCGTGGATCAGCCTTGTGGCGGTTCCCGGAGTCTGGGAAATCAGCATTAGCCTGAAGGCCTTCACCGCGCCACCCAGACTGCAATAATCCTCCCCCTGAACCTCGTATACATCCAGTTTCAATTCCAAATTGGGAAGGCCGGACGGGATGTAAGAGCGCGGCCTGGCAACGATGCGATAGGGATCGGGAGAAACTTCTGTATGGGGATTTGAGGCTGCCAGCAGGCCCTGATGGATGATGCCGTTCAGCGCATTACCCACCTGTTGCCTGGCCTGTCTTCGCGCATCTTCAATCCCTGCTGTTTCATTATCGATGCGGACCCTGAAAGGGGAGCCGCTGATCCAGCGATCATTGGCGGTGTCGACAATGTAGATATTGGAATAAGGAAAGCCTGAACCGTCCTGGATGCCATATTCCTCGAACGCGAAAACCGCGCCATCGCGAGAAAAGCCTATGATTTCCCTTTCAGCAAAATCTCCGGCTGATGCAATGCCTGCAAACAGGCATGTCAGAACCGCTGATATCACGATATTCAAGATCAGAGTCAGTCGGTTTTGCATCTGTCAGATCCTTTCGGTCACTGTTTCAGGCCGCCTTTTACTTGGCGTAGAGTTCTTTCCAACAAGGGAAAATGTCATTTTCGATTGGCCTTGCCTCATAAATCCCGCGGGCAATCGCACGGCTCATGGTTGATGAGGCGAGGGCGCAAAGATCAATCCAATCGTTCATTCCAGCCGGCTTCGAATTTGTACCGGTTGCAACCGAGAAGATCAAATCACCGTCAAGTGGCGTGTGGGCGGGCCACAAGGCTCTGGCAAATCCGTCATGGGCGGCCACCGCAAGGCGCTTGGCCTCTGATTTGGTCAGGCTGGCATCTGTTGCGATAATGGCAATGGTTGTGTTGGTTGCAGGCTGAAGCGTTTCCCGAAACTTGATGTTCAGATGATCTGCATCTTGTGGCAATCTGTCAGGAATACCAAGGCCGCCGAATTCGTCATCGCGTTCAAAGGCTGCGGCCCTAAAGTGCCCCTGATTGCCTATCAGCGGGCTACCGAGGGCATTGACCGCAACGAGAGCGCCAATCGTGATGCCATTAGCAAGGACCGTGGAGGCTGATCCCAGCCCCCCCTTGATTTGCGCCACCAGAGCACCGTGACCCGCGCCTTCACTGCCGAGGGAAAAAGAGTTGGAGGCGTTCCGCGCGGCGAGGTTTCCAAGTTCCCGGTAGGGCGGGTATTCTCCCCAGTCCTTGTTGCCGCCATTGATCATGTCGAAGAGTATGGCACCGGGAACAATCGGTATCTTCTGGCCGGCAACATCAAAGCCGCGTCCCTGTTTTCGTAATTCGGCCTGTATGCCCGTTCCAGCATCAATTCCGAATGCCGATCCGCCTGAAAGGAAAAGCGCATCGATTTCAGCAACGGTGTTTTCGGGGGCAAGCAGGTCTGTATCACGGGTGCCAGGCGCTCCGCCCATTACGTGGCAGGATGCAATTGAAGGCTTTTCGCATATCAGGGCGGTCGTGCCTGTCTTGAAGGCTTCATCATGTGCGTTTCCAACGCGTATGCCTTGGACATCCGTGATCAGATTTCGCTTGCCCGGTGAAAAACTCACTGACTTGCCTCCCTGTCCTGCAGGCTTTTGAAAGCCTTGTTGATCCAGCGGTAGGGCCTGTATTGGGGAACCGAGTTGTCGCTGTTTTCGTCAAAACGCACAGCACCCAGAATGGTTTTGAAGGTGGAAGTCTGTAGCGCGGTGGTAGTATCCGCCGCCTGGGCGCTTGCCGCCTCGATAGCGACCTGCATCGCCTGATAGCCCATCAGTACATAGGGTTCTGGCTCAACACCTTCCTCGCTCAATCTTACCAGCAGGAGCGGAGGCAATTCCGGTGAAACCTCTGCCACTTTGAGGATTGCCGTAACCGATCCCTGCGGGAGCGTTTCTGCTTCAAGGTAAGGGAAAACTGAAAGTGCCTCGCCGCTGCCGATCTCTAGCGGTATTTCCAATTCTTCTGCATTTTGGGCAATCATTGCAACATCTTCAGCAGACGCTCCGATGAAGACATGTGTTGTTCCGGCGCGGCGCAACCTCCGCACCAGCCTTGCCTGTGTTGATTGGGTCGGTCTGAAATTGTCCTGAAATTGCGGTGGGCGGTTTTTTTCCTCCATCCCGGCGCGAAAGGCATCAGCCAGATTGCGACCATATACCGTGCCGTCATCCACAATGGCGTAGGGCCGGTCCGCCCAGGCCTGGGAGAAATAATCGACTGCCGTCAGTGCAGCCTCATTGTCTCCAGGGGAGAGGCGAAACAGGTTCCAGCCGGCCTTTTCACGGTCCTTTGTCAGGCGTTCGGATTGTGCACCGGCGACAAGAACAGGAATAGCGGTGTCGCTAAAGGCATTTGCAAAATGATAGGCGACCGAATTGCACAAGAGCCCTGTGACGATATCGGGCTGCCTAGCCTTTAATTCATCGGCTGCAAGCGCAGCAATTTTTTCATCGCAACCATCATCGCTGACAAAAAGAGCAACCCTGTCGGCGGGATTTTCAATGCCGGCGTTGTGCATCTCCAATGCCAGCCTCGCGCCGAACTCGTACTGCCGCGCAAGTTTCTCGGTTGGTCCGCTCAGGGGCAGGGACATGCCTATCACAATTTCACTGCCCGTTTCTTGCGCCCGAGTGCCGCTGGGCGTGCCGGCTAGCAGCAGGATGACCGGTGATAAAACTCTGAGACTGCGAAGTAGCACGTTGGTATTCCGTTTTGGAAAGCCTGACAGGCCGGAGCCGGGTTGAATGATTGGTATTCCGCCAAGCGTCGCTGTGCAAGGCAATAGCGCCATTTGGCAAAAGGCTTTCATCAAAAACCGGCCACAAGACGGCCGGAATATCCAATACCGGCGTGGTTTCACGATTTTTTGCGGTTTGAGAAGCTGTTCACCACCCTTCGGGACTTGCCTATCGGGCCGGGTAAGTTAAATCTTGGGAAGTCTGTAACGAGCAATTTCGGAAACCTGTTTCATGAACCTTCCAACTTCAATTGATTCCACTGAAGATATGCTGGCGGCAGGCGGATATGTCGCTGACCGCGCGCTCGCAACGGTACTTTATCTGTCGCTTACCATGAAACGGCCGCTGTTTCTCGAAGGTGAGGCTGGGGTCGGCAAGACCGAAATCGCCAAAGTTCTGGCCGAACAATTGGGAAGGCCCCTGATCCGGCTGCAATGCTATGAGGGGCTTGATATTTCTTCTGCAGTTTACGAGTGGAATTATGCCGCGCAAATGATTGAGATCAGAATGCGCGAAGCCAGCGGAGATACTGCAAAAGAGGGCATGGAGCAGGGTGTTTTTGCAGAACGGTTCCTGATCAAGCGCCCCTTGTTGAAGGCTCTGGAAGGTATGAAGGGACAGGCCCCGATCCTGCTGATCGACGAGTTGGACCGCACGGATGAAGCATTCGAGGCCTTCCTGCTGGAGATTCTTTCGGATTTCCAGATAACAATTCCCGAACTTGGCACCATTCGGGCCGAGGAGCCGCCGATCGTTATTATCACCACGAACCGGACTCGCGAAATTCATGATGCCCTCAAGCGGCGCTGCCTCTATCACTGGGTGGATTATCCCGACAGTGAAAGGGAGTTGGCAATTATTCACAAGAAAGTACCTGATGCCGGAGAGGCCTTGTCCCGTGAAATCGTTGCCTATGTGCAAAAGCTGCGTGAAATCGATCTTTTCAAGAATCCCGGTGTTGCAGAGACACTCGATTGGGCAACCGCCCTTATCGAGCTCGACAAGCTGGCACTTGACCCGCAAACCATTTCCGACACGATCGGGGTTCTGCTCAAATATCAGGATGATATCGCACGAATACAGTCGAGCGAGGGCAAGCAGGTGCTGGACGAAGTCAAGGCAGACCTTCGCGCGGCGGAGTAGCGGACTTGCCGGTCGAACCCAGCAAAGCCCCGCAATATGGCGCTGCCAGCGCCGAGGGCAAAATGCCTGACAATATCTTGTATTTTGCGCGGACCCTGCGCGGTGCCGGAATGCGTGTCGGGCCGTCGGCCACGGTAGATGCGATCCGGGCTGTTCAAACAGCCGGCATAACCGAGCGGGACGACTTTTACTGGGTGCTGCATTCGGTTTTTGTCAACAGAAAAGAGGATCATCCGGTTTTTGATCAGGCATTCAGGCTTTTTTGGCGTTCGCGTGATCTTGTTGAAAAAATGCTTCAGATGTTTTCGCCGATGGCGGCGGGCCGCGATACGGAGCCCGAAAAAAAGGCTGGGCAGTCCAGGGTGTCCGAATCCCTCTTCTCAGGGCAGCAGAGCAAAAAGGAAGTTGAGAAGCCGGATATCGAAATTGACGCGATGCTGACCGCTTCGGGCAAGGAGGTTCTGCGCAAGAAGGATTTTGCCCAGATGAGCGCAGCGGAACTTCTGGAAGCGCGGTTGGCAATGTCGCGGCTTGTGCTGCCAGTAAAGCCCGTCAAGACAAGGCGTTTTGAAAGGGTGAGCCGGATCGCCAGACTGGATCCGCGTCGAACACTGTCATCTTCCCTTCGGTCCGGTGGTGACCTGATCCTGCCAAAGTTCAGGAGGCAAAAAGAGGTGCATCCACCCATTGTGGTTCTGGCGGATATTTCCGGCTCGATGGCAAATTATTCACGAACCTTCCTTCATTTTCTTCACGCGCTCAGTGAGAGCCGCCAAAGGGTGCACACTTTTCTTTTCGGCACACGGCTAACCAATGTGACGCGGCAATTGCGCAACAAGGACCCCGATGAGGCACTGGATGATTGCACTGAAGCGGTTGAGGACTGGTCCGGTGGAACGCGTATCGGAACGACCCTGCATGAATTCAACAAGAAATGGTCACGCCGGGTATTGGGGCAGGGAGCGATTGTCATCCTCATTACCGACGGGCTTGAGCGCGATCACGATGACTTTCTGGAAAAGGAAATCGACCGACTGCACCGATCCTGTCGCAGGCTCATCTGGCTCAATCCGTTGTTGAGGTTTGACGGCTTTCAGGCACGGGCAAAGGGTATTCGTAAGATGTTGCCGCATGTTGATGAATTTCGTGCTGTCCATTCGCTGGAAGCGCTTGCAGAACTATGCTTGGCGCTTTCAAAGCCGCCAACGCGCGAAAACGATCCGCGGGTTTGGCTGGACGCGATTTCTTGAAAACCCAGCATAAAAGGCGCACTTTACGGATAGACTTGCGGGATGCGTAAAACGGCAGATGTCTGAGAAAGAAATAATGGAAAAAAGAACAGAATTGGAGATTGCCGAAACCTGGATGAAGTCCGGCAAGGATGTTGCAATTGCAACCGTTGTTGAAACCTGGGGATCGGCACCGCGCCCGGTTGGCTCGCACCTGGTGATTGATGAAGACGGCAATTTTGAAGGGTCTGTTTCCGGCGGATGCGTGGAAGGCGCTGTCATCGCTGATGCCATGGATGTGCTTCAGTCGGGCGAACCGAAAATGCTGGAGTTTGGTGTTGCTGATGAAACGGCATGGCAGGTCGGATTGTCTTGCGGTGGAAAAATTCGTGTTTATGTCGAGCGGGTTGGCTGATGGATCCAAATAATCTGAAAAAACTCAACAGTGCAGTGAAAGAGCGCAGAGCTGCCATTTTGCTGACCGAAATGGAAACCGGGCGCGATCGGATTATCAATGACGGTGACGCTGTTTCAGGAGAGTTGGGTGAAGCTGTCCGGAAAGCCTTCAAAAACGGCAAGTCAATCATGGTCACCATTGATGGCCAGGAGTTTTTTATCAATGTTCATGTGCCTGCTCCAAGGCTAGTTGTCATCGGTGCGGTTCACATCACCCAGGCGCTCGCCCAAATTGCCGGAATTACGGGATATGATTTGGAAATCATCGATCCAAGGACGGCCTTTGCCACGCCCGAGCGTTTCGAGGGAGTAAAACTCTATGCAGAATGGCCAGAGGAAATCCTGAAAAACAGGCCACTTGATGCTTTCAGCGCGCTGATTGCCGTCACCCATGATCCCAAGATTGATGACATGCCATTGCAGGCCGCCCTTGAAGCAGGGTGCTTTTATGTCGGCGCGCTTGGTTCGCGCAAAACCCATGCAAAACGGGTTGAACGAATGGTGGCAAACGGGTTCCGGCCAAAGCAGATTGACCGGATACATGCGCCAATCGGTCTTGATATCGGCGCGTCGTCACCGCAGGAAATTGCGGTTGCGATCATGGCGGAGATCGTCTCGGCGTTCAGAAAACGCAGTGGCGTGGCTGAGGCATGAAGTTTAGCGCGCGGCCAGTACTGAAATGTGAAGGTGCGGTTTTAGCGCATTCCCTCAAACTCAATGGTTTGCGCCTGAGGAAAGGCCATCTGCTGACGGCCGGTGATATCGAACAGATAAAAGATGCCGGCATTGCCGAGTTAATTGTCGCCGTTTTGGAAAACGGTGATGTGGGAGAGGATGACGCGGCCCGCCGCCTTGCAGAAGCTGTTGGTCTTCACGGCTACCAGCTGTCACCAGCGGGCACGGGGCGCGTCAATTTTCATGCTGAAGTCAATGGTGTGTTCCGGGTTTCTCCTGCTCTGGTCGACGCAATCAACAGGATCGACCCTGGGATATCGCTTGCAACGCTTGAAGATTACGAGCCGGTTCTTGCCGGACGAATGGTAGCTACGGTCAAGATTATTCCCTATGCGGTCTCGGAAAAAACGCTCAGGCAGGTTGAGGAAATCGCCAGATCGGGCCGGGTGTTTTCGGTCGAAACCTATCACGCTCACAAGGTCAGCGTGATCTCTACTATGCTGCCTGCATTGAAGGAAAGTGTTGTCGAAAAAACGTTGAAAGTATTGGAGAAGCGGCTTTTACCCAGCGGCTCGCAGATCATATCGCATCAAAAGGTTGCGCATTTGTCCGGCGAAATTGCCGCTGCAATTGAGGCTGCGCGGGATGATTGTGATCTCATTGTGTTGTTCGGCGCGTCAGCTATTTGTGATGAAAATGATGTGATTCCAACGGCGCTGCGGCGGGCCGGCGGGCATGTGGAGCGAGTGGGAATGCCGGTCGATCCCGGCAACCTCTTGATGCTTGGGGCTATTGGCAGCATTCCGGTTATCGGAGCTCCCGGTTGCGCTCGTTCACCTGCTCGAAACGGGCTGGATTTTGTCCTCGAGCGGCTGCTTGCAGGGGTAGCTGTGAGCAGTGTCGATCTTTCTGCAATGGGCGTTGGGGGGCTGCTTATGGAAATCGGCTCGCGGCCGCAGCCCAGAGAGGTTGCCGCGCATGGCGAACAGCGAAACAGGCTGGCGGGAATTCTGCTGGCTGCCGGTCAATCCCGGCGGATGGGGGCCCTGAACAAGTTGATGCTGAAAGTCGACGGCAAGGAAATGGTCCGTCGCATGTCCGAAGCAGCGCTCGAAACTGTCGAGGTGCTTCATGTGGTAACCGGCCATGAGGCGGAGGCGGTGATGGGAACTCTTGATGGTCTGGATATCGAATTTGTTCACAATTCCGATTACCGCGAAGGGCTTTCCTCTAGCCTTAGATCCGGTATTGAAAGTCTGGGCGATGACGTCACCCATGCGATGGTGATGCTTGGTGACATGCCGCGGATCGATGCGGCAATGTTGGGGAGATTGACGCATGCGCTTAATGAGTCTCCAGAAGGCTCAATTATTGTCGCCACAAGCAACGGGAAGCGGGGCAATCCTGTCATATGGCCGAGGGCCTATTTTGATGCGCTGACCGCCATTTCGGGCGATACCGGAGCAAGGCATCTGATCGGCGAAAACAGGGAACGCGTGGTCGAGGTTGATCTGGGAGAAGCGGCGGCGCTCGATATTGATACGCCGGAAGCGTTTCAGGCGCTGGACAAAACGAACTAATCCCCGGGAGCCGGCCTACCGAATGTTTTCCTGGCCTTTTGTTCTGGGATGGCCCGGATCTGAGGCGCAGGCTTTGGAGCAGTATTTAACGTTTTCCCAGTCCCGTAGCCATTTCTTTCGCCATGCAAACGGCCGCTTGCAAACCGGGCATAGCTTGGTTGGCAGGTCGCGCTTTTTCTTCATGCCTGCCAAGACTGTTTCCCGGTTCAGATAAGTTGCAGCCCTTTTAGGCTTGCATGCCCGTCACGACCAATAATGATATGGTCGTGAACTGTAATGCCAAGGGGTGAAAGCACATTTATGATTGTCTTGGTCATGTCGATGTCTGCGCGTGAAGGTGTCGGGTCGCCGGACGGGTGATTGTGTACGAGAATAACGGCGGTGGCTGATAGCTCCAGCGCCCGTTTGGCGATTTCCCGTGGATAGACCGGTGTGTGGTCAACCGTGCCCGTCTGCTGCACTTCATCCTTGATCAACTGGTTCTTCTTGTCGAGGAAGAGGATGCTGAAAATCTCCTTTTCCTCAAATGCCATGGCTGCGCGGCAATATTCCAGCACCTTGCTCCATGAGGACAAAACCTGGCGGCTTCTTATCTGGCCGCTGGCGAGGGAAAGCCCTGCAGCGTGGACGAGTTTGAGGTCTGTTGCCACAACCTCGCCGACGCCCTTCGTTTCCATCAGGCGTGCAGGAGAAGCGGACAAGACCGCAGACAATGAGCCATGCTCTTCAATCAGCGCCTTGGCGAGCGGTTTTGTATCGCCTTGCCTGAAAGAGCGGAACAACAGCATTTCGAGAATCTCATACTCGGCAAGCGCGCCCGCGCCCTTTGTGGCGAACTTTTCCCGAAGGCGATCCCGGTGGCCGTGAAAATGGGGTCGTTTTTTCTTATTTTCCGAAGAAGGTGACGGCAGGTCGTTTTCCGCAAGGGATTTTGCCGAATTCCGTTCGGATAGTCCCGAGGGCATTTCTTCGGTGGCCCTTGAAAGAAAATCGTCTTCCCTGTTCACCCTACACCTGTCCTGCGGCTGGCTGCCGTTCCAAGAATTGTGTGGGTTCTTTAGAAGTCTAAGGCCCGCTCGCTGCGTTGGGTCGGCCGGTATGGTCTCAGCTATTACGTTCAGTTGGTCAAGCCTTGCCCTAGGCGTATGGTGGCACAGTATGCCCAGCCGGGGAAAGGGTGAAAATCTCACAACCTTCTTCGGTAACGCCAACAGAGTGCTCAAATTGTGCCGAAAGTGAGCGATCCCTTGTGACCGCCGTCCAGCCATCGCCAAGAACCTTCACGGCAGGCCTGCCGAGATTGATCATGGGCTCGATGGTAAATATCATTCCGGGGCGCAGTTCAACGCCTTCGCCGCGCCTGCCGAAATGCAATATGTTTGGTGCATCGTGGAAAAGAAGGCCGAGGCCGTGGCCGCAAAAGTCGCGAACGACCGAGCATCGCTCGCCTTCTGCGTATTCCTGGATGGCAGCGCCGATGTCTCCTGTGTGGGCACCGGGTTTGACTTCTGCAATACCGAGCATCAGCGACTCGTATGTGACATTGATCAGGCGCTCAGCAGCGCGGCGGATTTCGCCTACCGGGTACATGCGGCTTGAATTGCCATGCCAACCGTTGAGAACATAGGTCACATCAATATTGATGATATCGCCTTCACGAAGTGGCTTGTCATTTGGAATGCCGTGACAAACAACATGATTGATCGAGGTGCAGCAGGATTTCGTGTAACCGCGGTAATTCAAAGTGGCAGGCGCTGCGCCATGATCCATTCCATATTTGAAAACGAAATCATCAATCTGTTGGGTGGTGATGCCCGGTTCCACCATTTTGGCAAGTTCATCAAGACAGGATGCAGTCAGCCGCGAAGCCTTGCGCATGCCTTCGAATCCATCTTCGCCATATAGCTTGATAGAGCCTGTGTTCTTTGTTGGGGCGGACTGGGCCTGAATGTAGTTTTGCATGACGGTCTTATGGCGTTTTGTTGTCTTTATGGCAAGGTCGCTGCATGATGAGGAATGTGGTGTTCGGCCGCGTGAGGGTCAAGTCCTCACATGCACCCTTTTGAACGGCGTGATGGAGTCTTCAGTGATGCGGCATTTGATGGCGATCACATTAACGCCTTCGTTCAAGGCCTTTCGAAACGCGCCGCCATACTGTTTGTCGACGTCTTCTGCTATCGCGAATGTATCGCCATCTTCACGCTGGATCATGAATAACATGGTTGCTCGGTTGCCGTTCCGGACTTCGCGGGCCAATTCCGCAAGATGTTTCGTTCCTCTTGCGGTTACGCTGTCCGGGAATTCATGAAGACCCTGCCGCCGCTGCAAATGCACGTTTTTTACCTCGATGTAGTGATCGGCTTGACTTTCATTTCGGACAAGGAAATCTATTCTGCTGTTTTCACCGTATTTCTGTTCAGGAAGAATGGTCGAATTGCTGTCAACATGATCAATCATGCCAATCTCCATTGCTTCACGGGCAAGGGCATTGGCGCGGTTTGTATTGATGCCGACCATCGTTTCCTTTACCCGCATCAGCTCCAGGGTGTGACGCAGTTTTCGTTTTGGATTGTTACTGTCTGAAATCCAGACATCGGCGCCAGGCTGATTGAGCCCCAGCATTGCTCCGGGATTCTGGGCAGTGGACAGTCAGCTGCAAGCCGTCTGTCATGCTGACATCTGCCAGAAAACGTTTGTAACGCCTGATAAGCGTTGCCTTGATAAGTGGGCTTTCAAATTGCATGTTGCCATCCAGCAGGAAACGGAGCTTGCGGAAAGAGAAAGATTTGGTTCTGTTCGCTTTTCCACTTGTTGCAAGGGCCTGCTTTCAATAGACAGGAACAGCGCGGCCCATGACGCATGTTCTTGGGTTTTGCGGCAAAAGCCTGCAACAGTAAACGGGATATCCATGTCAAAACCGGTGCGTTACTGCCTAACAGTTCTGGCGGGATTGTTTTTGGCAATCGTTATATTCCGGGCGGAGCTTTCCAGTTTTCTGTTTCACCCGGAGGGCCTGTCGTTGGCGGCTGACGAATTGTGCCTTCTCCAATATGACGGATTTGGAAGTGATTGCCAAAATCTCTGTCACGCAAGGGGCTTCATCGACCACTTTACTCATGGCAGGGGAAATGGCGTGTTCGCAATCCCCGGCTGCCGGAAACGAAGGGGTAATCCTTGTAAGCCTTGTTGACGGCCAGGGACCCTTTTGTGAACGGGTAGCGACAACCGGCAAGGTTGTCAGACTGACCGAATTTGATCCACCGTCAAACTGTGTTTGGGAGCGATGATGTTTCCGCACGTCAGAATTTGGTTCAACGGCAGGGTGAAAGCATAATGTGGCGGATCGGTTTCGGACTGGAAAGCACTTGGCCTGGTCGCCCAAAACCGGCCATTGGTTTTTTCGTTTCTTGTCTTGATACTGATTGGCATTTCCGGATTCAATATTTCCAACCTCAATTTTGACGGGAGTGTCATTTCGGTTCTGCCGGACAAATCTGAGGCATGCAGGACTATACACTGATCAAGGATGAGTACCGTAATTTTTCACGCGATGTGACCATCCTTATTGAATTTGACCGCTTACTGACGACTTCGGGACTGGAGGATCTCAGATCTCTGCAACTGGATGTTTCCCTTGCCGACGGGGTTGCGCAGGCGATCAGTATTTTTTCCACACCGGATTTTGATCCGCAGACAGGCGAACCGGTTGACTGGTTTCCCGATGAGTTCGGGGATGACGCCCACATGATCGGGCTGATCGATCGCCTGATCGAGAAATATCCCCAGGCAGCCAGTCTTTTTTCAAAGGAAAAACGAACAGCGGTGATTATTGCCTCACTTGTCACTGGTGTGCAGGAGGATGACGCCAAGAGTTTTCTTGCCTATCAGGATTTGCGGAACATTGCCGAGGAGTTTGCTCCCGATGATTTCAAGCTTTCCTTTACCGGGCTGACCCCTGTGGGGGCCGCCATTCTTGATGCGCTGATATCCGACCAGAAAGCTGACGATTATCGGGTTGTTGCTTGGGACCGCAATCGCCTTTTACATCTTCCGAAGCCTTGCCGCAGCGATGCTGTGCGCCATACCGCCGGCATTGACAGCGCTTTGGGCATTTGGTCTTTTCGCGATTTTTGAAATTCCGATCAATTACCTGACCACCGTTCTGCCAACGCTGGCGCTGATCCTTGCATTTGCAGACGGCATTTTCCTGTATTTCCGCTGGCAGACACTCAGCTCGGTCAATCCGGATCTTGAGGGGAATCTACGTGAAGCAATCATCAAGGTTGGCCCGGCATCGTCGCTGACTTCGATCACCACGGCCATTGCCTTCCTGTCGTTTTCCTATGCGGAAAGCGAAGCGCTGAAGGAGTTTGCCTATCTGGGGGCCGGGGTTGTGCTTGCCTTTGTGGCAGTGATCATCGGCCTGCCGCTGGCCATTCACTGGGCGATCAATCTGGGTCTTGTAAAGCCCGGCAAATCCCGCAAGCCGATGTTTCAGCGGGTTGGACTGTTTGCCCGCAGATTTACGTTTCCTTTCCGGGGCGAATTGCCGATTTTGGTTTGGTGGTAGTCATTCTTTTTGCGGGGATTCAGCAATATGTGACTGCCGAGTATAAACTCATCCATTATCTGCCGCATGATTCGGATATCCGTTACGGCGAGGAACTGGCCAATAATGTGATAGGGGGCAGGGCTCTCTTGCTGATGTCGGTGCCGTTTGCCGAGGACGGAGGGTTTGCTTCAAGTGCCAATACCGACCGCCTTGATGCGGTTGAGAAACTTGTGAACAGACAATTCGGGGCAAGCCATGTTTTTTCGGCCAACCGGGTTTTACAAGCGGTTGACACGGTGAAGCCCGCAAGCGGATCACTGATCTTGCGGCCGAAGCGCCGGAAAGTGCGCGGTCGGGTTTCTTTCCAGAGACGGCGGCAGTGCCCTTGTAAGCGTACGCCTGCCATCGGACATGCCGGTTGCCGAAGTGCGCAGTGAGGTTTCCAGACTGCGGCAAGAATTGGCAACGCTCGATTTTGGCAATGAGGTGGTCATCACCGGATTTCCGGTCTTGATGTCCATAGAATTTACAGCCTTGATCAACCAGTTGCGGGCATCCCTGATGATTGCGATCCTTCTCGGGATTCTGATCGTCGGCCTGGCAACGCGTTCGCCGTTTATAACCTTGGCGGCAATTACGCCGAACCTGTTGCCGGTCTTTTTCGTCATGATGCTTCTTTATGTCCGTGGCGGAACGATCAATCTTTCCGAGGTTGTTGCCCTGACAATTGCATTCGGAATTGCCATTGATAATGCGGTTCATCTCATCAATGTTTATGACGCGGAACAGCGCCGCGGTAAGGATTTCCGCCTTGCGCTTTCCAGCGCAATGGAGGAGGTTGGTCCGGCGCTTACTGCCGGAACCGTCATCATCTGTGTCAGTGTTCTTGTGACGCAGATCAGCGGTTTGCCGGTGGTGCCGATTTTGGGTCAGTTGATGATTGCAACGTTGGTAGTCGCGCTGCTTTCCAATCTGCTGATATTTCCTGCCAATATTTTGACACTTGAATACTTTATGTCCAAATTGAAAGGCAAAAAGACGCCTGATAAAAATCCGCGAAACTAAAAGGCAATGAGCCAACCGAGGGAATTCAGTGAATAGAAAATCGAGTATAATTCGCCGTCCTTTTCAGGGCGACAAGATAGTTGGAAAACTGGTGTTGTTGCTCGCCGCTGGTGTGCTGTTGGCGGTTCCTGCTCATTCAAGGGCTGAGACTGCTTCTGATTTTCTCAAAAGCATTGAGGGCAGTTATTCTGGCCGGGGCAAGGCAAAGCTTATTGGCGACAAACTCGATACAGTCGCCTGCCGAATTGAGAGTGATTTCAATTCGGGAAAACTTGCGGTAACCGGTGAATGCGCCAGTACCAAGGGCAAGGGCAAGGTCAATGGCGGCATAACGGCGAACGGCGATTCAGTTGCAGGAACCTTTGTTGCGCCGAGGCCCAATCTTGAAGTCACCAAGAGCTCCGGTGAGTATGCGGATGGCAAGATGACGCTTTTCACCTCCATGATCGACAATCAGAAAGGCGGGTTAATCAGGGTCCGTCAAATAATCTCCAGGATCGAAGACGGGATCAAGGCGGACTTTTTTCGATATGACAATATGAGCAAGACCTACAAGGAGTTTGGCAGTATCGAGCTGAAAAAAAGGCAAGTTGAATGACCGGTTTTGTTGATCCAACCAAGGTTCAATTCGGACTCTTCAAGGATCTTGACCGAGACCATCCTGTACAGATGCTCAATCTCGTCAAGCTCAATGACGAGGCTGTCTATGAGGACGGGACCAGAATTTCGGGCATAGAGGCTTATCGAAATTACGGTGCTGAGAGTGGCCCGGTTTTTCGCAGGCTTGGCGGCAAGATCATCTGGTCGGGCGATTTCCAGCTTACTCTCATAGGACCGGATGATGAGGACTGGGACATTGCCTTTATTGCCGAATATCCAAGCGGGCAGGCGTTTATCGACATGATCCGCAACAATGATTACCGCAAGGCCGTCAAGCACCGCCAGGCGGCTGTCAGGACTTCACGCCTGATCCGCTTGAAGCCGAAAGAAGAGGGCAACGGGTTCGGCTGATCAGATCACTTTCAGCCACAGATCAGGATCAAGTCGCTTCGATTTGAGCTGATTGACCGGGTGGTCCCAATCGGCATATCCGATGGAGATGCCGCAAAACAGCTGATCATTTTCCGACATCCCGCAAAACTGCGAAACCGTTTTGGGGAAACGATACCAGCATTCCTGGGCGCAGGACTGGATACCTTCCTCTTCCAGCAGAAGCATGAAAGTCTGCAGGAACATGCCTAGATCAGACCATTGCGGCGGCCCCATCATCCTGTCGAAGAAACAGAACACGGCGGCTGGCGCACCAAAGAAACGATAGTTTTCGGCAAACCATTCGCGCCTCGCATCCTTGTCTTCACGCGGGATTTGCAACAGCGAATACATGTCTTCGCCAACCTCGAAACGTGCCGTCCTGTAAGGCTCAATCATGCTTGCGGGGTAAACATCATATTCGGGACCTTCGCCGCCGGGAAAAGGTTCACCAGCCATGCGCTGCGCCATGATTTCCGCGAAATTCCTCCATTCTGGCGTCATTGAGAATGCAGATTTTCCATGGTTGCAGGTTGCCGCCCGAGGGCGCGCGCGAAGCTTTGACCAGGATTGATTTCAACAAGTCCGTCGGAACTTTCCTGTCTGTGAAGGCGCGCGCGGAAAAACGTTTGGCAACTGCCTGGCTGACACTCATTGTTGAAGACATTGATAGGCTCCGTTCGGGTTGTCCATCCTGATCCGAGTAACCGATAGACTGGGAAGACGGGATGATCAAGCGCGCCAATCCGCTTGTCGCTATGCCTTTCCAATCATGTTTGCCGGCCAGCTTTAATCGCGGGCAAATACTTATGCTTGATATGAGTATAAGTATTTGCTATGTTTGATTCATCGTTCGCAAAAAGAGCGATGATCGATCAGCATGATGCGGATCGGACCAGACTTTGAGGAGGGCGCAACATGGCGACCATCAACCATTCCAGTTCCATTTCACGTCGCAAGGTACTTGCCGGGATGTCGGCAGGTCTTGCTGCGACAGCACTACCTCTTTCAGCCTACGCTTTTCCGGCAGGGCGGGGACAAGTCTCGGGTGGCATCGCGCGCAAATCTGGCGCAGAGCAAACTTTGGCAAAATATCTATGTTCCGAAGTGCACGGCAAGATTGCCACGAAGCTTGACGCCATCATTGCTGATCCGCTGATTGACGGCGAGCAGACCTCGCTTGCCCTGATGGAAGCGCGGTGTCCGGGGTGTGGAAAGCGCGTTGAACCCGCCTCCAGCCGGATCAGCGCCGTCATTCCCCAGTGGAAACCGCATGTCAAAGGTCCCCAAAAATACGGAGTAACAGCATGAGCAATCATACCATGAACCGCAGAAAATTCGTGCGCGGTGCTGCAGCGGTCAGTGCCGCCGGTGCCACTTCCGCGCTGTTTGGCGGTACCATTGCCCGTGCCGCAGTCGGTGCGTCTCAAGGCGGTATGATCAGCGGCATGGCCCCCGGGGGGCCAGTCGATCTTGCCAAATATCACTGCAGCCTTGTGCACAAGGCGATGAGTGACAAGTTGACCAGGATCGTGGCGGATCCCAATGTATCGAGCCGCGATACCGCTCACGCGCTGAAGACAACCTTTTGTCCGTGCTGCAAGACCCAAATCAATGCCTCCTTTCCGGTTGTTCCATGGAGCGAGTTGGGAAAGGCCTATGGCTGATCACGACAAAAATGCTCACGCCGTCACGGACCGGCAACAGGTGGACAGGCAGCCCATGAACAGGCGAAGGTTCGTGGTTTCGCTGGGTGCCATTGCCGCTGCATTTGGAGGATCGCTCCTGGCAACTTCGGATGCGCCAGCCTTTTCGCCTGCGTCTGATGATCAGTCTGCCACGGACGTTGGGAGCGGGGATAACCTTGCCGGCACCCCTAGAGGAATTCAGGCAAGGTGTTATGTCTTTGCTAGTGATCCGCGCGCGGGGCAGGCCGGTTACACGGTCATGCCCGGCTGAACCCTCCAGCCGAATTAGGCTCGCAGGAGAGCTTCTTTAAAGACTTCAAAAGGCCCGTTTGTGCGGGCCTTTTTCTTCAATTGATCCGTTCAGCGAAACAGGCCGCGGGCAATTTCATTTTGCCGGCGTTCGAGATCGTAGATAGAGACCGATTTGTTCAGATAGCGCATTTCGCGCTCCTGACGGGTTTCGCCTGTGGTAAAAATGCTTTTCAGGAACGATTTTCTCATTTGTTTTTCCCTTTCTCTTTCCTTTCCAAAATCGGGATTTCATCGCGGAATAACAATGGATTATTTTCGCCGGGCTGCCATGCGTCCCATGCATTGTTTGCAAATCTGACATATCTTTTTACTTGCCAAAATAATGATTATGACGCATGAACTCCATGTTCGGGCAATTTGCGAACATGAAGACGACTGGAAGACCCAAGTAAACGAGATTGTGGCAAGCCTTTGCGGAAGCAGGGTCCACATTCGAAAAACACGGCGTACCGGAAACGCCAGTAAAAAGTTCCGGGTGAGAACCAAGGCGCGCTGCCACGAAAGTGATTGCACCAAAAGTGACCACAGGTTTCTACCTTTCTTCGACATACTGCTTGCCTGCCTAACGCCGGATTTCCGGCAAATTGCTGTTTGAGTGTTTCAACGCATGCGGACGGCAGAATGATCGAAAGAAAAGGAAACTGATCATGGCTATCACTGGTACTGTAAAATTCTTCAACAACGACAAGGGCTTTGGCTTCATCACTCCTGATGACGGCGGAAAAGACGTTTTCGTTCACATTTCAGCTGTTCAGGCTTCAGGCATGGATTCCCTTTCTGAAAACCAGAAAGTGTCTTTCGAGACCGAAGAAGACATGCGCGGCAAAGGCCCGAAAGCTGTCAATCTTCAGGCCGCCTAACCGGCGCTGAAAAATTCGTCGCCGCCTTTTGAGGCGGTGACAGACTTTGAACCGGTCCTGCAGAAATGCAGACCGGTTTTTTGTTGGGGTCTTGAGGTTTGCTGTCATTCCATTTTCACCGGCTCGAGAAAAAGACAGAGTGGTGCGCACCCGGCAGTTCCCCCTTTTTTCGGACAGGGTAAACTGCCTTTTCTTCCTGGCGAAACCCGTTTCGCCAATGAAGCCTTGAGCAAACGTGCGACCTGCGCGCCATTTCCTATGGCCCTATGTGTACGGACCAACAGGCCGCACGCGGAGATTTGCAGCATTGAGGGGTTCTTCAGTACACCGCCCCGCTCAACCTTCAAGCCGACCCATGGGAAAATTCCCACCAGCACGACGCTCCGCTGCTGCCACACTCCGAATTCGACGGCGATATCAAACCGGCGTTTGCGTGGTGACAGTGGGAAGGAAAATAACAAAAGGAAATATGAGGGGGATAAGTATTTGCAATTTATTTCTCGCCTGTCCTAGAAAACGGTTTATGACTGACTTCAGGAAAAGGAAATGGCGGGCTGGTAACGAGGATGCAGAGGCCAGAGCAAGGGCGTTGAAGAAACGCTTTTCCAGGGTTTCGCAAGAGTTTGAATCAAACGGTATCGTCGCAGGCGACGTCTCAAGGCATCACACGCAGGCGATTTGGTATCACGTTCGAGGCTTGCTGCTGCGATACGTCAAGGGCTGATGATTTTTGGTCTAGTCGTAATGCTTGCTTTCGCCATACATTTGGGCGCTGTCCACAAGGGATGGACATTCTCTGAAACCGTTCGTCATTTGGGCGCCATGCCAAACTGTTCTGCTGCGAAACTGATGGGGCTTGCGCCCGCCAGAATTAATCAGCCTGGTTATTATGTCCGTCATGATGCCGATCAGGACGGCATTGCTTGTGAGCCGCTGCCCTTATGGAAACGATAGCGTGGCTTGCTTGTATTCGGGCGTGCTTAGTTCGTCGGCGGCGGACATCTGCCATTGAGGCAGGCGCGCAGGGCGGCTTCTGAAGCGTCAAGGTCGCCGGTAAACACCTGGCCGCCGCAGGGGCCATAGGTCAGGGAATAATTCGGCCCGTTGACTTCGAGCGCCATCACCGCGTTCTGACTGCCGGAAAAGTGCCCTGCGCACCATGCCGCGATGCAGGTCGGCGTTACCATCACCGGAACTTGCAGCGGGCGGTTTGCAGCCTTGCCGATGATCACTCCTGAAAACTCGTAAAGATGCGGCGCTGGCGGGTTGGGCGCGTTGATATCGCCTGATGGCGGCGGAGCTTCGGGCAGGGGTAGCCTCGGGCTCAACATGCCTCGCACCAGCACATATTGCCTGTCGGACTGGCTCCATTGTTCGAAGGATCCTGTGATTTGCGGGCGTGCGCAACTCAGCGCATTGGCGCTGTTTGGTGTTGTCACCAGCGCGGACAGGATGATGGTTGAAAGGGCGAAGGCGTTCAGGCGCGGGGTTCGAGTTTGCATGGGCAGACTTTCCTTGATTGTTGTCAGCAAAGTCCTGACAAACCCTGGGTAAGAATTGCGACGATATTGGGGGCATGTGTGGGCGGTTCGCAAGCCCGATTTTCATTTGATCAAGGCTTTGCCCAAATGCGAAATGGCAAAGCCGTAGCTCAGCTGGCATTTGCACGCTGTTTTGCGCTGATGCCAGGAGCGGGCGCGCCTATCCTTTCACGCGCTGAAATCTCAGCCGTACCATGTCAAAGAACATCGGCTCTCAGCGATTGCTTCGCAATCACCTGACACCCTTTCTGCAAAAACTGCTGGGCAGTTTTCGCTTTACATGAAAAAACAGCACAGCTTCCGCCTTAATCCTGAGGCATGTATACAGCCCGAAGCTGCCCTGCGCGGAGATTTTCAGCGACAGGAGGCTCTTCAGTACACGGTCCAGCCTGCCCTTCAAACTGATCCCCCTGGGGGGTCGACCCCTCTCAGACCAGCGCTCCGCTGCTGTTTCTGCCTTCATCGACGGCGATATCAAATCCTGCATTTGTGTGGAAAAAGTGGGGAGAGAATAGGGGAAGGTTTGGGGGCAGGCCCAAGGATGACGCGTTTCGCGTGGGCATGTCGATAACGATTATATTCGGAAAAGGGATGCCAGTTTGAAGGCGCTGGGCTCCACTGTCCTGCGTTTCTGGAACCATGACCTTGAATGCGATATCGAAATGGTTTGCGACACGATCATTGCTACCATCGTCATTGTTGCTGTGAAACTTCATTGAGAAGATTTTTGCCGTTCAGCAATAGGGATCCACCATTCATCCAGTTCGAACCGTGTTTCCCTAGAGATCATCTCACCGAGTCTGGGAACAAACAGGGTGAGTCCGTTTTCCTTCGCCAAAGCCGTTATCCGTACAGCTGGTTCGTACCAGGAATGGCGCGCCAGGCTGAACATGGCCCAGTGGATGGGGACCAGAACTTTCGAATTGAGTTTCTGGAATGCATCAATCACATCTTCAGGATGCATGTGGACTTCACGAGAAATGATGTTGTATTGTCCGTTCTCCATGAAGGACAGATCGAATGGTCCATATCGATCTCCGATCTCGGCAAAGTGGTCGCCATAGCCGGAGTCACCGCTGAAGTAATAGCTTGCGTTCGGGCCCTTGATGACGAAAGAGGCCCAGAGTGTATCGTTCGCCAGGAAACCTCGCCTGCCGGAATAATGTTCCGAGGGAACGGTTGCGATCAGAAGGTCACCATCCTTGAACTCCTGCCACCAGAGTTTCTCGGTAAACCGATCTTCGCGAATCCCCCATTTGCGCAGATGGGCACCAATACCAATGGGAACGATGAAGTGTGCATCGCTTTCAGCAAGATACCTTGTAGTAGCAGCTTCAAGGTGATCATAGTGATCATGGGTGATCAGGACATAATCCACTTCAGGCAAGTCTTCTCGCGAAAGCACACTCGCCTGAAACCGTTGGCCTACAAAAAAGACCGGACCGGCATTGGCAAATACAGGGTCTATAAGGATGGTTTTGCCATCCATTCGCATCATGAACGAACTGTGGCCCAACCAGATAATGTTCGGACCCTGAGAATCGTCCAGAAATCCCGCGAGATTGATGGTGGCTTCTGGGAGTTTCTCCTCAGGTCTCAAGTGTTCGCCCTGGCTCAATTGGGTAACGATGGTCCCGGCGTTGAAAACCCGCTCTCTCAATTCATCAATCGTGGCCTGGTTGCTGCTGACAAATCTTCCCTGGTCGGGGTCATATTGCGGCGAGGCGCCATAACGCTGTTGGTCACTTTGTGTGTGATCTCCACCAAGGTTTGGCGCAATGGCCACGAAATAGAAGCCTATAATGGATGCGATCGTAACTGAAAGTGCGATCAGTACCCTTCGTTTTGTCATTAATGTCGCACCAATATTTGTGAGTTATTCATGTCCGAAGCAAAAGTTCGACCTTGTTGGGTTTCAGCGTTTTGACTGTCTGGGTAAGAAATTTTACAATCAGGTTAATTTTGTAAAATTGACATATATGCGCATTTTGTCAAGGTGAGTTCATGAATGATCGGGAAACCAAAATCGCGCAGGCTGCATTGCGCATGTATGTCGACAAAGGCGTTCACCGGACGACCATGTCTGATATTGCCCGTGAAGCTGGTGTCACACGGCAGACCGTCTACAATGTATTTCCCAATACGGATGCGGTTCTTCGCGGCGCTATAATTTATTACATAGATGGATTGTGGAAACAGATATCCAGAAAATGGAATGATTGCATAACCCTGGAAGAAAAGCTGGATGTGCTCCTTTTACATTTCGCAGTGGAGCCCTGGGATTTTCTCAATAGTTCGCCTGAAGCCGCCGAGTTGGAGCATGGTTTCAACGAGGTAGGCCGATCGGCGATTGCAGAAGCGCGATTGGCTTTCAGAGGGGAGATTGCCGAATTGTTCAGACCAATGGAACAGGAACTGGCTGCGATGCATACCAGCCCGATTGCGGTAGCTGACTTCATCAGCGCAGCGATCGAGGGTATCAAATACAATAATCACGACCGCGAAGACCTGTTGTTGGCAGTCGCAACTCTGAAAGCCTGTTTGATGGCCTTGGGAAAACGATAGCGTTGGAAAAGACATATCACAGGCAGCCCGATAAATGCTGCTTGGGGAAAGTTATCGCTGAACGCAAATCCGCCCGCAGTTTCCCACGGGCGGTTTATTCATTCTCCAATCAAATCAAAGGGTCACTTTGATTTGAATTAACTACACCCGCTCGTCGCGCCGCAGGTATCGCATTTCTCGCAGGTGCCGTTGCGGACCATGGTGAAGTTGCCGCATTCGCCGCAGGAATTGCCGGTGTAACCCTGCATGAGGGCCTTTTGGCGCTGGGCGCCCGCGTCAAGCGGGTTGGCCTTTTTGGAGGTATCGCTGCTCGAGGAGCGGGATTCGACCGTGGTGCTCTTTGCAGAAGCGGCAGACTGCGCGCCGGCGATCTGTTCGATCATCTCGGAAACGGAACCGGCTTCCTCGATTTTCGATGCTACTTCAGCTTCTGGCGAGAAGTCGCGGTTGAAGGCGGTCGGCTCTTCCTCGAGGTCGAGTTTGGTCGCTGTGGCAGCCGACCCGATGGCTGTTACCCTGGAGCCGGAAGAACCGGAACCGGAGGATTTTCCGGAGCCCTTGGGTTCACCATTGATCACGCTTGGGCGAAGGATCGAAAGGTTCGCGCCGCGGGTCAGGCCCTTGGAGACCGGCTCGTGCTTGCCTTCCACAACCCCTTTGCCAAGGGCGGTGTTGGAGAAGTCGGACGTGTCCACATGGGCAAGGTCCGAGCGGCCGAGATAGGAAACGGCGAGTTCGCGGAACACATAATCGAGGATCGACGTGGCGTTCTTGATCGCGTCATTGCCGATGACCATGCCCGCCGGCTCGAACTTGGTGAAGATGAAGGCTTCGACATATTCCTCCAGCGGCACGCCGTATTGGAGGCCGAGCGAGATGGCGATGGCGAAGTTGTTCATCATCGCGCGGAAGGCTGCGCCTTCCTTGTGCATGTCGATGAAGATCTCGCCGATGCGACCGTCATTGATATTCGCCGGTGCGCAGATAGACCTTATGGCCGCCGACAATGGCCTTCTGGGTGTAGCCCTTGCGGCGGTTCGGCAGCTTCTCGCGGTCGCGGACGGCTTTTTCGACAACGCGCTCGACGATCTTCTCGACAACCTTCTCGGTAACCTGCGTGGTGCGAGCGGCGGCCGGTGCTTCCAGCAGCTCGTCGAGAGCGTCCTCGTCGTCCTCGTCCTCGATCAGGGAGGCGTTGAGCGGCTGCGACAGTTTCGAGCCGTCGCGGTAGAGTGCGTTGGCCTTCAGCGCCAGCTTCCAGGACAGCATGTAGGCGTTCTTGCAGTCCTCGACGGTCGCCGTCGTTCGGCATGTTGATCGTCTTGGAGATTGCGCCGGAGATGAACGGCTGGGCCGCGGCCATCATGCGGATGTGGCTTTCGACCGAAAGGTAGCGCTTGCCGATCTTGCCGCACGGGTTGGCGCAGTCAAAGACCGGGTAGTGCTCGTCCTTCAGGTGCGGTGCGCCTTCCAGGGTCATCGCGCCACAGATGTGGATGTTGGCAGCCTCGATTTCCTTTTTCGAAAAGCCAAGATGGGTCAGCAGATCGAAAGTCGGGTCGTCCATCTTTTCGGTCGGAACCTCAAAGGCGGACATTTGTTCATCACCGATTGTCCAGCGGTTGAAGACAAACTTGATGTCAAAGGCCGATTTCAGGGCTTCGTTGACGGTGTTGATCAGACCATCGGAAAAGCCTTTGGCTTTCAGCGTGCCGGGGTTGATGCCCGGTGCCTGATTGAGATTGCCATGACCAACGGCGTAGGCCTCGATCTCTGCAATCTGGCTTTCAGAGTAGCCAAGCGTCCGCAGGGCTTCGGGTACGGCGCGGTTGATGATCTTGAAATAACCACCACCGGCAAGTTTCTTGAATTTCACCAGGGCGAAATCAGGTTCGATACCGGTCGTGTCGCAATCCATGACCAGGCCGATTGTGCCTGTCGGCGCAATGACGGTTGCCTGGGCGTTGCGGTAGCCGTTCTTTTCGCCGAGGGCGACCGCGCGGTCCCATGCGGATTTTGCATGTTCGACGAGTTTCGTGCCGCTTGCGCCGGACTTGGCACAGGAGACATGATCGAGCGGGATCGGATTTACGGCGAGTTTCTCATAGCCCTGCGCATTGCCGTGGGCAGCGCGCTGATGATTGCGCATGACGCGCAGCATGTGCTTGGCGTTGCGCTTGTAATCGGGGAATGCGCCGAGTTCACCGGCCATTTGCGCGGAAGTCTCGTAGCACACGCCGGTCATGATCGCGGTGATGGCTCCGCAGATGGCGCGGCCTTCCGGCGAATCATAGGCAATGCCGGAAGTCATCAACAGGCCGCCGATATTGGCAAAGCCGAGACCCGTGGTGCGATACTCGTAAGACAGCCTTGCGATTTCCTTCGACGGGAACTGGGCCATCATGACTGATATTTCCAGAACCATCATCCAGATGCGGCAGCCATGTTCGAAGGCTTCCACATCAAAGGAGAGGCGGTCAGCGGCAGAAGCGCCCGCCTTGTCGCGGAACTGGAGGAGGTTCAGCGAGGCAAGGTTGCAGGCCGTGTCATCAAGGAACATGTATTCGGAACACGGATTGGAAGCCCGGATTGCGCCTGCCTCGGGGCAGGTATGCCAGTCGTTCATTGTCGTGTTGTAGTGAAGACCGGGATCAGCGGACTGCCATGCGGCTGTCCCGATTTTCTCCCAGAGGTCCTTGGCCTGCAGGGTTTTCATCACCTTGCCGTCCTTGCGGGCGGTCAGGTCCCAGGTGCCATCGGCCTCGACTGCCCGAAGGAACTCATCCTTGATGGAAACGGAGTTGTTTGAATTCTGGCCAGAGACAGTCAGGTAGGCTTCGCTATCCCAGTCGGTGTTATAGACGGGGAACTGGATGTCGGTGTAGCCCTGACGCGCGAGTTGGATTACGCGCTGGATGTAGTTTTCCGGCACGGAGGATTTTTTCGCTGCGCGGATTTCGCGCTTCAGTGCGGAATTGAGGTTGGGGTCAAAGCAATCCTTGGCATTGCCTTCACAATTCACACAGGCCTTCATGATGGCCTTCATGTGTTTGGAGACGACCTTGGAGCCGGTGACGATCGCGGCAACTTTCTGCTCTTCCTTCACCTTCCAGTCGATATATTCCTCGATATCGGGGTGGTCTATGTCGACAACAACCATTTTGGCTGCGCGGCGTGTGGTGCCGCCCGACTTGATGGCGCCGGCTGCACGGTCGCCGATCTTGAGGAAGCTCATCAGGCCGGAGGATTTGCCGCCGCCGGAAAGAGCTTCGCCTTCGCCGCGAAGGTAAGAGAAGTTAGATCCGGTGCCGGAGCCGTATTTGAAGAGGCGGGCCTCACGGGTCCAAAGGTCCATGATACCGCCTTCATTGACGAGATCATCACCAACCGACTGAATGAAACATGCATGGGGCTGTGGGTGTTCATATGAGGATTTGGACTTTACCAGCTTGCCGGTGAATGGATCCACGTAATGGTGGCCCTGGGCAGGGCCGTCAATGCCATAGGCCCAGTGCAGACCGGTGTTGAACCACTGGGGAGAGTTCGGAGCGCAGCGCTGGGTTGCCAGCATGTGGCAAAGCTCGTCATAAAAGGCGCGTGCGTCTTCCTCGGCGTCAAAATAGCCGCCTTTCCAGCCCCAATAGGTCCATGTTCCGGCAAGACGGTTAAAGACCTGCCGAGCGTCCATTTCGGATGTGTAGCGCTGGTCTTCAGGCAGTTTTTCAAGGGCTTCAAGATCAGCCTCGGAACGCCACAACCATGACGGGACGGTTGATTCTTCCACTCGCTTGAGAGCGGCAGGAACACCTGCCTTGCGGAAATATTTCTGGGCAAGGATATCAGAAGCAACCTGGCTCCATGCTGCCGGCACGGAAATATTCTCAAGGCGGAACACAATCGATCCGTCCGGATTTCTGATTTCGCTCGTTGCCTGCCTGAACTCCAGCCCCTCGTATGGAGTTTTGTCCTTGGTAGTGAACCGCCGCTCAATCCGCATTTTAGTCGTCCCTTCTTC
Organism: uncultured Alphaproteobacteria bacterium; assembly: GCA_963714735.1. GTDB lineage: Bacteria > Pseudomonadota > Alphaproteobacteria > Rhizobiales > Rhizobiaceae > Salaquimonas. Next base: position 82,511 of record CAVQPI010000012.1, read on the forward strand.
CTCATTTCATGCCCGATCTGATCATCCAAATCAGGCAATAATCCGCCGCAAGCCGGCGTGTTGGCCGAGCCCGGGTCAATCCCTGTTGTCGTTCCCTGCGGGATGTTGACGAAAGAGGGTTTCATCGAAATGGACAATTTACCGAAAGCGGTCATGGCCACGGCCACATGCCTTCTGCTTGTCTCGCGCAATCTGACCCTGTCAGGACCGGTTGATTGCGATTTCGACTTCCTCGTTTGCTACGCCAACGCCCGTCTATATCTTGTGTAATTTTATGCTGCAAATACTAAATATAGTATTAACACGAAATTTACCACAAGTTGGTCCGCCACTCGAAAACCTCCGTCCAAAGACGGAGTAACGATAGTCAAACAGCCAAACACAAGCGTGTTCAGCCGTATTGCCTATTATCGGCAAACAGACCTCATCGCCCTGAAGCACGCTGTGAAACAGGAAAATGCACTCAAACAAATTGGAAAGGGCAAAAATTGAACTTGTTGCCCGAATACGGCCCCTTGGGGTCGTCCCCCTCGAAAAACCTCGTCGGCCCCTCGATAGGCACACACTAGGGTAACTTGGTTTTGAAGGTCAAGCGATAGAGGTCAAGAAAATCACGGATACTACATATTGTGGTTATGTGTGGAAATCGGGGATAAAAAAATTTCCGTTTGAATCAAGTATTTGCCAAAAAATGCTGTCTCGAAAAAATTTTCCGGTTGCAAAGTGCTCTTAGCCGGAAATCTGATTCTCGCGCTGGAAATCAAAACCTCATTTGAGAGGACGCATAACAAGTATTGGCCGTGAGTCGTGCAGTGCATCAGAAAGAGCCCGTGTCGGTTTTTAAGCCTCCTCGCACAAGACGGGCAAAAACAATAAATACTGCACTCCCGCGTGTGTTGGGCCAACCCACAACTGTTAACCTTGTGCGGTAAGGGAATATAAACTCTGGCAGGTTACCCTTAGGGCACGAATTCGGGGATTTGTATTGTGTCCATCGATCTGTTGAAGAAACAACACAAGCGAATTGTGGCCTTGTCAGCCGCGGCGCTGATATTTGGCTTCAATGCCATCAGGGAAACGGCTGACGTCCTCTTTTCAACCGGATTTACGACAAAGCTGGGCGCAATGAGCGGATCCCAACCCATGGCAATTGTCCATTTCGGAACTGCTGTGGTTATTATTTGCGTTGTTGTTCACATAATGATGCGGTCATTCGAAGACAATGCGGTCGGGCGCCATATGGAGCGTCATGATGCGCTGACCGGATTACCCAATCGCAGCAATCTTCAACACAAGCTGGAAAGCATCCTTGCCGAAGAGAATTCTGCCGGGGCTCTTATCCTTGTTGATCCGACACGGTTGCGTTCGATCAATACGACTTTGGGGCGGGAGGCCGGTGATACTGTCTTCCGTGAATGTGCGAAACGGCTCGAGTACTTCTTTGAAAAACCGAATTTTGTTGCGGTGTCATCCAATGGCACCCTGGCCATTTATGTAAAGGGGGTCGAGCATGTTCGGACAATCAATGCGCTTTCGGGAGAGATCAGGAAGGCGTTGAAGCTTCCGATCCGTTACGATTCGCGTTTCCTGTATACGAACATGACAACCGGCGCCGTGCTCTTCACGTCAAGTTCGATTTCAGCTGAAGAATTGCTCAACAGAGCCGAACTTGCACTTTTGGAAGCCAAGGCAAGCCTTGGAACCGAGCCGGTAATTTTCAATGCCGGCCTGTATGACAATATCAAGCGCCGAAGCAGTTTGGAAACCGAACTGCAGGAAGTGCTCGAACTGGAAAAGCTTGAACCCTTCTTCCAGCCGCTCTTCATGCAGGATGGCAAAACACTTTACGGATTTGAAGCGCTTGCCCGATGGAAACATCCCAGCAAGGGTTGGATATCGCCGACGAGTTTCATTCCGGTTGCTGAAGAACTGAAACTGACGGCCAAGCTAGGTTGCCAGATGCTGCGAAAGGCCTGTGAACGAATATTGCCGTTGGAGGGCATGCGTGTTTCCGTCAATGTGACGCCAACCCATTTGATGCAGGAAGGTTTTGTCCGACAGGTCGCGGAAATCCTTGAAGAAAGCGGGCTCCCACCCGATCGGCTTGAACTTGAAATAACCGAATCTGTCTTGTTGAACGACACCGAAGAAGCCGAAGAGCGGATAAGGACACTCAAGGCACTGGGTGTTTCCATTGCACTGGATGATTTTGGGACGGGATATTCAAGCCTTTCCTATCTCAACAAGTTTTCTGTTGACCGGATCAAGGTTGATGCCAGTTTCATCAAGGCAATTGATTGTTCAGGCGAGGGCGGGGCGATGGTAGAATTGATCATCAATCTTGCACGGGAACGAGACATTGCGGTAACGGTTGAAGGCGTGGAGACCGGTACCCAACTTGAGTTTCTCAACCGGTTTGACGGCCTGATCTACCAAGGTTACCTTTTCAGCCCGCCTCTTTGCTATGAAGATCTGCTGAAGAGTGACCTGATGCGCCAACGCGATGTGGTACGCTTTGTTGCCGATAATCTGCAGCAAAGGGGAGCACACCTGAACGTGGTGACACTGAATGCATCCGGTGAAGGAGCACGGGCCATTTCAGCTTGAAACGGACTTTCAAGCATGAAATGTTCTAGCGGCGTTTTACGCCCTGACCTGCAAGTGAGCCGGCAAGAGCGGCAAACAGCAACAATATTCCTCCCAGCAGGAAAAAAGCGCCGGGAAAAAAGACAGGGGCTGCCGCGCTTGTAAACCACGCAAATATTGCCGTTGCCATTGCCGGGCCGATGATCGATGCGAGGCCTGATATCGAAGTCAATGCTCCCTGCATATAACCCTGTTCGCTTTCATCGACCTGTTGGGATGCGAGAGCCTGGAGGGCCGGACCCGCAATTCCCCAGCCCAGGACATGAGGGACAATGCCGAGATAACCCAGCAGGCCAATATCATTGAAGGCCAGCAACACGAACATGATGGCGCTGACCGAAAATCCTGCGGCTATGGTGGCGACTTCGCCAATGCGGGCGACAATGGGCTTTACCAAGAATCCCTGAACAATAATGAAGCTGACACCGACGACAGCGAGCGAAAGGCCGGCCTCGCGCGTTCCCCAATTGTATTGCACATCGGTAAAAAGAACCCAGATCGATTCCAGCCCGCGCTGAGTTGTGTTTGCGATCAGCAGGGCGATGGCCAGGGGCAGGACAATTCTGTTTCCCGCAAGCCAGGCAAAGGAAGAAACAAAGTTGGTGGAAAACAGCGGCTTGTTTCGCCGGTGTTCCGGCGGGAGGCTTTCCTTTAGAAAGAAATAGCCGAACAGCACGTTGGAAAAAGACAGAGCCGCCGCGCAATAGATTGGCAGCCGCACGTCGATTTCGCCCAATACCCCGCCCATTAGCGGGCCAAGGATGAAGCCGAGACCGAAGGCTGCACCAACCAGGCCGAACGCGGCTGCGCGGTCGCTTCCTTTAGAACTGTCAGCCATATAGGCATTGGCAACGGAAAAGGTTGCGCCGAATATTCCGCCGAGGGCCCGACCGGCAAAAAGCCATGCAAGGTTTGGAGCGAAGGCCACCAAAAGGCTGTCAATGCCCATCCCGCTCAACGCAACCAACAGGACTGGGCGCCTGCCATAGCGATCTGACAGTGCCCCCATCATCGGTGCAAAGATGAATTGCATCAGGGCAAACACTACGCTGATGGCACCATAGGCGAGGGCGGTTTGTGAGACGGTGCCGCCGGAGAGCTCTTCAACCAGGGAAGGGAGAATTGGCCAGAACAGTCCGACGCCGGTCATATTGATGACGACGGTTATAAGGACGATGATCGTTGAACGGTTGATCATGATCGGCTCCGGCCGCTTTTTGCAACGCCAGTCTCAAATGGTGCGTGCACCAGAAATTTCAAAGATGGGTCTAGCCGTCCCGCCTGCCGGAAATCGGCTCCACATAGGACATTTCCATGTCCCAGGGAAAGTAGATCCACGTATCCTGAGAAACCTCGGTGACAAAAGTATCGGCCATCGGCACCCCGGATGGTTTGGCATAGACGGTTGCAATATGGGCTTCCGGCAACATTTCGCGGACCTTCTTGGCGGTAGCGCCGGTATCGGTAAGATCGTCAATTACCAGAACTCCGGCGCCCCTGCCGCCGGACTGCTTTATTAGTTCCGGCGAGATGCTCTTGATCACTTCCAGTTCGCCCTGATCCTTGTATTCGTGATAGGAGGCAATGCAAACGGTCTCTATGTTTCGAACGCCAAGCTCGCGCGCAATGATGGCCGCCGGTACAAGCCCACCGCGCGTGATTGAGACAATCGCCTTCCATTCGCCGTTGGCATCACTATAGCCTGCAAGGCGCCAGGCCAAAGCCTTGCAATCACGGTGAAACTGATCCCAGGTGACAGGAAAGGCTTTGGGTTGTTTGGACATTGCGTGCTCCGGAAGGTTGTTCAGCTTGTAAAACGGTTTAGGCCAATCGATGGATAACCACAATAATTCAAAGTGGAAACGGGTGATGAAAATCCAGGCGAACGGTAGAATTGGGGTGGCGGGCTTTAACCGCGTTTAGGTGTAACGCGCGGCAATTTCCTTGTTCCAGCCTACGCTCGTCGAAGTGCCATCATCAATAACCGGGCGTTTGATCAGGGTAGGGTACTCACCCATCAGTTCCAGCGCTTTTTGTGCGGTCATATCCGCTTTTTCGGCATCGTCGAGGCTCCTCCAGGTGGTGGAACGCGTATTCATCAGTGTCTCATATCCGACCGCAGCCTCAAGGCGCGCCAGTTCGCCGACGGGTATGCCATCGGCCCGAACATCAATCAGGGTCAATTCATGCCCGGCGTTCTCCAGCGCCTTGATTGCCTTCTTGCAGGTGTCGCAGTTCTTGAGATGATAAACAGTCAGTTCCATTTCCTTGCCACCTTTTGAGCGTCGAGTTCAGCGAGCATTTGTGCGACGTCTTTGGCCGCAGCTTCAATTGCAGCCTCATTGCGCGAGCGGATAATGATCTGTGTCGAATAGTTCTTTCCATCGAAACGCGGATAGGAACCGATCGCGGTTTGGGAATGGTTAGCCTGTATCTGCCCCAACGGGCCTCCAATGGTTCCTTCACCATGGCTGCAGTCCATGGCGCGTGAAATTATTGGAGTCCCGCCCTCCAGGGTTGGCCCGACATTATCCATCATCGCCTGGAAAATCGATGGTACACCGGCCATGACATGTACATTGCCGATCTTGAAGCCGGGGGCAACGGAAACGGGATTGTCGATCAGTTCCGCACCTTGTGGAATGCGCGCCATGCGTTTTCTGGCATCGGTGAATTCCATTTCACGCTTTTCATAATGGTTTGAAAGAAGCTTCATGGCACGCGGGTCATGGTCGATTGGAACGCCGAATGCGCGGGCTATCGAATCTGCCGTTATATCGTCATGGGTCGGACCGATGCCGCCGGAAGTGAATACATGAGTATAGCGTGCGCGCAGGGCATTTACTGCCTCTACTATGGCTGTCTCCTCATCGGAAACGATCCGCACTTCCTTGAGATCAATTCCCTTGAGGGTCAGGAAGTCGGCCAGCCAGCCGATGTTCCTGTCCTTTGTGCGGCCTGAAAGCAACTCATCTCCGATGGCGAGCATCGCTGCTGTCGGCGCTATGTTTGCATTTTTTGAACGGGTGTCAGACATGTTCGAAACCAATGATTGCGCTTGGTTCATCTATGGCGCGCCCGATCATAAAATGGAACCCGTTCCGCATGCTGCCCACAACTGCTTCCGGTATTGCGGTTTTCGCTGACTGGTTGCGGTTCCTTGTCTGCTGGTTCAGGTTTTGCAAGCCTATGCAGGGTTTTCGGGCTCCTGCGGAGGCTGGACTCCGGTAAGATGCTTAAACCGGCAGGTGTCTTCGTCAGGGAGACAATTTACGCATTGCGCACTAGCGCGGCTTTCGCTAGTCAAATACCTGATTTGGCCGCCAAGCGGCCAGTCCTGCGGGCATGGCGGAATTGGTAGACGCAAGGGACTTAAAATCCCTCGGCCTTAGTGCTGTCCGGGTTCGAGTCCCGGTGCCCGCACCAACGGTTTTAGAGAAATATCCGCAAGGAAAAAGAGCGGAAACTGTTCGTTCCGCTCTTTTGCCGGTTGGAATTGTAACAGGTCAGTTGCAATTGCCGGACTGCATGCATTCACGCATTTGGTCACGCATGTTGTCACGCCAATTGGAACCGTCATTGTAGCCATCGGATGACCCGTCATTGCTGCCTGACTTGTAACCAAGCTTGTAGCCGACTTTGTAGCCGTGTTTGTAACCCTGAACATATTCGGCCCAGTTGAGCGGAGCGGCGTACGCCTGACCACCGGATTTGGCCATGATGCGCGGCTGGGTAATGGCATCGCGATAGGAGGCCTTGTAGGCGCGCTTGTAGCCATCGCTATAGCCATGTTTCATTCCGGTTCTTTTGCCGTCTGCAAATCCCTTGTTGTAGGAATAGCTTGAGGCTTCCGCAGGTGTTGCGGTGATCCCTGTTGTGCCGGCAAGAACAGCGACTGCAAGAGCAGGGGCCAGGATGCGGCCAAAGAATTCACGGCGCGTGGATTTTGGTGATGTTGTGGTCATTGTATCATTCCTTCGAGTTCTGTTTAACTCGCCCCGGATAGACAAATGACACAGTTCCCCTGAACCTATTTTGAGTGGACCATTTATTTTCCGTTCATTTTCGAATTGAGACAATCATGCGAAAGGAAAAGGGCGCAACCTTTCGATTGCGCCCCGTTTTTGAATGGCCCGAAATGATCAATCGTGGCTACACCACTGTGATATCATCATAAAGATCAGCCTCCGTAATGCCGGTGGCGAGGATCTTGAGAACGTCGCCATTGCCGAAATCGAGGTCAATCCGGTTGGCGTTGACCTGAGTGCCGTAGGTCATGACGATATCGATGATGCTCATCCCGGCAATTTCCGCCATCCGCAGATTGCCGTCGAGTTCAATCGTGTCGATATCGTCTTCAAAGTCGGCGATGAAGTCCTGACCGGACCCCAGATCGAACTCGAAGATGTCATTACCGGCATCGCCGAACATCGTGTCGTTATCCGCGCCGCCATTGATACGGTCATTGTCATTGCCGCCGCGAAGTTGGTCCTTGCCGCCCATGCCGTAGATCGTATCGTCCCCATCACCGCCAATCACCTTGTTGCTGGCGCCATCCATGGTGATCGTGTCATCGAAATTCGAGCCGCGAACGCGCTCGATGGAGATGTAAGTGTCACCGTCAGAGTAGATGCCACCGGAGCCGACACCGCCAAGGTCAACAATCACGCCGTGGGACGAGTCGTTGTACATCGCCCAGTCGATACCGTTGCCGCCATCGAGTACGTCTGCACCACGACCGCCATAGAGGTAATCGTTGTTGTCGCCGCCCTCGAGGATGTCATCGCCATTGAAGCCGCGCAGGATATCATCAGCACCAAGACCTTGCAGCGTGTTCGATCCTGCCGTGCCGGTGATGTCATCACCTCTTGTGCTGGAGCCGATCACGTTCTCGATGTTGAGGAAGGTGTCATTGTTGGCAAAGCCGCCAATATTGACGTTGGTGACGAGGTTGACCTTTTGGGTATTGGTTGCACCGGAAAGATCGAGCGTATCTATCCCGTCGCCACCATCAACCGTGTCAACACCAAGCCCACCATTGAGGGTGTCATTGCCGTCGCCGCCATTGATGATGTCCGAACCGCCACGACCGTCAAGAATATTGTCAGCATCGTTGCCGTTGATCGTGTTGTTGTCGTTGTTTCCGATTCCGTTGATCGCCATTGCACCTGTCAAAGTCAGGTTTTCCAGGTTGGCAAAGAGCGTGTAACTTACGCTTGAGTGAACAGTATCTGTTCCTTCACCGGCAAATTCGAACGCTGCATCGCCGGTGTTGTCGATGAAGTATGTATCATCACCATCCCCACCCAGCATGAAGTCAGCGCCAATCCCTCCATTCAGGATATCATTGCCGTTGCCGCCATCGATCGTATCATCGCCGGCATTACCATTGATCGTATCATCGCCGTCATTGCCGGAAAGATTATCGGCCAAGGCTGCGCCTTCGATCATATTGTTGCCGTCACCGGCATCCCAGAATACCCGGGCACCGTTACCCGTAAGTGAGGCGTTCACGCCTGTTACGACAGCATTACCGACAACGGTCAAGCCCCAGGAACCAGGGTCTGTTGAGGTTACAGTGTTTGTCCCCGTAAGGTTCACGACGCTTGTGTCGTTCATATCGTACCCGACGGCAATCCCCACAGTGTTATTCGTCAGGACGTTATCCGTAATTGTTGCTTCAGTTCCAGGGTTGAAGAACGTCGATACAAGGATTCCAGCGGAGGTCGAACCGTCACTTAAGGCAATGCCGGTATTGTTGGATATCGTGTTGCCGATGATGGTGGCTTGTGCGCCACCACCCACTTCAACCGCGTAGTCCAGACCGTCAACAGCTCCTTTTCCTGTGTAGGTGTTGTTTTCAAAAATGCCCGTCGTTGATGTGCCAAAGAACTGGGCACCAATACGTCCGATATTTGTGAAGGTTGAATTCGATACTTCGAGCACGGAATTGGTTCCGAAAGCAGCTACTGCCGTTCCGGCATAAGGCGAACCCGAAGCCTGATAGGTAATATTGGAGAATGTTACGTTATCGACATCCACCGATCCAAGCGAGCGTATGCCTTGCCAAATGTTAAAGCCGTTGCCGTCTACAGTGACGTCGGCGATATCGAGTTGCATGGTGCTATCAACAAGGAACATTCCACGGCTGTCGCCGCTAGTTCCCGTGCTGGCATTTGCCTGAATGGTTGTTGCAGCAGCTCCCTGGCCGCTGATTGACAAGTCTCCGGTCACATGGATCTGGCCATCAGGGGTCAGGCCCTCGGCATCGATTGTTCCATCTGCAAGGAGAACGGAACCGGCCATTGAATTGGCAGCATCAACGCCGTCTTCCACACTCGTAAACGTTCCCCGGAATGCGCTGGTGCCATCGAAAAGCTGGACGGGGTCTGTGAGGTCGAAGATCTCGGCTCCGCCATCAAAGGCGAGGATTTCGATCCCGGTGAGGGTGTCTGCGCCTTCGTCCAGCGTTCCGGTGTCTGTGTCTGTGACCGTGTTGAAGGCTGTTGCCAAACCGGTCACCCCGTCAATTGTCACACCGAACGAATAGCCCGAGGAGGGGCCTGTATAGATTGCGGTATCGGTGTCTGCGCCACCATCAATGATGTCATCGCCGGTGCCGCCAAACAGCGTGTCATCGCCCGCCATGCCGTGCAGCTCATCGTCACCGCCATAATCGATATCACCTTCGGCAGGCGCATTGAGAAAGTCCCGGCCATTTGTGCCGGTGTAAATGTCATTGGCATCCGTACCGCGCACAAAGACATCAACCGTGGCAGCCGGATTGGTGTTGGCGACAATGGTGACGCCGGAAAGGTCAAGCGTATTGGTTGCGCCGGGTGTGTTGCCCGCGAAAAAGCCAGGATAGCCGGACGTGCCTTGTACAGCTGCGCCGTTGCTTGCGATGGGATCAACGAAGACCAGTGGCCCCCAGGTTGAACTTCCCTCGATAGAAATGTTGGTCAGCGTCAGATTGCTGAGATTGGTAAAGCCCTGAATGATCAGTGGCGGTTTATGGTAGAAACCGGTGATTGATACGTCTGAAAGGGAGACCGTGCCGATCGGGTCAAGCACGTCATAGGTTGTCTGGTCAAAACCGGCAATCTGGATCGCGTTGTCCGGTATGTCTCCTACCGGCGTCAAAGCCGTGTCAGTATTGGAAATGTCAACATTGGAAATCGTGGCATCGCCGTGGAAATCAAACAGCACAATCGCTGCACTGCCATTGGAGTTTCCGACACCGCTGCCTGCGTCCACAAAGGTGGAGTTCTGGATCGTCACGGAGCCAAGCCCCGGAACATCATTGACTACAATGCCGCTTTGGGCCGCGCCTGATACCGTGATGTCATCGAAGACGAGGGAGCCAAGGATCGTGCTCGAGGCAACGTTGACGCCCGTGCTGCCGCCCGAAAGCGTGAAACCCGTGATACTCACCGTTTCCGCTGCACCAAGATCCCCACTCAGCGATATCGCACTGCCGGAGGCAACAGAGATGGTCGAGTTTCCGGAACCGCCCACTGAGGCGATGCTCAGGCCCGGTTGATTGATTGTGAGGTTCTCAGGGTATGTGCCGTCCTGAACCAGAATGCTGTAATCGGCACCGGCTGCGTCAATTGCATCCTGAATGGTGGTAAACGTTCCCCGGAATGCGCTGGTGCCATCGAAAAGCTGGACGGGGTCTGTGAGGTCGAAGATCTCGGCTCCGCCATCAAAGGCGAGGATTTCGATCCCGGTGAGGGTGTCTGCGCCTTCGTCCAGCGTTCCGGTGTCTGTGTCTGTGACCGTGTTGAAGGCTGTTGCCAAACCGGTCACCCCGTCAATTGTCACACCGAACGAATAGCCCGAGGAGGGGCCTGTATAGATTGCGGTATCGGTGTCTGCGCCACCATCAATGATGTCATCGCCGGTGCCGCCAAACAGCGTGTCATCGCCCGCCATGCCGTGCAGCTCATCGTCACCGCCATAATCGATATCACCTTCGGCAGGCGCATTGAGAAAGTCCCGGCCATTTGTGCCGGTGTAAATGTCATTGGCATCCGTACCGCGCACAAAGACATCAACCGTGGCAGCCGGATTGGTGTTGGCGACAATGGTGACGCCGGAAAGGTCAAGCGTATTGGTTGCGCCGGGTGTGTTGCCCGCGAAAAAGCCAGGATAGCCGGACGTGCCTTGTACAGCTGCGCCGTTGCTTGCGATGGGATCAACGAAGACCAGTGGCCCCCAGGTTGAACTTCCCTCGATAGAAATGTTGGTCAGCGTCAGATTGCTGAGATTGGTAAAGCCCTGAATGATCAGTGGCGGTTTATGGTAGAAACCGGTGATTGATACGTCTGAAAGGGAGACCGTGCCGATCGGGTCAAGCACGTCATAGGTTGTCTGGTCAAAACCGGCAATCTGGATCGCGTTGTCCGGTATGTCTCCTACCGGCGTCAAAGCCGTGTCAGTATTGGAAATGTCAACATTGGAAATCGTGGCATCGCCGTGGAAATCAAACAGCACAATCGCTGCACTGCCATTGGAGTTTCCAACACCGCTGCCTGCGTCCACAAAGGTGGAGTTCTGGATCGTCACGGAGCCAAGCCCCGGAACATCATTGACTACAATGCCGCTTTGGGCCGCGCCTGATACCGTGATGTCATCGAAGACGAGGGAGCCAAGGATCGTGCTCGAGGCAACGTTGACGCCCGTGCTGCCGCCTGAAAGCGTGAAACCCGTGATACTCACCGTTTCCGCTGCACCAAGATCCCCACTCAGCGATATCGCACTGCCGGAAGCGGGCTGGATTGTTACATTTGCCGAGCCGTTGGTTGTTATGAGTGAAAGATCACCACGATCAATGATCAGGTTTTCGGCATAGGTGCCGTCCTGGACAAAAATATCAACGTGTTGTGTTGGTGGCCTAAAACCTGCGTCCAGCAAAGCTGCCTGAATTGTATTATACGGATCGATCGATGTGCCGCTGCCGGCGGATGTATTCGATGCATCAACAAAAATATTTACCATGGCCGTTTTCCCCTCTCGCTTCAACTACTAAACACTGGAACTTACCGTTTGGCGTAAAGTCAAATGGTCACTACCCGCTCCTGATGAAAACACGATATTTGTTGATTAGCAAATGGTTAACCAACAAATACATGAAATCACTCGGGCAGCGCTCCTCAATTTCGCGGAATTGAAGAGCGCGCCTCTACTTTGCCTAACAGGCAATATCCGGCCAGTTTTTGATATATATCAAACCACAGTGATATCATCATAGAGATCGGCGAAGGTGATGCCAGTGGCGAGGATTTTGAGGACATCGCCATTGCCGAAATCAAGATCAATGCGGTTGGCGTTGATCTGGGTGGCGTAGGTTTGGACCACCTGTTGACCGGTCAGACCGAGGAGGGCGCCGCCATCGAGGTCGCTGTCGAGTTCGATTGCATCGATGTCGTCTTCAAAGTCTGCAACCCAGTCCGCATCATTGCCGAGGTCGAATTCGAAGATATCGTTGCCCGCATCGCCGAACATCGTGTCATTGCCGGTGCCGCCATTGATGCGGTCATTGTCATTTCCGCCGCGCAGCGAGTCGATTTCCGCCCATCCCGAAGATGGTGTCATCACCATCATCGCCAAGAACGCGATTTACGTTATCGTCCATGGTGATGGTGTCGGCAAAATCCGATCCGCGCACCCTCTCGATGGAGTTGTAAGTGTCTCCGTCCGAATAGATCCCGCCGGATCCAACACCGTTCAAATCGACAATCACGCCATGGTCCGCATCATTGTACATGGCCCAGTCATTTCCGCTACCGCCGTCAAGCGCATCAGCGCCGCGACCTCCGAATAGGAAGTCATTATCGGCGCCTCCAAACAATTGGTCATTACCATTGAAACCGCGCAACACATCATCGGCACCCAAGCCAAAGAGAATATTGTCTCCGGCTGTTCCCGTAATGTCATCGCCTCTTGTACTGGAGCCGATGACATTCTCAATGTTGAAGAACATATCGTTATGGGCGAAGCCGCCAATGTTTACATTGGTGACAAGGTTTAAGGTTTGCGTGTTGGTTGATGCTGAAAGGTTGAGCGTATCAATTCCGTCACCACCATCCACAGTGTCGATGCCTAGGCCGCCATTGAGGGTGTCATTGCCGTCGCCGCCATAGATGGTGTCATAACCTAGGCCACCCTCGATCCTGTTGTCGGCGTCGTTGCCGTTCAACGTATCGGCAAAGTCAGAGCCGATCAGTAATTCCACATTGGTAACAACATCGCCCTGGGCATCGCCGCCAGATGACATGGTGCCGTCAAGATAAACTGTTACCGCGCCGGCGGAATTTTCGTAACTGACCGTGTCAATGCCATTGCCTCCGTCAATTTCATCTGCTCCGCCGAGACCTTCGAAATCGTCGTCACCGTCGCCGCCTTCCAGACGGTTGTCACCGTTGTTGCCAGTGAGTGCATCATTAAACCGGCTGCCCCGCAGGTTTTCAAAGCCAAGGAGCGTGTCCAGGCCGGCATTTCCTGTGTCCTGTGCCGCGCCGTTCTGGACTTCCAGCGTCACATGAACACCTCCCGTTGCGGAGCCATAGGAGGCGGTATCATTGCCGCTGCCGCCATGCATGAAGTCATCGCCACCAGCGCCATCAATGATATTGTCTCCGGTGTTGCCCAGCAGATTGTCATCAAATCCGGAACCAAGAAGGTTTTCGATACTGTTCAATTCGTCTATGCCCGAGCCGCCAGTGTTTTGCGCAGCGCCCTGAATGCTCAGATCCACATTCACACCGGCGAGATCGAAGAGATAGGCTGCAGTGTCGTTTCCGGCGCCGCCGTTTATCGTGTCGTTACCGAAATAGCCACTGAGGATGTTGTCATTTGCATCACCCGTGAGGGTGTCGCTGAATGCAGAACCGATCAGGTTTTCTATGCTGACAAGTGTGTCGAATCCCGCGCCCAGAGTTGATTGTGCGACGCCTTGCAAAGTCAGGTTCACGGTCACTGCCGAAACCGCCAACCAATAGACGGCTGTATCATTGCCTTCGCCACCATCAACCGTGTTGATACCGGTGCCGCCTGCGAGCCAGTCATCGCCGCCCTGACCGAAGATCGAATCGTTTCCGGCCCCGCCATCCATGATGTCATTGCCGCCCTGGTCGCTTGTCAGAAGGCCCGAGTTATCGATGAACCAGTCACCATACATCACGTCATTGCCTGCACCGCCCGACATTTCGTCATCGCCGAAGACGAAAGTGCCATTGGTGACAGTCACATAAATCTGCCTTATGTCGCCGACCATGAAGTCCACATCATCACCACCGGTCATGACATCGTTGCCACCGGTGACTGAAACCATTGTCCCGGCATTGGCATTCACATAGCTGACATCGCCATACATGTTCGTTGAGGTGCCGGGGAGGGCCGTCATGACATCGTTGCCGCCAACAACCGTACCCGAGAAGAGCGAAATCACATCACCGGTCTGGAAGCTGCCGCTGGCAATCGTATCGTTTCCGCCAAATACCGTACCCGTCAGATTGCCGTTCGTGGTGCCAATATAGGCAGCGTCGCCTACGACGTAAGCACCTATGCCGGTGCCGTTGAAGCTGTCATTGCCTCCGTGGAGGACACCGTCAGCATCAGCGACATCGCCTGAAACAATCAGAAGGTCGCCGGAAAGAACGCCAAGCGAGAAATTGTCGTCTCCTGCAAAAACGGTTACGCCCGTGCCGCCTTGCATGTCGCTGTCGCCGATAATGGTGGAGCTTCGCCCAAGGGCATCATTGGAAAAATTGCCTGAAATGATGAAGCTGTCATCGCCGCTCGAATAGCTGCCGGGAGTGGTTAGATTGAGAAAATCGCCAGAGACGTGTTGATAATTTCCGGTGCCAGTAACCGTTATAAGGTCATTCTGGGCGGCAGCTCCGAACAGGTAGGAATTGGCATCGGCTGCAACAATATTGTCTACACCGGCAACGGTTGTGAACAGGTCGCCGCCAGCCAGAAGAATATCCATCAATCCGACATTTGCAGGGGCCAGGTAAAGCAGGCTCACGTCAAGGCCTGCAATGCCGGTGACCTGATAATCGGTTGAACCATCGTTCCCCAAATCAATATCGACATTGCTAACATTGCCAATCGGTTCGTCCGGCGCGCCGGGAAAACCGAACACACCCGTAACCGTTACCAAATGCCCACCATTGGTCAGGTAGACATAGGTCGTTGCATTTGCGCTCACAAAGCTTGCGAATTCGAGATCATTTGCGCTGAAGTCAACATCAGCGCCAGGTATTACTCCATTGAAAATGGCCATCTTGCTATCCTCGATAATTGCCCCGAGTGCAGGAAGATACTGCTTGGCTGATAACCAAGTTTTTCCGAGCCGTCATTTGGGAATGCGGCTCCGTCCTCTTGCTTAAATAAAGGATAGTGAAAAAATATTCTTTGGCCGTGTATTTGCGCACACATCGAGTGGGCAGGAAAAGCTGATTTCACTCGATCCGCCTTCAGTGTCGCAGGTTTGCGAAGATTGCGCTTACCTGCGGCACCGTGCGATCTCTGAACTACTGCTGATCAGGAATGACTACACCACGGTAATATCGTCATAGAGATCAGCCTCCGTAATGCCGGTGGCGAGGATCTTGAGAACATCGCCATTGCCGAAATCAAGATCAATCCGGTTGGGGTTAACCTGATTGCCGTAGTTTATGAAGATATCGATGATGCTCATCCCGGCTACATTTCCGCCATCCAGATTGCCGTCGAGTTCGATGGTGTCGATATCGTTCTCGAAGTCGGCAACCCAGTCCGCGCCTGAGCCGAGGTCGAACTCGAAGATATCGTTGCCGGCATCGCCGAACATGGTGTCATTGCCTGTGCCACCATTAATGCGGTCATTGTCAGCGCCGCCACGAAGCGAATCCCTGCCGCCCATCCCGAAGATCGTGTCATTGCCGTTGCCGCCAATCACCTTGTTGCTGGCCCCGTCCATGGTGATTGTATCATCAAAGTTCGAACCGCGAACGCGCTCGATCGAGGTGTAGGTGTCACCATTGGAATAGATCCCGCCGGAGCCGACGCCACCGAGATCAACAATCACGCCATGATCGGCATCATTGTACATCGCCCAGTCATTGCCATTGCCGCCGTCGAGCACATCCGCACCGCGACCACCATAGAGATAGTCGTTGTTGTCGCCACCCTCGAGAATGTCATCACCGTTGAAGCCGCGCAGGATATCGTCAGCGCCAAGGCCTTGCAACGTGTTCGATCCGGCGGTGCCCGTAATGTCATCGCCGCGCGTGGCAGAGCCGATCACATTCTCGATGTTGAGGAAGGTGTCATTATTGGCAAAGCCGCCAATATTGACGTTGGTAACAAGGTTCACCTTCTGGGTGTTGGTGGCACCGGACAGATCAAGCGTATCAATCCCGTCCCCGCCATCGACGGTATCAACACCTGTCCCGCCATTGAGGATGTCGTTGTTATCTCCTCCGAACAACTGGTCGGAGCCGCCACCGCCATTGATGACATCATCACCGGCACCACCATCAATCACGTTGATACCGTTATCCCCAGTCAGCGCATCCGCATGTGCAGACCCAATCAGGTTTTCGATGCTTATCAGTGTGTCACCTTGAGCATCGCCACCACTCAGCGTATTAGTCGACAAGTCAACGGTTACGCCAGTGGATGAGTTTTCAAAGGAGGCAGCATCCCGGTCAAGACCTCCATCAAGAGTATCAGCGCCAGTACCGCTAACCAGAGTATCATCTCCCGCCATTCCGCGAATGGTGAAGGGATTGAAACCCAAGATGGCAAGCGTATCGGCCTGTCCCGTGCCGTGTATTTCTGATACATTTAGGAAGGAATAATATATTGATCCCCCGTCTGAGCTTCCTTCGCCGGCATTGAAATCGGAGCTGTAAGCGAAATTGACGCCGGATGCGCCAAGAGCGGCAAAATCAAGCAGGCGACTGCCGGAACCATCACCATTGTTCACGGCAATGAACTCTACCGTATTGGACACGCCGGTTGTTTCAATGAGGCCGTAGCTGAAACTTGCAGCCTGACCGGAAACAGACAGATCATTGACCGCATCAATATCGGTATCGAAGAAGCTGGCATTGCTGGTTACAAATGTGAACCTGTCACCAGCGGCAAACTGATATCCGCCCTGGACATCAAATTGCAATTCCACTCCCTGCGCCACTTCAAAATTGAAGCCATTGTGGGACAGCATGCCGGAATTGAGGGTGCTATCAACTTCAATCGTTATATCACCGTCAATTGCATCGAAATCACCGTTCAGTGTGGCCGTTTTTCCGTTTTGGATCACGATGTCGCCACCATCCTGCTCGAAACCGTCAACGCCAACTGTAATTGTGCTGTCACCCAGAACCATTCCACCGCCATAGCCTATGCCTACATAGCCAGAGTCTAGCAAACCGTCATTGGAGATGAACACATAACCATTGCCAACAGCGGTTAGGTCTCCCGAGATCGAACGAATATGGCCGATAAGCGTGGCATCCATCCCCTGGATGGCAGAGCCTGCACCATCAATAAGGACAGTCCCCAGCATCGAACCATTTTCTGTTCCTACCTGGAAGAGGCTTCCCACAGGCACTCCGGCAAAAGTTCCGCCTGAATCACTGACATTGATCACGCTGCCTGATCTGACTTCCAGATTGCCGGTCGCCCCCGTGGTGTAGGCCACACCCAGTGATGCCGTGTCTCCGCTAACAGTCACAATCGAACCATTGGTCAGGATTGCAGTGCCGGAGCCGCCTGATACGCCGAAATCCATGCCGACGCGGAAGGTTGCAAACTCATTTGCAGAGGTGACGTTGACGGTCGCATTGTTGAGATTGAGATTGCCTGTGCCGCCATCGCGTCCGACGTTCAAATAGGCTGAACCCTGAGCGCCGGTGGCAGTGACGTTGAGCGAAGAATTCGTCACATTGACAGTGCCGCTTCCGCCGGAAGCGCGACCTATGTTCGCATAGGCATTCAGGCCGGAATCCGCGAACTCCAGCAATCCGCCATTCGTCACGTTGACCGTGCCGGTTCCCGCATTGCCGATACTTGTTCCCGTATCGGTTGGCTCACCGTATATCGGGTCAACCGGCAGCGACGCCGCGCCAGTTGCCCGGAAAATCGAATTATCAATGTTCAGGATACCGGTTCCACCATCGCGGCCAATGGATGAGAAAAGACCATAGCCCGCATCAATATCAATCATGCTGCTATTGGTGAGCGTTACAGTGCCGGTCCCGCCGCGACCAAAATGAAATCCGCTCCAGTTTCCGGCAGTAAAGGTGAGCGTGCCATCATCAAGGGTCAGCGAGCCTGTGCCGCCATCACGACCCACATTGAAATAGGTCTCGCTGGCCGGGCCGTTAATGGTAACGGTGGAACCTGTAATATTCATGGTTCCGTTTGCGCCATTTGACGTGCCGCCTTCCACGCCGCGCCCTATTTGTAACCCGGCAAATTGTCCGGCGGTACTGTTGAACGTGGCCGTTGAGCCATTGAGGATGTTGACCGTGCCGGTAGCGCCGTTTCTACCCACATCCATGCCGACCCCGCCTTCGGTATCTGCATTGAGCGTAGCCGCGTTAAAGGTCATGGTGCCGCTGGCGCCCATGGTCTGTCTGCCAATATTAAAATAGATGCCGTCGGATGCGTCTGTACCACCATTCAAATCCAGATTGGAGCCGGACAAAAATTCCAGGGTTCCGGTCCCGCCACCAGTCAGATTCCAGTCTGCACCGACATTAACGTCGATTGTGTCGTTTGCATTGATGGTCACCGTTGCATTGTTGGTAGCAGTCAGGGTGCCTGTTGAACCGAGCGATTCACCGATATTGATCGCGCCCTGTGTCGCGGCATTTACAGTCACAGTACTATTGTCAATATTCAGCGTTCCGGTTCCGCCGCCACCACCGGAATCCTGGCCGACCTTGATTTGGGCTTTCGTCCCCGTACTGGTAATCGTAACCGTTCCCGCATTGAGGTTGACCGTACCATTTCCCGTATCACGTCCAACGAGAAGGTCCGCTTCCCCGCCTGTTATGTTGACCGTGCCTGTATTGGTAAAGGTCCCGGTTCCGCCGCCTGTTGAGCCCCTGCCAACCACAATGGCAGAATAGCTGGCCGAATTGGTATTGGTGACGTTCAGCGTACCACTGTTAGTGCCTGTTCCTGTCGCCCCTTCCCTGCCAAAGTTCAAAACAGAGTAGTTTGCATCGGCAGAAATTGTAAATGTTCCGGAATTGTCCAGCGTTCCGGTGCTGCCTGCATCTGCACGACCAACCGTTAAACTGGCACCATTTGCTCCATTTGAAGTGAAGGTGCCGCTGTTGTTGATAGTGCCATCACCACCGTCTCGGCCGAGATTACCCCATGTTTCAAAGTTGTTGGCGTTAAGGCTGAACGTTCCGCCTGCAGCAATGTTAATCGTGCCATCGCCACCCGAATACCGGCCTACGCTGAAGCCGGTATATTGGGCATTGTTGCCAATCAGTGAATAAACGGAACCGGCGTTGATGTTCAGAACGCCAGTGCCATCAATGCCGACATTGGTGAACGCTTCGGAATTACCGGTACCTGTAATCGTCGCGTTGGATGCGTTAAAAGTCAGGGTGCCGCTTGTTCCTGCGACACCACCGCCCTCACCGACATTAATGCCGACTGAATTGGATGCATCACCCGTCGCACTGTCCATATTAATGAATGAGCCGTTTGAGAATGTCGCAGTACCCGTGCCGCCGGAGTGCCCAACTGTGAAATAGGTTCCGGTACCGGTCATGACGACCGCGCCCTGGTCGACGTTCAACGTTCCCGTTGCCAAATCATTTCCGATCGTCAGGCTTTCATGACCAAAAGTCTGCGAAGAACCTGCTGCGCCCAGCAAGTCCTGAATAGTCAATACACCACCAGCTGTGATATTCATGACGCCAGTTGCGCCGGAACCATTGCCCACCAACACATCGGTACTTACCGAGCTAAGTCCGTTTGCGATCAAGGCGAGCTGGGAGTTGGTTCCGTCAATCGTAACCGTTCCATCGCCGCCGCTCTGATTGCCGACAATCAACCACGGTTCTTCGGTGGTCGCGTTACTAGCCGTCAGATTGTAGATACTGCCAAGATCTACCGTGAGCGTGCCGACCGCAGCGTCACCGTAAATATAGTCGCCAGTTGCGGTGTCGATATAATTTGTGCCTGTGGGTGTAATGGCCATGCGAAAATCTCCCTGCTATGGGGAGACTTTACTTTTCCATTCGGCTTCTTGCCAAAGCTCAACTAAACTGATGGCTGCTCGAAATAGAAAACAACTCCCCCAACGTCAATTGAACAATAAGATGTATCACTAGTCAATTGCAAGGGATGGTATTGTTTCTCAACAAGACAACGCCTTTTTTCCAGGCTCAAACAGTGCGTGCCGAAACACTTAAACCACTGTGATATCATCAAAAAGATCAGCCTCCGTAATGCCGGTGGCGAGGATCTTGAGAACGTCGCCATTGCCGAAATCAAGATCGATCCGGTTGGGGTTAACCTGATTGCCGTAGTTTATGAAGATATCGATGATGCTCATCCCGGCTACATTTCCGCCATCCAGATTGCCGTCGAGTTCGATGGTGTCGATATCGTTCTCGAAGTCGGCCACCCAGTCCGCATCATTGCCGAGGTCGAACTCGAAGATATCGTTGCCTGCATCGCCGAACATCGTGTCATTGCCGGTGCCGCCATTGATGCGGTCATTGTCAGCGCCGCCACGAAGCGAATCCCTGCCGCCCATGCCGTTGATGATGTCATTGCCGTTGCCGCCAATCACCTTGTTGCTGGCCCCGTCCATGGTGATTGTATCATCAAAGTTCGAACCGCGAACGCGCTCGATCGAGGTGTAGGTGTCACCATTGGAATAGATCCCGCCGGAGCCGACGCCACCGAGATCAACAATCACGCCATGATCGGCATCATTGTACATCGCCCAGTCATTGCCATTGCCGCCGTCGAGCACATCAGCACCGCGACCACCATAGAGATAGTCGTTGTTGTCTTCGACCCTCGAGAATGTCATCACCGTTGAAGCCGCGCAGGATGTCGTCAGCGCCAAGGCCCTGCAGCGTGTTCGAACCGGCGGTGCCCGTAATGTCATCGCCGCGCGTAGCAGAGCCGATCACGTTCTCGATGTTGAGGAAGGTGTCATTATTGGCAAAGCCGCCAATATTGACGTTGGTAACAAGGTTCACCTTCTGGGTGTTGGTGGCACCGGACAAATCAAGCGTATCAATACCGTCACCTCCATCGACGGTATCCATGCCGAGGCTTCCTGTAACAAGATCATTGCAACTTGTTCCAAGCAGATTGTCATTTCCGCTGGTTTCGCCTGCGACAATTCCAAAGCCCGAATAACTTGCATCATTTGCGGCAAATGAAAGGAAACCGTTTGCAGCAGCGGATTGCTGGAACAGGTAATTCTGGTATGGGCTGCCGCCAAATTCCAGGGCCAGAATATCGGCATTGCTCTGAATGTAGGTTTGCGTGTGCGCGATGGCAGCATCCTGACAGCCATTTATTCCAAAGTAACTTTCCAGCAGCATGGCATCGAGTGCCGCCAGAAAATCGACGGATGTCGCGGACGTGGCTCCCCCCACACTATCCGTCACCACATACGGATTTCCGTTGGTTATCAGATAGGCATTCGGGTTTACGGCCTTGATGGCAGCATCAATCGCCAGGGCAAATTGCATCATGACTGTTGCCTGTTCGGAAACGGACAGGCCTGTCGCCCCGCTCACGAAGTATTGGGCAAAGTCGTCCAGAAACACGCCATCAAAACCTGAAGTGACCAGATCCACGGCTTGGGCAATAACAATATCCTGCCAATCCTGGTCACTGAAATCGACAACATATCCAAACGGATTTGTAGGCTGACCTGTCAGCCAGGCGGGAGCCGGCAGCGGTCGGGATGCCGGTATCGGTGCCGTCATCTGTCCAGGTCGGGTCCCAGATATGGTCTCGCATCATCAGTAACCGCTACATTTATGTAAGCGACAACCTTGGTGCCGGATGCCTGTAGGCTGGCGAGTTCCGCCTGTGTAACCGCACTGGCGGCGAATGCGGTTTGCGGGCCGCCTTCGGTTATGAGCAAATCCGGATTGGCATTGATAATCGCTGTGACGTCCAGCGAGCTGTACTGAAGTGCATAACTTGAAAAGGCCATTCAAAAAACTCCACTCCGGAAGGCTGTTGCCAATCGCCGAGTGCTACTGCGCGTAGTCCGCCCCTTCGGCGTCCAGCAGTTTCTTGATTTCGTCAAAATGCGCCTTGCCGGGTTCTGTGTAGGCTTCAAGTTCGCGGGCGGTTTTTTCGGCGATTTCATCAGAAAGGACGCGCAGTTTCATACCGGTTTGCAGGGCCCGGATATAGGTTTCGGCGGCGCGCTCAAAATAATACAGCCGGTCAAAAGTTTCGGCCACCGTGTCGCCGATGATCATCACCCCGTGATTGCCCATGATCATGACTTTTTTTGCCGGATCGGCGAAGAGCTCTGCACAACGCTCGCCTTCCTCTTCAAAGGCAAGCCCTCCATAGTTCTCATCAATCACATAGCGGTTGAAGAAAATGCAGGTGTTCTGGTCGATCGGCTGGCAGGCGGGAATCCTCCAGGCTAGCGAGAACCGTCGCGAAAATCGAATGCACATGCATCGCGCAGCGCGCATGGGGAACCCGGCGGTGGATCGCTCCGTGAAGCCCCCAGGCGGTTTCATCGGGGGCGTTTGGGCCGGTCATCGTTGACGGATCATTGGCATCGATCAGTAGCAGGTCAGACGCTCTGATGCGGGCGAAATGCATCTTGTCGGGGTTCATCAGGAACTGAGTTCCATCCTCATTTACTGACAGTGAAAAATGATTGGCAACGGCTTCATGCAGGTTGAGGCGCGCCGTCCAGCGGAAGGCTGCGGCAAGGTCCACCCGTTCTTGCCAATGGGCCATGTTGTGGCCGGCTTCCGGGACTGATTTCAGCGTTGCATTTGCCATGATTTTCCTCCTGCCAGCTTCATTGGCGCCAAATTGTGCCAGAGACGCAAGACTGCGCCATGATGCGCCCGGTTTCAATCACAAAAAAGGATCAATTCACCCTGTCAATTCACCTTGTCTGGCGGAGCCTTGCCCGCAAAGAATGCGTCGAGGTTTTTCATCACCCTGAAGCCCATGGCTTCTCGTGTTTCATAAGTAGCGCTGCCCATGTGCGGCAGGAGAACGGCATTCTCCAATTTCATCAGGCCAGGATGCACTTTCGGTTCCTCTTCGAAAACATCAAGGCCGGCGCCGGCAATTGTGCCATCTGCAAGGGCGGCGGCGAGGGCGGCTTCATCAATGACTTCGCCGCGCGCGGTGTTGATCACAAAGGCTGTCGGTTTCATGGCTGCCAGTTCCGTTGCACCAATCAGGTGGCGGTTTTGTTGTCCGCCTGGGCAGTGCAGTGAGATGAAATCGGAAACTGCCAGCAGTTCAGCGAGTGATTGTGCCTGGCTTGCGCCTGTTTGTTGCTTGACCGCGGGGTCAATCGGGGAGCGCTTGAGCGCAATGACCTTCATGCCAAAACCGAAATGTGCGCGTTTTGCCATTTCCTGACCGATGCGTCCGAAGCCGATAATGCCAAGTGTCTTGCCGCTGATCGAGCGGCCGAGCAACTGGTCGGGTTCCCAACCATGCCAATTTCCGGCACGGATCATCCGTTCGCCTTCACCGACCCGTCGGGCCGTCATCAAGAGGAGAGTCATGGCAAGATCTGCCGTACATTCGCTCAGGACATCAGGCGTGTTGGTAATGGCAATACCGGCACGCGCTGCGCCCCGGTCATCGATGTGGCTGTAACCCACACCGAAATTGGCGATGATCCCCGCGCGCGGTTGGAGGTTTTCAAACACTTCAGGCCCAAGGGCGTCTGTGACCGTGGGGCAGACAGCATCGGAGGTATTTAGCGCCTCGCGCATCTCATCAACATTGAACGGGGCATTGTGGGGGTTGAAAACCGTATCGTATTTCTCCGCAAGCGCGGTTTCCACCGCGTTAGGCCAGCGTTGGGTCAGGATAATTTTGGGTTTGCTCATGACGGGTTCCGGTGCGTGATCAGCCCGGTGATGTCGGTTTGCGGCGGGCTGTTTTCTTTGCAGCCTGCTTGATTTGCGCCTCCAGCGGTGGTGCACCTGCGCCGGGAAGTTTCAAATGAACGTCTTGCTGAGGGAAGGGAATGTCAATTCCGGCTTTGGTGAAGCGTTCGAGGATCAGCATTCTGACCTCGGTTTCTACCGTCACCAGATTGCTGATATCGTAAAGGAACATGCGAAGACGGAGATCCAGGGAGCTTGCGCCAAATTCGGTGAACCATACGCTTGGTTCCGGTTTTTTCTGAACCATGGCATGTTCGTGGGCGATCTCGTAAAGGATTTTCTCGGCCAGGCGGATATCCGAACCATAGGCAATTCCAACATTGATATCGACACGGCCGTTTTTGGATTTGAACGTCCAGTTGCCGACCTGGGAGTTGATCAGTTCCGAGTTGGGAACAATGATTGACTGGCGCTGAAAGGTTTCGATTTCAGTGGCGCGTACGGAAATCCGTTTTACGGTGCCTTCAGCCCCGCCGACGATGATCCAGTCACCGACCTTGATGGGCCGCTCCACCAAAAGAATAAGGCCGGAGACAAAATTACTGACAATGTTCTGGAGGCCAAAACCGATACCCAATGAAAGCGCACCGGCGACAATTGCCAGACTTGAAAGATCAAGGCCAGCAGAAGTGATTGCCAGAAGGGCGGCAAGGGCAAAGCCGACATAGCCGATACCCGCCTTGATGGAATCGCTGACACCGGGATCAATATTGCTTCGGGGAAAGACGCTGCGGCCAAGCCATCGTTGGACCAGACGGGTGATGGCCAAAACGGTTCCGAAGATTGCAATGCCGATCAGGATGCCGGACAGAGAAATGCGGATATTGCCGATATCGATGCCGAAAAATGCCCGCTGTGCGAATGCGGTAATTTCCTCGAACCTGGTTCCCCATTGCATCAGTATTGCAGGAAAGCCGATTGCCAGAATCAGCATGATCAGCAATCCGCCAGCTCCGAGGCTGGCCTGCTCGATACGATAGGGTGCGTAACCCCGTGAAATCAGGCGGCGGCCAAACCCGGTGTTTGCCAGTACGCCTTCACGTGCGAGTTCGCGCGCTGCGATAAAACCGATGAACATGATTGCAAGAATGCCGCCGGTGACGACCAACTGCTGCGACAGGAAGCGGCCAAATCCTATGTATCCCATCGCGCCAGATATGATCAGCGTTGTTCCGCCCAGTGCCAGTGCGAGGATCAGGAGCCGCAAACTGGTTTGCCTGAAGGGAGAGTGAGCGGTCAGGACGTTGTTGGCATCTTCTTCTTCGCTGGTTCCGTTGCCTTCCGCAGGCGCGTCAGGAGCTGCCTCGGCCATCGCCATTTGGCGAGTGCCACGCATCATGGCGATTACCATCGCCATGGCCAGCAAAATCAGACCGATGAGTGTTGTTGCGATAAGGCCCTGTAGAACGGTGAGTGAAAGCGGGCCTGACAATGCCGAATTCAGGCTCGTGAAAAACGCGTCAAACGAGTAGACGGCAAAGAGCGAGAAAACCAGCCAGAACAGGCGTTTTGAAGTTTGGTCTCCGGTTTCGATCAAACGCCAGCCCGGGCGGCTTGGGGCAAAGACCGCACGGCAAAAATTCCAGCCGAACACCAGCATTGCCAGGAAGAGGAAGGCGGCGAAGATAATCTCTGCCGTCGTTCCGGTCAGAACCTCAAACTGGGTGAAGAGAGCATAGGTTGTCGCGAGGAAAATCGCAGTAGCAGCGCTTGGCAGATATTGTTGCCCAAAACGCCGTGAAAACCCTTGTGAAATAATCAGGTTCACTCGCCCGCCGTTCAAGAGAAGCGCCGAAATAGCGATTGAAATTGGAAGACAGGAACAGTGCCAGCGCGAGAGAAACGGCTGTTGACCCCATCATGGCCCAAAACTTGTTTTGAACCACGAAAACGAACCAGTTTGCAAAATGGCTTTTGGCAGTGAACCAAAGGGTTGTTATTCCGCCAAAGCCTTCCGCTATGAGATCAGTGGAAACCTCTGTGCGTTTCGAAATTGCCTCGGTAAAGGCTTCCTGCCGCGCCTTGGCAATCTGATTGAGTGCATTCTGAACGACGAGTTTGCCTTTTTCCAGTTCGGTTTTCTTGACCGCAAGACCGGACTTGCTGTTGTTCAATTGGCTTCTGGTCTCGGTAACTGTCCTTGGTTCGACTACGTTGGCATCATCAGGCGGAGGCCCTATTTCCGTCAGCCTGACAGCAAGGGCCTCACTTTGTGTGTCGATATCGCGGATGATCTGGTTAATCTCACTCAGGAGATTCTGGTATTTTACCTGGGCCCCGACATAGGCTTCGTCGTCCATAGCCACACCAGTGGTGAGGCGCTCGAGGATGGAAATGGTTTGTTCAACCGCATCGGCGCTTTCGGTTACCTGTTCAACCGGTGTTTTTACATTTTCGGCTTTTTCCAGTGTATTCTGGGCGAGAGCAGTTGTGGCTGGAGCCCCCAGCCCTAAAAGGACGGCCATCAAAAGCGCGAGCATTGGCACATAAATGCGCCCAAGCAAGGGCCAGTGCCGGGGCAAGTGCAAAGCCTCGCAACAGGAAATGAAACAAGAACTTGCTTTCGCTGATGGCGGAGTGGAAGATTTTGTGGCGGTCAATTCATTCTTCTCTTTTTCGTTACCCGTATCCGGAAGATAGTGTTGCCTGCGTTGCTGGCCAGGTCAATTGCCCCGGTTTAGCGGATAAACGCTCAGGCTCCGGATAGCGCTCACGACACAATATGTACGCTCAAGGCAATTGTCCGGGTCAATCAGGGCGGTGAATGCCGGGCAAACCAGGTGAACGGGGATCCTCATTTCCCAATAAATATAGCAAAGCGGCAAACATGCCACAAAAACCCGCTTTGGGGATTTTCCTGGCCGTTTGCCGATTGAAAGGGATGGTGAGCATTTGTTTTTTCAGGACGAAGCGCCCTGAAGGGGTCGGTTACCCCGGTCTATTGCTTCGCGGAGGCCTTGATTTCGGCGGTTGCAGCATCAAGCTTGGCTTGTGCTTCGGCAAAAGCCTCCTTGGCGCAAGCCGCAATCGCTGCATCAATCAAGGCAAAGATCTCGGTTACCTTGTCATTGCTCACATTGGCCTTCAGCAATGCCTTGTTGGCATTTGCAACTGCGGCGTCACATTCGCTCTTGTTCTCGATCGCGAAGGCGGGTTGCAGGCTGGCAATTGCGAGGCCGAGAGCCAGTGTAATACCCGTGATTGCTTTTGTCGTCAGGTTCATAAGGCTTTTCATAGCGTGCCCCTTTTTCTGTTTGGCGTTGTGCAGATGCACTGCCTTGTCCTAGGGTTGATATATAGGGCACTGCATCTGAATGAAAGCTGAATGGCTTGGCAAAATCCGAAACTTAGCGCTTGCCGACCTAAAATGTGTCACTAAGGCATGCTTCGTCATTTATTTGCTTGGGAGGGAATATGGCCGGCATCACCCTGTTGCTTTTATCGTATGTTCTCAGCCAGTTTTACCGTTCCTTTCTGGCGGTGCTGTCCCCTGTGCTTACCGATGAACTCGGCATTTCCGCAACTCAGCTATCCTATGCCTCGGCGGCATGGTTCATTGTATTTGCCTGTGCGCAGTTTCCGATCGGGGCCGCACTTGACAGGGTGGGCCCGCGCCTGACTGCGGGTGTTTTGTTGCTTGTTGGCGGGGCAGGAGGTATAGGTCTTTTTGCCATGGCTCAGTCGGGAACTGCCGTCATCATCGCGATGGGGCTGATCGGTCTTGGTTGCGCGCCTGTATTGATGGCGGCGTTTTTCCTGTTTGCCCATCAGTTTTCCGAAGCCAGGTTCGCGACGCTTGCCGCCACTTTTGTGGGCGTTGGTACGCTGGGCAATGTGGCCGGTTCGGAACCGCTTGCCGCTGCCATTGAAGCCTTTGGCTGGCGCAATGTCGGCTTCGGTCTTGTGGCGGTCACCAGGCTGATTGCCGCTGGTATTCTTCTGGTGGTGCGCGATCCGAAGATTGACAAGACGGGCGAACATCGCGGCAGTGTTCTTGATCTCTTCAAGATACGGGAATTGTGGTTGATTTTTCCGATGATTTGTTTCGGTTATGCAGTCTCGGCCAATGTGCGCGGGCTTTGGGCCGGGCCCTATCTCGAAGATATGTATAATCTCGACACGATCGAGATCGGCCGCATTACACTTTATATGGCGCTTTCGCTGGTTGCCGGTTCTTTCGCTTACGGTCCGCTGGACCGGATATTCAATTCGCGCAAACGGGTCGTGTTGGGTGGATATGTGATCCTGCTTCGGCGTTCTGTTGTGGGTCTGGATGACACCGACAAGGCACTTTGGCAGGTTTCGCTTTGCTTTGCCGCGATTGGGTTTTTCGGGTCCGGCTATGCAGTTCAAATGGCTCATGGCAAGGCCTTCGTTCCCAAACACCTGACGGGTAGGGGGTAACGCTGCTCAACTTTTTTTCGATTGGCGGTGCGGGAGCGACCCAGGCGATCAGCGGGATGGTGGTGGACAAGGCGTCGGCATCGGGAGGAGCTGTTGCGGGTATGATGCGTTGTTCCTGTTCTACATCGCTTACCTTGGGTTGGCCCTAGCTGATTTATGCTTTGCCAAGGGATTCAAAGCCGAACGGTTGAATGCCAGACAGGAAGCGACGTGGAATGCTGGCGGGTCGTTGGATTAACCCTTTTCTGGCAGCGGCGTTTCGATTGTTGTTGATCCAAGTCGTTGAACTGTCACGACAAATACCTATTCCGGCATCCTTCCGACTTGCTCGTGGGCAGTTTCAGCGAGGTCGCAAAAATATTCGTAATACCGGCCAGTCGTGACTTGCCGTAGCAGGGACACGGCGCTATAAGCGCGCGCATACAGGGAGAATCTGCAGATGGGCAAAGTGGAAAGTCGTTCCAAGGAATACAAGCCTACCGCAAAAGAGCCGTTCATGAATGAACGGCAGAAGGAATATTTTCGCGCCAAGTTGAATGCCTGGAAACAGGATATTCTGCGCGAATCGAAAGAAACCCTGGAAATTCTTCACGACGAGTCAGGCAAGCTTGCCGATATGGCGGACCGCGCTTCGTCAGAGACAGATCGCTCCATTGAATTGCGCGCGCGTGACCGTCAGCGCAAGCTGATTTCCAAGATTGATGCTGCCATACGCCGGATTGATGAAGGTACTTACGGTTATTGTGAAGAGACTGGTGAACCGATCAGCCTGAAGCGCCTTGAAGCCCGCCCCATCGCGACGCTTTCCATCGAAGCGCAGGAGCGCCATGAGCGCCGCGAAAAGGTTTACCGGGACGACTGAGCATGTGCACTGAGTCTTGTAATCGTTCAATCATAACCACTTATAGCGTTTTTCTGAAGTAGTTTGCGAAGTGAAAAGCTGCAAGCTGTCAGCTTTTCGAATATGTTGCATCTTCGCCAAGTTCGGCAGATATCTGACGCATGGCGTTCGCCAGCACTTCCGGAGGCTGGGCGCCTGAAATGCCGTATTTGCCGCCGACAATGAAAAACGGAACACCTGATACGCCCATGCTCTGGGCGTTGGAGATTTCCTGTTGGACGGCGGTCTTGTCATCGTCTGTCGCCAAAAGATCAGCGACAATCCGGCTATCCATTCCCGCGGCTTTTGCGGCGTCGATCAAAATGGAATGATCGCCGATATTCTTGCCTTCAATAAAGAACATTTCGAACAGACGCTTTACGAGCCTGTCTTGTGTTTCTTCGTCAACGCCGCCCGACCAGCGGATAAGCCGGTGAGCGTCAAGCGTGTTCGGCGAAATTGCCATGAGGTCAAATCTGAAATCTATGCCGGAAGCCTTTCCAGCGTCCTTTACCCGCTGGTAAATTGA
This sequence comes from uncultured Alphaproteobacteria bacterium, assembly GCA_963714735.1. GTDB lineage: Bacteria > Pseudomonadota > Alphaproteobacteria > Rhizobiales > Rhizobiaceae > Salaquimonas. The sequence goes on from CAVQPI010000012.1 coordinate 112,140, forward strand.
TGCGGCTCGCTCCTCGCCACCGAATTTTTCATTGAGGTATGTCTGCCGGTCCTTGCCTTCCGGCGGCAGTGTCGGGTCAAGCTGATAGGGCCGCCAGCGAACCTCGATCGGCACCTCCGAGGCAATTGCCCTGGCGGCTTCAAGGTTCTTTTGACCAATGAAACACCAAGGGCACATGACGTCTGAAACGATATCAATGGTCAGGGCAGGTGAAACTTTTTTTCCAGCATGGCCTGTATCATCGGTTGCCGGCTCCGGTTTTTCGCTCATGACTGATCCTTCGGTTACTGGACTTCGGCAAGTCAATTGCCGGATTTGTGCCACCAGGCCGGATAGCTGTTGCCGTATAGTGGTGTTTTGTCAGGATAGGCCAGGTAGGAGCGGTGGGCAATCCATTGCCTGTCAAGGTGATAGAGCGGAATCACATAGTGCCCCGACAGCAGGATGCGATCCAGCATCCGGACTGCGGATATGAAGTCCTCTCGTCCGGTTGATCCGACCATCGCCTTGATGACAAAGTCCACGGCAGGTTCGGCAACGCCCGCATAGTTGAAACTGCCCTCGATAGTTTTCGATTCGGTTCCCCAGCGCCATGTTTGCTCTATGCCTGGCGAAAGCGATGCGGAATAATTTCCAACCATCATGTCATAGTCGAAACTTCCAAGCCTCTGTTGATACTGGGCATCATCGACGGTGCGTATCGTGACAGCAATGCCAAGCTTCTCGAGAGTTTGCTGGAAGGATAGCGCAATCTTCTCCTCAGTCACATTCCTGGTCATGATTTCGAAGGTGAACGGGGTTCCCTCTGGATCTAGCAGCACCGACCCCTGCCGCGTATATCCGGCCTTGGTAAGGCGCTTGAGAACATCGCGCAGCACTTTCCTGTCGCCGCCTCGTCCGTCTGTGACCGGCAGTCGCCAAGTACCGTCCAGAATATCGGGCTGTACGGCCTCGGGAAAAGCGGACAGAAGTTCCTTCTCACGGTCGTTTGCGGGGCGACCTATCGCAGAGAGTTCCGATCCCTGCCAAAAGCTTTCGGTGCGCTTGTATGCGCCAAAAAACAGGTTCTTGTTGACAGTTTCGAAATCGAAGGCCCTTACAAGCGCCTCCCTGACTGCTGGATCGGCAAAAACCTTGCGCCGTGTGTTGAAGACAAAGCCACTCATATTGGCAGGGTCTCCTGAAGTGAATTCCGATTTTATGATGTCTCCATTTGTTACAGCCTCAAAATCATAGGCGCGCTCCCAATGGGCGGGGTCGCCGTCTGAATAGACATCAATCAGACCTTTCTTGAAGGCTTCGAAGAGGGTTGTTTGCTGGCGAAAATACTCGACTGCGATTTCATCGAAGTTGAACAGGCCTTTCATTAAAGGCAAATCCTTGCCCCAGTAATCCGGGGTCTTTTTCGTAAACGATTTTCTTGCCCGCATCGACGGATTTCACCTTGTAGGGCCCGCTGCCGACCAGTGGCACCAGTGTTGAATCCGCAAATGTTTCGATATTGGTAGCGTGTTTCGGCAACACTGGCGTAAAGCCTGCAATGATCAGCGGAAATTCTCGGTTTGAATCCTTGTTGAACGTGAATTTGACTTTCAAATCACCTGTTTGTTCGATTTTCTCAATCCGCTTGGTGCGTGATGAAAATGGGGGACGCCCCTTTTCGGTAAGCAGTTCGTAAGTGAAGATGACGTCTTCCGGGGTAACCGGTTTGCCGTCGTGCCATTTTGCGTTGGGGTTGAGTGTAAACTCGATCCAGGATCTGTCGTCAGGCATTTCTGCTTTTTGCGCCAGCAGTCCGTAGAGCGTAAACGGCTCGTCCTGGCTTCGCATCATCAGGCTCTGGAATACAAGATGGCCAAATTCGGGATCCCACATGCCCCGCGATGTGGTCCGGATGCTTTTGAGGATGAAAGGATTCACGTTGTCAAAAGTACCGATGACACCATAGCTGATTTTGCCGCCTTGGGGGGCGTTTGGATTGGCATAGGACAAATGATCGAAATCGGCAGGCTCAGCAGGCTCACCATACATGGAAATACCATGTGCTGCCGCGCTGTCGGTCTCGCTCAAAGCAGTTTCCTGCGAACCGGAAGCCTGCGTACCGGATGCCTGAGGATTGGAAGATTGTGAAAATGCAGGCCCTGCCTGGATGTGCAACAGTATCGCCAGCATTGTCATCAACGCCGCGATTTTGGAGATTTTCAGGAGTCGGTGTGTCAGCAAGCCAATATTTCCTCTTGTGATGCTCCCAGCGGGGCCGTGTTCTTGAACCAAAACCGTCATCTTGTGCGCGATCGGTGACGTGATTCCCAAATCAAAGTAGCAGAAACAGGACGAAAATCCGACAATCGAGGTGAAACCCTTGTCCGTCGCCGAAAATTGCCACTATCCTGCCCAATTTATAGGGTCGAAGGGCGTGGCCCACAGCCTTGGTCTGAACGATCGGGATTCATCGCAATCAGAGAAAAGGTGCGCGCGGCACTTGCGCCATGGCGCTTAGCGGCTATAAGCAAGGCCGTGTGGCGGCAGGGATAACGCCTGCATATGGCAGGTAACCAATAATACAGGTGAGTTCCGGCCACGGTTTCCGCCCTCTGACTTATCGTACGAAAAGGGATTTTGATGACCCCCTCCAAGAATTTTTCAAAGCTGTCTGTGATGGTATCCGCCCTTGCGGTTGCCGCCAGTGCACTGACAGTTTCCGGTGTTTCGGCTTTCGCGCAGGCCCAGCAGCGACCTGATGGCTGGTTCAAGGTTTGTGCCAAGCAGGAAAACAATGACATCTGCAACACGCAAATCCAGTCAGTCGCCAGCACAGGGCAGGTGCTTACAGCCATCAGCCTGATTGATGTTAAAGGGGAGATCAATCGGCGTGTCTTCCAAATTACGGTTCCTTCCGGCCGTTTGATTCCCGCCGGGATCAAACTGCGGGTTGATGACAAGCAGGAAACAACGCTGCCATATCTTTATTGCTTTCCGCAGAGCTGCATAGCCGAGGTCAAACTTGACGATGCACTGATCAAGATCTTGAAAAGCGGAGGCAAGACTGATTGTTACCTCCACCAATGTGCAGCAAACGCCGAACCCGATCGAAATCACCCTCGAGGGCTTTACTGCCGCCTATGACGGTGAGCCGATTACGCAGCGACGCATTGGCAGAGCGTCAGCGCGACCTGCAGGCAGAATTGCAGAAAAAGGCCGAAGAGGCCCGCAAGAAGCTTGCAGGAAGCACAGGACGCGGCCAAGTCCGGCGCCAACTGATCCCATTTATGGTTAATGAAAGCCGGCTGGATCGTTTGATCCAGCCGGTTTTTTCTTGTCCTGAAGTCAGATCCGGTGCCGGATTTTGCCAGACAGTCATCGGCCACGGTGGACAAAGGGTCTTCAAGAGAATGTGCGGTTAGTGGACGATGGTCGCACGTGGCCATGTAGTCGCCGTCGGTATTGCGTACAAATACCTCGTCCACCTGGGGATGGCGTACCGGCTCACGGTTTTCGTCCTCGAGAAGATTTTGTTCGGAAACATAGGCGATGTATTCGGTTTCCTCATTCTCGGCGAAAAGATGATAAAATGGCTGGTCGCGGCGAGGACGAATTTCATCGGGGATCGATTCGTACCATTCCTCGGAGTTCGAAAATTCCGGATCGACATCAAAAATCACGCCACGAAACGGAAATATCCGGTGGCGCACAAGCTGGCCGATCGAAAACTTTGCCGTGTTGATGGGGGTTCTTGTCAGTCATGGAAATAATCCGGTCTCCCTTTATGGTTCGGTTTCATTTTATCAGGCTCGGGCAGGGGGATACAAGAGGCAAGTCGGGTTATCTGTGCCGGGTTTTTTGTTCAAGCCTGCGGCTTGCCATCGCCGCAGCTTTGTGATTGACCCAATATAACGGTCGCGGCTCCCCCATCGGGTGCCTCTGACATGTCATCGTGCAACGGAAAACCCCTCTCAAATGTTTGCAGTCATCGATCTGGTATTGCCCTTGTTCGGCCTGATATTTCTGGGGTTTGCGGCCGGCAAGGCGATGAAGCTTGCCGATCGAGGGGCTGGCATGGATGAATTTCTTCATCATCTATATTGCCTTGCCTCCGCTCTTTTATCGGCTGCTTGCCAAGACACCGGTCGAGCAATTTGCCAATATTGCCTTTATTGCGGTATCGGTTTTCGCGACGCTGGTTGTGTTTGTGCTGGTTTTCATCATTGCGGGCTGCGCAACAACGGCAATGTGGCCGAGGCGACGATACAGGGATTTGCGGCCGCCTATGGCAATATCGGATATATGGGGCCGCCTCTGGCAATCGCCGCGCTGGGGCCGGAAGCGGGCGTGCCGGTAGCACTCATCTTCTGCTTTGAAAACGCGATGCATTTCACGCTGGCACCGTTTCTGATGGGGTTGAGTGGCGAAAGTGCCAAACCTCCAATGGCAAATGGCGAAGGAAGTACTCGTCAAGATTTTCACACATCCCTTCATTATCGCAACGATAGCAGGGGTGCTGGCGGCGATTTTCCGGGTTGAATTGCCCGGATCAATTGACAAGCTGTTCGAGTTTCTTGCTTCCGCCGCCGCTCCTTGTGCGTTGTTTACAATGGGGGTGACGGCAGCGCTGCGGCCTCTTAAAAAAGTGCCCGGGGAACTTGGTTATATCATTCCCTTCAAACTCGCGGTCCATCCGCTTCTGGTTTATCTTCTGATGGTTGCGCTGGTTCCGAACCTGGATACGATGTGGCTTTATGCTGCTGTTATTCTGGCGGCCCTTCCGACCGCTACGAATGTGTTCGTTATCGCGCAGCAATATCAGGTCTGGCAGGAGAGGGCATCAAGTGCGGTTGTCGTCTCGACGCTTGGCGCGACGATCTCTGTTACCGGCATTTTGTACCTGATGCTGAATGGCCTGATCTAGGTCCTTGTGGCTAAACTTCCGTGGCCGGTCTCAACTTTTTGTCAATACGTGACCTGAATGAGCGGGCGGCCATTCCAGGTGCCACACCTTCGCGCATCATCAGTCGCCGCAGTGGTGACAGCGATCCCAAGGTATAAAGGCCGGCACTCCGAACCATTTGCACCGCTAGAAACCCGGAAAGCAGCGATCTGTTCAGCAAATCGACGGAAGCCGTTCTGGTGTTGATGTCGGAACTGCGGGCAGAGTGATAGTTCTCACCAATTCGCCCTGTTGCCGGATTTCCGGAGGGGTTTTTCGCATCCGCGCTGATCGCTCGGCTTATCTGTGTGACAGCCTCGCGGATGTCGCGAAGGCCAAGGTTGAGGCCCTGCGCGCCGATTGGCGGAAAGATATGGGCAGCTTCCCCGACAAGGACGATAGGCCCCTTGCCAAACCTTTTGGCCACCATGCCGGATAGCGGAAACCCTTTCAGCGGGCTTTCCAGAATGACTTTACCGAGTACTGACTGCATGCGCTCTTCCAGTATAAGGTTCAGTGCCGCGGAATCCATTGCCTGTAACCGCTCGGCCTGAGCAGGGGCCACAACGCAAACAAGGCTCGAACGGTTCTGGCCCAGCGGAACCAGTGTGAACGGCCCGGTTTCGGTATGAAACTCCGTGCTGACGTCATTGTGCGGGAGCGTATGGGAAAAGTTTCCGACCAGCGCGATTTGCGGGTATTGCCACTGACGGACATCGATGTCTAGGTGCTGGCGAACCGGTGAATTGCGGCCATCAGCCCCGATCACAGTTTTTGCCCTGACCGTTTTTCCGGAAGTGGTTTGCAGCACAACTCCACCACCATCTTCAACCTGCAGGCCGTCAAGCGTATCCTCGATGCGCGAATACCCCTGCAAGCCTGTCAGATCAGCCGAGATGCGTTCTGCCAGGCGGCGATTTTCGATGTTGTATCCAAAGGCTTCCAGATCAACTTCCTGACAGACAAAGTCGACTTGTGGTGCGCGGATCAGCCGATTGGTTGCATCAATTATGCGCATGGTCTTCAGGGGAAAGGCCTCGGCCTTCATATTTTCCCACAGATTGAGTTGATCAAGGTAGTCGATACTATCCTGCAGAAGTGCGGTGGTGCGACCGTCGGGCTCACCGAGGGCGGGAGATATCTGAACAACATCCAGCCCAGATTGCCTGCATGCCCACGCTGCAATCAGGCCCGCCAGTCCCGATCCGATGATCGCCACATCGCATGTTGTCGCCTGTATGCCGGGGTCCAGCCTTGCCATTTTCATGTCCTGCCCAAAGCGTTGCAGAAGAATAGATTGCGATGAAAATATCCCGAAACAGCAATCTGGCAATGCGTCAGAAGGTCTTTTCACTTCCTGTAACAAACAGAATTTCGCAATTTCTGGCCCTGTTCGGCAAGCCTGCAGACCGGCTTATATCCACACAAGGTGCGGTTGCCAGCTTGTATTTGATGATTTGAAGTGGCAAAGCTTTTTACAGGATAGGAGGTCGGGAGGTTCTATTTCTTTGAGCCTGCAGGCTTGAACCGGCGTTTTTACAAGTTGGGGAGCCGGTCAATTTCTCCGAAACTGCTTACGGGGAAGGATGTTTCGTGTTTGGAATTTCACGTGATGCATTATGGGCGTTCGGCGTCCACATATTGACCTCGTCGGGTGCCTTTCTGGCGTTCCTCTCACTGGTGGCCACGGCGGAAAACCGGTTTACCGCCGCCTTCTTCTGGCTTGGCATGGCGCTACTGGTTGATGGCGTTGACGGGCCACTGGCGCGCAAGCTTGAAGTTAAGAAATGGTGGCCGCACTGGTCCGGTGACATGCTGGATTCGGTGATTGACTATGTGACCTTTGTCATGATCCCGGCTTTCATCCTCTATCAAAGCGGATTGATGGGCACGTATCTGTCGTTTCTTGCCGCTGCACTGATCGTCTGCACCAGCGCAATCTATTATGCCGATACGAGGATGAAGACCGTTGACAACGGCTTCAAGGGATTTCCCGTATGCTGGAACATGGTGGTCTTCACACTTTTCATCGTTTCGCCCTCTGAATTGTTTTCCTTCGCCGTAGTGGTTGTTGCCGCAATCCTGACCTTTGTCCCGGTAATCTTTGTGCACCCGGTCCGAGTAAAAATTCTCAGAATGCCGACACTTGGTGTTTTTGCAGCATGGTCGATTGGCGGAATGATTGCGTTACTCTATGATATGGATGCACCTGCATGGGTGGACGTGATCATTCTGGCGTCCGGCGCCTATCTTTTCTGTGTGGGTTTTGTCCTCCAACTAATGGGAAAGCTGCGCTGAGCAGTACTTCAGGAACATGATCGAGCTTCTGTACGATCCCAATGTCTGGATTGCGTTTCTCACCCTGACTGTGATGGAAATCGTCCTGGGCATTGATAATATTGTTTTCATATCCATCGTTGTGAACCGCCTGCCGACGGAGCAAGCAGAGCGCGCCCGCAAGATCGGGATATTACTGGCGCTTGTCATGCGTATTGCGCTGTTGGTGGTGTTGACCTGGATCATAGGTCTTACTGCACCGGTATTCGAGATTATGGGAGAGGCCGTTTCCTGGCGGGACATCATCCTGGTTCTCGGCGGGCTTTTCCTGATCTACAAGGGCACATCAGAAATCCATGAAGAGTTTGAGGGCGAAACCGAAGAGCAAAAGGCCGGACGCAAGGCTTCGATGGCCTTTGGTGCCGTTATCGTTCAGATCATGATCATCGACATGGTGTTTTCAGTGGATAGCATAATCACTGCAATCGGCATGGCGCAGCATGTGGAAGTGATGATTGCCGCGGTGCTGGTAGCAGTGGCGGTAATGTATTTTGCTTCTGGACCGATTGCCGAGTTCATTCGCATCCATCCAACGACCAAGATGTTGGCACTTGCTTTTCTGTTGCTGATCGGTGTGTCACTTGTTGCAGATGGTTTCGGTTTCCATATTCCGCGCGGTTACATTTACTTCGCGATGGCATTTTCAGCACTAATCGAGATGATCAACATCGCGGTTTCCAGGCGGAAGAAAAAACTCGGATAACAGGTTCCTGGTTTTCATCTGGCAGAAATCCTGAACAGTTTTGTTTCGAAACTCTTTTAGCAGATTTCGGCAGGCTGCGACGCGTTTGTGGCATGTATGCAAGCAGAATTTATCTTCTGTCGCCAATGTACCGGGATAAAGGTCGTAAATGGTCATTTACTGCGTCGTGTGGAATAGGCAAGTCTGACTGTCGATGAAATTGTGTTATACCGATGGGAGCAGGTTTAAATGGACAGTGAGGCAATGAGCGAGAGCGGCTCACGGAAGGTGCGGTTCCAAGGCGCGCGGCCAGACGCGGCGGTGGACGCTCGGCAACACGCGAGGCAAGGGTGCTACCATACAGTCAGATACCCTGGAGCGTGCCGATCAACCAGGACAAGCCGACCGAGCCGCTGCCGCCCGAAGGTGTTGAAGCCATTCACAATGGCACCATGCATATTCTCGAGGAAATCGGCATTGAGTTCCTCAATCATGGAGGCGGTGGAAATTTTCCGCAAGGAAGGTTGCCGGATTTCCAATGAGACCAAGTCCGGAGCTCTTGTAAAATTTGACCGCGAATGGATCATGGAAAAGGTCGGCTGGCACCATCTTCCTTTACCTTGACCCCGCGCAACCCGGATCGTGAAATCACCATTGGCGACAATCATATTGTTTTCGGCAATGTGTCCTCACCGCCAAATTACTCCAATCTGGATGAAGGCCGGAAAACCGGCAATCGCAAGGCCTATCGGGACTTTCTCAAGCTTACCCAGTATTTCAACTGTATTGCATTTTGTCGGCGGCTATCCGGTCGAGCCGATGGATCTGCATCCCTCCATCCGCCATCTTGATTGCCTGTATGACAAGCTGACCCTGACGGACAAGGTTGCCCATGCCTATTCGCTGGGGACGCGAGCGGGTCGAGGATGTCATGGAGATGGTGCGCATTGCAGGCGGGCTTACCCATGACGAGTTTGATGCCAAGCCGCGCATGTATACCAATATCAATTCGACTTCGCCGCTAAAGCATGACTGGCCGATGATCGACGGCATGATGCGGCTGGCACGTCGCGGACAGCCCACCATCGTGACACCGTTTACGCTTGCCGGCGCAATGTCGCCGATTACGCTCGCGGGTACGGTTGCAGCCTCCTGCGCCGAAACGCTGTGCGCGATTGCGCTGATCCAGACGATCAATCCTGGATGCCCATGTGCGATGGGGACGTTCTCGTCCAATGTGGACATGAAAACCGGCGCACCGGCCTTTGGGACACCGGACTACATGCGCACCACCCAGATGACCGGTCAGATGGCGCGGTTTTACGGCTTGCCGCTGCGCTCCTCGAATACCTGCGTTTCCAATGCGCCGGACAATCAGGCAACCTGGGAGAGTTCGCATTCGCTGTTTGCGGCGATGACCTCCGGTACGAACATGGTCTACCATGCAGCGGGATGGCTTGAAGGCGGGTTATGCGCTTCCTATGAAAAATTCATCATGGACTGTGAGCAATTGCAGCAAATGATCACCTATATGAGCCGCCCGTGAAATGGGATGCGGACGAGATTGCGCTGGATGCCATTGCGGAAGTCGGGCAGGGCGGTCACTTCTTCGGTATTCAGCATACGCAGGACCGTTACGAAACGGCGTTCTATTCGCCGTTCCTGTCGGACTGGTCGAATTTCGAGAACTGGGAGGATCGCGGCGCAGTATGGACCGCGCAGCGGGCCAACAAGGTCTGGAAAGCAGATACTCGAAGAGTTCGAGGCACCGCCAATGGATGAGGCCATCCATGAGGAACTGAAAGACTTTGTGGAGCGCCGAAAGTCGGAAGGCGGAGCGCCACACGGATTTCTGGCAACCTTGCCTGTTTATCGGCGCAAAACTGGTGTCTGGCACTTGAAATCCGGACGGGCATTATTTGCGCTGTTGCGGCGGATGACTTTGTCGCAATTCAGATTGACGCACTTGCAAAACGCCCATGCGAATCATTATGCTGTTTGCAGTCTGATTTCACGCAATCATGGTCCGCCATGTGCACGCAATCATGTCCGGTAAATCTTGATCGACCAGTGCACATAGCCAGATTTTACGCATTCCTTGGACAAAAGGCCTTGACCTTTAGTCGCAATTGTTTTGTGATGAGTGCATACGGGTGGAGTGTCCTAGGGAGGAAAGGATGCGCCACGGTTTTTGCGCATGCGGATGTCCGTACAGGCGTTTGTGCGAGTGCAATGTAAGGGAGGTTGCAATCACTCGCTGTTTTACCGACCTGGCCGTGCGATGTTCTCCAGGAAAACTCATCCGCATACAAGCCGGTTTACCGGCTCCAGTTTGCATGATTACAAGCGAGGGCGGCCATTGTAGCCGATGCCGTCTTGGGGGAATGTGCAGGTTATTGCGTGGGCGGGTCCGGAAAACCAAAAACAAAACAAACAAAAAGGCTGTTTTGATGAAAAAGAAAATCGTTTCTGCCGCACTTGGCGTCGCAGCAATGGGAATGGCAACTTCTGCCGCATCTGCTGCAACCCTTGATGATGTAAAAGCAAAAGGCTTCGTACAGTGTGGCGTGAGCCAGGGTCTGCCAGGCTTCTCAAATCCTGATGCTGCCGGCAACTGGACCGGTATCGACGTTGATCTTTGCAAAGGTATTGCTGCTGCCGTATTCGGCGACGCTACCAAAGTGAAGTTTGTTCCGCTTTCAGCCAAAGAACGCTTTACTGCGCTGCAGTCCGGCGAAATCGACGTTCTTGTCACGCAACACCACCTGGACCATGTCCCGCGATACACACGCTCGGCCTGAACTTTGCCGGCGTGAACTATTACGACGGTCAGGGCTTCATGGTTCGCAAGGATCTTGGCGTGAAATCAGCTCTTGAACTTTCCGGCGCATCTGTTTGCACCAACACCGGTACAACAACCGAGCTGAACGTTGCTGACTATTTCCGTGCCAACAAAATGGAATACGAAATTGTTGCCTTCGAAAAAGCTGACGAAGTTGTTGCTGCCTATGATGCCGGTCGTTGCGATGTTTACACGACTGACCAGTCCGGCCTTTATGCCCAGCGTCTGAAACTTACAAACCCTGCTGACCACACGGTTCTGCCTGAAGTCATTTCAAAAGAGCCACTTGGTCCTGTTGTTCGCCAGGGTGACGACCAGTGGTTCAACATTGTCAAGTGGACACACTTCTGCACGATCAACGCTGAAGAGCTCGGCGTTTCAAAAGCAAATGCCGACTGAAATGATGGGTTCTGACAATCCTGAAGTCAAGCGTCTGCTTGGTACTGAAGGTGAGTTCGGTGCTGCTCTCGGTCTCGGCAATGACTGGGCTGCAAACATCATCAAGAGCGTTGGCAACTATGCTGAAATCTTCAATGCCAATGTTGGCCCGGATACTCCACTGGCGATTGCACGCGGCATCAATGACCTTTGGTCACGTGGTGGCCTGCAGTACGCACCGCCAATCCGCTAAGGATTTGAAAATGAACCGGCTCGCCACAAGCGGGCCGGTTTTGTATCCGAATGATTTCAGAATTCAGCGATTCGACTGTGCAAGGCCTGTCAAAGGCCTTTTGCAAATGGACTGCGGCAATTTATTGCCGGTACAGTGAACACGATGTTTCATGAGCGTCTGTGCATTCGGGACATGTTCAGCGAAACAAGACTGCAGTGAGATTATAGCTCGAACGCGGCGCGAAATCTGACGACACCGGGGACAGGATGTGAAAAATGAGGGGAATATGGCATGAGCAATCAAGCAGCATGACGCTGCGGACGAAAAGCCCAAAGTGGCCTGCTGAACGATCCGAAGGTTCGCGGCTACAATTGTTCAGGTCGTGCTGCTGCTTATTCATTGCCTGGCTGATCTACAGCATGGTCAACAATGCCGCGATCAACCTGGCGAAAGCCGGAATTGCATCGGGTTTCGGCTTTCTTGACCGGACTGCCGGCTTTGGTGTGAATTTCGCGCCTTTCATGGATTACACCGAAACATCCACCTATGGTGATGTCTACTGGCTTGGCCTGCAGAACACGCTTGTTGCTGGCTGTGATCGGTGTGTTCTTCGCCACCATTCTCGGGTTTCATGGTCGGTGTTGCGCGCCTTTCCACCAACTGGGTGATCAACAAGATTGCCTATTGGTATGTGGAAATTCTGCGCAATATTCCGCTGCTTCTGCAGATTTTCATCTGGTACAAGGGCGTTCTGGCGACCTTCCCGAGCAAGCGGACTCCATTGATCTGGGCGCGGTCGGACAGTTGAATGCTGCCGGGCTGTTTGCACCCAAAGCCCGTTTTTGCCGAAGGTGCCATGATGATGGTCTGGGCACTGCTTGCGGCCATCGTAATCACCTGTGTTCATCGACCGATGGGCGAACGCAAGCGCCAGATGGCGACCGGCGAGCGGTTTCCGGTATTCTGGACCGGCCTTGGCCTGATCATCGGCCTGCCGTTGATTGCCTATTTTGTCATGGGGCAACCGATTTCCGCCGAATATCCGGTGACCGGCAATTTCGGCCCGCGCGGCGGCATGCAGATTATTCCCGAGTTCATTGCACTTGTGCTTGCGCTGTCGACCTACACATCTGCGTTTATCGCCGAGATCGTTCGTGCCGGTATTCTGGCGGTCAACAAGGGGCAGACGGAAGCGGCCTATGCCCTTGGGCTTCGTGCGCGGGCCAACCTTGCGGCTGGCGATCATTCCCCAGGCGCTGCGGGTCATCATTCCGCCGCTGACCAGCCAGTATCTGAACCTGACCAAGAACTCGTCGCTGGCGGTGGCAATTGCCTATCCGGATTTGACAGCAGTCTTTGCCGGTACGGCGCTGAACCAGACCGGGCAGGCAGTGGAAATTCTGCTCATGACCATGCTGACCTATCTGGCGATCTCGCTGATCACGTCACTGTTCATGAACTGGTACAATTCGCGCATGGCGCTGGTGGAGCGATAGGAGATAAGACATGTCAGATATCGATTCACAAACCGCACTGCATCGCGCTGAAACCGGTGCCTTGAAGATTGCCTATGTTCGCGAACAAATGGTGGAGGCGCCACCGGCCTCCGGCGTCCGAAGTCGGCGTTATCGGCTGGATGCGCAAGAACCTGTTCAATGGCTGGTTCAACACGCTGCTGACCTTGTTTGCGCTTTGGATTCTCTATCTGGTTGTTCCGGGCATTTTGAATTTCAATTTCTTCAATGCCGTTTGGTCCGGTTCCGACCGGCTGGCCTGCTCTGATGTCAATCAGGGCGGCGAACTTGTATGAAGGTTGGAAAGGGGCCTGTTGGCCCTATGTCGGCGCTTATCTGAAGCAGTTCATTTACGGACGTTATCCCGATCGAACTGCTGTGGCGGCCCAATCTGGTGTTCTTCATGTTCTTCGCCGGGCTGATTCCGCTGCTGATTCCCTCTGCGCCCTTCAAGCGCGAAAACCTGATCTTCATGCTCGGCATATTTCCCGATTGCAGCCTTCATTCTGCTGACCGGCGGCAATCTCGATTATAACGGCTTTCTGCTTCCGAACGCGATCATGGCGACTTCGACTGCCAAATTCTGGATCGATTACGTACTGTTGACCGCGCATTATTTGCCTGATCGTCTATTTTATCGTCAAGGGTATGGACGGAAATTCGCGCAAGGCCGATCATGTTGACAATTTTGGCCATGGCTGGCGCTTGGCATCATCATCTTCCTGTCTTCAGTTGATTTCGGCCTTGAATATGTCGAGACCGCCTCAATGGGGCGGCTTCCTGATGACCCTGGTCATTGCGATTACCGGCATCGTGGCATCCCTGCCGATTGGCATCGCGCTTGCGCTCGGACGTCGCTCGAACATGCCGATCGTCAAACTGCTGTCGATTATCTTCATCGAATTCTGGCGCGGTGTACCGCTGATCACGGTTCTGTTCATGTCTTCGGTGCTGCTGCCGCTCTTCCTTCCGGATGGCGTGAACTTTCGACAAACTGCTGCGTGCGCTGATCGGTGTCGGGCTGTTCTCGGCAGCCTATATGGCCGAGGTGGTTCGCGGTGGTTTGCAGGCCATTCCCAAGGGCCAGTATGAAGGCGCGATGGCGCTTGGCCTTGGCTATTGGCAGATGATGCAGAAGATCATTCTGCCCCAGGCGCTGAAGATCGTTATTCCGGGTATCGTGAACACCTTTATCGGTCTGTTCAAGGATACGACGCTGGTTTCGATTATCGGTCTGCTGGATTTCCTCGGCATGATCAATTTGAGCCACTCGGACTCGAATTGGGCAACACCGGTGCAGGCGATCACGAGTTACATCTTCTGTGCGTTTGTGTTCTTCGTCTTCTGTTACGCGATGGCGCGTTATTCCAACTACATGGAACGACAGGCTCGATACAGGACACCGCTCATGAGCCAGCGCTTCCGCTGCAACTTGCAGAAGCGCTTCGAACAAATTCGAAATTCAACTTGCAAGAAAACGGGGGTTTATACCCAAATGGCCAAAGCAGCAGCAAAAAGGCAAGCCAGAAAACGGCAGCGTGAAAACAAAGCTCCGGCGAAAGTCGCCAAACCGGCATCACCCGATGATCTGAAGCGAATTTCAGGCGTTGGCCCGAAGCTGGAGGGTGTTCTCAATGAGCTCGGAATTTACCGTTTATCCCAGATTGCGAAATGGACCAAGGCCAGAGGTCGAACTGGGTCGATGACCATCTGAAATTCTCAGGTCGTATCGATCGCGATGAGTGGATCAAACAGTGCAAGGCATTTGCCAAGGAAAGCGCAGCAACCGCTAAAGAAACCTGCGGCGAAAAAGCGCTGCCCGCCAAAAAAGTGCAGCGAACACCAAAACTGCCGCGAAAACACTCTGCCGGCAAAACGGCACAAGATGCACTTCCAAACGCGCAGGTTTCAACAGCAAGGCTCAAGCGGCAAACGGCGGCGCGAGTAGCTTCGGCGGTCGCTGACCGCATCGGCTCCTGCTGAAACCGAGGCGCCAGAAAAGGCACCGGCCAAGACGAAGCAACGTTCGACGATGCAGATTTCGGAAACCGATGTTGCGGTTGAAATCACCAACATGCACAAATGGTATGGTGATTTTCATGTTCTCAAGGACATCAATCTGAAGGTCATGCGCGGCGAACGGATTGTTATCGCCGGTCCATCGGGTTCTGGTAAATCAACCATGATCCGCTGCATCAACCGTCTGGAAGAGCACCAGAAGGGCAAGATCGTTGTTGACGGCATCGAATTGACCAATGATCTGAAAAAGATTGATGAAGTTCGCCGGGAAGTCGGCATGGTGTTCCAGCACTTCAATCTGTTCCCGCATTTGACCATTCTGGAGAACTGCACACTGGCACCGATCTGGGTTCGCAAAATGCCCAAGAAGGAAGCCGAGGAAATAGCGATGCACTATCTGACCAAGGTGAAAATTCCCGAGCAGGCGCTGAAATATCCGGGCCAGCTTGTCCGGTGGTCAGCAGCAGCGTGTGGCGATTGCCCGCTCGCTTTGCATGAACCCTCGCATCATGCTGTTCGATGAGCCGACCTCAGCGCTTGATCCTGAAATGATCAAGGAGGTTCTCGAGACCATGGTGGAATTGGCGGAAGAAGGCATGACCATGCTTTGCGTGACTCACGAAATGGGCTTTGCCCGCCAGGTGGCAAACCGGGTGATCTTCATGGATGAAGGCCAGATTGTCGAGCAGAACGAGCCGGATGAGTTCTTCGACAATCCGCAGCATGAGCGGACAAAATTGTTCCTGAGCCAGATTCTGCACTAGATGGTATCAGGCACTGATAAACCGATCATTTTCGAAAAGACCCGGCGATGCCTGGACGGTGTGCGGGCCTTTTTTGTCAGCCTTATGACGACATCGACGGTCGTGACTGCTTTCAGGCGCGCCAGTCATATATCCAGGACTGGCGAGTCAGCAGCCGCTATTTGGGCATCAGTTCCAGCCGATATTGCGGAAGACCGAGAACGGCCATCCCATGTGATATAGCTGACCATTGGTTTTGGTGAGTTTGCGAACTGTGCGATTCGTTTTTCGCGCGCCTTGCCGTAGGCTTTATAGCATCGGGCGTTAAGCCCCCGGCTTCAATGGATTTTGCCAGGACTTCCGCATCCTCGATTGCCATGGCGGCGCCTTGCGCGGCGAAAGGGTGTCATGGCGTGAGAAGCGTCGCCGACAATCGCCACCGGACCACCTTCCCAAAAACTGCGCCTTGGGCCGCTCCAAGATGGGCCAGATCGACCAGTCATCGGAGAGGGCGAAAAAGGGCGCGCAAATTGCTGCTCCAAAAGAGGTGCGCTTGAGTAGCTTGTCGCGGTCACCAATTGGATGGTTGGTCAGGTCACGGGTTTTGCTCTTGATGCAGACAACAATATTGAGATAGCGCTTGGAGTGTACCGGATACAAGCACGGCATGGGCGTTTCTGCCCAGTACAAGATGCGTGTAATCGAGATCGACCCAATGCGGCAGGTTGGCAGCGGGTATCATTGCGCGCCATGCCTCAAAGCCGCTATGGATGAGTTGATGACCATCGCCCATCTGGTCGCGCAGTCGTGAACTGGCACCGTCTGCGATGACGAGCAGACGCGCGCGTCTCGTGGATATTTTGCCGTTATGGTTGACGAGCGCACTTATTCCGTTGGAATGGATTGTCGCGTCGGTGACTTCAGAACGGGTAGAAAGGGTTATGTCGGGATCATTTCACACGCCGGAAGCAAGGACTGATGCAGGTCATGGCGGTGTAGGCAGAAGATACGGCATGCCGTAGCGGGTAATCACCTCTGAACCGAGGGGCACGGTGGTGATGACGCGATTTGAAAATGCTGCCCTGATCCGTATTCCGTCCGGTACGGTCGCCGTGAGTCTAAGTGACTTTGCAACACCCAGTTCGTCGAGAATACGAACCGCATTGGGCGACAACTGGATACCTGCGCCAATCGGGTCAAAATGGTCGGATTTTTCCAGCACATCCACTCTGTATCCGCGTTTGGATAAAGTCAGGGCAGTCGTGAGACCGGCAATGCCGCCACCTGAAACAAGTATGGAACGGCTTTCAATCACGCCTTAGTCGGGTTCTTTGCGAGGCAGCCGGCGGTTCGCTTTCATTGGCTTTCAGGCTCGCCTTGTATTCGTAAAGCGTGGAGCAATACGGACATACTATCTGGCCGTCTTCACCCATGTCGAGAAAAACGTGGGGGTGGTCATGGGGTTCGCTGGCCCCGCAACACATGAATTCCTTCACGCCGATCCTTATTTCGCGAAACACCAAGCATCGTTTTGAAATGGGGAATTGTGGTGACAGCCATTTGAGGAATACGCCTCTGCTTGTTTCAGTGTTGTGCCCGTTTTAAAAGAATGACAAAGGGTTGCAAGTAATTTCCCGTGCCATATCCACCAAACTTTGGAACAATGATGCCGATAGCCCAACTTGAAGACTGTAGATCTTGCCTATGTGGATGAAGGTGAGGGCGAGCCGGTCCTGCTGGTTCACGGGTTTGCCTCGTCAAAAGAGGCAAACTGGATTGATACCGGCTGGGTCAAATTGCTGGTCAATAGCGGATACCGGGTTATTGCCTTTGACAATCGCGGCCATGGCGGCAGCAGCAAGTTTCACGACAGCAATGATTATTCGCTTGAAAAAATGGCGGATGATACGCTGGCGCTTCTCGATTATCTGGATATTTCGAAGGCTCATTTGATGGGCTATTCAATGGGTGCGCGTATATCAACCCGGCTTGCAATAATGCACGGAGACAGGTTCGAGAAGGTCATTCTGGCCGGAAATGGGGACGGCATGATTGACCGGAACGGGTGACTGGACGCCGGTTCGTGAGGCGCTGCTGGCGTCCGAGTCTGGCAGATGTGACGGATTTGCGGGGCAGGGCGTTTCGAAAATTTGCCGATGCCACGAAAAGTGATCTGAAGGCACTTGCTGCCTGTGTGACAGCCGTTCGTCAATTGTTTCGGCTTCCGAGATTCTCGAAAATCACCAATCCGGTGCTGGTTGCAATCGGTTCGGATGACGATATTGCAGGTTCGGGTGAGGTTATTGCTGATCTTGTTCCGGATGGACGCTTTCTTTCAATCCCCGGGCGGGACCATATGCGGGCCGTGGGCGACAAGGTTTACATGCAAGGGGTGCTGGATTTCCTGTCAGAATGATACAGGCGACAAGGTGTTCTGGCATCAATTTCATTTGAACCACAAATCAGAAATTTTCACTCTTGTCTACTGGATTCAATGTGTTACCATATGGCATGTAACCTCTGTTAATGAACGGATGAATTTCATGCCAAATCAGACCGTCCGCACCGGCAATGCCAAGCAAGCTGAAAGCAGTTGATCCTGTTTGGCAGGCTGTCTGCAAGGAAGCTGAGGCGATGGTTCAAAAAGAGCCGCTGCTTGGAACTTTCATCTATTCGACAATTCTCAACCAGCCGAATCTGGAAGCGGCGGTCATTCACCGCATCAGCGAACGGTTGCACAACCGCGATGTGCACGCGGATATCATTCGCAGATCATTTGAGGAGATGCTGGAAGCCGACCCGAGATGGGCGCAGGTCCTGCGCTCGGATATTGCAGCTGTCTATGACCGCGACCCGGCCTGTGAGCGACTGATCGAGCCGATCCTTTACTTCAAGGGATTTCACGCCATTCAGACCCATCGCCTTGCGCACTGGAATTTCCACAACGGCCACAAGGATTTTGCCCTCTATCTGCAAAGCCGGTCATCTCAGGCCTTCCAGACTGATATCAATCCCCAGGCCAGGATTGGCAGGGGCTTGTTCATGGATCATGCAACGGGCGTTGTTATCGGAGAGACTGCGGTTATCGGAAATGATGTTTCAATTCTGCACGGGGTGACCTTGGGCGGCACCGGCAAGGAAGG
This sequence comes from uncultured Alphaproteobacteria bacterium, assembly GCA_963714735.1. Classification (GTDB taxonomy): domain Bacteria; phylum Pseudomonadota; class Alphaproteobacteria; order Rhizobiales; family Rhizobiaceae; genus Salaquimonas. The sequence continues at coordinate 130,957 of CAVQPI010000012.1, forward strand.
CGCTGACCGGCATCCGAAAATCAGTGATGGTGTTCTGATTGGTGCTGGCGCGGCTGTGCTTGGCAATATCCGTGTCGGAAAATGCAGCCGCATTGCAGCCGGTTCCATGGTAATCAAGCCTGTGGAGGCGAATGTTACCGTGGCTGGCGTTCCTGCGCGGGTGGTTGGGGTGGCAGGCTGCTCGGAACCTTCACGCACCATGGACCAGATTCTGGCGGAACAATCCGAATTGTAATTCACGACTACGCAAGGCGAGAATCATACAGCATCTCTGACAATGATGATTTGTTAGTCGCTGGTGCAGGTGAATTGCAATCTGTATTCCTCCGGCGATTGCGCCTCACCAATTGTCATTGTTATTTTGCTTCTAGTAACTTGGTAGGGGGGCGGGATATGCCGGTGTTCTGTTCAGTTTGCGGAAGCTTTGGTGAATGCGCGATTGACAAACTTTCTTCTCAAGTGTATATAAATAGATAAAAACTAATTTCTGTAGCGTTTTGCAAACCTGCCGCCCATGGCACGATTGGATTTTGCAAACAAGCGACGCGCCTCGCCGAATCGGCGATACCACCATAGTTGAATAGTATCGCAGGCCTATCTGATGTTGGTTTAGGCTAGCTAAATCCTTAGCTGTATCTGTGGGTTGGGAGACCCAAGCTTATTGACCCCAAAGGGAGGATTACATGTCCAAATTGATTTTCAATCGCCGTGGCATTATCAAGTCCGGTGCAGCTGTTGGTGCTGGTCTTGCCATGCCAACGCTTCTGACACGTCCTGCGTATTCCTACACAAACGAACCAACCGGCTCGTCCGTGACACTCGGCTTCAACGTTCCGCAGACCGGCCCATATGCCGATGAAGGTGCTGATGAGCTGCTGGCGCAACAGCTTGCTGTTGAACACCTCAATGGTGAAGGCGATGGCGGTTGCCTGAACACATTCACTTCCAAAGCCCTCAAGGGTAACGGTATCCTGGGCAAGAAAGTTGAATTTGTAACCGGCGATACACAGACCAAGTCTGATGCCGCACGCGCTTCCGCAAAGTCCATGATTGAAAAAGACGGCGCTGTTATGATCAACGGTGGTTCATCTTCCGGTGTGGCTGTTGCTGTTCAGGGCCTTTGCCAGGAAGCCGGTGTGATCTTCATGGCTGGTCTGACCCACGCCAATGACACGACCGGTAAAGACCGCAAGGCAAACGGTTTCCGTCACTTCTTCAACGCCTACATGTCTGCTGCAGCGCTTGGCACCAGTGCTGGCGAATGAAATGGGCACGGATCGCCGCGCCTATCACCTGACAGCTGACTATAACTGGGGTTGGACGCAGCAGGAATCAATTCAGGCTGCAACTGAAGACAATGGGTTGGGAAACTGTCAACAACGTCCTGACACCACTTGCCTCTACCGACTTCTCTTCCTACATCACGCCAGTGTCTGAACTCTGGTGCTGACGTTCTGGTTCTGAACCACTACGGCGGCAACATGGTCAACTCACTGTCCAACGCCATCCAGTTCGATCTGCTGAACAAGCAGGTAAACGGCAAGGACTTCAAGATCGTTGTTCCGCTTTACTCAGAGCTGATGGCTGCTGGTGCAGGCGACAACATCAAGGGCGTTCTTGGTTCCATGAACTACAACTGGCAGCTGGACAATGAAGGCTCCAAAGCAGTTCGTGAAATCCTTTGGTGAGAAATACGGCAAGCCGCCGTCAAACTCTGCACAGACCTGCTACGCTCAGGTTCTGCTTTATGCAGATGCTGTGTGAGCGCGCCGGTACCTTCAATCCATGTGGTGTTGTTGAAGCTCTGGAAGGCTTTGAGTTCGACGGTCTTGGCAATGGTCAGACATTGTACCGCAAGGAAGATCACCAGTGCTTCAAGGACGTTCTGGTTGTGCGCGGCGCGCAGAACCCGACTTCAGCCTTTGACACGCTGGAAATCGTTGAGATTACACCGACCGAGAAGGTTACTTATGCACCGGATCACCCATTGTTTGGTGGTCCTGAAGCAACCCTTGGTACTTGTAACTCAGGCGCATAAGCTAAAGTCAAAAACAAGGAGAGGCCGTAATCGGCCTCTCCTTATCCGATTGCCTGGCAAATGATCCGGGCAGACAATTTCCCTAAATCATGAAGGTGGGCACATGGAAGCGTTCTTCCTGCAAATTCTCAACGGACTGGACAAAGGCTCAGCCTATGCATTGATCGCATTGGGACTGACGCTGATTTTCGGAACACTGGGCGTGGTCAATTTTGCCCATGGTGCCTTGTTCATGATCGGCGCCTTTGTCGCCGTTACACTTCAGAAAATTCTGAGTCTTTCGACCGATCACGCTGGACGAAACCCAAAAGGATTTTCTGGGTAATCCTCTGAAAATTGAAACGCCTTATGTTGAATCTTGGTTTGGCGAGGCTGCCGGACAATGGATTATCAGTTGGTCGGTTCCATTGGCAATTCTGGCTGCGATTCCGGTTATGCTGTTTTTGGGCTATGTTATGGAGCGCGGACTGATCCGCCATTTTTACAAACGTCCTCATGCTGACCAGATCCTGGTCACGTTCGGCCTGGCAATTGTGTTGCAGGAAATCGTCAAGGCGTTTTTCGGTGCCAATCCGATCCAGACACCTGCACCCGAAGCACTGAACGGTGTTGTCAACTTCGGCGCCTGGTTCGGTATGGCCCTGAACTATCCGATTTGGCGTATTGTGTATTTCTGCATTTGCGGCCGCCATCATTTTCGCAGTATTCGCCTTTCTGCAGTTCACCACGTTTCGGCATGGTGGTCAGGGCAGGCATGGCTGACCGGGAAACGGTTGGACTGCTCGGCATCAATATCAACAAACGCTTCACGATCATGTTTGCCATCGCTGCCGCAGTGGCGGGTCTCGCCGGTGTGATGTATGCGCCAATCAATCCGCCCAATTATCACTGGGGCATGGACTTTCTTGTTCTCAGCTTCGTTGTTGTTGTTGTCGGCGGAATGGGTTCGCTCCCAGGAGCTGTGCTGGCAGGTTTCCTGCTCGGTATCCTGGAGAGCTTCGCTTCCACTACCTGGGCAACCACGACAATTCCCGGGATCAACCAGATTATCATTTATCTCGTCGCGATTGTGATCCTTTTGACCCGTCCGCGCGGTCTGATGGGACGCAAGGGCGTCATGGAGGAATAACCAGATGCTTGGACTCGACAAAAAAGACGCAACGTTGTTTCTGTTCGTGGCGGCAATTGCCTTTCTGGCACCCTTCATTCTCAATCCGTTTCCATACGGAATCAGGCCTTGCCCAGTTCAATGCCGGTTATCCGGACCTGATGCAGCGCTTTGCGATTTTCGGAATTTTTGCCATCGGATTCAACATCCTCTTCGGCCTGACCGGATATCTGTCCTTTGGTCATGCGGCTTTCCTGGGAGTAGGATCATACGCTGCGGTCTGGATGTTCAAACTGCTGAGTTTCAATATTGTTCCAGCAATCATTCTGGCAGTTATTGTAGCGGCGATTTTCTCACTGGCTATCGGTTATGTTTGTTTGCGCAGATCGGGAATCTACTTCTCAATTCTGACCCTGGCATTCGCGCAGATGAGTTTTGCCCTGGCATATTCGGTTCTGTCCAATCCCGAGCTTCAACCTGACCAATGGTGAAACCGGACTTCAGGTTTATGCCGATGATCCGCAGATCCTGAAGGGCAGCGGGCCGGATGCAACCCACTTGTTCGGTATCGAAATGCGTGATACAGCCACACTTGATTTGGGCGGATGGGCTTTCCAGTTCAATTTCGGCTTCTATATTTGTGCGATCTTTCTTGCTGCTGTCACTTTATCTCGCCATCCGGATTTTCCGCTCTCCGTTTGGCCTGATGCTGCGTGCAATCAAGACCAACCAGACCAGGCTGAACTATACCGGTGTCAACACCAGGCCTTATGCGCTTGCCGCCTTCGTGATTTCGGGCATGTTATGCCGGTCTGGCCGGCGGACTGATGGCTGCCATGGATCCGCTTGCCGGTGCCGAGCGCATGCAGTGGACGGCTTCGGGAGAGGTTGTTCTGATGACCATTCTCGGCGGCGCAGGAACCTTGCTTGGTCCGATACTGGGTGCGGGTTTCATCAAGTATTTTGAGAACATCTTTTCGAAGATCAACGACAACGTTCTGCACGGTTGGTTTGAAATTCTGCCTGATCGGGCATTGAGGATTTTCTGGTTGCTATCGTTCATCCCTTTGTCGGGCAAGGGATGGCATCTGACACTTGGACTGTTGTTCATGGCTGATCGTTATCTTCCTTCCTGGCGGTCTGGTTGATGGCGGTACGCGGCTTTGGAACCGATTGCGCAATCGCCGTACCGGCAACAAGGGTGACCCGACAACAGCAACGTCACCTGCGGAATAAACCGTCACGACCGGCAGTTATGAGGAATTTGAGGATAAGATGGGTATTCTTGAAGTCAAGAATGTCAGCAAACGCTTCGGCGGATTGCAGGCCTTGAGCGATGTCAATCTGAGCGTTGAAGAAGGTACGATTCATGCCATTATCGGCCCCAATGGCGCAGGCAAATCGACGTTTCTCAACTGCCTGATCGGCAAGCTGATTCCCGATACGGGAACGGTCGAGTTCGAGGGCAAGTCTCTGCTGGGACGCAAACCCCATGAAATCAACCAGATGGGCGTCAGCCGGGTCTTTCAAACTCCGGAGATTTTCAGCGATCTTTCCGTTTTTGAAAATGTGATGATCCCGTGTTTTGCCAAGCGCGACGGTGCGTTTCGAGTTCAATGCCATCAAGCCGGTCAGCGGGCAGTCCGATATCCAGGATATTGCCGAGCAGATGCTGATCGATGTCAACATGATCGACAAGCGCAATGAAATCGCGGCTTCGCCTGTCACGCGGCGACAAGCGGCGTCTGGAAATGGCGATGTGTCTGTCGCAAAAGCCGAAGCTGCTTCTGCTGGATGAGCCAACCGCCGGCATGGCGCGGGCAGATACCAACAACACGATTGAGTTGTTGAAAGCAAATCCAGAAAAAGCTGGGCATTACGATGGCAATCATTGAACATGACATGCATGTTGTGTTTTCGCTTGCCGAGAAAATCACGGTTCTGGCTCAGGGCACGCCGATCGTTGAAGATATTCCTGAAAACATCAAGGGCAATCCAAAGGTTCAGGAAGCCTATCTTGGAGGGGCTCACTGATGAACAAGACCGCAACGCAAAACCAATATGAATGCAAACCATGCGAAAAACGCGCCGGCATATTTTTCCGCTTGGGATATTCACGCCTATTACGGTGAGAGTTATATCGTTCAGGGCGTAAGCCTGAATATTCATGAAGGCGAGATTCTGGCGCTGCTGGGACGCAATGGTGCTGGCAAGACATCAACACTTCGTGCGATTGCCCGGCTGGACAATCCTGAACTCACGCATGGTGAGATCTGGCTTGACCATCAACCGCTGCACAACATGAAGAGCCATGAGGCTTCCAAAGCAGGTGTTGGCCTTGTGCCGGAAGACCGCCGTATCATTCAGGGTCTGACCGTTGAGGAAAACCTTCAACTGGCCCAGATCGAAAAGCCCATTGGTTGGTCTATCGAGCGCATTTATGAATTGTTTCCGCGCCTTGGTGAGCGCCGCAAACAGGAAGGCACTACGCTTTCAGGCGGCGAGCAGCAGATGCTGGCGATCGGCCGGGCACTGGCCCGCGATATCAAGCTGTTATTGCTGGACGAGCCGTATGAAGGACTTGCGCCGGTCATTGTTCACGAGATCGAAAAGACACTGCAACATATTCGCGAACAGGGCATGACTACGATTATCGTTGAACAGAATGCCGTTGCAGCGCTCAAGCTGGCGGACCGGGCTGTTATTCTGGATACCGGAACAGTCGTCTTTGACGGAACGGCTGCTGAAGTTCTTGAAAATGAAAAGCTGCGCCATGAGTATCTGGCCATCTAATTCAGGCTGAAATTGTATCAGTCCCTGGAAAACCGGTAGCGGAAGCTGCCGGTTTTTCGTTTGCGAAAGAGTTTCACCGAACAGGTCACAGCTGCGTGATCGTGCGCTCACATTAATGTTCCCCAAACGTGCGAGCAGGTTACCGCGTAAAAGCGTATATTCTGAACAATTCGCTAAGGAGATCATTAACATGTTCCATATGTTCAGAGAATTTTTCGCATTCAAAAATGCCGTCCTGGCACTTTCTCTTTCAATAGCCCTTCTGGCTATCCCGCTTGGCAGCCATGCGCAGGAAGTGGATATGGATGCCGTGAGAGCTTCTCTCAAGACTGCTCTTGCCGATGCTGCTGCATTGTCGAGGGAGCAGGGACCGTTTGTGCTTCCGATGCGTACCAATGCTGAACTTGCCGAAATCTCGTTCTGGTGTGAGGTGATCTTGTCGGAGGATGACCTGACAACCATGGTTCCCCCGATTTGCAGCGACGTTGAAGCTCCGGTCAACGAGTTCGATGATCTGGTGCAGGACTTTGCATTCAATAAAAGCTGATTCGATCACCATATCGGCATGCTGGTGAATTTCGTTGTTCCTTGCTTATGTTTTGCAGGAATAGAGTGCATGTCAGCAGATGAACGTCCCGGTCTTGCTGGTACTTTGAGAGATTTCCTAAAAATGCTGGCCGCTTGTTTACAAGGTAGTGTCCGCCATGCCAGAACCGCGATTGTCTGAAGACAGAACAAAACACTTATTTGGAGCGATGCGGTGAAGCCTGAGGAAATCAAGAAACTCGACAGTTATTTCAAGCGTGTATTCGGAAACAACATGCTCGAAGTCAAAGCACGTCCGAAGAAGGATGATTCATGTGAATTGTATAAGGCGGATGAGTTTCTTGGCGTCATTTACCGGGACGAAGATGACGGCGACTATAATTTTTCCATGGCTATTCTGGATATTGATCTGGAAGCCTGAAAGACCCCAGTCATGGCAGCATGTTGTAGCCATGCTGCCTGAATTCCGGCGGAGTTCCTTATTATTGCCATCTTGATCCGAAGGTCTTGCGTACCTGTTGATCCAGTCGCCATCCATTGCGGCAGCAAGGCTTGCGTGGAAGCGATAGGTGAGCATCAAATTGCGTCCGATATGGATGTCACGGATGCAAAATGACCCGGCGATCTTGTCGCTCTCACGTATACAACGGGCAGCAAACGGGTAGGGGCTCCCTGCCTCATAATACAAATCTTCCGAAAAGTACGCACTATTGGCAGAAAAAGCGCGCCGGACCAGGCCGTTGTCGGCATCCACAGGCGGGCCGGAAAAGAAGGTTTCGTAGATTGAACTTACACGACCGGACATATCGCTCGACATGTCACGAGGTTCCAGGGCCACATAAAGAATTGGGGTTGCCGGATTTGTTGAGTTGAAGGCATCTGCCAATTCATCCGAATATCCGGACATGGTTGGCCAATGAAGATAAAGATCAAGTCGGTTCAAACCGCCGGATTTTCGCTGGCTCCGAAAGCGGATCATGTTTTCCGGAGCGTTTATCAGATCATCGCCAATTACAATTTGATGGCGCACAAGATTTGTCGAATGCCCACCCTTTGCGATAATTGAACCGAAATATCCTGCCGCACTGTAGATCACGACGGCTGCCAGTGCCATGAATATGCAGAGTTTCATGACCAGAGCCGGAAAATTGCGGCTTACCAATGGCTGCCTGTTCTCGGACTGGGCTTCCTGCAGACTGTCATAGTAGCCCGGCATCAGCCGGTCAAACCTAATGTCGTGGTTGCGGCCCAGAAGTCTTGCAGTCTGTTCTACGGTATTTGCCATTCGCCCCAGTCTCCAAAGGATGCCGCTTCTTGTCCCCAGATTTGTCTCAAACGGTGAAAAACTGTTGAGACTGTCCCGAAACGGACCAATCATGGCGGCATGCTATCTTGCTGACTTCACCATGATGAGTTCATGGTTAAAAAGGCGTTAAACGGATGGGGTCTCAGGGAAGTTTGTTGTTGTTTGTCTTGTGTGCGGGCTTCGTTGCAGCCGGTTTGCTGAACGCACTCCATCGAACACTGGTGCATATTGACGAGGAGGATGAAGCTGCCCCCATGGTGCTGCGATTCGATTCATCCGGTTCAATTGCCTGGTCGATGTTTGTTTGCGTTTTTGCCGGTCCTTACTTGGTGTTGAGCAACGGTCTTTACTTTTGGCGCATGAGCATTCTGCCGACGCCGGCGCTTCTGACGTGCGGCCTGCTATCGGTGATCTGGAGTTTTTGTTCTGGGGTCTTCATTGTCGAAAGCTACCTGGCGCTTTCCTCGCTTGCGGGGTGAGGCGTGGCCATAGGTCTGGGGATAATTTCAACAGTCTTGCCATCGTATTTGCCTCACAAGGCTTCAAATGATAGCCAAGTGACAATCTTGATCATTTGAACACCGAGGCTTGGATGAGCGTTTTTTCACTGGATGGAATTGAACCCGACCGGACGGCGGGCTTTTCATGGATTGCGCCCAGCGCCATGGTCATTGGCAAGGTGTCCATCGGGGAAGATGTCGGTATCTGGTTCGGCACGGTTATTCGCGGCGACAATGAACTGATCAGCATCGGCAATCGCAGCAATGTTCAGGAAAACTGCGTCATGCATACGGATCCCGGCTGTCCGATCGATATCGGGGAAGGTTGCACCATCGGGCACAAGGCAATGATCCATGGCTGCACAATCGGTGACAATACGCTGATCGGCATGGGTGCCACGGTTTTGAACGGCGCAAGAATCGGCAATAATTGTCTGATTGGTGCAGGTGCGCTTATCCCTGAAAACAAGGAGATTCCCGATAATTCACTGGTGGTGGGCATGCCGGGAAAAATTATCCGGCAACTGGATGAAGCGGCAATAGAGCGACTGAAGGTGTCAGCAGATTTTTATGTCGCCAATGCCAAACGGTTTGCCAAGGGGCTGCGGGAAATCTGAACTGGTCTCCCGTTTTTAAAAGCCGAAAAGCGGAAACCGCCGACTGCATAAGGCAGCCAGCGGCTCCAAGACCCGGTTGTTGGGACGGGGAAGGTGGGGACACAACCGGGTCAATTCTGTCCTTTGGATCCTGTCCGTCGTATAAATGCCGTTTCGCGGCGTTTGATCCGCTTGCCAGGTTACTTGACGCGCCGACCATTGTTCTTGTATCGATAATCTTTTCCCACTGGCCCGAATGTGCGGCTGCCTGGCGTTTCAGGAAGCTGTATTCGGTTTCGTTCCAGGGCAGGATTCTTCCGTTGAGATTATCGAGTACGTAGTCAGCGCGATCGGTGCGGACCGTCAGGACTGCGTGGCCATCACCGTTTTTCTGGCGTGACGACGGTAACCAGCAAGCGATGAAGCCGGCCAACCTTTGCGCATCAGTTCGTTGGCGTTTCATCAAGGCAAAGTCTTCGCAGTCGCCGGCAGTTTTCGGCATTACCCAGTACTCCTGGACACCGTAATATTCCTCGTCCGTCACCGGCGTGATGGTTGAATTGGCCCGGGCATTGGCCTCCACCATTTCCGCCCAACGCGCCCGTGTCAGTTTGACCGGGTCGGTGGCTCTGGAAACAATGTTGCAGTCCCTTGCCGCACGCTGGCAATATTCATAATGGCCGATTGGTTGAGAGGTCAGCCCCCCGATTTTCATGATGGATGACATGGCAGCTGCCGGTGAAGATGTGGCGACAGCCAATCCCACTGCCACCGCAAAGGCACATTGAATATTGCTGCCGGTATTTTTTTGTTGGTTTTTTTTGTCATGTTAATTTCCCCGTTAACGAGGACAACATGACACGGGAAATTTTACATCACGCAAAAAACGGCGTGTGCATTTGAGGCAAAATTGGCTCAATCAAATGACAAGTTTGAGATTGTTTTGGCTCAAACTTGTTTAAAATTTTAGGGGTAATGGCAGGCTGAGAAACCGGCCTTGCAAACACAGGTACGCTGAACCGTCGGCTAGGACAATCAGTCTTCCAGGAAATCTTCAAGGGAGTTGCGTGTCTGCACAATTGCAAATTCGATTGCGACGCCTTCGTCGAAGTGGCGCACAACACGTCCGCGCATATTGCCCAGCCACAGAACCGTGCCGATTGCAGGGCGAACTGACAGCTCAATCGCAGCACCTGAAAGAGACAGATCGATGATTTTGGCCTGATAAACACGACCATCTTCCAGCTTGATGATGCCGGCGCGATTGCGCGGCGTAATACGCTCATGGCGGCGGTCTTCAGGCAGGTTGAGCTCATGGCGATTTGCCAGCCAGGTCAGTTTGGCTGCCATTTTGTCGCGCTTGCGCTCAGTGGCCTTGACGCTCATGGCAAAGCCGCCGTCAAACAGGCGCAGGATCTTGCCTTCCAGCCGACCAAGGTGATCGACATAGGCAATCACCCGTTCACCAACGGAACCGGAAACAGGGGTTATCATGGCTGCGCTGCCCGGCGACATGTCCAGAATCTGGCAAGGGAACTCCTGGTGGCTTTCCAGCATGAAGCGACCGAACAAGGTCAGTTCAACGCGAGAAAACTCGCGTTCCGTGTCGGTCAGAAATTCTGATAACTTCTTTTTTTGCAAAAGCAGCCATAGGGTCAATCAGGGAGCTATGAGCCGGAAAAGGGCTCAAGTGTGATTCTTGTTCCCTGCAATTTGCCCTATGCTGGTTAATGAATGGTAAGTAGTGGCAACTAATACGGTGCCAAATCGTCCAATTTGATTGCAATTTATTCACGCCCGCCATTGTGAACGGTCAGATGAGCGACCTTTGCGCGCCATTGTTGACCAAGGTGATAGTCGTCTTCGGGAAATCTTCGGGTGCTCCTGTGCTCCTGTAAGGACCGTCAGGCATTCCAGATGAAGGGGCCAGTGAGGGTGCAGTGGCGTGGCCGGTGACGGGGTTGAATTGTCTGCATTGGTGGCACGGGACTGTGACGCCTTCTTCGGCGAGATGGCGCATGGAACGCAATATGGCAATTGACCAGCGGTTCGGCACCCAAGCCAGTAAAACTCCTTTGAAGGGGTGGCGATGCCCAGAATCCTGGCGCTGCCATCCTGCATGGGCTCAAGAGGCAGTATGACGAATTCATAGTCGACCGTTTTGCCCGGAAGCTGTTTCTCCGCGCATGATCAGCATGAATGGCTGAAAATCGCGATATACCCGTGTCAGCAGCTTTGCCACATCGAAACAGTCTTCCTCGGCCCAGTGGCCGAGAAAGCCGTATCCCTTCAGTTCACGGCCGAAGGCTGCGCAGAGGCGGGTTCCGGCCAGACGGTAACTGACGGTGCGCATTGTGCCGCTTACTTCGAGAATAAAGGTGTCTGACAGAAGATGCCTGATGTCACTTGGTTCAATTTCTTCACGCTCGGCGCGAGACGATCGCCGCGAATCCGGTTCCAGTATTCAAAAATGCTCTGGAATTTCCCTGTCTCATTACTGCACACTTCCTGTTTCTGCTTACCATGCCCCCGCATGAAACGCGGCAAAACTGCCGTTCTTTGTCCCGCTTGGGCACATTTCAGGCAAACCGTTCGAGATTTACCAGGTGTGTCCGTGAGACTGCAGGCTTCGTGCCAGCCAGCCTGCATTCTCACGTTGATCATATTGGGTTTCAGTTCCCCGGGGACAGATGCAGCTATGAGATGAACTGTGGATAGGTGAGGGCGTATGCAGGCGCGACGTGCCGATTAACCTTAACAAAGGGTTTAGATTGTCAGATCGATCGGCTATATGAGATCAAGAATGTGATCCACGTGGCGGACTTTCAAGACCGTTCACGAACTCATGGTTTTCCTCAAACTCGTTGTGGGACGGGATATAGGGGACTCAACCAAACCGCCTGGTAGCGATGCCAGGCGGTTTTTTCTTTTGCGTCATCCATTGCGTCTGTCATTTTTCGTGATGGGCAATTAGGGTTTTCGGAAGTACCGGTCAGACCAACAGAGAGCTGTGGCATTGTCCCGGGAATCAATCGAAGACACATGAAAGTGATCAGTCTCGGCGGCACCGAAGAAAGTCTCACTCCAGAACGGACGGGACAGCGTGAACCGGTGTTCAACATTCCGGGAATCATTATTGCCCTGATTGTTGTCTTTGCAGGGATTCACGCGCATCAGGTCATGGTTTCTCAGTGCAGCTGGCCAATACAATCTGATTCTATGTGTTTGCGTTCATTCCGGCGGCCTATGGCGAGTTTGCTTCGCAGATGCCATATCCCCTGGCGCGACTGTGGTCGCCAGTGACCTACGGATTTCTGCATGGTGACTGGGGGCATCTTGCGATGAACTGCGTCTGGATGGCGGCGTTCGGCACACCGGTTGCAAACCGGTTCGGGCTTTCCGTTTTCGTGCTGTTTACGGTCATTTGCATGATTGCCGGGGCCTTCGCGCACTATCTCGCCTTTACCGGTGAGTTTGTGCCGGTCATTGGCGCCTCGGGCGCTGTTTCCGGCTATATGGGCGCGGCAGGCACGGTTTGCTTTCAACAATATTCGGCGCGGTGGCACGCGGTTTCAATTCGGATGGACCGGCGCTTTCGCTGCTGCAGAGTTTTTCAAACCGTCAATTTCTGATCTTTGCCGGTGTCTGGATGGCCTTCAATTACCTGTTCGGTTCGGGAGTTGTGCCGGTTTCCGGGCAGGATACCGGCATCGCCTGGCAGGCACATGTGGGAGGTTTTATTGCAGGTGTATTGCTGTTTTCGCTGTTTGATCCGGCAGAAGTACGGGTTCAGTCTTGATTTGCAGCTCGGATTTAGGCGTGAAATGACGGTAATCGCGGTTCAATCGGCAATCGGTAGCGGGCAATGGTACTATCGGAGGAAAGAAAACATGACAGTTGCAAGCATTCTGGCAGACAAGGGCGGCGATGTTGTTACGGGAAAGCCCGAGCACACCTTGCAGGAGATTTCCTGCAATACTGGCAAAACACAAGATCGGTGCGATTGTCATTCTCGAAAGCGGACGGGAATGTTTGCGGCATTGCATCCGAGCGCGATGTGGTTCGCCAGATTGCGCGCAGGGCGCAACTGCACTTGCCACTCCGATTTCATCCTGCATGACGAAAAAGGTGATTTCCTGCACACCTGATTCAACGGTTGATGAGGTGATGGGCGTGATGTCCTCCAACAAGTTTCGCCATTTGCCTGTGCTGCGCAGACGGCAAACTCGACGGCATCATTTCCATCGGCGATGTTGTCAAACGCAAGATCGAGCAGGCCGAACGCGAGGCAGAGGATCTCAAGCAGTATATTGCGGGTTAGGTCTCTGATTTGTTCAAATAGTCGTAAGATCGCTATTTTGAAGCGATGCTGATCGGTTTTTGCAGCGACATCGCGCCTGCCGTCAGTCGAACTTTTGGATGTCCATACGCTCCAGGACGCCTTGTTCCTGCAGATCATTCAGACGCGCCATCATTTCCTTGTACCCCAGATCAATGGATTCAGCGGCCTTGTGGAATTCTATCAGTCCGACCGTTTTCAGTTTGGGACGCACGGTGAAATCCGGCGGATCGCCGGCAAGCCTCGCCCGGGCAATGCGGTCCTGAATGATGTTGAAGGATTCAACCATTACCGACGTTACGCCTAGGCGGTTTTGACGGCGGGCAGACTTGTTTTCCTTCGTGTGCATGAACGAAAACCAGGAGGCGGCCTGGGAGTTTTGGTCATGGGTAATGGCATCTTCAATGGCTTCATAATGCGAGGGCACGTGACCACTGTGCCCCGGCCAAAGGTTTCCGCATTGAGATTAACGGCAATCACCATGTCCGGCTCATAGGCGCGGCAAACTGAAACCGGAACCGGGTTGACCAGTGCACCATCCACCAATTGCCTGCCGCCATGCAAAACCGGCGTAAAAATGCCCGGCAGGGCGTAGGATGCGCGGATGGCAGGCCCGATTGGGCCATCGCCCAGCCACACTTCGTGGCCGCTGTTGATTTCAGTTGCCACAGCGACAAACGGCTTTTCGAGATTTTCGATATAGATATCGGCCATTTGCTCATCCATGCGCTGGCAAGGCGCGAGCCGGTGATCAGACCGCTGCCGCGCAGGGAAAAATCCAGATATCGGACAATGTTGGTCTTGGTCAGCGAGCGGGCAAATTCTTCCAGTTCGATCAGGCGACCGGCGAGATAGCTGCCGCCGACCAGCGCACCAATGGACGTTCCGGCGATCATGGAAACCGGAAGGCCGAATTCCTCAACTGCGCGCAAAACACCAATATGGGCCCAGCCGCGGGCAACTCCGCCGCCGAGGGCAAGCGCAACGCCGCCGCAACGCTGGCGCCCTACGGGTCGGTGTTCAGGCGTTGTTTGCCGGCTATTGTTTTCGGACAGGGATTTGGGGGCGGTGTCATTGGCGCTGGGTGGAGTGTGAGGCAATTGTATTTCCGGCCTGCTTCCTTCGCGGACACTTTCAGACATGTTCACCCGGGTTTCCATTTTCGTGACATTTTCTATGTTGAACCTAATGGATGGCGCATCGGCGTCCGTACAGATTTCAGCATTCAAATCTGTTTTTCCAGCTGGCTCCTCTGGTCCGGAAATACCCGGGGATACTGCTAGTGAAGCAGCAGCAAAAGCGATTTCCTGCCGGTTCGTTTCAACCTGCTGTGTATGAGCGTCAGTGCGCTTTCTGGGACTTGAAAACCACAACATGATTTATTCTATGCACATTTGGGTTAATTTTTTCGAACACATTGTGTCAGCAGACTAAACAAGAGGCGTTAATGGCGGGAAAGTGTCCATGCAGGTTTGCATGCGATGTGTGTCAGAATTTCGACAACATACATCAGATTAATGAAATACATGCTACACATGGAACTCACGGGTGGAATGCGATATTTGCGCCGGTTTTTCGCTCTAAATAGCGCGATTTCAGGCTGTTGGTACAAAAGGATCCGGTTTGCGCCGTCTATTTGTAAACCGTTTCTGGATCAAAAACCCGTTCACGATCCTCAAAGACCAGTTTGTGAGGGCCATTTTGCCCTGCAACGACAATGCGATAAAAACAGCTTACCCTTCCGGTATGGCATGAGGCGTCTGCTCCTTCGACCCTGACCTTCATGACAATCGCATCCTGATCGCAGTCGGTCCGCATCTCGACAACCGTTGCACATTGCCGGAGGTTTCGCCCTTAAGCCAGATTGCATTGCGTGAGCGGCTCCAATAATGAGCCTTGCCGGTTAGGATGGTTTTCTCCAGGGCTTCAGCATTCATGTGGGCGAGCATCAGGACTTCACCTGACTTATGCGTCACAGGCAACGGCTGTGATCAGCCCATCCTTGCTCGAATTTCGGGCTGAAGATTTCGCCTTCTTCCTGTGCCTGACCTTTTTGCGGGGGAGGAAAACTGCTCATCGGGAAATTCCTGGGTCTCATTTGAATTGCCGCAGGAGGTACCCTGAAACGCTGCCAATACCAGAGGGTAAGACCGCTTAGTCGCGGCTCATTCGCAGGAGTGTCATGAAGTTGACCTGCTCGGACAGGCTCATTGCGGAACTGACCGGTAAAGCAGGTGGTGGTCGTGGTTGAACCCTGCTTCTTGATACCGCGCATCGCCATGCACATGTGTTCGGCCTCGATCATCACGGCAACACCGCGCGGCGCAAGTGCATCATCAATCGTGTAGGCGATCTGGGCGGTCAGGTTTTCCTGGGTCTGGAGGCGACGGGCAAAAATCTCGACAGTTCGGGCGATTTTTGAAAGACCGAGAACCTTGCCGTTGGGCAGATACGCCACATGCGCCTTGCCGATGATCGGCACCATGTGATGCTCGCAATGGGAATGGAAGGAAATATCCTTGACCAGAACCATGTCGTCATAGCCGCCGACTTCCTCAAAGGTGCGGCCGAGCGCTTCGGCAGGGTCCTGATCGTATCCGGAAAACAATTCGCCATAGGCTTTGGCAACCCGCTTGGGCGTGTCCAGCAGACCTTCGCGATCAACATCCTCGCCCATCCATTTGAGCAGGGTGCGAACGGCGTCTTCGGCCTCCTTTTGTGAGGGCCGCTCGGACGGGTCCAGCAATTTACGTTGGCTGCCGTTTTTCAAGTTCTCAATTATGGCGTCCATATCGATCTCCCGCAAGACTTCGTTCCTTTGGCTACGATCTGGCATCTCCCGAAAGTGACGTCATTAAAGTCAGTTTCGGACCAGTCGCAGCCGGGAGTTCGTCGAAGTGTGTCAACGATACGCCGATATGGCTTTGGCCGGGTTCCGGGGCTTTCGTTGGCAAATCACTCTGCTTCCGGCACGGTGACCAGACTTCCGGATTTCTCCGGCAGTCGCTAATATAGGTGAATTGGCAAATAGATCAATGCAGAGACTTGGCAAGAGAACAATCTGATGAAGTTATCGATAGTTCTTTCGTGGTAGTAGTTGACGGCACATCACACTGCTTTGCCTGAACCGGCCAAAAAACGGAAAATTTTTCCACGGCAACGCAAACCTTTGGCAATGGGTTTCTCCCCTGAACAGACGGAAAAGCCGATATTTGACCTTCCTGCCGCAAATAGCGGAAAGTTTGCCGGAGATCCGCCATGCCTGATTTAGTTCCCCTGATCGATGCCATTGGAGAAGAAAAAACGCTTGCTCTCGGCGCGTTTGTTTTGGCCTTTGCCTTTGGTGCACTGGCGCAACGAAGCGATTTTTGTACCCGCTCGGCAGTTCTGGAGCTTGCTGGACCGAAAGCCTGGTGCAGCACTGGCGACATGGCTGGCGGCCTTCGGAGCTGCGATGCTTCTTGTTCAATTTGGCATTGCGAACGGTTTGGTCTTTGCAGACGAATTAAGGTTTTTTGCCACGGCGCAAAGCCTCTCGGGTCCCGGTAACAGGCGGAGCCCTCTTTGGTGTCGGAATGGCGCTGGCGCGCGGCTGCACAAGCCGGCTCATGGTGCTGGGGGCAGGTGGCAATTTGCGGGGTATTACTGCGGTCGCTGTCATGGCGCTGGTTGCTTATGCCACTCTGGGCGGTTTTCTTGCGCCAGCACGTGAAGCCATTGCGGGCCTGGTAAATACAAATGTGATTGGCGGGAATGATCTGACTGCAATGATTGGTGCAGGCACAGCTTTGGGAATGACCCTTGGCTGCGGAATTCTGGCATTTTCCCTGCTTTTGACGCTCACTCAAAACATCAGCAAACTCAAGCTAGCGGCCGGGGTTCTGATTGGCACCGTTATTGCGGGAGGCTGGATGTTTACCTCAGCACTTTCCACGCAGGTTTTCGAGCCGATTGGTGTTGAAAGCCTTTCATTCATTCGGCCATCAGCCAGTGTTGTCGGACAGGTTGCCGCAGAAACCGAAACCCTATTCACTTTTGATATCGGCGTCATTGCGGGGATTTTCTCCGGGGCGTTTGCCGCCGCACTCCTGTTTGGAGGCTTCCGAGTGCAGCGGTTTTCAGATGCAGGTGCACCGCATTTCCTGCGCTATCTCGCTGGCGGCGCACTAATGGGTTTTGGCGGCATTTTGGCTGTAGGTTGCACGGTCGGGGCCGGTTTTACTGGCGGATCGGTCCTTGCTGTCAGTTCGCTTTTGGGACTTGCCAGCATGATGACCGCCAGCGCCATCACCGATATGGGATTGCGAACAGTTCGCAAAACTGCCGCCATGCCATATGGCACTCCTGCGGAATAAGTCGAAGAAGCCGCAGTCAGACATTTGCAGCGTTCAGCTTTTCCACCAGTTCCGGCAAATGGGCGAGCGCACTGATTACGTGGTCTGCGTCGGTTGACAACACTTCTGATCCGGCCATGCCGGTCGTAATGCCGACGCCGATTGCTCCGGCAGCCCTTGCGCTATGCAGATCATGCAGGCTGTCACCAATCATGATGATTTGTGCGGGCGTAGCACCGATGGCTCGCGCAAAAGCCAGTATCATTCCCGGCTCGGGTTTTGGGCCGTGCCCGGAATCATATCCCGAGATGAAATCGAATGAGTTCCTGATGCCGATGGCATCCGTATGACGATGAGCGCTTTCCTGTGTGTCATTGGTCGCGACGCCCAGTGCAAGGCCCGCCTGTTTGAGAGCGGTCAGCGTGTCTGCCACATCCTCGAACGGTGAAACATGTTTTACCGTAATTGCGTCATAAAGATCTTCAACCCGTGTGATTAGTTCGTTGATTTGCCATTTGGGCAAGTGTGGATGCCAGGCACGAGCAATATCAGCGGCAGTGCCGGCAATCACGATGGATTGCGCGCCGAAACTGACTTTTCCGGGATCGAAGTCAACAGCCTGTGCCATTGCCTCTATCAGTTCCGGCTCCTTGCCGGAGAGTACGGCAATCACCTCAGCTGTGCTTGGCGCGTAGGTGCGCTGGAAATCGACCAGCACACCGTCCTTGTCGAAGAAAATTCCCTTGATTGCCTTCATGTCTTGCCAAGCCTTGTTAGAAGTTTTGCCGCTCGTCCCGCAACTGATTTACGCGTTTCGCTTGTAAGGCGGTCAGTTGCGGCAGCAGCCATTTTTTCAGCTCAGGATCGTCGTGCGCCCAAAGCGCCAGTGTTTCCATCGAATTGTTTAGAACTATCCAGTCGGGGTGGTTTTCAAGATTGTTTTTCATGATGCTTGTCGCGATGCCTTCTGGTCTTCCGTCATGCGCGGTTCCGAGAAGTTCGAACAGTTTTGCCAGTCGTCCACTGGGTGGAGGGCTGATTGATTGCCGCGATCTCTTTGATGAAATGATCAATATAAGGTGTCAATCCAGTCCGGATTTTCGACGCAAACCCGGCGAACGCCGTTTGCCACCCTGAGACGTACGATCTCGTCATCGCTGTGCCAGGTGTCGATCAGTGACTGCAGCTTTGTCCTGTCCGCCAGAACCTCATCGACGATTTCAATGGTATTGCCCAGCGAATTGGGATGGCCGCCCTTGAAGCGTTCTTCAAATATTGAAACGGCCATTTCACTGCTCCTACATGAAGCCTACTGGTTCGGGAAATAGTCTTCCAGCGATGCCTTCGCGGTACACATCCGCCGTGCAGCAATGCAGGCCGCCGCCAAAGGCATAGGCATCGCGAAGATCAACCGGAATGACGTTCTGCCCAAGCTTGTCGAGTTGCTCCATCTGATAGACTTCGGATGCTTCGACACAGACGGTTTTGGGATCGAGCACCAGCACGTTCATGGACAGCCAGGTCGATGAATAGCAAAGCGGCGGCGGTGAATTGTGGGCTGGCTGGGCTGCATCGACAATTTCCCAACCGTTCTTTTCAAACAGTTCTCGCTGATCGTCGGGCAGTCGGCGTACCGGATTGTTGAGGATCAGGCCCGGGCCGGATCGGCGTGAAGGTCGCATCAATGTGGATCGGGTAGGGGTCGCCGGGGAAATTTACGGTGTGAACCCGATGGTCGGGGAAATGACGCTTCAGCCATTCGATGCCCTTGAGGTTGGTCGTAAAGCCGTGCTGCACCACCAGATCCTTGCCGAAACGCAGAACATCGGCGGCATCAAACAGCGGTTCTTCCTCGGTGGTGACAAAGAATTTTTCTGCGGCCCATTTCAAGGCGCTGCTCAACGCCGATTTTTTCGGACAGATAATCGGGATGATAATCGGCATCGGTCAGGCGTGGCTTTGGCGCAGACTCATGGCGGAAATTCGGGTCTTCGTTGAAATATTGCTGCATCAGCGGGCGGTAGCAGAGATATTCGAACCAGCGGCAGCGATAGGACATGGTGGCTTCAAGAATCTCGTTGCCGACGGTCAGCAGGACATCGCGCGGCGGCATGCAGCCAAACTGGCTGTCGGTATGAAAATCGGGAGTGGTTACGGGCAGCGAGAAATCGGTCGGGGTGGGGCGGTCAACCCGTGATGCCGCGCTTTTCCAGCATGGCCGCAGAAGTTGTCGAGCAGCTCATTGCCGCGATCGATGGTTTCCTGCGGGCGCTTGCCCCACATTGGCCGCGCATGTCGAAGTCTTCGGGAACTTTTGCTTCCAGCGCCGGTTCATTGGGCGGAATGTGGCAATCGGTGGCCCGTCCGACAATCACATGCTTGAGCGGATCCCACTCGTTCCAGGAGTTGACGACAGTTTTTTGGTGATTGTGCAGTCATGACAAAATTCCAGGTGAATTGAACAATTCGCATGCCAATAACCATTGAAGCACTGATTTTGGAAGCAAAATCTGCGACATTTGTCGGTGTCGGCAAGCCGATTATGGACTGTCGAAGATCGGCAAGTGCCGGGCAAATTATTTTGTCGGAAGCTGTTTTCATTGCTTGACTTCGAAAACCTAAAGCCGTAATTCACGGCTCATCTTGAGGGCTTTAGCGCTTCACGATATGCGCGGGTGTAGCTCAGTTGGTTAGAGTATCGGCCTGTCACGCCGAGGGTCGCGAGTTCGAGTCTCGTCACTCGCGCCATTTTCTCAAAAGGGTTATTCTTTGCGAAAATGGCAAGCGCATTGTCCCAAACATGTTTGACGAACATGTTACCGGAGCAATCCGGGCGCTTAGCTCAGCTGGGAGAGCAACTCGTTTACACCGAGTAGGTCGGCGGTTCGATCCCGTCAGCGCCCACCATCTTTCATCCGAATTGTCAGCACATGTCTTCGCCCCGTTGCTGTTTGCCTATCCTGCTGCAGCGGCTTGTGCGGTGTTTGATGGCGGTGACGCCCACCAGCCGGCAAACCGCGTTCAGCTCACTTGTCGCTTGCTCAACGTGCGTTTTGATGTTCACTCTGCGGGCTACGGCTCGACTGTGGCCAGCAGGGGACACGGGTGTCAGTCAATATGATGATCTGTCAGGAAATGGTGTTGACTTGCCCCGAAACATCCAAATCGCGATTTCTGTACCAATTTCCATCCTACCAATTACCTACTTAAATTTCCCGCCCAACCCTTGCCTTGAACGCTCTGCTGGGCTACCCACAGGCAGAAGATTATACAGAAGCCGAATCAGGCCAAATTTACAGGTACATCCCATGCAGGACATGCTTGCTTCCTATCTTCCGGTGATCATCTTTTTCGGCATTGCGCTGGTTATCGCCATTGCCCTGACGATTGCGCCGTTTCATCGTCGCCTACAGTGCGCCGGACTGCCGAAAAACTTTCCGCCTATGAGTGCGGGTTCAATGCCTTTGATGACGCACGAATGAAATTCGATGTGCGCTATTATCTGGTCGCAATCCTGTTCATCATTTTCGATCTTGAAGTGGCATTCCTGTTTCCCTGGGCGGTCAGCTTTGGCGATCTTGGCTGGTTTGGTTTCTGGTCAATGATGGCCTTTCTTGGCGTCCTGACCATCGGCTTTATCTACGAATGGAAAAAGGGTGCGCTTGAGTGGGATTGATTCTCGCTGCCGATCCTGCAACGAAATTGCAATTGAAAAGGCAATCAATATGAGTGACGGTTCCACAACACTGATCGCCCCTCAAGGCCAAGAGGAATTATTGATCCCAATACCGGCAAGCCTATCGGCTCGAATGATGCTTTTTTCGGTGAAATCAACAATGAACTGGCCGACAAGGGGTTTCTCGTTACTTCCACCGACGAGCTGATCACCTGGGCAAGGACCGGTTCACTGATGTGGATGACTTTTGGTCTGGCATGCTGCGCTGTCGAAATGATGCAGATGTCGATGCCGCGCTATGATTCCGAGCGGTTCGGATTCGCCCCGCGCGCTTCTCCGCGCCAGTCCGATGTGATGATTGTTGCCGGAACGCTGACCAACAAGATGGCGCCGGCGCTGCGCAAGGTTTATGACCAGATGCCTGAGCCGCGCTATGTGATTTCCATGGGATCCTGCGCCAATGGCGGCGGCTACTATCACTATTCCTATTCAGTGGTGCGCGGTTGTGACCGCGTGGTGCCGGTGGATATCTATGTCCCGGGTTGCCCGCCGACCGCAGAAGCGCTGCTTTACGGTGTGATGCTGCTGCAAAAGAAAATTCGCCGTACCGGCACGATTGAGCGTTAAGCGAGAGGCTCTGAAATGGCTTTGCCAAAAATTGCGGATGAAACCCTGAGTGAACTGGCTGATGCTGATCGAGCGGCGAGTCTGTCGGCTTCCGTTCTGAAGACTGAATATGCATTCGGTGAACTGACGATCACTGTCAAGCGCGACGACATCGTTAATGTGCTGCGTCATCTGCGCGATGACAGCCAGACCCAGTTCTGGAACATCATTGATATTTGCGGAGTGGATTATCCCGAGCGCGCAGAGCGGTTTGAGGTTGTTTATCATCTGTTGTCACCGCGCCTGAATGCGCGTATTCGGGTGAAGGTTTCAACTGATGAAGAAACGCCGGTTCCCAGCGTGACCGGCGTTTATCCCGGTGCAAACTGGTTCGAGCGCGAAGCCTGGGACATGTACGGCATCCTGTTTACCGGCCATCCGGATCTGCGCCGCCTGCTGACCGATTACGGTTTTGAGGGCCATCCGCTGCGCAAGGATTTCCCGCTGACCGGCTATGTCGAAGTGCGTTATGACGATGAAGTCAAGCGGGTTGTTTACGAGCCGGTGAGCCTTCGCCAGGAATTCCGCGATTTTGATTTCGAAAGCCCTGGGAAGGGCCGGAATATGCGCTGCCGAATGAGGATGTTGGCGCGGAGAAAAAGTCATGAACGAACATACCGTCCGCAACTTTAACATTAACTTTGGCCCGCAACACCCTGCAGCGCATGGTGTTTTGCGTCTCGTGCTTGAGCTTGACGGCGAAGTCGTCGAGCGCGTTGATCCGCATATCGGGCTGTTGCATCGCGGCACCGAAAAACTGATCGAATACAAGACCTATCTGCAGGCCGCTGCCGTATTTTGACCGTCTGGATTACGTCGCGCCGATGAACCAGGAGCATGCCTATTCGCTCGCTGTTGAGCGGCTGCTTGGTATCGATGTTCCGCGCCGCGGGCAATTGATCCGTGTGCTTTATTCTGAAATCGGCCGCATTCTTTCGCATCTGTTGAACGTCACGACACAGGCGCTGGATGTTGGCGCTTTTACGCCATCGCTTTGGGGCTTTGAAGAGCGCGAAAAGCTGATGGTGTTTTATGAGCGGGCCTGCGGCGCGCGCATGCATTCGGCCTATGTCCGTCCGGGCGGTGTTCATCAGGATCTGCCGCAAAAACTGATCGATGATATCGACAAGTGGTGTGATGAATTCCCGAAGTCTCTCGAGGATATTTCCGGCCTTGTTGACCGACAACCGGATTTTCAAGCAGCGTAATGTCGATATCGGCGCTGATCAGTCTTGAAGATGCCTGGGCCTACGGATTTTCCGGCGTGATGGTTCGCGGTTCGGGTGCTGCCTGGGATTTGCGCAAGTCGCAGCCTTATGAGTGCTATGACGAGATGGATTTTGATATTCCGGTCGGCAAGAATGGCGACTGCTATGACCGCTACCTGATCCGCATGGAAGAAATGCGCCAGGCCACGAAGATCATGAAACAGTGCGTTGCCAAGCTGAACGCGCCCGAAGGCAAGGGGCCTGTTTCCAATGTGGACAACAAGATCGTGCCGCCAAAGCGCGGCGAGATGAAGCGCTCCATGGAAGCGCTGATTCATCACTTCAAACTCTATACCGAAGGCTATCATGTGCCTGCCGGTGAGGTTTATGCAGCCGTCGAAGCGCCAAAGGGCGAATTCGGTGTCTATCTGGTTTCTGATGGTTCAAACCGTCCGTACCGCTGCAAAATCAGGGCGCCGGGATATTCGCATCTTGCTGCGCTGGATTACATGGGCAAGGGCCATTTGCTGGCGGATGTTTCCGCCATCCTCGGTTCCTGGATATCGTTTTTGGGGAAGTTGACCGCTAATGTCCGTTCGTCGTTTAGCTGAAGATAATGTCCAGCCGAAGGCTTTTGCCTTCAACCGCGCCAATGGTGCGATGGCCAAGGGCTGGATCAAGAAATATCCGAAAGGCCGCGCAGGCCTCTGCGGTGATTCCACTGTTGATGATTGCGCAGGAGCAGGAAGGCTGGGTCACCAAGGCCTCGCATCGAGCATATCGCCGAGATGCTGGACATGCCTTATATCCGCGTTCTGGAAGTCGCGACCTTCTATACCCAGTTCATGCTGCAGCCGGTGGGCACGAAAGCCCATGTGCAGGTTTGCGGCACCACGCCCTGCATGCTGCGCGGCTCGGAAGCCCTGATGGAAGTCTGCAAGAGCAAGATCCATCACGACCAGTTCCACACCAATGACGAAGGCACGCTTGTCCTGGGAAGAGGTCGAATGCCAGGGCGCTTGTGTGAACGCGCCGATGGTGATGATTTTCAAGGATACCTATGAGGATCTGACGCCGGAACGTCTTGCGGAGATCATCGACGAATTCGAAGCGGGCAGGGGCGATCGCGTCACGACCGGGCCGCAGGTTGACCGTGTTCTTTCTGCGCCTGAAGGCGGGTTGACCTCGCTGAAAACAGAAATGGTCGTGAAGGGAAGCAAGGCATCGAAGGCGCTTCCGCCAAAGTCGGCGCTCGGCCAAAACCGCTGCCAAGCCTACCAATGCGGCACAGTCCGAAGACGGCCAGCAAGAAGGCCAGCGCAGCGAGTCAAGTCTCCGGCAAAGCCTGCTGCCAAATCAGTCAAGATCAGGCCCGCTTCGCCTGAAAAAAGCCGAAGGCAAGGCCGATGATCTCAAGCTGATTTCCGGCGTTGGCCCGAAACTGGAAAAGACACTGAACGGTCTCGGCTTCTGGCATTTCAGCCAGATCGCCAAATGGACCAAGGCGGATGTTGCAATCGTGGACGATGAACTGTCCTTCAAGGGCCGCATCGAGCGCGATGACTGGATCAAGCAGGCCAAGGCGCTCGCGCGAAACTCGTCGGGGGAGCTAAAATAATGCTTCAGGATAAAGACCGCATCTTCACCAATATCTACGGCACCTATGACAAGTCGCTGAAAGGCGCGATGGCGCCGTGGCCATTGGGATGGCACCAAGGGCCTCATCGACAAGGGTGCTGACTGGATCATCGGCCAGATGAAGGCTTCCGGCCTTCGCGGGCGCGGCGGGGCGGGTTTCCCGACCGGGTCTGAAATGGTCGTTCATGCCGAAGAAAGTCTGACGGTCGTCCGTCCTATCTCGTCGTCAATGCGGATGAGTCCGAGCCTGGCACCTGCAAGGACCGCGACATCATGCGCCATGATCCGCATACGCTGATCGAAGGCTGCCTGATTGCCGGTTTCGCCATGAGTGCCAATACCTGCTACATCTATGTTCGCGGCGAATACATGCGCGAGCGTGAAGCGCTGCAGGCTGCGATTGACGAATGCTATGATGCCGGACTGCTCGGCAAGAAGCAACAAGCATGGCTGGGACGTATGATCTTTATGCTGCACCATGGTGCCGGCGCTTATATCTGCGGCGAAGAAACCGCGCTGCTCGAGTCGCTCGAAGGCAAAAAGGGCCAGCCGCGCCTGAAGCCGCCATTCCCTGCGAATGTGGGTCTTTATGGCTGCCCGACAACCGTCAACAATGTGGAATCAATCGCTGTTGCGCCAACGATCTTGCGCCGTGGACCCGAATGGTTTTCCTCCTTCGGGGCGGAAAACAACAAGGGCACGAAGCTTTTCTGCATTTCCGGTCATGTGAACACGCCCTGCACGGTTGAAGAGGCGATGTCGATTCCGTTCCGCGAACTGATCGACACGCCATTGCGGCGGTATCCGGGGCGGCTGGGACAATCTGAAAGCGGTTATTCCGGGCGGTTCGTCCGTTCCCTGTGTTCCTGCCGAGCAGATCATCGATGCGCCAATGGATTTTGACACGTTGCGCGGACTGCAATCGGGTCTTGGTACGGCGGCGGTGATCGTGATGGACAATTCCACGGACATGATCAAGGCGATTGCGCGTCTTGCCTATTTCTACAAGCATGAAAGCTGCGGCCAGTGCACGCCATGCCGTGAAGGCACGGGCTGGATGTGGCGGGTTCTGACCCGCATGGTCGAAGGCCGGGCGCAGCAATCCGAAATCGACATGCTGCTCGATGTTTCCAAACAGGTGGAAGGTCATACGATCTGCGCCCTTGGCGATGCTGCGGCCTGGCCGGTTCAGGGCCTCATCCGCCATTTCCGCCACGAGATCGAAGCGCGGATCGATGAGTATTCACACAATGCCGACAGCCATGGCGCTGTGACAGAGAAACAGAGTGATGGAGGCGGCTGAGTAGTTCGATATGCACCTCGCCGAGCTCAACATTTCCGTCTGGAAATATGATCCGGACGCCAATAAAACCTCAAGAGGGTTTCTGGACAATGTGGAGCGGATCAATGGACTGGCGGAAAGATCGGACGGGTTCGTCTGGCGGCTTGAAGATGAAGGAACGAGACGAAAACGGACATACTGTATTTGGCGGACCAGACACATTGCTGACGCTTTCAGTGTGGGAAACGCCTCAACAATTGGAGCATTTCGTGTGGAATACGGTCCACAAGCAAATTTATAACCGGAAGGCCGACTGGTTCAAGCAGATGAAAAGCCACCACCTCGTTATGTGGTGGGTAGAAGAGGGTCATAAACCTTCGTTGGAAGAGGCCAAGGAACGCCTTGACCATTTGAATTCAAAGGGCGATAGCGAGCTTGCATTTGGCTGGTCGCATTTGCCGCAAGTAAAACTCTGGCAGCAACAGCGCTGCAAACCAAATCGAAAGATGCTGCAATGATTCCTCGGGCGTCGAGGATCGAACCAGCAGGGCTGGACAACGGTTCTGGGATGATCCGGCTTTGTCGAGGACAGCTAGGAGATGAAAGATAGTCTGGATCCTCGGGACAAGCCCGAGGATGACGTAGATTGCGGGACAACCCCGACCAAATACGAAGTCAAGGCGCGAAGCGCCGATGAAGAAAAAGCGTAAGGCCAACAAAAGACTGAAAGCAACAAGATGACGAAGCTGATCATCGACGACAAGGAAGTGGAAGTTCCTGACACTTATACGCTGCTGCAGGCGTGTGAAGAGGCGGGCGCGGAAGTGCCGCGCTTCTGTTTCCACGAGCGCCTGTCCATCGCCGGCAATTGCCGCATGTGCCTTGTGGAAGTCAAAGGCGGCCCGCCAAAGCCGCAGGCTTCCTGTGCGCTCGGTGTACGCGATCTGCGCCCCGGCCCCAATGGCGAACCGCCAGTCGTTTCGACCAAATCGCCGATGGTCAAGAAGGCCCGTGAAGGGGTGATGGAATTCCTGCTGATCAACCATCCGCTGGATTGCCCGATTTGCGATCAGGGCGGCGAGTGTGACCTGCAGGACCAGGCGATGGCCTATGGCATCGACAAGAACCGCTATGCACGAAAACAAGCGCGCGGTGGAAGACAAATATATCGGGCCGCTGGTTCGCACCAAGATGACCCGCTGCATTCACTGCACACGTTGTGTTCGTTTTACCACGGAAGTGGCCGGCATTTCCGAACTCGGCCTGATCGGCCGCGGCGAAGACGCGGAAATCACCACCTATCTTGAAAATGCGATGACCAGTCGAATTGCAGGGCAATGTGATTGATCTTTGCCCGGTCGGTGCGCTGACTTCGCGTCCGTATCAGGATACGGCCCGTCCGTGGGAACTGGGAAAGACCGAGACCATCGATGTGATGGATGCTGTTGGCTCCAACATCCGTGTTGATACGCGCTCACGCGAAGTGATGCGCATTCTGCCGGTGATCAATGAAGCAGGTGAACGAGGAATGGATTTCCGACAAGACGCGCTTTGTGTTTGACGGTTTGAAAACCCAGCGTCTTGACCAGCCCTATATCCGCAAGGGCGGCAAGATTGCAGCCTGCAAGCTGGAACGAGGCACTTGCTGCGGTTGCGGCAAAGGTGAAAGCAGACCAAAGCCAACAAGATCGGCGCGATTGCCGGTGATCTTGTCCTCGGTGGAAGACATGTATGCCCTGAAAAAGCTGATGGAACAGATCGGTTCTGCCAACATGGATTGCCGCGCCGGGGCAGCGTGCTTGATCCGGCCAATGGCCGTGCAAGCTATATCTTCAACACCACGATTGACGGCATTGAAGACGCCGATGCGATCATGCTGATCGGCACCAATCCGCGCAATGAAGCGGCGATCCTCAATGCCCGTATCCGCAAGCGCTATACCGAGCCGGTGATCTGCCTGATTGGTGTTGTCGGCGAACAGGCGGATCTGACTTACGAATATACGCATCTGGGCGATGGTCCAGACGCGCTCAAGCAGTTCGCCAATTACGGCAAGATCAAGAAGAAAAACCCGATGTTCATCATCGGGCAGGGCGCGCTGAACCGTTCCGACAGTGCGTCTGTCATGGCAATGGTGGCCATCGCTGCCGAATCCATGGGCGCTGTTGCGCGATGACTGGAACGGTTTCAACATTCTTCACACTGCCGCTGCGCGGGTTGGCGGGCTCGATCTCGGTTTTGTTCCGCAAAAAGGCGGCAAGGCATACCGGCGCGATGATGAGCGGTCGATGGACCTGTTGTTCCTGCTTGGTGCGGACGAACTGGACATGAGCGCAGATCAAGGGCAGTGTTGTCTATATCGGTTCCCACGGCGATGCGGGTGCGCACCGGGCCGATATCATTCTTCCGGCCGCTGCTTACACGGAAAAATCCGGCACCTGGGTCAATACCGAAGGCCGGGTGCAGATGGGCAACCGGGCCAATTTTGCTCCAGGGGACGCCAAGGAAGAATGGGCGATTTTCCGCGCGCTTTCGGCACATCTCGGCGCCGCACTGCCATTTGACTCGCTTTCGCAGCTTCGTGCCAAACTTTATGCTGAATTTCCGCATATGGCGGCCATTGATGAGGTTGCATCCGGGGACATTGCTGATGTAAAGGCTCTGGCAAAGACCAAATCGGGCAAAGTGCTGAAAAGCGGCTTAGATTCCCGGTTACGGATTTTTACCTGACCAATCCGATTGCACGGGCATCCAAAGGTCATGGCCGAATGTTCACAACTGGCCTCGGGCTCGCTGCGCCAGGCTGCAGAATAGGCGACTGACTATATGACCATGGATGCATTCATTACAGACTATGTCATTCCGGGCTTCTGGATTGTTTTCCAGAGCGTGCTGATGCTTGTCTGCCTGCTGCTGATTACGGCCTATATTCTCTATGCTGACCGCAAGATTTTTGCTGCCGTGCAGATGCGTCGCGGACCCAATGTGGTTGGCCCCTGGGGATTGCTGCAATCTTTTGCGGATTTGCTGAAATTCGTTCTCAAGGAACCGATTATTCCGGCGACTTCGTCCAAAGCCGTGTTCATCATTGCGCCGATGATCTCCGCTGTCATGGCGATGGCTGCTTTTGCCGTGTTGCCGGTTGCCGAAGGCTGGGTGGTTGCCGATGTCAATCTCGGCATCCTGTTCATTTTTGCGGTGTCGTCGCTGGAAGTTTACGGCATCATCATGGGCGGCTGGGCCTCCAACTCCAAATATGCGTTTCTGGCTTCGCTGCGCTCTGCAGCGCAGATGGTTTCCTACGAAGTTTCCATGGGCTTCATCATCATCGTCGTGCTGCTTTGCGCCGGTACGCTGAACCTGACAGGCATTGTGAATACCCAGGCTGACGGCCTTGGCACCATGATGGGCCTGCCGCCATCTTTCCTCGACTGGTACTGGCTGCCGCTTTTCCCGGCCTTCATCATGTTCTTCATTTCGGCAATTGCCGAAACCAACCGCCCGCCCTTCGATTTGCCGGAAGCTGAATCCGAACTCGTTGCCGGTCACATGGTCGAATATTCATCGACCCTGTTCCTGCTGTTCTTCCTTGGTGAATTTGTTGCCATCATCCTGATGAGCTGCCTGGTGACGATTCTGTTCCTGGGCGGCTGGCTGCCGCTGATCGATGTTGCCGGTGCTCAACTGGGTACCGGGTATCGTCTGGTTTACCGCTGAAAGCATTCTTCGTCTTTTTCTGCATGGCAATGGTTCGCGTCTTTCGTGCCGCGTTACCGTTATGACCAATTGATGCGCCTGGGCTGGAAAGTGTTCCTGCCGTTGTCACTGGCCATGGTCGTGATCGTTGCTGCTGTGCTGCAATATACCGGATGGGCGGGATAAGGAGATGTCATGATTGCACAAGCTGCCAAATCCCTTCTTGCTGATCTGAATTCGTCAAGGCATTCGGCCTTTCGCTGATCCGTGCTATACTGCTTCGCGCAAAGAAGGCGACGATCAATTACCCGTTCGAAAAAGGTCCGGTTTCGCCGCGTTTTCGCGGTGAGCATGCCTTGCGCCGTTATCCCAATGGCGAAGAACGCTGCATTGCCTGCAAATTGTGCGAGGCGATCTGCCCGGCCCAGGCGATCACCATTGAAGCCGGTCCGCGCCGCAATGACGGTACACGGCGCACGGTTCGCTATGACATCGACATGGTGAAGTGCATTTATTGCGGCTTCTGTCAGGAAGCATGCCCGGTGGATGCGATTGTCGAAGGACCGAATTTCGAATTTGCGACGGAAACCCGCGAAGAACTCTACTATGACAAGGAAAAGCTGCTGGAAAACGGCGCGCGCTGGGAGCGGGAACTCGCCCGCAACATCAAGCTCGACGCGCCATACCGGTAAGCAATGAATTAATGCCGGAGACGGCGATCGGCAAGGGCCTGACATTGGGGAAACAGGAACGGACAAGAACATGACGGCGATATTCTTTTATCTCTTCGCCACCATAACGGTAGCCTCGGCATTCATGGTGATTTCAACGCGAAATCCCGTGCATGCGGTGCTGTTTCTGATTTTGACTTTCGTCAATTCCGCCGGGCTTGTTCATGCTGACGGGAGCGGAGTTTCTGGCGCTGCTGCTGATCGTCGTTTATGTGGGCGCGGTGGCGGTCCTGTTCCTGTTCGTCGTGATGATGCTTGATGTGGACTTTGTCGAACTGCGCGAAGGATTTCTGCAATATCTGCCGGTGGGCGGGCTGGTCGGGCTTGATTGTTCTGGCTGAACTGCTGATGGTTGCTGGGAACCTGGGTCTTGGCACCGGGCGCTGTCGATGGCGGTGCACAGCCCATTCCCGATATGGCCGAGGTTTCCAATATCGAGGCACTCGGCAATATTCTCTATACGAAATACATCTTCTTCTTCCAGGTGGCAGGGCTGATCCTGCTGGTCGCAATGATTGGCGCGATTGTTCTGACCTTGCACCATCGCCGCAATGTGCGCCGTCAGGACATCAATGTACAGATTGCCCGCACTCCTGAAACCGCAATTGAAATCAAGAAGGTCGAATCCGGCAAGGGCATCTAGCTCGAGCCGGTCTGAGGTACGAACACATGGAAATCGGTATTTCCCACTATCTGGCAGTCAGCGCGATGCTGTTTACCATCGGCATGCTGGGCATTTTCCTGAACCGGAAAAATGTCATCATCATCCTGATGTCGATCGAGCTGATCCTGCTTTCGGTCAATCTGAACTTCGTCGCCTTCTCCCAGCATCTGGGTGATTTGATGGGGCAGGTTTTTGCGCTTTTCGTTCTTACCGTTGCTGCCGCTGAAGCGGCGATCGGCCTTGCAATCCTGTGGTCTTCTTCCGTAACCGCGGCTCCATCGCGGTTGAAGACGTCAACATGATGAAGGGCTGAGGAAGATGTATCACGCCATCGTTTTCCTGCCGCTTCTGGGTTTCCTGCTTGCCGGTCTTTTTCCCAAGACGCTGGGTGTCAAGGGATGTGAGTATATCACCACCGGCCTGCTGATGATTTCGGCTGTTCTTTCCTGGGTCGCATTTGTTTCCGTTGGGCTGAATGGCCATGAAACACAAGTCGTTGACGTGCTTCGCTGGGTCAATACCGGCGACTTCACAGGCCAACTGGAGCCTTCCGTATTGATACGCTGACCGTGGTCATGCTGGTTGTGGTGAATACGGTTTCATCGCTCGTGCACCTGTATTCCATCGGATACATGCACCACGATCCGCATCGCCCGCGTTTCTTTGCCTATCTGTCGCTGTTCACCTTCGCCATGCTGATGCTGGTGACGTCCGACAATCTGCTGCAGATGTTCTTTGGCTGGGAAGGCGTTGGCCTTGCCTCCTATCTGCTGATCGGTTTCTGGTACAAGAAGCCGTCCGCCAATGCGGCTGCGATGAAAGCCTTTATCGTCAACCGGGTAGGGGACTTCGGTTTTGCCCTTGGCATTTTCGGGCTTTTCTATCTGTTCGGCACCATCGAGTTTCGAACGATTTTCGCCAGCGTTCAAGGTTTTGCCATGCCGCTGAGGGCGGCGAGCAGCTGTGATGAATTTCCTTGGCTATCAGCTGGATAATCATGCGGCGCTGACCATTGTCTGCCTGCTGCTTGTTCATGGGCGCCATGGGCAAGTCGGCCCAGTTCCTGCTGCACACCTGGCTGCCGGATGCGATGGAAGGTCCGACACCGGTTTCTGCGCTTATCCATGCTGCCACCATGGTGACCGCAGGCGTGTTCCTGGTGGCGCGCATGTCGCCGGTCTTTGAATATTCCCATACGGCGCTGACGGTTGTGACGATGTTCGGCGCGATCACCGCCTTCTTTGCTGCAACCGTTGGTCTGGTGCAAAACGACATCAAACGCGTGATTGCCTATTCGACCTGTTCCCAGCTTGGCTACATGTTTGTGGCGCTTGGGCGTCGGGCGCTTATGGCGCTGCGATCTTCCACCTGTTTACCCATGCCTTCTTCAAGGCGCTGCTGTTCCTTGGTGCAGGTTCGGTCATCCATGCCGTATCCGACGAGCAGGACATGCGCCGCATGGGCGGTTTGCGCACCCACATTCCGAAAACCTACTGGATGATGATCATCGGTACCGTTGCGCTGACAGGTCTTGGCATTCCCGGGACATTATCGGTACGGCCGGGTTTCTTCTCCAAGGATGCGATCATCGAGAGCGCCTTTGTCGGTCATAATGCGATGGCAGGCTTTGCCTTCGCGCTGCTGGTCGTTGCCGCGCTGTTCACCAGTTTCTATTCCTGGCGCCTGATCTTCATGACCTTCTTCGGCAAGCCGCGCGCTTCTGCCGATGTGATGGGCCATATTCACGAGTCGCCCAATGTGATGCTGATTCCGCTTTATATTCTGGCTATCGGCGCGCTGTTTGCGGGTCTCGTTTTCCACGACGTGTTTCTCGGTCATGAGACCGGCGGCGATCATGAGACCTGGTACAATCATTTCTGGCGCGATGCACTGTTTGCCGGGCCGGACAATCATATTCTGGCAACGAATTCCACCATGTGCCGGTTTGGGTGAAATGGTCACCGTTCGTGGCGATGCTGATCGGTTTTGTTACGGCGTATATTTTCTATATCCGCAGCCCGTATCTGCCGAAGGAACTGGCGCGCCAGCATCCTGGCCTCTACCAGTTCCTGCTCAACAAGTGGTATTTCGACGAATTGTACGATTTCCTCTTTGTGCGTCCTGCCAAATGGCTTGGCCGGTTCCTGTGGAAGCGCGGCGATGGCTGGGTTATCGACCGGCTTGGTCCGGACGGCGTTGCGGCACGGGTCAATGACGTCACCAACCGGGTGGTCAAACTCCAGACCGGTTATCTTTATCACTATGCTTTCGCGATGCTGATCGGTATCGCCGCGCTCATTACCTGGGCCATGTTCGGCGGGGCTGGCTAATCACATGTTTGACTTCAATATTCTCACCATTACAACTTTCCTGCCGCTGGTTGGCGCGCTGATGATTGCGCCGATCACGATGGATGGTGACATTGCCAAGCGCAATGTGCGCAATGTGGCGCTGATCACGACGGCTGGCGACCTTCTTCTTCTCACTGATCATCTGGTACAATTTCGACAATTCGGTCGCCGGATTCCAGATGGTCGAAAAGGTCGACTGGATTGGCGGCTTCATGAGCTATCATATGGGTGTCGACGGCATTTCCATGCTGTTCGTGATCCTGACGACCTTCCTGATGCCGTTCTGCATTCTGGCAAGTTGGGAATCGGTTCAGGACCGCGTCAAGGAATACATGATCGCCTTCCTGGTGCTTGAAACCTTCATGATCGGCGTGTTCTGCGCGCTCGACATGGTGCTGTTCTACATTTTCTTTGAGGCAGGCCTTATCCCGATGTATCTGATCATCGGCATTTGGGGCGGCAAGCGGCGGGTTTATGCCAGCTTCAAGTTCTTCCTTTATACCTTGCTTGGTTCGGTGCTGATGCTGCTGGCAATGATGGCGATGTACTGGGATGCGGGAACGACCGATATTCCATCCTGCTGACCCATTCCTTCCCGGCTGAAATGCAGACATGGCTGTGGCTGGCATTTTTCGCCTCCTTTGCGGTGAAAATGCCGATGTGGCCGGTCCATACATGGCTGCCGGATGCCCATGTGGAAGCGCCGACTGCCGGTTCAGTCGTTCTTGCCGCGATCCTGTTGAAAATGGGCGGGTACGGCTTCCTGCGGTTTTCGCTGCCGATGTTTCCGCTGGCCAGCGCTGATCTTGCGCCGATGATTTTACGCTTTCGATTGTTGCGATCATCTACACATCGCTCGTCGCGCTGATGCAGGAAGACATCAAGAAGCTGATTGCCTATTCGTCCGTTGCCCATATGGGTTATGTGACCCTTGGTATCTTTACTGCCAATATTTACGGCATTCAGGGCGGCATCTACCAGATGCTCTCCCACGGTCTGGTTTCGGGTGCGCTGTTCCTTTGTGTCGGCGTTATTTATGACCGCATGCATACACGCGAAATCGCTGCCTATGGCGGTCTGGTCAACCGGATGCCGAAATATGCGGTTGCATTCCTGATCTTCACCATGGCCAATGTCGGCCTGCCTGGAACATCCGGCTTTGTCGGTGAATTCCTGGTGCTGCTGGGTGCATTTCAGGTTAATACCTGGCTGGCATTCTTTGCGACGACCGGTGTCATCCTGTCAGCTGCCTATGCACTATGGCTTTATCGCCGCGTTGTATTCGGCTCGCTGGACAAGGAAAGCCTCAAATCCATTCTGGATCTTAACACCCGCGAAAAGCTGATCATCTTTCCGCTGATTGCTCTGGTCATCTTTTTCGGTGTGTATCCTTCACCGGTCTTTGATGTCACCGAGGCATCGGTTCAGAACCTTGATCAACAATTATCAGGCGGCACTTGAAGCTGCCGGTACCGTGGCATCGGCCAGCGGCCACTAATGTTGCCCGCAGAGCGGTTGCGGTACCGATGCGAATTTGGAGTTTAGACGCAAATGCTTGAAGCGCTCGATCTACCCAATCTGGCCATCATAGCGCCCGGAACTGTGGCTGGCGCTCGGCGCCATGGTGCTGCTGATGGTCGGTGTGTTTTCGGGCCGCAATGCGAACAACGCTGGTAACCGGCCTTGCCGTTGCGCTTCTCGTGATTGCCGCGATTTCGGTCTATCGCATTGACGAAAGCGTGACCGTTCTGCAACGGAGCGCTTTGTCATGGATCCGTTTGCGCGCTTCATGAAACTCCTGGCGCTGATTGGTTCAGCGGTCACCATTGCCATGTCGATCAACTTCATGCGCCGCGAACAGTTTGAAAAGTTCGAATATCCCATTCTGGTGCTGCTGGCGACTACTGGCATGATGCTGATGATTTCAGCCTCCAGCATGTTGACACTTTATCTCGGTCTCGAACTGCAGTCGCTGGCTCTTTATGTCTGTGCTGCGCTCAACCGGGATTCAACACGCGCTTCAGAAGCCGGTTTGAAATATTTCGTTCTCGGTGCGCTTGTCGTCAGGCATGCTGCTTTACGGGATTACCCTTGTTTACGGCTATACAGGCCACATTACCTTTGCCGGCATTGCAGAGGCATTGTCGACAGGTGAGCGCTCGGTTGGTCTGGTATTCGGCCTCGCGTTCATTCTTGCAGGTCTTGCTTTCAAGATTTCTGCTGTTCCCTTCCATATGTGGACACCTGATGTCTATGAAGGCGCACCAACGCCGATCACGGCATTTTTTGCTGCTGCGCCAAAGATTGCGGCAATGGCACTGATGGTGCGCGTCACGATGGGCGCTTTCGAACCAGTCACCCATGACTGGCAACAGATCATCGTGTTTATCTCGATTGCCTCAATGGTATTGGGTGCTTTTGCGGCGATTGGACAGACCAATATCAAGCGGCTGATGGCCTATTCATCCATTGGACATATGGGCTATGCGCTTGTCGGACTGGCTGCGGGAACACAGGCCGGTATCAATGGTGTTATCCTGTACATGACCATCTACATGGTGATGACGCTTGGCACGTTTGCAATCATCATTGCCATGCGGCGCAAGGAGGGCATGGTCGAGGAAATCAGATGATCTGACAGGCCTTGGCAACCCGCCATCCGGTGATTGCAATTGTGCTGACACTGCTTCATGTTCTCGCTGGCGGGCATTCCACCGCTGGCAGGTTTCTTTGCCAAGTATTTCGTCTTTGTCGCCGCCATTGAAGCGGGCCTGCTTTGCCCTTGCGGTAATTGGCGTTCTGGCCAGTGTTGTTGGCGCCTATTACTATATCCGCATCATCAAGATGATGTGGTTTGATGAGGCCGAAGGGGCGACTAGCTGAAAAATTTCTGCCCATGGCAACCGAGCTGAAACTGGTTCTGGGAGTCAAGCTGCGTCTTTGTCACAGTTTTTTATCTCTTTGCCGGTCCGTTGTTTGATCTGACGACCGCCGCTGCCGCAACCTTCTTCTGAGTTTGACTGCCCCTGACCAATCCTGTCTGGAAAACGGTTTTCGTCATCTAGCGCTTGGCAGATGTCGGATCAACCAATTCCGTTTGTGCTTGAGCATGCCCAGATCAGGCGATCCGGGAGGTCTTTGGGTAACAGCCGGAACGGCAGTTGCACGGGAAAGGGAAGCCGGGGCCGCGAATGGGTTTCAGAAACGGGCAATCTCTACGCCTCGCTGCTGTTGCGCGAACCGGGCGCAGCTGTCGATGCTCCACACACTGACCTTTGTTGCCAGCCTTGCCATCCGCGATGCCATCTATGCCTTGCAAGATGCGGAATTGGCGAGCGTCACGTTCAAATGGCCCAATGACGTGTTGCTTAACGGGAAGAAGACTTCCGGAATTCTGCTCGAAAGCCATGAGATCAGCGGGATGCCGCTTTGTGATTATCGGGATGGGTGTCAATATGGCGCATCATCCCGGAGGGTACCCTTCATCCTGCGACCAATCTTCGCTGCAGAGGGAATTGATCAGTGATCCGCACGCTTCTGTTGCAACATTTGAATCTGTGCCATGGAAAAGAGGTTGGACGCAGTGGAGCGCTGGGAATGGATTTAGCGCATGCGCTCGGACTGGCTTTCCGCAGCTGCCGGCCAGATCTGGGCAATCGAAATCGAAGAACTGCCGGGTGAGGCGCAACCGCGATACCGGGAACTTTGGCGGCATTGATGAAAACGGTCTGCTGCTTGCTTGAGGGAGCCGAATGGCCAAATCAGGAGCGCATATCTGTCGCGGATATATTCTTTGCATGAACCAGCCGCACCAAGGGCATAAGGAAATTATGGACAAAACAATCAGAACTGATATTTCTGCCGCTTGGCGGTGTTGGTGAAATCGGCATGAATTTGGCGCTTTACGGCTATGGGCCGAAAGGACAAGCGCGAATGGATCATGGTGGATTGCGGGGTGACCTTTCCCGGCGCTGACCTGCCAGGTGTTGATCTGGTATTGCCGGACATCAGCTTTGTTCAGGAACTGGGCGATGCGCTGAAGGCCATTGTCATCACCCACGCCCATGAGGATCATTATGGCGCGGTGATTTCCTTGTGGCCACTGCTTCGCAAACCGATCTGGTGCACGCCGTTCACCGCCGGAATGCTGGAAGCCAAACTGCAATCGGATTCGATTGGCGAAAACATTGCCTGTCAAGATTTACAAGGCTGGTGACACGTTCAAGGCCGGTCCCTTTGAGATCGAGGCGGTGCATGTAACCCATTCGATACCGGAGCCGGTTTCGTTGGCGATCTCGTCGCCACTCGGAAAGGTCATCCATACGGGCGACTGGAAAATCGATACAGCGCCAACGCTCGGCGCGAACACCGATGAGAAAGTTTTCCGCGGCTTGGGTGAAGAGGGCATTCTGGCGCTGATTTGCAACTCTACCAACGCGATGCGTGAAGGCGATTCGCCAACGGAAACAGACGGTTTCCAATTCAATCGCCAAGGTTATCGAACGTGCAAAGGGCAGGGTGGCGATCACAACCTTCTCTTCAAATGTCGGACGTATCCGCTCGATTGCCAAGGCTGCCGAAAGTGTAGGGCGACGGGTGATGCTGATGGGCCGCTCAATGAAGCGCGTTTGTGAGGTGGCAGAGGAACTGGGGTATCTGGACGGACTTGCAGCCGTTTCTCGAGGAAGATGATTTTGCCTCGATTGACCGCAACAAGATCGTCATCATCTGTACCGGCAGTCAGGGTGAAGACCGGGCAGCGGTTGCCAAACTGGCGCGTGATGAACATCCGCGAGTGCACCTGGCGCCAGGCGATCTGGTGGTCTATTCCTCAAGGGTGATCCCGGGAAATCTGAAGCCTATTCTGGAGGTTCAGAACATGCTCGCTGACCGCGGCATCGAGATTCTCAATGACGGCGAGGAACTGGTTCATGTTTCCGGTCATCCGCGCATCAATGAACTGAAGAAGATGTATGACTGGGTCAAGCCGCAAATTTCGGTGCCGGTGCACGGTGAAGGCCTGCATCTCAGCGCCCATGCAAGACTTGCAGGAGAAATAGGTGTTCCTGAGGTCGCGCCTATTCGAAATGGTGACCTGCTCCGTCTTGCGCCCGGACCTGCAGAAATCATCGAAACGATCCATCATGGCCGTATCTACAAGGATGGCAATATTATCGGCTCTGACGAAGAGATTGGCGTCAACGAACGGCGCAAACTAAGCTATGCCGGTCTGATTGCCTGTTCGGTGGTGATTGACCGCAATGGACGACTTGCAGATGAGATTGATCTGTCAATTCATGGACTGCCGGAACTAACACCAGACGGCGATCCGTTTGATGATATTCTCTATGATGCGGCCAATGGCGCAGCTGAAAGCATTCCGCCCAAGCGGCGCAAGGATCGTGGCCGTGGTGGAAGGGGCGGTATTCAAGGCGTTGCGCGCAACTGCGCGTTCCGTCTGGGGTAAGAAGCCTGTCGTGACGGTTTTTGTGGCAAAGGTTTGAAACTGAAAATTGCGAGTGCTTGAAGATGATTGGAAGACTAAATCATGTAGCGATAGTGGTGCCGGATCTTGGAGGCCGGTACTGCCATTTACCGCGATACGCTTGGCGCTAGTTGTCAGTGAACCCCAGGCCCTGCCGGAACATGGCGTAACGGTTGTCTTTGTTGAACTGCCGAACACCAAGATAGAACTGCTGGAAGTGCTGGGCGAGAATTCCCCGTTGCGCCCTTCCTTGAGCGCAATCCGTCCGGCGGCATTCATCATGTCTGCTACGAGGTTGATGACATTCTTGCAGCCCGCGACCAGTTGATCAAAAAATGGCGCGCGTGTCCTTGGCGATGGCGAACCTAAAACAGGGGCCCATGGCAAACCGGTTCTGTTTTTGCATCCCAAGGATTTTCTCGGGACGCTTGTTGAACTGGAGCAGGTCTGATGGCGCCATTGACGCTCTTTGCCTATTATGTGCTTTTCTGGTGGGTCTGTCTTTTTGCGGTTCTTTCCATTGGGCTCAGAACCCAGGATGAAGAGGGCAAGGTTGTTGAGGGAACCGAGCCCAGCGCGCCCGCCAAACTGCAAATCTGGCGAAAACTGCTGCTTAATACGGTTATTTCCGGCGTTGTCTTCGGGCTTTGGTATCTCTTGACCGAGGTTTACGGTTTCGGGCTGGATTCCATACCCAGCATTTATCCGCAGGATTATCAGCAATTAACCGCCCAGTTTGAGATTACATGTCGCTCTAAGTGCAACCCAATTGCTCATGACCTAGCCATTGCTGCCGGAGACCAGAATGCGATATTGCGTATCGATTGCCTGATGTATCTCGAGGTCGCGCGAAAAACTGGCCATGCCGCCATTGACAGCCTTTACTGCCTCAACTGTGAATGGACCGGATACGCCACCGCCCTTTTTGGCAATCATGTAGCTGACATTGCCGGGCTTGTTTGTATGGATCCAACCGGCCATTTTGGCCGATGCGGGCAGACATTGACCGATGGGTGACTTGATAGCCAGTTGCGCGCTTTTTGCCTTGAGCTCTACACTTGAAGGTAATTTGATGTTCTGCGAGGATGCAATAGCTGCGCTTGTCACCATGCCGCCGACGACAAATGTGGTAATGACCGCGTATTTGCCGAGTTCGATAAACAGACTGGTGTAGGATTTTTTCATGTTCTTGTTCCTTTGACTGTCGGCCCCTTTTGACCTCTATTATGGAACCTGTTTGACTGGCAAGGATGTGCAGAGCGTCACACTTTGGTCGGGACTGTGACGGTCACAAGCCTGCAAAGAACCGCCAATATGCTTGTGTAGAATGCCGAATGAAGGTTTAAAGGCGGAGACCGTTAATCAACTGATTCCCGGACAATTCATGCGCCTCTCACAATTTTTCCTGCCCCTGTTGAAAGAAACTCCGAAAGAGGCGGAAATCGTCTCCCATCGGCTGATGCTGCGTGCGGGAATGATCCGCCAGCAATCTGCCGGGATTTATTCCTGGCTGCCGCTCGGCAAGATCGTATTGGACAAGGTCTGCAAGATCATCCACGAAGAGCAGAACCGGGCAGGGGCCAATGAAATCCTGATGCCGACCATCCAGTCTGCTGACTTGTGGCGCGAAAGTCGGACGCTATGAGGATTACGGCAAGGAAATGCTCCGCATTCAGGATCGCCATGAACGCGACATGCTGTTTCGGTCCGACGAATGAGGAGATGGTTACGGAGATTTTTCGCTCCTATGTAAGGTCCTACAAGGATCTGCCGCTCAATCTTTACCACATCCAGTGGAAGTTTCGCGACGAGGTGCGTCCGCGCTTTGGCGTGATGCGCTCACGTGAATTCCTGATGAAGGATGCCTATTCATTTGATCTCGATGCAGAAGGTGCTCGGGCCGCTTATCACCGGATGTTTGTTTCGTATCTGCGCACCTTTGAGCGTATGGGGCTGAAAGCCATTCCGATGCGTGCCGATACGGGACCGATTGGTGGTGATCTGTCTCACGAATTCATCCTCTTGGCCGATACCGGCGAAAGCCAGGTTTTCTGCGACAAGGCGTATGTTGAAATGACTGCGCCCGATGAGAGTGTTGATTATCGCGATGATGCGGCCATGGCGAAAATCGTTGAACAGTTTACAACGCCTTATGCGGCCACCGATGAAATGCATGACGAAGCAGCCTGGGCAAAGGTCACTGCCGCTGACCAGCTGTCTGCACGCGGGATTGAGGTCGGTCATATTTTCTATTTCGGCACCAAATATTCGGAACCGATGAATGCAAAGGTTCAGGGCCCTGATGGCAAGGAACATTTTGTTCACATGGGGTCCTACGGCATTGGCCCGTCAAGGCTTGTGGCAGCGATCATTGAGGCATCCCATGATGATGACGGCATTAGCTGGCCCGAGGCCGTTACGCCTTTCCATGTTGGGATTATCAACATGAAGCCAGGCGATGAAGGCTGTGATGGTGCCTGCGAGAAGATTTATGCGGCGCTTGACAGGCTGCGGGCAAGGATGTGCTGTACGACGATACGGACAACCGTGCGGGAGCAAAGTTTGCAACCATGGATCTGATCGGCCTGCCAAAACAGATCATTGCCGGTCCGCGTTCGATTGCCAATGGCGAAGTTGAGATCAAGGACCGCAATACAGGTGAGCGCGAGACGATGTCAATCGATGCCGCGATCAACATGTTGGGCGCTTGATTATGGCGGTCGCGCAAAAGGACGTGTTGGGCAATACGCGGCCTTTTGCTGCCGTTTGAATGGATGCTGGCGGGACGATATTTGCGCTCAAAACGCCGCGAAACCTTCATTTCGGTGATTTCCGGATTTTCCTTTGCCGGTATCATGCTTGGTGTTGCCACGCTGATTATCGTTATGGCGGTGATGAACGGATTTCGTGCTGAATTGCTGGACCGGATTCTGGGTCTTAACGGTCATTTGATCGTGCAGCCGGTTGATGGTGAACTGACGGATTATGTGGATGTCTCAGCGCAGGCTGAACGGTGTTGAAGGGGTTACACTCGCGGTTCCGCTGATTGAGGGGCAGGCACTTGTCTCTTCCGGGGCTGGCGGTTCAGGGGCCCTGGTTCGCGGCATTCGCGAAGTGGACATAAAGCGGATTGCATCGGTCGCTGACACGCTTACAGATGGAACGTCTGGATGGGTTTGATACAAACGAAGGGGTTGCTATCGGTATTCGCATGGCCAACCAGCTGGGCTTGCGTCTTGGCGACAATATCACGCTGATTTCGCCTGAAGGTGATGTAACACCGTTTGGCACGACGCCGAGGGTCAAGGCCTATCCGGTCACGGCCATTTTCGAGGTCGGGATGAGCGAATATGATTCCACCTTCGTGTTCATGCCGCTTGGCGGAGGCACAGCTTTATTTCAATTCGGAAGGTTATGTGAACATCATCGAATTGTTTGTGGATGATCCGGATCAAGGTCCAGGAAATGCGCAATCCGGTGTTGAAACTGCTGCCGGAACGTCCGATTTTCCTGACCGACTGGACCCAGCGCAATGCCACGTTTTTTTCCGCGCTCCAGGTGGAGCGCAATGTGATGTTCTTCATTTTGACGCTGATCGTGCTGGTTGCTGCGCTGAACATCATTTCCGGTCTGTTCATGCTGGTCAAGGACAAGGGCAGGGACATTGCCATCCTTCGGACCATGGGTGCCACACGTGGCGCAATCATGCGTATCTTTTTCATGACCGGGGCGGCCATTGGTGTGTTTGGAACGCATTGCCGGTGTCATTCTCGGGGTCGTCGTCTGCCTGAATGTGGAAAGCATCCGGCAGTTCTTTTCCTGGCTTTCAGGGACCACGCTGTTTAATCCGGAACTTTATTTTCTCAGCCAGTTGCCGGCAAAAATGGATGTGG
This sequence comes from uncultured Alphaproteobacteria bacterium, assembly GCA_963714735.1. Lineage (GTDB taxonomy): Bacteria > Pseudomonadota > Alphaproteobacteria > Rhizobiales > Rhizobiaceae > Salaquimonas. Next base: position 173,807 of record CAVQPI010000012.1, read on the forward strand.
GTGAAACGATGATGGTCGTTGTGATGGCGCTGATCCTTTCGTTTCTGGCGACCCTGTTTCCGGCCTGGCGGGCGGCCCGGCTCGATCCGGTTGAAGCGCTGCGATATGAATAGGTGGCCGATGAACGACGATATCGATGCCTGTATTGAAGCTTGAAGGTGTGAGCCGGATATATTCCGAGGCCCACGGCAAGAAGGTGCCGGTTCTGGAAAATGCCAGTTTTGAGATCGGTGCAGGGGAGATCGTATCCCTCGTTGCGCCTTCAGGAGCAGGCAAATCCACGCTTGTTGCATCTGGCGGGTCTGCTGGAGAAGCCGGATGGTGGTGAAGTGCTGATCAGCGGGGTTGGCAACGGTCAATCTCGCCGAAGATCAGCGGACCGCACTGCGCCGCAATGATATCGGTTTCATCTATCAGTTTCATCACCTGTTGCCGGAGTTTTCTGCTCTTGAAAACCTGATGATCCCGCAAATGCTGCGGGGCGTCGGTAAAGCGGATGCTGCACGTGAAGGCACGCGAATTGCTGGAGTTCATGGGCATTGGAGAGCGCGAGGATCACCGACCCTCGGAACTTTCCGGCGGCGAACAGCAACGAGTTGCTATTGCGCGAGCGGTAGCCAATGGTCCCAAATTGCTGCTGGCCGATGAACCGACAGGCAATCTTGATCCGGCCACATCCGAGCGGGTGTTCAACATGCTGGAAAACCTGGTGCGCTCAAGTGGGCTTTCAGCGCTGATAGCAACCCATAATCATGATCTGGCGAAGCGAATGGACAGGGTTGTGACGCTGGAAAACAGCGGTGTTGTTGCCGCAAAATTCTGAAGCTGCGTCTGGCAGCAACTAGCCAGTGCTTTTCCCAAGGCGGCCGGCAAGATCCTGAATGAATTGCCAGGCAACACGGCCTGATCTTGCTCCGCTGTGTCGTTGACCATTCCAGCGCTTCTGAGCGCAGCTTTTCCGCATCATAACCCAGTTTGAAATGATCGGCATAACCGTTGATCATTTCCAGATACTCATCCTGGGAACATTTGTGAAAGCCGAGCCAAAGGCCGAAGCGATCTGACAGGGAAACCTTTTCCTCAACAGCCTCTGACGGATTGATGGCTGTCGAGCGTTCATTTTCCATCATGTCGCGCGGCAAAAGGTGGCGGCGGTTTGAGGTAGCGTAAAATATCACATTGTCCGGGCGCCCTTCGACGCCGCCATCAAGCGCGGCTTTCAGGGATTTGTAGGAACTGTCATCATGATCGAAGGATAGATCATCGCAAAACAGAATTACGCGATTTGGTTTTTCGCGAAGCAGGTTGAGCAGGGTAGGAAGGCTATCGATATCCTCACGGTGGATTTCGATGAGTTTGAGATCATGCTTGCCCCATCATTGTTGACGATAGCCTGGGATGCTTTGACCAGCGATGATTTGCCCATGCCCCGCGCGCCCCAGAGCAAGAACATTGTTGGCTGGTTTTCCTGCTGCAAAACGTTCTGTGTTTTCAATCAGAATGTCACGAACCTGATCAATGCCCTTCAACAGCGGCATGGCAACCCGGTTGACCTTCTTGACCGGTGCCAGGGACAGGTTTTCAGGATGCCAGATAAAGGCTTCTGCCGCATCAAGATCGATGTTTGGCTTTGGACCCGTATCGCGCAATTCCTCAATTGCTGTAATCAGTCGGTCCAGCTTTGCATTCAGGTTGTTCAATGCATTTTGAGTATCGGTTTCGTCTGGCAAGGTTTTCGTTCCGCAAATGGTTTTTCTCTTTACAGGCAGCGGATTAACACGGCTGAAATGCAGGTAAAAGCGACTGTGCAGCACTTTATCACCAAAAAAGCAAAAATTGCTTGTGAACACATGGAAAATACCTTATCTGACAGACAAGATGGACTGCATCAGGGATTGGTTTGCATTATCGCTTCAGTACGGCTATATTCCGGCAAATTTCGCGGGGAGAATCTGTCAGTTGATTGAGCACTTGTTTCCCATAATTGTTGAGTATTTAACTTGGAGACCGGTTCATGTTTGTGACCCCGGCATACGCCCAAACTGCTGCAGGCGGCAGCGACCTCGTAATGAGCATCCTTCCATTTGTGTTGATGTTCGTGATTTTCTATTTCCTGCTGATCCGTCCGCAGCGCAAAGCTGCGGCCGAACGACAGGAAATGCTGAATAATATTCGCCGCAATGATACGATCGTTACTGGCGGCGGTGTTGTTGGCAAGGTGACCAAGGTGATTGACGACAATGAAGTGGAAGTTGAAATCGCCAAGGACACAAAGGTCCGGGTCATGCGGTCCATGATCGCCGATGTTCGCGTCAAGGGCGAGCCTGCCAAGTAGGCATTGATGCTTCGAAAAGCGTCCGGGATCGATCCGTGCGTTTTTGCACAAATGGCCGCCAGCGGCCTCAAAGCGTCATTGAAAGATGCAACTGGTTGACAGCCTGGCATCTGTGGACGGATACATGCTTTATTTTTCCCGCTGGAAAATCATCTCCATTCTTTGGTCATTATTGCGCTTGGCTTTGCCTACGCCGCGCCGAACCTGTTTTCCAAGCAAAGTCTTGATGCGCTTGCCGGATTGGCTGCCGAAGGACCAGATGACACTCGGTCTTGATTTGCAGGGCGGTAGTCATTTGCTGATGCAGGTTGATCGTGACGCCATGGTCGATGAGCGCAAGGAAACGCTGGAAGATGATGCACGGCGCATTCTGCGGGCAGAAAAAATCGGTTATCGCTTTTCCAAACCGCAGGGCATCAACGGCGTGGATATTCGCCTGCGTGACGACGGCGCAACTAGAGCTGGCCAAGAAAAAGCTTGAGTGAATTGACTCAGCCTGTCAATGCGGGGCTGTTCGGACAGGGAACCATTCGCGAGGTCGATCTTGAGGACCGCGGAGCCGGTGTTATCCGGCTTGACCCTCAATGAAGCGGGTATTGAAAATGCGATGTCCAGCGCGGTTACCCAGTCTATTCAGGTTATCGGCAAGCGTATCAACGAACTTGGCACCAATGAGCCGATTGTTCAGCGCCAGGGCAATGACCGTATTCTGGTTCAGTTTCCCGGTCTCGATGATCCGGCACGTCTGAAAGCCATTTTGGGACAGACTGCCAAGCTGACTTTCCATCTTGTTTCTGACGAAATGAGCGCTGCAGATGCGCTTCAGGGCCGTCCGCCGGCGGGAACGAAAGTCCTGTATGAAGAAGACAGTGACCCGCCAACGCCTTATCTGGTTGAAACCCGGGCAATTGTCGCTGGTGAAGACCTTGTGGATGCCCAGTCCGGCTTTGACCAGCGCACCAATGAGCCGATTGTTTCCTTCCGCTTCAATACCAAGGGCGCATCGCGTTTTGGCCAGGTCACCACAGACCAATGTCGGTCGTCCGTTTGCAATTGTTCTTGATGATACAGTGCTTTCTGCACCTGTGATCCGTGAGCCCATCTTGGGTGGTTCGGGCCAGATATCCGGTAGCTTCACGCGCTGAATCTGCCAATGATCTGGCGGTGCTTCTGAGAGCCGGTGCACTTGCCGGCCAAATTGACCATTATCGAAGAACGCACGGTTGGACCGGGCCTTGGCGCTGATTCCATTGCCGCCGGTCAGATTGCCTCTATGGTCGGTGCCGTCGGCGTGTCTGATTTTCATGATCGTGGCCTATGGCGTTCTCGGCGTGATTGCCAATATCGCCTTGATTGCAAACATTGCCATGATCATCGGCATCCTGTCGCTGCTTGGTGCAACGCTGACCTTGCCGGGTATTGCCGGTATCGTTTTGACCATGGGTATGGCGGTTGACTCGAACGTGCTGATTTACGAACGCATTCGCGAGGAACGGCGAAACGGACGAAACCTGATCCAGTCCTTTGACACCGGTTTTCAGAACGGCGTTTGGCACCATTCTTGGATGCCAACATCACCACGCTGATTGCAGCCTTCATCCTGTTCTATCTGGGCTCCGGTCCGATCCGCGGTTTTGCGGTTACGTTGGCAATCGGTATCGTGACAACAGTATTTACGGCCTACACCTTCTCGCGTTTGATGATGGCACTTTGGGTTCGCTACCAGAAAGCCGAAGGAACTGCCAAAACGTCCTGTGGATATCATTCCTGAGGATACCAGCTATCAAATTCATGATGGACCGCAAGTTCATCTTTCCCGGTTAGCGCCATGGCCATGGTGGCATCGATCGTCCTGTTCTTTTCGGTCAGCCTCAATTTCGGCATCGATTTCAAGGGCGGCACGCTGGTCGAGTTGAAGTCCAAGGCCGAAGTCGCTGATATTGCAGATGTGCGCTCAGCGGCTTGGCGAACTCGATCTGGGTGATGTCCAGGTTCAGGAATTCGGCTCACCGCAGGAAATTCTGGTGCGGGTTGAAAGCCAGGGCACGGTTGACAATGCGGAGCAAAGTGTCGAAGCACTGGTTCGTGATGCACTGGTCGAGGATTATGAATTCCGTCGGGTTGAGGTGGTTGGGCCAACTGTTTCCGGCGAACTTGCCCAGACCGGCACGATAGCGGTTATTGCCGCCTTGCTGGCGATCATGGTCTATATCTGGTTCCGCTTCGAGTGGCAGTTTGCGGTCGGTGCGGTCATCGCCACACTTGCATGATGTGATTTTGACCATCGGCATGTTTGCGGTCCTGCAACTGGAATTTTCGCTGTCCTCGATTGCGGCCATTTTGACGATTGTCGGTTATTCGCTCAACGATACGGTGGTGGTCTATGACCGCATCAGGGAAAATCTGCGCAAATACAAGAAGATGGATATTCCGCAATTGCTGGATCTAGTCGATCAACAACACATTGTCGCGTACGATTCTGACATCGCGACGACGCTTGTGGCTGCGTTGTTCGCCTTTATTTCCTGGGCGGCGAAGTGCTCGCGCCGTTCACGCTTGCCATGATCTTCGGTATCATTGTTGGTACTTATTCATCGATCTTTATCGCTGCGCCGGTCTTGATCTTGTTCAATCTTCGTCCGGGCCAGATTGCCGGTAACGACAAGGAAAAGAGCGACGCTGAAAAGGAAAAGCGGCAACGGCCAATACGCCGCCCATCGGTTTTGAATAAGGCTTCAGACAGGCAAGAAGTAATGAAACGCGGACAACGCGGAATCGAAATACGCGAAGCACATTTTCCCGGCCGTGCGCCAATCGAGGCTTATGGCAATGGTGGCTTCCGGTTTGCCGGAATGAGCCATGTCGGCAGTATTGATATCCTTACCATCAGGGATTTACGGCTGGAATGTCAAAACCATTGACGATCTCTTGTCACCGACTGCCTTCGAAACCCTGTTCAGCGAAACGGATACAATAGAAGTTTTCCTTCTTGGAACAGGCATGGATATTGTTCCGGTCAAGCCGGATATCCGGGCGATGTTCAGGGAGCGCAACATCATGATCGACTCCATGAGTACCGGTGCAGCTGTTCGGACCTTCAACGTTATGCTGGCTGAGAGCAGGGCGGTTGCTGCCGGTTTTCTGGCGGTTTGATGTCGGCGCTGAGACAAAGGGGTCGCATAGTTTTTGTCTGGATTTGTTGAGGCAAGCAAGAGGCAGATGTTTATCCGGCATTGCTTTTCTTGCCTGAAGGCGTTCGCCAGGATATTGCCGCGCTCAATGCGTTTCACCATGAGATGGGCCGGATCGCCTATCTTGTCAGAGAGCCGCTTCCAGGCGAAATCCGGCTGCAATGGTGGCGTGATGTTTTGTGTCCGGCGGAAGGTGAGGGGAGAGACGGCTGGCGAAGCCAATGCGAACCCGCTGGCCCGTGAACTGCTGGACGTGATTGCACGTCACGATCTTCCGCGCGACGGGTTCGAGCGGTATCTCGATGCAAGGCAGTTTGATCTTTACAATGATGCCATGCCGGACCGCACTTCACTCGAAGCCTATTTCGGCGAGACAGAGAGTTTTATCCTCAAGCTTTCCGCCAGTGTGGCCGGGATCAGCGCGGACAGCAATCTCGCCGATGCCTGCGGTCATGGCGGCGTGGCAATCGGGCTCGCCAGACGCCTGAAACTCCTGGCGCATGACCGGGCGCTTGCAAAAGACCTATCTGCCTGAAGATTTGCTGCAATCTGCCGGGTTGAGCAGGGAATCATGGCTTTCGGCGGGAACCACCGGAAATCATGAAGTCGCAGTTACTGCAGCAATTGCGCTGGCCAACGAGCACGTGAAAAAGGCCGTTGATGCAATTCGCAGTTACTCCCCGAAGCGCCCAGGCTGTGTTTTTGCCGGTGGCGATAGCGCGGAGTGATCTTGCAGCAGTGAAATCATCTGCAGACGTACTGAGCGGGAAGTTTTTACCATCGTCGCTACGCCGGCAATACTCGCTCTGGAAATCTGCTCTTTTCGGTTTATGACATTTGCGCTTGCTGCCTCAAGGCCTGATCCTCGCCGCGGCGCGCGACACGCGTTTCGCGGCGAAAGTCCGACTTGCAAATTGTATCGTGCCGGATTAGGAAGTTTGATGTTCTTCCGTGTACGTAAACGGAAGAGGAGGGTGATATGCCACTGGAAATTCTGGCTCCGGTTGTCCTGGTAGGGATCGTGGTTGTGGTTTTGATGGTTTGGCTGTTGGCCAATCATCCGCCGCGTCTGCTCGAGAATGCGGAAATTGTCTCAGGCCTTTTCCTGTCTGATTATCCGGAAGCTGTTGTTTCCGGATCTTGGATTATCAGTGATGACAAGAAACTTGCAGTGTGCGGTCTGTCTGCACCAAAAGGTGCCGTCGGACTGGCAGAGGTGCTTGGAAGCAAACATGTGACAAGGCTGTTGTCTGCCGCGGATATTCGCGAAGTCCGTGAGGAGCAGGACGGCATCGTGTTTCACCTTGATGACTTCACCCTGCCGTCGGTCAGGATTGCAGCGCAAGAACAAGAAAAGCGTTTGCAGATCATGCAAATTTCTCAACAATGGCTACATTCTGATAATAACTTAAATTCAGTCACTCAAAAGAAGGGCTCTTGATATAATGAACAGTGTCCCGGACTTTCCCGCAGTAACGCAACTCGCTGTTCCCCTGTTTGTCGTGGCGATGATTATCGAAATCGTTTTTGTCCGTTTCTTCAGGGCGAAAGGTGAATTTGAAGCGCATGACGTTCTGACAAGCCTTCTCATGGGAACCGGAAATGTCGTAGCAGGGTTGCTGTTCGGGTTCATATCCTTTGGCGCGCTGATGTGGTTTTGGCAATTCAGGCTGTTTGACCTGGGATTTGCCGTTTGGGTCGGTATCATAGCGTTCCTGATAGATGATCTGCGCTACTATGTTTACCACCGGATTGCGCATCGCGTCCGTTGGGTTTGGGCCGAGCATATCAACCATCATTCAAGCCAGCATTACAATCTGTCGACAGCGTTGCGTCAAAGCTGGACCGGGCATTTTACCGGCATGTTTGTACTGCAAATTCCAATGGTACTGCTTGGCTTTCATCCGGCATTTGTTGCCTTCGTTTACGGCTTCAATCTGGTTTACCAATTCTGGATACACACCGAGACGATCGGGAAACTGCCCGCACCTGTTGAGTTCATCTTCAACACGCCTTCCCACCATCGTGTGCATCATGCGACCAATCCGAGATATCTCGATTCCAATTATGCGGGTACACTGATCATATGGGACAGGATGTTCGGAACCTTTGTTGAAGAACTTGAAGAGGACATGCCGCGCTACGGAATAGTCAAGAACATCGGTACGTTTAATCCTCTCAAGGTGGCGTTTCACGAATGGATTGCCATGATACGTGATGTTTTCAGCCCGGGTCTGAGTCTAGCAGACAGACTTCGCTATCTCTATATGCCGCCCGGCTGGAGCCATGATGCAAGCCGCAAGACTTCCCATGATCTAAAAATGGATTATGTAAGAAAGAATCCGGAGGCGGCCGGAATGCCGGGATTGCCGAACAAGGGCGTTATTGAGCAACCGGCTGAGTAGTCACCCGCCAACAGGCCTAAAAGATGATTATTTGATCTAGCGCAAGGCCGGGATGATCGGGTTCGAGTAGGTTTCATACATAGCCAATCCATACTGGGAGCAACGCTTATGTATAAAACCATCATCGTGCCAATTGATATCAGCCATCTTGAGCGTGCGGAACCAATGATCAAGGCAGCCCGCGAAATGGGGCCGGATGCCGAGCTCATTCTTGCAAACGCCATTGAAACAATTCCATCTCACATTCAGGCGGAAATTCCAGCCAATCTGGTGGAGGCCAACAAGGCCAATTCAAAGGCAAAACTTGACAAGATCGCAGCTGATGTCGGTGGCAAGGTTTCCGTTGAAATGATAGAGGGGCACGCTGCTTCCGCCATTCTCGATCTCGCAGAAGCAAAGAATGCTGATGCGATTGTGATTGCTTCTCACAAGCCCGGTTGGCAGGATTACCTTATCGGTTCCACGGCATCACGCGTTGTGCGTCATGCCAAGTGTTCGGTGTTGGTCGTTCGCTGAGCCAGAATTCCTGCACTTGTCGAGTGGGGGTAAATGGCAGGTTGGGGCAATAAAAGCCTGTCATGAGACAGCGGGAAAAGGAGTCAGGCGCGTTCTGGCTCCTGCCTTTTATGCGGGCGGCCATGCGCCGGTATTTTCTGCCGGGATAACAGGCGGACAATGAAAGAGTGGGGCTAATTTGCCATCAAGCCGATAGAAGGTCCTGGAATACGGCTTTTTTCTTGTTCATTTTGGCCTGAATAGCCGTCATGAGTTCTTCCGGACGGAGCATTCCCGCGTTCCAGCTCGCGATCTGGTCAAGACTGTCTGCCACATTGTGGTCTCTTGCATAGTTCAATGAAACCTTTGCTCCGGCAATTGCCACCGGAGACTTTTCGGCAATTGTTTCGGCCATGGTGACGGCCGCCTCAATCGTTGCCTCGCGCCCCTCGTGAAGACTGTTCGCATAGCCCCATTCAAGCGCTTCCTGAGCGGAAAACCGTCTGCCCGTATAAGTCAATTCACGAACTATTCCCGGCGCGATCAGCTTAGGCAGACGCTGCAGCGTGCCTACATCCGCAGCCATGCCGATATTGATTTCTTCAATTGAAAAATACGCGTCAGTGCTGACAATTCGGATATCACAGGCTGATGTCATATCAATTCCAGCGCCGATGCAGGCTCCGTGGACGGCGGCAATAACCGGAAAGCGGGCATTGTCGAGGGCATTGAAACTGTCTTGCAGTCGGAGGATTTCTGCCCTTAACGCATAAGCTGCGCGCGCTGGCTCACCTTCCGTCAGTTTTGCAATTCCGTTGAAGGAGGACAAATCCATTCCGCCAGTGAAATGCCGACCTTCACCTGCAATGACCAGAGCCCGAATGGATGCGATCTCTTCGAGTTCGCGAACTAGCTTCGGCAGCTCTGTCCAGAAGTCGGGAGACATGCCATTGGCTTTCTCTGGCCGGTTCATGGCCAGAATTGCAATCTTGTCGCGGATCTCGATTTTGAAGAATGTTGACTGCACGCTTGTTCCTCCGGTTGGACATCACCGTAGGAAGGAAATCATAAGGCTGTCAAACGGCTTGTGGCGTTTGTTTCATAACACTTTGATGTCCCATTTGACCGATGGCCGGTCGGTCTGTTTTTGCTCGTCTTTAAGGATGCCGATTTGAATTGCTTTTGGTACGATTTCGCCCCTTCGGTCCACTTTCAACCGTCGCGCGACAGCGTATTGGTGTTTGCGTACGGCTGAATGGCTGATGCCCATCTCATGGGCGATCTGCTTGTCGAGCAGGCCTCTGGATAAGAGCGTGACATAGTGGAGTTGGCGTTTGGTCAGGTTTTCTGATGATTTTGCCTGACGGGCATGCTGCAATATTCTTGTGTGCCCGGCCCAGGCCGCAGCATAGAGGGTAAAGCGATGTTCAAGAAAGATGCATTCGAACTCTGCTTTTGGCAGTTTGCTGGCAAAAGCCATACCGGCCCGGCTGGCCGGATTGCTTGATCGCAAGGCGACACCGAACCCAGATCTGAGGCCGGAAACGAGAGCGGCCAGCCGGTACTTCCAGACTTGTGAAGGGTAGTCTGAATAGAGGTCGGCAAATTCATGGCCGGCGACTGTCGGTGTCCATTTTTCGCGTGCGTGCATACGAGAGTAACCGCCGCGTCCCTTTCGGGATGAGGAACGCTCCAGGGCCTCGAATGCTCTGGGAAGATCCGTTCTCATGAAAAGATCCGGTTCGGCTGCATGAATGTCCGGACAATATTCATAGATTGTCGCATCAAACCCGCAACGCCTTGCAAGGGCGGAAACGAGTTGAAAAACATCCTCTTCACAGGTGGTAAAATTTATTTTCGTATGAAAGTCGATCAACTCTTCGGGAAAGATGGTTTCAAACGCTTTTGGCGCGTGCAGGTCGATTGTGATCTGATTCATGATGTCCCCAAACTTTCCTGCTAAACTTACGTCAGAAGAGTTGGTCGGGGTGTGACAGATTACACGGCGGAAAAGTCAGATTTGTAGCAGCGGATAGGGTTGGTGATTTGGCGGGGTAACAGCCGAAAATTATTCTGCCGCCTGTTGCAAACCCTGATTGTCGAGCCAGAAGCGAAAATCATTGAGAGCCCGCGCGGCATAGACCCGTTTCTTGGCTGTCTGTTTTTCCTTGCCGCGCCAGCGCTTCTGACCCTCCGGCTTTTTGAGCGAGGATTTGTCGATTGGCGGAAAGAGTCCGAAATTAACGTTCATGGGCTGAAACGAACGACGGCTTTTCTCATTACTGGTCCCGTCCTCGTCATAAGCAACGTGGCCTGTGGTGATGTGATGAAGCAGGGCACCCATCGCTGTTGTTATGGGGGGAATTGATACAGGCTTGCCCAACAGTTCGGATGCAGAAAAGCTGGCGGCCAGAATTCCGATGGAAGCGCTTTCAATATACCCTTCACAACCGGTTATCTGACCGGCAAATCTTATGTGATTAAAACCTTTTAATGAGAGTTTTTCATCAAGAAGTTTAGGTGAATTCAGGTAAGTGTTTCGATGCAGGCCACCGAGTCTGGCGAATTCGGCGTTTTCGAGGCCTGGAATGGTCTTGAATATGCGTGTCTGTTCGCCGTATTTCAGTTTGGTCTGGAAACCGACCATGTTGTAAAGCGTGCCCAGAGCGTTGTCCTGGCGAAGCTGTACCACTGCATAGGGCTTGTTCTCAGGATCATGCTCATTGGTCAGGCCCATGGGCTTCATGGGACCATGACGCAAGGTTTCGCGACCGCGCTCAGCCATCACCTCAATCGGCAGACATCCGTCAAAATAGGGTACGTTTTCCCACTGCTTGAATTCGGTCTTTTCTCCGGCGAGCAAGGCGTCGATAAAGGCATTGTATTGCGCTTCATCCATCGGACAGTTGATGTAATCCTTGCCTGTGCCGCCTTGATCAGAGAAGGGGCCAACCTTGTCATAGCGCGACTGGAACCAGGCTTTCCTGAAATCAATCGTATCGAAGTGGACGATTGGTGCGATGGCATCGAAGAAGGCGAGGGAATCAGCACCGGTTGCTTTTGCGATTTCATCGGCAAGGGCAGGAGCGGTCAGCGGACCGGTGGCAATAATTGTCGGGCCCCAATCCGCAGGCGGTAGGCCGGTCACCTCTTCGCGGACTATCTCGATATTCGGGTGATTTTCCAGTGTTTTCGTGACTTCGGCGCTGAATGCGTCGCGGTCGACTGCCAGCGCGCTGCCGGCAGGAACCTTGTGTTTGTCGCCGCAAGCCATGATCAGCGAATTGGCCATGCGCATTTCTGCATGCAATACGCCAACGGCATTGGTTTCCGCATCATCTGAACGAAAGGAATTGGAACAGACCAGTTCCGCCAGACCGTCTGTCTGATGGGCGTCTGTGCCGCGTACCCCGCGCATTTCATGCAGGATTACGTGAACGCCCATATTGGCAGCCTGCCAGGCTGCTTCGGAGCCTGCAAGACCGCCGCCGATTACATGTAGTGTTTTTCGTTTTCGCATTTGTCATGCGGGCGGGTTTGCCACGGGTGAGGGCGCTAATCAATCCTGACATTCCGACGCAAACGCAATTTGCCGCGTAAGATGACCAGTTCTTCGGCTTTCACCTAGCCGCCATTTATAACAGCATCGAAAATCTCGAACCGTTCTGCGCCAATGCTGATTCGGAAAATGTCGTTGTTTTCGCTACTTGTCATTTGGGCATCCCCATCGGCCTGCGACTGATCGAAATAGGCGGGAGTGCCGTTTTCGAAGAAAATCACACGACTGCCGCCATCAGGCCAGAATACGGTGACCATTCCGTTTCCGTTGCCTTCCCGCTTCACACCGAAATTGCAGTCCCCCATGGGCTGTCCGGCATTTCTGGCGCAGGATATGATTCCGGTGGCGTTGAAATCTGTTCCGGGCACCATTGCATCTGTTGACTGCTGAGGTGCACCTGCACTCCCCGTGATCGAGATATCAAGCGTGAAATCTGAAACTTCATTTCGGCGTGCTGCCGAACGCATCATGTAAACGGAGATGATATAGTTGCCCGATTCAGGCAGTTCACCGGCGAATTCATTCAGGTCAGGAACCATTGGTCCGGTCATGCCCGCATTGGCCAATGCCTCGTCGCCCGGGCCCCTGCCAGGCGCATAGACATTGAAATAACTGGCAAGGTTGGAAGGTTTCAGCCTGACGGTCATGTACTGACCTTCTGATGCGCCAACGATATAGGAGATCGATTGATATCCCTTAATTCGGTCAGTGATCGTGGTGCCGCTTTCGCCTGCGGGAAACCGGACTGTCTTCTCGACGATATCGCTGGCGAGTGCAGCAGGGGCAAGTGAGGGGATGGTCTGCAGGGAAAAAACCGCCAAGAGAGCCAACAGATATGACTGCATGCGATTGAACAAACTGCAACTAGTCTTCATGGTTCAATACTCCAGTTAAAGAGCGCCTTCGTTGGTAAGCGATTGAATTCCTGCGGTTGTACCGTCCCTGTAGGCTATGCAGCGCCATTGGGCGCGGTCTGGTCCAACGCCGACAATGACTTCCGTACCCGCCTCTGAAAAGCTTGAGGAAATAAGAACCACATCCGGATTGTTGGTTTCGGCAGTTACGTCACGAAGACAAGCCTGCTCGGCTGGTGTTGGTGTGGCGGCAGCCTGTGGCGGGGCGTTGTTTGGCGTTGCGTTCTGTTCGCTCACGCAGCCGGTTGTTGCTGCACCCAGAATGATCATGCTGAAAATTCGGATTTTTTGTGTTCATTTGCCTAAACCCCTGTTTTTGATCTATCACACGGGAACGACAGAAAAGACTTTATCGAATCTGAGTATTCGATCAGTTATCACCACTTCGCCCCGGTGAATGCATTCACAACGCCAGTCATCCTGACTGCACGTTGCCCCCAAATAAAGGCAGACAAACCATTATTATCGCAAGTGTTAATAGCTGCCGTAGCGGTAAGTAGACATGGTGATTTATCGATAATAGAATTTGGACATCGGTAGGTTTAGTCACCCGAAGTCGTTTTGACGTTGGGGAACAAATAAATAATTGGCCAGTGGGGCGGAATGCATTTGGCCAGATGGAAGGTTCCGCTTCCGCATTGAAAAAAGGGAGTGTTTCATGAAAATGAAGTTCAATCGCAGAGAAGTTTTCACAGCTGCGATTGCCGGAGCGGCATTTCTTTCAGTGCCAATGTCGGGGATCGGCAAGGAAGCTAGATGTCGAACAGCTCAAAACCGGGTGAGTGGCTCTGGTATCCCGAACGTTCACCGGACGGTCCGGTGGCTGTTCTGGTAACACTTAGTGATCAGCTGGCATTCGTCTACCGAAACGGCATTCGCATTGGCGTAACAACGGTCTCCTCAGGAAAAAAAGGCTATGGAACCCCGGTTGGCGTTTTCACTATTTTATCAAAGGAAAAGCTACACCGATCCCACAAATACAATAATGCTCCGATGCCCGACAGCCAGTTTTTCTTCGGTGGGTGCGCGCTTACATGCAGGCGGTTTGCCGGGGTATCCGAGTTCCCACGGTTGCGTTCACCTGCCCAGGGAGTTTGCCGACCGTCTTTTTCAAAATCACCCATCATGGAACACCGGTTATCGTTACCAATGAGAGGTCAGGGATTGGCAGCCTGTCGCATTCAGGCCTTGTTCTTTCCAATAATGATCTCAAACAGATCGAGAAGCTGACGGGACACATCCAGGGAAAGGGTCTTCCGATTGACACAAAGGGGGCCAATCCGGTTTCATTTTCCATTTTGGTCAGTGCAGAAGACCAGAAACTTTACGCTATCCTCAATGGTGAACTGGTGCGACAGGATCCGATCGGAATCAAAAATAACCGTTGGCCGCTTGGATCCCATGCCTATGTTCTCAAGGGCCATAACACCTCAACCGGCGCTTATGACTGGTTGGCGATTGGGCTTGGCACCGGCCATGAAGGCAAGATTGACCAGCAAAAGGAATTAGCTGCAACAAGTCGTCTCGAGGTTTCAAATGATACTTATGATTTTGTTGCAAAACACCTGCATCCTGGTTCGACCATGTTTCTGACCGACCTGGCGGCCCATCCTGCGACCCGCTCCGGTGTGGATTTTGCAATTTTAAGGGACGATGGAACAATATGAAAGCACGGCACCGATGAAAACGGAAGGTTTCAGAATGAGTGCCTGAATCAAAAACGCCCACTGCGGGAGGAGGATGCAGTGGGCGCTTTGTGTTGGTCCGGCCATTCCCTGGGAGGAGAGGAGGCTACAGGGACCTATTTCAGACCGATGGGAGGAGGAGTTTGGTCTGGAAATTCTGTAATTGGTCTTAGCGACCGCGTTTGGCAACGAATGGAATTTCGGAACGGTTGATGCCGAGATCGTCGAGTTCGCGGTTTGAGAGTGCGCCCAGTTCGTTTACGGTACGACGGTAAGAGCGCCAGTTTTTGAATTTTCCGATGACGTTCATCTTCATATCCCTTTCTGGTGTTTGTTTGCTCGGGGTGGGTCGGGGGAATTTGTTTCCGGCGATCCGCTCTCTGCGTTTCTGATGAGTCGGATATAGCTTTGACGTATACGTAATACCAGTGCCATTTATGCAATGGAGCCATGCGTTTGCTGCATTGCGGCATTACCAGATTGTTAAATTGGTGAAATTCGCCATCTGGTGGCCGGATTTACAACAAAAAGCGGTTTTTCCGACGCTGGGTCTGGCCCATTATTGGGTGGAAATTGGCAAGGAAACCGGCTTCGCGGCAAACCGGGCGGTTAATGGTGTGACCTGAGCGGCTTGAGAATCAGATTGGGAGCCTGTGCTTTTTTGTGGTAGTTTCACGCCAGAAGCAAAAGGCAGGTGATTCATGGCCAATTGGGCAATCTGGAACCGGAGATCGGTTCTGACTTCCGCGCTTGAAGACTGGCGGGCGAGGGGCCTCATTGATGCATCGACCGTGACAACACTCGAAGCCGATATCGCTGCCAATACCAAAACCCGGTCATTTACCACGGTAATCGTTCTTCTCGGGGTGATCTGCCTTGCCTTTGGGATCATGACCTTCGTTGCGGCAAACTGGCAAGCCATGTCGAGCCTTGCCCGGGTCGGCCTCTTGTTTGCCGCCCTATGGGCAAGTTGGGGCATGGCGGCATTCCTGCAATCGCGGGGCCATGCCTGGTCAGCCCAGGCTTTTGTGTTGCTGGCCTGCGCCATCTTCGGGGCGTCGATCATGCTGATCGGTCAGATTTATCACATTCAGGGCAAGCCGAAGGACGCGACCTGGCTTTGGGCGATGGGCACCATCTTCGGCGCCTTGCTAACACGCTCCGTCCCGGCGTTAGGGCTCGGCGCTCTACTCATCACGCTCTGGTCGCTCATGGGTTTTGGGATTTTCAACAATAACAATCAGATTGAATACAGCTATCTCATCTACTGGCTGGTTTGTGCGGCAGGCGCTTGGTGGCTGGCGAGCCGGTTCGTGGCGCATTTACTGGCTGCAGGCCTGTGCCTTTGGTTGTTTGTCTCCGCAGCCCAATATGCAGAAGTGCGCGGCGGTCCGGATGATCTCTTGTTTCTTCTCGTCGTGTTGTTTGGGGCCTATGTTCTGGTTTCTGTGTCTTTATTCTCATATGGCAAAGGCCAATGGCTGAAGGGCTATGAACCGACCGCCACCGCCTATGGCATGATCCTTGTAGGCGGCATGAGTTTCCTTTGGTACATGGCGACCGACCAGCGATACAATGGTGATTGGCGATGGTCGTTACCCATTACTGGCCCGGCTTTGCGGCTTCGATCACCACCGTCGGCTTTGCGGCATTCGCCCATCGAAATAGCCATCCATGGCGATACGACATGCTGGTCGCAGCAGTGTTCGCGATAATCGCTTACCGGTCTTTCCGGGTTTGTCCATCGTGTGCCATTCCTCATGGAAGCGTGGTCTACTGGCGCTTTCCATCTGGACAATTCGAATGGGATGGCGGCTGGAGTATCGACCGCTATCGACCCTCGGATTTTTCGGCTTTGCCGGCGTCATGCTGCTTCTTTATGTCGAGACGCTTGGGTCACTTCTGGATACCAGTCTGTTTTATCTCGGCGCCGGCGTGCTACTGTTGGCAGGCGCGGTTGTCATACCGCGTTTCATGCGGAAACGAGCCGTTCAGGGAGAGGCGTCATGAAGTTGAAATGGTTTATCGGCGGCGTGCTCATTGCGGCAGCTGTTGCAGACCGCAGCGCTCGGCAAGATCATCTTCGACAGGGCGGATCTGATCAAGAACGGCAGGGAAGTTGTTCTGCAATCGGGCATGGTTGATCCGCGTGATCTGTTTCGCGGTCATTATGTGACTCTCAATCTGACGATCAGCTCAATCGATGGCAAGGACGTTAAACTCGACAAGAGCTTTACGGATGCCTGGGACAAGGATGGCAATCAGAACCAGTTTCAGGGCAGGGACGTCTATGTTTCGCTGAAGAAAGGCGAGAACGAATTCTGGGTACCCGACACGCTGTATGCGGTTATTCCGAAAGACACGGAAAAGCCCTTCATTCGGGGCGATTATCGCCGGGGTGCCAGACTTACAATTCCGGGTCCCGATGACGAGCCGGCGACCATGGAAGGCACCCATGTCCTTCGCTTCCCGATTGACCGGTTTTTTGCGGAGAAAAGCCGCGCAAAAGACCTGGAAGAAGTTCGCCGTGACCGAAATCTCGGCGTTGTCGTCGCGCTTTCCGATACGGGCGAAGCCGCCATCAAGGGCATCAGCGTCGAGGGTGAACTGATTTATGTCGAAAGCGTTTGGTAATCACTCCGCCGCCTGCTGTTTTCCCTTTGCTGCTTTGCCTTGGGGCCTTCTTTCCAGAAGTTCCTTGAGGAATTGCCCGGTATAGCTGCGCGGCTCGTTGACGATTTCTTCCGGCGTTCCGGCCGCGACGAGTTCACCGCCGCCATCGCCGCCTTCCGGGCCAAGGTCGAGAATATAATCTGCCGTCTTGATCACCTCGAGGTTATGCTCGATCACTGCAACCGTATTGCCCTGATCGACCAGCTCATGCAGCACGTCGAGCAGCTTGGCGACATCGTGGAAATGCAATCCGGTTGTCGGTTCATCAAGAATGTAAAGCGTGCGGCCCGTGGCGCGCTTGGAGAGTTCCTTGGCCAGTTTGATCCGCTGGGCTTCGCCGCCTGACAGAGTTGTTGCCTGCTGGCCCACATGGATATAACCGAGACCAACGCGTTTCAGCGTTTCCATCTTGTCGCGCACGGAAGGAACCGCCGCAAAGAAGTCGGCGGCTTCCTCAACGGTCATGTCGAGAACGTCGGCTATGGATTTGCCCTTGAACAGAACTTCCAGCGTTTCCCGGTTGTATCGCTTGCCCTTGCAGACATCGCAGGTGACATACACATCCGGCAGGAAGTGCATTTCGATCTTGATGACACCGTCGCCCTGACAGGCTTCACAGCGCCCGCCCTTGACGTTGAAGGAAAAACGCCCGGGTGCATAGCCTCTGTGCCTTTGCTTCGGGAAGAGCGGCAAACCAGTCGCGGATCGGGGTGAAGGCACCTGTATAGGTCGCGGGGTTGGAGCGCGGGGTCCGGCCAATCGGAGACTGGTCAATGTCAATTACCTTGTCGAGGAATTCGAGCCCCTCAATGGATTTGTGGACTGCAGGTACTTCGCGCGCGCCGTTGAGCTTTCGCGCGGCAGCCTTGTAAAGCGTTTCGATCAGAAAGGTGGATTTGCCGCCGCCCGAAACACCAGTCACACAGGTGAAGGTAGACAGGGGAATTTCCGCCGTGATGTTTTGCAGGTTGTTACCCTCGGCGCCCGAAACCCTGATGCGCTTTCCGGGCTTCGACTTGCGGCGCTTTTCAGGCAGCGGCACGGCAAGGCTGCCTGTCAGGTATTGGCCGGTCAGGGATTTCTTGTTCGCCATGACCTCTTTCGGCGTTCCCTGGGCAATGATCTCGCCGCCGTGAATACCGGCCGCAGGGCCAATATCAAGAAGGTAATCGGCGGTCAGAATGGCATCCTCGTCATGCTCGACCACGATCACTGTATTGCCGAGATCGCGCAGGTGCCGCAACGTGTCCAGCAGTCTGGCATTGTCGCGTTGATGCAATCCGATGGATGGCTCATCAAGCACATACAAAACGCCGGTCAGGCCGGAACCGATCTGTGATGCCAGACGAATGCGCTGGCTTTCACCGCCGGACAGCGTGCCGGAATTTCGTGACAGAGTCAGGTAGTCAAGTCCCACATCGTTGAGAAATTTCAGGCGCTCGCGGATTTCCTTCAATATCCGGCCGGCAATCTCGTTCTGTTTGTCGGTGAGTTTTGCGGGTAACTCATCCGCCCATTTGTTTGCGACACGGATCGACATTTCCGAGATTTTGCCGATGTGATTGCCGTCTATTTTCACGGCCAATGTCTCAGGTTTGAGCCGGTAACCGCCGCAGGCCTGGCACGGCGAAGAGGACATGAATTTCTCGATCTCTTCTCGCATCCAGGAGCTGTCGGTTTCCCGCCAACGGCGTTCCAGATTGCCGATGACGCCTTCAAAACTCTTGCGGGTCTTGTAGGTGCGCATGCCGTCATCATAGGAAAAATCGATTTCGGTCTTGCCCGTGCCGTAGAGGACGGCCTGTTGTGCTTCGCCGGAAAGGTCGGCCCATTTGTCGCCCAGCTTGAACTTGAAGTGTTTGCCGAGTGCTTCCAGTGTCTGTGCATAATAGGGAGAAGGATTGCTCGACTTCGACCATGGCACGATTGCTCCGCCGCGCAGGGTGAGATTGTGATCGGGAACGACCATGTCCGGATCAATTCCCTTTTCTGTGCCCAGACCATCGCATGTTGGACAAGCGCCAAACGGGTTGTTGAACGAAAACAGGCGGGGTTCAATCTCGGGAATGGTGAACCCTGAAACCGGACAAGCAAATTTCTCGGAGAATACGACCCTTTCATGGGTTTCGTTTTTGGACTGGTTGGCGCTGTCTATTTCGGACTGGGGCAGCGGCTTGTCTGCGAATTCGGCAATTGCCAACCCATCGGCCAGTTTGAGGCAGGTCTCCAGCGAATCTGCCAAACGCGCCGCGATATCTTCACGAACAACGACACGATCAACCACAACATCTATGTCGTGCTTGTATTTCTTGTCGAGTTCCGGAACGTCGGCAATCTCATAAACCTGACCATCGACTTTCACACGCTGAAAGCCTTTTTTCATGAGTTCGGCCAACTCCTTCCTGTATTCACCCTTGCGGCCCCGGACGATGGGGGCAAGGATCAGGAGGCGCGATCCCTCCTCAAGGGCCAGCACCCGATCAACCATCTGGCTGACAGTCTGGCTTTCAATGGGAAGGCCCGTTGCCGGGGAATAGGGGATGCCGACCCGCGCAAACAGGAGGCGCATGTAATCATAGATTTCCGTTACCGTACCGACGGTTGAGCGCGGGTTGCGGCTGGTGGTTTTCTGCTCGATGGAAATGGCAGGAGATAGGCCGTCAATCTGGTCCACATCCGGCTTTTGCATCATTTCCAGGAACTGGCGGGCATAGGCTGACAGACTCTCGACGTAGCGGCGCTGGCCTTCCGCATAGATTGTGTCAAAGGCAAGGGATGACTTGCCAGACCCCGAGAGCCCGGTAATGACAATCAGCTTGTCGCGCGGCAGATCGACATCAATGTTTTTCAGATTGTGCTCGCGCGCGCCGCGAACGGAAATATGCTTCAACTCTGCCATGATCCTGTTTCACATTCGGAGGTGGGGCAGAAATGAGGGTATTGAATTGGCGCTCCACCGTCGGAAGTGGCCAGATCGCATTTCGCCGCTATTTTCTTTCTGTTCATTAGATAGCCTGACTCCATGGCTTTGCAAGGGACGTTTTGGCCCGCTAACAGCTCTACTGACAGGTTTCCGTCATCACCCACGCCTTGTCAGCACCGCTTGGCGGGTATTTGTCCTTCCCGGGCAGACCTTGAAAAGAATCGCCAAACCCCCTATAGAACATAATAAGAACAAAATACATGTGGACAGGTGTAGCCAGTTTGCGTGTGCGGGTGAACCCGGCCGCCGGATGCGTTATTGGTTGTCAGGAGCATCCAACGGGAAAAGTCATTTCAGGGCCTGAAAGTGGCCCAGGTACAGGAAAAAGATCATGGCAGGAAGTGTGAACAAGGTAATTCTGATTGGCAATCTGGGTGCGGACCCTGAAATCCGGCGTACGCAGGATGGCAGACCCATAGCCAATCTTTCGATCGCAACTTCAGAGTCCTGGCGTGACAAGAATACCGGTGAGCGTCGGGAGAAGACCGAATGGCACCGTGTGGTGATCTTCAACGAGGGGCTTTGCAAGATTGCCGAGCAATACCTCAAAAAGGGTTCCAAGGTTTATCTTGAAGGCCAGCTTCAGACTCGCAAATGGCAGGACAAGGACGGCAATGACCGATGGTCAACCGAGGTGGTTCTGCAGGGTTTCAACGGCAATCTCACCATGCTTGACGGGCGCGGCGAAGGCGGTGGTCAGAGTGAATACAGTCGCGTAGGCGGCCAGTCCGGCGGCGGATCTGATTTTGGCCAGTCCGGACCGAGCTTTGGCGGCGGCGGCAGCGATCTGGATGACGAAATTCCGTTCTAGGAGTGTGATGACGGCTTCTTCGGTTGAGTAACTGGCGCCATCGGTCGGGCAGCTGTGGTATTCGGGGTCGAAAAGGACATATTGTCCGAAGTCCTATAGGTCTGATCCTTTATAATAGAAGAAAATAATGAGCCCCCAAATGATACCGGCACCAATCACGCGTACTCTTTCATGGCTTCGTTAAGAAAGAGCTTTTGAATTTTCAGGCATTTGCACAATTGCCGGCGAGGATTTGTTCTTGGGGAAAATACGCCAATCCATAGCTCACATCGCCCTTGTGGTTCGGGATTATGACGAAGCGCTGGCGTTTTATTGCGGCAAGCTCGGTTTTGAACTTGTCGAAGATATGTATCAACCTGAACAGGACAAGCGCTGGGTGGTGGTTGCTCCTCCGGGCTGGAAAGAACAGGGAGGGACGACGCTTCTTCTGGCGCGTGCTTCCCGGCCTGAACAGGAAGCCTTTATCGGAAATCAATCAGGTGGGCGGGTATTCCTGTTTTTGAGAACGGATAACTTTTACCGGGATTACAATTCAATGCTTGAAAAAGGCATCGAGTTTGTCCGCGAGCCGAAAGTCATGGATTACGGAACCGTTGCCGTCTTCTGCGATCTGTACGGCACGCTTTGGGATCTTGTTCAGTTTGCCGATGGCCATCCGCTCGGCTATCAGTATATTGCGTGAGTATCAGAGGTTCAGGAATTCGGCGTGCGAAACCGGTTACGTATTCTTGGGGTGGTATTGCTTTGTGCTTCCGCGTTTTGCCTATTCATGTTTCATGATCACTATTGGCAGTATCGCGGCATGTTTGACGGGCAGGGACGGTATTTTGATCCTTCCCGAGAGGTGGTTTTTCGATCTCAAAGCGGTATGGTCTGGGGTGGACTGGCTGCTTTCTTTCTTCTGGCAACGCTGCTTCTATTGAGGTTCAAAGGTAACAAGCGAAAATGACAACCGGCAACACTGCGCTTTCAATCGGGCGGGTCCAATCCCCGCGGATCATTCGTATCGGCGGAGGCGTTTCATCGGAAACTGCTGAAGTGATGGCACAGCTTGGTGTGTCGCGGCCTCTGATTGTGACGGACAAAATCCTGATCGAGCTGGGTCATGTGAAGAAAGTCACTGATATACTCGCTGGGGCTGGTATTTCCTGGGGCCTGTATGACGGTGTCGTGGAAGACCCGACAGATATTTGTGTCGATGAGGGCCTCGCGGCCCTTCATGCTGGTGATTATGATTGCATCATTGGTCTTGGCGGGGGCAGTCCAATGGACACCGCCAAGGCAATTTCCTTCATGTCGGTCAATCCCGGTCATGTTCGGGATTACAAGGCGCCAACCCAGATCGATAAATGCGGACTTCCGATCATCCTGATACCCACCACTGGCGGCACGGGATCCGAACTTACCCGATGGTGCGTGATCACTGACACCGTAAAGACCGAGAAGTACAATCTTTCCGGACTTGCCGCGGTTGCCACTGCCGCAATTATTGACTGGCAATTCACAGTGACAAAGCCTTGGCGAATAACAGCCGATACGGCGGTGGACAGCCTTACCCATGCCATGGAAGCCTATGTCAGCCGGAAGGCATTCGCCTATACAGATGCCTTTGCGCTTTCAGCCATGCCATTGATTGCCAAGCATGTTCGTGCTGCGTGTGCCGATCCACAAAACGGTCAGGCCCGCGAGGCGCTTATGCTCGCCGCATCGCAGGCTGGCATGGCGTTTTCCAATGCTTCCGTTGCCCTTGTTCATGGGATGAGCCGACCCATCGGCGCGCATTTTCATGTCGCTCATGGCTTGTCCAATGCGATGCTTCTGCCTGAAGTCACGGCTTTTTCAGTCAATGATGCGCAGGAACGATATGCTCATTGTGCCAGAATCATGGATATGGCGGGGACCGGCGATAGTGATGTGGTGGCCTGTGGTAAGCTCGTTGACGGGCTGCGCCGCCTGAATGATGATCTGAAAGTACCTTCGCCAGCAGATGTCGGCCATGAGCGAAACGCGGCCGAAAAACTGTGGCCACTAATGGCCGAGCAGGCTCTTGCTTCCGGCTCCCCGCAGAATAATCCGCGTATTCCAACTGCCGGGCAGATCATCGAGCTTTATGCAAAGATCTGGTAGGCCGAATTTTGGTCTACATTGTGCCAACTTCAAACCGGAGTAAATTGTATGACAGACTTTCTGATGTTGGCGTTCATTTTCCTGATAGCGGGTGTCATAGCCGTGCCGATTGCCACGAGACTCGGTTTGGGCTCGGTGCTTGGCTACCTGATTGCCGGTATTGCTATCAGCCCGGTATTGGCCGTTCTGCATGTTGATGTGATCTCGATACAGCATTTCGCCGAATTCGGCGTTGTGATGATGCTTTTTCTGGTCGGCCTTGAACTGGAACCCAAAATGCTGTGGTCCATGCGCGCCAAACTGCTGGGCCTGGGCGGCGGACAGGTCGGGCTGACCACGCTTGCCGTTATGGCGGTCTCGATGGCCTTCGGTCAGCCCTGGACGGTCTCGCTGGCAATCGGCCTCGTCTTTGCGCTTTCCTCTACAGCCATTGTTCTTCAGACCTTCAATGAAAAAGGCCTGATGAAAAGTGATGGCGGCCAATCGGGTTTTTCCGTACTTCTGTTTCAGGACATCGCAGTCATCCCCATGCTGGCGCTAATTCCCCTGCTGGCCTTGCCTGAATTGATGTCCGAAGTGACAAACGCCGCCGATGGTGTGGCTGGTGCAGCGGATGCCGCACATGGTAATGGCGGTGATCATGGTGCATCAATGAGCCTGGTTGACGGTTTGAGCGGCTGGCAAACTGCGCTGGTAACAATAGGGGCTATTGGTGCGGTCGTTTTCGGCGGGAGTTATCTGACCAGCCCTATTTTTCGGTTTATTGCTGGTGCCAACCTGCGCGAACTCTTTACCGCTACCGCTCTAATGATTGTCGTAGGCATTGCGCTAATGATGTCGCTTGTGGGGTTGTCTCCGGCGCTAGGCACATTCCTCGCCGGGGT
Organism: uncultured Alphaproteobacteria bacterium; assembly: GCA_963714735.1. Taxonomy (GTDB): domain Bacteria; phylum Pseudomonadota; class Alphaproteobacteria; order Rhizobiales; family Rhizobiaceae; genus Salaquimonas. The sequence goes on from CAVQPI010000012.1 coordinate 197,869, forward strand.
AGTGCTGGCCAATAGCGAATATCGTCACGAACTGGAAGCAGATATCGATCCTTTCAAGGGATTGCTTTTGGGTGTCTTTTTCATGTCGGTCGGTGCAGGGATCAATTTCGCTTTGTTAATGGATAATATGGGCTTCATTGTCGCCCTTACCATCGGTTTGATGGTAATCAAGGCGGCGGTCCTTCTGGTTCTTGCGGTTCTTTTCAAATTGAAGGGAGCGGACAAATGGCTGTTTGCCCTTGGTCTGGCGCAGGCGGGCGAATTCGGGTTCGTCCTTTTGTCTTTCACCGTTGCCAATGCGGTCATTCCGGCACCAATTGCCGATCAGCTGCTTCTGGTTGTAGCACTTTCCATGCTGCTTACCCCTCTGCTTTTCATTGTTTATGAACGCATTATTGCGCCCCGCTACAATCGCTCGGACGAGCGGGGCAGCGATGAAATTCACGAAAGCAACAGGATCATCATTGCCGGTCACGGCCGTGTTGGCGGTATTGTAAGCCGAATGTTGCGTGCGGCTGGCTATACATCAACTGTGATCGATTTTAGCGCCAAGCAACTTGAAATGCTCAGCAAGTTTGGATTCAAAGCGTATTTCGGTGATGCTACCCGTCCGGACATGCTGCACTCGGCAGGCATTGCGGAGGCCAAATTGTTGGTAATCGCGATCGATAACAAGGAGCAGATCACCCAGATGGTGCATTATGTTCACATGAACTATCCTCAGGTGCATATAGTTGCGCGCGCGGTGGACAGGCAGCATGTCTATGCCTTGTGGCATGCGGGATGCAGAGACATCATTCGCGAAAGCTATGACAGTTCGCTTCGAATGGGGCGCTCTGCGTTTGAGGCGCTTGGTGCCAGCCCGGAGCAGGCCGAACGGGTGAAACATGCTTTTGACCAGATGGACCGCAAGTCCATGATTGCAATGGCGGAGCACTATGACCCGGAGTTACCATCGCTTGATAATGAGGTTTATGTAGCCAAGGCCCGCGAAATGGCCGGTGAATGGGAGAGTGATTTGAACGCACAAATGATGGAGATTCTCCAACGCAACCCCGCTGAATAGTCTTGTTGTGTCCCTGCGGTTCAGCCCAAACCTGTGCTAAACATGATCAAACGATTCCCTGATCAAACAAGTCTGGTTTCATTCGATGAAAAAACTGAAAAAGCTGTTCTCGTTTTCGGGCAGGGTCAAGCGCTCAAAACTGCTGCAATTCATTCCATTGGCCATTCTGGTATGGTTTGGCGCCGCCTACCTAGATGAAGCGGTTATCGCTCCCAATCTGTGCCTCATCAATGAAGACTGGATTTGCTACCTGCCCGGAGAGGTTCGCGAGGGGATAACCTTCGACAGGATCGTTGCCGTGCTGCTGCTGATACCGTTGTTTTCGCTGATGGTGCGTCGACTTCATGATCATGACAGGTCCGGATTCTGGTCCTTGCTGGGTGTTCCGGGCCTGGTATGGCTCGGTAGTTTTCTCTACTGGCCGGAAGTCGAAACGCCGGTATGGTTTCTGGTTTTTGCAATTGTGGCATTCATTCCGCTTGGCTACTGGTTCCTGCTCAAGGGCAAGAAGGAGCCGAACCGGTTCGGATGAAACGCACTTTCTTTCAAGTTTTCAGCCCGACTTGATTTTATGTGTGCCTCACCGCATCTTTGCCCAAATCAGCCGATAGAATCTCAATCAGGGGCGTTCAGGAATTCAGGAGTTTTCAGACAAATGAAATTTTTCCGCATCGCGATTTTCTTGATCGCGTCACTAACACTTGTAAACGCTGCGCAGGCCGCACCGAAAAAGGTTTACCTGATCAATGGTCTTTTTTCGAAGGCGCTTGGCTATGGTCTGACCAATCTGTCGAAGAAAATGCCCTACGCCCGGCATTTCAAGTTTTCCGGCGGGGTTACCGCTGCAGCTGTTAACGGTATCATTTCAGATGCCAGCAAGGCTTACAGCAAGGATCCCAGCACACAGATCAGCCTGATCGGGATTTCACAGGGTGGAATTGCAGTCGTTAAAATTGCAAATGCGCTCGCTGCCAAAGGCGTTCAAGTGCACTATATCGGCGTTATAGAGGGCGGGTCGGGCGCAACGGTTCCTGCAAATGTCAAAAAGGCAGACAATTTCATCTGCACCAATTCCAATTGCAACAGGAACTCCCTGACACGGGCCGGAGGAAACGCGACGACGCGAATCAGCACAATTGAATTGGATACCGGTCACGTTGACAGCGGCAATCATCCAAAGATGCACAGCAGGGTAATCAGTCAGGTAAACGGCGGGTGATTTTCCGGTTTTCCCTGCGATCCATCAGGGATAATTGCGGCGGGTCTTTGCAGTACCCAGTTTCTTAAGCTCGCATTCAGCGCTGTAGCTGTCCACTCACAGAGGTGAGACCCGTTCGGCGGGCATGGGCTTTTGCGGCTTTATGTATCAAGCGCACCAACTATCCAGCTAAACAATTCAGGTCGTATCGCATATAAAAGTCTGAAATTTGCTGGCGTTCATTATCGCGAATAACGCGAACTTTGGACGCTTCTTGAATGGATAGAATAATTAAATGGCGAAGCAATTCAAGATCGGCATCACATCTAATTGTATTAAGAATTGCGTTCAAATCATTTGTGACCTGTCCAATTTCCTTATCGGATATCATTTTAATTCCCCTTTAAGTAGAGAAAGTTTATTTATTCACGCATAATAACGCATAAAAACAACCCCCTTCATTTTGTGGGTAAAATATGGGCGATATAAATTGATCCAAAAATGACCATCTTGGCCTTGTTGCTGAGTATATCCATTATGGGAGGGATAGGCGTTATTGGGGCAGGGATAATGATTTGGTTCACGGAACCATGGGAAGGCCCATACGAAGAAGAACATGGCGATTGACAGCCCCGCCAATACCCCAAGAACAACCAGAAAACACCCGTCTACTTTCTTTGTTATCTTCCCCATACTTTCAGCTTATATTAGCTGGATAGTTGGTGCGCTTGATACATAAAGCCGGGCTTTTGTATCGGAAGGCGCCTGATACAATCTTGTTTCCACCGGAATTTTTTACCGTGCCGCGGCCATGGTTGTCGCTGGGAACCGCTTTGTCGACCATTTTGAACCTGATCTTTGCCGTCCCCTCGGGAACCCCGCTGAGATTGAAACCCGGGTTAGGGACGGTATTAGGCCTTCCTGTTGTTCAGGATTTAAGATTGCCCCAATTGAAGGAAATCGAGAATGCATAAGCATCTGTTGCCAAGGTGGATGCCGTCAGCAGGAAGCTTGCCGCGACCACTACCGAGGTAAATTTACTCGATTTCAAGTTCTCTTTCAAAACCGGTCTGAGCTACCAGAAGAGCGTTCCGCTTTCAGATCAAGCAAAATTGCATTTTCCTAGGTCCTGCCCCTAGATTTCCAGAGCCCGGGCGGCATCCGCCTTTCGAACTTCTTCCTCGTGGTGAAGCTTGTTCTGAACTTCGATATACAGGCGCTTGACCTGCGGATGCTCCGCCTTGATGGCCAGTTCCAGTTGATAGATGGTGTTTTCCACCTTACCGACGGTAATGTCATTCTTGAAGTCGATTGAAACTGCCAGAAGAATGTCATTCGGACCGCGATGCAGTGTTCTGATTTCATTAAGTTTGTCGACATCCTCGGTTTTGGCGACAAGCGCCCGGATGTCGGCGACTATTTCCGGCGCTGCGGCCTCGCCGATCAGAAGGCCTTTTGTTTCATAGGCAAGAAGCATGGCGGTGATTGCCAAAATGATGCCGATCATCACTGAGGCAACGCCATCCAGCATTGGCAATGCCAAATAGTCGGCAAGAAAGATGCCGACAAAAGCGAAGATGAGACCGAGCATAGCGGCAGAATCCTCGAAGAGAACAGTAAAGACGGTCGGATCTTTGGAGTCCCTGACCGCTTGCACCAATGACCGGTTTCCCTTGACCGCCTTGAACTCCTTGTAGGCGATCCACCAGGCAACGCCCTCGAATATCATTGCCAGTCCCAGCACGACATAGTTGATCGTTGGGTCTGAAACGACGTGGGGATCGAGTATTTTCTTGATGCCTTCATAGATCGAAATCCCTGCACCCACAGCAAATATCAAGATTGCGACTACAAAAGCCCAAAAATAGAGTTCTGCGCCATACCCAAACGGATGGCTCTCATCGGCCGGTTTTTTTGCCTTTCGGAGTCCGTAAAGTAGTAGTCCCTGGTTACCGGTATCAACGAGGGAGTGAATTCCTTCCGAAAACATGGCAGATGAGCCGGTTATGCTCGCAGCAACAAATTTTGTAATGGCTATTAGCCCATTACCAATCATTGCCGCATAGATGACTTTTTTAGATCCGCTCGCCATATCGTGAATTCAATCCGTTTTCAGGTTTGGTAGGGTGTTCCGTGTTTTGTTTAACGCCCCCGGTCCGATGTTTAAACCCCGGCGGGCTCAAGATTGGGATAAATGGATCATGGTGATTTTTCCTGAAGGTTGCCAGTTTGTGATTTGGCGAAGAAACATCCGAAGATTCGTTGCCTTGTTTCTTTGCCTGTCGGCGCTTTGGAGCGTTCCTGCAGTTGCCGGAGAAGCAGACATTGTAGCCACCAAAGCTGAACTGGTTGGAAAGACGTGGCGATTTGATGTGACAGTTCTCCATGATGATACCGGGTGGGATCATTACGCGGACAAGTGGGATATCGTTGGCGAGGACGGAACTGTTTTTGGTACGCGGGTGCTTGCGCATCCCCATGAAAATGAGCAACCCTTCACACGCTCTATTTCGGGAGTGGAAATACCTGAAACGGTCACAGAGGTTGTTATTCGTGGCCATGACAGCGTTCACGGGTATGGCGGCGCTGAACTGAAAGTGACTCTGGAAAGATAATTCGATAAATTCTCCGGTGGGCGTCTGTCTTTTTGGGGAATTCAATGGATTTTTTGCGATTATCGACAAGATTGCTTCTTGCAGCGATTGTGGTTCTGGTTGCTGGTGGTGTTTTGCTATGGAACATGGATGGCAGTGTTCAGGCACTAAGCGCGATTGGCGGCGCGTTTATTGGTACCGCTCCCAATGATACGGCGCGCATAGCGCTATTCATCGATTTTCTCTTTCCCGTGTTTTACGGCTCCGGTCTCATATTTTTTGCCGTCGGATTGCAACCGGCATCAGATGCATCAGCCAGTGACGCACGCACGATTTGTTCACTTGTTTGTAGCGTTTTGATTGTTGCCGTGGGGGCGGATTTTGTTGAGAATTCGCTGGCTATGACTGCCTTGGCTGGCGGTGGCGGCATGAGCGAACAGCCATGCTTCGCGACACTTGTAAAATACGGTTTGATCGCCATGAGCGGACCATTGATATCGGTCCTGATAGCGGCCAGGGATAGCTTTAGCCGTTTCATGATTGTGGTATTGCGCTATCTTGTGCCTGTAACGCTGGCTATTCCTGCAAGCCATGCATTTCCAAAATTGGCCCAATTGGCACCGGTTGCATTTGTTGTTTTCCTGGCGCTTCTTGCCGTTTTTTCAAACAAGATGGCATCGCAGCAAGCGAAATGGGAACAGGCCTGAATCAGGCCGCAAACAGTGCCGATATGCCATCTGCCACATATTGCACCGACAGCGCGGCCAACAATACGCCCAAAAGTCGCGTGAGCACCATTCTGCCGGTTTTGCCGAGATACTTGTCGAAAAACTCGGCGGCAAACAACACCAGGCATGTAATAGTCAAAAGGGTGGCAATCACGCCGATTAGCACCAAAGTGCCGGTCCACGCCTGTGTGCCGGAACCGTGTCCCATCTGTGAAGACAAAAGAATGACAGCTGATATGGTGCCGGGTCCTGCAATCAGCGGAATTGCGAGCGGGAAAACCGCGATATTTGCGATGTGATCCTTCAACGCGGATTGCGAGGCTTCCTCCTTGCGTTCCTGACGCTTGGCATAAATCATTTCAAATGCGGTGTAGAAAAGCAGCAGGCCTCCTGCAACGCGGAAGGCGTGTATGGTGATTCCCATTGCATCGAGGATCGTTGTGCCGGTAATCGCAAAAAGTGACATGACCAGAAAGGCTATCATCACCCCGCGTAGCGCCACGGACCTGCGGTCAGCGGCAACCATTCCCGCAGTCAGTCCCAGAAACAATGGTGCATTGCCAATTGGGTCGACAGTAACAAACAGGGTTACAAACGCATTGAGAATGGTGTCATAAGTCGGCATGGTTTTTTCAATCAATCAAGCCCGATACGGGCAGGGCGATACGTTATGAAATTTGTTGTAATCGATCATATACGCGATGCCGGCGATGATAGCACCCCCAATACCGGTGCAATTGAAGGGGGAAAGCCGAATGATGATTGGATCGGTTATGATGAACGCGTTGCGGTTGTCGCTGATGGTGCCACAGGGCTCGGCGGCAAGCGTTTGGTTTCGAGTGATGACAGCGATGCCCAGTGGATTGCGAAGGCTTCTGTCAATCATTTCCTCAATGCAAGAACCGATGACGCGGTGCGCGATCTGGTGCGAGAGATCAACGACCATGCCGTAACTGTCGTCGCGCGTGAAAATGATCTGGCAGATATTCCCCGATATGCCTGGCCGATGGCCGGTTTCATCATGGCTCGAATGCAGGACGGAATTATAGAAATATCGGGGCTTGGAGACTGCGTTGCACTGATCAGAATGTCTGACGGGTTTGTGGAACGTTTCTCGGCCCTGCCGCAAAGTGGAGCTGCTGAAATATCTGCCGCCCGCCAGTCCATGGAACGCGATGGCTGTTCGTGGGAGGCAATCAGGTCTCCGCAAGTGCTTGATGAACTGCGGGAGAGACGGGCGGCGAATAATACGCCTGAAAGCGGGGTATGGACACTCGGCCTCTCGCGTGAAGCGTGCGAACATGTTTTTACAATAGCGCTGCCGGTGCCTGAGGTTGACAGCATAATGTTGATGTCGGACGGATTTTCAGCCGCTGAAGAAAATTACGGCCTTTATGACAGGGCGGGGATGATAGAGGCGGCAAGGGGTAAGGGACTGGCTTCAATCCTTGCGGAAATTCGCCATGTCGAACGAATTATCGACCCCGAGGCGACACGCTATCCGCGTTATAAGCGCAGCGATGATTCTTCTGCGATTCTGCTGGCTGTCGACAAATAGGCGGTTATTGCCGACGTTCCATTTTGAAGTTTAATGATTGGCTTTTAAGTTATTGAAATTACATACTTAAAAACGCTGCCTACAGTGGGCTCGAATTGGTAATTTTGAGCGGCTCATGCTATGTTTGTGAGTAATTATTCAATTTCGAGATGATCATCAAAACGGGGTAAGTCTTGTCAGACGAAACCAACATTCCTGAGGGGCCGAACGGGCCTGAAGACGGTGGAGAAAACTCCGCAATCAAACCGATTTCCATTATTGAGGAAATGAGCCGATCCTACCTCGATTATGCCATGAGCGTAATCGTCAGCCGCGCCTTGCCGGATGTTCGTGACGGCCTCAAGCCAGTGCATCGCCGCATTCTGTATTCCATGCATGAAAACGGCTATGACTGGAACAAGCCATACCGCAAGTCCGCGCGTATTGTCGGTGATGTGATCGGTAAATACCACCCGCACGGCGATACAGCGATCTATGATTCCATGGTCCGCATGGCGCAGGATTTCTCGCTTCGTGTTCCGCTGATTGACGGGCAGGGCAACTTCGGTTCCATTGACGGCGACAAGGCCGCCGCCATGCGGTACACCGAGTCGAGGCTTGCAAAGGTCGCTCACGAACTGCTCTCGGATATCGACAAGGATACTGTCGATTTCCAGGATAACTACGATAATTCCGAACGTGAGCCTGTTGTCATACCGGCCAGATTTCCCAATCTTCTTGTCAATGGTGCCGGCGGTATCGCTGTGGGGATGGCAACCAACATCCCGCCACACAATCTGGGAGAGGTGATCGACGGGTGTGTTGCCCTGATCGACAATCCGGGAATGCAGCTGGAGGAAATCCAGGAGATAATTCCCGGGCCGGATTTCCCGACTGGCGGTATCATTCTCGGTCGCTCGGGTATCCGTTCGGCCTATGAGACAGGCCGTGGTTCCGTATTGATGCGGGGCAAGGTCGAGATCGAGGAATTGCGTTCTGATCGCAGTGCCATCATCGTTTCGGAAATACCATATCAGGTCAACAAGGCCTCGATGATTGAAAAAATTGCCGAACTGGTACGCGACAAGCGGCTGGAAGGCATTTCCGATATTCGAGACGAGTCGGATCGATCCGGTTACCGAGTTGTCATTGAACTGAAGCGTGATGCGGTTCCTGACGTGGTTCTCAATCAGCTTTACCGGTTTACACCGCTCCAAACCTCATTTGGTTGCAATTTCGTTGCGCTGAATGGCGGGAAACCCGAGCAGCTTAACCTGCTGGACCTGTTGCGGGCGTTTGTAAGCTTCCGCGAAGAAGTGGTTACCCGCCGCACGAAATTCCTTTTGAACAAGGCTAGGGTCAGGGCACATGTGTTGGTTGGTCTGGCCATTGCCGTCGCCAATATTGATGAGGTAATCAAGCTCATCAGGCATGCGCCTGATCCGGCAACCGCCCGCGCGCAATTGATGGAGCGGCGCTGGGATGCCAAGGACATTGCCCCGCTGGTGGAACTGATTGATGATCCTCGGCACAAGCTCAATGAGGATGGCACCTATTATCTCTCCGAGGAACAGGCACGCGCCATTCTCGACCTTCGCCTGCAGCGGCTGACCGCCCTTGGCCGCGACGAGATTTCGGACGAGTTACACAAGCTGGGCGACGAAATTCGTGATTACCTTGATATTCTATCCTCACGCTCACGCGTGATGACTATCATCAAGGATGAGCTGATTGCTGTTCGAGATGAATTCGCAACACCTCGCCGGACCGAGATCGTTGATGGCGGTTTCGATATGGAAGACGAGGATCTTATCGCAAGGGAGGACATGGTTGTTACGGTGTCCCATGCCGGTTACATCAAGCGGGTTCCGCTCGACACATATCGGGCACAGCGCAGGGGCGGCAAGGGCCGTTCAGGCATGTCCATGAAGGATGAGGATTTTGTAACCAGGCTATTTGTGGCCAATACCCACACGCCGATCTTGTTTTTCTCCTCAAAAGGCATTGTCTACAAACTCAAGGTCTGGAAACTGCCGCTGTCCGCGCCGCAGGCAAAGGGCAAGGCGCTGATCAATCTTCTGCCTCTTGAGCAGGGTGAGCGGATCACGAAAACCATGCCGCTTCCCGAAGATGAGGATAGCTGGGGCGAACTCGATATCATGTTCGCGACAACCAGGGGTACTGTGCGGCGGAACAAGTTGTCTGATTTTGTTCAGGTCAACCGGAACGGCAAGATCGCCATGAAGCTTGAAGGCGAGGATGGTATTGTCGGGGTGGAAACATGTTCAGAGGATGCGACCGTTCTGCTGACAACCGGCAAAGGTCAGGCAATCCGTTTCCCCGTGAGCGATATCCGTGTGTTTACCGGACGAAACTCCGTGGGCGTTCGCGGTATCAATCTGGCAGAAGGGGACGAAGTTATCTCGATGACGATCCTCAAGCCGTCACAAGTGGAAGCCTGGGAGCGGACTGCCTATCTCAAACGCCGCAGGGCCGAGCTCGCTGCCGAAATTGGTGAGGCGGTTGATGATGCGCCCGAAGCAGCAGACATCGAAGAGAGTGATGACAATCTGGCCCTGCCTGACGAACGCTATGAAATCATGAGGGAAAGTGAGCAGTTCATTCTCACCATTTCCGAAAACGGCTTTGGCAAACGTTCTTCAAGCCATGAGTATCGGGTATCAGGACGCGGCGGCAAGGGTATTGCTGCCATGGCGGTCAATGAACGCAATGGTCAGCTGGTTTCTTCCTTCCCCGTGGAAGATGGTGATGAAATCATGCTGGTTACCAACGGGGGGCAATTGATCCGCTGTCCGGTGAAGGATATCCGAATCGCGGGCCGCTCTACCCAGGGCGTGACAGTCTTCAAGACCGCGAAGGACGAACAGGTCGTCTCTGTAGAGCATATCAGTGAAAGTGAAACCGGTGACGAGGATGACCTGGATGCGCAATCTGAAGAGGGTGTTTCAGGTCCAGAAGCGGAAATCCCTGATACGGTAAGCGAAGCCGACAACGGCGAAGAAGACTCCGGTCACAATAGCGCAGATTAACCTGTCATCCACGATGGTGATCTCATTAAAAAGTCGGCGGTCTGGTTTATTCCTTTCCGCCGATTTTCGATTCAAGTGCCTCAATGTTCTTCGTCATGCGGGTTGCCATGATCTTGACTAGTGCAAGGGCAAATTCCGGCTGGGTGAAATAGAGCTTGTCCACTTCAACCGATGTCATCGTGCGAAGGGTGCAATCTGTCACGCAGCGGATCGTGGAAGTGCGCTCGCCGGTTCCCGTGAACAGTCCGATTTCGCCAAACAGCGTGTCTTTTGGAAGTTTTTTGCCATTTTCGACGATTTCCACTTCACCCGACGTCAGAAAAAACAACCGATCTGCATGGTCGCCTTTTGAAAAGATGATCTGGCCGGGGGGTAACTCGATCTCGGCCATCAGCGGCAAGAGTTGTTCGATTTCATATCCATAGTGACGAGTACGCCGGATTTTGCGTGAAACATTCTGGACCTCGTAAAGGCGGTAGCCCCCAATAATCAGTAATGCGACCGCCAGAACAACCAGTATGGTTGATGCCTTGATAAAGGCAAAGACGGTAAATACAGCAGCCGCAGCAAAGGCAATAGCGCGCAGCGGCAACATGTTTTTGACGGTAATTGACAGCAGCATCAGGACAACTGCAAAGGTGAGTAGTATCTCGGGATAGTCGAAATAGTCGGGCATTGATGTTACCGGTTTGATGGAAGGGGCGAGCACCTACACTGGCGAAATTTTCCAGGCAGCGCAAGAAGGCACAAAAGGCCTTGATCAACCGCTGATAATATGGGCTTCATCGGGTTTCAACAAACGGGTATTTCCATGACACTTTCAACGCTTCTGGTATTCGCTTTTGCCTGTTTCGTGATCATCATAGTCCCAGGACCCACGGTGACCGTTATCATTGCAAATTCTTTGCGTGGCGGTGCCAAGGCCGGCTTGCTGAATGTGGCGGGGACGCAGGCCGGGCTTGTACCCATGGTCGTTATAGTAGCCTTGGGGCTCGAAACGGTCGTTACCGTTATGGCTGACTGGTTTTTCTGGATCAAACTCGCAGGAGCGGCCTATCTGATCTGGCTTGGCATCACACTGCTGCGTTCGGACGGCAGGCTTGGTACTCCGTCTGAAGTGAAAGCGCCGCGGATCGGCTATTTCTGGCAGGGTTTTCTGGTGATCTGGTCCAATCCCAAGGCGCTTCTTTTCTTCGGTGCGTTTCTGCCGCAATTCATTGATCCCGCAGGGAGCGCCTTCTGGCAATCACTCCTGCTGGGAGCCATTTTCATGGTTGTGGGTGCGGTTTTCGATTCGCTTTATGCCATTCTTGCCGGAAAGGCCGGATCAGCGCTCACCCGAAATCGGGTCTGGTTCGTGGAAAAGGTCAGTGGAAGCCTGTTGATTGCCGGGGGAATCTGGATGTCGACATTAAAACGTGCATAACGGAGCGATTGATCTGCTTCAATCCCGTGGCAGGTTCTCAAGCAATTTCGCACATTGATGATCAGCCGCTATTGATCTTTCGGTCGGTTTTTTCTTCTTCAGGCGAAAGGCGTTGCGGAAAACGAGGCTGACGGTCAATTGATCCTTGACGGAAAGTGTGTCCAGCGTTTTCAACCTCTTAAAAATATCGAGCGTCTGTTGTGGGTGATATTGAAAGACCTGCAACAGATCATCCCCGATCGGTGAATGATCCGCTTTTTCCCAATCTAGCAAATAGGCCTGACCGGTTCTGGATAATACGACCTCCTCGCAAATTCCGCCTCCATGAGTTTGGGACCATGTCAGATTTCCCGCCAGAAGGTTCTGAAAGTCATTGATGCCCAATGCGCTGGCCGTTGCCAAAAGGTTTTGGCGTGAAAACTGGCGGGCGGCAACATTGTGTTCCTGAACCAGTTTATCAACAGGTTCGCTCCGGGGTTTGAAGTGCCTGAAGAAGGGTTCGCAAATTTGGTCAAGGTAGACTTTTGCTTGCTCTTCAGCGGTCAGGGGTGTCTCACTGGCAATGAATTCGATTACCAGCCATCTGTGATCTGAATCCCTTGCAAGGACTCTTGGTGCACAGCCAATGGCTTCGTGCACCTCCTCCAGCATTCTGATTTCCGGAGAAGATTTTTGGCGCCAAGGGCGACTTTCAGCACACTGGTGGTTTTTGACAGAGAAATCTGACCCTCTGGACAGGGCCAAAACAACAAGGCGTTTTCGGATTGCGCGGCGGATTTGGTGCGCGAACTCTTTCTGGTTTTTGAAAATGGACCCATGAAACCCCATACGTCAGGCTGATAGAGCGTCACTTCCTCTGGCCTGCCCTGAACAAAGCTGGCCAGGCTGGCAAGATTTGGCCTCCAGAAACCGTGACTACGGGGTGTAATAGCAACGTTTCTGCGGGTGATTTGCAGTGTATAGGGAAGGGGTGTTTCATCGCCAAGGGCAATGCCGGCTTGCCTCGAAGCTTCTGCAAGCCTTGCCATGAATTCCGGAACCACCGGCTTACGCCAATGACCGATGCGTTCAACTATCTTTTCAGGAAAATTCAAATCCGGTTTCCGGCAATCTGACAAAAGTAACGTATTTTCGCCAGAAGTGACCGATTTGAAGGAAAAGTGCAATGCAGTCCGACCGATTTGCCCCCGGAAGAGCCGCTTAATCGGCAAACTGCTGGTTTGTCCGGTTGGTGTTTCGGGCAAAATGCAGGCGCTTTTCTTCTTTTTCAAGACGAAGAATGGTTGCAATGGAGAGGGCGACTACCATGATGAATGCTGTAATGACCAGTGTCATGATTCTTCCTTTCTAATTCTGAGCGTTTGTTTGGTCTTGAGTTCCCTGATTTTACGATTTTGCAGTTGAATGGGGTCCCAATGGTTTGTTCATCCGGCGTTAATCTGCCTAAGTCGCCAAACCACCGCCGCCCCCGATTCATGGTGTGTGCAGCTGGCATACCCAGGGTAAAACGGGTTGCAGAAACAGATGGAAGGTGAGAAAAGGCCGTTATGAAAAGAAGTGCGCTATACGCCGGATCATTTGATCCGCTTACCAATGGTCATCTTGATGTTATCCGCCAGGGGCTTTCCCTTGCGGATAAAGTTATTGTGGCGATCGGAATTCACCCCGGCAAGACGCCTATGTTTTCTTTCGAGGAAAGGGCAGAACTGATCAGGGCCAGCGTTGCCGAGCTTCATGGTGCTGATGGTGGACGGTTGGAAGTTGTATCGTTCGATAAGTTGGTAATAGAAACGGCGCGCGAATTAAACGCCACGATCATGCTGCGCGGGTTGCGCGATGCAACCGATTTCGCCTATGAGATGCAAATGGCCGGAATGAACTCGACTATGGCGCCTGATATACAGACCGTGTTTCTGCCATCCTCTCCGGGCATGGGACATATTACCGGCACATTGGTGCGCCAAATCGCAAAAATGGGGGGTGACGTCTCACCATTTGTTCCCCAACCAGTGCTTGATGCACTCAAGAATAAACTGGGCACTTAAAACAGACCGGGTTGAATCCGGTTTCCAACTGAACAGGTATTTCAATGAAATTCGCCAGAAATTCCGCGCTGCTGATTGCCGCGCTTATCATGATGATCGGCCTGTCGGCCTGCAACGACAGCCAAGTGGAAACGCCGAAGTCCGATGCGCCGGTAGAGCAAGGTGAAGCTGAGAAGGCTCCGAAGACAGACGATCAGTCTGCCATAGCTTCGAATGATGATGCCATGAGTGATTTGGACGATACCCTCTATCTCGATCTGAAGGACGGCCGTGTCACCATCAAGTTGCGTCCCGATCTGGCACCAAAGCACGTGGCTCAGATAAAGGCGCTGACCAAAAAGGGTTTTTATGACGGAATTGTTTTTCATCGGGTGATTGACGGTTTCATGGCCCAGACAGGAGATCCGACAGGAACGGGCATGGGTGGTTCGGATCTTCCTGATCTTCCTGCCGAATTTTCCGAGGAACCGTTTGCACGCGGCGTTGTTGGTATGGCGAGGTCGCAAGATCCCAATAGTGCCAACTCCCAGTTTTTTATAATGTTTGAACAGGGCGATTTTCTCAACGGCCAGTATACTGTTTTCGGGGAGGTTGCGGACGGCATGGAGCATGTCGACAAAATCAAGCGTGGAGAAGGCCAGAATGGTATGGTAGACGGGCCCGACAAGATCGTGAAGATGCAACTGGCATCAGACGCAAACTGACAAATTCATACAAATAGACAAGGAACCATAAAGATGGCTTACGACGATCCGCAAAACACGATTGAGATGGAAACTACCAAGGGCATGGTGGTCATAAAGCTGCGTCCTGATCTTGCCCCCAATCACGTTGCCCGCATTAAGGAACTTGCTTCCGAAGGCTTTTATGACGGTATCGTCTTTCACCGTGTTATTGATGGTTTCATGGCTCAGGTCGGCTGCCCGCATGGTATCGGCACAGGCGGCTCCGACAAACCTGACCTCAAGGCTGAATTCAACGATGCGCCGCACAAGCGTGGAACATGCTCAATGGCACGCAGTCAGATGCCTGACAGTGCCAACAGCCAGTTTTTCATCTGTTTTGACGACGCGCCTTTTCTGGACCGCCAATACACGGTTTGGGGTGAAGTGATCGAAGGCATGGAAAATGTCGACCAGATCAAGCGCGGTGAGCCGGTTCAAAATCCGGATTCAATCGTCTCGATGAAAGTTGCCGGCTGATAATCTTATCCAAACAGATTGAAGGGTGGCCGGACGCTGTCTGTGCCGCCCTTTTTCTTGAGATGAACAATGCGCGTTGACCTATTTGATTTTGAATTGCCCGAGGACCGCATTGCCCTGCGTCCAGCGGTTCCACGCGATTCAGCCAAATTGCTCCATGTCGGTCGTGGCGGGTCGCTCCGGGATCTGACAGTTCGTAATCTGCCTGATCTGCTTGAACCTGGCGATGCGCTGGTTTTCAACGATACGAAGGTCATCCCGGCTCAACTTGAAGGTATCCGGATCCGGGGCGAGGCAATCGCCGGAATTGGTGCGACCCTACATATGCGCCTCGACGATAATCACTGGAAAGCCTTTGTTCGCGGCGCAAAAAAACTTGCTGTTGGCGACCGGTGCCGGTTTGGCCATGAAAATACGTCCTGCCTTACAGGAGCCCTTGATGCCACCGTTACCGAAAAGGGCGAAGAAGGTGAGGTCACACTTGCGTTTGACCTTTCGGGGGCTGCACTGGATGAAGCGCTTGTTGGCGTCGGGCATATTCCCTTGCCACCCTATATTGCGCTGAAACGGCCCGAGGATGAACGAGACAAGACGGATTACCAGACAATCTATGCAAAGGATGACGGCGCAGTAGCCGCACCAACTGCCGGACTTCACTTTACACCGGAACTCTTTGCCGCGCTTGATGCGCGCGGTATCGAACGACATTTTGTTACGCTTCATGTGGGAGCCGGGACTTTTTTGCCGGTCAAGGCAGATGATACGCGGCATCACAAAATGCATCATGAACGCGGGGTAGTGACAGCAGAAACGGCGGCTGCGCTTAATGCGGTCAAGGCTCGCGGCGGGCGTATCGTTTCGGTTGGAACAACCTCATTGCGGCTGATGGAGAGTGCGGCAGACGAGGACGGCATGGTGCATGCTTGGGAAGGCGCTACGGATATCTTTATCACGCCTGGCTATGAATTCCGCTTTGTTGACGTCTTGATGACCAATTTCCATCTTCCAAAATCAACGCTAATGATGCTGGTTTCCGCTTTCAGCGGGCTTGAGACGATGCAGGCCGCTTATGCGCATGCCATCAATAACGGATACCGGTTTTATTCTTACGGGGATGCCTGTCTCCTGGAGCGAAATACATGAATGAAGAATTCAGTTTCAACCTGATTGCGCGGGATGGACGGGCCCGCCGGGGCGAAATTACCATGCCGCGTGGCACGGTTCGCACGCCCGCATTCATGCCGGTCGGAACAGCCGGCACGGTCAAGGCCATGTATATGGATCAGGTAAGGGATCTAGGTTCCGACATCATTCTCGGAAACACATACCACCTGATGCTGCGGCCCGGAGCAGAGAGGGTTGCAAGGCTTGGCGGTTTGCACCAGTTCGCCAACTGGCAGGGTCCGATCCTGACGGACTCAGGCGGCTTTCAGGTTATGTCGCTTTCGGCACTACGAAAACTGAACGAAGACGGCGTCACGTTCAAATCCCATGTAGACGGAGCGAAGTTCTTCATGTCTCCGGAGCGTTCCATCGAGATACAGGGATTGCTTGGATCAGATATCCAGATGCAGCTTGACGAGTGCATCGCACTGCCCGCCAAAAGGGATGAGATAAAAAGGGCGATGGAATTGTCACTTCGTTGGGCGGAGCGTTCAGCGAAGGCTTTTGGCAATCAGCCCGGCAAGGCAATGTTCGGCATCGTGCAAGGCGGTGATGATCCTGAACTCAGGGTCCAATCGGCTGAAGCGCTGGCTGACATGGATTTGAAGGGATATTCGATCGGCGGACTGGCCGTTGGCGAGCCACAGGATGTCATGTTGCGTACGCTTGATGTGACGTGTCCGGCCATGCCTGAAAACAAACCAAGATACCTGATGGGTGTCGGCACACCCGATGATCTGCTCCAGTCTGTAGCGCGTGGCGTTGACATGTTCGATTGTGTCATGCCGACAAGGGCAGGGCGGCACGGACTGGCCTACACTCGGTTTGGCAAGATCAATCTAAGAAATGCCCGCCATGCCGAGGATCCGCGACCGCTTGACGAGGAAAGCGATTGTCCGGCCACAAGAGACTATTCCCGTGCCTATTTGCATCATCTGGTCAAGTGCAATGAGGCACTGGCAGGCATGTTGTTGAGTTGGAATAATCTTTCTTATTATCAATGGCTTATGCAGGGAATGCGTGATGCCATTGAGGGTGGTGTCTTTGATGATTTCAAAGCTCGAACGCAAGCCGGCTGGGAGAAAGGTGATATCGCAGTTCACTCCGGCCTCTGATTTTTCATGATACGGAAAATATTGGTTCGGTTTCGAAAACCTTAATCACAACAGGAGCTTACAGGACCTAACGTTAGGGTGTTTTCAGTGATTATTTGCTGGTTTTCTGGAAAGTTTCCACTTTCTGGAGAGATTTTTTCTTAATGTCTTTTCGTGTGCTCAATCCGATTTCACGCTTTCTGACCGACCGTTCCGGTGTTTTTTCCCGATGTTGTCGATGGGTTTTGTTGGAATCATCTCGGTTATCGGGATTTCCATCCAGTATTCCAGTCTTTCCAAGTATACCTCGACCCTGCAGAACATGGTTGATGCTGCGGTGTTGGCGGGCGCAGCTACGGAGTGCGACGACAAGGCAAGAATCGATGCCGCGAAGGCGTTCATGGCTGCAAATGCTGGGCTTTCTTTTGAAGGCTCATATCACGACGATGTGTTCAAGATTGAATGGCAAGGTTATCGGGCACGCGGCGCTCAAAACGGAAAACTATTTTATCCCCTTCATCAAACGTGTAACAAAGGTTGAGGTGGATGCTTCTGCCGCATTCGGTCAACCAAAGGACTTCGAGATTTCAGTCGTTCTCGATTTTTCGGACTCCATGGGGACAGACAATAAGCTGGTTGACATGAAGGCGGTCGTGACAGACTTCCTCACGAACCTGGAAGACCTGCAGAAATATACGAAAATCCGTGTTGCGCTGACACCTTTTGCTGCGCTGACCGGCATTTCCATTCCTAGCAAATATGTGCTTTCCGCACCGGTTTAGGAGGATTATGACGGTGATCCGACAGACGACAAATATACCGGATGCACGGGCGACCGGAAGTATCCTTATAATTCGGACGGATCGCCAGCAAAGTCCGGCGTTGAAGATACCAAATACGGCGGGAATTCCGTTGGCTATTATTTGGCTAATCCGGCAGAATGCAAAACCCTGTTTATGGATACCAATCTGATTGCTGTTCCGCTGACCGAAAAGCTGGATGATCTCAAGAACAAGCTTGATGCAATGCAGTTGTCTGCACTTACCCATCTTTCATTGGGCATGGATATCGGCTGGCAAATGCTCTCCCCTGATGGACCGTTTGGCAACGGCGTTTCCTATTCAAACAAGAAAACCGAGAAGTACCTCGTGTTTTTGACGGATGGTGCTCAGTCGGCTCCGGCCTTTGGCCCGGGCAATGGTCCTGGAACGGTTGAACAGGGTTGGTTGAACCTGACCGCGATGTGTAATGGCATGAAGGAAAAAGGTATCCAGGTAGCAACCGTTGCCTATGATGCGGTTGGCGGCAACAGTGTTGTAAACATTACCGGTGACGAGGTCGCCAAACTGGCGACATGTGCATCCAGCCCGAAACTCGCCTTTGCGCCAGGCACTGGCAATGGTGAACTTTCAGCGACTTTCAAATCTATCTTTGAAACGATCAAGGACAGTGCGGTTCGCCTGACACAATAAGTTTCGACCAATTCAATGCCGGAAGGAAAAGCGCAACTTGGCTTATAGCAGTTGCGCTCTTTCATTGCCGTGATATTTGTTGGGAATGACGCCTCCGGTATTTGATATCGATCCGGCAGCCTTCAAGGCTGATCCCTATCCTTTTTACAAGGAAATGCGCGCGCGCGCGCCGATTTGCTATGTTCCCCAGCTTGATGCGGTTTTACTGACACTGCGAGACGACATCTATTTCTGCGAAAAGAATGTTGAAGTGTTCTCATCCGAACAGCCTGGAGGTCTGATGACAGTCCTGATGGGTGAAAACATGATGCGCAAGGACGGCGAGGCGCATATGCGCGAGCGACGCATGATTTTCCCTGCAGTATCTCCCAAAACCGTCGCGTCGTATTGGAAATCCCTCTTTAAAGCGCAAGCGCAGCGAATTCTGGATGAACTGGCTGAAGTCGGAAGTTTTGATCTTGTCAGTGATTATGCGATGCGTCTTTCCGGGGAAGGCCTGAAAATACTGACAGGGCTCAACCAAGTCGGCTGGCGGGACATGAATGACTGGTCGCAGGCTATGATCGATGGAATTGCCAATTACGGTGGGGATGCAAGGACGGAGGCACGTTGCCATGCCGCTACGCGCGCAATAGACGAAGCGATTAGTGATCGCATTGCAACTGCCAGGGCTCATGACCAACCAACACTTCTTTCCGTGATGTTGGCGGCCGGTCTTCAGGAAAGCAGCCTGCGGGCCAATATCAAACTGGCCATCAGTGGTGGACAAAACGAACAACGCGATGCGATTGCGGGTTGCGCATGGGCGCTTCTTGAACATCCCGGTGAAAAGCTGAAAGTCCTGAGTGGTGAAATCGGCTGGATGCAGGTTTTCGATGAGTATTGCCGGTGGATTGCGCCCATTGGCATGTCTCCGCGCCGGATCGCCAAACCCTATTGCCATGAGGGTATCTCGTTTGAACCTGAACAGCGTGCGTTCTTGATGTTCGGTTCTGCAAACCGGGATGAAGCCTGCTTTCTTGATCCTGACATTTTTGATCCGTCGCGTGATACTTCCAAAAGCATTGCGTTTGGCGCAGGACCCCATTTCTGCGCAGGAGCCTGGGCTTCGCGATGCATGGTTGCAGATGTGGCATTGCCCGCGCTCTTCGAGCGGTTTCCTAAACTGGTGCTCCGTGATGTCGGCGATTTGCGTCATGATGGCTGGGCTTTCCGAGGCCTTCCGGTCCTACCTGTCAAAACCGGAAACTAGCGCATCGCCATACTCTCGGTGAAGCGGGAGGGTTTGGGAAAATCCCTACAGTGTCTTTCGGCCAAAAACTGATGTGTGACCGGATGCACAGAAACAGGGGCCGTTTCTGTCAGTATCTCCTCATCGGGGCACCGATAAAGGAAAAATCAAATGACCAATCTTCTCAAAATCACGACAAATGCAATCCTGGTTGCAGGATTGACAATTTTCGCAGCCGGAGCTGCATCAGCCGCATCCAGCAGTGGTGCCGGGAACGGAAATGACGGGCGTGCAAACGGTGGACGCGGAAGTGACGGACCTGGAAATTTCGGCGGGGATAATCCAGGCATTGGTGAAGAGCTTATCCGACAGGATGTACACAAGCCGAGATACGGCATGATCATCCAGCGCTACAGGCGTAATGTTGTAATTGGCGACCAAACCTGCGCCTCGCTGTTTTTTCTCATAAACCGTAGCAACATGATGAAAACGGTTCCCGACTACCAGGAGTGCCTGCGCAAGAACGGCAGCTAGGCAAAACCTGTTTTCGATATCAGCAGAACCCGGGACCATCGTGTTCCGGGTTTTTATTTGGCGCAGGGTGTTCAGGCCATTTGTTTTGAAACTTCTCATATTAAGCTTGCTGTATTTCAACTGCTTTCCTAAACAGAGCACAAAGATCGCCGGACTAGCCGGAAAAGAGCACAAAGGAACATGACGTGAAACAACCACCCCTGCGGATTGGAATTGCCGGTGTCGGTACCGTTGGAGCCTCGCTCGTTCGCCTGTTGCATGCAAAGAGTGCGCTCCTTGCCGAACGGTGTGGTCGGGCACTGGAAGTAACGGCAGTTACTGCTCGTGACAAGAACCGTGACAGGGGATGTGATCTGTCTTCGGTAACCTGGTATGAGAGCCCCGATGCGCTTGCAGTCAGCGACGAAATCGATGTTTACGTTGAATTGATCGGTGGTGACGACGGGCCGGCGTTAAGCAGTGTAAAGAAGGCGCTTGAGGCGGGAAAACACGTTTCGACTGCCAACAAGGCCCTGCTTGCCAAGCATGGCGTTGAACTTGCCCTGATCGCCGAGGAAAAAGGCGTTATTCTCAACTATGAGGCCGCAGTTGCAGGCGGAATTCCGATCATCAAGACTATGCGCGAAGCGCTAACTTCCAATACGGTCAAGCGTATCTACGGTATTTTGAACGGTACCTGCAACTACATGCTGACCCGAATGGAGGAAGAAGGTCTTTCATATGAGGAATGCCTCAAGGATGCTCAGGAATTGGGCTATGCGGAGGCCGATCCGACCTTTGACGTCGAGGGATTTGATACCGCACACAAACTGTCCATTTTGACCAGTCTGGCATTTGGCACCCAATTGGCGACTGATGAAATCTATGTCGAAGGAATATCGAACATAACAGCCGCCGATATCGATGCAGCGCGCGATCTCGGTTTCAGAATCAAGTTGCTGGGTGTCGCGCAGAAAACGCCTTCAGGTATTGAGCAGCGCGTGCATCCGACAATGGTGCCCATTGATGCGCCGATTGCCCAGATTGCGGGCGTGACCAATGCAGTGGCAATAGAGGCCGATCCTGTCGGGCAGTTGGTGCTTTCAGGACCGGGCGCCGGCGGGGATGCAACAGCTTCGGCCGTTGCCGGTGATTTGTGCGACATAGCCAAATCCAAACCCGGTCATCAGCATGCCCCGGTGTTTGGACGTCCTGCACAAGATCTTGAACCCTATCAACGTGCGCGCATGCGTGCACATGAGGGCGGGTACTTCATCCGCCTGATGCTGAATGACCGGGCAGGTGCGTTTGCCTCAATTGCGAGCCGGATGGCGGAAGAGAACATTTCGCTTGAATCAATTGTTCAGCGGAAGAAACCCAAAAGCACCGCGAAAACGCCGGAAAATGCTCAACCTGTCATTCTGATTACACACGAAACGACAGAATTGGCGATCAGCAATGCCCTTGAGAAAATACAGTCGGACGGGCATCTTGCGGCGGCGTCGCAAATGATAAGAATGGAGCGTTGAGCCGGTTTGTGTTTGCGGCGCAGCTTCCAACGCATTTCGACACCGGACCCGATCACAATTGCCAGATAAAAAGCCCTATACCTCACCCGCAAGTCGCCCCGATCTTACTCCGGGCGGGCGGTACCATCTGGCATCTTATGCCTGCATGGCAGAAGAGAGCCGGGGTCGGCTTGAGCCTGAGTCAGCCTCTCCGACCAGAACTCCGTTTCAGCGCGATCGCGACAGGATAATCCATTCTACGGCCTTTCGCCGTCTGAAGCACAAGACCCAGGTTTTCGTTTATCACGAGGGCGATCACTACCGAACGAGGCTTACCCACTCCATTGAAGTTGCGCAGATAGCGAGGGCACTTGCCCGTGCTTTTGCTGTTGATGAGGATCTGGCGGAGGCGCTGGCGCTTTCCCATGATTTTGGCCACACACCTTTTGGCCATACGGGAGAAGATGAGCTGGATGAACTGATGAAACCCTGGGGTGGCTTTGATCATAATGCCCAATCCTTGAGGATCGTAACCAAACTTGAAAAGCGATATGCGGAATTTGACGGACTTAATCTGAGTTGGGAGACCCTTGAAGGGCTTGTGAAACACAACGGGCCGCTTGTCGGGCCATATTCAGATAGCAAGGCGTTGCCGCAACCAATCGCCGAATTCAATGCGCTGTTTGATCTAGATCTTGACAGACACTCTTCCCTTGAAGCCCAGTGCGCCGCCATTGCCGATGATATAGCCTACAATGCCCATGACCTTGATGATGGGCTCAGGGCCGGTTTGTTCAATCTTGCAGACATTGAGCAATTACCGTTGACCGGCGAACATCTTGCGAGTGTTCGCGCATTATATCCGGGACTGGACGACAGTCGAACCGTCCACGAAATCGTGCGGCGTCAGATTACCTCAATGGTTGAGGATGTGATCGTTCAGACCAACAAGGCGTTGCGGGAGCTCGATCCCCGTAACACCGAAGCCATCAGGAATGCGGGAATGACGATTGTGACATTCAGTCCGAGCATGCAAGAAAAAGAAAAGGCCATAAAGACATTTCTTTTTTCACGCATGTACCGCGCCCCGAGTGTCATGCGAATTAGGGAAGATGCCAAACAGGTGGTGCGTGATCTCTTCAACCGCTATTTCAGCGGCAAGGCGCAGATGCCGAATGAATGGGGCCTCGACTGGCTCGATACTTCGGCGAGAATTGATGAAGCAAAGCGCGCTCGGATCGTATGCGATTTCCTTTCAGGTATGACGGACCGATATGCCATCCTTGAGCATCAGCGTTTGTTTGACGTAACACCTGATTTGCGTTAGGCCGAGCGCAGAATTTCCATCTGTTTTTTCTGTTCGCGCGACAATGCATCCGCTAGTCGGCTAAATGAATGACCGCTCACATGACCACATCCCAAACGACAACAATTAATGTTTTCAATAACCTCCATTCAATTGTTAAAAAGCATTTGCAAGCCTCTGAGTTTGAAGGGTTAAGTGAAGAAAATCTTTCCCGGTTTGTGGTTGAACCGCCCCGCGATCCGGCCCATGGAGATCTTGCCACCAATGCGGCAATGGTGCTTGCCAAGCCGCTTGGACTTAATCCGCGTGAACTTGCGCAAAAACTCTGTGATGCTCTCAAACAGGAAACTGATATTGCCTCAGCTGATATTGCGGGGCCAGGCTTTATCAACATGCGTCTTGTTGATGGTTTCTGGAGCCGTCACCTTGGGGTAATTCTGAACAAGGGAAAATCCTATGGCGGAGGAGAAGTCGGCGCCGGAAAAAAGGTCAATGTTGAATATGTGTCGGCCAATCCGACTGGGCCGATGCATGTCGGCCACTGCCGTGGAGCGGTGGTTGGTGATGCGCTTGCCAATTTGTTGGCCTTTGCCGGTTTCGATGTAACCAAGGAATACGTAATCAATGATGCCGGTGTACAGATGGATGTTTTGGCCCGTTCGGTCGAGCTTCGCTATCGGGAGGCACTTGGCGAGGCTATAGGGGCAATTCCCGAAGGGCTTTATCCGGCTGATTATCTGGTGCCTGTGGGTAAGGCGCTAGCAGAAGAATTTGGCGCAGATCTCATGGAATTGCGGGAAGAAGAGCGGATGGCGATTTTGCGTGACCGTTCAATTGACGCTATGATGGTCTTGATCAGGGATGATCTTGCTCTCCTGAATGTTCATCATGACGTCTTCTTTTCAGAGCGCACCCTCCATGAAAAGAAAGACGGCAAGTCGGCAATTGACCTGATGCTGGAAGAAATGCGTGCCAAGGGTTATGTCTATAATGGCCATCTGCCTCCGCCAAAGGGAGAAGTTTCGGAAGACTGGGAAGACCGTGAGCAGACGCTGTTCCGTTCCACCGAAGTGGGCGATGACATGGACCGCCCGCTGAAAAAGTCTGACGGTACTTACACTTATTTTGCTGCTGATGTTGCCTATTTCAAGGACAAGTTTGACCGCGGTTTTGAACGCATGGTCTTTGTACTAGGCGCGGATCATGGCGGATATGTCAAACGGCTGAAAGCTGTCGCAAAGGCGGTTGCCGGTGACAAGGCGGAACTGGATGTATTGCTGACACAACTGGTCAAACTGTACCGGGATGGAGAACCTGTTCGGATGTCGAAACGGGCAGGGGACTTTGTTACGTTGCGCGATGTTGTCGAGGAAGTCGGACGCGATGCCGTCCGGTTTATGATGCTTTACCGGAAGCCGGAAGCACCATTGGATTTCGATTTTGCCAAGGTAACAGAGCAATCCAAGGACAATCCTGTTTTTTATGTACAGTATGCACACGCGCGGTGTTATTCGGTATTCAGGCAGCTTTCTGCCGAAATGCCGGAAATGAAACTGGATGCTGCCGCTCTTGAGAGCGCCGATTTTTCACTATTGACGGACACAGGTGAAGTTGCGCTCATCAGGAAAATGGCAGAATTTCCCAGAATGATCGAACAGGCAGCCATTGCGGATGAGCCACACAGAGTTGCTTTTTATCTGCATGAACTTGCTTCAGACCTTCATTCCCATTGGAATCGTGGCAAAGAAATGCCAGAATTACGGTTTATTAACCAAGAAAATGCAAAAATGACCCTAGCCAGAATGGCATTGTTGCAAGCATTGGCCAGTGTGTTGGCCTCCGGATTGTCAATTATTGGCGCGAATGCTCCGGAGGAAATGCGCTAAAAGGTTTCACGAAACCGTCACAATGCGCGCATCGGGGCGCCTTGTTTTGCAGTTAGGCAACTGCGCTGACAAGGCAATAACGGGTAGTAGCGTATATGACCGAACTAAGCACAGCATACCGTAACGATCATGAGGCAGTGGATGACAATGATCCGCTGGCAGAGCTGGCACGCATCGTGTCAGGTGAGCCTTCACGAAAGAAAGAAACGGCAGCGCCTGTGAAGCTGGAGGTGGCCAATATGCCCGCCTCTGATGAATTTGATATCGAAAGCGAGCTTTTGAAGGAGCTCGGCGAAACGACGGCTGCACAGCAAACCGCGTTTGATGCGGTTGCGGATGCCGAACCGGTTTCCGGTACTGAATTCGAGATCAGTGATGAGGATTTTGCGGCAGAACTGCAGATAGAGGATGCAGTCGATGTCGGCATGCCAGAATTGAAAGCCGAGACTGCGCCAATTAGCATTTCTGAAGAGAATAATGTGCTCTCGCTGGAAGACCAGCTTATGGCTGAACTGGAGGGTGGTGCCGCTGCGGCTTCAACTTCTGCTTCCGATACTGATCAGTTTGTTGATGAAACCGTATCCAATGCCATGCGTGACGTAGAAATGGCGTCTATTGATCTGGCTGTGGATAAAAACGACACGGCTGATCGATTTGATGAAGTTGAAGAAATGGCGTCACGGCTTGCCGCTGAGGCAAAGGTTGATGCGTCGGAATACGAGACAGTTGAATTGTCCTCGGGTCAAACGGACCATAATTCTGTAGAGGATTTCTTTGCAGAGGGTTTTGAAGATATCTTGCAGGAAGAAGCCGCTGTTTCGGAAAGTGCGGTATCATCGCCGCAAGAAACCAGTTTTGAAGTCCCGGGTCAGCAGGATCCCGGGTTTGACTTTGCCGAGGCATTTGCAGCTGAGCTCGAGAACGGAAATCCGGAACCTGTCATTCGGCAGGATGCCCCGTTTCATGCCCGCCCTGAGCAGGAAGAACTGGCCCTGGAAAATGATTTTGCCAAGGCATTCGCCAGCGAATTGAGTGGCAATGATCCTGCGTTTGCGTCCGAAATTTCCACGTCTCATGAAGACCATTCAACCAGAAATGCGGCATTCGTTGAGCCTTACGACTCAATTGATGACCCGATTGAGCCAGCAAGTGCGAGACTTGATCCCAGTGAAATTGCGGTAGAAGGCCGCTCTCACAACGGCTTCAAGCTGGCAGTTGGTGCACTTGCTGTTGCGCTCCTTCTTGGAATGGGTGTCGTGGGATGGGGCTATTTCTCCGGTCAGGGTGACGGGGGTGAGCCGACGGTCATCAAGGCTGACAGCACTCCAGCCAAAGTGAAGCCGAAAGACCCTGGTGGTGAAGAAATCGCCAATCAGAATAATGAGGTTTACAATCAGGTGGCCGGCAACTCTGCGAGCGAGCCTGCCCAGGAAGAACTCATTTCGGGCCGCCAGCAGCCGGTTGATGTTCAACCGAAGGCGGATACACGACTTGTACCTGATGCCCAGGCAAATGCTGGTGAATCAGCACCCCTCGGTCTTTCGCCAAAGCGAGTCAAGACACTGACTGTGAAGCCTGACGGCACCATCGTTTCGTCTGAACTCTGGCGCCGAGCCAACCGCTTCAGCCGGTTCAGATGCAACCACACTGACAAGCGGTGCGCAAACGGCATCCACGGATGCGGCCACGCAGGCGTCTCCAAGCGAGGCAGGTGGTAATACGCAGGGAATAGACGGAGCTGCTTCGACTGGCACATTGGCCATACCCGAGCCGAGCCCGTTGCCGGCTGCCCAGGCACTTTCACAGACTTCGACACAAAGTCAGGCGCTTGGACAGGCACAGGTAAGCGAGGCTGCACCTGTTGCCGCCAAACCTGCTCCTGTACCGGTTGAGAGCGAGGCACCAACACAGATTGCCTCACTCGATAATTCGCCCGCACCTGTTCCGGTCGCCACGAGCAGTGAGTGGAAGATTCAGGTATCCTCACAACGCTCCAGGGATGCCGCCGAGTTGTCATTCAACAATCTGCAGCGACGGTTCAGTTCGATTCTTGGCGGAAGGGCTGCCGTCATTGAAAGAGCGGATATCGAGGGCAAGGGTACTTTCTACCGGGCGAAGGTTTTGGCTGAGTCGAAGGACGAAGCAGGCAGGCTTTGCACGAGACTCAAAAGCGCAGGCGGCAGCTGTTTCGTAACGCGCTGACAATACCGCATCAAGAGTTCCAAAGCACCCGGTCGAGCAGGCCGGGTGTTTTTTTGCCTGTTTTCCGACAGTTCTTCCATTGAGTATTTATCGTGCACACATTGCCAGACGCTGTTTTGTGGTTAGTCCGGAGAAACGACTAATTCAAATAACTTCCATTTGGACAAGACAGGCTCTAGGATTTGTAGTCGGGATTCGGGGAGGATCGGGTTTGGCAACCAAAGCATTCATTACAGGCGTTCATGGCACCGCGTTATCCAGTGACGAGCGCAATTTCATTGATCACGAACATCCATGGGGGTTGATACTTTTTGCCCGCAATATTGAGGATCCGCGTCAGGTTCACCGGCTTGTAGATGAATTCAGGGAGGCGGTTGGCAAAGGAAATGCCCCGGTACTGATTGATCAGGAAGGGGGCAGGGTGCAGCGTCTGCGTCCGCCGCACTGGGAAACCTATGCGACAGGCTGGCAATTGGGTGAAATATGGCGCGCCAGCCGGAAAACCGGCGAAGAACTTGTACGCCTCCATTCAAGGCTGATCGCTCACGATTTGATGGCGCTGGGGATCAACGTGGATTGCCTGCCGGTCCTTGATGTGCCAGTTGAGGGGAGTCATGATGTAATCGGTGACCGAGCCTATTCTCGAGACCCGCATGAGGTGGCGGCAATCGGCCGGGTGGCCTGTGAGGGACTGATGGAAGGTGGCGTCCTTCCGGTTATCAAACACATTCCCGGTCATGGACGCGCTGCTGCTGACAGTCACAAGGAATTGCCGGAGGTTTTCGCAAGCCATGAGGAGCTGAGTAATAGTGACTTTGTTCCTTTCAAAACGCTCAATGACATGCCCATGGCAATGACGGCCCATGTGCGTTACCACGGCCTAGATCCGTCCGCCCCGGCAACCACATCACCAAAAATAATTGGCGAGATTATTCGCGGCGAAATCGGGTTTGACGGTTTGATCATGAGTGACGATCTTTCGATGCAGGCGCTGGAAGGTGATTTTGCCCATCGAACCGATTCCTGTTTTTCAGCCGGTTGTGACATGGTCCTGCATTGCAATGGGGTGATGAAGGAAATGGAGGAGGTTGCCTCCGTTTGTCGTGTTCTTGAAGGGGATGCCCTGGTACGCGCCACGGCAGCTACTTCGCTTCTTGTCGAGCCGGACCAAATTGATGTGGATGCTTTGCGTGCCCGTTACAGGGAAATATTGGAACCCATGGTGTGATGGGTTAGTATTCGCCCGAAATCCGGATTGATCGAGGAAAATGCCCTGTCGGGCATTCCAACTCCGGGCTGAAGGGCAGTAATGAGCGAAAACCCGTTTAATGAACCGGACTTGTGGAGCAAGGACCGCCCTGAGCGTGCGGTTGGAGATCCGCAATTGGTGGTCGATGTTGATGGTTTTGAAGGACCACTCGACCTTTTGCTTGAACTTGCGCGGCGCCAGAAGGTCGATCTTGCAAAAATATCAATCCTTGCGCTCGCCGAACAGTATCTGGAATTCATCGAGGAACTGCGAAAACTTCGAATAGAACTGGCGGCGGATTATCTTGTGATGGCAGCCTGGTTGGCATTTCTGAAGTCAAAAATGCTCCTGCCTGATGTTGAGAGTGATGAAGACGGATTGTCCGGTGAAGAAATGGCGGCCCATCTTGCCTTTCGTCTTCAGCGTCTTGAAGCCATGCGCGATGCAGGCACCCGTCTCATTAACCGCAACCGGCTCGGACGCGATTTTTTCCAACGCGGAGCACCCGAGCCGGTTATTGTTGAAAAAACGCAGAATTTTCAGGCAAGCCTTTATGACTTGCTGACCGCTTATGCCGCTCAACGCCAGCGGCAATCGGTCTCCCACGTGACAATTTCAAAGCGTGAAGTATGGTCTTTGGCCGATGCAAGGGCAATTCTTACTCGTCTGGTGGGATCTTTAAAAGACTGGACACCACTTGATGTGTTTCTGCTGAATTACATTCCAAGCCCCGAGATGAGGGTTAGTGTTATTGCCAGTTCCTTTGCTGCCTCGCTCGAACTGGTGCGTGAAGGAAAACTTGATATGCGTCAGGAAGGGGCTTATCAGCCACTTTATCTGCGCGAACACAGCTAGGAAAGATCATGGCAGAGAGCCAGGAAGCCACCATATTGCCATTTGCCCCGTTCGAGGGCGTGGAAGAAACCAATATTTCTCCCGATGAATTGCGTGAGCAATTGCGCATGGTGGAGGCCATTCTGTTTGCGTCTGCCGAGCCTGTGCCTGAGAAGAGCCTGCTGGATCGTCTTCCGCAGGGAGCCGATATCAAAGCGCTAATGGGAGAATTACAGCAAGCGTATGCATCGCGCGGTGTAAATGTGGTCAGGATCGGCGGAAACTGGGCCTTTCGGACAGCTGATGATCTGAGTTTCATTTTGCAGAAAGAGGCGGTTCAAACGCGCAAGCTTACACGCGCAACGCTCGAGGTTCTGGCAACGATCGCATATCACCAGCCTGTTACGCGTGCCGAAGTTGAGGAAGTGAGGGGGGTGGCAACATCAAAGGGTACTCTTGATGTGCTGCTTGAAACCGGTTGGGTAAAAATGCGTGGACGGCGGAAAACGCCGGGACGGCCAGTGACCTATGGAACGACCGATGCATTTCTCGATCATTTCGGACTAAGTGAATTACGCGATCTGCCCGGCCTTGATGAACTGAAAGGGGCAGGGTTGTTGCAATCGCAATTACCGGCCAATTTCAAGGTTCCCATGCCAAATGACAGTGACGAACTTCAAGAGGATGAGGAAGCTCTTACGGACATGGATCTGGAAGAATTGGGCCTGCTGCCTCCAACCGGTGGTGAAGACGAAGACTAATCAGCCTTGTTTTGCCGGAATTGTCTGCAAGATGTGATTCCCGATTATCCGCGGTCTGCATGAAGTGTTGCCATTTCCTGGTTATATCGCGCAAAAATGCGGTATGGTTTTCAGGCTTGCGGACGGGAATGATGGATCAAGACGAAAGACAATTCATGCGCAGAAATGTTATTTATCTTTTGATGTCAGCAGCACTTGCCCTGCCAATCATGATGCCCGCCTTTATGTTTACGGGTGCACAGAGCGCATATGCGGACTCGGCAAAGGTTGCGCCCGCAACAAATTATGATGCCGAGCTTGATACGCAAATCCTTGCCATCAAGACTGCACAGGGAAACTTTGAATTCACTGTTGAAATTGCAGATGAGCCGCATGAGCGCCAGAAGGGACTGATGTTCCGTGAAACCATGCCGACAAAACATGGCATGTTGTTTGATTTCGGTGAAACAAGGCAAATCCAGATGTGGATGCGGAACACGCCTTTGTCGCTCGACATGATTTTCCTCACACCCGACGGAAAGGTAGTGCGAATTGCAGAACGGACAACGCCGTTTTCGGATGCGATCATTGATAGCACGGTTCCGATCAGTCATGTTCTGGAGTTAAATGCAGGTGTCTCGAAACTGATCGGTCTAAAGATTGGCGACTTCATAGAACTGCCCTGACACAGCGCTCTTGCAATGGCAGGAACTTCAGGCATTGCAAAAGCCAAATTATTCAGTCGCAAATCGTTCTTTGTGCTTGCGGGAGCGTGGTAGTTTGTGTAGGAAACCGCCTGTTCGTAGAAATGCTGACACATCTTGTTCGGAGCGTAGCGCAGCCTGGTAGCGCATCTGGTTTGGGACCAGAGGGTCGGGAGTTCGAATCTCTCCGCTCCGACCATTTCACTCAGGGAATTTTGCTGATGTGAGTGATGAGGAACTGAAATGTTTGCCAAAATCTACTCTCCCGCAAAAACAGCTATGCAGTCCGGCCAGTCCAAGACCGGTTGCTGGGTCCTCGAGTTCGAGCGCGAAACACCCCGCAAAATCGAACCCTTGATGGGCTATACCTCATCTTCCGACATGAATGCCCAGATCAGGCTTGAATTCCCCACCCTTGAAGCCGCGAAAGCCTATGCGGAAAAGGCGGGCATTGCCTATCGTGTGCAGTCTCAACGCACGCCGAAGCGCCGCAGGCCGATGGCTTATTCGGACAATTTCAAGTATAATCGCCAAGTCCCCTGGACCCATTGATTTCAGGTCACCCGGGCCACTGATTTTAAGTCTCCCGGTTCCCCGGCATTTAAAGTTCGATGCAGCGGGCACAAACCTCTGTCATCGCGTTCTTCACTGGTCAAAAACCCGCGGAAGCATTGTTTTTTGTCTTTTCACAAAGGGATGAAACGCTTAAACAGGCCGGGCAGGTTCCGTAGCTCAGCTGGATAGAGCATCCGCCTTCTAAGCGGACGGTCGCAGGTTCGAATCCTGCCGGGACCGCCATAAAATATTCATTCAAGTTAGAATCCGCCGCTGACCTTGCAGGTAGGGTCTTGAACGTCTGGACCTGTCATAATCCCGCTACTTAAAACGAAAAAAGCCCGGATCAAAATGACCCGGGCCTTTGAAACTTCTATCGCGTGGAATTATTTGCAACCAGCTTGGCAAGCCATAGCGGCTTTGCCACATTCGCTTGAAGCCATGAAGTTCGACTTCAACTGAGACATGCCTTCCATCGGGGTGCTGGCAAGCTGCTGTGCGCTGGCTACGCACTGCAGATACTCGGCATTGCATGCTGAAGAACACTGCATCATGCTCATCATCATTTCCCCGGCATTGGCTGCGTTGGCTGCGGTGTTAGCTGCGCCAAGCATGAGTGCGCCTGCGAAAATCGTTCCAATTACTTTTTTCATGTTATTTCTCCCTGTTGCCTATACAACGGATTTGACCGTAAGGAACCCGCTGGGTAACAGGATACCAATTGGGAAAAGAGTTGCAATGCAATTTTTGCAGTTGGCAAACGTAAATATGCCGCACTGCCGAGACCTGAAACAGGATTGAATTCGACCGCTTTTTCAGTGTTCAAGGTTGTATCGCCCCGGATAATGCATGCTCAGGCCACAATTTTAACCAGTTGCAGGAATACTCGCATTCGTGATGCAATTCAGGTGTACCAATATCGTGTTGAAACGGGCGAAAACAGACAGTTACATGGGTAGGCTGATCCTGAGAGGGATGGCGGGTGTTTCGCTATTGGTTGCTTCCGGTTGTGTTTCCTCGACACTCGACAGCAATCAGTTTCGGGCAGTTGGTGAAAACCGGCCGGCGGCACAAGCTGCAAATGATTCGGCACAGCTTACCGGCACGGAAAACTTGCCGTCAGGTGGAGAGGGTCCTATCGACCTGACGAAGGCGGCACAATCAGGCGCGGTAAAGGAAAAAGCTTCCGGTGGCACGGCTGCAACTGAACAGACAGAAAAGTCCAATGAAGGTGATGGTAACCCTGAAGAAGCCAGTTCGGTTCTTGATCCTGTGGAGCGTGCAAAGGCAATAGCTGAGATGCGGGCAAAGGCAGCCAATGGTTCAGGCGAAAAAACCAGGATCGGGCTTTTGCCCGAACCCTCGGATGATCCGATAGATGCCACAAAGCAGAAGAAGCTGAAGGCCGAACTTGAACTGGATGCAAAACGCGCTGGCGCGACGACAACCGATGCCGAACTCGAAGCCAAGAAAAAATCCATTGAAGCCCTAAGGCGCAAGGCAAAAACCCATTTTGAAGATACTCTGAAACGAATCGAGAACTAGAATAGAAACCTTAAGGCGTTCTCAGGTGGTGGCTCCCTTGTACGGGTTCATCTTGACACCTGTGATTTGCCAGCGGCCATCTTCCTGCTGCTTCAAGGTATACACGGCCTGCCACTGTTTTCCGACCGTATCGGTTATAATAACTTCCTGATAAATTTCGCCGTTGACTATCGTGTTGCGGCCCATGACGTAACTGTCTGACTGATAGATAGCGCCATACCCTTTCTTCACCATCCCGATGAAGCGATCAACGGTATTGAAATAGTCTTTGATGTTTGGGGCGGCATGCGAGTATGCCCTGGCATGATCGCCGGACCTGAAGGCTTCCAGTTGATCACGGACAATGGTTTGTGTTGCGATTGTTTCGCTCTGTTCGACCTTGACCTCCTGACTGATGGCGGGAGCAGGAAGCGCCAGTCCGGCCAATGCCAAGCCTATGGCAATCATTGTCGCCCTGATATCGAATTTCCGGCTGCTTCGTGTCATTATCCGTTCTCCCTCAAGTCTCCTTCTGAAAACGGACCGAACCAAAAAATAGTTTCATTTTCCGCTTTGTGTCGTAACTGGATACGCAATGACGTGGATTGTTTTTGACTATTCGCCTTCTCTGATCATGTTCATGGCAAGCGAAGCGAGAATTGGTACTGCCTTGCCGTACTGGCTGGCCTTTTGTGGATTTGAGGCGTTTCCGTCCAGGGATCGCTTGTAGACACCCTGCAAAATCGCTGCGAGGCGGAAAAAGCAAAAGGCGACATAGAAGTGCCAGTTCTCGATTTCGCTGATACCGCGTCTCCTGCAATAAGCAGCAACATACTCTTTTTCAGAAGGCAGGCCGAGCTTTTTACGGTCAACTCCGGCAAGGCCACGGAAACTTCCCTCATGGGGCAGGCGCCACTGCATGCACTGATAGGCAATATCCGCCAGGGGGTGACCAAGTGTTGAAAGCTCCCAATCAAGAATGCCAAGGATTTCGTGGGCATCATGGCTGAACACCATGTTGTCGACCCTGTAATCACCATGCACCAGGCTGATTTGTCCGTCATCGGAAGGCATGTTGTTTTCAAGCCATTTGATAAGCGCATGTACTTCCGCGTTATGATCCACTTCACTTGCTGAATACTGTTTCGCCCAACGGCCTGTCTGCCGCTCGAAATAGCTGCCGGGCTTGCCAAAATCCTCAAGTCCCACTGCGGCAAGATCGACATCGTGCAAATTGGCCAGTGCCTCGTTCATCCGGTCGTAAATCAGCGCCCTGCGCTCAGGTGCCTTTTCTTCATGGAATTCGTGAATTTCAGGAAGGGCCGGATCCCAGAAAATATGCCCGTCGAGATACTCCATGACGAAGAACATTCTTCCAATCGGGCTGTCCTCGTCACTAAGGGCAAAGACGCGGGGCACTGGAACATTGGTGTTCGATAGTGCCTTCATGACCCGGTATTCCCGGTCCACCTGGTGGGCGGATTTCAATAATTCGCCGGGCGGTTTTGCGCGAAGGACGTATTTTCCGCTTTGGGCAGTAATGAGAAATGTCGGGTTTGACTGGCCGCCTTCGAATTTCTTGATCTCCATGAGATCGTGGAAATTTTCCACGTTGGCTTCCAGCCATGGCTCGAGAGCCTCATTGTCCAGATTGTTGACCGGTGCACTCATACATTCCTCCCGTCCGTTCCCCGATGCCCGCCATGGCCCTGATGGTTTTTCCATTAGCGTTTTTCAGGTCAGAGTGAATTGCAGCGGGTGAACCGTCAAGACTGGATTTGGAAAGGCGGAAGAAGATTTGCCGCAATCCAAAGGTTTGAACCGCGCGTCAAAAAATGTAATGAGGTTTCATGTTCCGTGTTAAACTTGAAAGCCTGTAATGGCATCTCCCAGCCCTTTCCATACAGCAAGAAAAGCCTTTCTCCAGATCGGTGCTGCAAGACTCCTGAAAGGTTTTGCAACCCTGTTGGTGATTCTTGCCATTGGCTGGCTTGCAAAGTCGATGGATTTTGAAGGCATTGCGAAATGGATTGATTTTGAAGCCGGTGACGAAGGGGCCTGGTATCAGGGCAGGACGGGCTATTACCTTGCAGGTGTCATTTTTACAGGGATTGGCGGCCCAAGACAGGTGGTTGCGTTTTTTGCGGCCTATTTCTTCGGGCTATGGGAAGGGCTTGCCATTGCCATGGCGGCTGTTATCACCAGTTGCTTTCTCGATGCGGTAATCGCGCGGATATTTGAAAATCAGATTCGCAACCAAATCAGGGGAAAAGTGGATATCGCGTTTGGTTTCTGGCGGGATCATCCGTTCTCAACAACCATCATAATCCGGCTTTTGCCTGTCGGCTCAAATTTCCTGACCAATCTGGCAGCCGGTGCTACCGGAATCCCGCTATTCGCTTTTGTTACCGCTTCGGCGGTCGGATATGTGCCGCAGATGGCGGTTTTCGGATTGATGGGAACCGGCGTTGATCTGGGAGAGGGCTGGCAGATAACCCTTGGCATTGCGCTGTTCGGTTTGCTGACCCTGCTCGGGCTGTGGATTTACGGCAGATACCGCAAGAAAATCAGAAGAAGAAGTGCGAGGGCCTGATCCTCAGATTTCCTCTCTGGTTTGAGGGTGCTTGGTGCGGCGACGCAACCATGAAACACCCACCAGGTCATAAAGACCTATCAGGGCCCGATTGAGATTGTTGTATTTCGACACACCGGCAATGCGCTCGCGTGAATTTACAGGAACATAGGCGCATTCATAGCCATAGGTCTGGAACAGTGCAGGCAGATAGCGGTGGATTGATGTGAAGAAGGGGAGTTTTAAAAACCCTTCCCGCCAGAACAATTTGATCCCGCATCCAGTATCTGGGCACTCGTCCTTCAATATGCTGTCCCTGATCCAGTTTGCCGCCTTGGAGGCATAACGCTTGGAACCGGTATCCTTCCGGTTCTGGCGAACGCCGCCGATGAGGGCAGGGCCGCTTTCATCGCCCGCCGGGGCAATGGCATTGATCATGGCAGGCAGATCATGCGGATCGTTCTGGCCGTCGCCGTCAAGCGTCCCCACAAGGTCAAACCTTGCCGCCAGTACACCGGTTCTGACCGATGCGCTTTGTCCCGCATTTTGCAAGTGACGAACCAGACGAACCCTGGGGTCGTTTTCGCGGATTGCCAATACTTCCAGTGGGCCGTTATCGGTTGAAAAATCGTCCACAACAATGATTTCACCAAGGTTTTCAGCAGGGACGGCATCAAGAGTTTCCTCCACCAGACGGCCAATATTGCCCGCTTCATTATAGATCGGAATGATAACGGATATCTGTTTGGATTTGCTTGATATCGATGTTGGCATGGTAGATGTCCGATTAGTGGCTTTCGTCTTGGCAACCCGTGTTGACAGGCCGCCGCTTCCATCCCATAGACGCGATGAATTCGCAAGCCATGCCAGGGGCGTCTGACTTGCCCCATGAATAATTCATCGAATATACCGGTTGGCCAGGATGGAAAGTGCAGATTATCAGAACGCCTCCTTTCAGCGATTTGCCTTGCTGGCGAGTTCTGATCCTTATTGTTCGAATTGTTTCCCTATGGTTCAACAATGCCGATCTGTTTTTTGATGAGGCACAATACTGGGTTTGGGCGAAGGAACCGGCTTTCGGATATTTTTCAAAGCCGCCTTTGTTGGCCGCGGTTATCGGTCTTTTTACCGGTTTTTGCGGCGACAGTGAATTTTGTGTTCGTCTGCCATCGCCGGTGTTTCACACCATTATTGCACTCTTTGTGTACCTGACAGCAAAACGGTTGTTCAATGCAAAGGTGGCTTATATCGCGGGTCTGACCTGGTTGCTCTTGCCTGCCGTATCGCTGTCTTCGACGCTGATTTCCACGGATGTTCCGCTTTTATTGTGCTGGAGTATTGCGTTATATGCCTTTGTCCGTTTCAGCGAAACGCATGCACTTTCGTGGGGGATTCTTCTGGCGTTGGCATTTGGACTTGGTCTCAATGCAAAATATGCAATGGCCTATTTTTTCCTGTGCGCAATCCTTTACGGCTTTTTTGCCGGAGACGGCCGCAGGCTTTTGAGACTACCTCTTTTCTGGGGTGTTTTTGCGCTCGGCTTCGTGGCCCTGATTCCAAATATCTGGTGGAATTTCGAGAACCAGTTCACGACCGTCACGCATACCGGAGACAATATCGGCTGGGGCGGCGGCTTTCCGCATCTGGATCGATTGGGTGAATTTATTGGTTCACAATTTGGAGTAGTCGGGCCGATTGTTTTTTCCATCTATCTGATCGCTATTTTCAGACTGAGCCGCCTCGGGGCCAGCCGCGAACAAAAGCTGGTGATCTGTTTTTCGCTTCCCGTACTCCTGCTCATTTCGTTTCAGGCTATCATGGCCAAGGCATTTGCAAATTGGGCGGCAACAGCTTTTCCAGCGCTGGTCATCCTTGTGAGCCAGTTATTTGTTCATGTGGTTCCGCGGATCTGGTGCAGGATTTCCAATGCCCTTCATATCGCCATTTTTGCGGTCTTGTCTGTGGTAACTTGTTTCGCTGCGCCCGGACAACTGCCTCTTCCGGAAAAAGCAAATCCTTTCAACCGTATGTGGGGTGGAAGTGAAATGGGGCAGGCTGTCTCGATGGAATTGGAAAAGGGGATTTATACCCATGTACTTTCCGATAGCCGAAAACGCTCTGCAACACTGATTTATTATCTTCGCGATGAACCCATCAAAGTCCTTGCATGGCGCCAGCGTGAGACTCCGCAGGATCATTTTGAATTAACCCGGGCACTTCAGGATGTCGATAAAGGCGAAATGAAGGATGCCGTGATATTGTTCCCATCCTATTCGCAGAAGGTTTCCAGGGACTTGGCAAAGGCATTCGAAAGCGTTGAAGAAGTGATCAGTCTGGAGCGATACAAGGGATCAGACAAACAGATGACGCTATATCGTCTTCGGGGGTATCATGGTTCCCGATAATCAAACCGCTCCTCCATCCTATCCGCTCCTGCCATTGTCGCATCAAAAGCTGGCCCGCGAAAAACGGTTTGCGTTCATCATGCTCGTGGCAGGCGCGCTGCTTGGGGTTCTGGCAGGACTGGTATTTATAATCTGGCCTGCTCTCGATTTTTATCTCACCGACCAATTGCGCGCCGACGGAAAATTTATATTGCGAGGCGAAGAATTCTGGTCTTTCACCCGGCGGTTCACAATGTGGGCCTATGGTATTGTTTATGTTATGATGGTTTTCGGCCTTGTCCACTCATTGCGTGTACGCAAACCTGTGTGGACGCTGTATCCGACGCAATGGTTTTACCTTGTG
Source organism: uncultured Alphaproteobacteria bacterium (assembly GCA_963714735.1). Lineage (GTDB taxonomy): Bacteria > Pseudomonadota > Alphaproteobacteria > Rhizobiales > Rhizobiaceae > Salaquimonas. The sequence continues at coordinate 236,017 of CAVQPI010000012.1, forward strand.
GCTTGCTCTCTTGTCGGGCCTCTGCTGGTCACCAATCTGATTTTGAAAACCTATATCGGAAGACCTAGACCGCGTTCGGTAACGGAATATGGCGGATCGCTGGATTTTGTTCCGGTGCTTGAAGCAGGCGGAAAATGCGTTGAGAATTGCTCATTCGTCAGTGGTGAGGTTTCATCCATGGTGATGATTTTTGCGGCGCTGATGTTCGCATCGCTGAAATGGCGCAAAGTATTTGCCCTGCTGCTTTTCCCAGCCTGGGCTTTTTCGGCGTTTCTCCGGGTCGGGCAGGGTGCCCATTTTCCCAGTGATACTTTCTTCGCCGGAATTTTCATGATCGTTATTGCTGCGGGGCTATACAGACTGATTGTCCTTTCGCCCCGCAACATTACGCTGTCGGATCAGTAGACTTCAAACAGGCCTGCCGCGCCCATGCCGCCACCAACGCACATGGTGACGACGACATATTTAGCACCACGGCGTTTTCCCTCGATCAGGGCGTGGCCGGTCATGCGGGCTCCTGACATGCCATAAGGATGACCGATGGAAATCGCGCCGCCGTTGACATTGTATTTCTCCGGATCGATGCCAAGCTTGTCGCGGCAATAAAGAGCCTGTACGGCAAAAGCCTCGTTGAGTTCCCACAGACCGATATCGTCAACGCTCAAGCCGTTTGCCTTGAGCAGCTTTGGAACGGCGAAAACAGGGCCAATACCCATTTCATCAGGATCACATCCGGCGACCGCCATACCCACATAGCGGCCAAGGGGTTTCAGTCCGCGTTTTTCTGCTTCCTTTTCCTCCATCAGGACAGAGGCTGATGCGCCATCGGAAAGCTGTGAAGCATTACCGGCTGTGATATATGCGCCTTCCTTGACCTGTTTTCCGCCCTTGAAAACCGGTGCAAGGCTTTGCAGGCCTTCAAGGGTTGTTGATGGGCGGTTGCCTTCGTCCTTGTCGAGAGTCACGGAAACATCGGATATTTCCTTGGTTTCCTTGTCCATGACTTTCATCACGCTCGCCATTGGAACGATTTCATCATCAAACTTCCCGGCAGCCTGTGCTGCTGCGGTGCGCATTTGCGACTGATAACCGTATTCATCCTGCACATCCCGGGAAATACCGTAACGATCTGCAACAACCTCGGCGGTTTCCAACATGCTCATATAGAGCGAAGGCAGGTTTTCCATCAGCCATGGATCAACACTGCGGGAAAGGTTCATCTTGTCGTTCTGGGTAAGCGAGATCGATTTAAGGCCACCGCCAACGGTGACGCTCATGCCATCAGCAACGATCTGTTTTGCCGCTGTTGCGATTGCCATCAAGCCGGAGGCGCATTGGCGGTCGAGTGACATTCCTGCGACAGAGGTTGGCAATCCTGCTCGCATGGCGCATTGGCGGGCGACATTCATGTGGGTCGATCCCTGCTGAATGGCAGCGCCCATGACCACGTCATCGATTTCTGCCGTGTCAACTCTGGCGCGTTCAACTGCGCTGGCGATAGCATGGCCGCCAAGAGCTTGGGCCTGGGTGTCGTTGAATGCTCCGCGATAGGCTTTGCCAATAGGGGTGCGGGCGGTTGAAACTATTACGGCTGAGCGCATTGGTCTGCTCCAATTTCAGGTTTCAGGATCTGGGGTTAGCTGTTCTTTTGTGCGTTTGTGATGAGTTTGGCGACGTGTTCGGTTCCGGACTGATAGACTGACGCGTTTGACATGTCGGACAATCTGTCAAAGTTTGCTGCAATCGTTTCCGCATTGCGCTCGGTTTCAGGGAAATACATGCCTTCGCTCTCCCGGATTTCCAGTTTGGAATAGGTTCCAGCACCGGCAAACATGACCGTACGGTTCGGCGCGTCCTTGCTGACAAGGTAAACGGCTGCAGGCGTGACAAATTTGGGATCAAGTGCAGCCAGCATTTCCTCGGTCATGATGTCCTCGGTCATGCGCGTCGCAGCTGTTGGTGAAACGCAATTGATCCGGATATCGTTTTTCCCACCTTCGATGCAAAGCGTGTTCATCAGTCCGACCACGCCCATTTTGGCGGCGCCGTAATTTGCCTGGCCGAAATTACCGTAAACACCCGATGTGGAAGTTGTCATCAGGATGCGCCCGTAGCCCTGTTCCTTCATCTGGTTCCAGACGGCAAGGGCACAATTGGCAGAGCCGTTCAAATGGACGTTCACGACAGCATTCCATTCATCGACATCCATTTTGCCGAAACTTTTGTCACGCAGGATTCCGGCATTGTTGATCAGAACATCCACACGGCCCCATTTGGCAACCGCATCTGAAACCATTTTCTGACAATCCTCGAAACTCGCAACATTCGCGCCATTTGCCATGGCCTCGCCGCCGGCCACTTCAATTTCCCTCACAACTTCTTCTGCAGGAGAGAGCGAACCACCAGTGCCATCACGAGCGCCACCGAAATCATTGATTACGACTTTTGCGCCGCGTCTTGCCAATTCCAATGCGTGGCTTTTACCCAATCCGTTGCCGGAACCTGTTACAATGGCCACTTGGCCTTCAAATGAAATACTCATGTCTTATTCCTCACGCGTCTACCAAGGTTAGCCCCAGCCATTCGGCGATCAGGGCGGGTTTCTCAGAGTCTTCAATTTCCACGGTCACGGCATATTTTGAAAGCAGTTCACCGGGTTTTCTCTCGGTCACTTCCATCAATTTGAAGTGCCCACGCACCTTTTTCCCTGAATTCACAGGCATAAGGAACCGGACTTTTTCAAATCCGTAATTGATTCCCATTTTTGCTTCCTTTACGCGCGGCATCGCCTCAACGATAAAGGCAGACAACAGTGAGAGTGTCAAAAATCCATGGGCTATGGTCCCGCCAAAAGGGGTTTCAGCCTTCGCCCTTGCCGAATCCACATGGATGAACTGATGGTCATGGGTTGCGTCGGCAAAAGTATTGATCATCTCCTGGGTGATTTCCATCCAGGGCGAGGTGCCTTCGATTGTGCCCGCACCTTCTTTCAGTTCCGCTGCTGATATTTCCTTCATCATTACACCTTTGACGCTTCTTCGAACATGTTGGGACCACTCATGATGTGAATGCCGCCATCAATCGGCAGGATTGCACCGGTAACATAAGAGCCGCCGGGGCCGCACAGATACAATGCCGCTGCAGCGATGTCGTCAGAATTGCCGACACGTCCGAGGGGAACCGTGCTGGCGACCACATCCTTTTGTTCCTGCGTACTGGTGGCGTGTGCAGTCATCTTTGACGGGAAGGGGCCGGGCGCAAAGGCGTTGAATGTGATATGCTTGTGCGCAAGTTCCTTGCCCATGATCCGTGTAAGATGATGAACGGCAGCTTTTGAGGCCGCATAGGAGTATGCACCGTCACCAAGTGGCGCTGTGCCCATTACCGAACCAAGGCTCACAACTCGTGCCGGATCAGTCGGCGTTGCAGCTTTTTCAAGAAGCGGGAGCAATTGACGGGTGAGTTCAAAAAGTCCGGTGACATTCAGATCAAGCACCCGCTTCCAGGCACTGTAGGGGAAATCCTGCAAAGGTGCGCCCCATGAGGTGCCTGCATTGTTGAAAAGGATATTGAGGCTGTCGGTTCGGCTCTTTACCTCGTTCGCAAGCGCGATAACGCCCTCTTCGGAAGAAACATCCCCGCCAAAACCGGTTGCAGAGCCCTTTGCGCCAACTGCTTTGGCGTGTTCATTCAGCTTGTCGGCAACCTTGATACAGTCTTCCGCTTTTCGCGAGGCGATCATGACATTGGCGCCAGCCTCGACAAGGGCTGTTGCGATCATGGTTCCGATACCCGTCGCGCCACCCGTCACAAGTGCGGTTTTGCCTTCCAGTGAATAAAGTCTCTCGAATATCGACACGCAATTCCTCCCTTGTCGCTGCGGACGTGATTAGATGGCTTCCAACAAACGCTGTGCCATATCAGCTCGCAATTGACAACATACCGAGTAGTATGTACCCATTTTTTGAAGTTGCCGTAAAGCGTTTTGATGACGGATTGCAACAGTGCGCAATCGGAGATCAAAAAGCCTTTCGGTTTTCATGCCTTATGGGAGAAGACGGATTGCCGCAGGGAAACAGCCCGGTTTTGAAGAAAGCGCTTGCTGGCGATCCGCAGGACGCAGCGGCGGCTGATACCAATTCCCTTATGGCAACGCTTGCAGGTTCGGCTATGGAACAATTGAGCGACATTGAGCCTGGCAAGGCGCTCGTGCTTCAGGCGGCCGCAGACTGTTTCATGGATGCGGGTTTTTCAGCGACCAGTATCGATGATGTCGCCGCGCGTCTTGGTGCGACCAAGGGCAGGGTTTATCATTACTATCGGTCGAAAGCAGATCTATTCTTTGATGTTCACCGAACGGGTATGCGGATCAATCTCTCGAGTATTGAACCGATCGCGGCGGGCGATGGGAGCGCTCTCGAGAGACTGAAGGCTATGTGCGAGCGCCATCTCTTCAATATGCTCAACTCCATCAATTTTCAACGCGTTGTCATGCAGGGGGTCGAGATGCACCTCACCGGACGCACATCTCCGCGCGAACGCGAGAAGCTCAAACTCCTCATGCAGGAACGCGAGCAGTATGAGCTTTGCTTTCAGGGTGTTTTGCTTCAAGGTCTGAAGGATGGCATTTTTGAATTTGACAATCCGTCATTTGCATCCAAGGCATTCCTTGCAATCTTGAACAATCCGGTCATCTGGTATCAAAAGCGGGAAAATGAAACTGAAAATACCAGACAGGCAATCATCGACCAGTTTACCCGGTTCGCGCTGAAATCTGTCACCGCAACTCCCAATTCAAACCTCAAATCAGGAGCATAAAATGTCCGACAGCTCAAATACAGCAATGGCCCTTGGAATGAGTGAGCGCGTCAAGCCGATCCATCAAAAGGTTGCGGACATGATCCGCAATGATATTGCTCCGCTGGATGAGGAATATCTCAAGGAAGTAGAAACAGGCAGCCGCTGGGAGTTTACCGAGCGTCAGACCGAGATTCTCGAGGGTTTGAAAGCCATGGCCAAGGAGCGAGGCTTATGGAATTTCTGGTTGACCGATTCAGAACGCGGATACGGGCTTTCGACCGTAGAATACGCCTATCTGGCCGAGGAGATGGGCAAGTCGCATCTGGCAGCCGAAGTTTTCAACTGCAGTGCACCTGACACGGGAAACATGGAAGTGCTTGAGCGCTACGGCAAGGAAGAGCACAAGGAAAAGTGGCTGAAACCCTTGCTTGAAGGGAATATCCGTTCTGCCTTTTTGATGACGGAGCCTGATGTTGCTTCCTCTGATGCCACCAATATTTCGATGTCCTGTATTCGTGATGGCGATGAATATGTTCTCAACGGCGAGAAATGGTGGTCGTCGGGAGCAGGTGATCCGCGCTGCAAAATCTATATCGTCATGGTTGCTTCACCGGATGAAAACCGTTCGCGCCATGAACAGCATTCCATGATTCTTGTTGAAGCAGGAACGCCCGGAATTGAAGTGCTTCGAGCCATGGAAGTATACGGAATGGACGATGCGCCCCACGGCCACATGCACATCAAGTTCACTGATGTTCGGGTTCCGGCAGACAACATGCTGCTTGGCGAAGGAAAGGGCTTCGAGATTTCGCAAGGGCGCCTTGGGCCTGGCCGTATTCATCATTGCATGCGCGCGATCGGCCAAGCTGAAAAGGCCCTTGAGCAGCTTTGTACCAGGGCGCTGCGCCGGGAAGCCTTTGGCAAGCCGATTGCCCATCTTGGCGCAAATTATGACATTATTGCCAATTGCCGTATGGAAATTGAGCAGGCGCGTCTTCTGTGTCTCAAGGCCGCCTGGATGATGGATCAGGGCGATGCCCGCGCTGCCGCCCCTTGGATTTCCCAGATCAAGGTTGTCGCGCCAACGGTTGCCTTGAAGGTGATTGATGAGTCTGTCCAGATGCATGGCGCGATGGGTATTTCACAAGATACATCGCTCGCCCATGCCTGGAAGCATGTCAGAACGCTACGCTTTGCAGACGGTCCTGATGCCGTACACCGCCGCCAGGTAGCACGTCAGGAATTGCGCAAATACACCCAGCAAAAGGTTTGATTGATGAAAGCCATTGTCTGCAAGGAATACGGGCCGATCGACGGCCTTGCCTATGAAGATGTTGAAGTGCCGAAGCCGGGGAAACGTGATGTCATTCTGGCGGCGGAAGCCATCGGCGTGAACTTTCCCGATGGACTGCTGGTGCAGGGCCTCTATCAGGCCAAGCCGCCGACGCCGTTTGTGCCCGGTATGGAACTGGTTGGCACAATCTGCGAACTGGGTGAGGGTGTTGAAGGCTTCAAGGTGGGGGACCGGGTTGCGGCTCTTGCCATGATGGGAGCCTTTGCAGAAAAGGTGAAGGTGCCCGCGGCCAATCTCATGCCTTTGCCGCCGGGTGTCAACGGCGAGGAGGTGACAGCCTTGCTTTGCGGTTACGGCACTTCACACCATGCCCTCAAGCAACGCGGGCAGTTGAAGGCCGGAGAAACATTGGTGGTGACGGGAGCCGCCGGTCTTACCGGTCTTGCTGCAGTTCAGATCGGCAAGGCCATGGGCGCAAGGGTTATTGCTGTCGCATCAAGTGAGGAAAAACGGAAAACCTGCCTTGAAAACGGGGCTGATCTGGCCCTCGGCTACGACAATCTCAAGGACGAACTGAAAAAGGTTACCGACGGAAATGGTGCCGATGTGGTTTTTGACGTAGTGGGGGGCGAGGTTTTTGATGCCTGCTCACGCGCAATGGCCTGGGGCGGCAGATTGCTGATCATCGGCTTTGCATCTGGCGAAATTCCGAAATTTCCGGTCAATCTTGCGCTGGTCAAGGGCTACTCAGTCGTTGGGGTTTTCTGGGGCAGTTTTACCGCGAGGGAACCTGAAGTCTTTGCTGACAACATGAGGGAACTGATGGGTTGGTACCTGAAGGGCGATGTGAAGCCGCTGGTCGAAGCGGTATATCCCCTGGAGAAGGCAGCCGATGCGCTTAATTTCATTCATGACCGGAAGGCGGTCGGCAAGGTTGTACTCAAACCCTGAGCGGTAACGTTTTAAACACTGACATCCTGTTAAATCACATATATGGAGCGGCAATTGACACTTCCCACGAAAATGAAAGCATTGATCCTGAAGGGTCACGGATATTCCGGTACCGCCGAAGGACCATCCATTGACAGCCTCGAGCCATGGCTGGACCTCGCGGAAATTGATGTGCCCATGCCGGAAGCCGGTCAGGTGCTCATCAAGGTTATTCAGTCGGGTGTGAACCCTTCCGATCTGCATTTCATAAAGGGCGAATACGGACTGCCGAGGGTGCAAGGAAAACCGGCCGGCTTTGAAGGTTGCGGTACGGTTGTTGCAGCAGGCAAGGGCGGCGAGGGACTTGTTGGCAAACGTGTCGGCTTCATTGCAACAGGTTCGGGTGCATGGGCAGATTATGCGCTGTCCGATATCATGAGTTGTTTTCCGGTTTCTGACAGTGTTTCAGACGATGATGCTGCGGCGCTTTATGTAAACCCGCTGACGGCGATTGCAATGGTTGGAGAGGTAAAAGCAACTGGAACAAAAAGTTTCATTATATCAGCGGCTTCCAGCCAACTCTGCAAGTTGATTATCGCCTTGGCGAAAGAAGAGGGCCTGCGGGCAGTTGCGCTAGTGCGGCGCGAGGAACAAATGGCTCAGTTGGCGGAATTGGGGGCAGCTCATGTTCTTGACATCACTAAAGATGATTTCATGAATGAAATGATTGCCGTGATGCGGGATGAAAAGCCCCGCGTTTTCCTGGATGCCGTGGCGGATCAGCTTTGCTCCGATATTTTTCTCCGCGATGCCAAATAATTCCGAGTGGGTGATTTACGGCAAACTTTCGAAGGAGCTTCCAACACTGACGCAGCCCGGCCAGTTCATTTTTATGTCCAAGGCGATACGCGGCTTTTGGCTGACAAAATGGCTGAAGGAACAACCCAAGGAAGTTGCCATGGCCGCAGGAGCCAAGGTGCAGCAAATGTTTGGTGCCGGGGGATGGAAGACTGATGTGGTTGCCCGTGTGCCGATAAGCGAAGCGCATGAGAAACTTCCTGCACTGACCAAGGGTCCGAATGCGGGGAAGATCATGCTTACCGCAAACAATGAATAGAGACTGAAAGCGTATCATGACACCTGAAGAACGAATTGAGCGCTATCCGGCAGTGGAGGACATGCGCAGGATTGCAAAAGGGCGTGTCCCTTATTTTGCATGGGAATATCTGGATAGCGGCACTGGACTTGAAAAAGCGGTGCAGCGCAACAGGGATGCGCTTGACCAAGTCATGATTACGCCGACAGGCATGAAGGGTTTCAACAAACTCGACCTTTCAACAAAACTGTTTGACCGGACCTATGACGCGCCTTTCGGGATGGCCCCGGTCGGCATGACCGGATTGATGTGGCCCGGCGCAGAACTGATGCTTGCCGAGGCTGCGCGAAACCGCAACATTCCCTATTGCCTGAGTACGGTTGCCTGCGAGACACCGGAATCGGTTGGCGCGCGCGCAGGCGGCAATGCCTGGTTTCAGCTTTATACTTTTGCGGACTGGTCGATCAATGAAGACCTGTTGAAACGTGCAGCGGATTCCGGGTTTTCAACGCTGGTTGTCACCGTGGACGTTCCCGTGCCCAGTATGCGCGAAAGGCAGAGGCGCGCCGGCCTGAGAGTGCCGCCCAAAATGGATCCTACCTTTCTTGCCCGCGTTGCAGTAAGGCCGCAATGGGCCATCGCTACACTCAGGCATGGCAAACCATCTTTCCGCATGCTGGAGAAGTATCAGGACAAGATGCAATCTTCCGGACCTTCAGGCGCATCAGGCGGAGGACAAAAAGTTGTTCAACTCGCCGATTTCATTTCTTCCCAGCGAAAGGGCGGCATTTACCAGTGGGATGATCTGGCAAAACTGAAGGATATCTGGAAAGGCCCGATGCTGGTGAAAGGCATTCTGACGCCTGAAGATGCCAAGGCAGCGGTTGCCAGCGGCATGGACGGTATTGTGGTTTCCAATCATGGCGGAAGACAGTTCGATGCTGCACCTGCATCCATCACTGTGCTGCCGGAAATCGCCAAAGCAGTCAAGGGTAGGGTGAGCGTTCTGATGGATAGCGGCATCCGCACCGGTCTTGATGTTTTGCGCGCACTTGCACTTGGTGCGGACTTCGTGCTGGCGGGGCGTCCGTTTCTTTATGGTGCCGCTGCGATGGGCCGGGAGGGCGGCGAGCATGTTGCTGATATTTTGAAGGCGGATCTTGAAAACAACATGATCCAGCTTGGTGCTGGCAGCATTTCCGACCTTAGAAAGCTCTCCGTAGCGCAATAAGGCACATAGTTGCGAGACCCGTATAACACCGGAGGCGCCATCTACCTCCGGCGTCTTTTGCATACGAAATCTTAACCACGTTTCTTGGCAGCAGTTTAACCCTAACAAAACATACTCAAGGTGTTTCGCATTTTAACGAATACTGGCCATTTTCCGGTCCTTATTCGGATTAAAACCGGAATACTGCCGCGTTTGTTATCGCGGTTTGTCACAAAGCGGGGCGATGCGGATTTGTGCCCTGCCAGTATGGAGTGTTGTGATGTTACGGTATTTTCTCAAAAGCATGCTTTTGGTTTCCACTTTATTGGCAGCGACGGCCCCTGCCAAAGCTGTGGAAGTTTACCTGTTTCGAGGAGCAGGTGATTTTTCGTTCATTGCGGACCGACTTACATTCAGCCAGGGGATGGACGATCTCAGGGACAAGATACGCGACACGGGAATTCATGCGGAAGTCTATCGCTGGCAGAATGCCGTGGGGGCTCTGCGGGATATTCGCAAGCGCAAACCCAGAAGTGTTGCCCTCCTTGGCCATTCCATGGGGGCGCTCGCCGCAATCACTACCGCTGCACAATTGCGTAAGGAGGGGGTCAAGGTCTCTTACCTCGGATTGATTGATATTCCAGGACCTGTAGGCAGTGTGCCGGAGGGAGTCATGTGGGCGGAGAATTTTTATTCCCTGTTCCCGGTTTACGGGCTTCTACCTGTCACAAAATCCCAAAAGGCTGTTGTCACCAACAAGCATGTTTTCGGGCAGATACATACGACGATGGATAATTCCCGAAAGGTGCATGACGCAATGATTTCCGCTATATGGCAGGTGGATGACATTGACCGCGGTATTCGCGAGCCGGTTACGCTGCGAGCCTATGCGGCTTCAAAGCCCGTTGGTGTACCGGAAGTGGATGCTGCAATGACCGTCGGCTCGATTGCAGATGGCGGGGATTTGCGGCCGGTACCCGTGGAATAGCCTTCAAATCTCTGGTTTTCATTGACTCTTGCAAGGCGGCTATTTGGCCGCCTTTTTTGTTGTGGAAGCTCGTTTCGGGTTTCGCTTGGTGATTTTCTCCAGCGACGCCTCCATTTTTGCGGTCGCATCCTCCTTGAAGATGATTTCGCGGTGCGGAAACGGAATGGAGATATTGTTCGCCTTGAACTGGTCCCACAGAGCCAGAAGCACCGTTCCTCTGATATTGGTCAGGCCATTTTGCGGGTCACGTATCCAGAAGCGAAGAACGAAATTGATCGACGAGTCTCCGAATTCAGTCATCCAGCAAACCGGTTTCTTGCGTTTACTGACCCGGTCTATGTCATCGAGTATTTCCAGCGAGAGTTTGGTTACCTCATGCGGATCACTGTCATAAGACACGCCAAAAGGTACATCAATTCTGACAAGATCGTCGGAAAAAGACCAGTTGACCACCTGCTGGGTAATAAGATCCTCGTTCGGGATCAGGTATTCCTTGCCATCACGCGTGACAACGGAAACAAATCGCGCGCGCAATTCCCTGATCCACCCGAAAGTATCGCCGAGGGAGATGGTGTCGCCTGGTTTGATCGATTTATCAAGCAGGATGATGATCCCCGAAATGAAGTTGGATACAACTTTTTGCAGGCCGAAGCCGATACCGACACCTACGGCACCTGAAAATACCGTCAGTGCCGTCAAGTCCAACCCGATGCTCGACAAGGCGACCGCCAGAGCAATGATCATCAGGGAAATCTTGATGAACTTTCCAAGCAAAACACGAAGGGATGGCGTCAGGTCTTCAATCCGCTGAATTCTGGAATTGGCGAAATTTCCGGTAAAGGTTGCAAGCCAGATCAGGCCTATCAAGGCAAATGCGCCCTTCAGTACAGTCAGAGCAGAAAGTCGAAAATCGCCGATATTGAAGGCAAGGGAATCAAGGCCGACCATCACGCTGTCCAGCCAGCCTGTAATGCTGAGAGCAGCGATTGACCAGCCAACGATAGTGATAAGTCTGGCCAGTGACCGGCTCCGGATGATGCGCGACAAGACCGCTATCAGCAGCCATGCCGCTGCCAGTTGGACTGAAACATCTATGATCCATGCTCTTGAGGGCCATGTATACTGGCGCACTGCCATGGCAGCCAGCGATGCAAGCGGAATGAAAACGACCCATTCAAGCCTTCGCAGCAAGGCTGCCAGCATGCGCAACAGATCCGGATTTCCCTTGATGGAACGAACCCAGTTTTCAAATGAGGGCTCTATGTATCGTGCCAGCCTCCAGGCGATGAAAAAGCAGGCTGCAATGATTGCCAACTGATAGATGGTCCAAGGATTATAGAGGTAAAACCACACCGAGTTCAGTTTTTGCTGAATTGCCAAAATTGCCGTGTTCATCAAACCCTCTGTTACCAAGCGCCGACCGCTTTCTGAGACAGTGTTGGCCTGTTTGCAGAGCTTGTCAAACTGGGACCGGGGTTGAAAATCACTTCAAACTTTCAGGTAAGCAGGCTTTACCCAGCGAGTGCGCAGGCGATGCGTGCTGCAAGTCTGGCATTGTTGCGTATCAGGGCAATATTGGTATTAAGCGAGCGACCATCGGTGATTTCCACCATTCTGGAAAGAAGGAACGGTGTGACTGCCTTCCCGGTAATGCCTGCTTTTGTGGCCATTTCAATGGCTGTTGAAATGTAATTTGCCATTTCACCCGACGGAATTTCCTCATCTTCAGGAACCGGATTGGTTATAAGTATGGCGCCGGCCTGATTGATTGCCTTGCGGGCTTTCCACAACTCTGCAATTTCTTCGGGTCTGTCGAGCCGCAAAGGGGCCTTTATTCCGCTTTCGCGTGACCAGAAAGCAGGCAATTCGTCGGTGCCAAAGCCGATAATCGGAACACCTTCTGTTTCAAGGACTTCCATGGTCTTGTTGATGTCAAGTATGGCTTTTGCCCCGGCGCAGACTGTTATGAGGCTGGTTTTCCCAAGTTCTGGAAGGTCTGCAGAAATGTCAAAACTTTCTTCGGCCCCCATATGGACACCGCCGATTCCTCCGGTTGCAAAGACCTCTATCCCTGCAAGTTCCGCCGCCATCATGGTTGCGGCAACCGTGGTCGAGCCGGTACGCCCTTGGGCGAGCGCGAAAGCAAGGTCCGCCCTCGACAGTTTCATGACATCCTTTTCCCTTGCAAGCCATTCCAGTTTTTCGGGTGACAGGCCAACCTGAATTCTGCCGCCGAAAACAGCAATCGTTGCGGGAATTGCGCCGTTGTCACGTACATCCTTTTCGACCTGAAGGGCTGTGTCGAAATTTGTCGGCCATGGCATTCCATGGGTGACAATAGTCGATTCCAGCGCGACCACAGGTTTTGCTTCCTTTAGAGCTCGGCCTACTTCCGGTGATATTTCTAGCATGGTGTTGGTCATGGGATTGTCATCGGGTTTCAGGTTTGGGAAGGGTTTTCGGATGAGGCGGGTAGGGGCCATTGTGGCTGAGTGTACTCGTTGCGATTTTCATCGCATAGGGCACGGACTGTTTCATCGTGTTCCCCTGAGCCAGAGCGGCAAGACAAGCGCCTGCCAATGCATCTCCGGCGCCATTCACGTCTACGATGTGTGGCTGAGAATGAGGCATGAACTCCATGATTTCTTCGTCAGCCCAGGCAACAAGTTTCTGGCCGCCATCGGAGATGGTTCCGCTGCCAACACCTTTCTTGACCAATTCCTCTGCCAGTGTCTTACTGTCCGCATTTGGCATATCCAGCAGGGTAGCGGCTTCCCTGCGGTTTGTGAACAAGAGGTTCAACCTGTCGATTATGGGACGAAGGCGAATTGATTTCGCTGGAGAGATAGTGACTGCGGCTATCATGTCAAATCCTTTACATGCCGTTTCGAGCAGGTCATGCGAAAGGTTTGATGTCAGGAAAAGTCCGACGTTCTGGTTGGCAAGCGGATGCAGGTGTCTCGATAACCATGCTGCATCAATCCTGTCGTAAATTGAAAGGTCTGCCGCACCGATAACCAGATTTCCGTCCGTGTTGAATATTGCTGAATAAATACCTGTCGATCCGTTATCCTCGACCGTCAGCGCATCCTCGATACCGCGTTGCTGCAACACGCTTCTCAGCAAGTCGCCATGGATGTCATTTCCCACAGGACTTGCGAGGACTGACTTCAGCCCGAGTATCGCGGCGATACTGGCGGAATTGAGCGCAGCGCCGCCGGGGCTGATCGAAATGGTTGCAGGATTGGAAGCTCCCGGCACGGCCTCTTTGTCAAGGTGAATGACCTGGTCCATGTGAGCGCCCGACAGAAAGGCGAAGCGGCTTGGGAAGCCCTTGCTGCTCATCTGACGCTGCGCAACAAGATTGCCTTTACCGGGTCGCCCTTTTTTGCTTCTGGCGCATTTACCGGACGGATAATCAGGCAGTCAGCCCTTGATAGTGTTGCAAGCATCGAACTATCCTGACGATCAAAAGGCCTGACAATCAGGCCGCCATTATTGTCACGGGTTGCCGTTCCGCGAAGAAAATCCTCACGCTCGTCATTGGCAGGCATGTCGGAACCGGCAATGGCCCGAACCGGCTCCACTGTTTGTGGCACGTGACCGCCAAGCAGGCTTATCAGCGGTTTCAGGAAGATGTGGCTGGAAACCAGGCTTGAGACCGGATTTCCCGCAAGCCCGAGAAAGCGGCGCTCCTTGCCATTGTATCGGCATCGGCCAAAAATTACCGGCTTGCCCGGGCGCATTGCAATCTTGATGAAGGAAAAGACAAACCCCAGGCTTTCCATTACCGGCTTTACAAGATCATGATCGCCAACAGACGCGCCGCCGGAGGTTACTATGAGGTCCGCTCCCGCATCGAGGGCGGAACCAATTCGTTCCCTCAGGTCCTCGAAGGTGTCGAGGGCAATGCCGAGATTGCTTACCTCAGCGCCCGCAGAACCCGCAATCGCGGCAACGCCGAACGTGTTTGAGGCAATAATCTGTCCGGGTCTGGTCGCTTCACCGGGGAGTACGAGTTCATCTCCGGTCGCAAGGATTGCGACGATTGGTCGGGTGAAAACCTCGACAAGTGGATGATCCATGGAAGCTGCCAGTGAAAGTGCCTGAGGGTCGAGGATCGCACCTTTTTCAAGCAGGGTTTCACCAGATTTGAAGTCCAACCCCGCCTGGCGGACAAACCTGCCCTTTGGCGCGCCCTGATGAACCGTGACAAGGTTTTTCTGTTCGCTCGTGTTTTCCTGAATGATGATTGTGTCGGCGCCTTCGGGAACCGGTGCCCCTGTGAAGATGCGCACGCATTGACCAGCTTCAAGGCGACCTTCAAACGGATGTCCCGCCGCTGCTTCCCCGATCCGGGTCAGCGTTGCTCCATCATCTGTCAAATCCTCGAAACGTACCGCATATCCGTCCATCGCAGAGGCGGGAAACGGGGGCTGTGTGCGAAGCGCTTTCAGATCTACAGCCAATACCCTATAGGCGGCATCAGCGACCCTGAGCCGCTCGGTGCCAACAGGGCCAGCATCTTCCAGAACCAGCTCCAGCGCCCGTGTCGCAGGAACCAGGCCCTTGTTGAGTATTGTACCCGGTGTTGCGTTGGAAAGTGCCACGGAACAGTGATCCTAACTGCCCTGGCGAACGAGTGGTTCACCGTTTGCGGCCTTCCAGTGTCCGGACTTGCCTCCGGATTTTTCCATGACCCTGATATCGGTAATCTGCATGCCACGATCGACAGCCTTGGCCATATCGTAGATGGTCAGAAGCGCGACGGAGCAGGCTGTCAGAGCCTCCATCTCTACACCGGTTTTGCCGGTCAGGCGAGCGCTTGTCATCACAACAAGACCGGGGAGATTTTCATCAGGTTCAATTTCAACCGTGATCTGGTTGAGTGCCAGAGGGTGGCAAAGCGGAATGAGATCGGATGTTTTTTTACCTGCCATGATGCCTGCAATCCGGGCGGCCCCCAGCACATCACCCTTTTTGGCATTGCCTTCAAGGATCATTTTCAAGGTTTCATCATGCATGATGATTTTGCCGCAGGCAGATGCCATGCGTTCGGTCACAGCTTTGCTTCCCACATCAACCATGTGTGCCTGACCATCCGTTTTTATGTGCGAGAGTTTGTCGGCCATCTGCTTCAGGCCGCCTTTGCCGGATTTGCAAGGAGTGTACGCGTTGCCGTTTCCACATCGTCCTTGCGCATCAGGCTTTCGCCAATCAGGAAGGTCCGGATGTTGGAAAGGGTCATCCTGGCAAGATCGTCCGGGTTGAAAAGTCCGCTTTCACCCACGAGCAGTTTGTCATCAGGCACAAGCTTCGCAAGGCGTTCACTGGTTTCGAGGCTGGTCTCAAAAGTCTTCAGGTTGCGGTTGTTGATGCCGAGCAATGGTGATTTCAGGCAGGAGAGGGCGCGTTTCAGTTCTTCCTCGTCGTGTACCTCGATTAGTACATCCATACCCAGTTCGAATGCGCTGTCTTCAAGCGCGATTGCCTCCTTATCAGAGAGTGCCGCCATGATTATCAAGATGCAATCAGCGCCCCACGCCCGGGCTTCATGCACCTGATAAGGCTCGAACATGAAGTCCTTTCGCAGCGCCGGAATGGCGACCGCATTTCTTGCCGACGTCAGAAAGGCGGGAGCCCCCTGAAAAGACGGGGTATCGGTCAGAACGGACAGGCATGCAGCTCCTCCGGCTTCATAGGCTCTTGCCAATGACGGTGGATCAAAATCGGCGCGGATCAATCCCTTTGACGGGCTGGCTTTCTTGATTTCCGCGATCAGCGCATATTCGCCCGCATCAAGCTTCGCCTTCAATGCCTTCTGGAAACCGCGCGGTGCCGGTTGATCAGCGATAACCTCGTTCAACTGTTCGATACTGACGAGTTTTTTTGCCGCTTCTATTTCGGCGCGCTTGTAGGTTTCGATTTTTTTCAGAATATCTGCCATCGGTTTCACGCCTTGCCGCGATTGCTGGAAATGACCAGTTGGTCCAGCGACTGCTTTGCCTTGCCTTCATCGATTGCATAGGAGGCGATTTTCACGCCCTCCATCAGGTCGCCAGCCTTGTCTGCGATCACAAGCGATGCGGACGCATTCATCAGAACCATGTCCCGGTATGCGGAAGGTTTGCCTTCCAGAAGATCCCGCAGCGCCTTTGCATTGTATTCGGCATCCCCGCCAGCGATCGCCTCGGCAGACTGGACAGAAAACCCGAAATCCTTTGGCGAAACCTCGCGCGGCAAAACTTTACCGTCTTCGAGAACCGCAACATGCGTTTCACCAGTGATGGTCATTTCATCGAATCCGTCACCATGAACAACCCAAACCTTTTGTGAGCCGAGTTCACGAAGCACTTTTGCGATTGTAATCAGCCATTTTGGCGAAAAAACACCAAGCAATTGCCGTTTCACACCAGCCGGATTGCACATCGGACCAAGCAGGTTGAAAATCGTTCGGGTTCCCAGTTCGGCGCGTGCCGGGCCAACAAAACGCATTGCGGAATGGTGCGCAGGGGCAAACATGAAGCCAACATTGGCTTCCTCGATGCAATCGGTAATCTGGCTTGGAGAGAGTTCCAGATTGACGCCTAGCGCCATCAGCACGTCAGCAGCCCCAGACTTCGAGGAAAGTGCACGGTTGCCATGCTTGGCGACCTTAACGCCGCAACCGGCAACAACAATCGCTGTTGCTGTGGAAACGTTCAAGCGAGCCCTTGGCATCGCCGCCGGTTCCCACAATATCAATTGCATCATCGGGAGCATCCACGGGAAGCATTTTTGAACGCATGGCCCGAATGGCACCAATGAATTCGTCTTCGCTTTCTCCGCGTACCCTGAGAGCCATCAGAAAGCCGCCAATTTGCGCAGGTGTTGCATCACCCGACATCAGAATTGAGAATGCGGCCTCGGTCTCTTCGGTGGAAAGGGCGTTGCCATCAGCCGCCTTTGCTATGAATTGCTTGAGATCGGTCACCGTAGTCTTCGCTTTCCTGTTTTGCCTCGTGCTTTTCGGAAATGATCAGTACGAAAGTGCCGCGCTGATTGCCTGCTGGTTGATTTCCACCTGCTGATCCGCCTGGAGCCGTGTTACGAGCTGTGAAACAAGATCATCGGCAGCTGTTGCGTTGAACGTTGTTTTCTCCGTTTCGGCAATTGCCTCGGTTTCACCGGCGCTGACATCGACAATCTCAATGACTATACGTTCGTTCTCATTTGAACCATTGGTGACAATCACATCACCCTTTGCAACATCAAATGCAGCAGCTACAGCTGGTTGCGGCAATTGCGGTGTGCTTTCGGTTCGCTTGAGAGGAACCGATTGCTGGACAATTCTCGGACGGCTGGTCGGCTCCGTGCTTTCTGCTCCATCCTGCGTCGCAGACGCTCCGGCAATTTCTTCGCCGGGGAGCAATTCGGCAATGACCGCATTGAATTCGGTTCCATCCGCAATTCTCTTCCGCACGTTTTCTGCCAGTTCATTCAGCGCCCTGGCGTTTTCCTCCATGCGCCAATCGGCCAAAACCTGCTGTTTGACCTCGGCAAAGGTTTTTTGGCGTTCCGATGTCACAGACAGTACTTCAAACCATACAAAACCGTCAGAGCCAATGGCCACCGGATCAGCTTCAACGCCTTCATCGGTTTCAAATGCTGCTGCAATCACTTCCTGTGACTGCGGAATGTCACTGATGATATTTCCATCAGGATCTCGGGCGGTACGGTCGATCGCCTCGATGGTACGGGTAGTCAGATTAACCGATTTGGCGGCGTCTGCGAGCAATTCTCCGGCTGCGCGCTCGTCTTCCAGGCGGTCATGAGTGTCATAGATGTCATCGGTTGCCCGTTGCAGGGCAAGCGCGGTTCGCAATTCGTCTTCAACTTCCGAAAGCGGCTTGGTTGAGCCGGGACGGATTTCGGTAACGCGCAGCAGGACGGGACCGAAGACACCCTGAACCAGTTCGCTTGGAGTGTTCATGTTGATCGAGAATGCAGCTTCAGCAATCGCGGGATCCGGAATATCGGATTTCGCCAGTGTGCCCAAATTGATATCTGCAAGAGATTTTCCGGCATCTGTCACGACCTGCTCAAAAGCAGTGCCTGAGGCGAGCGCGTCTATGGCGACCTGTGCCTTGTCCTTGTCGGTGAAGACAAGCTGCTCTATCGTGCGCTTTTCAGGCTCGCTGTAACTAGCCTTCCTGGCATCGTATTCAGCTGCAATGTCCTCGGTGCTTACAGAATCAGGATCTGCGATATCCTCAGCTTCCAGCTTGACGATGTTCAACTTGCGAAATTCAGGCGCAACGTAGTCTGCCTTGTTTGCTTCATAAAAGGCTTCAAGAGTGGCTTCATCAGGGGCCGCAACCGCCGGTACATCATCAGCAGAAATTGTCACGAAATTGAATTTGCGCTCTTGGGCCTGGTAATTCTCGAGAATACTCCAATAGGCATCAGGAAGCGCCATTTTGCCGGTTGTACCTTCGATGATCTGGTTTCGAACCCCGACAGCCCTGCGGGTATCAACATACTGGGCCTCGGGCATTCCGATGGAGCGTAATACACTCTGCAACTGGATTCGGGAAAAGCGGCCTGTAGCATCCTTGAAGGCGGGATCATCCCCGATAGCAACTGCAAGTTTTTGATCTGACATGCCCAACCCCATTTCCCGGGCGCTTTCATCCAGCAAGGCACCGCTGACCAATTGGGTCAGCACATTGTTTGAAAGCCCAAAGGCATCAGCCTGTTCACGGGTGAGGCGGCTGCCCAACTGGCGTTGCAACTGGTCAAGCTGGCGGTCATAAGCTAGGCGGTATTCAAGCGGTGTAACGGAAGTGCCGCCGACACTGATCACCGAGTTTCCCGCCCCGGTCAAAATGGAGCCTGAAACGCCCCAAACAGCAAAACTTGCCACCAGCAGCAGGAGCAAAATCTTGGCTGTCCACCCCTTGGTGGCATTTCTGAGCATGGATAGCATTTGGTCGTCCCGGTGTTGTCGCGAGTTTTCGCCTGGTTAGGGTGATTTGCCTTTGCATGTCAAAAGCCAGATTTCTATAAAGAACAAGCATGGCGATCTCAACACCTGCGCACGAGTTTCCATGCCGCTTGAGCATCTCATTTCGATAAATGTGACTAAAAAGCGGGGTCTGGGGAAGTTGCCTCCCTTTGCAGATGATGTGGAACCGCTCGTATTGCCCGAAAGTTTCTGTTTATTGTCCATGTATGCCTGTGGTATCGCCACACCCGATGACAGAAAAAGCCGAAGCGGCAAACAGAGGACCAGAGAGGAAGCTATATGACCCCGGGAATTAAGCCATTGGTGGCGGGAAACTGGAAGATGAACGGTCTGAGCAGCGATTTGGGAGAGTTGTCGCTAATGGCTGCCGGATTTGGTTCGCTATTGCAGGAAAAAGCGGATCTTCTTGTTTGTGTTCCGGCCACTCTGCTTTTTCAGGCCTCGGAAATTTGCACGAATTCCAGGGTTGAAATCGGGGCACAGGATTGCCATGCCAATAGTTCAGGTGCCCATACCGGTGATATTTCAGCAGAAATGATTGCAGATGCAGGTGGAAGTGCCGTGATTGTCGGTCATTCTGAGCGGCGCACGGATCACGGAGAGGACAATGGTATGGTGCTGGCCAAGGCAAAGGCCGGTCTTGCCCGGGGCCTGCAGACCATCGTTTGCATTGGTGAAACTGAAAAGGAACGTAAAGGCGGCGTAACGCTTGATGTTTTGAAGTCGCAACTGGCGGGGTCTCTTCCCGATGCATGGAATAGCGGTGAACTGGTTGTTGCTTATGAACCGGTCTGGGCAATCGGCACAGGAATGACACCGACCGCCGGGGATGTTGAAGAAGCCCATGCCTTTATGCGCTCAGAGTTGGAAGCAAGATATGCTGAAACTGGCAGCAAGATACGCCTGCTGTATGGCGGTTCGGTAAAGCCGGGAAATGCGGTTGAACTGATGGGGGTTGCCAATGTTGATGGCGCGCTGGTTGGAGGCGCCAGCCTGAAAGCGGCAGACTTTCTTGGTATTGCCAATGCCTATCTGGAAATCGCCTGACACATTCCCCTGCGATTTGCCTGCTGTGATTTGCCTTTGCCATTTGTGAACCGGCCGGGACTTGCACAAACGAGGCGGCGACTATAGATAGGCGCAAAGAATTCGTGACGACGGATTGGCATTCAGGTCATTTTCGGCTGCAAAACAGAAATTTCAGGATCCACCCATGGAAACCGTACTAATTGTCATCCACCTGATGGTGGTAGTTGCCCTTGTCATTGTTGTTTTGCTTCAGCGTTCCGAGGGCGGAGCGCTTGGCATGGGTGGCGGTGGAGGCGGCGGTGGCGGCTTCATGTCTGCACGCGGTGCCGCAAACGCGCTGACCCGTACGACGGCAATTTTGGCAACCGCTTTTTTCATCACCTCCATTGGCCTTGGCATTTACGCCAAGGTGCAGGAAGGCGAGAGCGTAATCGATCAGGTTCCGGTAACAACGCAGGATGGTGGCAATATTCTTGATGCGATCACTCCGGAAACTGAAAAACAGCCCGAAAATACCACACCCCAGGTTCCTACAGACCAGTAGAAACAGAAAATTTCATGAAAAAATTGCCCGCAGCAGATTTGCGGGCTTTTTTTTGTGCAAAAGAGAAAACAATCTTGCGGGATTGCGATTTATCATTTGCGAATCCCGAAAATGCGATTAGGGCTTAATCCCCATGGCGCGATATGTATTCATAACAGGCGGTGTGGTTTCTTCCCTCGGAAAAGGCATAGCTGCAGCGGCTCTTGGAGCCCTTCTTCAGGCACGTGGTTACCGCGTGCGGATAAAGAAACTCGATCCTTATCTTAATGTCGATCCGGGCACGATGAGCCCTTATCAACATGGCGAGGTTTTCGTTACCGATGACGGGGCGGAGACCGATCTCGATCTTGGCCATTATGAACGATTTACCGGGCGCTCTGCCAACGGCAGGGACAACATCACCACCGGGCGGATCTACCAGACAATTATCGAGAAAGAGCGCCGTGGCGACTATCTTGGTGCAACGGTTCAGGTCATTCCCCATGTTACCAATGCCATCAAGGAATTCGTTCTGGATGGCAATGATGACTACGATTTTGTTCTATGTGAAATTGGCGGAACGGTTGGCGACATTGAGGCACTTCCGTTTTTCGAAGCCATCCGCCAGCTTGGCAATGATCTGCCGCGCAACAATGCGGTTTACGTTCATCTAACGCTAATGCCGTGGATCGCGGCGGCTGGTGAACTGAAAACCAAACCTACGCAACATTCGGTCAAGGAACTTCGTTCGATCGGTATAGCTCCTGATATACTTCTTGTGCGTGCCGACCGTGAAATTCCGGTGGACGAACGGCGCAAGCTTTCGCTTTTCTGCAATGTGCGCCCTTCGGCCGTTATTCAGGCGCTTGATGTGAAAAACATCTACGATATTCCGATGACCTATCATCAGGAAGGCCTTGATGAAGAAGTTCTGGCGGCGTTTGGAATTGAACCGGCACCCAAGCCGCAAATGCAACGCTGGGAAGAGGTTTGCGACAGGGTTCACAATCCCGAGGGCCAGGTCACGATTGCGATTGTCGGAAAATATACCGGGCTTCTGGATGCCTACAAATCCCTGATGGAAGCCCTTCATCACGGCGGAATGGCAAACCGGGTTAAGGTGAACTTCGAATGGATCGAATCAGAGATTTTCGAAAAGAACGATCCGGCTGCCTATCTTGAGAAGGTTCACGGAATCCTTGTTCCAGGCGGTTTCGGGGAACGTGGTGCAGAGGGAAAGATCCTCGCAGCAAAATATGCGCGGGAGAAAAAGATTCCCTATTTCGGCATCTGTTTCGGCATGCAGATGGCCTGTCTGGAAGCAGCCCGAAACCTGGCAGGCATCAAGAATGCAACCTCTTCTGAATTTGGTGAAGACGGGGAACATGTTGTTGGCCTGATGACGGAATGGCTGAAGGGCAATCAGCTTGAAAAGCGTGAAGCGGCAGGTGATCTTGGCGGTACCATGCGGCTTGGCGCCTATCCCCATCCCCTCAAGGCGGGAACGCACATAGCCGAAATTTATGGTGCCACGGAAGTTTCCGAGCGTCACCGCCACCGCTTTGAAGTCAACATTGACTACAAGGACAGGCTGGAAGCGGCCGGGCTCGTGTTTTCCGGCATGTCACCGGACGGGCTGTTACCGGAAACCATCGAATACACCGATCACCCGTGGTTTATCGGCGTTCAGTATCATCCGGAGTTGAAATCTCGCCCGTTTGAGCCACACCCGCTTTTTGCCAGTTTCATCGAAGCTGCAATGGAGCAAAGCCGGTTGGTCTAGGCGTGCTTTGCCACAATCGGTTTTTGAGAATTCATTGGCCCGCGCCTTGAAAGTGTCGTAGATTTCGGTAGTTTGAAGGCGGGGGCAGGTGAACAACACAATTTATACCGCCACAAATGCGTTTGATCCCCACGACCCCTCCGCTTGGTGCCCTAGCACTACTATTGCTTTTACTGGCTGTCCTGCCGGGGAGGGCTGATGATTATGTTGAAGGCCCGCATCTCACCTTCAACGTTACGAGTGGTCAGGTTTATTCCCAACACAATGCTTTTGACCGCTGGTATCCCGCTTCCCTGACGAAGATGATGACCGCCTACACGGTCTTTCGGGAAATCGAGCGCGGAAGGATTTCCATGAAATCCCCGGTCCGTATATCTGAAAATGCCAGAAGGGAACCGCCATCAAAAATGGGATTTCCGGCCGGAACCATTCTGACAGTCGAGAGCGCTCTCAGAATAATCCTTGTCAAATCTGCCAATGATGTCGCCACCGCAATTGCTGAATCTGTCGGCGGAGACGTAGCGGGCTTTTCAAGGCTGATGAACCGCTATGCAGCCGAAATTGGCATGGAAAACTCGCATTTCGTTAATTCGCACGGCCTGCATGATGTTGCCCATTATTCCAGCGCCCATGATCTGGGCATGCTGTCCCGCCGGATATTGCGTGATTTTCCGCAATACCGCGACATGTTTGCCATATCGGCAATCAAGATCGGCAAGCGCGTATTGAACAACCACAATGCATTGATTGGCAAGTTTCCAGGGACGATTGGCCTGAAGACCGGCTTCATTTGCGCAGGCGGCGTTAGCATCGCAACCGCGGCCAAAGCCGGGGAGGATATCATCGTCTCGATTGTGATGGGGGAGCAAAGCGGGCGAATACGCAATTTGCGAACAGCTGAGTACTTAAAACGGGCGATGTCATCCGGTGACCGGGTTACCCTGCACATCGATGAAATGCGCCCGTCACATAGCATTCGCCCTCCGATTGACATTCGCCCCCAGGTTTGCGGGAAGAAGAAACCGCAAAGAGAAACGGAGTTTCTTTTCGCAGACCCGGCAATTGAGTATTTTGCGGTCAAACAACCTGTTAACCCGCTATCACTGGAAGAGCGGGAAGCGGCGGTCTATTCGGCTGATGCCGCCAAGGCAGATGTCATCGCCGTCTCGCTTGGGGGCGCGAGTGGTCCTGATCCCTTTGAACTGCTTGTTGAAAAACCACTACCGTCACTGGCGGAAGAAAATTCCGAACTCGATACCCGCTTCAGGACTGAGGGTGGAAAGCTCGTGGCGATCCCGACGCCGCGCCCGTCTTCTTAAGCGATCATGGCAAGCTGGCACAGTTGCTGATTGACTAATTCCCTTGCCAATTTTCACCTGCGCCTTGCCAATCGCCCGGCAATCGGGCAAACCGCATTTAACAGCGATTATTCTTGAGTTGGCGAATGTCTGTATCACCCCGAACCCCGCGAAACGTAGATCATCTGGTCCTCCCGGTTTGTGATCTTGAAACATCCCGAAAGCGATTGAGCGACTTGGGTTTCACGATCGCTCCCGATGCCCGCCATCCCTTCGGCACTGAAAATGCCTGCGTCTATTTCAGGAATGGCACTTATCTCGAACCGCTTGCCATAGCCCAGCGCGAGGATTGTGAAGCAGCGGCAATCAAGGGGAATGTATTTGTCGCACGGGACCAGGCATTCCGGTTCAGACGGGGCGATGAAGGTTTTTCCGCCATTGCATTTGCAAGCAATGATGCCGATGACGATCACAAACGTTTCAAGAAGCTAGGGATTTCGGGCGGAAAACAGCTGAAATTTTCCCGCGTTTTCACCAATTCAAAGGGCAAGGAAAGCGTTGCAACCTTCAAATTGTCCTATGCCGCTGACCTGCGCTCACCCGACAGTTTCCTGTTTACCTGCGAGCGGATCAACCCGCCGAAGACTGACCGAAGCGCGCTTGAAAAACATGCAAATGGAGCGATTGCAATTGCGGAAATAGCCATGGGCGAACCCAACCCTTCGGATTTCCAGTATTTCCTGCAGGAAGTGATGAACCAGCGGGACGTCAACGCTCATTCCTTTGGAATTGAATTAAAGGCCGGCAATGCCAACATAGGCGCCTTCGATGCAAATGGCCTTGCCGCCTGGTACGGCATCAAAACCGGCTGTCACGGGCGTGGCCTGCGTCTGCGGGCATTCAGCGTTGCTGTTTCGGATCTCAAGGCAACGGCAGAGCTGTTGAAAAAGAACAAGATCAAGGCTCACAAATATGCCCAGCGCCTGGTGGTTGATCATGCCCCGGGTCAGGGCTGTACAATCGCGTTTGAACAGGCGGAGTAACCATGTCCAAAGCCAATGCACGCGTGAGCGTGGGAAATGCCGTTTTTGACAATGCCGGCCCGCTTTCCCTGATTGCCGGACCCTGCCAGCTTAAATCGCGCCAGCATGCCTTTGACATGGCGGGAGCACTCAAGGAACTGACAAGCGAACTCGGCATCGGATTTGTCTATAAATCCAGTTATGACAAGGCAAACCGCACCAGTATCGGTGCAACCCGCGGTGTCGGGCTTGAAGAGTCAATGCCGGTTTTTGATGATCTGCGCAGGGAATTGGGCGTCACCATTCTGACGGATGTTCATACCGCTGAGCAATGCAGCGTGGTTGCCAGCCATGTCGATATTCTGCAAATCCCCGCCTTTCTTTGCCGTCAGACGGATTTGCTCGTAGCCGCCGCCGAGACTGGCGCAATCATCAATGTGAAGAAAGGGCAGTTCCTCGCGCCATGGGACATGCAGAACGTCGTCAGGAAGGTTACCGACAGCGGCAATGCCAATGTGCTGGTTACCGAACGTGGTGCGAGTTTTGGCTATAATACCCTTGTTTCGGATATGCGCGCATTGCCGATCATGGCGAGGGAAACCGGTGCGCCGGTCATTTTCGACGCCACCCATTCCGTCCAAAGCCCAGGTGGGCAGGGCGGTTCATCTGGCGGTGACCGGACAATGGTTCCCTATCTTTCAAGGGCCGCCGTGGCAGTGGGTATTGCGGGCGTCTTTATCGAGACCCATGATGATCCAGAAAACACAACGTCATCTGACGGGCCGAACATGATGCGGCTGTCGGAAATGCGCGGCCTTCTTGAGCAGTTGATGGAAATTGACGCGATCATCAAGCGCTGAGGCCGGATTTCAGTCGTTGCCTCTGGAATGGCGAAACAGTCTGATTGTCAGGCGAATTGCCAGGCCAATCATCCCTGCCGCTACAAGAAGATAGCCGAACGGAAGCAGGAAAAATGGCTCCCGCAACATGCCGTTCTCATCCACTGTGGAACCAATGAGGTTGAAAAGCAGGAAACAGATCGTACCTGCAAACACCAGCGCGATAAAGAGCCAGGACAGTTTCGAGAACCGTCTGCTGTCCTGATAATGCTCGTCAATGGTCTTGGTCTTATTCCTCGCCTCGATTGGGGCGATCAGGATGCGCTTGACTGGAGATTGTTCAGGCGTTCCTTGTAACGCAGGTCAAGGCAGGTTGTGTCATTGCCGCAGGCATTGCGTTTTTGGAGCCACTGTTCGTGTTCCTTGACAACAGCCTGGCGCTGCGGGGTTGTGGAGGCATTCACATAGACGGCTGAAAAGGCCGAACCGAGCCTTTCGTCCATGGTGAGCAGGTCTTCAGAATTGCAGATGGCAAACTCTGCCGGACGTTCTGCGCTGGCGCAGGAAAACGACTGGGCATTGGCCGGAAGGGTCCAGAACACGGAAATCGCACTGATAAGAATAGCGGCCGGGATTTTCAATCCCCTGAAGGCCTCGAAGAGGCTGGCGTCGTTTTTGGTGCTGGTTTTTCTAGATGCCGTTTTCATGCTGTTGATCCACTTTCTCTTGCTTCTGCCCCTGTTCATATCCCATCAAAGCCAGCGAGCTCCTTCGGGTTAACGTTTTGGTAACCTTGAAATTTGAACAAGCGAGGACTGAAATGTGGCAATAAAGGGAAGCTTTTGTGGAGATTGAGGCAGATTTTCACGCCTTGGCGGCTCTGCCAAATTGCAACAGAAGCAGACTTCATGTATCGCAACTGCGAATTCGTGCTGTTTACGTTGCCAGTCCAACCAAGCAAACCTCTCGGAGAACCCCATGCCAGCCATTATTGATCTTACCGCCCGCGAAATTCTCGACAGCCGCGGCAATCCAACCGTCGAGGTCGATGTCATTCTGGAAGACGGCTCTCTCGGTCGCGCTGCTGTACCTTCCGGTGCGTCCACGGGAGCTCACGAGGCCGTGGAACTGCGCGATGGCGACCCTAACCGCTATTCGGGCAAGGGCGTCGAAAAGGCGGTCGATGGTGTCAACGGCGAGATTTACGATGCCCTCGTTGGAATGGACGCCGAAGATCAACGCGGCCTCGATGCGACCCTGATCGCTTTGGACGGCACCCCCAACAAGGCACGACTTGGCGCCAATGCCATCCTCGGCGTTTCGTTGGCTGTGGCTAAAGCCGCCGCCGAGACATCGGGCCTGCCACTGTTCCGCTATCTTGGTGGCACCGGCGCGCATGTACTTCCGGTTCCCCTCATGAATATCGTCAACGGCGGCGCCCACGCCGACAACCCGATCGATATCCAGGAATTCATGATTATGCCTGTGTCGGCGAGACCTGCGCCGATGCCATCCGCATGGGTGCTGAGGTTTTCCATACCTTAAAGAAGTCGCTGAAAGAGGCCTCACACAACACCAACGTTGGCGACGAGGGCGGCTTCGCGCCGGGGCTGAGTTCCGCCGATGAAGCGCTTGACTTCGTTATGAAGGCCATCGAAGCTGCGGGCTATAAACCTGGCGATGACATCGTGCTGGCCCTCGACTGCGCCGCCACGGAATTCTACACGGACGGCAAGTACAACCTGGCTGGCGAGAGTAGGCAGCTGGATAGCGCCGGTATGGTTAAGCTACCTCGAAGATCTTGTTAACCGCTTCCCGATTGTGTCGATCGAGGACGGCATGGACGAAGATGACTGGGAAGGCTGGAAGACGCTGACCGAGGTAATCGGTGACCGCTGCCAGTTGGTCGGCGACGACCTGTTCGTCACCAACACCAAGCGTCCTTCCCGCGGCATTGAGCAAGGTATCGCCAACTCAATTCTCGTGAAGGTAAATCAGATCGGTTCGCTTTCGGAGACGTTGGAAGCAGTCAACATGGCCCAGCACGCCGCCTATACAGCCGTTATTTCGCATCGCTCCGGCGAAACCGAGGATGCCACGATTGCCGATCTTGCCGTCGCCACCAACGCCGGACAGATCAAGACCGGGTCGCTCTGCCCGTTCGGACAGACTCGCGAAATACAACCAGTTGATCCGCATCGAAGAGGAACTGGGCTCTCAGGCGAAATATGCCGGAAGAAGCATTTTGCGTGGGTAGGGGGCGTTCGAGGCTTTCCGGGCATTATACATTGAATACCGTATGCCGTCGGGCCTAATGGACGGATGCGTCCGTCCCTCGGTATGAAATCACGATCTCGCCATTCCGCTCATACGCCACCGCGTAGAAACCTGCGTCAATATCCAGCCGCTCACCATTCTCATCAACTAACACTGCAGATGTTCGGTCGATTACTGCACCGCCAATTGAACCGGTCTCCCCCAACCCATCTGTATCACCCGTTCCGCCGTCAGAAACTCCGGCTCCGTAGCCACGATTGTAGGCATCCATGGAAAGGATTGCGAGAAAGAGATCTTGTGAGATAGGCATTGTGCTAGTCCTCTATGAAGGAATTTCGCGAAAGTTGATAAAACAGTTTCGTATTATCGAAGTCGCCTGAGTTGAGGCCAGCTTTGAACCGCTTGGCAAATTCTCTGAAAAACTCATTTCCCAGCACGTATTCCACCTTGCCTTCGGTCACGGGTTCACTGGTGATTTCCAAGGTGACGGATTTGAGGGAGTAGCATTGGTCAGTTTTCCGCTCGCCCGTCCGGGCGACCGTCCGTTCACGGGCTGGCTGCATCGCTTTGCTCTGCTTGCCCTGCCACGGAGGGAGGGCAGCCAAACGCCGCATCCAGATCATCCGGGTCCACCCACTTCACGCTGGCAGGGTCGTTAATGTCGTCAAAGGTGACCATGAGGGGGTAGTTTTTGGGCTTGATTGCGTAGACCTTACCTCTGAAACTTTTCATACGGCTGGCCGGATACAAATACGGATCATGATTGTTGGAGATGGATTCGAGTGGATCAAAGATCACTGCCCTGGCAATCAGATGCGAGGTTTTAATCAAAGCAAAAAGATGCTGTCCGTTCGGTAATTCCACTACCGTCGCTTCCGCTTTCATAGCGTTGTGGCGCGGTGTTGCGTCGGGCAGGATTTTGGGCGTACCCCACCATGAAACTTCCGCGATGCTCGATCCTGATACTTCACCCGAGGGCGTTTCGACAGTTACCGTGATTTTCTGGTGCCATGTATAAGAAGGATAAATCAGGCGATAAACCGCCCAAAGCACCAGAGGCACAGCCACTAGCGCCAGAAGGCAGCCCTGTTTACGCGAAAGTTTCATACCGCGCCCTTTCAGGGGAGATTGTGAGGGCCGTAGACTGGTGTGCTGCTATTATGCAAGGCCGTAACCGGCTCTGGTTTACACCTTCGCCAAGCCAACTGCCCGACAAGATGCCGGCACCAACCAATGCCTTGCCCGGCGATATTTCGCCAGACGCAACGAATTCCATCAATTTTGAAAATTCCGCCCAAAGACACGCCCACACGCTCCCCTGCAACAAGTTTGCCAGACAGGATCGCACGCAAAGATTGTCAGGTTGTAAAGGCAGCACGTAACAGGAAATTTTGACAGCAAACATTATAAACCCTTCCTTAAGCGTGTTGCTCTAATTTTACGGAAGTTATGTAATCCAGTGTGTATCCCTGCGTATTTCGGGAATTGTAAAATTGTCCACTCGCCAAAAGCGCCAGAGCCCTGTGACCGGGCTGATCATCCCCTGTCTTTGCCTAACCCTGCTTGGGTATTTTGCCTATCATGCCCAAACCGGGCGCTATAATATTCATACCAAGGCTGAAATGAGCGCCAAGGCCGATCAGCTGCGCGAAGACCTTGCCGAAATCCGTGAAAAGCGTAAGCTGCTTGAGAAAAAGGTTGCACAACTGACGAACGGAACCCTGGAAAAGGATGCGCTGGACGAAGCGGTTCGGCGCAATCTTGGACTCATCGGCCCGAACGAGATTGTTGTCCTTCATGACGACTATTTGAAAACGGGTGGGTAATGTCCTTCCCAGCATCAATTAACTTGTTTTCTGTTAATATTAATAAAATATCGTAATATTAATCGGTTAGCTGCC
Source organism: uncultured Alphaproteobacteria bacterium (assembly GCA_963714735.1). GTDB lineage: Bacteria > Pseudomonadota > Alphaproteobacteria > Rhizobiales > Rhizobiaceae > Salaquimonas. Next base: position 266,014 of record CAVQPI010000012.1, read on the forward strand.
GTTCAGCCATGCAAAATTGCGCATTGCAGGATTTTGGTAATGCGCTACACTGTTTCACACAAAATGGTTTATCGGCCTTCCTCCCGAATGGCGCCAGACAAGTGCAAATGGGAGCGGTTTAATGATCCAGCGGACTTCACCCTACGGGACTTCCCGTGCAGGGGAGGGCCGGGACGCTACTGGGAGAGCAATATGGCAGCCAAATCGGCTGGTGCGGCAAAAGCCCCGCGCCTGAAACAAACCCCTACCACCAAGGATGCGCCGACCAAGATGGTTGCGCCAAAGCCCGCCAAACTAACCAGGGACGAGGAACTTGCGGCTTACCGCGAGATGCTTCTGATCCGCCGGTTCGAGGAAAAGGCTGGCCAGTTATACGGAATGGGTCATATTGGCGGTTTCTGCCACTTGTACATCGGTCAGGAAGCAGTTGTTGTGGGCATGCAGATGGCGGCCATCGAGGGCGACCAGAACATTACCGGATACCGTGATCACGGCCACATGCTCGCCTGTGGCATGGACCCGAACGGGGTTATGGCAGAATTGACCGGCCGCAAAGGCGGATTGTCCAAGGGCAAGGGCGGTTCAATGCACATGTTCTCCAAGGAAAAACATTTTTATGGCGGCCACGGCATCGTTGGCGCGCAGGTGTCACTCGGCACGGGCTTGGCCTTTGCCAACTGGTACCGCGAAAATGACAATGTTGCACTGGCCTATTTTGGCGATGGCGCTTCCAACCAGGGCCAGGTCTATGAGAGCTTCAACATGGCCTCGCTGTGGAAGCTGCCGGTCATTTACGTGATTGAGAACAATCGTTACGCGATGGGTACAGCGGTGCACCGTTCATCGGCGATGATGGATTTTTCCCAGCGCGGTGCCTCTTTCAACATTCCCGGTATGCAGGTGGACGGAATGGATGTGCGTGCCGTAAAGGCTGCTGCCGATCTTGCCACGGCCTATTGCCGGTCCGGGCAGGGGCCGATCATCCTGGAAATGCAGACCTATCGCTATCGCGGGCATTCCATGTCCGATCCGGCAAAATACCGCTCAAAGGATGAAGTCCAGAAGATGCGCGCGGAGAGCGATCCGATCGAGCAGGTAAAGCAGCGGCTGATTGAGGCCAAGCAGGCTTCCGAGGATGATCTCAAGGCAATCGACAAGGAAATTCGGGCGATTGTTGCCGAGGCTGCCGATTTTGCCATGAACGATCCGCAGCCGGATGCGTCCGAGCTTTACACCGACATAACGCTTTAAGGGGGAAGAGCAATGCCAGTACAAATTCTCATGCCAGCGCTTTCTCCAACAATGGAAGAGGGCAATCTCGCCAAATGGCTCGTCAAGGAGGGCGACAAGGTTGCCGCCGGTGACGTGATCGCGGAGATCGAAACCGACAAGGCAACGATGGAAGTCGAGGCCGTTGATGAAGGCACAATCGCCAAAATCGTTGTTCAAGCGGGCACTGAAAATGTCAAGGTCAACGAACTGATCGCGATATTGGCTGAAGAGGGCGAGGATGTCAGCGAGGCAGCTTCCGGCGGCGGGGCAACGGCTCCTGCAACCGAGGCTGATGCGCCCGCTGCCAGCGAACCCGCCAGTGCGACAGCTTCTGCTGCGGTTCCTGCCCAGCCAATTGCGGTTGAAGTCGCTTCCGATCCTGATATTCCCGAAGGCACGGAAATGGTATCGATGACGGTCCGCGAGGCTCTCAATTCGGCAATGGCCGAGGAAATGCGCGCCGACAAGGACGTGTTCATCATGGGTGAGGAGGTTGCCGAATATCAGGGCGCCTACAAGATCACTCAGAACCTCTTGGAAGAATTCGGTCCCAAGCGCGTGATTGACACCCCGATTACCGAGCACGGTTTTGCCGGTATTGGCGTCGGTGCGGCGATGACCGGCCTCAAGCCGATTGTCGAGTTCATGACCTTCAACTTCGCCATGCAGGCGATTGACCAGATCATCAACTCCGCCGCCAAGACGCTCTACATGTCCGGTGGGCAGATGGGCGCGCCCATGGTGTTCCGCGGACCGAACGGCGCTGCGGCCCGCGTTGCCGCCCAGCACTCCCAGTGTTACGCTGCATGGTACAGCCATATTCCAGGTCTCAAGGTGATCATGCCGTATACGGCAGCCGACGCCAAAGGCCTGCTGAAGGCCGCAATCCGCGACCCTAACCCGGTCGTGTTTCTTGAAAACGAGATTCTCTATGGCCAGTCTTTCGACGTGCCGAAAGTCGATGATCTCGTATTGCCGATCGGCAAGGCCCGCATCCACAAAAAAGGCAAAGACGCGACGATTGTTTCCTTCGGTATCGGCATGACCTATGCCGTGAAAGCAGCTGACAAGCTGGCCGAAGAGGGCATTGATGTGGAGATCATCGATCTTCGCACCCTGCGCCCGCTCGACATGGATACGGTGATTGCCTCTGTGAAGAAAACCGGCCGGCTGGTGACAGTTGAAGAGGGCTTCCCTCAATCTTCCGTAGGCGATCATATCGCTTCGCAGATTGTCCAGCGCGCATTTGACTATCTCGATGCACCTGTCGTGACGATCTGCGGCAAGGATGTGCCGATGCCATACGCGTCGAACCTTGAAAAACTCGCACTGCCAACGGTTGAAGAGGTTGTCGATGCCGTGAAGGTAGTGAGTTATAGCTAGGAGCAACCGGCGTGCTCCAGCGTCTCGACATCAAGACCGTGCGTTATGACCGGATGTCCGAAGCGGTTTTAATGGATGGCCGAAAGATTGTTCTGGCGGTGACCAAGGATGCTCTGGAAGCCTTGTACAACCGGGAGCTTGATCCCGAAGAGGCAATATTGAGGGCCGTGGACGAGGCAAAGCGCCTGACACGGCTGGCGGAAATTCTCCCGGCTGATGACGGCCGGGTGTTGGTGACAAGGGACAGGCTCCTTAATGACGGCAAGTTTAATGCCGGTCATGAAGCTAAGCCTTCCGAGGAACTCCGGTAGGACCGGAAGAGGAAAAGGGGAGAACCCAACATGCCGATCAACATCACAATGCCTGCACTTTCGCCAACCATGGAAGAGGGCAATCTTGCCAAATGGCTGGTCAAGGAAGGCGACAGCGTTTCCGCCGGCGATGTGATCGCCGAGATCGAGACCGACAAGGCGACAATGGAAGTCGAAGCCGTTGACGAGGGCGTGATTGCAAAGATCGTTGTTCCCGGTGGCACGGAAGCGCGTGAAGGTCAATGCTGTGATCGCCATTCTGGCCGAAGAGGGCGAGGATGTTGCAGAGGCCGCCAAGGGGTGGAGAAGCGCTGCCGGCACCCGTTGCCGCGCCTGCCGAAGCCAAGGCGGAAGAAGCCGGTCCGCCGAACGCCGATAACGGACAAGGCTCCCGAAACACCCGAGGCCGGCCCGGCGCCGGTGCAACGGGCGGTGAGCGCGTCTTCTGCCTCGCCGCTTGCACGCCGGATCGCGAAGGATGCGGGTATCGATATTGGCGCCATTGACGGCTCCGGTCCGAAGGGTCGCGTGGTCAAGCGGGATGTCGAAGCTGCCATTGCAAGCGGAACAGGCAAGGCAGGCGGCAAGACTGCCGGCTGCTGCAACGCCTGCGGCGTGCAGCGCTGAAAGCGGCAGCTCCGTCGGGCATGTCGGACGATGCGGTGCTCAAGCTCTTCGAGGAAGGCTCCTACGAATTCGTCAAGCATGACGGCATGCGCAAGACCATTGCCAAGCGCCTGACCGAATCCAAGCAGACCATTCCGCATTTCTACGTCTCCGTCGATTGCGAACTCGACGCTCTGCTGGCGCTTCGCTCTCAGCTCAACAAATCCGCACCTGTCAAGGACGACAAGCCGGCCTACAAGCTGTCCGTCAATGACATGGTGATCAAGGCGCTGGCACTGGCGCTGCGCGATGTGCCGGATGCCAATGTTTCCTGGACCGACGAGAACATGGTGATGCACAAGCATTCCGATGTCGGTGTTGCCGTCTCGATACCGGGCGGCCTGATCACGCCGATCATCCGCAGGGCCGAGGAAAAAACCCTGTCCACCATTTCCAACGAGATGAAGGATTCGGCAAGCGCGCCAAGGAACGCAAGCTGAAGCCCGAGGAGTACCAGGGCGGCACGACCGCCGTCTCGAATATGGGCATGATGGGCGTGAAGAACTTCTCCGCAGTCGTCAATCCGCCCCATGCGACTATTCTGGCTGTTGGGGCTGGTGAGCAGCGTGCTGTGGTCAAGGACGGTTCGGTTGCAGGTTGTCACGGCGATGACGGTGACGCTTTCGACCGATCACCGGGCTGTTGACGGTGCTCTGGGCGCCGAACTTATCGGCGCTTTCAAGCGGTATATCGAAAATCCAATGAGCATGCTGGTGTAAGGCCAATGGCTTTGACCCGATCCATCCTGTGTTACGGCGATTCACTGACTTGGGGAACGGTACCCGGCAGGCCGGACCGTCACCCACAGGTGGCCCGGTGGCCAAATGTGATGGCGGAGGGTCTGGGTTCAAAGGTTGAAGTCGTTACCGACGGTTTGCGCGGTCGGACCACCGGTTATGACGAATATCTGGCGGATTGCGACCGCAATGGAGTCCGAACGCTGCCCACGGTTTTATACAGCCACACACCGCTTGATCTGGTGATCCTGCTGCTCGGTTCAAACGACATGAAACCTCATATTGCAGGAACCGCGATTGCTGCAATGCAAGGTATGCGCAGACTGGTCAGCATTGTTCAGAACCATGTCGGAGGCCCCGGGTTCATGCCTGCACAAGTGCTGGTTGTTTCGCCGCCACCGCTTTGTGAAACGGATGACCGGTTTTTCGGTGACATGTTTGAAGGCGGGATCGAGCAGTCGCGGCAGCTTGCCGGGTATTACCGGCAGATTGCAGAGGAGCAGGGTTGCGGTTTTTTTGATGCGGCCGGTGTTGCTGAAACCTCACCGGTTGATGGTATTCATCTGGATGCGGAAAACACCATCAGGTTAGGCGAGGCGCTGGTACAGATTGCCGGGGATATGGTGAAATGAGGATTTTTCAGCGTTCATGCCGCCCGCTTCCAGATAGAGGGCCAGTACCGGCCCCATCGTAGAAAGCAAAACAAGCAGGACAAAAATCGAGACCAGTGTCGAAAACAAAGTGATCAAACGAAGGGAAAAAAGGCAGCGCAACGCTCTTACCGAAAGTAGCGCAACAATCGCTAGCCCCGGTCCGTTGATGACCAGTGGCAAGGCGAAAATCGCATCAAAATTGATTGCGTTGAGAATGTTATCCATGACGCTTTCTTTTGTCCTGGCGTTTGTGGTGTCGGGGCCAATAACTGAACAAGGAGAATTGACAACTCGCCAATGACAAATGGCACACTCACCCTTCGTAAGGCAACGATAAATGATGCTGCCGAATTACTGATCATCGACAATATGTCCAGCCATGGCATGTCGTTGACGTTCTGGATGGACGCGGTGCAGCGGGGATTGGCCGATGATCCGCTGATTTTTGCCCGTGAGCGCTTCAGCGATCCTCAATCGGCTTTCGGTTGGTCAAATGCCATGGTCGCGGAAATGGACGGAAGGATAGCGGGAGCCGTTACCGGGTATGAAATGCCCGAGCCGGATGAGGAAACGGAGGCCATTAAAAGGAACTTTCCAGGTTTTGCTCCGGTTTTTGATTTGTTTAGCGAGGCTGTTGAGGACTGGTTTATCGACAGCCTGGGTGTTTATCCGGAGCATCGCGGCAAAGCGATTGCTGCGAGACTTCTGGATCGATGCCTTGAGACAGGGCAGCAGTCAGGGCTGAAAAAGGTATCGCCTGTAGTTGAAGACGGCAATGAAAGTGCCTTGAAAGTATATGAAAAGCTTCGCTTCACGGTTCGACACACTTTGCCTTATGTGCCTGGGGAAAAGGAATCACCATCGCAGAACTGGTTGCTGTTAACGCGAAGTGTTTGAAATTTATAAGACGCGGACAATCGTTTGACCTTGATCAAGGAGAAAAGAGGATGAAAGGCTAGCTTGTGGGTGAGACAGACAAGAAGGAGGAATCCATGTCCAATACACCCCATGAACTTGCTGAAGAATTTCCTGAGCATGTTGAGAAAATGCATGAGATGAAGACATCGAATGCGCATTTTCAAAGGCTGTTCGACGACTACCACGAGATCAACCGGGCGGTTCACCGGGCAGAAACCAATATCGAGCCAACCGACGATCTGCACATGGAAGAAATGCGCAAGCAACGCCTGCGCCTGAAAGACGAGATATACGGAATGCTGGTGGCCTGAACGGGTTGCCTGCTTCCACACAGTGACAACAAAGGAGCAGGCAATTGGCCAATTCATATGACGTTATCATCATCGGCTCGGGTCCCGGGGGTTATGTAACCGCGATCCGGGCTGCTCAATTGGGTTTGAAAACGGCAATTGTCGAGCGCGAACATCTTGGCGGTATTTGCCTTAACTGGGGCTGCATTCCAACCAAGGCGCTGCTTCGATCGGCCGAGATCAAGCATTATGCCGACCATGCCAAGAACTATGGCCTAACCATTTCGGGGGAAGTGAAAGCCGATGTGAAAGCGGTTGTTGACCGCTCACGCGGCGTTTCTGCGCGGCTTAATGGCGGCGTCGGCTTCCTGATGAAAAAGAACAAGATTGATGTCATTTGGGGTGAGGCCAAACTTGCAGGCAAGGGCAAGGTCAGCGTCGGCAAAATCACGAAACCACCGATGCAACCGCAGCATCCCGCACCTAAAGGGACGTTGGGCGAAGGCGAATACAACGCCAAGCATATCATTCTGGCAACCGGCGCGCGCCCGCGAGCGCTTCCGGGCATTGAGCCGGACGGCAAGCTGATCTGGACCTATTTCGAGGCCATGGTCCCCACCGAAATGCCTGAAAAGCTGCTGGTGATGGGATCGGGTGCGATCGGGATCGAATTCGCCTCTTTCTACAATTCCATGGGTTGTGATGTAACTGTTGTTGAACTGATGCCAAACATCATGCCGGTAGAGGATGCCGAAATTTCCGGTATTGCCCGCAAGGCACTGGAAAAACAGGGAATGAAAATCATCACCGAAGCCAAGGTTACCAAGGTCGACAAGGCTGCCAATTCGGTAAAAGCGACTGTCGAAACCAAGGATGGCAAGACACAGGTGATTGAGGCCGACCGGCTGATCTCGGCTGTGGGTGTTCAGGGTAATATCGAGAATCTGGGGCTGGAAACCCTTGGGATCAAGACAGACCGGGGCTGTGTCGTGATCGATGGTTATGGCAAGACAAATGTCGAGGGGATTTACGCTATCGGCGATGTTGCCGGTCCGCCAATGCTGGCGCACAAGGCTGAACATGAAGGCGTTATCTGCGTAGAGAAGATTGCTGGTGTGCCGGGCGTTCATGCCATGGACAAGGGCCGGATTCCGGGTTGCACCTACTGCCATCCACAGGTTGCCTCGGTTGGATTGACAGAGAAAGCCGCGAAGGAAGCGGGCAGGGACATCCGGGTAGGCAGGTTCATGTTCGGAGCCAACGGCAAGGCAATCGCCCTTGGCGAGGACAATGGCATGATCAAGACCATCTTTGACAAGACGACGGGCGAACTGCTCGGGGCGCACATGGTCGGGGCGGAAGTTACCGAACTGATCCAGGGCTTCGTCGTTGCGATGGGTCTTGAAACCACTGAGGAAGATCTGATGCATACCGTCTTCCCACATCCGACACTTTCTGAAATGATGAAGGAGAGTGTTCTGGATGCTTATGGGCGTGCATTGAACGCTTGAACCTGTTCCCGGTTTTTCAGGAGGAATTGAAATGGACTTGAAATCACTACTGGTATTTTTGGCAGTTGGCGCCATTGCAGGTCTTGTGGCCAGTGTGGTCGTCGGTGGTGGCGGTCTGCTTTACTATGTCATCATCGGTGTTATCGGCTCTTTCGTTGGCGGATTTCTTTTCGGCGCGCTGAAAATCAACATTTCCACTGGCAGCGTAATCGTCAACCAGATCATCACCTCAGCCATTGGCGCGATTATCGTTGTGCTGATCGCACGGATGATTGCCTGATTCCGGATGCCGTTTCCGCTGAAAGTCTTGGTCTGGATTGTCCTTTTCATGGGCATGCTGGGGCTTTTGGTCGGCACGCTCAATCTGCTCAATCCTCAGGCCGTTCATATCCCTTTCGGGCCGAATGGTGAAAGCGCAGAGGGGATTGATGGTGTAATAGCCGCGACGCTATCGAGCCTGGTGTTCGGCCTGATCATTGGAATTCCGGCCGGACTGCTTACATGGCTGGTATCACCGAAGGTCGGGAAACCGAAATCCGGCGTCTGAAGGCGAAGCTTGATCAGGAAAGGCAGAGGCATTTATGGGACATGAGTACGGCATAATGGGCATGGCAGGTGTTGGTTTTTTCGGCATGCTGCTAATCGGATTTCTGGCAGGCTGGATGGCCGAGCGGACCATGAACCGTGATCATGGAGTGTTGACCAATATTCTGGTCGGAATTGCCGGATCGTTTGTAGGCGGCACTGCTGCCGGACTGCTTGGATTTCAATGGTACGGCTTCCTTGGCAATCTGGTAGTGGCAACACTTGGCGCGATAGCAATCCTCTGGTTCTTCGGAAAGCGTGAACATACCGGCGTTGTTCGCGGGGATACAAACAATCGTGGGAACCGTGATTGGCGCGCGGATGCACCGGAGCAGGGAAGGGCGTCTGATCGTCCGGAAGAAAGCGGCAGTGATTTGCCGCCGATTTATCATGCCACGTCTGAAACGCCATCAGCGCCCCCGTCTGACAAATCGATGCCTGACACACAGAAGCACCGCAAAACGATGCCCGGCAGTTCGGCATCGAAAAAACCAACTGCGAAACGGAAGAAATAGATATGGTTACCCTTGTAGACACGGTTACGCCCGAAAATGGCGCGACGAAGAGCGAGCGCCCGCGTCATCCCGAAAAAGCCAGGCGGCCCGAGCATGAAGTGCAGAAAAAACCTGCCTGGATTCGCGTCAAGGCAGGGGGTTCTCCTGTTTATGAGGAAACCCGCAAGATTGTGAAGGAAAACAATCTGGTCACGGTTTGTGAGGAAGCGGGATGTCCCAATATTGGAGAATGCTGGTCGAAAAAGCATGCAACCATGATGATTATGGGCGATACCTGCACCCGTGCCTGCGCCTTTTGCAATGTGCGGACCGGTATGCCGGAGGCTCTTGATCCGCAAGAACCTGAAAATGTTGCCCTTGCGGTTGAAAAGCTGGGCCTGGAACATGTGGTGATTACCTCGGTCGACCGCGATGACCTGGACGATGGCGGCGCGCAACACTTTGTCGAAACCATCAAGGCTATCAGGGAGCGCTCGCCCAAGACGACGATTGAAATCCTGACGCCTGATTTTCTGCGAAAACCAGGTGCGCTTGAGAGTGTTGTCGCGGCAAAGCCGGATGTGTTCAATCACAATCTTGAGACAGTTCCCTCCAACTATCTCACAGTGCGCCCCGGTGCCCGTTATTTTCATTCGATCCGCCTGTTGCAGCGCGTTAAGGAACTCGACCCTACGATGTTTACAAAATCCGGAATCATGGTTGGGCTGGGCGAGGAGCGCAATGAAGTGTTGCAGTTGATGGATGATTTGCGAAGCGCTGACGTGGACTTTATCACGATAGGCCAATACCTTGCGCCTACACGAAAACACCACAAGGTGATAAAGTTCGTAACGCCAGAAGAGTTCAAGTCCTATGAAACCATTGCCTATACCAAGGGTTTCCTGATGGTTTCCTCGACCCCTTTGACGCGCTCATCGCACCATGCCGGCGAAGACTTTGCCAAGCTGCGTGCCGCACGTGACGCGCAACTCAAGAATTGAGATTTCTTTCCCTTGCCGCATTTTGAGAAACTGCACGACGTTCGCCATTCGGCGGGTAACATGTTTGACCTTGTTGCAGATGTTGAGCGCTATCCCGAGTTCGTTCCGCTCTGTGAGGCGCTGGCGATCCGTTCGACACGCCAGAAAGGTGACAAGACGATGCTCATTGCCGATATGAGTGTCGGCTACAAGGCGATCAAGGAGACCTTTACCAGCCAGGTTCTGCTGGACCCGGCAAATCTGGCGATCAATGTCCAGTACCTTGACGGGCCTTTCAGGCATCTCGACAACCGTTGGAAATTCCTTCCGGTAGGGGATAACGCATCGAAGGTCAGTTTCTGGATTGATTATGAATTCAAGAGCCGGATGCTTGGTATTGTCATGGGATCGATGTTTGAAACGGCCTTTCAGCGGTTCACCAAAGCGTTCGAAAAGCGTGCTGACGAGATCTACGGCATGGACGACACATTCCAAACTTCGTGAATTGGCAAATTTCCTGATTCACCAAGACGACAGGTCGACCTTCACGTTACCTTGCGGAACACTTGAGCTTTTTGCACCCAAGGGCTGTGACAAAAAAAGACCCCGAAGCGTTGGGGGGCGCTTCGGGGCTCTTTGTTGACCTGATGCGGGGAAGGGGGGACTGGAGGTCAGGTCAATTTGAATTTTTTTATTGAAGGCATTGGTTCGGTGCCTGTGAGAGTAATCTAGTATGAAGATTGTGGCGAAGATGTGTATTTTGGCACACGTTGCAAAAATGTAACGTTTCCGATTAGACCGAGATGGCGCAAACCCTTGGAAAAGTTAGGTTTTGCCTAATTCAGTGGCGGGTCAATTTTTTCATTTTCTTCGTCAGGAAGGCCAAAAGCGACCAGCATTTCAAGTGCTGCAAGGGCGGTTTGCGACCTGATTTCGTCACGGGACTGGTCTCCCAGACTCAATTCCTCGACAAACAGGCCATCGGGAGCGGCTATCGCGACAAAGACCAAGCCGACGGGTTTTTCCGCGCTGCCACCACCCGGGCCTGCAATTCCGGTCACTGAAACAGCCACGGTAGCATTCGAGTTTTCCAGCGCGCCCTGGGCCATCGCCATGGCGACTTCAGCAGAGACAGCGCCAAAGTCCTCGATGAGGTCAGCGCGAACGCCGATCTGTTCGGTTTTTGCCTCATTGGAATAGGTTACGAAACCCCGGTCAAAGACATCGGATGAACCGGCAATGGACGTCAGCAGGGCTGCAATCAGTCCGCCGGTGCACGATTCAGCGGTCACGATTTTGGCCTCATTCTGCCGGAAGGCATCAAGCACATATGCCGCAGTTGCAGTCATTTCTTCTGATATCATCATGCCATTATCACCACGCTTGCTGTTGCCATTGCGGCTATGCCTTCGCCGCGCCCGATTGTTCCTATCCGTTCATGGGTGGTTGCCTTGACCGATACACGCTCCTGATCGATGCCACAAATATCTGCAACGCTCTTCCGCATGGCATCACGGTGTGGGCCGACCTTAGGCTCTTCACAGATGATCGTCACGTCCAGATGGGTAATCACACCATTCTTTTCGCGCACCAGGGCACAGGCATGGGCAAGAAACCGGTCTGAATCAGCCCCGGACCAGACCGCGTCGCTCGGCGGAAAATGATTGCCGATATCACCATCAGCAATGGTACCCAATAGGGCGTCTGTAAGCGCGTGCAGGGCAACATCCGCATCGGAATGCCCGTCGAGTTTCTTGTCGGAAGCCAGTTTGATGCCGCACAGGATTACACCATCACCCGGTATGAGGCGATGCACATCATATCCAATGCTAGTTCTTATATCCGGAACTTTAAAATCTTTTTCCATCTTTTTGTATTCTTTAGCTTTTTTAAGATCATCAATAGTTGTAATCTTTAAGTTATCCACTTCGCCGTCAACGATCAGTATCCTGTTTCCAGACCATTCTGCCACAGCGCAATCATCCGTGAAACCGGTCTTTCTTTCGCTAAAAGCCTGGTTGTGAGCGATCAGAATATCGGAATAGAAAAAACCCTGCGGCGTTTGCGCCAGATAGAGATCATCTCTTGGTAGGGTGGAGGTGACGACCGGACCGCGTTGGGTATCAACAGCCTTCTTCAGCGTATCGGATACGGGCATGGCCGGAAGTGTGCAATATCCATCCGACAATCCATCGATGACACGCCCGACTAGCCCGCTTGAGGCAAACGGTCTGGCCGCATCATGGATAAGGACTATATCGGCGCCCAGTCCTTCGATGGCGAGGAGCCCGGCCCGTGCGCTTTCCTGTCGGGTTACGCCGCCGGATACGGGTGGCAAAAGCCTGGGATGTGAACTGACAGCGGTATTGTATAACGCCTCGTCATCAGGATGAATGACCACCTGGACCATATCAACCTTGTCACTGTCCAAAAAGACACTGAGTGTTCGGCCAAGAACCGAAGTTGTGCTGTCCAGTGGCAGGTATTGCTTCGGCCCATCGACACTGTCCCCCATGCGCTGCCCGCGGCCGGCGGCAAGAATGATCGCGGCGATCTTTTGCGGGGACGGCATGGAGTGGACCTCAATGGTTCGAAAAAAGAAATTGCTGCATTGGTTTACGGCTACAATTGCGACAATTCAACTATTGCCAGATCAGCCATGGATGACTAGAAAAGGGGCAAATAATTATTTGAACAAAAAACAGGCAATGTAAGTGCTTGACGGTGCCCCGACTTCAATAGCCAAAAGCAAACCCAATGGCAAAGGACTTGAGCCGGAAATGGCCGGTAAACCTATTGTCGTGGGCAATGTGACCTATAGAAACAACGTCCTGCTTGCACCAATGTCCGGCGTCAGCGATGTGCCGTTTCGCCGCGCGGCGTGGGCCAGCGGTGCCGGTATGGTGATTTCCGAGATGGTCGCCAGTGAGGCGCTGGTGACTGGTCACGTCGAAATGGAGATGAAGGCCGAGTCGGCAGGCCTCCCGGTACATGTCATTCAACTGGCCGGAAGGCAGGCAGAGTGGATGAGCCATGCAGCAAACCTTGCCGAGGCCAATGGTGCTGACGTCATTGATATCAATATGGGATGTCCTGCACGCAAGGTGACTAACGGGCTCTCCGGTTCGGCGCTGATGCGCGACCTTGATCATGCCCTCACTCTGATCGAAGCGGTAGTAGGGGCGGTCAGGGTGCCGGTCACGTTGAAGATGCGCCTTGGCTGGGACGAACAGTCGATCAATGCGCCAGACCTTGCCAGAAGAGCCGTGGATGCCGGAGTGAAACTGATTACCGTTCACGGCAGAACACGGCAGCAGTTTTACAAGGGGGTAGCGGATTGGGAGGCGGTGCGTGCGGTCCGCGATGTGATTGATGTCCCGTTGATCATAAACGGTGATATCGTCGATCCGGAAACCAGTTTTGCCGCGCTCGAGGCATCGGGAGCCGATGGCGTAATGATTGGCAGGGCCAGCTATGGAAAACCTGACCTGCCGGGCGCAATCGCAGAGGCTTTTAACGCAGACGGTTCTGCGCCGTCTTATGATATTTGTCATCATTACCAGGAGATCATCGAATTTTACGGTGAGCCACTTGGCGTGAAATGTGCACGAAAACATGTTGGCTGGTGGTTTGAGCGGATGAGACTGCCGCTTGAAAGGGCTTTCAAAGCAGAGATCATGACATCTAACAGCGCCGCCTTTGTTTACGATCGGCTGGCTGAAGTCTGCCGTTACCATGATCAGTCTTCGTCATTTGCTCGGTTCACGACCGCAGAACGGGAAGAGGAAGCGGCATGACGCAGGGAATTGAAAAGCCTGCGACAGGCAGTATTCCCGAACTGGTACTGGATGCCATGACGCATCCGGTCATCCTTATCGATGCAAGCAATGATATCATTTATGCCAATCAGGCGTCCGAGATTTTCTTCAAGTCTTCGGTCGGCTTCATTTGCAAGAAGGGGGTGGATTATTTTCTTCCCTTCGGCAGTCCGGTGATGGCCCTGATCGATCAGGTGCGGACAGAAAACTCAACGATCAATGAATACAAGATTGATATTTCCTCGCCGCGTCTGGGGCGCAACAGGATGGTGGATGTATTCGGTTCTCCTCTAATGATGGGCGAAGGGGGAACAATGCCCTGTGTCATCCTGCATTTCCTGCCGCAATCGGCTGCAGAAAAGCTCGACCGGCAACTGACACACCGTAACGCCGCACGTTCGGTCACCGGTCTTGCCTCAATGCTCGCCCACGAAATCAAGAATCCGCTGTCAGGCATCAGGGGCGCGGCGCAATTGCTGGAAATGTCAGGCAATGCCGAAGACAAGGCGCTGACAAACCTGATCAAGGAAGAGACCGACCGTATTGTCAAACTTGTCGACCGGATGGAGGTTTTCTCTGATGAAAGGCCGCTTGAAAAGGCACCGGTGAACATTCATTCGGTTCTTGAGCATGTGAAACGGATTGCCGAGAACGGCTTTGGAGCCAAGGTGGATTTCAGGAATTGTATGATCCTTCGCTTCCGCCGGTCATGGGCAACCGGGACCAACTGGTTCAGGTGTTTCTCAATCTGGTCAAGAATGCGGTTGAAAGCACGGCCAATCGAACAAAGCCGGAAGTTACGCTTTCCACCGGTTTCCGGCCGGGCATCCATTTGTCCATTCCGGGAACCGGAGAACGCGTTGCGCTGCCAATCGAACTTGTCGTCAAGGACAATGGCGGCGGCATTCCGGAAGATATCAAATCCCAGATTTTTGAACCGTTCATTACCACCAAGACAAATGGCTCCGGTCTGGGCCTGGCGCTGGTGGCCAAGATCGTTGGCGACCATGGCGGCATGATCGAATGCGAACTCCAATGAAACCGGAACCAGTTTCCGAATCCTGTTGCCGATCTTTCGAACAATTGAAGAGCACCATCAGTCTGACCCCGTAATCGCAGAAGGTATTGTATGAGCAAGGGAATAGCACTGGTCGCCGATGATGACGGCGCTATCCGCACAGTTTTGAACCAGGCGCTGGCACGGGCCGGGTTTGAAGTTCGGGTCACCTCAAATCTCGCGACGCTCTGGCGCTGGGTGTCAGGCGGTGAGGGGGATGTTGTGATAACCGATGTGATAATGCCTGACGGTGATGCTTTCGATTATCTGCCCAAAATGAAACGCGCACGGCCCGATCTTCCAATTATTGTCATGAGTGCGCAAAACACGTTCATGACGGCTATCAAAGCGTCAGAGCAGGGGGCCTATGAATATCTGCCGAAACCGTTTGACCTGCAGGAACTGATATCGATTACCGAAAGGGCTGTGTCTGAAGTCGGACAAGCCGCCGCCAAACCGGAAAAGGATGAACGTTTTCAGGACATGCCTCTGGTTGGGCGCTCTGCCGCGATGCAGGATGTTTACCGGGTCTTCGCCCGCCTCATGCAAACCGATCTGACGCTTCTGATCAGTGGCGAATCCGGCACCGGAAAGGAACTGGTTGCGACAGCACTGCATGAATACGGCAAACGCAAGAACGGGCCGTTCGTGGCAATCAACATGGCGGCTATTCCCCGCGATCTCATCGAAAGTGAACTGTTTCGGCCACGAAAAGGGAGCTTTTACCGGCGCTCATACCCGCTCATCCGGCCGGTTTGAACAGGCAGAAGGCGGGACGCTGTTTCTCGACGAAATCGGGGACATGCCGATGGAGGCGCAGACCCGTCTTTTGAGGGTTTTGCAGCAGGGGGAATACACTACAGTTGGCGGCAGAACGCCGATCAAGACGGATGTGCGGATTGTGGCGGCAACCAACAAGGATCTGCGGATTTCCATCCGTCAGGGTCTGTTCCGCGAGGACCTTTTCTTCAGGCTCAATGTTGTTCCCCTGCGCCTTCCGCCATTGCGCGAGCGCAGTGAGGATATTTCCGACCTGGCAAAACACTTCCTCGCGCAGAACGTGAAAAACGGCCTTGGCGAAAAGACTATAGATCAGAGCGGTATTGAAGCCATGCGCAGGTATTCATGGCCAGGCAATGTGCGTGAACTTGAAAACCTGATACTGCGCCTTGCTGCGCTTTATCCCCAGGATGTCATTACCGGGGAGATTGTCCGTCAGGAACTTGCCAGTGGAGATTTCACGGATCTTCCCAATGGCACGGGAGACAGCGTCAGCGATATTTCTCTGGCAACTGAAAACTGGCTTGGCCAGCATTTCAAATCCTACAGCGATGGCAACGCACCTCCCGGCCTCTACAAGGAGGTTTTGCGGAAAATGGAGGTCCCGCTGATTATGGCCAGCCTTGCCTATACCAGAGGCAACCAGATCCGGGCTGCGGAATTGCTCGGCCTGAACAGGAATACACTACGAAAAAAAATCAAGGATCTTGATATCCAGTTCAACCGGTAAGCCCGGAATTTCAAAATCCCTTTATTGACGGCATTATAGCGCCTTCAACATGATTGACGCTGTGTTTCATTTTTGCCACATTGGCGTTGCATTAAGGCAACAAGCAATTCTGGTCGATTGCTTGTGATTTGTCTTTAACAAGGGCCAGCGTCAACTCGAAGTCGGAGTGTTCGGTGAGCGAACCGGTCAGCGTCACTACAGGCCAAGGAAGCAGCTCTGGCGCAGGTGTCGGCATTGGCGATGAGGCGGGGCATTCTCGGGCCGTCCGCAAAAACCGCGCACGCGACCTTGAAGCGGGTAGCGCAACAAAGCGGGCCGATGGAAGCAGGCTGACCCGTAAACTTGGTTTTGCGACCGTACTTGCCCTCTTTTTCACTGGCACGCTGACGTTTCTCATATTGTTTGGCCTCACACCGCTGGAGCCCAATCCGTTTATCGTTCGTTCGGCGCTTTTGGCAAATACTGCTCTTGCAATCATTCTCGTTCTCCTGATTTCGATGGAAGTCTACAGGCTTCTTGAATCGCGCAAGAACGGGCGCGCGGCTGCGCGGCTCCATATCAGGATTGTCGGCCTGTTTGCGCTGGTCGCGGCAGTACCTGCGATCCTTGTTGCCATCGTCGCGAGCGTCACCCTGGATCTGGGGCTGGACCGCTGGTTTGAACTTAGAACCAAGGAAATCGTGCAAGGGTCCGTGAACGTTGCCCAAGCCTATGTTGACGAGAGTAGCCGAGTGCATGTCAACGGCACCGTCTCCATGGCGAGCGAACTCGACAGGGCCCGCAGGGTCTACAGTCTTGACCGCACCAGTTTTGAAGACCTGATGAACCTGCAGACACGGGGCAGAGGCATGATCATGAGCCAGCTGCTTCGCGAAGATGGCAGTGCGATCATCACTGCGAAGATCAATCAGGAAGTACAATTGCCTGATGTGCCAAAAGAGTCGCTGGAGGGTGCCAAAAGCGGCGAATTGGTTTTCATTCCCCGCGGGCGAACCAACCTGGTTGGTGCTGTAGTGAAAATGCGGGTGATACCCGATGCTTATCTTTATACCGTGCGCCCCCTGCGGGAGGATGTTCTGGCGTCCCTGCGGCTCATGGAGGAAAACACCAGCGAATATAATGAACTCGAGCAAAGCCGGCTTTCGTTTCAATTGACCTTTGCAGTGTTGTATCTCGCTGTCGCGCTGATGATCCTCCTTGCTGCCATTTGGATGGGCATCAGTGTTGCCGACCGTTTCGTGCGCCCGATCAGGCGCCTGATCACAGCAGCCGATTCGATATCAGGGGGAAATCTGGATGTTTACGTGGAGACAAAACACACAGAGGGCGATTTCAAGAATCTCGGCGACACCTTCAACACGATGACGACCCAACTCAAGCAGCAGCGTTCACAGTTGTTGCAGGCCAATGCCGATATTGACCGGCGCGCCCGGTTCACCGAGGCCGTTCTTTCCGGCGTGACGGCTGCTGTTATCGGCGTCCAAAAAGACGGGAAGGTGCGCATCGCCAACTCGACAACCCATTCGATCCTCGGCGCCAATCTGAATCCGGATACCAATATCAACGACCTGTTCCCGGCTCTTGGCGGCGTTCTGGAAAATGCCCGCAAATCGGGCAAATCCGAGTACCGCGAGCAGGTAACAATGATGATCGACGGTCAGTCCCGCACGCTAAATGCGCAGGTAACACAGGAGCGGGACGTTTCCTCGGATCATTCCTTCGTTATCACGATCGATGACATTACCGACCTTGTCGTCGCCCAAAGGAGTACGGCATGGTCGGATGTTGCACGCAGGATTGCCCATGAAATCAAGAACCCGCTGACGCCAATCCAACTGTCCGCTGAGCGTATCCGCAAACGCTACAGCAAATATATCACGGAAGACAAAGAGGTATTTGACCAATGCACCGATACCATTGTCCGTCAGGTCGGGGACATTGGCCGCATGGTGGATGAGTTCTCTTCCTTTGCCCGCATGCCGAAACCGGAAATGGCAAGGGATGATGTTGTGAAAACCGTTCAGGAGGCCCTGTTTACACAGAAGGTTGCCAATCCGGGCATCAATTTTGAACTTGCTATTACCGAGAAACAGAACATTGCCGAATTTGACAACCGCCTGCTTTCGCAAGCCCTGATCAATGTGATCAAAAACGCGGTGGAAGCGATTGAGGCCCAATTTGCCAATGAAGACGGGAAAAGAAAAGAAAAGGGCCAGGTTTCAGTCAAGGTCTGGCACGACAAGGCGATGATTGTGATGGATGTCATAGACAACGGCAAAGGGCTGCCGGAAGAAGACCGACAGAAGCTTCTCGAACCGTATATGACAACGAGACAAAAGGGGACGGGTCTGGGATTGGCCATCGTTCGGAAAATTCTCGAGGATCATGGCGGGACCATCGAACTGATGGATGCACCATCTGTTGCGGAAGGTGGACATGGTGCGATGATGCGCCTTCGCCTGCCCAATGCCGGAATGGCGGAATTTGATGAAACACTTGAAACCGGGGAGGTGGTCACCGGGCGTTTGGCCTCATCCCCTGAAACATCAACCAATGAAAAAACGACAAGAGAGGCAGCGTCCTGATGGCTTCCGACATTCTGGTTATTGACGACGAAAAAGACATCCGGGAGCTGGTTGCCGGCATTCTGGAGGATGAGGGTCACGGAACCCGCATGGCCAGTGACAGTGACAGCGCACTGGCTGCAATTTCGGATCGCAAACCCTCAATGGTTTTCCTGGACATATGGTTGCAGGGGTCGAAGCTGGACGGCCTTGAACTGCTTGAAGTGATCAAGGAAACCCATGCCGACCTGCCCGTTGTTGTGATCTCCGGTCACGGCAATATTGAAACTGCTGTCTCGGCGATCAAGAATGGAGCTTATGATTATATCGAAAAGCCGTTCAAGGTGGACCGGCTGCTTCTGGTCGCCGAACGCGCACTAGAGACATCAAAACTTAAGAAACAGGTTCGTGAACTTCAGGACAAAAGCGCCGACATGCACGACCTCATCGGTACTTCCCATGCGATGTCCTCGCTACGCCAGACCATTGAACGCATCGGACCGACCAACAGCCGTATTATGATCATAGGTGGCTCAGGAGCTGGCAAGGAACTTGTTGCCCGCACCATTCACAAAATGTCCAATCGTTCATCCGGACCTTTTGTCGTTCTCAACGCTGCACAGATCACGCCTGACCGCATGGAAATGGAGCTTTTCGGTAATGAGCCGCAGAATGGTTCCGCACGCAAGGTCGGAGCCCTGGAGGAGGCGCATGGCGGAACCCTTTACATTGACGAAGTGGCCGACATGCCGCGTGATACGCAAAACAAGATTTTGCGGGTGCTGGTTGAGCAACAGTTCCAGCGCGTTGATGGCAATACCAGGGTAAAGGTGGATGTTCGGGTACTGTCATCGACTGCCCGTAACCTTGAAGACCTGATTGCCAAGGGCGAATTTCGCGAGGATCTGTTTCACAGACTTGCCGTGGTGCCGCTCGCGGTTCCCGGACTTTCCGAACGGCGTGAGGATATCCCGGCATTGATTGAAGCCTTCATGGCGCAGATTTCGCGGCAGTCCGGCATCCCCCAGTGCCGCATGGGTGATGATGCCATGGCGGTCTTGCAGGCACATGACTGGCCGGGGAACGTACGGCAGTTGCGCAACAACATCGAACGGCTGATGATCCTTTCAAGAGTGGGCGAAGGGGAGGTCATTACTGCCGATATGTTGCCCAATGAAATCGGTGAAATGCTTCCCTCGATTGGCGGTGAAGACAATGAACATCTGCTTTCGCTGCCCCTGAAGGATGCCCGTGAGCGTTTCGAGCGTGAGTATCTGGCTGCACAAGTGGGACGATTTGGTGGAAATATCTCGCGCACTGCCGAATTCGTTGGTATGGAACGCTCTGCGCTGCACCGGAAACTGAAATCGCTTGGCCTTTTTGAAAAGAAAAAGGATGGAAGTGATGGTGGGGGCAGCAGCGCCCAGGTGTCCGACGGTGACGGGCAGGCTGACGAAAGCGGGTTGGGTAACATATGAAAATCATAATTTGCGGGGCGGGTCAGGTTGGCTACGGCATCGCCGAGAGGCTTGCCAAGGAAGGCAATGATGTCTCCGTGATCGACAGTTCGTCCGAACTGGTCCAGAACATTCAGGACAAACTCGATGTGCGCGGCTACCACGGACACGGATCGCACCCCGACATGCTGCACCGTGCGGGAGCAGAACAGGCTGATATGATCATCGCCGTCACATTGTATGACGAAGTGAACATGGTTGCGTGCCAGGTTGCGCATTCGCTGTTCAACGTTCCCACTAAAATTGCCCGCATCAGGGCACAGAGTTACCGTCGGCCGCACTGGCAAAATCTTTTTGCGCGTCAACACATGCCGATAGACGTTATTATCTCACCTGAAATCGAGGTTGGCGAAGTGATCCTGCGCCGGATAGCCTTGCCGGGTGCGCGAGATATCGTTCCATTTGCGGATGACGAAGTGGCAATGCTCGCCATTGATTGCGATGATGATTGCCCGGTGGTTGATACGCCGCTGTCTCAGTTGAGCGAACTTTTTCCCGACCTCAATGCGACGGTTGTGGGTATCTGGCGAAACGGCGACATGCTGGCGCCCAAATCAGCCGACCAGATCCTGAATGGTGATCTGGCTTACGTGGTTTGTGAGCGGACACAGGCGCGCCGCACGCTGGCAATTTTCGGCAAGGAACGCCCGGAGGCAGGGCGCATAGTAATTGCCGGTGGAGGAAATATCGGTCTTTACCTTGCGCGCAAGATCGAGGAGATAATGCCGTCGGCAAAGGTTCGCGTCATCGAGCGTTCGCGCGATGTTGCCGTACAGATGGCTGACGGGCTGGATCGCACCGTTATCCTGCACGGCAGCGCGCTGGATGAACAATTGCTGATCGAAGCTGGCATAGCCCATACGGACCTGATGGTTTCCATTACCAATGACGACCAGGTAAACATCCTTTCCAGCGTTCTGGCCAAGAAACTGGGTTGCCGCTCAAATCTCGCCTTGCTTAACAATGCGGGCTATCACGGCTTTACCAAATCGCTCGGCATTGATGATTACATAAATCCAAGGTCGGTTACTATTTCCAGGGTTTTGCAGCATGTGCGGCGCGGTCGGATCAGGGGGGTTTATTCCCTGCAGAACGGTGCTGCCGAGATTGTTGAAGCTGAAGCACTTGATACATCCCCGCTGGTCGGTAAACCGCTCCGGGAACTTGATTTGCCGCCCGGCATCCGCATCGGCGCTGTCATTCATGAAGGCAAGGTGCAGCAGCCTGTGGGCGAGACGGTAATCCGCCCGCGCGATCGAATAATCATTCTGGCGCTTGCGGAACGGGTTCGCCAGGTCGAACAGATGTTTCGTGTCAGCCTCGAATACTTCTAGGAAAGCGGTTTGGTCGCGCTCTTCAACTATCTTGCTCTAATCGGCGCTTTCTTAAGCTTGTCGCTGGTTTTGCCTGCGTTTGTCGGCTTTGGCACCGATGACGCGGAAACCGGCTTTGCCCTGCTAACCTATGCTGCCCTTGGAGGATTTTTCTCATTGGGCGTGCTGATGGCAACTCGCGGGCGCAAGATAACAATGAACCGCGTGACAGCAATATACCTTGCCGCGATTTCATGGCTGTTTTTTCCGCTGGTACTCGCCATTCCGATCTCTGATGTTTTCGGGATCGGGTACGGCCATGCCATTTTCGAGGCGGTATCAGCCTTCACCACCACAGCGGCTGACGGTGTTGATGCCGCAACAAGGGCGACGCCGGCCGCGATCTTTTTCCGGGCAAACCTGCAATGGGTAGGTGGCCTTGCAACGTTGTTGACGTTCGTCCTTTTTCTTGGCCCGATACAGACCGGAGGGATGCCGAAACCGCGCAATTCCATGGGCGAGGCAGCAACCCGGACAACGGGTTCGATCAACCGCATCGCGCTCAACCTGTTCAAATACTACATGCTGGCGACCCTTGTGTGTTTCTCTCTCCTGATGCTGAGCGGTGTTGATGCCTTTTCGAGCCTGGTCCTAACCAGCACAGCTATAACGGCGGGTGGGTATCTGCCTGGCGGCAATGACCTCACGTCTATTGCCGGGCCAGCAACGCTGTTCATTCTTGCCGGTTTTTTCCTGTTCAGCGCCACCAGTGTTTTCTGGCACGGCATGATCTGGCGCTGGCAGGAGGAGCAATTGCTGCGCCATCGTGAGAGCTATTACCTGATCGGTGCCTGCGCTCTTCTGTCACTTATTATCCTGATCACGATTGTCAGGGCTTCAGGCGGCTCGTCCGGTGGTTCGGGGCTGATGATAACAGGTGAGGCGGTTTTCAATGCCTCTTCACTGGTTGCCACATCCGGCCTGCAGAGCCGTCCCGGTATTTTTGCACTTCTGTCGCCAGCGCTGGTTTTTGCGGTATTACTGGTTGGGGGTGGATGTTACTCGATTGCCGGTGGTTTCAAATTCTACAGGCTTGGCGGAATGCTCTTCCATGCCTCCAGTGATCTTTCAAAACTCGTCTATCCACATTCCATCCCCAAGCCGCATTTCGGTTCAGAGGATTACACACTCAAACTGATGAAATCGATCTGGTCGATGTTCGTCGCGCTTTTGGGTATTGTTGCGGCAGGAGCGTTGCTCCTTGCGCTCACTGGCATGGATTTTCAAGCCAGTCTGACGGCTAGTATTGCAGCGGTTACAAATGCCGGTCCTGCCTATTCGGCTGACTGGGTTGCCCGGGGCACTGCCGGCTGGCCGGCCTATTTTGAAATGACGCTGGTGCAAAAATTGATTCTAAGCACGGTCATGCTGTTTGGACGGCTTGAAGTAATTGCCCTGATTGTGGCCCTTAACCCGATTTACTGGCTCCGCCGCTAGCTATAGCGGACCTGTATCGATCAAATATTCGTGTTTGGGGCTGTTAAAAGGGTCAGACCGCAAGTTTTGCTTGAACCGCCGTGAATCTGCCCTCTATATATGGTCTTAATGTTTCGACCACATAATAACAATGAACACCGCAAGGTCGACGGGTGAGGCGCGGCGTTCATATGGCACATGCGGGGACTTATGGCCGAACGACCTCAGAATTTGCAGGATGCTTTTCTCAACCAGGTGAGAAAGCAGAAAATCCCACTTACAATCTTTCTTGTTAACGGCGTAAAACTGAACGGCGTCGTGAGCTGGTTTGACAATTTTTGCGTACTACTCAAACGCGATGGAATTGCCCAACTGGTATACAAGCATGCAATTTCCACGATCATGCCTGCGGGGCCTGTTAATCTTGGTCCTGACAATGACAGCGAGGATGAGGATTGAGCGAATATTCGGAAAGCGGGAAAACCCGCTTTCAATGGTCTGAAGAGGAGGACCAGCGGCCGGAGCGCGCGATCGTGCTGGTGCCGGACATTCAGCGCCGGGAAGAGGCAAGTGCGGGAACCCGTTCTGCCTCGGCGCGGCTTGAGGAAGCGGTTGGGCTAACTGCCGCGATCAATCTCGAAATTGCCGAAACCGGAATTATACCGATCAAGCGGATCAGACCAGCCACCCTTATGGGTACCGGCAAGGTTGAGGAAATAGCCGGGATCATCAAGGCTCTTGAAATCGGCCTTGCCGTTGTTGACCAGACCTTGTCTCCGGTACAGCAACGAAATCTTGAAAAGGCTTGGCATTGCAAGGTTCTTGACCGCACCGGGTTGATTCTTGAAATCTTCGGTGACAGGGCGCGGACCAAAGAGGGGCGGTTGCAGGTTGATCTTGCCCAGCTCAATTACCAGAAGGGCCGGCTGGTGCGCCAATGGACCCACCTTGAGCGCCAGCGCGGCGGCGCGGGCTTCATGGGAGGTCCGGGCGAAACACAGATCGAGGCGGACCGGCGGGAAATCCAGGCGAAAATTCTGCGGCTTGAACACGAGCTGGAAAAGGTGCGGAAAACACGATCCCTGCACCGCGCTCAGCGCAAGAAAGTCCCCCATCCGATCATTGCACTTGTTGGCTATACTAATGCAGGAAAATCAACGATCTTCAATAAACTTACCGGCGCAGGGGTCCTCGCAAAGGACATGCTGTTTGCGACGCTTGATCCGACGCTGCGCCAATTGGAACTGCCCAAGGGCACCAAGGTAATATTGTCCGATACAGTGGGCTTTGTTTCGAACCTGCCTACCGACCTTGTTGCGGCATTTAGAGCAACACTGGAAGAAGTTATCGAGGCTGATCTGATCCTGCATGTTCGCGATATTGCCGATCCCGATACTGAGGCCCAGGCACATGATGTCTACACAATTCTCGAGCAACTCGGCATTGGCGACAGTGGTCATGAGAATGTCCTTGAGGTCTGGAACAAGATCGACCTTTTGATGCCTGAAGCCCTTGAAGCGATCCGTTCCGTGAAAACTGCAGCAGACACTCGACCTTATCTGGTTTCGGCGATTACCGGGGAGGGGCTGGATGAACTACTTGCAGTGGCGGAAAAAAGGATTGTCGGCAGCGAGGCAATATTAACCGTCCGGCTCACAGCGCAAACCATGGACCGGATTTCCTGGATCTATCAAAATGCCAATGTTACCGCGCGCGAAGACCTCGAGAACGGGGACGTGCTCCTGACACTGCGGGCGCCTGCTGCCGTGCGCGACAAATTGCAGACGCTAATCAACTGATCAATGCAAGCCTGTTTTTTGCCTTGTCGGGAAAAGCGCAAGAGGCGGGCCTAGTTTGCTGCGTTGACCCAATCCTGAAAAGCCCTGGATTTAACCACCTGGTCGGCAATATCCCTAGGTGTGCCGCGGGCCAGCAACTTTCGGTAAAATGTTCGGGCGGTTGCACTGGTCGAATCAGGGGCAGGGGAAATCGGCTCAATGCTGGCACCAATGCTGGTGCCGGGCGGGCATCCCTCATAAATTTTTCCGCTGGCAGGGCGGCCTTCCGCCTCCAACTGGTCTTCAATGGCAAAATAGACGGCACATTCCCTTGCCACTAATTCACTGACCCCGGCGGGTGCGCCTGAACGCCTTGGCGCAGGTGGTTCGGCAGCAGTGGAAGTTTCACCGGGTGGCTGGGGAGTCCGTGCTAAATCCAGCACTTCGGAGGTCTGGCACGAGGCGAGAAAAAGCAGTCCCGATAAAGATAGCACTAAATGTTTTTTCAACGGTAACACCTCATTCAAACCAACGCCTTACATAGTCCGTTCTTACTGCCCTGCGATTAAAAACAAAAGGACTTCAGACATCGGCCTTGGCTTTTTTCCAGAGTTCTTCCATCTGCTCCAGACTTGCAGATTCCATGGTCTCACCAATCGCCGAAATGTTTTCCTCGATATAGCGGAAGCGTTTGCGAAACTTTGCATTGGTGCCGCGCAGGGCAGCTTCCGGATCTATATCAAGATGTCTGGCTAGGTTTGCCAGTGCGAAGATTATATCGCCCAATTCATCGGTTTGCGAAACCTTGTCACCGTTTCTGATCTCATCTTTCAGTTCGCTGATTTCCTCATGTATTTTTTCGATTACCGCCAGCGGATCATTCCAGTCAAAACCGACGCGTGAAGCCTTTTGCTGCAGTTTGACGCTCGTCTTCAATGCGGGGAGGGCGTTGGGCACATCGGCAAGAAGGGATAAGTCTTGTGTCTTTGGCGGCAAGCCTTTTTCAGCCCGGCGTTGGGCGTATTCCGTCTTTTCCTCGGCCTTGATGCGTTCCCATGTTCCTTTTGCCATGCCGCTTGCCGAATATTCGCGCGAAGAAACATCCTCGTCGCCGAACACATGGGGATGACGCCGGATCATCTTTTGGGTAATGCCCTCGACCACGTCTCCAAAGTCAAAGGCACCGTTCTCGGAAGCCATTTGGGCGTGGTAGACGGACTGCAACAGCAAATCACCCAGCTCAAGGCGCAGATCTTCCATGTCGTTGCGCTCGATCGCGTCGGCGACTTCATAGGCCTCTTCAATTGTATAGGGTGCTATGGTCCGGAAATCCTGTTCAAGATCCCATGGGCAACCCGTTACAGGTGTGCGCAAGGCAGCCATGATTTCAAGCAAACGTGAAATATCGCGGGATGGTTTCATGGCCTGACATTATCAGAAGCGGCAAATCGGGCAATTGATCAAGATGAACGTCCACAGGCAAACAGGTTAAACCCCCAAACCATATTCATTTCCGGTTAAGCCCGGAATCGATAAAATCCGAACAAAAACCCCAACAAGACATTCAGCAAGCCGTTAAACTGAAATCATACCGTTTAGGCTTATATTCGAAGTTTCCACAGGAGTTGCAGGACATCGGGGTACCTTAAATGTTTGGTAGGCGCGAAATTTTACTGTTCGCGAGTTTGGCCTGGATATGGTCAAGTTACGTTCACGCCGCCACCAGGGCCATACAATTCGATCTGAATGTTCTGCATACCTGCTCGATCGCCCTCACCCAGAACGGTATTCTTGATCCTAGACCAGGATACACACGTTTGACGTCCCGTTCTGGCCCTGGAGCTCCCGGCCGAGCTGATGTGATTGCCTCCGGTCAGGGGTTCACGGTTTCCGTGGATGCTCCCTCTGATTTTGACAGCAAACCTGCTGGGGATACTTCCCCAAACACTTTTCGGGCCTGGCACAGGTCCTTTGGTGCCACGAACTATGCCGTTACCCAACTTCCTGAAACCATAAATGCTGGAACCAACAGTATACGTATCCACATGGATGCTAACAAGATCAGCGGTTCAGGGGATGTATTTGAAGCGGGCAATTACACCGCAACAGTGGTTTTGAGATGCGAATAGGGTTGGTGCACCACTTGGGATGAAACTAACGCTTACCAAGGCTTAGCGGGACTGTTAGTTAGATCTCATGGAATCCTCGAATAATCTCAAAGCCATTGCGATTATGTGCCTTGGAATGCTGTTCATCCCTCTGGGGGATACGGCCGGCAAGTTGCTGACAGACAATGCGGGGGTGGCGCCCGCCTTTGTTGCCTGGAGCCGGTTCGCTTTGGGTGCCGTGATGATTTACCTGGCATTTTGGGGCAGGGGCTTTGACTTTACTGTCCTTGGCGACTGGCGGGTTTGGCTACGGGCAGGGTTCATCACCGGAGGAATTAGCTGCATATTGACCGCGCTTAAAACAGAACCGATAGCCAATGTATTTGCAGCATTCTTTGTCGGGCCGATCCTTTCCTATTTCGTATCAGCCGTGCTGTTGAAAGAGCAAATCAGCCGGTTGCGGACCGTGCTTTTGTTCGCAGGCTTTTGTGGCGTGTTGCTGGTTGTAAAACCCGGATTGTACCTTTCTACGGGAATGGCTTTCGCGTTAGCCGCGGGCATGTTTTACGGTGCGTTTCTGGTAGCCAGCAAATGGCTTTCCATGTTGACAAAGCCGCGCATGCTGCTTCTGTCACACCTGTTGATTGGTGCACTGGTGTTAACCCCGTGGGGCATTCGTGCGATTCCGGAATTATCCGTGGAAATCGGTGGACTGGTTCTTCTGAGCGCTTTTTCGTCGGCGTTTGGAAACCTGATGCTAATCATAGCCAACCGCATGGCTGATGCCTCGAGACTTGCGCCGCTGGTCTATGTCCAACTGGTCGCGGCAACGCTGCTCGGATATGCGGTATTCGGGGACATTCCGGACATGGCCAGCATGGCAGGGATATTCCTGCTGCTGTCTTCGGGCCTTGTTTCCTTTCTTCTACTTCAAAACAGGACAGTTCCCGGCAAGGCATAGCGCCGATGCCAAGGCTCCACGCTGTGGCTTTGTAATCCGATGTCATAGAGGGAAGAGTGCCGGCCTGCAGTTTGATACAGGTCAACCCGGACAGTCCCGAATCCGGTTAAACATGTGCTGGTTTCAACGGACTGCATGGGGTTTTCATGTCTTACACTGAAGTAATGGTTCACCTTGATTATTCATCTGCCTGCCCGGAGCGCATCAAGGCCGCTGTTTCTCTCGCCAAGCGAACAAATGCCAAGGTCAAAGGCGTGGCGCTGGCCTTGGAATCGACAATCAACAACTACCTTGGCATTCCCATGAAATCCGGCCTAGATGATCGTCAGAAAAAAGCAATCGAGGATGCGGCAATCAAGGTAATCACTGAGTTTGAAGAGGCAGCCAAAGCCGCCGAAGTCGAATACAAGTCCGCCATCATCCGCTGTGGAGCCACGCAGGCTCCCGCCCAACTAGCGTTCCATGCCCGCCATGCCGATATTTCTGTCATGGGCCAGCCCAATCCGGACAAGGACAGTGCGGGATTTATCGAGTCACTTTATGAGGGCGTGCTGTTCGGTTCGGGACGTCCGGTTTATCTAGTTCCTTATTACGGACGCATCGAGGTTTCCGCACGTAATGCGGTAATCGCCTGGGATGGTGGCAAGAAATCGGCGAGGGCGCTTCGTGATGCCATTCCTCTGCTCAAGGGTCGCGGCAAGACCACTGTGCTGGTGATCAATCCGGAAAAACGCCGCGGTGCCCATGGCGACAAGCCCGGCCATGATATTGCCGAGTATTTGAGAGCACACGATGTCGATGCCAAGGTGGAAAGCTTCTCAAACGACGATCTGCCAACCGACGTTCTGATCCTGAACTATCTTGCAGACAATGGTGCTGATCTGCTCGTCATGGGTGCCTACGGACACTCGAGGCTTCGGGAAAAGGCATTTGGCGGTGTTACGAACTCTCTGGTGCACCAGATGACCACACCGATCCTGATGTCTGACTAATTGCACTTTATGCGTACGCAGCCCGGCGTCAGAGAGCTGAAACTGCATTGATGTGTCCAATATGTTACCCAGCCTTGTCTGCATTTCCTGACGCAGAGAATTTGCAGTGCGTGGCAGAAAATGACAGGGTGAAAGGGGTGCGCGCGAGGTGATCTTCATTAGCAGTCACTGCCGATTTACCAATACACAATCCAGTCGCATAAGATATATTATGGAACATATTGGGTCTTGTATCGGATTAAAATAACTTTATATGTCATTGTTTTATCATGTATAGTTGAATTCCTTGCATCCTTTTTGGTTGCAATGACGCCTGATACCTATCCTTAACACGTGCCCGCTATAATAGCTAAAATTGTAAGGATCGGCTATGTTTCCTGTCCGCCCGTCCTGTGATGATCGGCACAGACAGATTGCCATACGGGCTCCAGGATAAAGCGGTTCAATGACGAGGCGTATCCTTAAAACGGTATGCGACGTGTCATTATGTGACTGGTCTATCAGGTGTTTGTATCATGCGTAACAAGACAGCAACCAGACAACAAAACGGATTAAAGACATTCGCGCCAACAAAACCCTCTGTGGCTTTTGGTCTGATAGCGGCTGTCGTTTTTCACGGTATTGGCAATGCGGGTGGATTGACCGAGGTAACGCTCAGGAAACCTGCCGCAACAAAAAACAACACGGATACGGGAAACCGGACAAGCCGGTCGTCGCCTGACCGCATCAACGTTACAAATTCCGTTGTAAAATCTGAGTCAGCGCCGGATAATACGATCAAGTCACGACCGTTAAACGAACCTCCTGTACTGGTAACGGTCTCGCTTAAAAACCAGCAGATGGCAGTATACAAGGGACTCGACCGGACACTGCATACGCAGATATCGTCGGGCAAAAAGGGTCATGCAACGCCAACCGGCATTTTCAGCATTCTGGAAAAGCGTAAATATCACAGAGTCAAATCTTTACAGTGATGCACCCATGCCATTCATGCAGCGGCTGACCTGGTCCGGAATAGCCTTGCACGAAGGCAAGGTACCTCCCTATCCCGCTTCCCATGGCTGCATCCGGATTCCAAAAGGAACCGCCAAAACTGTATTTGGCACGACCAGTTATGGCACCCATGTGATCCTTGCCAATGAGGAAGTCGCGCCGCGACCCGTCTCTCATTTCCGGCTATTCCAGCCAGTCCGCCACACCATAGATATCGCTTCCTTGCGTCCGGTAATAAACCATTCCGGTCTGGATAACAGCCTTGAAGACAGCAGTTCCGCAAGTTCTATGAAAAAGGCAGGCAAGCAGCCTGCATTGCGGATTTACGCCACCCGGACATCGCGCAAGGACAAGACGATTGCCATGCAAGGCATGTTAAAGTCGGCTGGTTACAGTGTGGGCAATGTCGACGGGATATACGGACAAAACACCATTCATGCTGTTAAAACCTTCCAACGCCTTGAAGGGCTGAAGGTCACAGGCACCGCAACGCAGGAAACACTGGACAGGCTTCGCAGGTTGACCAGAAAGTCAGCCCTGCCGGACGGGCAGCTCTATGTCCGGATCAAGCAAAAGGCGGTGTTTGAAACCGGTTTTGAAATCAGTAATGCAGATAAACCGCTCGGAACGCATTTGGTCTTGCTGGCGGATTTGAGCGAGGAACGCGCGGACTGGCTTTCGGTATCCGTTCCGACCCAACTCAAAAAAACAACAATGAAGGATCACGGGATTGATCCGGTTTATGCAAATCAGAAGGTCAATGTGAGCATCACATCGGTTCTTGACCGCCTTGAAATCCCTGAAAAAGCACGCGTGTTCATTTCAGAACGGTTGTCACCAGGTACCAGTTTCGCCATTTCAGACAATGGTCTTGGAACGGAGACTGGCAAAGGCACGGACTTCATAGTACCGGTTTACTGAGGAAATTCAGCGCTAGAGTTTCTTGCGTTTCATATGTTCAATGATCGCGTCTGCGGTTTCCTCGTTCAGCGCGAGTGCCGTATCATACAACACGGCAAGCCTTGTCAGGGACTTGACATCAACATCATGTGGCTGTGACGAAAGCGGGTCGATGAAGAATACCAGGCAATCGAGCTTTTCCTCGGAAATCATGGCGCCAAGCTGAGCATCGCCGCCCAGCGGACCGCTTTTCAGCGCCTTCACAGCAAGGCCTAGCTCCTTCTTCAAAAGCCCGCCGGTTGTGCCGGTGCCAAACAGTTTGAAACTCCCGAGAGTAGAAGCGTTGGTTCTCGCCCATTCGAGCATTGCAGGCTTCTTGGCGTCATGGGCAACAAGCGCAACCCGGTAAAGATCATTCTTATCGCGCTTTTTCATATCTCATACTCCAACACCAGCCCGTCATATGCCGGTTGCACATGCGGCGGAGTTTCACCTTGAACCGTCTCATAGTCCAGCGGGATATGCATGTGGGTAAGCAAGGCTTCGCGGGGCTTCATCCGGTCAATCCATTCAAGCGCCTGATCAAGAGAAAAATGACTGACATGGTTGCGGTATTGAAGTGCATCCAGCACCCACATGTCGAGCCCTTCAAAGTGCGGAACACTTTCCACGGGGATGTCGCTCACATCAGATGAATAGGCGAAATTACCAATTCTGAAAGCAAGGGAATGGATTGGGCCGTGGATTTGGCGTATTGGCAGGAAATCGATCACGCCGCCCTCTCCTTCGATGCGCACCGCAATGCCGGGAAAGATTTCGTTGGCTTCACATATTGGCGGATACATCGCGCCGTTTATCGCCTTGAAGCAATAAGTGAAAGCGTTTTGTCAGGTGATTGAGCGTTGGCCTGTCGGCATGGACCTTGATCTGTTCGTGCTGAATGATTGCGTACTGGCGAAGATCATCAATGCCGTGAATGTGGTCTGCATGGGGATGGGTATAAAGAACCCCGTCGAGATGCTGAACCTTTGCGGCCAGCATCTGGGCCCTGAAGTCGGGGCTGGTATCAATCACAACAGTCGTGGTGCCTCTGCGGGTAATGCGTTCAACCAGCAGCGAACACCGGCTGCGCCGGTTTCTAGGGTTTTCTGGGTCGCAGGCACCCCAATCGCCATTGATGCGCGGGGTTCCCGGCGATGAACCGCAGCCCAAAATCGTAAAACGCATTGTTGCCGGGTTTTTTTCCATCATGCAGACACCGTTCCTGGCACTTTTGAAAACAGCCGGAAGAAATTATCAGTGGTAATGTCGCGCATCTCGCTGTCGTTTAAACCTCGGACCTCGGCCAGCGTTTCGCAAGTATTGGCAACATAGGAGGGTTCGTTGCGCTTCCCGCGATAAGGTTGTGGTGCAAGATAAGGTGCGTCAGTTTCAACTAGAAGCCGGTTTACGGGAACGTCTGCAGCGATCTCGCGCAGTTCCTCGGATCTATTGAAGGTCAAAATTCCTGAAAAGGACACATAAAGACCAAGGTCAACTCCGCGTTCCATCAGTCTCCTGCCCGATGAAAAGCAGTGCAGGACCGCGGGGAAGGCCCCCTTCCCTGTTTCTTCTTCGAGAATGGCGATCATGTCGTCATCGGCATCGCGGGAATGAATGACCAGCGGCAATCCGGTGCGCCGGGCTGCATCAATATGCACGCGCAGGCTTTGGGCCTGAGCATCGGCATGGTCCTTTTTGTAAAAATAGTCGAGCCCGGCTTCGCCAATGGCGACCACCTTTGGATGGTTTGCCAGATCAATCAGTTGCTCCGCCGTTACATCAAGCTCCTCATGGGAATTGTGCGGATGCGTGCCAACCGAGCAGTAAACATTCTCAAACCGTTCAGCGACTGCCAACACCTGTGTAAACTTTGCGACGCGGGTGCAGATGGTGACCATCCGGCCAATGCCGACAGCCTCCGCACGGCTGACGATGTCGGGCAGTTCTTCGGCAAAATCGGGAAAATCAAGGTGGCAATGGGAATCAACGAGCATGAATGGTCTTACTTTAAAAAACAGGTGGTGAATCAGGGTATGATATAAGCCGCTACAACCGCATAATCAAAGCCGTCTGCCCGGCCGCTCATGTTTTTCGCCAGAAACCGTTCCATTAACGGAATATATTTCGCTGCCGACGATCCTGACATGAAGTTCAGTATCAGGCTGAAACCAGTTCGATCCGCCCACCGGTCAATCCGGTCAGTAATTTCGGGTCAAGGCAAAGACAGCATTGGGTTTTCCGGCGGCGGCCCACACAATCGATGATTGAGCAGGTCGCGATCTATGTAGATGTAACGGCTGTTCCAGATGACCAATCGGAGAAACGCCTCCAATGGCAAAACCGGTTTTCGTCGCGAACAAAATCAGCGTTCGCCCTGACCGATTTGTTCGCCGATCAACAGCGCTGATCAAGGCTGTATCCACCTGGTTTACACCGCTTGCCAGTACCAGAATCGCCTCGCCGCTTCTCTGGCCCCTGAAATATCAGCGATTTGACGATCTGCGCAACCTCGCAACCAATGGAATTGGCCGCGTCCTCGGCGGTACGGGTAGTGGCGGCATTTCGCGAATGTCCGATATCAATGCCCCTGCACCTGCAGCGCCGGACCAACACGTTCAAGGCTGGAGATTTGAGGTCATGCCGTCGGCTTACTCTACAGGCTCCACATATCTCGGAAACACACCTTCTGGCGTGAGGAAGTTCGGTGCCTTCACCAAGGGCGGCATCGGCGTTGAGATGCGCTGAAATTGCGGGATGCAGGATCTACGGCCAAGAGGTCCAGTAATTTGCCTGCGCCGCCGGGCATGATAGCCTGGGCAGAATGGCAATCACGCGCACGAGTTCGGCAGTGTCCACAGCACGGTGTTCCATGCGCACCGGATCGGTTTTCTTCAGCGACCAGGGCTCCTGGTTGGCGATATAGCGGTCTGCTCCGCCGACCACATTCCAGATCGTCTTCCAGCGCCTTGTGGATTTGTTGGGTTCCATTTCAGCGGGCGCACCTGGTCGATCAGACCATAGGCCGATTCCAAAATATCCTGATCCTCAGCCGTAAATTCGCCATGTTGCAGGCACCCTGCCCTCACAATTCTTGGCGATCATCGACAGGGAACGCTGGGCCAGATTACCAATACCATTGGCAAGGTCGGCATTGATCCGCGTTGCACGATCGCTTCATGGCTGTAGGTGCCGTCACTGCCGAAAGGTACTTCGCGCATGAAGAAATAGCGCATCTGGTCGAGACCGATATGCTCCACCAGATTGAACGGATCGACGACATTGCCGACCGACTTCGACATTTTCTCGCCCTTGTTGTCAAGAAACCCGTGGGCGAATACCCGCTTTGGCAGCGGCAGGCCGGCCGACATCAGGAACGCCGGCCAGTAGACGGCGTGAAAGCGGATGATGTCCTTGCCGATCATGTGAATGTCAGCGGGCCAGAATGTTGGCCAGCTGGCCGCCATTCGGCCAGTCGGTGGCCGTAATGTAGTTGGTCAGGGCATCCACCCAGACATACATGACATGCTTGTCATTGCCCGGAACCGGAACGCCCCAGTCAAAGGTGGTGCGCGAAATCGACAAGATCGCGCAGGCCGCCCTTCACGAAACTCAGCACTTCGTTACGCCGCTCAGTGGGCGCAATGAAATCCGGATTTGCCTCGTAGTGGGCGAGCAATTTGTCCCATAGGCGTCGACAGCTTGAAGAAGTAGCTTTCCTCTTCCACCCATTCAACTTCGGAGCCCAGCGGTTCGCGGCGAACACCATCCTCGCCAACAACGGTTTCGTCTTCGTCGAAATAGGCTTCCTGGCGCACCGAATACCAGCCACCATAGGTATCGAGATAGATATCGCCATTGGCTTCCATCCGCCGCCAGATTTCCTGGCAGGCAGTTGTGTGGCGCTCTTCGGTGGTGCGGATGAAATCATCATTGGAGCAATTGAGCGTCTTCGACCATGTGACGGAACACAGCCGAGTTCCTGTCGGCCAGTTCAATCGGCTGTGATGCCTTCGCTTTCAGCAGTCTGCTGCATCTTCTGGCCGTGCTCATCCGTGCCGGAAAGAAAGAACACATCCTTGCCGTCAAGACGCTGGAACCGCGCCAGCACATCGGTGGCAATCGCCGTATAGGCGTGGCCGATATGGGGAACGCCATTGGGATAAAAGATCGGCGTTGTGATGAAGAAGGTATTTTGGCTCATTGGCTATTGTCGGGTCTCGGTCAATTGCATGTTGAATTTGAGTAAGGCAATAAGGCGCGAGCGCGGTTTTGTCGACAGCTTATTGCGTATAAATTCGTTGCACAGGATTCAGGCGGAACGCATGTCGTTGTAAAGGTCGAGAATGACCTGTTTCTTGTCCATGTTCCAGGTTTCGGCGCGCATATTGGCCTCGCGCGTCTTGTCCCAAATGGTCGCCCAGCGGGAAATCCGGCCAAGGGCAACCTGGTCATTGATGGCCATTTCGCGGGCGTTATCAGCCATGTGATCATAGACCAGATCCATGAAAAGGCGTGAACTCACCGGATCTTGGCAGCCGGAGCCAGTTGTCCGGCAATGCGGTGCAACTGGCCGATATCCGCCTGCCTGTCGCCGACGATTTCCAGAAAAGAGGCGAACAGTTCCAGCACACCGCTTCCGCAAACTAGCAGGAACGCCCGCTTTGGTGAACCCTTTGCGCGTAATCAGAGTTTCCAGTTCGCCTGGGGCATGTCGGCGGTCAGTGCCTGTTGCCTGAGTACGGTCACCATGTCCGCGACGCCAAGTGATTTTACTGGCAGAACCTGGCAGCGTGAACGTATCGTCGGCAACAAGCCACGCGGCGAATGGGCCAGGACAAAGAAAGGGTTCGCGCCGGCGGTTCTTCAAGCATTTTCAAGCAATGCATTGGCGGCACTGTTGTTCATGTCATCGGCAGGATCGACAATGACAGTGCGCCAGGCATTGGCGCCGCTGGCAGTTTGCAGGAAAGGAGCTGTCCTGCGAACTTCGTCAACGGAAATACGGGTGAGGAACTTTTTCGTCTTGTGATCCCATGGTCTGCGCAACACAAGAAGATTGGGATGCGCTCCCTTTGATATTTGGGAATGAATTCGGATCGGCCTGCGTCGAAAACTCCTCAGGCGCAATCTGATGGTCAGGATTTCTCAGAAGGTATTCGGCAAACCGAAAGGCAAGCGTCGCCTTGCCTATGCCCTTGGGGCCGCTCAAGAGCCATGCATGATGCAGCCGCCCTGCCCGGTAATTGCGCACCAGTGTATTGATAGCATCGCCATGTCCCTGCAAATCAAGGCTTTGGGCAGGGGGGCGGGTGCCTTCCAGATCATCCCATACATCGGGCGTATAGTTTTCCGTTTTCATCAGGTAGAACCTGCGTTTTCAGGCGTTCTGGCCGCCCTGCCCTTACTTGAAGCCGAGCCTGATGCATGTTTGCTGCGGGCGGCAGGTTTCTTGCCGGAAGCAGGTTTCGAACTTTCAGTCCCGGTGGCACGCTTTTTGGAAGCTGTTGTTTTTCTGGAAGTAGTTACTTTTGACTTTGTCAACAGGGCCTTGTTGCCCATACGCTCCACAACGACTGATTTCAACCGCTCGAAAACCGCATTCTCACTTCCCTCACCATCAATCACCACGCATCGTTGTGGCTCTTCGGCGGCGATTTTGAGATAGGCATCGCGGCGAATTTGCTGTTGTTTTAATGACTCTTTTTCAAAACGGTCCGGTGCCTCATCGGATTTTCGCCGTGTTCCGGCCCTGCGCATTCCCTCTTCGGGATCAAGGTCAATGATTACCGTAAGATCGGGCCATGTATCCCCACAGGCAATGCGCTCGAGGCGGCGGACGAACTGGTCATCCACCCGGCCGCTGGCTCCCTGATAAACCCGTGTTGAATCGTAAAAACGGTCACTGATAACGATATCGCCGCGCTGTAATGCCGGTTCAATCACTCTGTCCACATGGTCTCCGCGCGCGGCGGCAAAAAGGATAGCCTCCATGTCCTCGCCAAGCGGCTCTGCGGCCCCGGAAAGCAAGACATGGCGAACTGCTTCCGCACCTGGCGAGCCGCCAGGCTCCCTCGTCATGACAACATCATGGCCGACTTCGCGGAAAAACGCGGCAAGCCGTTTCATCTGGGTACTCTTGCCACTGCCCTCGCCGCCTTCGAGTGTGATGAAGTAGCCGCGTTTTGGCGTTGAGCGGGAAGAACCGGATTTAACCGTGCTTTTCCCTCTGGAGGAAGGCTTACCCTTTGCCGGAGCCTTTTCCTTGCCGGAGCCGGCTTTTGCTCTTTTTGCCATTCGCTGAGGTCCCAACCGCGCCTAGCTCGGAATCCAGCTGGTAAGCAGTTCCTTCAACGCGTCCGTTGCGCGTCGGGTAATATCACCTTTCTCAACATCATCAACCGCATAAAGCGGCGTTTCCTGACTGAGGGTATCCCCGATCCAGATCTTGAGTTTTGCGACCTCGTCCCCTTTCCTGATCGGCGGCATCAGCGGGTACTGATAGGAAATGCGGGCGCGCAGCCTGTCACGGTTTCCAACCGGGAGGTAGATCTCGACAGGGTTTTCTCCCGTTACGTCAACACTTGAAACAGCACCGCCATAAACCGGAACAGAGCCGACTACCTCGCGTTGGTCAAACAGGTTCAGGCGTTCGAATGCCCTGAAGCCCCAATCGAGGATTTTGCGGGCTTCCTCGGCACGCTGTTTGGCCGATGACATGCCGCTGAGGACGGCAATAAGGCGTTGCCCGTCGCGAACGGCAGATCCCACAATGGCATATCCTGATGCTTCAGTATAACCGGTTTTCATGCCATCTGCACCGATATCCATGGTCAGCAGAGGATTTCGATTGCGCTGCAGGATACCGTTCCATTCGAACTGCGGTTCGGAATAATAGGAATAATACTCGGGATACTGGGTTATGATATGGCGTGCGAGTTTTGCAAGATCAGAGAGCGTGACATACTGGTTTTCATCAGGAAGACCGGTGGAATTGGTAAAATTCGAACCCGTCAGACCGACTGCGCGGGCGCGCTCATTCATCAAATTGGCGAATGCCTCTTCTGTTCCCGCAAGGCCCTCTGCAATGATGATACACCCATCATTGGCGGACTGGATGATGACACCGCGAATGAGGCTTTCGAGTTCAATTTCGGAATTCAATTCGGCAAACATGGTTGAGCCGCCGGAATTCGCTCCGCCCGTTCTCCAGGCGTTTTCGCTGACAAAGAACTTGTCGGTAAGTGCCAGATTGCCCTCTTTCAACCTGTTGAAGACAACTTCCATGGTCATCAACTTGGCAAGAGATGCCGGCGGCAGTCTTGTATCGGCTTCCTTCGAAAGCAGCACCGTACCCGTATCCGCATCAAACAGGACCGCTTGCGGAGCCTGAGAATTCGAACGTCTGGGCAGAAACTGAAACAACCGGTGCGAACACCCAAATCAGGCAAAGCACCATAATAGAGAAAAGCGCACGGACCACCGGTGCATGTGTTGCCACACGATCTGTTTTACCCGTTTTGTACATATTCATTCCCGTCGATAGAACTCAGCGCCCCGTGCAACTCTATTCGTCCCGGTTCAAAGGTTCAAGACACGGCACAAGCATTTGATCGAAAGACGTGGATGAAAAGTGTTTTAAATGCCTGAAGCGGCTTACTGGACAAAAGCCCTGTCGAGACCGGCGGCCTTAAGGCGGACTAGGGCTGTATTGGCATCTGCTTCCAGAACTGTCAGGCGCGAGCTGTTCTCCGTAAATTCGATTGTTGAGCCTGAAAGGTCCGACAGGATCAGGCGCACTGCCTCAATGGCGGCTTGCTGCAAATAACCAAGCTGCAAGGTAACCTGATTATGCGGCGCTTCGCCAAAATATGGCACCGACAGTTTCCGGAGTTCGCGGATGTGCTCACGTAAATTGTCAGAAGGATCAGCTTGGGCAGAATCAGCCAAATAGGAAAGCGCATTGACGGGAACCGGACCGGCGACAACAGGCTTGATACGATACACGGTGGGTTGCGAGCCATCCGGACTGCCCGCATTTACCGTTGCAAGACCATCCGCATTGTCATCAAACGGGATGCCTTCGAATATGGTTGGCCGCGCGGTCGGTATTCCAACCGTAGAACCTGTCAACGCTAGATCAGAAGTGGCAAAGCTGGAAGAAATCGCCTCGCTTGGGCCAATGGTCTCAACCGGCTCGGACATTGCAAGCATGGTACCGCTACCGCTCTGATTCTCCTGAGGCGCGCCGGGATCATCATTGGCCGGACCGACATAGGACGCCATCAGCATTGGTTCATCCAGTCCGTCCATGCGGGCCTTGCCCTGATATTCGACCTTTACCTTGGCAATGCCCTGGTGGTCATAACCGAGCAGTTTGGCGGCGCGGGCGGAAAGATCAATCACACGATTGCGGGAAAACGGTCCGCGGTCATTTACACGAACGGTTACCTTGCGACCGTTTTCCAGATTGGTAACGGTGGCGTAACTTGGCAGCGGCATCGTTGGATGGGCAGCTGTCAGGGCATACTGGTCGTAAATTTCACCATTTGCTGTCAGCCGACCGTGAAAATTGGGTCCATACCAGGAAGCCAGCCCAACCTGCTTTAGATCAGGGTCGTGTTCAGGTTTGTACCAGCGACCTTTAACCTTGTAGGGTTTTCCGATCTGGTAACGTCCGCCACCCTTGCGCGGACGCTTCTCGGTCGTAACCCGCGGACTTCCCTTGACGCCGAATTCAGCAGACGAAAACTTGGTCTCGTGGTTGATATGGGGGGCACTCTCGCTGGTCTCTGAAACGACCGGCTTAAAGGCATTGGATGATTTGCGGTTACCTGATGACAAGTCCCCGACACAACCGGCCAGCACAAGGCCTGATACACCCATCAACAGCATGCCGGACAGCGAGGCGAGCCCACGCTTTCCGCGCCTGCCGCCTTCAGTCGTCGTGTTTTTGCCAAGCACTGCCGACATTCAATTCCCCTTTGCCCCGGCTCACGCCAAAACCCGGAGTGTTGTCCTACAAACAATCCGGGTTTTCAATATGCTTCAGTTTTGCATATCAAACTTGATGAAGCGTTAAGCAAAGAGTCTGGCGACAAAGTGACGAACGGTCAAATGCGGCGCCGTTTGATTTTTAACCCAGGATACGTGCGGTTCCGGTTTTTCCGTCCTCGCGAATCCATTCAAGTTCGTTGGGGCCTGTCCTCCTGAGCTTGAAACAGAGCGACCGCCCCTTGTACCAGGTCGGGAATTGCTGGCACATCTCATTACCGCTGATCCACCAGTTGCCCGTCTCCTTCGGTGCGAAATACTTGCCGAGACCGGTTCCTGATCCGTCTCCCGTGACGTTACCATTTTCCTGATAATGCATCGGAAACTCGAGGCCAAACTGAACCTGAAGATTAATGCGCTTTCCCGCGATAGTTTGATTGATTTCCTCACCCGCCAGCAAATCAGCGCTTGCCGCCGGAAGTAACGAGCCAAATGCCACAGCAGCCAAAGCCACTGTCTTGAACAGATTTTTCATGCGTGCCCCTTTTCTAAAATTTACCTTGGAGGCTACGCGTCGCATCTGCGAAAAGTTTCAGGAAATTTAAGTTCGTGGATCTGCGGCCGGTTGGAATCATCGCCATCAGCCTTGCC
The DNA here is from genome assembly GCA_963714735.1 of uncultured Alphaproteobacteria bacterium. Taxonomy (GTDB): domain Bacteria; phylum Pseudomonadota; class Alphaproteobacteria; order Rhizobiales; family Rhizobiaceae; genus Salaquimonas. The sequence goes on from CAVQPI010000012.1 coordinate 306,485, forward strand.
AGCGTCCTTCACAAAGCCCGCTCAAGACCGACCGGCTCCCTTAACCAGTCAAACCGAGCCATCAAATTGCGATAGTCCGCGAGTATTTTTCGGCCGTTTTTTCCTGATGCATGTTTAAGGATGCCTCCGGTTTTCGGTGGCATGCCAATCAGATCAATACTGATACGGTTGATCAATTCAGGTGAAACATCCAGCTGCTGCGCAAGTATTTTGCAGGCTTCATCCGCCATTGCCGAAATCAGCAGCGTTGATATCTCGTAAGCAGTGATCATCCTGCGTTCAATGCGCGCAAAGTAGGATTCTTCGGCGATAAGGTCCTCGATCAACGGGTCCTCGATTTTCCCTTTCCCGCCGGGATAACGATACCATCCCACAACTGTTTGACGCCCCAGCCGTCCCTCTCCAATCATCCGGTCACTGATCAGGCTCAAATATCCTTGCTGCCAGTTTCCATTCGCCTTGCAAGTCTTCCTGAGTTGATATTCCACATCTGTGCCGATGCTGTCCTGCATTTCCAGCGGCCCGGCTCTCAAGCCCCAATTAGTCATTGCCTCATCGAGATCAACAGGCATTGCGCCATGCAGAAGCAGCATTTCTGCCTCTTCCAGAATTCGGGAAAACAAAAGTTGAAAAATATCGCGATCGATGTCTGTAGATTTTCGGCAAGGTACCTGCATGAAGTCAGGCAACCTCGAATTTTGAAACCAGAAGAATTGCCGCTTCAAGCGTTTCGTCAATCGACTTGTCCGATGTCATGATCTGGCCATCGGCTTTTTCATAAAGGCTCTCCCGGTTGGTCAGGATCGACTTAAGTTCATCCATTGCCTGCGGATTTCCGGCCATTGGCCGTTCGTCACCCTGGGCACGGACACGACTCATGTGCTCCTGGGGATCAGCACGTAACCATATTGAGTGAAAATACTTTAAGAGATATTCATAAGTATCTGATTCGGAAACAATACCACCGGCTACTGCCAATACCATCGTGTCGTTTTCACTGACAATTACTTCGAGCGACTGCCGTTCAAGCCGGCGATATCCCTCCTGGCCATATAATGCGATGATTTCATCAACGGGCATGCCGGCCTGCCCTTCGATCACAGCGTTGAGTTCCAGGAATGGCATTTGAAGCGCCTGAGCAAGCAAGGGTCCGATGGTCGACTTTCCTGCGCCGCGCAGTCCTGTGAGGCAAATCCGCTTCCGCTTTTCGCCGCCGGTTTGCGACGCTTCAAGGATGGCAATGGCCTGATCTCTGGCCTTAGGCGTTGCCCCGCAATACAGCTTTGAAACGACATCATTGTACAGCGCTGGTGGATTGGCGGAAAAGAAGCTCGTTATGGCGATACCCAACGCAGTTGATATCCTGAACAAGAGGCTGATCGAGATATTGCCCTCACCGGCTTCTATCTGTGCAAGATAACGTTGGGACACGCCTGATATCTCAGACAATTCACGCCGCGAAAGCCCCTTCTTTCTACGGTTCCTGCGAACAGCTTCGCCAACGATCCGGACGAAGTCTTCAACCTCGTCTGCTGCAACTGTTCCAATCTCTGCCGCCTTGTCACTGTTCTTCACAGCACCACCATATATTACGTATTATATCGCATACTGATACATATTTTATGATTTTGATGCAATATATTTCCGCATCAAGGGTTAAGGCGGATCGCGAGCTTACCTTACCAGAACGGCTTCAAGTTTCGGGCGTATGTCTTCCGGAACGGCTATCTTCACATGCGCCTCAGCAGCCACAAACACTTCCACGAACTCGCCTTCAAAACAGATTGTATCCTCCTGTCTGCCGGTGACCTTGAATCGAACGGACGAACCGCCAAGCCTGATCAGTTCTACCTGGCAAACAAGAAGGTTGCGTGGAGTGACGGGTGAACGAAAATCGACAGACAAATGTACAAAGGGTGTTCCGATATCGCGGTCCACATTCATGCGGAACCAGTCGAAGCCCACATGATGCTCCCACCAGTTATCGATGGCTTCCAATGCAAAATAGGGGATCCTGCCTGTGTAGGCAATTTTTGCCGGATCACAATCAGACCAGCGGACCGTGATCTCATGAAAAAAACTCATGTAATATTCGCCAGACTAGTAGGTTTCGACATGGTATCGGCCCTCTTCACGCAATGTGTCACGCAAAGCGCTCCAGGGTTGACCAATGCCTTCTGCAATCGAGGACAAGGCTTCCTCGACACCCTGTTCCATCGCGCGCAAGCCGCAAATGTATATATGCAAGGCCGGATCACACAATAATTCGGCAATCGCCTCTTCATTATCGCGCAAGGCATCCTGAACATATTGTTTGGGCTGACCTTCCTGCCGGCTGAATGCCAGATGCTGTATCAACATGTTTTTCGGAACCTTCTTCAAAGGCCCGAAATAAGGCAGGGATTCGGGTGTCCGCGCGCCAAACACAAGGGTCATTGGCGCTTCACCGTCGTGTGAATAATTTGCGCGCTGGCGCTGCATTGTAAAGGCACGAAACGGTGCGGAACCGGTTCCGGTGCAAATCATCAGCATTTTCGCGTTCTGGTCATTCGGCATCAGGAAAGTGGAACCGAATGGTCCGGTAATGCGTACCTTGTCGCCCTTGTTCAGATCACAGACGTAGTTCGAGCAAATGCCGCTTGTCTCACGTTTCACCGTGAGGGAGATATTGTTGTAATTGGGACGCTCGCCATCACGCGGGCTGGATATCGAATAGAGTCTAGGGAGGTGAGGTTTGCCATCCTTGTCTTCACCGGGCGGAATGATACCGATACTTTGGCCTTCCAGCACGGGAAATGGCAATGAGCCCAGATCAAGGATAATGTGGCGGACATCATGATCGGGATCCTTCGTCAGGGAGTAATTTCCCTGTACGGTGGCTTCAGCAGGATTGCCAAGGTTATAAAGGTTTATGCTCGGTTTGGCAGCCGATACAGGTGCTTTCGCCCTGCCCCCGGCTCCTGAATGGGCTTCCGCAAGAAGGGCCGCTATCGCACCATCCAGCGCTTCAATGGACGTGTCCGCCTCCGATGCCGTCGACGAAAACTCCTCCTGTTCGGGAAGTTCCATCCATTCGAACTGTTCTTCAACAGAGTATGGCGAGGTGACAACCCGCCATTCATCGATTGAACCCGTCGGACAGACCGGAATGCAGTCCATACAGAAATTGCACTTTGAATAGTCCACGACGACATTGTCGTCATTGTGGGTAATCGCCTCGATCGGGCATGTCGCTTCGCAGGTATAACAACGAATGCAGATTTCCGGATCAATGAGATGCTGTTTAACGGGTGATGTCATGTCTTGCCATGCTTCCATGTAAAGATTTGTCGGCAAGTCATGCTGCCGCACGGGTGGGAGTGCTGCATTGGCAGCCCCACCCTTATATCTTCCAATTCCGTTGCGCCATCAAGCCATGTGCAGTTTTACGTATTCAAAGTCGCCAGGCTTGTTGTCGATTCCGACTTTTGGCGGTGCAATCCAGCCCGCATATTTGCCCGGCTCAAAGCAGGGTTTCATTAGCGACTGGATAAAATCACCATCGGCCTTTGAGGGGATCCACTGATCCTTTTTTGCGTCAAACTCTTCCTGCGAGAGCAGATTGCCATCGGGATCAATCGGCTGGCCCTTGAAGACACCAATATCACGGTGGAAACCCTCATGCGGCAAGGTGAGTTCAAACTCGATGCCGGACTTGGAGATGATCTTGTTCCATCGGCCAACACCGCCGGACGCATCCCGCTTGTAATCATCGCGCAGACGCATGTTGATGGCGGTCAAGGCCGGTGCTTCCATCATTTGTATTTTGCCATCCACCATCTGAACCACCGGATAAGTCGCATTGGTCAGCCTGTGGTCATCATCAAGGCGATGCTCCATGTAGCGCCCCTTGATACCCGCGTTAAAGGCGTTGGCCGCATTGGTAGAGACTTCCTGGCCAAACAGGTCAAGCGAGAGCGTATAGTGCACGTTCAGCTTCTTTTGAATGGTTGGCAGATCAATCACACCAAGATCGCGGATTTTGTTGATGTCATAGGGGTCGGTTATCCCGGCATCGTTCATGGCCTGGCAGGTGCGCTCAACGATACGGCCAACGCCGGTCTCGCCCACAAACATGTGGTGAGCCTCTTCGGTTAACATGAAACGGCACGTCCTTGACAGTGGGTCGAAACCGGACTGAGCAAGGCTTTCAAGCTGCATCTTGCCGTCACGGTCCGTAAAATACGTGAACATGAAGAAGGACAGCCAGTCAGGTGTTTCCTCGTTGAAGGCTCCGAGCATGCGAGGTGCCTCGTCCGAACCGGAGGAACGGCGAAGCAATTCCTCACTCTCTTCGCGGCCATTGCGACCAAAGTATTTCTGCAGAAGATAAACCATTGCCCACAGGTGGCGGCCCTCTTCCACATTGACCTGAAACAGGTTGCGCAGGTCATAAAGCGAAGGTGCGGTATTGCCAAGGAAGCGCTGCTGCTCAACCGATCCCGGCTCCGTGTCACCCTGAATAACAATCAGGCGCTGAAGCATTGCGCGGTATTCACCGGGAACTTCCTGCCAGGCTTTTTCGCCTGCATGTTCACCGCACGGAATGACACGATCCTCAACCTGTGGCGCCAGCAGGATGCCCCAACGGTATTCGGGCATTTTTACATAGTCGAATTTTGCCCAACCCTTGGGATCAACGCTGACAGCAGTACGCAGGTAAACGAGGGACTTCTGGAAATCCTGGGGAATAAGGTCGTTCCACCAGTTGATGTAACCGGGATGCCACTTCTCGAGCGCCTTTTGGACGCGCTTGTCGGATGAAAGGCCGACATTGTTCGGGATAAGGGTATCATATTCTACATTGACCAGATCAAGCATGGTTATCTCCTGTAATTCTTCATTTAGCCAGCTTCACGCTGTCAAACGCGTTTCATGTCATATTCGCCGCGACGGCCGGAGCCGTATCGCTGCAAGGCGCCCGCTTCACCAACTGCATTGGGGCGCTGGAAAATCCAATTCTGCCAGGCAGTCAGGCGGCCAAAAATCCGTGTCTCCATGGTTTCCGGTCCGGGGAAGCGCAGATTTGCCTCCATGCCGGTCATGGCATCCGGTGAGAAGCTGGCCCGCTCTTCAAGGAAAATGCGGATTTCGTCGTCCCAGTCGATCTCGTCGAACGCGAAGGTAACAAGGCCGAGTTCCTCGGCATCGAATGCCTCCAGCGCCCTGCCCTTTTCCTCTTCAGCCTCGGCCACCTTTTCAGGCTCTCCCAAGAAACGGGTTTCGAGGCGGCTCAAATCATTGGACATTGGAAGCAGGCCGAAATTGGCGCTTGTCAGGGTAATTGCGGCGACCGGCCGATTGTCACCCTCGAAATCACCTTCCATCATGTAGCTGCGGTCAACGGCGAACAGAAGCTCGGCCAAAATGCCCGCAAAGCAGGAGCCGTTCTCAACCAGCGCGACCAAAGAGCGTGATGTCAGATCAACGCGCTTGAGAACACGCTTCCAGTAAAGCAGGATTTCATTGGAAAGCCAGTCCGCCTTGCGGTTTTCCATCAGGAATGCCTCATGGGCAACGACCTTTTGCGGATCGCCGGCAGTCTTGAAGACGAGCACTCCGGTTTCCAGTTCATTCAGACGAAGGTGCAAAATCGCATCATCGAGTTCACGGGCAAGCCTCAATGCCCATGTGGATGCGCCTTGTGAGTGCAATTCATCGACAGATGCCGGCGCGTCACCATCAGGGCCGGAAAGCGTGATCGTCGCTAAACCCTTGTCGCGCTCGATTTTCACTTCAACCAGAGAATAGGTCAGCGATCCATCCTCGTCGATCTTGCGATCCAACGGGGTCAGCTCGATCCCCTTGAGCTGTTTGCCGCCTTTTGCCTTGGTCCCGATTTCCAGAGCCCGGTTGGCAACGAATTCATCGAATTTCGAATTGGCAACAACCTCGTCAACAAGACGCCAGTCCTTTGCGCGCTTGCCCTTGATACCTTCCTCGAATGAGCAGAAAACATCGGCAAGGTCACGGCGTACCTTGCGCTTGTCAGTGACACGCGTCAGGCCGCCCGTTCCAGGCAACACTGCCAACAGTGGCACTTCGGGCAGTGCTACAGAGGTTGAACTGTCGTCGGTCATGTAGATTTCGTCACAGGCCAGAGCCAGTTCGTATCCGCCGCCTGCGCAAGCGCCCCTGACCGCAGCAAGGTAATGCTGACCGGATTCAGCACCAGCGGCCTCGAATGTGTTGCGCGTTTCATTCGTGAATTTGCAGAAATTGACCTTGTGGGCATGTGCAGCGCCACCCAGCATTCGAATATTGGCTCCCGCACAGAAAACCCGCTCCTTACCGGATTGCATGACAACAGCACCGACTTCGGGATGCTCGAAACGCATGCGCTGAACGACATCAGCAAGTTCGATGTCGACTCCAAGATCGTACGAATTCAGCTTGAGCTCATAACCTTCAAACAATCCGCCGGTTTCATCCACATCCATAATGAGCCGTGCCACTGGTCCGTCATATTCCACCTTCCAGTGGCGATACTTTGAAGGGTTGGTCTGAAATTCGATTGTTTTTGACATTTAGTTCTCCCGCTTCGGCAAAAGCCGAATGCTGCTCCATCCGGATACGGACTATACTGCAACAACGCTCCAATTCAAGCAGTATTTTGCACTTATTTGACGGTATTTTTATCTTAATCACGTAATATATGTATTATATTGCATAATTTGGAGTGATTTGGATAATTCTGCCTTTTACGAAATCGTTCAATGCGAGTGATTCCAGTTCTGCAGGACATAGTCCCATCAGTTTATGTGCATGGTCGGCTGATCGCTCCTCATCATTGCCGCCTCTGGCCCGCTGCAGGGAGGTTGCGGCAATCCGGCAAAGGCGCTCAGCAGCCATCGGTCTTTCCATCCGAAACTTAAGGCAGGCGTTGGCCAAGTGAATGACCGCCTGCACGAGATGTTTTTCACGGCTATTTGGCGCTGAATTCATCCAGACCGTTTCCAGCACCTCGTGGCACTCCCAGTAAAACCCGCGATTGAACAGGATCAGTCCGTAATTCCACGCTATATTGCAATATGCGCCCGCATTCGTGGTCTGCTTTGGTGCCCGCTCGCAAATGGCATCAAGAAACATCGGATCATGGCGGCTGTTTTTGCCGGGAACATGAGAATAATCCGGGAGTGGCAAGTGTTGAGCATCTTGCGGTGAGCAGCTCATCGTCATGCGATGATGACTTCCTCGTTTTCAATTCGTTCGAGCCGCTCACAAAATTCGCTGACCGTATCCAGCAATGCCTGTGGCTGTTCGACATGAGGCGAATGTTTGCAATTCGGAATGATCTCCACATCAACCGGTGAATAGATACGTTCCTCGATTTCCCTTATCTGGGCAATGGTGCCGTACTGATCGTCTTCACCCTGAACGGCCAATACCGGAATGCGAAGATAGTCAATGCTGTCCGCGATATTCCAGTCCCTGAAATCCGGATTAAGCCAAACCCCGTTCCAGCCCAAAAATGCATTGTCCGGGTCCTTGTGATATTTTCCGAGCTTGTCCCTTAAATCGGTCAGCCGATACGAATCTGCGGCGGCCGCAATACTCGAGAGTCCCTCATCCTCGGTGAAAAAATGCGGTGCAATCAGCACCAGCCCCCTCACCCGGAAATCCTCAACACCGCCTGCATAGATTGCGGCTATTGACGCGCCATCACTATGACCGAGCAGAATCCCGGATTGAAAACCGATTGCGTCCAGTATTTTTGGCAAGACATCGAAGGCTTCCCGGTGCATGTAGTCCACGTTTCGTGGCAGTGTCACAGGGTCGGAGTGGCCATATCCGGCCCGTGAATAGACGAAGACACCCAAGCCCGTACTGGCAGCGAGCTTCTGTGGAAACTCCCGCCAAAGGGCAATACAGCCAAGGCCTTCATGCAGCATGACAATTGTCGGCGCAGCTTTTGGCGATGGGCCGTAACATACAGCCTCCAACTGAACGCCGTCAATTCTTACCGATGACAGCTCACCCTCGTTCCAATCAAAACCGTTCATATCAGTTCACCGCAATTTGAATCGCTGGATTTTTCCGGTAGCTGTTTTTGGCAGGTCCGGAACGAATTCGATCCAACGGGGATATTTCCACTTCCCGATCGAAATCTTTACGTGCTCCTTCAGTTCCCCTGCCAATCCGTCGCTGCTCACACCGTCCTTGAGAATGACAAAAGCTTTCGGCTTTTCGAGGTTGTCGTCGTCTTTTGCCGGAACCACAGCCGCTTCAAGAACACCGGGATGGGCTATCAGTGCCTGCTCAACCTCGAAAGGTGAAACCCAGATGCCGGAAACCTTGAACATGTCATCTGTGCGACCGCTATAGATGTAACGACCCGAGGCGGTGCGCTCATACTTGTCGCCCGTGCGGGTCCACTCCCCCTCAAATGTCGTCCGAGATTTCTCCCTCTGGTTCCAATAGTCACTCGCAGCAGAGCCGCCCCTGACCAGAAGTTCGCCAATTTCGCCGTCAGCAACATCAGCGCCCTTTTCATCAACAAGACGCACATCATAACCTGGAACCGCCGTTCCGGAGGTGCCGTATTCAATATTTCCAGGCGCATTGGACAGAAAGATGTGGAGCATTTCCGTTGACCCAACTCCGTCGAGAATTTGAGAGCCTGTCTGTCCTTCCCAGCGATCACCAACCGCCTTTGGCAGAGCCTCCCCGGCGGAAATACAACGCCGGGGAGCTTGTTCAAGTTTCTGGCTGCCGTTTTCAAGCGCGGCTACCATTGCAGCAAACAGTGTGGGTGCGCCGCAAAACAGAGAGGGCTTGTGACGGTTCATCACTTCGAAAATCGTGTCTGGTGTAGGCCTCGCCGGATACAAAATGGCTGTTGCGCCAACCGACATCGGAAATGTCATGGAGTTTCCAAGCCCATAGGCAAAGAACAGTTTCGCAGCCGAGAACACCACGTCGTCCGGCCTGACCTCCAGAACCTTTAGCCCGTATGTGTCGGCAGTGAATTTCAAACTGGAATGAACATGGCGCACACCCTTGGGCTGACCGGTGGAACCGGACGAATAGAGCCAGAAGGCCGTCTCGTCTGCCGAAGCCTGTATGGCCGGCCTTGATGCGCCCTTTGCGAGTTCAGTAGCGAAGTCATGACAGCCATCGGGTGTTTTGCCTCCAATAACAAAAACACTTTTCAGGAAGGGATGATCATTCAACAATGGCGCGACCACATCAAACAGCTCATGACTGACAAACAGCGAGGTAGCTCGGCTGTCCATGAAAATGCTAGCGTAAACATCCGTTGCAAGAAGCGTGTTGAGGGCAATCGGAATAATGCCAGCCTTTATGCCCCCCCAGAAAATTACAGGAAACTCGATCTGGTCGAGTACCAGAACCACCACACGCTCTTCACGCCGGATTTCATGGCGATCAAAAAGATCTGCCATTTTGCCGCTTTCTTCTGCCAATTCTCGATAGGTAATGCTGCGACCGCCCTGCTGACCCTCAATAAAGGCAGGTTTGTCAGCAGCACTTCCTTCGCCATTGCGGTCCACAAACCAGACCGCAGAATTTTCATTGACCATTGTTTCTCCCTCCCAGGATGTCAGAATTATGCATTTTATTGCATATTCACTGACGGAAAATTCCATTTCGGTAAATGTTTAACGGATTTCATAAGCTTGTTTCAAGATGAAAAGCATTATTTTGCACAATTGGTAGGGGTTTGTGACACCAATAGGACTTTTGCAATGGCTTTTGCCAATTGGAAAAATTTCGATTTACGTCAAATTTTTGCTGTTTCTGTGCGCCAGATTGGCGTGAAGGAGAAAAAAATGAAATTTCAACACTGGTTCGTATTTCTCTTGGCTGGTTTCATCGTAATGACCCAGGCAACGCTGAGCCACACGATATAAATCAGCATTCGGGGTTTTCCCTGACCCTGCCAACAGCCCAGCCTTAACGAGGCAAAGCCAGCAAAAGGCTTGGCGTACCACTTTGTGTCATTATCATTCCGAAAGGCATCTAAATGAAGAATGCCGCGAAACATGGAGCAATTTGCGTTCCGCGGTCAATTCACTCTTCATCACATCTTACCAGATACCACAACCAAGCTTAAATCGACCTTCCGGAAGTGTCTTGCCTCCCGGGATTACAGACAAGGTACGAGGCTAATTACTTTCATGAAAACAATTTAATAACAAAATGGATTTGTACGAATTCTGCTTTATCATGTTCCTTGCGTTGTCGCCCGTAATCCTGCTGATCAAGTTCTGGTGCGGACGGCCAAGATGGTGGCTGGTGATTCTTCTGATAACTATTCTTGGCTGGTTTTTCTGGCTTTCAGCCTTTGTCTTCTACCAGCTACATATATCGGACCTGATCGCCCAAGGCGCAGAGCTTCCCGATGGATGGGACAGTGATGGGGCAGCGGGCGTGTTTGCCCTGTTATTCGGCTGGCTTATTTCAATAATATACTTCCTGCCATGGTTCGCAGTGTACGGACTTGCCGACACAACAAGACGGTTCATTCGCGGAAGCTCCTGAAAGCAGTATGCGACTGGAACGGGTTCCTGCCTGCTCATCGACCTGAGGTGCGAACCTTCGAGTGGCATGATCAGATTCCAAGCGCCCACACATGGTGCAGACCTGTTCGGCTTCGACAACCCGGTCCACCGGCGAACCCCCGTGTTTGGAAACGCCATTGCCCGTGGACAGGCCGATGCTGCGGGTGGCATCAGGCGCGCGCGTGCATGGTCTTTTCGGCAAAAGCGCCTATCTCACTCAGGGCGGCAGTGGCCGAACCCAGTATGCTGAAGACCGAGAAGATGTGCATTCGTTCCTTGTAGAGGGTCAACGTCACATCCACACCCCCTTTCCGCGCAGCATCGGCCAGGCGGCGTGCGTCATCGACCAGAACCTCATCCTCGGCAGCTTGAACCAGCAAGGGCACAAGTCCGGAAAAGTCACCATAGACCGGCGAAACCAGAGGGTGGCGGGCGAACTGATTCTGGAAATAGCCGCTTGCCATGAAGGTCAGGATATCGCGGTCGATGATTGGGTCCTGCCCTTCTCTCGCGTCGATACTGGGGCTGGACAGGCTGTTGTCGGCAAGTGGCGACAGCACGGCGATGCCAGCCGGCAGGGGCATGCCTGCGTCACGCAGCTTCATGACCGCCGCTACCGCGAGTCCGCCTCCGAGCAGAATTCGCCGCTAAACAAGATATTGCAAGGCTGATGACCCTGATCCAGTAGCCAGCGATACGCGGCAACCGTGTCGTCAAGAGCCGCCGGGAAAAGGGTGTTCAGGTGCCAGACGGTAATCCAGTGCAAGGCAGCGGCCATCAACTGCGAGTGCCAACCGCTCTGCATATTCGAGCGAAGATGCGGCCGATCCGAAGGCCAGTCCACCGCCATGCAAGTGCAAAACGACGCGTTGTCGGCCTGTCTTTTCCGGATCGACCCATAGCGCTTGGGCCAGACCGATGTTCACGCGCTGCTGAGACGTTGTCGATCGTGGCGTGAACTGGCTGAAAAACCGGTCATAGCCGCGGCGCAGGCCACGGATGCCGCCTGCCTCCTCGTCTGGCGTGAACAGATCATGCCACATGTCCCAGACCCTTGCCTGCTCGGGTAAATCCCCGGCAAAACGGCGGCGAAGTCCACGCTTGTCGGGTGGGACGATTGCGTTCTCGGCCGCGGTAACGGGATCATGCGCATAAAGCCAACGCCAGACCGTCGTGGCCAAAGGGTCGATCTGAGCCAGGCCACGCATGCGTCCGTCACGGGCACGTCGCTGGAGATCGTCACCCTCGGTCCAGAATATGTGTGTGGCGCGCGCAGTGGTCTGAACCTTGGTAGTGCGGGGGCGTCGGCGCAGTTCGTAATCCTTCAGACCCTCGGGGATCCGGGCGGAACCGGAGCGCGCAAGCGAACTGGCAAGTACATGCGCGTCTTCCAGCGCCTGACACGCGCCCTGCGCCAGATATGGCAGCATGGCATGGGCCGCGTCGCCCAGAAGGGTAACACGCCCGCGTGTCCATTCGGGCAGCGGGTCGCGGTCGAACAGACCGGTGACAAACGCCTTGTCAATCCGACTTATAAAATTCGACAGGCGTGGTTCGGCACCTGCCAGGGAGGCGCGAAGATCCCCCAAGTCTGCGGTTTCGTCCCAGGCTTCGCGGTGCACTTCTGTGACCGGCACCACCCCGCCAAAGTTGAACAGCGTATTCGGCCGGACCCAGTAACCCCAGACCATCCGGTCCTTTCCGGCCCACCCGTAAAACCGCTCCTTGAAGTCCAGATCCGCAATCCGGTCGGCGGGAACCAACGCCCGCCAGACCAGCTTGCCCGAAAATGTCGTTTCGCCATCGCCCACCAGAGCCCGGCGTATTACCGAATGAATACCGTCAGCGCCGATCAGGACATCGCCGTGCAGCACCTCGCCCGATTGCAGGTTGACACTGACGCCGCTCCCGTCCTGGGTAAAGCCCTCGACACGGCTGTTCAGGCGCAAGGTGGCGGCGGGGATCGCGGCTGACAAAATCGACAGCAAATCGGCCCTGTGGAACTGATAGAATGGCTGGCCGTAGCGTTCCGCAGCGCGGGGGCCCAGTGGCATGTCCGAAATCACTTCACCGCTGTCAAAGTCCAACACACGAAACGAGACTGGCTTTACTCCAACAGCGTCTGCTTGCGGTAGAAGCCCCAGCGCCTGTAGCACGACAGCCCCATTGCTGGAGATCTGAACGCCCGCTCCACTTCCTGCAACGCCCCGGCCTGTTCCAGCACCGTCACCTCAAATCCTCGCCTGAGGCAACTGAGCGCAGCCGCCAGCCCACCTATGCCTGCTCCTGCGATGATGACATGCATGCGCTCGTGTCCTTGTCCGAGATTTTCGTGGTGATCCATATTTCTCCTGTGGGTCGAAGTAAACTTTGTTGTCAAGTGATCAGCGCACAAGCCAAGAGGTCTCCAAGGCCGCATCAACAATGGCAAGGTCGACCAGCATGGATCAATCAGACATTTAAGACATGGGACGATCGGACGTTCAAGTCAGCCGATCGGTCCGCGGCGATTCCGGTCACTTCGCCGTCTTGACGCCTCTGATATGGTAATTGCAAATCCGGTTTCCTCCTTCATCGATGAGCTTTTGGTTGATGCGGACTCCATCATACTCGAACAACCGGGCTCTATACCCACATAGCTACCATATGTTTTTCCTATAGCGATCAGATCAGAAACGTATTTGAGATCGTTGCGTGAAAGATGGAGCCTTTGTGCTTGCAAGGCCTTTTCGCCTGGCAGGGAGGGACCATGATGTTACATCCGTTCAACATGGAGCTGATACCGTCACGAACAGAGGAATTGACGATTGGTGATCATGCCTGCCAGTCAGACCCTATCGTGACGAACTCCACGCTCCCCCTTGCCTGCATTCGGGTGATACGCCTTTTCCACACGTGCCGGAGGAAGAGGTGATTTCATGGATTCACGCCAGTTAAGATATTTTCGCGAGATCATTGACCGGGGATCCATGAGCGGCGCGGCACGCAGCCTTGGTATTGCCCAACCCTCCCTGTCCCTCCTGGTGCGAAGCCTGGAAGAAAGCCTTGGAACCGAGTTACTGATCCGCACGGCACGCGGCGTCTCAGCGACCGAGGCCGGTGTTCGGCTGCATCATCATGCCTGCCACGTGGAGACATACATCAACTCGGCGCGACAGGAAGTAATGGGCATCGGTTCGGAGCCTTCTGGAAGGGTACTTTTCGGAATGCCACCCTCTGTCTCCATGGCCCTGTCAATTCCCATGGCAGAAACCATTCGCATCGAAATGCCAAAAGTACAGCTTGGTGCCATTGAAGCTATGTCCGGCCATTTGAGGGAATGGCTTCTGCGCGAGGAACTCGACCTCGCTCTTCTCTATGACAACACGAATATAGGTGATTGTTTCCACTCACTGCTCGTGACTGAGGACCTGTGGTTCTACTCTTCAAATGATGGCTGGCCTTTCGAGACGGCTCCGGGAGAACCAGTCGACCTTGCTCAGGTTTTCAAGACCGAACTTGTGCTGCCATCCCAAAGGCACGGCCTACGGATTTTCATCGACCGGGTTGCACAGCTTGAACGTCTGACCCCGCTGGTGGCAATCGAAATGGACTCAATGACCCAGATCAAGGCTCTAGTGGAGCGCAATAGTGGCTATACTATTCTTTCACCTGCTGCAGTGCATGACCGTGTGACCAGCGGTGACCTGATCGGCAGTCCGATTGCCAATCCGCACCTGCGACGGAATGTTCATCTGGTGCGCAGCGGAACTTCCGGTGTAACGCGTGCTTGCCGGCAAACAGAGGAAACCTGCCGAGTGGTAGTAGCAGACCTGGTCGCCAGAGGTATCTGGCCAGGCGCCCAATTACCTGACGCAGCATAAATACCGGATATACCCCCCCGACTGACACCTTATTGGTTCTGCCAGAATCGAACGATTAAGCTTTGCGACAAGTGTCAAACACCGGCAGCTTTTTGCCGGGCGTGCCGGGAATGCATTGTCATGAGCGAGCAAACCATCGTCCCTGCGGAAATAATCGCTGAATGCCAGGCGGCAATCGGGCGAAGCCGGGAAAACGAGGATTCACTAGCGCCAGAGGCTGCTGACAAGCTGGCAATTCTGCTTGGGGAAACCGAACTGGGCGACTTCCTCCCTCCGACCTATCACTGGGCCTATTTCAATCGCGGGATAGGTGCCGATGATATCGGAGATGACTTGCATGAGAGGACCGGGATATTTCTGCCGGCAGCTCCTTTCAACCGGCGCATGTGGGCCGCTGGAGAGCTATCGATCCTTCAACCACTGCGCATTGGCAACACAGCGATAAAGCGCTCAACAATCAGCGACGTTGCGTTCAAATCCGGCAGTTCCGGCCAGATGTGCTTCGTGACCGTGACCCACGAGATTGATCAGGGTGGCGCGCCCTGTATCAGGGAGAAACAGACAATCGTCTATCGCGACCGCGGTGCGCCGGAAGCAGCCCTGCGCGAGGCTAATGATCCGGTGCCGGAAGGCTATCAGATTTATCCCGACCATCAACTTTTCTTCTATTCGGCGATTACCCATAACGGACACCGAATACACTGGGATCGTGACTTCTGCCGTGAAACCGAAGGTTATCCGGATCTGGTTGTCCACGGGCCCATGATGGCGACACAGTTATGCGAAGCCATGCGAAACAATGAGCTGGCGCCGCTAAGACTGAAATACAGGGCACAGGCCCCAGTATTCGTCACATCGCCGGTACGGATAATTGCGGGGAAGGAAGGAATGGAGCGAGAAGGCAGGATCGAACGCATGGACGGCATTGTTTCCATGAGTGCCAGTTTGTTTTTGCTTTGACAGATGTATCTATCAGATGCCGGTAAAGGAGCGGTCAGCGCGACAGCGCCTTCCCGATTTCATCAGCCTTCGTCAGGTCAAGCCTGGCAAATTGGTCCCATAGCTGCGCTCCCCGCTCGCCAATGACAGCCTCCGCCTTGCTGCGAAGCTTTTTCGCCAGCACATTCGGTTCCACCCACGCTGCCAGATCGTGATAGATTTCGACCTTGCTACCGTCAACCATACGAAGCACTGCGCGCACTTCGAGGTCAGTCAACCCATCATCACCCGTAACGCTAACCCGCCGGGCAAAGGCTGAAATCGCCGGATCACTTGCGATGGCGTCGGTGTAAATCCGGTCATCCCCTGTTTTGTCACCACGAAGCGTCATTGCAGCCAGCCAGTTATAGCTGAACTTCACTTCCAGCCCGGTGCGCGGCTGCTTGATATCGCAGACCGTCAACCAGCGCGGATTGGTAGTGAGCTCGAAGCTGGCGATTTCTTCAAGCCCAACACCCACCAATTCCTCATTATCCAATAGAGCCTCGATCATGGCGTGCAAGCCATGGCAACACGCATGCAGCTTGTACTTGTTGTCTTCGAACAGGAAAACGCCCTTCTGGGCCAGGCCCTGCATGCCCTCTGTGTCTGGATGATGTGTCTGCACAAACCCCTGGATCCCCATGATCCCATCGTCTGCCGACGTCATGCCAAGCTGCGCCAGCCTGGCACACTCAACACCATTTGCTGCGGCAAGACCTGCATTATAGGGCTTGCCCATGGTCCCAAACTGCGATTTGAGGCCTGAGGCCCGTGTTGCACAAAGACCTAGGGCGTTTCGCATCTGGTCTGCATTGAGGCCGTATAACCTGCCCGAGGCAACGGTCGCGCCGAAGGCCCCTGCGGTCGCTGTTTGATGAAATCCGTGATTGTAATGACTGCGCCCAAGAACCATACCGATCCGGATTGCCGATTCCGCACCCACAAGAAAAGCTTCCAGCAATTGGCTTGCAGTTGCACCGGTTTCTTCCGCCACAGCAAGTGCTGCCGGATATATGCCAACCGAAAGGTGCCCTACATGGGCGAAATGGGTATCGTCATAGTCCAGTGCGTGGCTGGTTGTGCCATTCACCAGGGCCGCCATACGAGAAGGCGCTTTTCCACCTCCAAACAACGAAGAGGCAGGGTTCCCGCCTTCATCTTCAGCCAATTTATGCAGCTTTCGGGAAACAGGTTCATTGATCGCCGCTATGCCGCATGCCATCCAGTCCAGTAGGGAAAAACGCGCAAGCAACAATGCCCTTTGGGAAAGCCGCATGGAGGGAAGAGCCGCAATTTCGATTATCTGTTCTGTAAGTGCCATGTGTCTAAACCTGAATCTGGCCACACATTATCACAGTGCAGACAAATCCGGACAGGCGAATGGTGGGTATATGCGTGGTATTATATTGCCATAATGCCAGCCTATCGGCAAATGAGTGAACTTTTTGGCAGGCAGGCCAGTGGTACAACAAGGCAAGATCGAATTGCAGGAAAAACAGGAGGTCCAACCCCATGTCGCAGAACATGTCAGATAATAATATGGATCAACATCACTTTTTGCTTCCTCAGTTCCCAAGGGAGCTGGGCGTCGTACTGGAAGAGGTTGACAAGGATCTTGTGGTGGCGAGCATGGTGGTTACCGCCAGCCACAATAATCGCAATGGTGTCATGCATGGCGGCGCTATCATGGCTTTGACCGACACGCTTGGCGGCGTGGCTGCGGCAGTCAATCTGGCAGAAGGTGAACGTACTACTACTGTAGAAAGCAAGACCAGTTTTCTCAGACCTATTGCGATTGGTGAAACGATCAAAGCGCGCTGCGAACCCGTAAAGAAAGGCCGGAAAATTTCAATCTGGCAAACAACCGTTTATCGTCAGGACGGAAAAGCCTGTGCCTTGACACTTCAGACCCAGATGACATTGACGGCTGAAGATTTGCGATAGGCCTGCATGCCAATCCGGCAAGCCACATCTAGCCGGTACGGCGGGCAGGTGCCCGCGCCCTGTTCTGCCTCGCGACCACCCGCGACAGACCGGCGGCCAACCAGTCAGGCGTCTTGCGACCGGGAGTCCCCCCAACTTCTATCGGCTTTATCAGTTCAAAGCTGGTACGGCCCAGCCCAAGTCTGTAGGCCAGCCACCAGACAAGCACCACGCCCAGCAACCAGAAGAGGATCTGCCAAACCCACAGTGAGGGAATGCCGAGCGTTGCGCTGGTCGGGCTGAAGATCGGATCGCTGAAGAAGGTATTGCCAAGGACAGCACCTGGACCATAGGCCAAAAATGCCCACAACAACAGCATTGCCCAGAAAGGACCTCGCCCACCAGGTTTTAGGCGTGTTGCCTCATACATCGCATCATGCAAGCGATCACGCTCATAACGGTCAGCAGATTTGAGAGTAACCGCTGAGGCGAGCAACACAAACATCAGATTGATCTCCAGCCCCCAGGCGGCTGAATGAATGGTCAGTGGCCACCGTCCCCATGGCAGGTCCACAAACAGGCCTTCAAAGAGTATAAGTCCCGCAGGTTCAGTAAAAAAGACAATGAGGAGGCCTACAATCAGGCCGGCCAGTACTGCCCCGCGACTGATCCATCGAAAAAGCGTCAGGCCCAGCAGCGCGGGAATGATCTGGACAGTCATGGGCAGGGCAAGGCTTCCGAGAATGGCTGAAACAAGTGGCATGAAGGCTGCCATCATTGCCAGCAGAAAGAAGCATACGCCCAGCGCCACGCGCGCCGCAAACCGCTGGCCGTTTGGTGACAGGGCAGGAAGCAGAAAAGCCAGTACAAACTCCCTGACAAAGAGCAAGGTTCCTCCTGTCACGAAGAACGAAATCGCCAACAGGGGACCAATCAAAAGTAGAAGGACAAACGCCGCGCCCGCCAGCGGTTCTATGGAAAAAAACTGTTCGACAAGTTCGAAAGTTCCAGTTGGCATGCGAGAGGCCAGAACAGGTGCGGCGATAAGCAGAATGCCGCTGGCCAGTCCCGCAGTCAGCCAAACCGCTGACAAACCAAGGCTGCCGCCCTGCCTGGTTGTCTGTCCGAGGTAAAGGGCGGCCGGGCTCAATACAACGCCCAGGAGTGCAAGTGTCCATGAAGACAGCGCGACAGTAGTAAACAGGCCACCAGTCGGAACTTCCTTGCCAACCCCGGCACTATACTGGATCACGCCAGGTATCCGGTCCCAGAAAACACCGTCTGCCACCCCGATCGCAACCGCGGGAAATCCGGCTCCCTGAAATGTAACCTCGGCAAACAATGCGGAACCTGGCAGCAATAGTGCCAGCAAAACCGCCTGCATCGCCAGCGTCACAATGGTTGCCCGCCATCCGCCGATGATTGCTGGTATGGCAAGGGAAATGGCCAGCAACCAGACGCCGGCAATCCGGGGTATTACCCCGTTGGTAGCTGATTCAAGCGTAGTCGCGGCAAATGAAAGGAGATTGGCGGAGAAAGGCAAGGCAAAAAGAACGGCCAAACCCAGAATAACAATCCTGAACGTGATTGAACCGTAAAACTTGCCCAGTGCCTCGCCCGGTGTTTCCAGGCCGGCTACCCGCGTTGCGAACCAAAGCCGGTTCCAGACCAGAAGCGCAGCCATGGCAGCAAGCACGATACCGACTGCGAGATGCGCGGCCTGCAATCCGTAATCGGCAACCAGCAGCAGGTGCCGCTCGAGATCAAGACCTGAAACCACCAGTGCTGGCAAAAGAAACATGGGCGCCCATGCCGGAAGGGAATTTCCACCGTTCAGGAATTCGCCGGGAGGCGAACCCAGCCGTGCGGTCCTTGCCGCAATGTACAGGCCATATAGCGACAGGCCGATCAACAATAACAACAACATTGGTGTCATCGCCGCCCTCCGCGATGGGGTAGGCGAGAAGAAGCTCGTGGATTGTTGTTTCGGATCACATCGAAGCGATCAAAAGCCCCGCGAGCGCCGAAGGCGATCACCATGTAGCACAAGACCACAAGCACTATTGCAAACAGTCCAATTCCAACAGGCAGCATCATGCGCTCGACCAACTCCTTCGACCCGAAAAACAGCGTCGAGAAATATGCGGTCAGGGAAACAGCAAATGCAAAAATGCCAAATGCCCTCTCGCCAGCGGAAAACCCGGTTTTCAAAACAGCATTGGCTATGACATGGCAACAAAAGGCGGCGATGAGCATTACAAATCCGGCGCCTATCCAGCAGTTGCCATCAGCTTGCATTCCCTTGTGAATAAGGATTACAGCAATGAAGGCTGACGGTGTCCAGATCGCCATCACCAGACCATGCCGATCCATCCGGTCCTGTGGAGTCATCTCGGCCATCTCTCACACCTGAAAGGCATCAGTCGTCACTATCATCTCCCGGCTTGGGCGGGAAATTCTTGAACTGCATACCACCGGCAGCGCCAAGGTTCTTCAATGGCAGCCCGATCTCTTCCATCAGCCCGTCAACGAAAGCGACCTGGGTGCGATACTTCATTGCAGAATTGACCACCTGATCAGGGATATTGCCGCCATTGCCTCCGCCACCCTTTCCGGATCCGCCATCTGAAGGGCTGTTGAGACCCGGCAGACCATCGACCTGAAGGATTTTGATCGATTCGATATTCTCCATCGGCTTGACCTGTTCACGGATGATCTCCGGCAACCGGTTCACAACACCCTCAAGCACGGCGCTGCGGCGGCTTTCCTCGCTCCGCAGGTTTTCTGCTTCGTTAAGTTTGCGGTTGCCACCGGCGTCCACCTCGTAGCGATATTCTGCTGCCTTGGCTTCGGCAATATCAGCTTCTGCACGGTGTTCGCTGGCCTGTCGCTCTGCCTCCGACTGCTTGATCAGGCGGATCGTGTCACGCTCTGCCCGGGCCTCGGCATCGATGATTTCAACAGACTTGGCCCTTGTAGCCTTCTCTTCAGCCCGCGCAGATTCGATCTTTTCCTGGGTAAGCGCCAGGGAGCGCTGTGCCTCTGCCTCTTTCGTACGAACAACCGCCTCGTCGATAGCCTTGTTGACAACTGCGATCAGGCGTTCCTTGTCGGCGAGTTCGGTTTCCATCGATTGCTCGATCTCGAAGCGTTCGATGTATTTGCGGGCCGCAACGCGCAATTCCTCAATTTCGCGCTCAGCGACGACCTTTGCGTCTTCAATTTCACGGAAACTGGCTGTTTCAGCCAGCCTGATATTGTGCTGGCGCCGGATATCGCGTGCACGGATTTCCTCTTCCATTTTCAAGCGTTCCTGTTCAACCGCAAGCTTTTTGGCCAGTGCAGCCCGCTCTGCTTCGCCCTTGGCGTTCTCAGTAATGATTTCCGAGTTCCCGCTCACGTTCTACTTCGCTCATCTCGATCAGTTTGCCGGTTTCGATGCGAGCCTTCTCAACATCTTCCCTGGTTGCAATGCGGGCAGTTTCCACATCGCCCTCAGCCTTTGTCTCGAAGAGCGCGATATGCTGACGCGACCTGATTTCGGCTTCCCGGATTTCATGCTCGCGAAGGATGCGCTCAGCCTCGACTTGCTGTCGTGTCTGAATGCGCTCACTTTCAAGCTTTGCCTTTGATCCGATCTCGACGAGTTCGGTTTCTCGATGACGCTCGATTTCCAGTGCCTTGACTTCATTCTCAGAGCGAATTCGCTCTCCATCAATAACCAGGCCTTTGGCGATTTGTGCACGTTCGGTTTCTTCTTCCGCCTTCACTCGGGCCTGGGAAATGGCGATGAGGGAACTGGATCGTTCTGCCTCGATTGCAGATGCCTGCTGAGCCTTTCGGGATTCCAGATCCCGCACCTGGTCTATGCGTACATATTCCAGGTCCCGGTCGATTTCGATCACCTTCTGCTCGGCCTCGAAGTCGCGAATTCTTATCTGAACCTTGGTCTCATTCTCGATTTCATTGCGCAGTTTGCGACGCGCTTCCGTTTCGCGGATGATGAGCGTGAGGCCTTCGGCATCAAAATGGTTTGTAGGATCAAAGACCGATACATCCGCCTGGTCCAGCGAAGTGAGCGAGGCTGTTTCCAGTTCGAGACCGCTGGTATTGAGTACGCCGCGGACAAGTTCAGAGACATTTGTGATATAGCCTGCACGATTTTCATGGATATCGTCCATCGTCATGGAGGCTGCCACGTTTGCCATGGCATCGATCAGACGACCCTGGATGACCTCCTTCAAGGCCATCGGGTCCTGCGTGCGGGAACCGAGCGAACGGGCGGCCCAGGAGACCCCCTCCTCTGTCGGAATTACCCTGACATAGAACTCTGTCGTTATATCCACGCGGATCTTGTTCTTGGTAATGAGCGACTGCTCGCCCTGCCTGCGGATCTCGATTGGAATGGCGTTCATGTTCACGACGGTGATGTCGTGAATGATGGGGATCACGAGTGCGCCGCCACCCATGATGACCCGTTCACCGCCCGAGCCGGTGCGCACGAAACTCTGATCCTTTGACGAATGGCGATACAGCCAGTGCAGCAGGTATACGCCCACAGCGATCAGGATCGTCAAGAGAATGATGATGGCGATAATGTCAGCGCCTGTCATGGTTCTATTCCTTTTCTTGCCGGAGCGGTCAGTACCGTTCCTGCCCGGCGACAGCCAGGACGATGAGGGATGGGATAATGAGGTTGACGATGTCGAAGACCGTATAAAGCACGATAATTGCAGGTGCCTGGCCGACACCGATAACGACGTCGACAAAATGCAGCACCGGATAAGCTGCCCAGCCGACTGTCATGAGCAGACGTATCCAGAAATAGCCGAAGCGCACCGCGCGGGAAGACTTGCGAACCGCATCCGCCATCGCGCCGAAATACATCTCGCCAAGAATATACAGCCAGAAACCGATGGAAATGAGCGCACCCAATGTCGGATTGAAGAAGGATGCGTCACCGAGCCAGCGGCCAAAGGTCATCAGGACTGATGCACCGAGAATGCGCCAGAATACGCCGACAGGAACAGGACTCTGGATTCTTGTGTAGAAATAGATCGCTGCCACCTGCAACGTATGCACGCTGTACCAGGCCGAAAAGCGTGCTCCGGCGCTTGCCTCACTGGAGGTAAACCAGAACCCGGCTGCGCCAGCATAATAGATGGCCGTCAAAAGACAGGCCGCGCCGACCAGTGCAACAGGCACGCGCCAGCGTTCATTGGACCAACTCATGCCGACAAAACACAGGATTGCTGCTGCCAGGCTCATCATTGCGAGCGCTGTCAGGGATGTCGAAACGACGTCTTTGGATGCATAAAGGGTTGTGAACATTTCGTTTCCTCAGACAGTTGACCGGATGTGCGGGGAACGCCCGTATAGTGCGACCATCGGTAGTATCAGCAGGCCAAAAATGAATTGCTGCCATTCATACTGGAGGCCGATTCCCAATAGGAATGAGGTAAGTACCTGCAAGACAAGAACGCCGATAACTGTGAAACCGTAGCCGCCATTGCCGCCAAGCAACGAGGTTCCACCGATTACAACAGCCGCCAATGTGGTGAATAGATACGGGTCCCCTACCCCGATAAACGCCCCACCGGACCAGCCCAGCAACAGGCAGCCTGCAAGCGCGGCGAAAATGCCGGAAATCACATAGCAGCCGACCCAGTACTTGAACTCACTTATGCCAATCAGCTTCGCGGAACGTCGATTGCCGCCAAGGGCGTAGAGGTTCCGCCCCCAGGACGTGACCCGCATGCCGACAATCAGCATCACCGCTATTGCGATCCAGATTGCAATCGTGGGCGGAAACGGTAGGCCGAAAAACTTGCCATTCATTGCTGCCAGGTTTGAGAGCCAGCCAGGCACGGTTCCGAATACGTTCCCGGCATACTGGGAGCCGATTGATGTCATCATCTGGGTGAAGCCTGCCACTGCAAAGCCGGTTCCCAACGTGACAATGAGGGCCTGTCCCTGCAGGCGGAAACTCATGATACCGTTCAGTAGGCCCACGATCCCGCCAAGCACAAGAATGAAGCCAAAAGCGACATAGGAGGGAACGCCCAGTGTGATCAGGAAAAGCAACGCGATGTTGGAGGATCCGATGACGAATGGTATCGACAAGTCCAGACCACCCATCAGCGCAACCATGGTCTGGCCAACCGACGCAATCCCCAGAAAAGCCGCGAATAGCAGCACTGCACGAATATTGGGAGCCGAAAGAAACCCTTCGATGGAGAAGGCCGAAATCACGATGAGAGCAAAAAGTACCATCAGGCCGATAAAGGCACTACGGCCAGCGGCAAAGAAAGGCGATACCTTGAAGGCGAACAGGATCGTCAGTTCCAGCACCAGGAAGGCGATAAGGTTCTTTATCGATCTGAATTCGGGAACACCCCCAGTGATCAGCAGATAGAGAATAAGCAGACCAACCATGGCGAGGATCATGACGTAGTTGTTGCGCCACAACTCTCGAATCTGGCCAGCTTCAGATCTCCCGCCAGATGCACCACTATCCCTTGCCGCATCCGAACGCCCCTCGAACAGAACCGCCACGTAGTTGAGCAACACGAAGAACGCCGCTGCAATGATGACGGTAAACAGAATGACTTGTTGGGCGGCAAGCGTACCCTGTGAGAAGCCAACACCCAATCCAATTGCTGCAAGCACAAGGGTGAGCGCGATGTTGAGCCATACAATACCCCTTGACGAGGGCACCGGAAGGAGGGTCAAAAACCGCCTTTGCTGATCTGGCTTGCTCATGATGACCGCCCCAGAAGTTGAAAGTCAGGTTGAACAAGTATGGCGACCGCCAATGCAGCAATCATCAGGGCGACGAAGAGATACAGAAAGAGGCTCATTTTGCTGCTGTCTGCTTCGGCATCCATCAATCGTGCGGCTGCAACAAAGGCAATAACGGCAAACGCCACAGCAAACGCCAACCCCTGGATCGAGGTAATCATCCAACCGTCGTCGCCAACAGCCCGCACAGGATCGAAAAGAAAGTACTTGTCGCCAAGGAGACCGGACACAGCCTGGTATTCTCCAATCCCATAACTCGAACTGGTGCCTACATGTAGCATGATCCCGACGACTACGAGGCCAAGCACCAGAAAGACACTCCAGGGTGACAGAAAAGAAATGTATTTCGACAGGACAGGGACCAGGAGCGTAAGCAGCAGGGACAGCACCAGGATCAGCCCATAAACCATCTGGGTCATGAAGGCCTGAATCGCTCCGAAGTTGAAAGTTGCCAGGACATAGCCGATCAGCCAGAGGCTTACCGCGCCAAGCAATGCGCCCGTGACCCCGCCGCGCCCGCCCGATAGTGCGATCCCCCCCAGCACCAGGGCGGTTACGGCTGTCAGAAGTCATGTTCTGGCCCTGCGTAGGATCGCCAGAAGAGATTAGCGCCGTGTAACAGATTGCGCCCAGTGCTACGTAGATCCCGGCAATAAGATGAGCGCCTAACCGAACCAGGTTTGTCTTTACACCGGAGGTCCATGCCGCCCGCTCGTCGTAACCCGTCATGCGCAGGTTTGCGTAGAAACTCGTGGTTGTGAAAACATACCAGCCAAGGGTTGCAATAACGAGGATCAGAAAAACTGGCGAGAAAATCTGGGTTCCACTGCCCCACGTCGCCATGAACTCTGGCGCGGTGCCACCCGGTCTTGGCAGAATTACGAGGTTGATTCCGGTCAGGGCGAGGAATCCTGAGAGTGACACGATAATAGGTTGGACCCGCACCCAGATCACGATCAGGGCAAATAAAAGCTGGTATGCCATGCCGAGCCCGATCGCCACGATGAAAGTGGCAATCGCTCCGTCGAGGTAGCCTGCCGTACTCATCTTCACCACTATGACATTGATGAAGGCGAGCAGCGGACCCACAGCGAGATCGACGGTGCCGCGCCCGGCAATCGCAAGGACCATCAGCGAATAAGTAGCCAGTATGAGCGGTGCTGCCACAATGATGGCTCCGCCGATTCCAGCAGGCGTGACAAGGTTCGGCCCCCGGATGACCGCGGTGGAAAAAAGCACCGCTATCAGGGCGATCGGTACCAGGAGGTACGCATTCGAGGAGGACGATGACTGTGTCATTTGCCTTTACGGTTCGAGTTTCACAATCCCCCGGCAAACGAATTGCCGAGGGCTCGCTCTAATGGACATTCCTACAGATCAACCACCCGTCTATCGGAATTGCGTTCTGTCTGGCGTGCAGAGTTGGAAGCTGGCTCACTGTGAGGCGATGACCATTCGCGGGTATTTCCGCCGCGGCGCTTCGGGTCGTTCTGAATGATCTTCTTTAGTACAGGGCTGATAACTTCCTTGAACTTGTCAGGATCCTCGGAGGTCGGAAAGTGTCCGCCGCTAAAGATGACGCATTCGGAGTTCTTTACCTTCTCCGCCGTGCGCCGCGTCATTTCGGGGGTGCAGGCAAAGTCGTATTCGCCGGTCAGGAAGTAGATCGGTACCCGTCCCGAAATCTTGTGGACCTTGTCGCGAAAATCGGAGTCTACTGAATAGAAGTACAGGTCACCCTTGAAGATGCCCGGACCACCCTGAGCATAATACCACCAGGTCTCCCAGCGGTATTCGTCAGGGCTGTCGGGCGCCATCAAGCCGAAAGTGGAGGTGGCAACCGCCTCACCGCCATGAATGTGGGGATGATGCAGCGGATCGATCCACCAGCCCGGAGAGTGATCACAGCCCTCAAGGGAGATCAGTGCTGAAAATTCATTTTCGAACCGCAGCGCCAGATCAAGGCAAATATTGCCGCCCATGGATTGCCCCATCACCACGGGCTTTTCCAGTTCAAGTGCCCTGCAGAATTCGAGTATGAATTCCGAATAGAAGGTGGTGGTAAGCTTGTACTCGTCTTCCATCATGTGCCAGCCGGCCGGAGGAATCGACTTACCGTGCCAAGGCAGGTCGAATGCAATAACCCGAAAGTTCTTGGAAATATCGGGATCACACATCTGGTGACGATACTGCCGGTTGTCCGTGCCCGCAGTATGCAGGCATACCATGGGAATACCTTCGCCATTTTCCTCGTAATACGTTCGGTAGGTCTTTCCCTGGCAGGTGACGTATACGTAACGTCCGACGATCGGATCGTGTTTGTTCATCATAGTTCTCCTTAAACTTCGCGCATCAGGGCGAGCATCCAGGTCAGGGCCCGCATGTTCTGCCAGAAAGTCAGCTGATTGCCTTCAATGACGAGTTGCTTGTGCAATGGGTGCGCCATTGCCCAGATATCGTTGAACATTGGTGGTGGCGTGGTCTGGCTGAACTTTGCCCAAGCTGATGAAGGGGCACGCAATGCGAATTCGTAACCAAGATCGGAAGGCTCAAGGCCTTCAGATATCTTCTCGATCTTTCCCTTGCGCACGTGCAGGAGGAAGTCCGTATCATCAATCCCGAGCACGAAGCGCGAGTTGAAGAAGCGGCTCAACTTCGGTAGCACGCGATCCTCATTGACCCGACGTGCCCAACGCTCGACCCATTCAAGATCGAAACTTTTTCTGCTGCCATACTTGCTCATTTTTCTCTCCTGTCTTTCAGGCTACCGCCGGCAATGCGGCTTTGGCTGGGCCGTAGATTGCTGTGAAGCTGGTTTGGTCTATGGCCAGAGGAAGTATTGCCTGGGCAAATGCGGTGAGATCCGCATCAGCCGGCAAGTCGATCGACCTGACCTTGAGTGCATAGAGGGTAAAGACGTATCTGTGTGCCCGGTCTGGCGGCCATGGCCCGCCATAGCCTCGTCCAAAGCCGGGAATGGCAAATGTCACAAAATCGGAATTCAACTCCTGGGATCCCGAAGGCATAGCAGCCGTCATCGAAGCACCTTCGGGAAGGCTGCGGGCATCAGCGGGTATGTTGTAGACGAGCCAATGGGCGAAGCTGCGCGGGAAATTGAATTCCGCAGGCAGGTCGGGGTCGGTAACAGAGAGTGCAAAGCTTTGCGTACCCTCGGGAACGCCCTCCCATTCGAGCGCCGGTGAGCGCCGGTTCTTTTCGGCATAACGGTCCGGGATAACCTGACCCTGGCCGATGTCGGGGGCAATTATCAGAAAACCGGATTGGTTCATCTTGATCCTCCTGCTGATTTCGGGGGAGAGGCGCACTGACCGCGCTTCCGGTCTGCCATCATCGTTCAACTGCCGATATGTCTGGGTATCGTTGGCCGGACCTGTCTCTTCTTCCAGCAACCGGGCGTCAGGACGCCGCCCAAATGTGGCGTTGAGTATGACATGGGCATCAAAGGGAGGTTCGAATGAACTCCAGACAACGCCGCCCCTGAACACAAGGACGCGATTGCACAGGTCAAGAAATTCCTCGATTTCGGACGACAGAAACGCGACACCATTACCGCGCGCCGCAAACTGACGGAGGTTGCGGTAGAGATCGAGCTTGGCTCCAATATCAATGCCGCGCGCAGGATCATTGAGTACAAGGACGCCGGGACGCTCTGCAAATGCCCTGGCAATCAGGATCTTCTGCTGATTGCCGCCGGACAAGGAGGTGATGAGGTCGCCGCTGTCCCCCATCTTGGTTTCGAGCTTGGCGGTCTCGTGCTCGAAAACCGCCCCAAGCTTGCCTGTATCGATAATGTTTAGGGCACCACCTGTTGAGTAGTCGGGATAGATCGACATGCACATGTTTTCAAAGATGGAAAGGTTTGGAAAGATCCCTTCCTTCTTGCGATCGCCTGAAACGTAGGCAATGCCGCTCTCGCGGGCTGTGGCTAGATTGAGGACCGGTTCTGCCTTCCCGTCCCGCACGATGTGAATGGCACCATCAACAAGGTTCTGCACACCGGCAAGTGCACGAACAAAGTCAGACTGACCCTGGCCATCAAGACCGGTAATACCCACCACCTCGCCCGGATAGAGATTGAAATCAAAGCGTGTAGTATCGGGCCATACCCTTATGTCGGTCATGCGGATAATCGGCTGTCCGGGCTGCGGCACCACCGGCTTGCTCACCGAGTGGGCTTTCTCGCGCTCGGGCCCAGCGATCATGTGCAGGATATTTTCTTCCGTGATTTCATGTTTTTCCAGCGTGCCGACCGAAATGCCGTCCCGCAACACCGTCGCCCGGTCTGCAATTCGCACCAACTCCGCGATACGATGGGTTACGATGAAGATCGCACATCCGGTCGCCTTCAGTTCGCGCATCTTGGCAAACAGCCGCTCCGTTGCCTCGAAATCGAGCGCCGCGGAACTTTCATCCAGGATGAGAACGCGCGGATTTGTAAGGATGCCCCGGGCTATCGTGATCCATTGCTTGATAGAGAGCGGCAGGTCGCCAACGATAGTGTCCGGATCAATGTCGAAGCCGAGAAGGTCACTCATCACTTCCTGGGCGCGCACATAGCGTACTTCGTGAGATTCTGCTGTACCCAACAGGCCGTCAGCGCCAAGAAACAGATTGTCGATGATCGAACATTCGTCTGCAACCAGGACTTCCTGATAGACGTTGGCGATGCCCAGTGCCTTTGATTCAGATGGGGTCGTCGCGCTCTTGCCGAAGATCGATACCTGTCCCTGATCGGGAACAAGTACACCTGATATCACCTTGGCTAGCGTCGATTTTCCAGAACCATTGCCGCCAATTATTGCGTGCACCTCACCCTCGTATGCGCGCAGGCTTACCTTGTCGAGCGCAACGGTAGGACCGAAGGTCTTTCGAACGTCATACAGTTCTGCAGCAACTGAGGACACGATACAGGCTCCCGGTGTGCCTCAGCGCGGCACACGGTTCTTGAATTTGTTGAGTGATGTAAGGCGTGCCTGAAGGAACAGGCACGCCTCGCTTTGTTTACTGCTTTGCAGGATGGGAAGCCGTATCGTAGGCTTCAGGATCGGCAGGGCGAAGGAAGAAATTGTCGAGGAATTCCTTGCCTGCCCATTTTTCGATGCCTGGATGATACCAGCCGCTCGACTGCTCTGAGCAATCGGCTGGAATGGCAGCCATCATCTCTTCCTTGTTCATCGTTACCGGCTTGGTAAGGATGGACTGGATCTTTGGTCCCTGGCCCTGGAGCGTGCGCATCATGATGTTCCAGATCATCTCGAAATCATCGCCTGGAGGCCATGTATGAATGGCTGCGGAGACATAGTCGGGATTGTTGCGCCAGTAGCAAAGCGCGCCCTCTTCCGAACCTATCGTGATCGGCACCATTGGGCGTCCCGATTGCAACAGGGCACGAAGTCCGCCGAGTTCGGAAGCCGACTGGATAATAATCCCGTCCAGTTTGCCCGGATTTGTTGCAAGCCAACGCTGCACTTCGGCCTGTGCGACCTGATCGGTCCACATCCCGGCAATCGGACCTTCTACCTCGATGTCAGGAAATTCAGCCATGGCAGCTTCAATGCCAAGGTTCTGACTGTCGGAAGCCGACGCACCCGGAATCCCCTCGACGTTGAGAACGCGGCCCTTGCCACCGATCTCGTTGGCCATCCACTCACCCATCATGCGCCCACCAACAACGAAGTTGGCTGATGAGTTAACCGAATACGGACTTGTGAGATAACCGATGCCAGAAAATACCGCGACACCATTATTGTAGGCATATTCCACCGCAGCATTGAGGGCTGTCGGGTTGGAGCAGCATACGATCACCGCATCCACACCTTGGTCCACCAATTGCCGAATCTGCTGAATCTGTGTGGCATCGTTCAGGTTGGACTGGGTGACCACAACCTCACTGATCATGCCCAGTTCTTTCCATTTGGGGATGAGATGGTTCTGAAGTCGATCCATCACACCCGCGCGCCAAGTGTTGCCTGCATAGGAAGAGGCATAACCGATTTTCCATGGCGGCGGATTCTTGGCGACGAAATCCCGATAAGCGCTCTCACCAAGCGGCTGATTTGGATCCATGAGTTGTTCATTGTATAGCTGGTTCCGGATGTCCTCCGGAAGCTCGTCCACGCCGGCATGGGCTGTTGTAGACACCAGTGCGGCAACGCCTACGGTCATTATCCGTTTTATGATCGGATGCATTTGATCTCCTCCCGTGAGTTCAGGAACGCTTTTCGTTCACCGGAAGGATTCGTACGCCAAAGGTGCGGCTGCGGAGAAAGACAAAAGGACTATACCCCCCATACGATAGGGATATGCACTGGCCTGAACGGGCGAAAAGACAGTCCGTTCATCTTGGCAAGTTGGAATTTATGCTATTGTAATTGTTAGGAATTTTATCAAAATTGGGTTGCAGAATTCGTTGCTGATCCACTAACTTCCAGATATAGGCGAGGTTTATGGGGCCTTGTTGAAGGCCTTATTTGCCCATGCCTTTTTATTCGGTCATACAAGTCCGGATACAGCCGCGACGGGAAAGTCGTCAAATGCCAATTCAGAGTTGGAGCAACAGATGAACCTGCAGGCCAATGATCCATATGAAGATATTCGCGAAGGTGTTCGTGCCTTGTGCCAGGAATATCCCGACGCCTATCACCGCAAGGTCGACGAGGAACGCGGGTATCCCGAAGAATTCGTCGAAGCGCTTACGAAGGCCGGATGGATGGCTGCCCTGATTCCTGTGGAGTATGGCGGTTCTGGCCTGGGCCTCGCCGAAGCTTCGGTAATCATGGAAGAGGTCAACCGATCGGGCGGCAATTCTGGCGCCTGCCACGGACAGATGTACAACATGAACACGCTGGTTCGCCATGGCTCGGAAGAGCAGCGGCAAAAGTACTTGCCAAAGATTGCGGCGGGCGAGTTGCGACTGCAATCGATGGGCGTGACCGAGCCGACGACTGGCACCGACACGACACAGCTCAAGACCACAGCAGTAAAGAAGGGCGATCGGTATGTGATAAATGGCCAGAAGGTCTGGATCAGCAGGGTGCAGCATTCTGATCTGATGATCCTTTTGGCACGCACCACCCCGCTTTCAGAGGTCAAAAAGAAGTCCGACGGCCTTTCCATCTTCCTGGTTGACATCAAGGAGGCCATGCAAAACGGCATGACAGTCAAACCGATCAGGAACATGGTCAATCATGAAACCAACGAACTCTTCTTCGACAATCTTGAAATTCCCGAAGAGAACCTGATCGGCGAAGAAGGCAAGGGTTTCAAATACATCATGACGGGGTTGAATGCCGAGCGGGTCTTGATCGCTGCTGAATGTATTGGGGACGGGTACTGGTTTGTCGAACGCGTAACCAATTATGCGAAGGAACGGGTGGTGTTTGGCAGGCCGATTGGCCAGAATCAGGGCGTCCAATTCCCGATTGCCGAATCCTATATTGAAGTGGAAGCGGCAAGCCTGATGCGGTTTCGGGCCTGCGAACTGTTCGACGCCGGTTTGCCTTGCGGCGCGGAAGCCAATATGTCGAAATATCTTGCTGCGAAAGCCAGTTGGGAGGCTGCCAATGCCTGCCTTCAGTTCCATGGCGGCTTCGGATTCGCGGCTGAATACGATATCGAACGCAAGTTCAGGGAAACCCGGCTTTACCAGGTCGCCCCGATTTCAACCAATCTGATCCTAAGCCACATTGCCGAGCATGTTCTTGGCCTGCCAAGGTCCTTCTGATGACAACCAAGCAACTTCCCCTCGAAGGCATCAACGTGGTCACCATCGAACAGGCGGTGGCAGCACCCTATTGCACGATGCGACTGGCCGATGCTGGCGCGAATGTCATCAAGATCGAGCGTCCCGAAGGCGACTTTGCCCGCGGCTATGACAAGGCAGCAAATGGCTTGTCGAGTTACTTCGTCTGGCTGAACCGGGGGAAAAATTCGAGGATCGTCGACCTTGCATGCCACGAAGGGAAGCAGAAACTTGAAGAACTGATTTCGAAGGCGGACATTCTGATACAGAATCTGCGCAATGGAGCCATGGCGCGACAGGGCTTTGCGCCCGAAAGGCTGATAAAAGAATATCCATCCCTCATCATCTGCTCGATTTCAGGCTATGGCGAAGAAGGCCCAATGGCCGACCGCAAAGCCTATGACCTGCTAATCCAGGCTGAATCCGGGCTTTGCTCCATCACTGGAGGACCAGAGGAGCCTGCGAGGGTCGGCGTATCTGTCGTTGATCTGGCCACGGGCGCTGCCGCTCATTCGGCAATTCTCGAAGCGCTCATACAGCGTTCCCACACGGACAAGGGCTCGGTGATCTCTGTTTCAATGTTCGATGTCATGGCTGAGTGGCTGACAGTGCCTCTGCTTAACCATGAATCCGGCAATACCCCCAAACGGATCGGTATGGCACATCCCTCGATCGCGCCGTACGGGATGTTCAAGACGATGGACGGAGTGGATATCCTGATTTCCATCCAGAGTGACCGGGAATGGGCAAGGCTATGTAGCGATTTTCTAAGGCGCCCGGAACTTGCCGATGATCCACAATATGCGACCAATGTCGTCCGTGTTGCAAACCGTGAAGAAACCGACGCCATTGTGGCCAACGGATTTGCTAATGTTGACAGTTCACTTGTAAGCAATGTGTTGACAAATGCCGATATCGCCTTTGCCTTTGTCAGTGACATGGAAAAACTCTCACGCCACCCGCATTTGCGGCGGATCACAGTGGAAACGCCGAATGGCCCTGTTTCAATTCCCGCACCCGGCACGATCTTTGACCATGAGGACAGACAGTATGGTCCGGTGCCGGCTTTGAATGAAGGGCTTCAGTCGGATATGAATGCAGCCGGCAAGGAAACGAAATTGGCCTGATGCGCACTTGCTTCAAGCTGTGCCAACCTGTTTGTTGAAATCCATCCTGAAGTATGAACTGTTTTCAAGTCTGGCGAGCCGAGGAAAGAATTCGCCTCGCTGCGTACTCAACCGGCTTGTCGATCATTCGCCCATCGATCACCAGCGCTCCACGGCTACCGGCATAAACCGCTTCCATTACACGCATTGCCCAATCCAGTTGTTTTTCATCGGGCAGAAATGCCGACAAAGTGGGAGTGATTTGTCGTGGATGGATCAACAGTTTTCCGCCAAATCCGAGTTTGCGTGCGCTCGCTGCATCAACCTTTACCCTTTCCTCATCCAGCTCCGGGGTTACGCTATCCAGGGGAGCAGCCTTGCCATTCACCCTTGAACGCCAAACAAGGGTCTGACGGGCATGGGCCAATGCTTCCCAAGCCGGTTCGGCCCCGATATCAAGCGCATAATCGAGGTGACCAAACGCAATCCTTCGGACGCCTCGCGACAACAGGATGGTGTCAACCTGATCAAGCCCGCGGGCCGTTTCGATCTGGGGCAGTATCTCGACATTTTCACCGACTGTATCTGCCGCCGGTTCCAGTTCAGCAATGCCTTCAGCCTTTGGGATCATGATAGCACTGGCCTTTGCCCTGCCAACAAGCTCAAGATCATCCTTCCAAAATGGCGAGGTAGCCGGATTGATACGGATAACCACACGCTTCCAATCAAGATCAGCCTTCGCGATGGCGTCGCGCGCGCCACTCTTGGCCTCCGGGCGTACCGCATCCTCCAGATCCAGGATGACCCTGTCTGCACCTGATTCCATAGCCTTGGCAAATCGGTCAGGCCGGTCACCGGGAACAAAGAGATAGGTCAACGGCAACATACTGTCTGGCAAAATCATGGCATCCCACAAAAAGTACGGCGTAGCCGCCCTCCTCCCAATTTGCGGTGCAGGGAAAACACCAAACATCGATAAGACTACCAAAGGCTCGGGGAAGGCTGTAAGAAGCATTTGGTGCAAGTGTCATAAGAAATAGTTCTGGCCATCGGATTGGGTGAAGCCACCTTCACAAAGCCAACAGAAAAGAGGAGCGCCTTTCTGCTGCCAGGACTTTTTGGCCCTTATGAAGGGGGAGCTACATGGATATCCGTCAACTCAGGTACTTTGTGGCTATTGCCGAGCAAGGCTCCCTTTCGGCAGCAGCACAGAGGCTACATGTTGCCCAGCCATCACTGTCTCAACATGTGATCACACTCGAGACGCAACTCGGCGTCCAGTTGCTTGAGCGCTCACCCAAAGGCGTATCGCTCACCAGTTCAGGGCAAGTTCTGTTGAGCCATGCCCGCCAGATAATCACTGCGATGGATTATGCGGTTGAGGCGGTGCGCCAATCTGGCAATGACCCACAGGGAGACGTTACTTTCGGGCTTCCCAGCTCGATCGCAATGGTTCTCTCGGTACCACTTGCCGAAACCGTGCGGCAGGAACTTCCAAAGGTGCGGCTACGCGCCATTGATGCCATGAGTGGATTTATCAAGGCTTGGCTGGAGGATCAGTCCATCGATCTTGGGATGCTTTACGACATCAGTTCCGTCGGTCATCTGTCCCATCAGCTGCTCATGACAGAGGAGTTGCATTTCTTTTCGGCGCCGGATGCATGGCCATTTGACAGCAAGCTTGGATCCCCGGTTCCCCTTGCTGATTTGGCCAGTGTTGAAATGGTACTGCCATCCCCGGACCATGGCCTGCGGGCGATGATAGAAAAATCCATAAAGCCGCATGGCATAGTTCTTGACGTTGCAACGGAAATGGACGGGCTTGGGCAGATCAAGACCATGGTTGCCAGGGGGAGCGGCTATACAATCCTGGCTCCGGCTGCAGCAATTGACTATGTCGAGCGCGGTGAACTGATCATGGCGCCTATTGTCGAACCGAAGCTGGTGCGGCCCGTCTATCTTGTTCGCAACCCGGCCAAACCCACTACAAGGGCGGCCCGTGAAATGGAACGCATCACGCTCGAGGTTATTCACGATCTCATTGACCGTGGGATTTGGCAGGCACTTGAAGAGCCCGAGGGCCCAAGGCGATGACCAGACCGACCAGTGACTACAGTCTTTCATACGCCCAGCCTACAGCGAAAATGATTGGAAGCCATAAGTACAGCCTATCACGCTCAGATATGGTTCGTATTTGATCGGATGGCATATTAGCTTCAAGGTGCCACCGCATTTCAGGATTCAGCCAGGGAGAGGTATGCAAGCGTTGAGCATTTATACCGGTATCCGTATTCATGGCATCTGATAATTGATACTCCTTACCGGCATTGAGCTTGTTGTGGATGGAGACATCAAACCCAGGGTGAAATGAGGAAACCATGCATCTCTACATCAATACCACATCACCTTTTGTGCGCCTCGTACGTATGGCGGTCGAGGAGAAAGGCCTCACAGATCGCATAAGCACCGAGCTCGTTGACCCCTGGGGTGACCAACCACAGTTTCTCAATGCAAATCCGGCTGGCCGGATACCTGTCCTGACCACGGACGATGGACAGGAAATCGCGGAAACACATCTGATTCTGCGCTATCTTGATGAGCTTGCCCAACCCAGCCTGTTTCCAACCGAAAGGCTGGCACAAACGCTTTCCAGTGCAGGGTCCACGCTGGGAGCCCTTGAAGCAGCAGTCTCAATCATCATCGGGCGCCGATCTAGCGCAAACATCGATACCGACATGGTCGGCGCCAAGCGATTTCGAACCATGGCGGAAGGACTCGCCAGACTGGATGCCTGCCCCCCGCGCGATTTTGCCGAACGTCCGGACATTGCGAATATCGCAGCAGTAACGGCGACCGACTACATCCTCTTTCGCTTCACAGACCGTGACTGGCTGGGTACTCTCCCGAACCTGCGAAATTGGCGTGAGCGCCAGAAGGGTCGTCCGAGCATCGAAAATACCATGCCTTACATCAGTCAGTGAATACTGGTTCAGTTCTTTAATTCTTTCAGAAAGCAGCAATCGAATGAATACCACCAAAGCAATCAGCAAGTCTGCAAACGGAACCCCGCCTCAGCTCAATCACTGGATTGGTGGTGCTTCATTAGCGCCATCTGGAGGCAAATACATCGAGACCATCAACCCGATAACCGGGACAGCGCATCTGGCTGTTGCTGCTGGCAATGAACAGGATGTTGATGCTGCGGTCGCCGCAGCCAATGGGGCAAGGCAAAAATGGAGACAGATTCCGTCAGCCGAACGCGGCAGGTTGATGCACAGCCTCGCCCGCGCCCTCAGGGACAATAATGACAGGCTGGCCGAACTTGAACACGCCGATACCGGCAAGCCAATGGCACTCGCACTGGCCGAGGTCGAGGGGAGCGCAGTATATTTCGAATTTTATGGCAGCCTGGTTTACCTGCCAACAGGCGATACGCTTGACGTGGCGCCTGACCAGCATGTCTTCACCAAGCGCGAACCCTATGGCGTAATTGGTATCATTACCCCATGGAATCTGCCGCTCAACCAGGCGGCCCGGGCAATCGCGCCCGCGCTGGTGGCGGGCAATGTGGTTGTGGCAAAACCTTCCGAAATCACTTCGCAAACGACGGTAGAACTTGCCAAACTCGCAGAGACGGTAGGCTTTCCCAACGGCGTCATAAATGTTGTGCTAGGCACTGGCGCCGAAGTTGGTGAAGCCATCGTCCGCCATCAAGACATACGCAAGGTCGCCTTTACAGGTTCTGTTGGAGTCGGGAGAAAGATTGGAGCGATCGCAGCTGAGCGTATCATCCCCTTGACGCTTGAACTGGGCGGTAAATCGGCAAATATCGTTTTCGATGACGCTGATCTGGATACAGCCGCAGCTGAGGCGGTAAAGGGTTTTTCGCTTAATGCTGGCCAGGTTTGCTCGGCCGGCACCAGGCTTCTTGTTCAACGTTCAGTATACTCTGAATTCCTGGAAAAGCTTGCTGCAGAGACGGCAAAAATCGTTCCAGGCGAAAATCTAGGACCAATCATAACCCATGCCCAGTATCAACGGGTTCAAAGCTATTTTGGGGTCGCTGAGACGGATGGCGCCAGATTGCTGACCGGTGGAAAGACGGCACTCATCGACGGAGCCGAAGACGGATTCTATATTGAACCTACCATCTATGTTGATGTCGACAACAGCATGCGAATTGCACAGGAGGAGATATTTGGGCCGGTTGGAGTGGTGATCCCCTTCGACACAGAGGAAGACGCCATACGGATCGCAAATGAATCAGACTACGGCTTGATTGGTACACTCTGGAGCCGCGACATAAGCCGCGCATTTCGTGTTGCAGACCGGATCGAGGCCGGGCAGATCTTCATCAATGTGTGGAACACCATGTCTGTGCAGACGCCTTTCGGCGGATACAAGAACAGCGGCTATGGACGCGAGAAGGGAATAGAGGCGATCCACCATTACTCGCATCTCAAAACAATAACCGTGAAGATCTGACGTCGAGCTTCAGGTCGCTAAAATCTTCCTGTTGCGACTAGTCCCCCAACAACTTGACGTTCCAAGCCTATTTAAGGGGCAGTATCCACATTCGTATGCGTAGGATTATCCACAACATATGCATTTTGGAGCAATTGTGGGGCAATGTGTGGGGCAGTGAAGCCCGCCAAAGAGTAAGCTTCCAAATTACGATACAAATTTGGCCAAAGTGGCGGAGGGGGTGGGATTCGAACCCACGGTACGCTTGCACGCACGCCGGTTTTCAAGACCGGTGCATTCAACCACTCTGCCACCCCTCCGGATGCCATAGACCTCAGGGCAGTTTACCTGCGGCCCGGTTGATTGCAGCCTAATGCGATATTCAGCAAGGTTTTTCAAGAAGAAAGCGCACAAAAAAACAAAAAGGCCGGAATTAAATTCCGGCCTTCTGCAAAGTGGGTAGATATGCTTACTGCGGCAGCTGATCGTCAACGCCCTGAACGTAGAAGTTCATGCCAAGCAAGGTGCCGTCATCGGCAACTTCACCCTCGGCCAGCCAGTCGGAACCGTCCTGTTTTTTGACCGGGCCAGTGAAGGGGTGGAATTCACCCTTCCTGATCTTTTCTTCTGTTTCCGCTGCCATGGCCGCTACATCATCCGGCATGTTGGTGTAAGGGGCCATTTCGACTTCACCCTCGGGAATGCCGGCCCAGACATCAACCTGCTCCCAGGTGTCGTCCATGACGGCCTTGACGCGCTTGACGTAGTAAGGAGCCCAGTTGTCGACAATTGAGGTCAACTGTGTTTTTTCACCAAACTTGATCATGTCGGAAGCCTGACCAAAAGCCATGATGCCACGCTCGGCGGCAACCTGCATCGGACCGGTCGAGTCTGTATGCTGGGTTATGATATCTGCGCCCTGGTCAATCAGTGCCTTGGCCGCGTCTGACTTCCTTGCCCGGGTCAAACCAGGTGTTGGCCCATACGACTTTCAGCTTGAAGTCCGGATTCACAGATTGGGCGCCAAGAATGAAAGAATTGATCCCCATCACCACTTCGGGGATCGGGAAGGAGGCAATGTAACCGGCGACGCCAGCTTTCGACATTTTCGCGGCAATCTGGCCCTGAATGTAGCGGCCTTCATAGAAGCGCGCATTGTAGGTAGCGACATTGGCATGTTCGCGCTTGTAGCCGGTGGCGTGCTCGAATTTCACGTCTGGAAACTTGCCTGCAACCTTGTTCGTCGCATCCATGTAGCCAAAAGAGGTTGTGAAGATGATGTTGCAGCCTGAACGGGCAAAACGCTCAATGGCGCGTTCGGCATCAGCGCCTTCCGGAACGCTTTCCAGATAGGCTGTCTCGACCTTGTCACCAAACGCTTCTTCCACTGCGAGAAGCCCCTGATGATGCTGATAGGACCAGCCGAAATCACCGATCGGTCCTACGTAGATAAAGCAGGCTTTTGTCTTGCCGTGGCTTGCTGCCATGGCGCTGGCGGTTCCGGCAAGCGCGATACCGACAGCCGCCACAATACCCAGTACTTTTTTCATGAGTGTTTATCCCTGTTTGTGACAGTATGGTTTTTCAGGTTCCAAAAGCGGCCTGTCTTACCGGTCCGGAACGAAACTCTGACCAAGTGTGGCTGGTGTGTTGATCAACGTCAATCGCCTGTTGCGTGAAATCAGCACCAGAACCACAATTGTCGCAATATATGGCAAGGAGGAAAGGAACTGGGAAGGTATCGCGACCCCCAGCGCCTGGGCGTGCAGCTGGGCAATGCCGACGGCTCCAAACAGATAGGCCCCCGCAAGAACCCTTGCGGGCCGCCAGGACGCAAACACGACCAGTGCCAGTGCAATCCACCCCCTGCCCGCAGACATGTTCTCCACCCATTGGGGCGTGTACACGAGGGACAGGTGCGCTCCGGCAAGCCCCGAGCATGCACCGCCAAACATTACGGCCATATAGCGGACCGCAATCACATTGATTCCCAGCGAATGGGCTGAATGGTGGTTATCACCAACACTTCGAAGGGTCAGGCCGGCGCGGGTTCTGAAGAGGAACCACGATACCCCAACCACCAGCGCTATGGAGATGTAGAAAAGAATGTCCTGACCGAAGAGTAGCTTGCCGACCAATGGCAGATCAGACAGGAGCGGTATTTCGATGGGTTGAAGCTTGATGCCCGGAATACCAATAAATCTCTCGCCCCAAAGACCGGAAAGGCCGAGGCCCAAAATGGTAAGTGCGAGGCCGGTTGCCACCTGGTTTGCCACCAGCGTCAACACGAGAAACCCGAACAAAAGCGAGAAAAGAGCTCCGACTACGGCTCCGGCCACTGCGCCAATATAGGGATTTCCCGTCATCTGGGCGAAGGCGAAACCGCCAATTGCGCCCATGATCATCATGCCCTCCACGCCAAGATTGAGAACACCCGAGCGCTCGGTAACCAATTCACCAATAGCTGCCAGCAGCAAGGGCGTTGCGGCAGTAAAGATCGTCAGGAGGATAGCCTCGGTCATATCCATCGCGTCATACTCCCTCACCCGCTGTTTGGGCCGTGGCCTTGTTTCGCCATCCCAGTTTGATGCGGTAGCTGATCAAGGTGTCACACGATAGGACATAAAACAGCACCAGCCCCTGAAACACCCTGCCAAGCTTGTCGGATATACCGTGCGCGATCTGTGCCTCCTCGCTTCCAAGGTACGTCAGGGCAAGGATGAGACCGGCCAGCAGGATGCCGAGCGGATTGAGCCTGCCCAGAAACGCCACGATAATCGCCGTGAACCCGTAACCGGGTGAGATGACCGGGCGAAGCTGCTGGATCGCCCCGGCAACTTCCGAAATGCCGGCAAGGCCAGCAAGTGCGCCTGAAAACAGGAAGGCGAAAATGGTCATTTGTTTCGTGTTGAAACCGGCAAATGCCCCTGCCCTTGGTGCCTGGCCGATCACCTTTATTTCAAATCCCTTCATGGTTCTTGTCAGCATGTACCATGTTACAAGAACCGCAATAACGGCAAAAAACGCACCATAATGGGTTCGTCCCGACGCCAGCATCTCTGGCAGTATCTGACCTTCGGTGAAGTTCCGTGATTCAGGAAAATTGAAACCACCCGGGTTCCGCCATGGACCGCGGACGAGCCAATCAAGCAGGAGTTGTGCGACATAAACCAGCATCAGGCTGGTCAGGATTTCATTGGCGCCGAAACGGGTCTTCAAAATGGCGGGAATAAACGCGTAGAGAGCACCGCCAATCATGGCCATCGTCAGCATTGCAGGCAGCACCCATATGCCGCTTGCCTCCGGCGCCAATATGGGCAGCATGGAACCGAAAATGCCCCCTGCTATAAACTGCCCCTCGGCCCCGATATTCCAGTTTGTTGATCGAAAGCAGACGGAAAGCCCGACAGCGATCAGGATGATCGGAGCCGCCTTGATCGCCAGTTCGTGCAATGACCAGGTTTCGGTCAAC
Source organism: uncultured Alphaproteobacteria bacterium (assembly GCA_963714735.1). Taxonomy (GTDB): domain Bacteria; phylum Pseudomonadota; class Alphaproteobacteria; order Rhizobiales; family Rhizobiaceae; genus Salaquimonas. Next base: position 347,419 of record CAVQPI010000012.1, read on the forward strand.
GGCTTGATGAAAAAGGAATAGAGGCCTTCACCCGGCGAAACACCGACAAACCAGAAAATGAGTGCCCCGGTCAGCATGGTAAGGGCCAGGGCTATCACTGGCGAGAAAAACGCCAGAAGACGAGAAGGGTTTTGGCGGCGGACCAGCTCAATGCGCATGGGAAGCCTCCACTGCCGCGACAATTTCAGGATCGGTTGGCGCTTCGGGATGTTCGCCGCCCATCAGAAGGCCGATTTCTTCCCGTGTTACCTCGCTTGCAGGACCGGCTTCAAACATCTGTCCGTTATGCATGACGAGGATGCGGTCTGATATTTCGAATATTTCATCCAGATCCTGGGAAACCACCAGAACGGCCGAACCGCTTTTGGCCAAATCGATCAATGCCTGGCGGATGCGCTGTGCAGCACCGGCATCAACACCCCAGGTCGGTTGATTGACAATAATCACGGACGGCTGGCGATCGAGTTCGCGGCCCATGATGTATTTTTGCAGATTGCCGCCGGAAAGCGCAGAGGCTACTGGGTTCTCAGACGACTTGCGGACATCCATGGCCTCGCAAACCCGCTTGGTTGCCTGCTCCACGAGGTCTGCACGGATCACACCAAGGGCGCCGAACCTTTGAAAGGCGGCGCGATCCGATCCGTGACGCGCCAGCAACATGTTGTCGGTAAGGGTAAGACCCGGAACGGCACCATGTCCGAGCCGTTCTTCCGGAACAAAGGCGGCTCCCAGTTTGCGCCGCGCATTGATACCAAGGCGCCCGACCGGCATTGCACGCATCCAGATCGCGTCCCCTGTTGACAATACCTCGCCTGAAAGAAGTGAAAACAGTTCACTCTGTCCGTTTCCGGCAACCCCGGCAATTCCGACTACCTCGCCTGCCTTCACTTCGAAACGGATATCCTTCAGCGAAATGGCAAAGGGCGAAGATGCCGGCAAGGAAGCATTTCTGACTTCGAGCAGGCTCTCGGCAGTTTCCGGCAATTCGGTTTGGGTGCGCCTGATAACATCCACGTCCGCCCCCACCATCATGCTGGCGAGGCTGGCGGCGGTTTCAAGGCGCGGATCACACTCGGAAATCAGCTTGCCGTGGCGCAGGACCGTCGCCCGATCACAAAGTGCCTTCACTTCCTCAAGGCGGTGCGAAATGTAAAGGATTGAGCGCCCTTCATCACGCAACCTGCGAAGGGTGACAAACAGGTTATCAGCTTCCTGTGGCGTCAGGACAGAGGTCGGTTCATCAAGTATGATCAGCTTGGGGTCCTGTAAGAGGCAGCGGACGATCTCCACACGCTGGCGCTCCCCGACAGACAGATCGCCGATAATGGAATCCGCCTTTAGTGGCAGTCCATAATCTTCCGAGAGCCGTTCGGCATCCCTTGCAACATTCGCGGAGGTATATTCGGGCCCGAGCGACAAGACGATGTTATCGGCGACAGTGAGAGATTCGAAAAGTGAGAAGTGCTGAAACACCATGCCGATGCCAATCGCCCTTGCAGCGGACGGGCTGGCTATATCGATCTTGCGGCCCTGCCAATGGATTTCACCGGAATTGGGTTGAAGCGATCCATACAGCATTTTCACGAGGGTGGATTTACCCGCGCCGTTTTCTCCGAGAAGCGCATGAATCTCGCCGGCTTCGATTTTCAGGTCGAGATGGTCATTGGCGACCAACTCACCAAAAATCTTGGTCAGGCCGCGCACTTCAAGCATGCTGTGTTCCTGCTCGTCGGACACACTGTTCCCCAGGCTTGTTTTTCCTTCTTGCAATACCCAATCAGAAATCAACTTTACCTGTTTGTCCAGTGCCTTTGTCCGGCACCTGAAACGGAACAGAGTTTTCCCCCACTGTCTTTCCCAAGCCGAAACAAAAAAACGCTGCCCGGCTTTTCCGGACAGCGCCTATAGTACTTTTGTCAGATGAATAACGATTGAGGATTCAAACTGACGATATAGCGGCCGTTAGTTATTCACCGCATCCTTCAGCGCCTTGCCTGGCTTGAAGCGTGGAGCCTTGGACGCAGGAACCTGAATGGTTGCGCCGGTCTGCGGGTTGCGTGCAGTGCTGGCCTTGCGGTTTGCGACCACAAAATTGCCAAAACCAATCAGGCGAACCTCTTCGCCGCTACTGAGCGCACCTGTGATCCCACCGAGCACCGCATCAAGTGCTTCAGCAGCTTGGGCTTTGGTAAGGTCAGCCTTCTCTGCGACGGAAGCAATCAGCTCGTTCTTGTTCATTTCCAGTTCCTTTCAGGTCAACCTTTACAGGTCGTTGTGTTTACCGGCCCAAATTCGCACTTTTGTCAGCATCACGACAACTGAAAAGGGAGTTTTCAGCCGTTTTAAGCCCAATTCGGAGCATTTTTCCGATTTGTCAATGGCGATATGAGCCCTCTGGCGAACTGAATTACAGTTTCGGCAAGGAAATTTCACGAATCGTGCAAACCCTTGTGCAGCAAGGATTCGCGGGTGATTCTCACGGGAATCATAGAACGCATCTCACTGTCCCAGAGCAAATTCCTGAAGTCTGGGGAACTATGGCGCGAAATGTCGTACGGCGCATGAAAAAACGGGGCCAAATGACCCCGTTTCTCAATGTCTTCAAATTCCCACCTCACTGGCGGGGCGGAACTCAATGAGCCGTCGAGGCCGCACTGCTTTCGCCGTCACGACCCAATAGCGCACGTCTTGCACGCTCATCATCCTCGGCTGTCCACACAATGGCTTCGGGCTTTCTGGTGAGCGCGTGTTCGAGCACTTGATCAATATGCGAAACGGGTACGATCTCGAGCTCGTTTTTCACATTGTCGGGGATATCCGCCAAGTCCTTCGCATTCTCTTCGGGAATGAGAACCTTGGTGATACCGCCACGCAGGGCTGCAAGAAGCTTTTCCTTAAGGCCGCCAATCGGCAGCACCCTGCCCCGCAAGGTGATCTCGCCTGTCATGGCGACATCTGCGCGAACCGGAATACCGGTCATGACCGAAACAATTGCAGTGGTCATGGCAGTACCCGCTGAAGGGCCGTCCTTTGGTGTTGCCCCTTCCGGCACGTGGACGTGAATGTCCATGCGGTCAAAGAGCGGCGGCTCGATGCCGAAGGCTACTGCCTTCGAGCGCACATAAGATGCGGCAGCCGAAATGGATTCCTTCATCACATCACGAAGATTTCCGGTAACGGTCATCTTGCCCTTGCCAGGCATTGAGACACCTTCAATGGTCAGCAATTCGCCACCCACTTCTGTCCAGGCAAGTCCGGTGACCACGCCCACCTGATCATCCATTTCAGCCTTGCCGAAACGGAACTTGGTGACACCAAGGAAATCGCCAATATTCTTGTCGGTTACCTTGATCGACTTCTTTTTGGTTTTCAGGATCTCCGTAACGGCCTTGCGCGCCAGCTTGGACAGTTCGCGCTCAAGATTCCTGACACCTGCCTCACGTGTGTAATGACGAATGATATCGCGGATTGCCTCATCGCTGACCGAAAATTCCTTCGGTGCCAGAGCATGATCCCTGATCGCCTTTGGCAGAAGGTGCCGTTTGGCGATTTCGACCTTTTCGTCCTCGGTGTAGCCGGCAATACGAATGATTTCCATGCGGTCCATCAACGGGCCGGGAATGTTAAGCGTATTGGCCGTTGTCACGAACATCACATTCGACAGATCATAATCCACTTCGAGGTAATGGTCAGCAAAGGTGTGGTTTTGTTCCGGATCCAGCACCTCAAGCAGAGCTGATGACGGATCACCACGGAAATCCTGTCCCATCTTGTCGATCTCGTCGAGAAGGAACAGCGGATTGGTCTTTTTAGCCTTTTTCATGGACTGAATGACCTTGCCGGGCATCGAACCGATATACGTACGGCGGTGACCACGGATTTCAGCTTCGTCGCGCACACCGCCAAGAGCCATGCGAACAAATTCACGACCTGTTGCCTTGGCAATCGATTTTCCCAGCGAGGTTTTACCCACGCCTGGCGGTCCGACGAGGCAAAGGATCGGTCCCTTGATCTTGTTGGCACGGCTTTGAACAGCCAGATATTCGACAATACGCTCCTTCACCTTCTCAAGACCGTAATGATCGGTATCGAGAACTTCCTGCGCCTTGTTGATATCCATTTTCTTGGTGGAACGTTTGCCCCATGGAATCCCCAGCAGCCAGTCAAGATAGTTGCGAACAACTGTCGCCTCGGCTGACATCGGGCTCATCTGCTTGAGCTTCTTGAACTCGGCATTGGCCTTTTCGCGGGCTTCCTTGGAAAGCTTGGTCTTTTCGATCCGGGCTTCCAGTTCGCCAAGCTCATCCTTGCCGTCTTCGCCCTCGCCCAATTCCTTCTGAATGGCCTTCATCTGCTCATTGAGATAGTATTCGCGCTGGGTTTTCTCCATCTGGCGCTTGACGCGGCTGCGGATGCGTTTTTCGACCTGAAGAACGGAGATTTCACTCTCCATCATCGACAAAATGTGCTCAAGGCGTTCCTGCACGCTGAGGATCGACAGAATTTCCTGTTTTTCGCTCAACTTGATGGCGAGGTGGGAAGCGATGGTATCAGCAAGTTTCGAATATTCCTCGATCTGCGTTACCGCACTCAGAACTTCGGGCGATACCTTCTTGTTGAGTTTCACATAGTTTTCGAATTCGGCAACGACCGAACGCGCGACAGCTTCGACCTCGACCGGGTCGTCCGCCTCGTCCTCGATGATTTCACAAAAGGCTTCGTTGAAGTCCGCACGGTCGGTAAACTGCACGATGCGTGCGCGTGAAACGCCCTCCACCAGCACCTTGACGGTACCATCTGGCAGTTTGAGCATGTGCAGGACCTTGGCGAGAGCGCCGGTGTCATACAAGGCTTCAGGCGCAGGATCATCGTCGCCTGCCTTCTTCTGGGTGAACAGAAGAATGTGATGGTCATTGTTCATCACTTCTTCCAGCGCCAGGATCGATTTTTCACGTCCTACAAAGAGCGGCACGATCATGTGCGGGAAAACCACGATATCGCGCAGCGGCAAGAGCGGATACTTGTCGCCTGAGCCCAGTCCAATGTCAGATTTGCCGGATTTGGCCATGCTTGTTTCCTCTTGGGGAGTCCGGTTTACCCGGACTGCGTAATGATTCTTTATTCTATCGGTTTCATTCGGCCAGCAACACCCACAGTTTGAACCGGAAACAGCAGAAATCCGTATTTCCGACAGGCTTTGGAGGAAAATGACCGAGGTTCGAATGATTTTCGAAACCGTTTGTTGAACCTGAAATGGTGGCGCACGCAAAATATTTCAAGGGCAAGGCCACGCATGACAAATCAACCTTCCACTGGAACCTGAAAAAAGTCAGTTACGCAGTGTGGCGTAATGGTTTGACCGGGTGTTTGCGGTTTGTCATGTGGCTTCTGATCGCCCTTACACATATCCGGGCAATAAAAAACCGCCGCCCTGCTTTAGGGTAGCGGTTTTCAAATTACTCTATCAGGTGTCAGGCCGATCAGGCGCTGGCTTCCTTCTCGTCGCTCTTTTCGGCATAGATATAGAGCGGACGGGCATTTCCAGTCACAACTTCCTCGGAAATCACCACTTCCTCAACGCCTTCCATGGCCGGAAGTTCGAACATTGTGTCCAGCAGGATCGACTCAAGGATCGAACGCAGGCCTCGCGCGCCGGTCTTGCGCTCGATGGCGCGGCGGGCGATGGCCTTCAGCGCGTCCTCGTGGAAGGTCAACTCGACCTCTTCCATGTCGAACAGGCGCTGATACTGCTTGACGAGCGCGTTTTTCGGCTCGGTCAAAATCTGCACAAGGGCTTCCTCGTCGAGATCTTCCAGCGTCGCCAGTACGGGAACACGGCCGACAAATTCCGGGATCAGGCCGAAGCGCACGAGATCTTCGGGTTCGACTTCCTGGAAAAGTTCTCCGGTCTTGCGGTCTTCGGGCGCTTCCACATTGGCTGCAAAGCCAATGGAGGTTTTGCGGCCACGGTCAGAGATGATCCGGTCCAGACCGGCAAAGGCACCGCCAACAATGAAAAGGATGTTCGTCGTATCTACCTGCAGGAACTCCTGTTGGGGATGTTTGCGGCCGCCCTGCGGGGGAACGGAGGCAACCGTTCCTTCCATGATTTTCAACAACGCCTGCTGAACACCCTCGCCCGAAACGTCACGGGTGATCGAGGGATTGTCCGACTTGCGCGAAATCTTGTCGACCTCATCGATATAAACAATGCCCCGCTGGGCGCGCTCGACGTTGTAATCAGCCGACTGCAGCAGTTTCAGGATGATGTTCTCTACATCCTCGCCCACATAACCGGCTTCGGTCAGAGTGGTGGCGTCGGCCATGGTGAACGGCACATCGATGATGCGCGCCAAGGTCTGGGCAAGCAGTGTCTTGCCGCAACCGGTCGGTCCGATCAGCATGATGTTTGATTTTGCCAGTTCCACATCCTGGTTTTTTGAAGAATGCGCCAGACGCTTGTAGTGGTTGTGTACGGCCACCGACAGGACGCGCTTGGCGTGCGGCTGGCCGATCACGTAATCATCAAGGACCGACAGGATTTCCTGTGGTGAAGGAACCCCCTCGCCGGATTTGGAAACCGAGGATTTGTTCTCCTCACGGATGATATCCATGCAGAGTTCTACGCATTCATCGCAGATGAAGACGGTTGGCCCGGCGATCAGCTTGCGCACCTCGTGCTGGCTTTTCCCGCAGAAAGAACAATACAGGGTGTTCTTGGAGTCTCCGCCGCCGTTTCCGCCGCTATTTGAAATCTTGCTCATTCTCAGTTCCCAGTCTTTGCGACATCATTCGGCCGCTACCGAAATCCCGCTCTACTTTGCAGTTAAAGCGCGCGGGCGCGAAGTCAAACATCACTAACTCAAACATCATAAAAGGGATTACGCAATACCAACCATCCCTGTTGGCAAGCCTACGGCCAAAAACATGACCATAGGCTTAATAAACATGCCTTTTTCCGTTAAAGACATGCATTTTTGCCACGAATTTCGGACCGGAAAGCTCGATACGATACCCCGAACAGACCGTTGAACAAGGAAAACCAGCTCTGCAAATTGCCGACTGATTCACCTCTATCGACCAAAAAAGGCCCATATGTGACCCTGAATTCAGCAGTGAACACCGACTGATTCCGCAGTCGGTGCGTTTTCCGGTTAAGCTTGTTCGGCTCCTATCCGCAACTTTTTTCCATCGTATTCCCAGCTAGTTCGATGGGCCTATTCAGTGGGCACTTCGCGTTTTTCGATCACCTTGTCGATCAGGCCCCAATCCTTGGCTTCGTCTGCCGTCATGAAATGGTCACGGTCGAGCGTGTTTTCAACCGTCTCGTAGTCCTGGCCGGTATGCTTGACGTAAACCTCGTTGAGGCGGCGCTTCATCTTGATGATGTCCTGAGCGTGGCGCTCGATGTCTGAGGCCTGGCCCTGGAAGCCGCCGGATGGCTGATGAACCATGATGCGTGCGTTCGGCAAGGCAAAGCGCATGTCCTTCTCACCAGCGGCAAGAAGCAGTGAGCCCATGGAAGCGGCCTGCCCCATGCAGAGCGTCGAGATTGCCGGACGGATGAACTGCATCGTGTCATAGATCGCCATGCCGGCCGTTACGACGCCGCCGGGCGAATTGATATAGAGGTTGATTTCCTTTTTCGGATTTTCCGCTTCGAGATACAAAAGCTGCGCGGTCACCAGCATCGCCATGCCATCCTCGATCGGGCCGGTGATGAAAATCACGCGTTCCTTCAAAAGGCGTGAGAAAATGTCATAGGCGCGCTCGCCGCGGTTGGATTGCTCCACCACCATCGGGACGAGGTTCATGGCGAGGTCGATTGGATCTTTCATATTTCACCTTCTTGTAAGGAAACCTTTGTGTAGAAGCCTGACGCGCGAACCGGCGACAGGCAGAACTTGAAAACCTGATTCTTGGCTCCACTACACATAGGACAGTCAAACAAAGGGTTAAAGGGGTGAAATGCAGGGATGGTTAGTGGGAGGGTGTGGGGGCTTGATGGAGTAAGGGCGGAGTGCGGACCTTTGCTTGCATATACGTAGATTTGCATATCGACAGTACCAAATTTTTTTTCAAAAAATGCTTCGGTTTTTCCAGTGTCTATGTCGAATTCACAGAAGTTACAGCCGCGAACTTTGCCGAAAATAAACATTGCCTAATCTTCGACAGAATTGAATCCCATGAGATAAGCCAATGGCGCGTGATCATCAGTCAGAATCTGCGCATTTTTCTGTTGAATAAGCGTATCAATATAGGCAGGGCTTAGCACTTGAAATTGCGTTAAATCCGGCGATCTCGTATCGATTGATGATACCGGACTATCTTGTGCGCCAGCCAAAAGCACAAAGACGCGCCGCTCGCCTTTTTCGGGGCGCCCCGATTGGGTCCATACCTCAACGCTGGGAAATATACTGCGCAGCGTTACAACGACCGCCACGAGGGCATTCATCCTGTCCACATTGTCAATAAGGTTCATTGCAAAGATTCCATCCGGCGTTAGACGGCTTGAAACAAGCTCGAAAAACTCGCGTGTCACCAAATGTTCAGGGGCGGCAATATCGGTGAATGCATCGCCGATGATGACGTCAAACTGCTGCTGGCTTTTGCTAAGCGCTAAGCGGGCGTCCCCGTGCAAGATGGTAGCAGTAGCTGGTTCGAACCAAAATTTATTGATAGCCATTAATGTTACTTCGGGGTCGATCTCAGCTATTGTAATGCCAGAGATACCCCGATCCGCCCAAGCCCGTGGCACGGAGTAAGTTCCCCCACCTATATGAAAAGACGTAAAATCTGTTCGGCCCATCCGCATTCGGGGCAGCGCATCCAACATGGCTGCGTGTTTTGTAAACATGACACGTGGTGCTTCTCTAGCGCTGACGCCGTGGGCCAGGTGATCAACGACCATCAAATTAACAGGATCAATAGGGTTATCTGAGATGGCGACAGTTCGGATACAGTAGTAGCTGCTTTCGCGATCGCATACAGATGGCAAGATCAAAGATGAAAAAGCGATTGCAACCGCTATGCCGGCTGCCAAGATCGCAACCACGTGCTCACGCGCCGGCGCGCCACCAAGTCGAAAGCAAATCAACGCTGCAATTATATAAACGACCGTTATGACGATCAGAGTAGTCACGGATCCCAGCCAAGGCACAAACAAAAAGCCAGCTAAAAGAGTCCCGGCAATCGCGCCGAGTGCGCCTGATGCAAACATGGCGCCGAGTGCCTGTTCTGATTGATCTCTGCCACGCATCGCAATGACGGACAGGATAGGTGCCGGCACGCCTGCGAAAAGCGATGGTAGGAAAAACGCAACAGTACTCAAAGCAGTAATGTAGGCCAAAGGGTGATCAAAGATATCAACAACAGGTCCTGCAAAGGTTCGCAAGAGCAGCGTTGCTCCAGCTGTTGTGCAAGCGGCCGCGATCATTGTCCAACCAGTCTTCCGCAGCGCATGGCCAGTCTCTAGGGCGGCTATTCTGCCACCCCACCAATGTCCCGCTGAAAAGCCCGCAAGGACTACGGCAATAATGGAGGTCCACGTGTAAAGGCTCATTCCGACATAAGGCGCTATCATGCGTCCAGCGACAATTTCAACGACCAAGCTAGATGCCGATATGCCGGCTTGCAGCAAGATCAGCAACCAAAGAGGTATCAGTGCGGAGGCAGTATGATTTTCCATAATTCTGGCTGTAGCCTACGGCTGAAAAACTCGTCAATAGGACTTTAACGCATCCCTATGATAGAGGCGCTGGTAGAAACCGATTATTGGCAGAACACAGAGGTTGGCGCGGCAGCAAATGATCGGCCTCTCTTGGCTTCCGTAGCATCTCGGGAACGTTTCAATTAGCAGCTGAAGCAACTCGACGAACGGCAATTCATCCACATTGTTGACATCAAGCCTTCATTATTCGGCGCTGCAATAGAAGTCAGCTTACAGATAAGACAAAAGCAGATTGCGTATGTCAGTAATGGGCCGATAGCGACAAGTCAAAAAAGAGCACAACTCCCCCTCCCACACCCCACCTTTCCGGCATTTTTACATAAACTTATCCCCGCCGCTGAACGCCGCGCCTATTCTTTCCGCACTGTTGCCCGGCAAACGTTGGTCTGAATTCGCCAATCGGAACAAGGAGCAACAGCAGCGGAGCGCTGGTCTGAGAGGGTTCGACTCCCAGGGGGATCAGTTTGATGGTCGGGCTGGACGGTGTACTGAAGAGCCTCCCGGCACTACAAAATCTCCGCGCGGGACCCGGTTGGGTCGTACACGAGTGCCCAACGGACAAGGCGTCCGGGTCCCGTGTTTGCATTTTCCCTCACGCGAGCAGCATCGCCGCCGCTGAGGGGGCGCGGACTTACCGCCCGGACACCACTTCGGTGTCTTTGGAGGTTTCCTCGCATGTTCTTTGACATAACGCTGGCAGGAAACTGTCGAGTGAATGAACAGGTGCGTTCGGCGTACTTCGCCCTCCCTGAGGGGGAGAATTTCCCGCGACAAACGCTCCCCCTCAAGGAGGGCTGAACAAAGATAAACCCGCCGTGATTTCTCACAGCGGGTTCGGGTGATTTTTTGGCGAATGCTGTTGAGGCGAGGATTACTCGTCCTCTTCCTTCATCAGCTCTTCCCTGGAGACCTTCTTGTCCTTCACATCGGCAACGCCCATGATGTGGTCGACGACCTTTTCCTCATAGAGCGGGGCGCGCAGGCCGGCGACGGCCTCCGGGTTTTCACGGAAATAATCGAAAACCTGTTGTTCCTGGCCGGGATACTGGCGGACCTGGTCAAAAATGGCTTTCTGCATCTCGTCTTCAGAGATCTCGATTTTTGCTTCCTCACCGATTTTGGCGAGGGTCAGGCCGAGGCGGACGCGGCGCTCGGCGAGTTTTTGATACTCTTCGCGGGCCTTTTCCTCGGTGGTTTCCTCGTCCTCGAAGGTCTTGCCGGCGCGCTCAAGTTCAGCGGTCATCTGCTGCCAGATGTTGTCGAATTCGGCGGCGACCATTTTCTTAGGCAGTTCCATCTTGGTCTTCTCGTCCATCTGGTCGAGAACCTGGCGCTTGACCTTGGCTCTGGTGTAGGTGCCGTTCATGCTTTCGATTTGGCCTTTGACAGCTTCGCGGAGCTTGTCAGCGGATTCAACGCCGAGCTGTTTGGCCAGTTCGTCATTGATTTCGATCGCGGCGGGTTTTTCGACCTTCTTGACGACGATATCGAACTCGGCATCCTTGCCCTTGAGGTTTTCAGCCGGGTATTCATCAGGGAATTTTACCTTGATGGTTTTTTCATCGCCTGCCTTGAAGCCAATCAGCTGCTCTTCGAAGCCCGGGATGAAGCGGTTGGAGCCGAGGACAAGCTGGGCGTCCTCGTCCTTGCCGCCGTCAAACGGTTCGCCGTCCACCTTGCCGAGATAATCAATGGTAACGCGGTCCTTGTCGGCGGCCTTGCCTTTTTTCTCTTCGTATTGGCGGGCGTTTTCGGCAATCTGCATCACCTGCTCGTCGACTTCCTTGTCGCTCACATCGACAACAGGGCGCTCGATCTTCAGCGTTGCAAGATCAGGGACGGTGATCTCGGGCATCACTTCATAGGAGATTTTGAATTCGAAATCGGCATTGCCGGCGAGGATTTCCTCGGCCTCTTTCTCGTCTTCGGTCATGGAGATTTCTGGCTGCTGGGCGGCCTTCTCGTTACGCTCCTTGAGGACTTCGCCGGAACGGTTGCTGACCATGTCGTTCACAATCTCGGCCATGATCTGCTTGCCGTAGAGCTTCTTGATGTGGCTCACGGGAACCTTGCCCTGGCGGAAGCCGTCAATGCGGACCTTGCCCTTCATGTCTTCGAGGCGTTCGGCCAATTTGGCTGCCAGATCATCTTTCGGAACCACGACCTTCAGTTCGCGCTCGAGACCGTCATTGTGTGTTTCTGTGACCTGCATGGAAAATCAACCTGTTTGTCTTTGCCGGGACCGGACGAACCCGCAACGGGCCGCCTTCAATCCGATTGAACTGGTGCGGGTAGAGAGACTTGAACTCCCACGCCTTACGGCACCAGAACCTAAATCTGGCGTGTCTACCAATTTCACCATACCCGCTGATGATTTCGCCGGAGTGTTTCGCCCTGTTCAAAAACAGATTTTGTTCAAACCGAACTTCGTCCAAACGAAATTATGGGCTCTTCAGCAAAATCGCATGATCTTGCCGATGAACCCGAATTTGGGGGTCTATAACACTGGTTTTGGCATTGCGCAAAGGGGTTCATGATTTTTTTTTGGCGGCGAGCCGGACTGATCGCGGCCGCCATCGCAGCGGGCCACAGGCAAAGGGTTTTCACTCAGTTGGCAAAGCGGCGGGAAATATTGTCGAAGCGTTCCTGCCATGGGCGCGCCGAGCGGTAAGTGCGGTCTGTTTCCGCCCGCAAGACAGAGGCTGCGATATCCGGTGCTGCAATGTTTGGTGTTTCGCTGCCGGACGTGGCTGGTTTGCCTGAGCCGTTGCGAAAGGCTTCATCACGCAGGGCTTCGGCCTTTTCGAAATCCGATTGTGAAACGGGCCAGGCGACCTTCACGCTTGCCCTCACTTCCTGCAGGAAAAGAGCGTGAGCCCCCCTCGCCTCGAAATCGGAACGCTTCAAAATCAGGACAGGTTGGTGTTTGCCCCTGCAACGCACCCACCAAAGACGTGGGGCGATGAGAATGTCACTTTCATTACATGCGGTCTGAAGTTGATCTGGATCGTAAATAACCGCGATACTTTTCCAGCCGGCAATCGCTGTGGTGACAACACAGCGGTCATTGTCGCAATGCTGTTTGTCCGGCAAAGCCGCGAACTTGCGGTTTGGCAAATAGGCCCGTTGCCAGATTTCAGTTATAAACGCGCCGCGACCGGGGTAAAGCAGCGTAAGCCCTCCTTTGGTTTCGCGGTTGGATTGATCGGGGTCTTGTGAAACAAGTCTCGTATTTATCGCGATGCTTTTTCCATCCTGTGAAATCAAAATGTCCGGAATTTCCGGTTGACGGCTGATACTGGTGAAAAGAATGACAAGCGGCAAAAGCGACAGCCAGCGAAGCCGTGTTCGCAAACAACATGCCAAAACGAGAAAGAAGGCAGATGCTATCAGCACAGACAATGGTTGCATTCCCGCATCGAAATCAAGATTTCGCGAATTCACATGGTCTGACACAGCAAGGACGGCGTTGACAGCGCTGCCCAGCGGTTTAAGGGCGACCTGCTCGAAACCATAAGGCATGAGAAACATCGACAACAGCGCCAAAGGCATAACAGCAACCGACACGATCGGCATTGCAGCAAGATTAGAAACAAGCCCCATTGGCGCAACGCGGTGGAAATGCCAAAGCGCAAACAGCGCGGTGGCAAGTCCAGCAATCAGGCTTGTAGTGGCAAGTCCGCCAAAATACTCCAGCGACTTAATCGTGTAATACTGAATGGGTGATCGATCCATTTTTGGTCCGGAAACCTCGCGGCGGCTCTGACGGTAGTTCGACCATTCACGGTAGACGGCCACGAGTGCTGCCACGGCTGCAAAACTCATCTGGAAACCCGGTTGAAACAGGCTTGCAGGCGACGCCAGCAGGATAAGCAAAGCGGCGATTGCGACGCTACGCATGGTAATTGCCCTGCGATCCAGCAGGCTGGCGACCAGCATGACGCTGATCATCAGCCAGGCACGTTGTGTGGCAATCGCCTGACCTGACAAAAACAGATAAGCGGTCGCAGTAATAAACCCGGCCAGAATTGCGGCTTTTCTCACAGGAAAGCTTTCGACCAGCCCCGGAATGACAACAAGGGCCAACCGGACCAGCCAGATGACCGTAAGGGTAACCAGCGCCATATGCAGTCCGGAAATAGCAAGAATGTGCGCGAGGCCGGATCTGCGGAGACTTTCCTGTGTCTCACTTGAAAGCCCGGATCGGTCCCCGGTAATCAGCGCAACTGCAATATCACCTGACTCGCCCGGCAAACCGGCGCGAATTCGGTTGGCAATTTCCCGTCTGATCCGTTCGATATTCAAGTTGAATACAGTATTTATACCTGGCTCGACACTGTTGGCAACACGATCCGGCGCGCCCATGAAAAAACCGGACATTCCCAAACCGTCAAACATGGCGGCAAAGGAAAAATCATAGCCGCCGGGATATGCCGGGCCGGAGACAGGAGACATCCTCGCCAGACCGGAGATGATGTCACCTTCCTCAAGAACCGCATGGGCCCGCGCCGCGGAAAGGCGTATTCTCAAAGGCAGTTCGTCAATTGACAGGCCTTCGATCTTTGAAGGCGTTATGAGGTATCTTGGGGCGCCGCTTCTGTTTTGATCAATTGTCATAATCGTGCCTTCAATGACCGTGGTCATATCCGACAGGGGCACCGGCATACGAACCCTTTCAACCTGCCATTGGGCGACTCCCATACCGGAAAAAAACAGCAAGCCGGATATTGCCGCGAAAAACATTATTCCGCGCGATCGCATTTGCATGAGCAGGATGACCATGACGACCATGCTTGCAAGCAGAGCGAATTTCCGCGGTTCTGCCGGCGCCATGAAATAGGCAACAATTCCAAAGGCCAGCATTACCGGAGCAAAATTGAATAGGTTCCCCTCCTCGTATTCTCGGCGAAGCGCGGCAAGAAAACTGCCGGCGCCGTCAAGTAGCAGATTTTCCGCATAAAGCCGTTTTGCCTTTGGCCAAGATGGAGCATTGGAGCGCAACAGTTCACGCGGCTGAAAATCAGGAGAGAAGCGAACATGGGAGGCAGCCTCGTCGACCGGGGGCTGTGGCAACGGCAATTGAACTAGGGGCAGATCATCATCAAAGGACTTGAGTGTTGCTTCAGGCAACCAGAATGATGAAACATTACGGGTTTTTGCTTTGCCCGCAGAGACGGGCCTTGCCCCGAAATCATCACCGATTTCGGGTACCTGCTCCTCGTTTGGCGATATGCCACTTTCCCTGTTCTTCTTTCCGTCTGCCAAACTTACACCCAACCGAACATGCCTGCTGCCGAGCAGGTTTATTGGTTTCAAAGCCGGGCAAGTGGGTGGAGCCAGAACCAAAGAACCGCAATATGCAGTGTCACGGTTATTCTGACCTGAGGGCCAAACACACAGCAAAAAGCAGAGTGCTGCCCTTGTCACCGGAAACAGCCATGGTACATGAGGGAAAAGAAATAGGCCAGAGCGTGAGAAGGAAACCGTCTGTGACTACAACTGTGACAGAAGCTGTCCATGCCTCCCATTAATTTTCAGGACTCTTCATGACACAGACAAGGCATGGGGCGGTAATAACCCGCTTTGCACCCTCTCCCACCGGTTATCTTCACATTGGCGGCGCGCGCACGGCGCTTTTCAACTGGCTGTTTGCCAGGGCCAATGGCGGCAAGATGCTGCTGCGCATCGAGGATACGGACCGCGAGCGCTATACGCCCGATGCGGTGGATGCAATTCTGGACGGCCTTACCTGGCTCGGCCTTGATTGGGACGGTGAGCCGGTTTCGCAGTTTGAGGGCGCTGCCCGCCACAAGGAAATCGCCGAACAAATGGTTGCGGACGGAACGGCCTATTACTGTTTTGCCACCCAGGAAGAACTGACCGAGATGCGCGAAAAGGCGCGAGCCGAAGGCCGCCCGCCACGCTATGACGGACGTTGGCGCGACCGCGATCCGTCTGAGGCACCGGAAGGTGCAAAAGGCGTTATCCGTCTCAAGGCGCCACAGGATGGCTTCACCATTGTCGATGACCAGGTCCAGGGCGAGGTAAAGTTCCCGAACAAGGATCTTGATGATCTGGTGCTTGTTGCGCTCGGACGGAATCACCGACCTATATGCTGGCAGTGGTGGTTGACGATCACGACATGGGCGTTACCCATATCATTCGCGGCGACGATCACCTCACCAATGCCGGTCGCCAGACACTGATTTACAAGGCATTGGGTTGGGAAGTACCGGTGATGGCGCATATTCCGCTAATTCACGGTCCCGATGGTGCGAAACTGTCAAAACGCCATGGCGCCATTGGAGCGCAGGCTTACCGCGCCATGGGCTACTTGCCGGAAGCGCTTCGGAATTATCTCGTGCGCCTCGGCTGGGCCCATGGGGATGATGAAATCCTCTCCACCGATGAAATGCTGGAGCATTTCGGGTTTGACGGCATGAACAAGGCTGCCGCCCGGTTTGACTTCGCCAAACTGGAAGCGCTGAACGGTCATTATATTCGTCACTCCGATGACCGGCATCTGGTGGATGAAATCGAACGGATCCTGCCGGAAATCGATTTAGACACTCCCATGAAGGGAAATCTGGATGAAAGGGCAAGGCCAAATTGACTCGCAGCGATGCCCGGTCTGAAGGAACGCGCCAAAACGCTGGTCGAACTGATTGACAGCGCCGCATATCTGTTTGTTTCAACGTCCCCTCACCATTTGAGGAAAAAGCTGAAAAAATCCTCAGCGATGGTGGTGATGAGGTCATAGCCGGCGTGTTGCCCAAAGCTTGAAGGCGCTGAATGACTGGACAGCTGAAAGCAACCGAGGCAGCGGTGCGGGATTATGCCGAAGCCGCAGATATGAAACTCGGCAAGGTCGCCCAGCCCTTGCGCGCCGCCCTGACGGGAAGAACCACATCTCCCGGAGTTTTTGACGTCTGGCAGTGCTGGGCAAGGAAGAATGCATCGCCCGATTGGGCGACCGTACATAGGACGCAAGTAAATTTATCGTACGGCCTTGTATTCGCCTTATTCACTGCAAGGGACCATCTGTCGGGATTGCGGACAGTTTTTTGGATACTTGTTTCAGGATTCGAATTGGCCGTAAGGGTCTTTTCGTGACCAGCGTGTCCATTTAACTATTGTGTCACTTGAGTGCGCCGAATTATGAGATAGTATAACATCGCATAAGCCAATTTGCTGCAGTGCAGCATTTTGATCTGCGGACCGGTGCAACGCCGGATTTTCAACTGGCAGACGGCAAATATCTTTCTGGCACACCGGTGTCAGGAATAGACGCAACGTGTATGTAAAAAGGACCTAAAAATGACGGATAAAACGGCAAAACTCACCATTGGCGATGAAAGCTGGGACTTTCCGGTCAAATCAGGATCAATTGGACCCGATGTGATTGATATCGGTGCGCTTTACAAAAATACCGACCGTTTCACCTTCGATCCCGGTTTCACCTCAACCGCTTCCTGCGAGAGCGATATCACCTTTATTGACGGTGACAAGGGCATTCTTCTGCATCGCGGCTATCCCGATTGAACAGCTTGGCAGATCACGGGGATTTCGTCGAGACCTGCTACCTCCTGCTCTATGGCGAACTGCCGACCAAGCAGCAAAATGATGATTTTCACCACCTGTTGACCTATCACACGATGGTTCATGAGCAGATGATGCGTTTCTTCACCGGCTTCCGCCGGGATGCGCACCCGATGGCCGTTATGTGCGGCGTTGTCGGTGCGCTATCCGCATTTTATCATGATTCAACCGATATTTCCGATCCGCATCAGCGCATGATCGCCTCGCATCGCATGATCGCCAAAATGCCGACCATTGCGGCGATGGCTTATAAATATCACATCGGCCAGCCATTCGTTTATCCGAAAAACGATCTCGATTACGCCTCCAACTTCCTGCACATGTGTTTTTCCGTTCCTTGCGAGGAGTACAAGGTAAATCCGGTTCTGGCCCGCGCCATGGACCGCATTTTCATTCTCCACGCGGATCATGAGCAGAACGCTTCAACGTCCACGGTGCGTCTTGCAGGTTCATCCGGCGCCAATCCGTTTGCCTGTATTGCTGCTGGTATTGCCTGCCTTTGGGGCCCTGCCCATGGCGGCGCCAACGAGGCCGCGTTGAAAATGCTCACCGAAATCGGTACCGTTGACAAGATCCCTGAATATATTCGCCGCGCAAAAGACAAGGATGATCCGTTCCGCCTGATGGGCTTTGGTCACCGCGTCTACAAAAACTATGATCCGCGCGCGAAGATCATGCAGAAGACCACCCATGAAGTTCTGGCGGAACTGGGCATCAAGGATGACCCGATGCTTGAAGTGGCCATGGAACTGGAGAAAATCGCCCTTACGGACGAGCTATTTCGTCGAGAAGAAACTCTATCCGAACATCGATTTCTATTCCGGCATTACCCTGAAGGCGCTTGGTTTCCCGACCACCATGTTCACGGTGCTGTTTGCCCTTGCAAGAACCGTTGGCTGGATTGCCCAGTGGAAAGAAATGATCGAGGATCCGAAACAGAAAATCGGTCGTCCCCGCCAGCTCTATACCGGGCACACCCAGCGCGATTATGTCCAGCCGGAAGATCGCTGATCCAACAATCTCAAAGTCCAATGAAAAAGGGCACCAATCGGTGCCCTTTTTTATGACTGATTGATCCGTGCAAACTAGTTGCCTTTTCGCAAGGTCCAGAATGATCTCGGCGCACATCTGACCAGGCGGTTTTTCCTGCTGCATTTTTTGATGAACCAGCTTGAAGCCTTCGATCTGCGCTGCGCGTTGATGACCGTCAACCAGCAAGTCTTCAGCCAGACGGGCGATGTAACCGGGTCGGGCAAACTCGTTGATGCGTTCAGGCACGATAACCTTGTCAGCAATCAGGTTGGGGAGTGCTGCGGTCCACGCCTTCATCAGAAAGCGCACTGCATTGATTGCAGGATCAAGCTTGTAGATCGAAATTGTCGGAACGCCATACATGGCCAGTTCCAGAATTGCGGTGCCGGATGCGGCAATCGCCACATCAGCTCTCTTGCATGGCTGCTATCTTGGCGTCCTCTCCCGAAAGGATTTCCGGCTTTACCGACCAGCTTTCAACGGCCTTCTTGTATCTGTTCATGGAGATGGGGAACGGCCGGAAGCATATAGTGTGCCCCCTGTCCGCGCTCTTCAAGCAATTGCACCGTTTCTGCCAGAATGGGCAGCAATCTGGAAACCTCACTGTTGCGCGATCCAGGCAGCAGCATGATTTTGGCCGGTTTTTTCGGCTCTCTCCTTGGATCAAGATCAGTTTGACCGGCAAGTCTGGCCAGCGGATGGCCGACATAGGTGGTTTCAGGGCCCGCCGAGTTCCTTCATCACATCTGGTTCAAATGGCAAAATTGCCAGCACATGATCAATATAGGCATTCATTTTTGGCCGCGCGGCCGGGCCGCCATGACCAGACGGTCGGACAAACATATTTCACAACCGGTATATCCGGCATTTTCGCCTTCACCCGTTTGGCCACCTGTTTGGCAAAATCGGGCGAATCGATCAGCAAGAATCACATCGGGTTTCTTGGCAATAATATCGGCGGCGACCTGTCGGACCCGCGCCAGAAGGGACGGCAGTTTTCGGACAACGCCTGAAATTCCCATGATGGCAATTTGTGAGTTGTCAAAAACGGATTGAAGGCCTTTCGCCTGCATTTTCGGTCCGCCAAGGCCAAGCGGCTTCAACGTCAACATGCAGTTTTCCGAAGTGCTCCAGCAGATCTGCGCCCAGCGCATCACCCGAGGCTTCTCCAACCACGAAATACAGTCGGAGAGACGGCATTCATTCCGTGCCGCTCCGATGCCGGGACGCCAAGAATGAATATGCCGGCCTTGCCGGCCCTTGCAGGGTTTCCTCACGATCGAGAATGAGTGAACAAACCGCTTCAAGAACGATACCCCGTGATCCCTGCCTGAAACAGCGTTCGAATGGTCTCGGGGCCGATGGACGGAAGGTCGGCGCGCATGTCCTGTTTGGGCTTCATCACCTTGGCAAGAACGCAAACCTTCGGCTCTGCAGCGATCCGTCCTGTCATCCTGCAATTCGGCGACGCGTGCAATCATGGCGTCGGTGCCTTCTGCCCCTTCAAGCGCAATGACGCGGCCATCTTCGCAGATTGCGGCCTGTCCCGGCATCAAGTGCGCCAATGGTCTTTGGCGGCTTGTACCGCCTTATCGATCGTTTCGCCCGCAATCTTCAGCGGCGCGCTGCCTGCAATATTTCCCTCTTCCAGCCAAGCAGATCCGGCAATGCCTCATGTACACCAACGACCTTGAGGTTGCGTTTTTCAAAATAGGCCGAAATTTTTTCAAGTACGGTGTTGTCACCACCCATGACGATCTTGAGGACAGTGGGCAGTTCCCTGATCGTTACCATGTCCAGTTTGAGGCGTTTGAAGTCCGGACGCTTTCTAATGCCGCCTGCGAAAATCACATGGTGAATGTTTTCCTTCAAGCAGTATTTCGAACAAGTTGGCCCAACTGCCCATAAGGTCAAGGACCGCCGCCGCCTTGCCCGCCAGTTCTTCGTCCACTTCACCAGAAATGCCGATCAGGAGCGGATTGCGTTTACATCTCTGCAAGTTCACGAAATGCTTCGCCGGGCAAATGACCGTTACCAGCAATGATGGCAACCCGTGCAGTGGATGGGTCAAACTGTACCATGATGCTGATTTGTCCATTCACGGTTGGTTTAACGGCGTTTCCTGCCTCATCGCAGCTGGTTCAGCCGACATCTTCCTTGTTGCGCGGTGTGCACAGGGAGCGGTTTTCACCGGAACGCACAAAGTCCGACGATTTTTTGCACTACCTCATTGTGCAGCCAAATCTTCCGGCATGTTGTCGACCGCTTCGGCGATTGTTTGCTCGCCGCCAAAGATATGCTTGTAGGCCGCCCGTACTGCGTGAATATCTTCGCGGGCCATTCCGGCCCGTTTCATGCCAATAACATTCAGACCGCCCAGATAGGCCCGGTTGCCCAAGCGCAACGCCATAGGGAATGACATCGTTTTCAAGGCCTGCCATGCCGCCAACAAAGGCATTGTTGCCAATCCGGCAGAACTGGTGAACACCGGCCCCGCCGCCAAAAATGACATTGTCGCCAATCTTGCAGTGACCGGCCACCATTACCGCATTTGAAAAGATGATGTTGTTGCCCAGAACGCAGTCATGGGCCACATGGGCATTTGCCAGAAATACGCAATTGTTTCCGACAATGGTTTTACCCTGATCGCCTGCCGTGCCCGGATTCATGGTCACGCCTTCGCGGATGGTGCAATTTTCGCCAATATCGAGCGTTGTTTCCTCGCCGTGATATTTCAGATCCTGCGGCTCGTGCCCAAGGGAGGCGAATGGGAAAACGCGCGTTTTTGCACCAATTGTGGTAATGCCGGCGATCACTGCATGGGAAAGGAGCTTTGACGCCATCACCAAGCGTAACCTTGGGCCCACATGGCAAAACGGTCCGATTTCAACGTCATCACCAATTATTGCGCCGTCTTCGATAACGGCGGAAGGATGTATTTTGCTTGGTCATTAATGCTCTGCTTCCGGATCAACCATCATTGCGCCGATTTTGGCCTCGGCAACCTTGTTGCCATCAACCATGGCATGGCAATCAAACTTGAAAATCTGCCCGCGCTGCTTGGTCTTCTTCACATGCAGTTCCAGACGGTCACCGGGAACGACTGGCTTGCGGAAACGAACTTCATCAATCGTCATGAAATAAACCAGTTTGCGCTTGCCCTCCGAATGCAACCTTGGCGCTGATCGCACCGGCGGTTTGGGCCATCGCCTCAATAATCAGAACACCCGGCATGATCGGCTCACCGGGAAAATGGCCGTTGAAATGCGGTTCGTTGAAGGTGACATTCTTGATCCCAACGGCACTGTCATCACCGACGATGTTTTCAATCCGGTCAATCAGCAAAAACGGATAGCGGTGCGGCAGCAGTTTGAAAACTCGGTGACCTCAATGCGGTCTATAGCCTTTGATATCACTCATTATTCTGCCCGCCCTTTTTTGACTTGTCGCTAATCATGGCTTTCAGCTTCATGTTCATCTTAACCCAGTCCTTGATCGGCATTGCCGGATAACCAATCACCTTGGCTCCTGCCTCAATATCGGTATGCGTACCGGCACCGCCGCCGATCTGTGCACCCATTCCCACTTTTGTATGACCGCCAACTCCAACCTGTCCGGCTACCACTACATAATCCTCTAGCGTTGCACTACCCGCAATTCCGGCCAGACCGACAATAACGCAGTGGCGTCCGATAACAACATTATGTCCAATCTGCACCAGATTATCGATCTTTGGTTCCCTCGCCGATTACGGTATCGCGATTTGAGCCGCGGTCAATCGTGGAATTGGCACCAATTTCCACCTTGTCCTGAATGATGACCCGGCCAATCTGGGCCACTTTCTGATGGCCGCCCGGCCCCATGGCAAAACCGAATCCATCCTGACCGATCCGAACACCGGTATGAAGAATAACCTTGTCACCGATATAGGCATGGGAAACCGTTGCACATGCACCGATAACGCATTCCCGCCCGATCTGACGCCTGCCCCGATCACTGCATTGGCAAGAACGATGGTACCACGGCCGATGCATCGCTCCAATCCCGATAACAGCACCTGCTTCAATCGTCACATTATCTTCAAGTTCAACACCTTCGCTGACTAGCGCGCGCGCGGATATTCCGGTTTCGCCGGTTACCGGTTGAGGGCTGCCGGCAGAGGGATACAATGCAGCCAGGGCGGTTGCATAAGCCTTGTATGGTGCATCATGAACCAGTGCCACCACTCCTTCTGGGAGTTTGTCCACCAATTTGGGTGAACAAATAACCGCCGTAGCGGCTGTATCAGCCAGAAATTTCACATAACGTGGATTATCTATGAATGACAGCGTTCCGGATTGCGCATCCTCCAGTGGAGCAGCACCCATGATTTCCAGATCACCGGCATTCTCATTCCCCAAAACGCAATTGGTCAACTCAGCCAGTTCACTGATGGTGTGCGGTACTATCTGAAAAAAGGAATGGTCACTCATGGTCACTCTCAACTATTCGGGTGAAGCCACCCGGACCCGTAACGGTTAAAACATGAAAAAGGGGCCAACGCCCCTTCTCGAAATCATATTGCCCATCAACCGTATTAAAGCCGGCTTTTAGAATGCTGTGGAAATACCGAAATTAAACCTGCGGATCTCATCATACTTCTTGCTGACAATCGGCTCTGCATAGTCGAAACGAAGCGGACCGAATGGCGAGTTCCAGATGATGGAGGCACCAACGGAAGCCCGCATCGCGTTGTCCTCGGCATCGCCACGACGGGATGCCAACTTGCCGTTGGACCGCTTGATGGCCGCAAGGCTTTTGTCATCCACACCCCAAAGCGATCCGGCATCGGCAAATACGGCTGCCCGAATACCATAGGATTCAGGAAGGAACGGCATAGGAAGAGTCAACTCTGCTGTGGCATTCCAGTAATACTGGCCGCCGAGGGCATCGCCGGTGCCCGGGTCACGCGGACCAAAGCCATTATTCGCAAACCCGCGAATATCCTTGCTGCCCTGGAAGAAGTTGTCCATCGCGCGGAAACCATCATCGTCGCCATAGGTAGTGATTGCACCAGCACGGCCTCGAACCATACCGACTACGTCAAGATCCTCGGACAGCGTGTGGTAAAGGCTGCGAATCGACCTCACTCTTGAGATAAGTCGCATCACCACCAGCGCCATAGGCCGTCTGCGTGAACTCGAATGCGGAAACCTTCACGAGGCGTTGTCTTGCTATCGATTGTATTGTGTATCAGCGCATAGCCAAAACCTGACTTGGTCCAGTCCGTAGGCGACAATGGCGGAACAAAGGCCGCTGACAATTCATCTTTCTTGATTACCCTGATCCCCCCGGTCCAGTAAGACCTTGTTATCGATGGATCAGCTTGTCGTGTCATCATAGGAGTAGAACAAGGACAAGTTGGTGTTTTCACGGCAGCGGAATACCCAAGCGAACGACTGCCGAACACACGTCTCTGTGCCATATTCCTGATAGTCGCTTGCACCGGTCGTCGAGCGCCCAATATCAAAACCGCCGGACATCCGGTAACCAAGGAAATAGGGTTCGGTGAAGGACAGGCGATAACTATCTGAAATCTTCACCAAGATTTCCTGAAATACGCAGCAACTGGCCGCGACCCATGAAGTTCTTCTCGGTGAAGGATATCTCAGCCAGCGCACCAGCATGCCGTACTGTAACCACCGCCAATCGCAAATTCACCGCTGGCCTTTTCCTCAACGCGAACCACAACAACCACGCGGTCCGGCGCATCGGCTGGACGAGTCGAGATATTCACACGCTCAAAAAAGCCAAGCGCTTCAAGACGGCGTTTGGTCTTCTGAATCTGAACCTGATTGAACGCATCACCTTCGGAAATGTCGAATTCGCGGCGGATGACATAATCGCGGGTCATGTCATTGCCAACGATCACGATGCGGTCGACATAGGTGCGCGGCACCCTGATCAATCAGATAGGTGATATCAATCGTGCCTGCTTTCGAAATTGCGGTCACCGCGCGGAACCACTTCAACAAAGGCAAACCGCTACCGGCGACCTGTTCTGTCAGGTTGATGATTGAATTTTCAACCTTCTCGGCGCTGTAATATTGCCTGAGACGGTTTCAAGCTTTTGGTAAAGGGAATCTGCATCAACACCGTCAAGGGTGCTTTCGATTTGAATATCGCCGAAACGGTATTTGCCACCCTCATCCACCGTGATCGTGATGTTGTATTCATTCGCAACTTCATCCAGCACAGCGGACGTCGAGAGAATCTGGAAATCGGCATAGCCGTTGTTGAAGTAAAAACGGCGCAGCCGCTCCTCGTCGGCTGCAAGACGGTCCGGATCATAAATGTCGTCGCTTTTGAGCCAGCTCAGCAGATTCGTGCGTTTCGTGCTGAGCACTTCACGCAACCGAGCTGATCGGAAAGCATTGTTGCCGACAAAGGTCAGTGTGCGGATTTTGGTCTTGCCGCCCTCATTCACCTTGGAAAACGATGTTCACACGGTTATTGGCGAGCGGAACAACCTCGGAGGTCACGATGGCATCACCGCGACCAACCCTCGAATAGGCCTCGCTGATGATATCAACATCGGACGCAACCGTGTCAGGCGAAAAAATGCCGCGTGACTGTGATTGAACCATCCCACAGTGCGGCGTCCTTGAGGCGCTTGTTGCCTTCGAAGAAAACCTGTTGATCGTGGCGTTTTCATCAACTTCGACAATCAGAACGTTGCCGGACTGGTAAATGCTGACATCCGCAAAAAGTCCGGTGCGCAAACAGTGCCTTCAGAGAATCATCAATATCGCTATTGTTGAAGCTTCTCGCCGGGTTGAATGGTAAGGAAAGAAGCAATCGTGTCGGTATCCATGCGAGTATTGCCGCGCACCTCAATGTTCCGGACAACTGCAGCCTGCGCTTCAGTGGCAGACAGCAAAGAGGACAGCTCCAGTCACGGACAAGCTACCAGTTGCCAAAACCAGCATAAGAACCAATGACTTAAGCAAGTTCATAATTTTTCCAGTTCCCTGCACAGGAGCCTCACCTTCATGTTTCCCATCGCTGCAGCTGGCGACCCTTTCGGTTCAAAATGCATTCAACGAAATGCATTCCCCAACGAACCCGAATTTTCAAACGCCAAGCGAAAAACCGCTTTCCGGACAGAATCCGGATTAGTTAACAAATCTTTTACAGGGATTTGCCACGTTCGCAACCATTGTACATCAAAGAATTTTGTTATTTTCTCAACATGTTGCAGATTCGCATGCCATTTCGATCTAATGGTTAACATATGGTTAACAGGTCGCTTCCCTGCATGCCGGTTTCAACTAGCGAAAATGCCCTTTATCTGACTGCTTTTCCAGTTCAAAAACGCCAAAAGCATTCAACTTGGCAACTGCGTCATGCGTGAAACGAAACGTGATGCGGATATTCGAAATTTTTGGCGTCCATGGCAAATCAGTTCCGGATGTTGTGCCCCGTTCAGGACAGGAAAATCCGCGAAATATCGTTCCACGTGGCAAAAACCATCAACATCAGCACCAGCGTCAGACCGATTCTGAAGCCGATTTCCTGGGCCTTTTCACCCAGAGGGTCGACCACGTATTGCCTCAATGGCATAAAACACCAGATGCCCGCCATCGAGCATCGGGAATCGGAAACAGGTTCAGCAGGCCGATACTGACCGACAGGACCGCAGCCAGATTGACCAACGCCCCAAACCCAGGGTCGCCACTTCGCCGGAAACCTTTGCAATTCGGATAGGCCCACCCAAGTTGGTCGGCCGACTGATGACCGATCACGATGTCCTTGAGATAGTGCAATGTTGACGAAATGATAAACCAGGTTTCACCGACCGCCTGACCAACTGCTTCAACAGGTGCACTTTTCACATTGCGGCCGGAAGCTTCTTCGGCATTGTTGCTGATGCCGATAATGCCGATATCATTCTTGTTGCCGAAGCGATCCACACGTTCCTGACGTCTAGGCGTGACCAGGAATCGAAATTTCCTGTCCATCGCGGCGAACTGACAAAGGTCATCGGCCTTTCAGGATTGGGTGCCACTATTCGGGGAATATCGGAAAATGTCTCAATGACGGAACCGTCAATCGAAAGAACCAGATCGCCCTTCTGAAATCCTGCTTCTTGTGCTGCGCTGTCCTTCAATCACGCTCGATACAATGGGATCGGACACATAACGACCAAGAAACATGAAGCTGAGCGAGAATATCACGATGGCGAGAATGAAGTTGGCAATCGGTCCGGCTGCGACCACGGCCGCGCGCTGGCCAACCCGCTTGTGCAGAAAACTGCCTTCCCGCTCTTCTGTCGCTCATTTCCCTGGCCTGTTCGAAATCCGGCGTTGATGCCGCATTGGCATCACCATAAAACTTCACATAACCGCCAAGGGGAATGGCGCACAATTTCCAGCGTGTTCCCTGCCTGTCATTGAAGCCGATAAGTTCCGGACCAAAGCCAACCGAAAAAGCATCAACCTTTACCTTGTTCCAGCGGGCGACAAGAAAATGGCCAAGTTCATGGAAAAACACCACGATCGTCAGAACGATCAGAAATGGCAGGATGTATCCAAAAAAGGATATCGACGGGACTGGCAGGTTTTCCATGAGAACTCTTTCGCGGCGCAAATACGGTTAAACTGGAATTTCGGATTATCTGGTTATCACATTTGATATAAACAAGAGGTAAGCTCAGGATGAATGATTGCCAAGTTTGGCCTTAAAGTGACCAAAAGTGCAAATCTGCCAATTGGAAAGCAGCCCGACGACGCAAAAGGAGACATTCAGTCTCATATTGCGCCCGTAATGAATCTTCCAAGAAGCGTGTCAGACAAGACCGAACCGGCAAATCCGTCTGGAGCAATTGAAAGGCTCAACAGCCATGCTGCGACAATGGCAAAGATCAGCCCGTCAATGCGGTCCAGCAGCCCGCCATGGCCGGGTATGATCCTGCCTGAATCCTTGTGGCCGAACCGCCGCTTGATCCAGGATTCAAAAAGATCACCCATTTGCGAGGCAAGCGCCAGATAAGCTGCAAGAAAAATCGCTGCCAATCCGATCGGATACCCAAACGCCAGTTCGAGCAGGCAGGAAATGACGATAGCACCGATAAAGCCTCCGATAAAACCGGACCAGGTCTTGTTGGGCGAAATAGCGGGTGCCAGCTTCGGGCCGCCAAAGGTTTTTCCGAAAAAATAGGCAAATGTGTCCGCACCCCAGACACAGGCAAACACAAAGAGGATAATGAACAATCCGGCCGTGCCGTTACGCATTTCGACCAAGGCAATAAACGGCAAAGCCGGTATAGACAAGCGCCGTTGCGCCCCAAATGCTTTGGCGGATCAACAATTCCCAAGCAGCCAGGGCAGCAACTCCGAGCGCCAAAATCACCAAACCGCTTATCGGGCGCCCCAGGATAAAGGCAGCAAATACCAGGACAAGAAAGCCAAGTGCAAACAGCGCGACCGGAAGGGCAGTCGACTTCTCACCATTGATGTGAACTCGCCAGAATACCACAGATAGAACAACTGCCAGGAGAAGGAACGTCTGTCCGCCCATCCAGGTGCAAAACAGCGCAAAGGCCGCCAGCACCGCCGCCGAGACGATACGCAGCGGCAGTTCGGCATATCTGCCGTTTTGCCTTCGCTCAATTTTTCGATATGCCTGTCATCTTCCTCCCCACCGCCCTGAAATCACCAATCGGTCATGCGGAGCTCGATCTTCCCGTGCTTTTGCGGAAATTGCAATCAATTACCAATCAGGCGGGCTTTCTGTCCACCTGTCAGTCATGTTTCAACCGATACTGCAAGGCCACCGAATTTCCTTTTCCTCGATGCATAATCCGCCAGAACCATGTCAGGTCCTTGCGCGGTAAAATCGGGCCAGTAGTTTCTTGTCGAACACGAATTCGGAATAGGCGGCCTGCCACATCAGGAAATTGGAAAGCCTGAATTCGCCTGCCGTGCGCAGGATCAGGTCAGGATCGGGAATACCGACTGTATCGAGCGACTCGGAAATGCATCTCTTCCGATATCTGATCGGGCCGCAGTTCGCCCGCGGCAACTCGGCCGGCGAGTCTTGAACCGCAGAAACGATTTCGCTGCGCGATCCATAATTGAATGCGACAATCAGGGTCTGCGCGGTGTTGTCGCGGGTCAGTGTTTCGGCTTCATTCAACAAATCGGCAATATCGGCCGGCAAATTGTCCGCTTGTCCGATCACCCGGACCCGCACACCGTTTTGGTGCAGTTCGGCCAGGTCACGGCGGATAAACATTCTCAGCAGCTTGAAGAGTTCATTCACCTCTTCGGCCGGGCGCGTCCAGTTTTCGGTGGAGAAGGAATAAAGCGTCAGAAACTCAATTCCGCGATCACGGGCCGCCTTGACGATCGTGCGACCGTATCAACACCCTTGCGATGACCGAAATGACGCGGCTTCCCGCGCCCCGATGCCCAGCGACCATTGCCATCCATGATGATCGCCAGATGGCGGGGGACGGTCAATGGCGTACTATCGGCACCTTTGTAATCGTTCGCCAAAGCATGCTCCCAAATGCCGGAAAAAGGTATCTTGCCTCAAACCTGCATGATTTCGGTTTCTTTTTGCGCCACCGCAGCATCCACATTGGCGACCATTTCGTCGGTCATTTTCTGAACCTTGTCAGAGAGCGTGTGGGCATCATCCTTGCCGACATCGCCATCCTTTTCTGCCTTTTTGATGTCTTCCATGCCATCGCGGCGCACATGGCGGATCGCCACTTTTGCATTTTCGGCATACTGATGGGCAATCTTGACCAGTTCGCGACGGCGTTCTTCGTTGAGTTCAGGCAGCGGAATGCGCAGGTTCTGACCGTCGACGACCGGATTGAGACCAAGGCCGGATTCACGGATGGCCTTTTCAACCGCACCAACCATCGACTTGTCCCAGACCTGAACCGAAACCATCCGCGCTTCAGGCACGTTCACCGTTCCGACCTGGTTGATCGGCATGGATTGGCCGTAGGCCTCGACCATGACCGGATCGAGAAGGCTGGCTGATGCTCGCCCGGTCCGCAAGACCGGCCAGATCATTCTTGAGCGAGGTGATTGCGCCGTCCATGCGCTTTTTCAAATCGCTGAAATTAATGGCATCGTCAGACATTTCGTTTAATCACCCCTGTTGTGTGCGCCCAATATGAGCGTTGAAGCCACATAATACGCTTTTGTTCTCGTGTCCAGCTTACCCGAAACTGGTCATGGGCAACACGGTGCTACTCAGTTTTTACTGACGATGGTCGATGTTCCCTTGCCCTGCAAGTTGCGTGCGCAAACCACCCTTTTCCCTCAGCGAAAACACCACTACCGGAATATCCGCATCTCTTGCATCAGTGCAACCGCTGAAGCGTCCATTACCTCGAGCCCCTGCGCCAGCATTTCATCATAGGTGATGGTATCAAACCGTGGTGGCAGTCGGATCTTTCTTTGGATCAGCCGAATAAATGCCATCAACCTGTGTGCCCTTGAGAATCGCATCGGCCTTCATTTCGCAGGCTCTTAGTGCTGCAGCCGTATCGGTGGTGAAAAACGGATTGCCGGTTCCCCCGGCAAAGACCACAACCCTGCCCGCCTGCAAGATGGTTTTCAAGACCCGCGCTGGGTGAAGGTTTCGCAAAATGTCTGGCATGTCAATCGCCGACAGAACCACGGCCTCAACACCTGCCTGGTTGAGCGCCATCTTCATCGCCATTGGCATTCATCACGGTCGCCAGCATGCCCATGTGATCGCCGGTAACCCGGTCCGCGCCCTTGGCGGCCAGGGCCACGCCGCGAAAAATATTTCCGCCGCCAACCACAACGCGAAATTCGCGCCCCAAGTTCGCAGCGCCTCGGCAATATCGCGAGCAATCCGCGCGGTGACTTTCGGGATCAATACCAAATTCCTGATCGCCCATCAGCGCTTCGCCGGAAACCTTGAACAGCACGCGGCTGTATTTCAGTCCGGCATTTGCGGAAGTTGATTGTCGCCATGGAGCCCCATCAATACACATGTGAATCATCCGCTTTGAAATTATGATTTTCGATACACGAAGGGCGCCCCGTTGTCACGAAGCGCCCTAATTGTTCAAGATTTCAACAAACTGTAATTGACTAGGTTTGTTTAATTCAGCTTTGCATGGAAGCAACTTCGGCAGCGAAGTCGGTTTCTTCCTTTTCGATGCCTTCACCAAGCGCCATGCGAACAAAGCCTTCAGCTTGATCGGTGCACCGGCTTCCTTTTCAGCATTTTTCAAGGCCTGCTCAACGGTGTTTTCACCGTCGATCACGAAAGTCTGGGAAAGCAGAACGCTTTCCTCGTAGAATTTGCGCATGCGGCCTTCGACCATTTTTTCGATGATCGCTTCCGGCTTGCCGGATTCGCGGGCGCTTTCAATGAAGATCGCTTTTTCACGTTCAGCAACATCGGCAGGAATTTCTTCCTTGGTGGCAGCCAGCGGATTGGTCGCGGCAACATGCATGGCGACCTGTTTGCCGATTGAATTCAGAACAGCGCTGTCACCATTTGATTCAAGCGCAACCAGAACACCGAGCTTGCCAAGACCATCGCTGACTGCATTGTGCATGTAAGTCGCAACAACGCCCTTGCCGCACTTCCATTTTCGCCGACACGGCGCAAGGTTCATGTTCTCACCAATGGTGGCAATCGCATCGGTCAGCGTATCAGCAACCGATTTGGCTCCACCGCTTGATCTGCGCGGCGGAAACAGCTTCAACGGAACCATCGGTGTTGATGGCAGTCATCGCAACATGGCGGACGATATCGACTGGAACTGCTCGTTTTTGGCAACAAAGTCGGTTTCGGAGTTGACTTCAACCACAACGGCGCTGTTGTCGCTCTGTTCGATGCCGATCAGGCCTTCAGCAGCAACACGGCCGGATTTTTTCTCGGCCTTGGCGATGCCTTTTGAACGCAGCCAGTCCATGGCAGCTTCAATGTCGCCGTTGTTTTCAGTCAGCGCGTTTTTGCAATCCATCATGCCTGCGCCTGATTTTTCGCGCAGTTCTTTTACCATTGCAGCGGTAATGCTCATTTATCTTCCTTCCCTGCCTGTCTTCACCGATGCAATCTGATCGCCAATTGGCATCGAAGCCTTCTTCATCGGTATTGCTGACAGCGGCGTGACGGGCACGCAATTGACCGGTCATCCGGCGTGCCCATTTCGATGCTCATGTAAGAAGCCATCGCCGAAATGCAAATCCGGCGATGGCGTTTTCCAGGCTAAACCGGTTGCGATCAGGCCTTGGCGATTTCCCTGGCCTGTGCGCGCCAGTCAGAAATCTGCTCTGCGCTGAAAGGCATGGCTTCGTCAATGCGAGCAATATCTTCATCGCTAAGTGCAGCAACCTGCGCAAAAGTGATGACGCCCTGCTCTGCAAGCTGATCCTTGGCAACCGGGCCGATACCCTTGATCTGGGTCAGGTCATCAGCTTCACCTTCGGGAGCGTGAAAAGCGGTGCAGCACGGCGCGTTCAGCAGGTTCTTCTGCTGCTACGCGGCAGCAGCTTCACCGCGGGCAGCTTCGGCAACTGCGGGGCTTCATCGACAGGCAGCAGCTGCCAATACTTCTTCGACAGGCGCTTCTGCCATGGCACCGATATCAACACCGGCAGAACCCTGCTGGCGGGCAATGCCGTCAAGCGCAGCCTTGGCGATCAGGTCGCAATAAAGCGAAATGGCGCGTGAAGCATCATCATTGCCTGGAATCGGATGATCAACAACATCAGGATCGCAGTTGGAGTCGAGAATCGCGACAACCGGGATTTTCAAACGGCGGGCTTCTTCAACCGCGTTGGCTTCCTTGTTGGTGTCGATCACGAACATCAGGTCCGGCACGCCGCCCATGTCCTTGATGCCGCCAAGGGCGCGCTCAAGCTTGTCGTGTTCACGCGACAGCATCAGACGTTCTTTCTTGGTGAAGCTTTCTGCACCGCTGAACCAGCCAGCATTTCTTCCAGCTTGCGCAGGCGCTTGATCGAATTGGAAATGGTGTTCCAGTTGGTCAGCGTGCCGCCGAGCCAGCGGTGGTTCACATAATACTGGGCTGATTTCTTCGCAGAATCAGCAATGATTTCCGAAGCCTGACGCTTGGTGCCAACGAACAGCACGCGACCGCCATTGGCAACCGTGTCGGAAACGATCTTCAGCGCCTGGTGCAGCAATGGCACGGTCTGGGCAAGATCGATGATGTGAACGTTGTTACGTTTGCCGAAAATGTAACGATCCATTTTCGGGTTCCAGCGATGGGTATTGTGTCCAAAGTGGGCACCAGCTTCCAATAGCTGGCGTAGGCTGAAATCAGGCAGCGCCATGGTAATTTTCTCCTTTACCGGTTTAACCTCCGCGGGGCATGAACTGCTCATATGGCAAGTCACCGGAACGCTGTATCAATTGAAATCTGGCAGATGCCATGCTTGTTGAAAGCCGGAGGCTGGGGCCAGTCGCGGCAATCCCGCGTGTGGAATGAGCGGTGCATTAGTCGAAAAACGGGCAAAGCGCAAGCAAAAAGGAAGGGATTTGACGTTGTCCTCCCCCGCACGACAAGAACCGCATCAGCAGTTTTCAAAATCCTGCTCACAAACCTCCTGTGTCCCGTTGCCTTAAACTTGTGCCGGATGTGTCCTTGCAATCATGCGGCACCTCGTGCGTGCACCGCAATGTTACAGGTCTGATGTCGGCGAGGCTTGTGTTATTTCACACATCCCGGCTGGCAAGGCTGTCGGATTATCAGGCTCGAATCGTAACTGTGATCTCTAGAAAACAAGGCTTGAAAATGGAACCTGCGGAATTTGATGTTTTTGAAATACTCGGGCTTGCCGGCGTGGGTGTTTATCTTGGCTCTTACGCGGCGCTGCAATCCGGTTTGCTGCGAGGTTCAGGATATGCCTATGCCTTTGCCAATCTGGTGGCATCCGGTCTTGTACTGACGAGCCTGGCAAGTCCTTCAACCTGTCCTCCGCTATCATTCAGGTTGCCTGGATCATCATTTCCATCGCGGGTATTCTCCGCCTATTACTACGTCCGCAATTCCATGAAGCTTTCAACAAGGGAACGTTTGCTGATGGAGTATTTCCCTGCCTGACTGTCGAAAACGACCAGGCGCGCAGTCTTTTCAAGGCCGGACAATGGCAGAGTTTGAAATCCGGCAACATTCTCGCGCAATGAAGAATTTCCTGCTTCACGCATCTGCACATTATTTTCGATGGCGGGATCATCGTCTTCAAACATGGCAAATGCGTATCCCATCTGTAGCAGCGGGGATTTCATCGGCGAAATTACCTGCTTTAATGGCGAAAATGCGACCGGGACGGCTATTACTGCATCGGAAATTGCGTTGTCTTCTCCATTGATGTCGGCAGACTTGAAGAAATGGCTCCGCCCGGCTCCACATTGCGCCAGTCAATTGAAGCTTCGATTGCGGAATAACTTGCGAAGCAAGCTGGCCAGGCAAAATACGAAGCGGGTCGCGATCGGTCGATTTCGCCGGGAGTTGACTGATCTCGACGGTGCGAAAATCCTGATGCGCGATCTTGATCTGGTGACAGCGGCATGAGTGCTCAACTGCATCCAGCCAGAACCGACCGAAAGCGGCAGAGAATTGGCGCTAAACCAGTTCCGCATTGACGATACCCGGTACTGACTTGACCGCATTGGCAAATTGTGGCGTCATCTTGAACTTCTTCGGCAGGGTGATTTCCACTTCCATTTCGCCATCATTGTGAATGACCACAATCGAAACACGACCTTCGCCTCGCGGCGGCGCCGAACTTCCCGACAACATTGACTGGCAATGCTGGAAACGGCACTGTCGTCGCGCACATATACCTGCAGATTCCGGCTTTCGCGCATGGCCTCCGCCTCAAGGGATTCAACACTTTGAATGCGGACCGAGACGCCCTCTTCGCGCATTTCCGCACCGGCCAGCAAAATGACCGATTTGCCCGGGTTCGAGCATGTCGCGAAACCGGGCCAGTCCTTCTTCGAATATCACCGCCTCATATTGGCCGGTCGGATCCGACAGGGTGACGATACCCATGCTTTTGCCGGTTCGGGTCTTGCGTTCCTGCCGGCCAGTGACGGTA
This sequence comes from uncultured Alphaproteobacteria bacterium, assembly GCA_963714735.1. Taxonomy (GTDB): domain Bacteria; phylum Pseudomonadota; class Alphaproteobacteria; order Rhizobiales; family Rhizobiaceae; genus Salaquimonas. Next base: position 381,895 of record CAVQPI010000012.1, read on the forward strand.
CCGGCGAGGCGGCCTGCAGTTGCGCCGCCACGAACTGATTCCTCAAATTCGCTGAACATCTGAACCCGGGTTTTGGTCATCAGTTCACGATATTCATCCAGCGGATGGGCAGACAGATAAAAGCCCATGGCCGCAAACTCACGCTGCAGTTTTTCCGAAGGCATCCAGGGTTTTACCTGCGGCAGTTCGATTTTTTCAACCTGTCCAGTAGCCGCGCCAAACATGTCATTTTGGCCGGTTTCGCGGTCACTTGCCACCCGGCTGGCAAACCCGGTCAGCCGTTCCATGCCGGCAAGCAATTGTTCCCGTGAAAAACCGAAACAATCCAGCGCACCGGCGCAAATCAGGCTTTCAATGGTTCGCTTGTTGACCTGGCGGATATCAATTCGGCTGAAGAAATCCGACAAATCCTTGAACGGGCCATTTTCCTCGCGCTCGCGTACGATCTGGCCGACTGCCCCCTCACCCACACCCTTGATCGCAGCCAGAGCATAGAAGATCTTGCCGTCGCGTACGTGAAACTGCGCAAAAGATGTCTGCACAGATGGCGTCACCAGTTCTATGCCAAGCGCCTTGGCTTCCTGCTTGAATATCGCCAGTTTGTCCGTGTTGCCCATATCGAGTTGCATGGAGGCTGCCAGAAACTCGACCGGATAATGGGCCTTCATATAGGCGGTATGATAAGAGACCAGCGCATAGGCTGCCGCGTGGGATTTGTTGAAACCGTAATCGGCAAATTTCGCCAGCAAGTCGAAAATCGCGTTGGCGCGGTCTTCCTTCAGTCCGTTTTTCTGCGCGCCCTCTACAAAAATCCCGCGCTGCTTGTCCATTTCCGAGCGGATTTTCTTACCCATGGCGCGGCGCAAAAGGTCCGCAGCACCGAGCGAATATCCAGCCAGTTCCTGGGCGATCTGCATCACCTGTTCCTGGTAAACGATAACGCCCTGGGTTTCTCGTAACCAGATGATCGATCTTGGGATGGATCGATTCAATTTCCTCTTCGCCGTTCTTGCGCGCATTATAGACCGGAATGTTTTCCATCGGGCCGGGTCGATAGAGCGCCACGAGAGCGATAATGTCCTCGAACCGGTCCGGTTTCATCCCAAGCAGCGCCTTGCGCATGCCCATGCTTTCCAACTGGAAAATGCCAACCGTCTCGCCTCGCGTCAGCATTTCAAAGGTGGCCTTGTCATCAATCGGGACTTCAAGAAGATCGATCTTCGGCTGATCGGGATTTGTTTTCGTGACAAACTCGACCGCCTTTTCAAGAACCGTCAGGGTTTTCAGGCCGAGGAAATCGAACTTTACCAGACCGGCCGGTTCGACCCATTTCATGTTGAATTGGGTAACGGGCATGTCCGAGCGCGGATCACGGTAGAGCGGCACCAATTCGTCCAGCTTCCGGTCGCCAATCACAATACCGGCAGCATGGGTGGATGCATGGCGATAAAGCCCTTCAAGGCGGGTAGATATATCAAAAAGTCTGGCGACAATCTCCTCGGATTTCTCAGCTTCCTGAAGGCGCGGCTCCAATGCAATTGCCTCTTTGAGCGATACCGGATTTGCCGGGTTTGAGGGGACCAGTTTGGCTATCCGGTCGACCTGGCCATAGGGCATTTGCAGAACACGGCCAACATCGCGCAGAACGGCTCGCGCCTGCAGGGTTCCGAAAGTGATGATCTGCGCAACCTGCTCACGACCGTATTTCTGCTGAACGTAGCGGATCACCTCTTCGCGCCGATCCTGACAGAAGTCGATATCGAAATCCGGCATGGATACGCGCTCAGGGTTCAAAAAGCGTTCGAAGAGCAGGGAAAACCGCATTGGGTCAATATCGGTGATCGTCAGCGCCCAGGCGACAAGCGAACCGGCTCCCGAACCCCTGCCCGGTCCCACCGGAATGGCGTGTTCCTTTGCCCATTTGATAAAATCCGCAACGATGAGGAAGTATCCGGGGAACCCCATCTGCTCGATGACATCAAGTTCGTATTTCAGCCGGTCGTCATAGTCCTCGCGGGTGTAGCCATCGGCCGGATCAAATTTCTGCAAACGCGCCTTGAGGCCGGCTGATGCCTGCTCGCGAAGGGCATTGGCTTCCTCTTTCAGGGCTGTTGCCTTGTCTTCTCCGCCACTGGCTGCAAATCTCGGCAGAATGGGTCCGCGCTTCGGCGAACGGTAAGCGCAGCGTGTCGCAATCTCCACCGTGTTTTCGAGCGCTTCGGGCAAGTCAGAAAACAATTCGCGCATTTCTGCGGCCGTCTTGAAATAGTATTCAGGCGTGAACGATTTACGGTCCTCGGCATCAACAACGACCCCCTCGGCAATGCAGATCAGGGCATCATGAGCCTGAAAATCCTCTCTGGAGGAAAAATAAGGCTGGTTGGTTGCGACAATCGGCAATTCATTGGAATAGGCCAAGGCAAGCAACGGACGCTCCACGGCCTGTTCCCTTGGATCATCCTGCGAACCATGGCGCTGCAGTTCAACATACAGGCGGTCACCGAAGGCCTCTTTCAGGCTCAAAAGGCGGGACAATGCGCAATCTCCGTCGCCATCTGACAACGAAAGATTTAACGGACCTTCGGCACCGCCGGTCAGACAGATCAATCCATGATGATGGCTGACAAGGTCACCGAGCTTTATGTGAGGACCGTAATGTATCGTCCTGTTGGCTTTCTCGGCAGCAATGGGCGACGGCATGATGGTAACATTCGATGCAGTGTCCGCTTTTTCTCCGGTTTGTATAACCGGATGGCGACCGGCAACCGTATTTTCAATGCGCCCGCCGGCCTCGTCATTACCAAGATGGGCCATACTGGCGAGCTTGACCAGATTTGCATAACCACCTTCATTCATTGCCAATAAAACAATGTGCGGGAGTGTTTCAAAACCAGTCTTTCGGGACTGGCTTTTGTTTCCTTGATCACCAAAATCAATAGCGATTTTAATGCCCATAATCGGTTGCAGGCCCTTACCGGCTGCCTTTTCCGAAAATTCCAGCGCTCCAAAGAGATTGTTCCTGTCTGTTACAGCCAGCGCAGGCTGGTTGTCAGCTACAGCAAGATCAATCAGTTTTGAAAGTGGGAGAGCCCCTTCAAGCAGAGAATAGGCCGAATGGGTATGAAGATGCACAAACGGCACGCCGTTGGAACCCGGCGGCACGCCTTCAGCGGCTCCATTCCCGACTTCCTGTTTAAGCTGGTCATGTAATGAATTTTTGCTGGACACCGACTCTTGCTCCCTGAGGGTCAGAAACTGCCTTCAGGCACTGCACAATACAAGTCTTATTCGTCCTTATTCAAGCTGCGGATCACTACTGGCATAAGACAATGCCACCAGAAGCTTGAAAAATCCCCCTCTGAATCCGCATAAAGCACATACTGCCACAAACTGGTAAAAATGCCGGACATCAGGGCCACGCCAAAATCGAACCTTCGGATTATATCTATGGCAAATTGCATAAATGCCCGGTCAGACAACAGCCTGCAAAATATCTGCCCAAGTGAACATTGTGGTGAGGAAAAGCGAAATGGTAGCAAGGGATGCGACATCACGGATGGATACGTACATTGAATTACTCCTTGATTGACTGACGTCGCCTAACCTGTTTGTTCTTTTTTATTTTTTGTTTTGTTCTTTTTATGTTCTTTTTTAGGTTAAGTCAACCCTGAAAATTCTATGCCGTGATTTTGCACATTTTTTATGTGTGTTAAGAAACAGTATCTTCTGGGACAACCGCCAGACCAACCCTCCACGATATTCGGCACTTCCAGGGAAATAGAGAAAAAATCACGAACACGGTCGGGGCAATCAAGACGCCCGTTCATTCCAGAGTTAGGGAACTGTCAATTTGATTTCTTTGTGGTTTGTGAAGGCCTCAAATGGAAATGGTTGCCAAACCGGCAACCATATTTTCCGCAGCTCATAAGGCGGAGAAACACCGACCTCTTTGGTTAGTCCGAAACGTCAATAACGGGATGGATCGGTCAGACCATATTCCGTCGCGCGCACACCTTGGCGATCCAGAGGACATCGCAAGATTAGTATTTTAGATGAATTCTCAATTGGCTGGCCAAAAAGCGAAACCCGCACCAGCCGAAACTGATGCGGGCTCATTTCAAATATCCCGTCCATCGGTAACAGGTCTTAACCCGTTTCCGTCCCCTAGCCGCCGAGATATTTGACTGGGTTAACCGGCTGCGAATCCTTGCGAACTTCAAAATGCAGCACCGGCGCTGTTGCCTTTCCGGTTCTACCGGACAGGGCAATTACATCACCACGCCTGACATTCGCACCCTTTGCCACCGAGTTTGATTTGTTGTGGGCATAAGCAGTCACATATCCATCGGTATGGCGCAGTAAAATCAGGTTACCAAACTCTTCCAGCTCATTACCTGAATAAATCACAACACCGTTTTCGGCAGCCTTGACCGCAGTTCCCTCCGGCACAGAAATATCGATACCGTCATTGCGCGAACCATTTCGGGTTTCGCCGAAACCCGACACGATTCTCCCCTGAACGGGCCAACGGAACTGATCAATACCGGTGCGTTCAGGCGTTTTTGTATCCACGGAATTGGTGACAGTCTGGTCTACCGTCGGTTTTACATAAGTCTTGGGTGCCGGGGCCTTGGCGGTAGAGCCGGTGACAATTGGATCTACGCCAGGCGCGGTCACGTTGGCTGGCGCTGATGCCAGTTTCGGGCCGTAAGTTGTAGAGGCACCTGGAATGACCAATGTCTGGCCAATCCTGATAGTTGAGGATGAAAGGCTGTTTGCCTGCATCAGATCCGCAGTCGATACGCCGTGCTGGCTTGCAATGCGCGAAAGTGTATCGCCAGGCTGGACCGTGTAAGAACCACCGGAAAGGCCTGCAGGCTTCGCTACCGAGCCGGTCACGATCGAATAATCAGGCACCTTTTCATTGGTTTCTTCCTTTGCCTGCGGCTTTGGCTTGTAGCGGCTACCCAGTGTTGCTCCGTCTTCTTCCAGCGGCGGCTGCCTCAACGCTGCGGTCTGTTGCGGCCTGGGCGTTGGTGTGATGACACTGTCCGGATCTGCCTGCCCCATCATGCCGGTGCTGGCCTTGGCAGCACGGGTATTGGGATCATTGTCAGGAGCGGAAACCGGCGCGGCATTTGAATACACATAGGTCGGTATCAATATAGATTGCCCGGCCTGAACGGTTGCCGGATTCGTGAGATTGTTTGCCTTCATGATTGCACTTACCGGCACACCATACCTTTTTGAAATATTGTACAGTGTTTCTCCCGAACGCAGTGTTATCTGGGTTCCACCGGCGCTGTTCCAACCGGCAACGCCAGTTTGCGGGCTGGCCGCAGCAACATTCTGTACTGGCGCAACCGTCTTCGCGACGGAGGCGGTGTTAACGGGATCGATGGCAGAAGAAGCAGGGTTAGTAGCAACAGGAAGCGGCAATGGTTTGCGAACGATACCCGAACGGGCTGAATCCGGAGTTGAGTAGCCTGCTGGAGTACCAAGCGGCTGAGCGCCCCGAAAACTGTTGCCCGGATACGGATTCTGGTCAATTTGCGGGCGGTAATTGCCGTCATCGGATTGAACCCGTGGAACATCCACATCACCAACCGGCAAAGGAACCGGCCCACCACTCCTAATGGAAGCAGTAGTTGTGGCATCGACCCCTTCGGGATAGGGATTTTGCTGATTGGCAACCTGTTGGTTTGCCGATTGCGGCAAGGCCGAATAAAGATTGCGGTCAAAGCGAGTGAAGTCGGAACTGCACCCTGCAGTAATCCCGGCCAGAAGACTGATAACAGCTACCTGGGAAAGGCAGCGAAGTCGGTTACTCGAAACAAGTGAACGCATTACACAATACTCACGCGATACAGATAAAACAGGATTTCATTAAAGCCTGTTAATCTTACCGTTGAGTTAAAGATTCGAATTTTATCCGTTTTTGTTACGCAACGTTATTCAAGCGTTCGCGCAGGCTCTGCGTTTTTTGCAAGCGTCTTGAACATTACGTGGGCGTCGACGAAGCCAAGCCGGGGGTGTTCGAAGACTTTTGGCAAGGTGCCGATGATTTCGAAGCCCAGTTTCTGCCAAAGGCGAACAGCGCCTTCATTGCTCGCCACGACGAAATTGAATTGCATCGCCCGAAAGCCGGAGTTTAGCGCAACCTGCTGCGAATGTTCGCACATTGCACTCGCAACGCCCCTGCCCCGTGCTGCAGCGCTGGTAATGTAGCCACAATTGCAGACATGGCTTCCACGGCCCGGCTGGTTGGGTTTGATGTAATAGGTTCCAAGGAATTCACCGCCGACAGCATCCATAGCCGTATAGACGCCTGTCTTGCCGTCAAGCCAGATCTTCTTTGCCTCAGCCTCGCTCGTATCGGCGGCATATGGATAGGTTTCACCTTCTCCAAATACCGACTGCAGCAATTGCCAGTAGCGTGGCCAGTCGTCATTATCAAAAGGGCGAATGGCAAATCCGCTCATATCGCCTTTGATACTCCGGGCACCAGCGGCTGCATGCGAACCTCAAAGAGCACCTCGTTCTGGAAGCGTGATCCGATCTTTGTCATTCGGGTCATTTCCTGAACTCCGTCCGGCGGACCAACAGGCGCGATCATGATACCGTTGGATGCCAGTTGATCTATAAGGTGTTTGGGAGGCTCCGGCACCGATCCATTTAGTATGATCCGGTCAAACAACGCGTTGCTTAGGCCTTCCCGGCCATCGGCATGGGTTACCAGCACATTGGTGATTTTCAGTGTGTCGTGGCGGGTCTTCGCCTTTTCGACGAGGGTGCGGAATCGTTCAAGGGTAGTCACCTTTCCGGCAAGATGAGAAAGAAGAGCGGCCTGATAGCCCGAGCCGGTGCCGATTTCCAGCACGCGGTCCTTCTCGCCAACATCGAGCGCCAGAAGTGTTTTGGCAACCTGATCGGCGGACGTCATGATTTGCCCGCATTCAATGGGAAATGCCCCTGGAGAATCAGGATTCATCGAGATAAATGATTGGTACAAAGTTTTGGCGTGGAACAGCCTCGAAGGCCTTGAACAGGCGTTTTTCCATGATCCCTGCAGTGCGCAGGCGCAGTAAAAGGCTTGCGACTGCCTCACGTTTGTCAGTTGGCATTTCTCACCCCGGGTCGTTTTGAACCAAGAGGCTGATACGCAGCCTCAAAACAGCTCTTTAAGGCTTTCGCCAAAAGCCTCATCGGTCAGATCAAGCTTCAATGGTGTAACCGATATACGATTTTTCGCCAGTGCGCCAAGGTCAGTGCCATCCGGTCTTTCCTGTTCGCCTCCGCCAAATCGCAGCCAGTAATACGGGAAGCCTCGCCCATCACGACGCTTGTCGAGGAAAAGACCGTGCGTCAATGTTCCCTGACGGGTAATCTCGATGCCCTCCACTTCATCCGGGGCGCAATTGGGGAAGTTGATATTGATGCAGGTACGCAGCGGGAATCTGGTTTTCAACAGCTTTGCAATTATTTCGGGAGCGTGTGCCTCCGTCGTTTCCCAAAGGACCTTTCTTCCCTCTTCATCCCAAGCATAGGCCTGGGACAGCGCGATGGATGGAATGCCGAGCATGGTACCCTCAATAGCACCAGCCACCGTACCTGAATAAGTCACGTGATCAGCGATGTTCTGACCTGAATTGACGCCGGACAGGACGAGATCGCAGGGTTCATCAGAAAACAATTCCCGCACCGCCATGATCACGCAATCAGTTGGCGTTCCGCGAACGGCAAAGCGTTTGTCGCCAAGTTTGCGCAGGCGGAGCGGTTCGGAAAGGGTCAGGGAATGGGCAAGGCCGGACTGATCGGTTTCAGGTGCACAGACCCACACATCACTTGAAAATTGTTTGGCTATGCGGACCAGCACTTCAAGGCCCGGCGCGTTGATGCCATCATCATTGGTAATAAGAATTCGCATCAGGAAGCCGCCTTTTCGCCAATGACGGTCTTGCCGCCCATGTAGGGTTTGAGAACTTGCGGCACGCGGATTGTGCCATCTTCATTTTGATAGTTTTCAAGCACGGCAATCAGCATTCGCCCGACGGCAACGCCGGAACCGTTAAGCGTGTGAACGTGATGAATGGTTTTTTCATCCTCGCGATAGCGCGCATTCATGCGGCGGGCCTGGAAATCCCCGCAAACAGAACAGGAAGAGATTTCGCGGTAGGCGTTCTGGCCCGGAAGCCAGACCTCGATGTCATAGGTCTTCTTCGCGCCAAAACCCATGTCTCCGGTGCAAAGGCTCATGACGCGGTAATGAAGCCCCAGTGCCTGCAAGGTTTTTTCCGCGCAACCCAGCATTCGCTCCAATTCCTCAAGCGAACTGTCCTTGTCCGTAATGGAAACCAGTTCGACCTTGTTGAACTGATGCTGTCGCAACATGCCGCGTGTGTCGCGTCCGGCGGAGCCTGCCTCGGAACGGAAGCAATAGGTCAGCGCAGTCATGCGCAGCGGCAATTCGGATTTGTCGAGGATTTCACCGGCAACGAGATTGGTCAGGGGTACTTCGGCGGTGGGGATGAGCCAACGATCATCTGTTGTACGAAACAAATCCTCGGCAAATTTCGGCAATTGGCCAGTGCCGTACATTGTCGCGTCATTGACGAGCAGTGGCGGCTGGACCTCGGTATAGCCGTGCTCATCGGTATGAAGATCGAGCATGAACTGGCCAAGCGCGCGTTCAAGCCGCGCTATCTCGCCTTTCAGCACCACAAAGCGTGAACCTGATAGCCGTGCAGCGCGGTCAAAATCCATGTCAGGCCGGTTGCCACTAGAAACGGCTGCGATTTCAAAGTGTTCCTTCGCCTCAAAACCAAGCTCCGGCTTTTCTCCGTGTGTACGGTAGAGAACATTACCCTCTTCATCAACTCCATCCGGCACATCGCCCAAGGGCAGATTCGGAATGATGCTCAGGTTATCGTTGAGCGCCTTCGTAAGCTGGCGCTCGGTTTCCTCGGCTTCGGAAAGAAATGTCTTCAGGTCCCCGACTTCGACCTTGAGCGCCTCAGCCTTTTCCTTGTCGCCCTGGCCCATGGCTGCGCCGATTTCCTTTGAAGCGGCATTGCGGCGCTGCTGCGCCTCCTGAACCTTGCCGACATGGGCGCGGCGCTTTTCATCCAGCGCAATTAGCTCGGCAGATTTCGGTTCGACACCCCGTCGGGCTAGGCCCTTGTCAAAATCGGTCGGGTTTTCGCGAATCCATTTAATATCAAACATCGGTCGGTCCGGTCAGAATTGGTTCAATGTAAGGGATTGGGTGCCGAAAACAGCAAGGCGAATCCCGATAGCAGTGCCTTCAGCCTTCCTGTAACGGCAGGATCAATCGGTGGCAACATCCGTGCTGTCGGAAGCAGTTGCGGCATCCGACGCAGCTTCGTCCTTCGCCTTGCCCTTTTCGATCATTTTCGCCATGTAGATCGAGACCTCAAAAAGCAGATAGGCAGGAATTGCCAGACCCAACTGGCTGATCGGATCAGGCGGAGTGAGGATGGCTGCGGCGATCACGATCAGCAGTACCGCGTATTTCCTCTTTTCAGCGAGCCACTGGGAACTGGTCAGGCCAGCCTTTGCCAACAGTGTGATCACCACCGGTAGCTGGAAGACTATGCCGAACGCAAAGATCAGGGTCATGATCAATCCCAGATAGGTGCTGACTGCCTGAAGGTTTTCAATCGTTGCTTGCCCCTCACCGCCAATTTGCTGCTGCGACAGGAAGAACTGTGTCGCCAGTGGCATGATCAGGAAATAGACCAGGCAAGTGCCTATGAGAAAGAGGATGGGTGTTGCGATCAGAAACGGCAGGAAGGCGCCGCGCTCATTTTTATAAAGGCCGGGAGCCACAAATTTATAGATCTGGGTGGCAATAACCGGAAATGCGATGAAGATCGCGCCGAAGAAGGCGATCTTGAGCTGAACGAAGAAATATTCCTGCAGCGCGGTATAAACGAATTTGACTTCGGTTGTTCCTGCGCCCCACTGATAGGGAATAATCAGGATGTTGAAGATGCGATCCGCGAAAATAAAGCAAATCACAAAAAAGACCGCGATGGCGACCACGGCCTTCACCAGCCTTTGGCGCAACTCGATCAAATGCTCTATGAGCGGCGCGCTTGAGGCTTCAATATCGACATCTTCACTCATGCATTTTTAGCGGCCTTTACCGCAGTTTTCCCGGAGGCTGCAGTTTTCGCCGCCGGTTTTTGCCGCAGGCGCCTTTTTGGTGACCTTGCCTGTTTGCGATCCGAGGGGGGGCTTGGCTGGTGTCTTTTTTGCCGGTGCCTTTTCAGCCGCCGCGGTCTCTATCGCGGACTTCTCGGCACTCCCATCTTTGGAACCGGAAGCGGGTTTTGCTTTGCCGGTATCAATTCCCAGCTTGTCGGCAACAGGTTGTGGTAACCCACCGGAGTTTATCCCCATGGCGTCGTCTATTTGCTTCGCCTTGGCGCCTATCTGTTCCTTAACGTCTTTTTCGTAACTCGTGACAGATTTCTTGATGTCTTCCAGTGGGCTGAATTTTTTGCCAGTAGCGATGTCCTTGACATCGTCAAGTTCAGCCTCGCGAATGGCCTCATCAAACTGTTTCTGGAAATCACCGGCCAGACCCCGTATGCTTTTCAGCGTTTTGCCAAAGGCGCGCAGCATTTTCGGCAGGTCCTTGGGACCCACTACAATAATCGCCACACATGCGACGACCAACATTTCTGTCCAGCCAATGTCAAACAAAGATCAAATCCGGATTGGGTGAAGGCCAGTTAAAGCGAACCGGCACAACGCGGGTTTAAAACCGGCAAACTCATGAGCTGCTTTTGGTTTTTTCCTTGATGTCGGCCACCGTTTCAGAAGCGTTCTGTTCGATTGTCTTGGCCGTATCCTTGACCTCGTCTTCGTCCTTGAGGCCCTTCTTGAACGAGTTGATGCCTTTGGCGACATCGCCCATGAGATCAGAAATCTTTCCGCGTCCAAACAACAAGATTACGACAACAGCAATAATTACGATTTGCCAGATACCAATTTGACCCATTGGGAAGCTCCATTTGTCGGTCTGCCGAACCTCCTCGTCCGGCATTATTCCAATTTGGCGATACCATAACGCGTTGGGTTGGCTCTCTGCAAGTAGAGAACGCCGTACCAAGGCATTGTGGCGCAGGCAGAACCTGTTTCTTTCCTCTCTGGTTAATGCCAGCAGAAAAGCGCCCTTACCTTTCAAATAATCCTTATTTGGCGCAATGCCATCAAAATCTTTCTGAAATGAATAATTCTTTGGTTCACGTTAATGAGTGGAATTTGTATCAAGCCCCTCTTAATTGAGTGCTTCCAGATCGTTCCTATCGGTCAGTTTAGCAGCAAGTTCCGGCGCCTGTCGTCAGGCATCAAATACCATGACTTTTTCCGGTAACAAGTGAATGTCAATTTCCAGAACATTGTCCGGTATAGTTCCGGGCGCACAACGCAGGTGCAATATCTGATCACTGCCCGAATGCACCACTTCCAGCTGCTGCATTTCACCCAGGAACCTTCTGTTTTTAATAAATGCGCGGTTGTCTGATGGTGGCTTTGGCAATTTTGCGGGGTCAACGAGCTCAATCTCAAAGTCATTTGGCCGGACGCAGGCCAGCAGATTGCCGCTGTTTTTTGCCAAAACCTCCGGAGGCAAAGGTACACTTCCCAATGCTGTCTCAACCCGATCCCCGGACAAAACTGCCGGCAGAGCATTCAGTTCGGTAAAAAACCTGGCGGAAAACAGACAGTTCGGATGATTGTAAAGCTCATCGCAGGTGCCGCTTTGGACAATCCGCCCGTCTTGCATGAGGGCAATCTTGTCAGCGATCTTCATAGCTTCTTCCGGATCATGGGTGACGATCAGAACAGTTGAGCGGGTCGCCCTCAGGAGATTGAGCGTTTCTTCGCGCACGCTTTCGCGCAATCTGGCATCCAGCCCCGAAAACGGCTCATCCATGAGAAGTATGCCCGGCTTTGGCGCGAGCGCCCTGGCAAGCGCCACGCGCTGCTGTTCACCGCCGGAAAGCGCGTGCGGATATTTTTCGCTTTCGTGACCAATGCCGACTGTTTCCAGCATACGCATCGCGTGTTTGCGCCTTTCCGCCTTTCCCAACTGAGTCAGGCCGAATTCGACATTTTGCAGAATGGTCAAATGGGGAAACAGCGCAAAATCCTGAAACACCAATCCTACGCCACGCTTTTCTGGTGGCTGTATTCTGTCTGATGTTGAAACCACCCGCCTGTTGATCAAAACCTCGCCACCACTGGGCCGGGCAAGTCCTGCGGCCAGGCGCAGGAGTGTCGTTTTTCCAGAACCTGAAGGACCAAGCAGGCACAATACATCGCCGGGTGCAGCTTCTATCGACACATTATTTAGGGTCTGACGCTCGGCAAAATGGTGCGAAACATTTCGAAACTCGATGCTTGATGCAATGGTCACGCCAGCGGGGGTGCGCCGAAGCCAAATTCCCTGCCTCTCGCCAGATCTACGTTCAATCCTATTTGCCGGATTAATGTTCAACTCTCTTGGCCCTGCAATTGCCTCGCATCAGAGGGCGGTAAAGCCCTTCCAACGCAAATAGTCAATCATTGACCAACTTGCCAGCATGCCTTGTCAGTTTTTTAGGTCCGCCGAACAAGCTGAAGCAAGCAAAACAACACCAAAAAGAAAGGGTTGAAATGCGATTTCAAACCACTTTAATATTTTAACACAAGCGATTGATTAATTGGTCTTATTTATCTTCCGATTGTCATCGGGATAAATCTCTGCCGCCATCAGGCCTTTCGGACCATTGCCAAATCGCACAAGCACAGTCTGACCGGGCCGAAGTTCTGCTATGCCGAAACGTCTCAGTGTTTCCATGTGGACAAATATGTCTTCCCCATCCTTGACGACGAAGCCATAGCCCTTGGTTCTGTTGAACCACTTCACAAGAACCCTCTCAAGCCCGCTTTCCGGCTCTACAGAGACATGCGTCTTGTTTTCCGTGATCTGTTCCGGCTGAACGGCGGTGGAATCATCCATGGACAGAACCCGCAATGCCTGCCAGCCGCGTTCGCGCTTTACCGCTTCACAGACAATACGTGAACCTTCCAGCACGGTGGCGAAACCATCCTTGCGAAGGCAGGTAACATGGAGCAGCACGTCGGGGAAATCCTCGTCAGGCACAATAAAGCCAAAGCCCTTTGAGACATCGAACCATTTGATGGCTCCGGCGACGACAATCACTTCCGAGGCAATTTCGTCAACCGGCACTTCATGATTTGAAGGCATTGAGCGGTTTTCAGAGCGCATGTTTCCTGATCCGGAATCATGCCCAGATTGCCTGCCTTCCAGTTTCGGGAAACCCGATGTCGTAGGTTTGGCCCCCATTTGCCGCTTGGACCTTCGTTATAATGTGCTGCCCCACTCTGCAGCACTCCTCCAATGATTCTTTTTGCATACTAGCACTGCGGGTTGCATGCTTATCAAGTGTTTCTTTGAGTTTTGTTCATATTGCAGTTGGGTTGAATTGGTCCAAGAGTTCAACAAGCCTGTTACTTGTGCCTTGCGACCTTGTGTCCAGCCGCCAAATTGCAACCAAAAACACGATTATGCCATATTTTGTGCCCAAAACCTCTCCAACCGCTGGATTATGTTGATTTTTCGACTTATTTCGTACGGCAACATTTTTGTTAAGGCTTTGAAAACCCGAAATGGGCAAGCTTTTTCTTGGGATTTGTTGGCGTATGGGCTAATCAGGCAAAAGACTCTCCGTTGTTCGCATGTTGGCAACGTAAAAATTTTGAGAATCACGCAGACTGCTGCGTGAACTTTTACCCATTACCAGGCCTGATCTGGGCAGGGTTTGGGAAGACCATTTGGGGATGGTCAAAAAGGGTAACTGGGAATGCGGGAAAAAAGCGATCATTTTTACGGCGCTGAGGGCGGTCAAAAGGCCTTGCTGCTGCGTGCGGGTGTGGATGCTTCGCGCCGCCAGCGCATTCAGCCATCGGGCACTTCCGCAACCAGAAAAACGTTTCTGATCCTTTCAATCACGTCCTTACCGCTTCTGACCGCCTGTGTCGGCTCCACCGTCTCAACCACGCTTGATACCGCCGCGCTTGAATCCCCGACTCAATTGCAAATGGCAGAAGATACCTATGTGTCGGATTTCACCACAGTGAATGCACTTCCGGTGCCTTTACGTTCACCAAAGTCTTCAGAACTCGCATTGACTGATGATGATGCAATGCCGGCCTTGAACGCGGTCAATGCTATTGCAGAAGGCAGTGAAGAAAATGCTCAGGCGGCTCTTGCGATCGAAGAAGATGATGTTGCCGGCCCGGAAACAGGCGAGAACAGTGGCACCCCGACCCAAACAGCTGCACTTTCGGCGGCCGGTGCTACTGACGACAAGGCTGGCGTAATCGTACCGGCCCCCTCACCCGCTGCCACTGTCGGAACTGATACCTCAACGCCTTCGACACGTACTGCCACGACAGCAACCAAACAATTGGCCAAAAAGCCCGTCGGCTTCTGGGGTGCGCTGTTTGGCGGCAAGCCGAAAAAGCCAAATCCTGCGGCCAACACCCAAGTAGCCAGAGTGGCTCCAAAGACCGGTGTTCAGAATTCCCTTAATAATTCGGGGACCGGCACTTCCGGGGGTCAAACGCAGTTCCGCGCTTTTCGGAATTGGACCTGAAGACCGCGACAAGCCTCCCACAGATGCAAATGGCGATGTTCAGGTGGCATCCGTCGGCTCGTTCGGTCGTTACCAGATGGTCAACGGTCTTATCCTTCAGACCGAGTCCGTAAAAGTGGATTGCTTCAAGCCGGAATTGATGCAGCTGCTGCGCGTTGTCGAACGGCGTTATGGCAAGAAAGTCATGGTGACATCAGGCTACCGCAGTCCGAAACGAAACCGCCGGGCCGGTGGTGTCCAGAATTCAACCCATATCTACTGCAAGGCAGCCGATATTCAGGTTGAAGGCGTTTCCAAATGGGATCTGGCGAAATTTCTGCGAACCGTTGATGGTCGTGGCGGCGTTGGCACCTATTGCCGGACCAAGTCGGTCCATATCGACATCGGAAGCGTCCGCGACTGGCATCATCCTTGCCGCCGCAGCAAATCCGCGAAGAAGAAAGCCTGAGCGGCCATAACCCGGTTTCCACCGCCTTCATTCACGTAAAACCCGCTTTCCGTGCGACTTTATCGCCGCCCGATTCCCCATCAAAACCGGCTATCAAGGCATCCGCCCGCAAAAAGTTTGAAAGTCTCATTTTAGTGTTGATGCACCTGAAAATCATCTCTATAAGCGCCGCAACAAGCGAGCAGTTCTGCTGTTTTTGCTTGAGTGTGCGCCCTTCGTCTAGCGGTTAGGACGCCGCCCTTTCACGGCGGAAACACGGGTTCGATTCCCGTAGGGCGTACCATATTTTTTCCAAATACCTTGAACATGTTCCGCCGTTGCACATGTCTTGCGCGCCAATGCGATATCGGTGCAGGACTGCCTTGCCTATTTCCTGAAAGCTCGAAGGCGGCGCATCCAAACTTGTCACGAAACGACTTGGCAAAATGGGCCGAGGAACAAAAGCCCGGTCGCCAGCGCAATTTCGGTAATGGACAAGCGGCGATTGGACGAGCAGGTTTTTGGCCTTTTCCAGCCGCAGATCGCGGTAAAACTCCATGGTCCCGGCACCGAGTCTTTTCCCTGAAAAGCCGGTTCAACTGCGCGGGCCAACACCGGACAATATCCGACAATCTGTGCCAAGATCAAGCGGATCGTCCATATGGTTTTCCATCACCTCGATGGCGCGTATCACCGGCGCGCTGGTTGTGCCGTAACGGGCCACAAACCCTGCCCGTTGCGGCTGGCCGGAAGCGCGTATATCGGTATGCATGAACCAGTCGGAAACCCTGTGTTGCAAACTCCTGACCGTGATGGCCGGCAATCAGTCTCGTGCATCATGTCGAGGGCGGCAATGCCACCTGCGCAGGTATAGCGGTCCCGGTCGATGACAAAGATGCTTTTCTCAAGCTGCAGTGATGGGGAAATTTCCACCAGCGATGGCGCATGTTCCCAGTGGACGGTCATGCGGTAGCCGTTCATCAGTCCGGCAGCGGCAAGAATTACCGGCCCACCGGAAACGCCGCCCAGCTTGACTCCGCGCCGCGCCAGATGGCGCAACCATTGCAAAACCCGCTTGTCTCGAAACTTCTGGCGGATCAGGCCCGGCAACATACAAGCATCAGGTCATAATCGACCTGCTCGCCGATTTGCGCCCGCGTTTTGACACATGGCGGCACCCGGAACTTGCGCTCTGTCCGCCATGACCGAAATATTGTGAACATTATACAGCGTTTTGCCGGCCAGAAGATTGGCCGCACGAAACGGTTCACTGGCCGATGCATAGGACATCAGGGCAAAGCCGTCGATCAAAAGAAAACCGATTTTGAAAGGGCGTTCGTCTTTGTGATAACTGACCATGAGCATGCAATAATATGTCTTTTCTGGAAAAGTCCAGTAGACTAATAATTGCAAACACGCTCGACATTATCTCCGGAGATCAGACGATGACGTTATTCTGCATTGAAGGTTTTTACCGAGGCCCTGACCGGCCACAAGGGCTGGAAACCCGTCTGGCGCGAACCCGAACCAAAGGCCGAATACGATGTCATCATCATCGGCGGCGGCGGCCATGGTCTGGCGACTGCCTATTACCTCGCCAAGGAACACGGCATTACCAATGTTGCCGTTCTGGAAAAAGGCTGGATCGGCTCGGGCAATATCGGGCGCAACACCACAATTATCCGTTCCAACTACCTGCTGCCGGGCAATGAACCCTTTTACGAATTGTCGATGAAGCTGTGGGAAAACCTGGAGCAGGATTTCAATTACAATGCCATGGTTTCCCAGCGCGGCGTTCTGAATCTGTTATCACAGCGATGCCCAGCGCGATGCCTATGCACGGCGCGGCAATGCCATGATCATGGCGGGTGCCGATGCGGAACTGCTGGACGCGGACGGCGTTCGCAAAATGTGCCCATTTCTCGATTTCGACAATGCCCGCTTTCCGATTCATGGGCGGCCTTGCCCAACGGCGCGGCGGCTCGGTTCGCCATGATGCGGTTGCCTGGGGCTATGCACGCGGCGCAGACAGCCGCGGTGTCGACATCATCCAGAATTGCGAAGTGACCGGCTTTCATGATCGACAAGGGCGTATGCACGGGCGTTGACAACCACCAAGAGGCACGATCAGGGCAAAGAAGGTTGCGGTTTGTGTTGCCGGCTCATCGGCAAGGTCATGTCCTATGCCGGGATGCGCCTGCCGATTGAAAGCCATGTATTGCAGGCATTTGTTTCCGAAGGGCTGAAGCCGGTTATTCCCGGGGTTATCACCTTCGGCGCCGGGCATTTTTATGTCTCCCAGTCCGACAAGGGCGGGCTTGTGTTCGGCGGCGATATTGACGGCTACAACACCTATGCCCAGCGCGGCAACCTGCCGGTTGTCGAGGATGTCTGCGAAGGCGGCATGGCACTGATGCCGATGATCGGCCGCGCCCGACTGCTGCGCATGTGGGGCGGTGTCATGGACATGTCGATGGATGGTTCACCCTTTATCGACAAGACCGCATATTGACGGGCTCTATTTCAATGGCGGCTGGTGTTATGGCGGCTTCAAGGCCACACCTGCTTCCGGCTTTTGCTATGCCCATCTGATTGCCAAGGACGAGCCCCACGAGGTTGCCACGCAGAATGCGGCTCGACCGTTTCATGCGCGGCCATCTGATTGATGAAAAAGGGGTCGGCGACCAGCCGAACCTGCACTAGGAGCCGTAGACATGATCATCAACCACCCTCTTCTTGGACCGCGCGATGCTGCTGAATTTGTCTATCTGGGCGATGCATCGCTGATGCAACCGGCCGGATTGGCAGGCAGAAAACGCTGCTGAACCAGTTTTATGACTATGCCATATCTGCGGGACAATCCGGCCGGCGAACATCGCGAATTGTGGTATCATGAACAGGGTGACCGGTCGTGGCTGGTTGTGACCCGCAACACGCTGACCCATGAAATCAGCAAGGTGGAACTTGCCCGTGATGTGGAGCTGCAAGGCGACGCAGCAAATGACGCCAGGTCCGACAAAGGGAGCAAGGCCATGAGCCAGTCCAATCGTGTTTCAGGCGGTCTTGATCGACCGGGACAAGCCGTTGCAATTTCAATTTCAACGGCATCGAATTATGCCGGCTATGAAGGCGACACGCTGGCCTCGGCGCTGATTGCCAATGATGTGAAACTGGTTGGCCGCTCGTTCAAATATCACCGGCCACGGGGAATTTTGACCGCAGGTTCAGAAGAGCCAAATGCGCTGGTCGAACTGCGCACAGGTGCCCATCAGGAACCCAATACCCGCGCGACCACGGTCGAATTGTTTGACGGTCTTGAAGCAAGAAGCCAGAACCATCGCGGTCCGCTGAAACATGACCTGATGGCGATCAACGATCTGATGTCGCCCTTTCTGGCAGCAGGTTTTTACTACAAGACCTTCATGTGGCCAAAAGCCTTCTGGGAAAAACTGTATGAGCCGGTGATTCGGGCCGCGGCCGGACTTGGACGCCTGTCGGGCGCAAGAAGATCCCGACAGTTATGACAAGGGCTTTCTGCATTGCGATATTCTGGTGATCGGCTCCGGTCCTGCCGGACTTGCTGCGGCCCTGCAGGCAGGACGCTCCGGCGCACAGGGTAATCCTTGCGGATGAAGACTTTCGTCCTTGGCGGCAGGCTGAACAGCGAAACCTTGGAAGTTGATGGCATAGGCGGACAGTCATTGGGCACGGCAGGCAGTCGACGAACTTGCATCCATGCCCAATGTTCGTCTGATGCCACGCACCACGGTCTATGGCGCCTATGACCATGGCATTTACGGCGCGCTGGAACGCAAGACCGATCATCTTGCGTCAAGTCGATGGCAAGCCACGCCAGGTTCTTTGGCGCATTTATTCAAAGCGCGCAATTCTGGCAGGCGGCTCCAATGAACGGCCCATCGCCTTTGGCAATAATGACCGCCCGGGCATCATGCTCGCCAGTGCGGTGCGCACCTATGCCAACCGTTTCGGCGTCTCGCCGGGAAAAAGCATTGCGATTTTCACCAATAATGACGACGGCTGGCGCACAGCAATCGATCTTGCCGAACAAGGGCGCCAACATCGCGCCATTATTGACACGCGGCGACACCAGCAACCGCTTGCGCGACCATTCAAGGATACAGCCATCATCATGGGCGGGCGTATCGTCGACACGAAGGGCCGCCACGGACTGCAAATCGATCACCCTGCGCAATGGCCAGACCATTGAAACCGATTGCCTTGCAGTTTCAGGCGGCTGGAACCCGAATGTGCATCTGACCTGCCATCAGCGCGGGCGGCCGGTCATGGCGCGAGGATATTGCAGCCTTTGTACCGGGCGGCGAATTGCCGGTCGGCATGTAGGTTGCAGGCGCTGCCAATGGCGATCATGACCCTCGGTGCAGTGCCTTTCCGACGGCACATACGGCTTGCAAACGAAGCGCGTAAAGGAACTGGGTTTCACTCCATCGCGCAAACAGCGCCAAAGGCAGAAGACGAAGCCTGCCAACACATCAGCCTTCTGGCATGTGAAGGAATGTCAAAGCCCGCGCCTGGGTTGATCAGCAAAACGATGTCACCGTCAAGGACATCAAACTGTCACATCAGGAAGGTTTTCGCTCGGTCGAGCATCTGAAACGCTATACAACCCTTGGCATGGCGACCGATCAGGGCAAGACATCCAATATTCTCGGTCTGGCGGTGATGGCCGAAGTCAGCGGCAAGACGCATTGCGGAAACCGGAACCACCATTTTCCGCCCACCTTATACTCCGGTTGCCGATTGGTGCTTTTGGCGGGCGGGCCACGGGGCAAGGATTTCAAGCCGACCCGCCTGACACCCGAGCCATCAATGGGCCAGAGGAACAAGGCGCGGTATTCATCGAAGCCGGCATGTGGCTGCGGGCGCAATGGTATCCGAAGCCGGGCGAAACCCATTGGCGTGAAAGCGTTGACCGTGAAGTTCTGGCAACCCGCAA
Source organism: uncultured Alphaproteobacteria bacterium (assembly GCA_963714735.1). Taxonomy (GTDB): domain Bacteria; phylum Pseudomonadota; class Alphaproteobacteria; order Rhizobiales; family Rhizobiaceae; genus Salaquimonas. Next base: position 401,990 of record CAVQPI010000012.1, read on the forward strand.
TTCGGTCGGCATTTGCGATGTCACGACCCTCGGCAAGATCGATATTCAGGGCAAGGACGCAGCGGAATTTCTCAACCTTGTCTATTCCAATGCCTTTGGCAAACTGCCAGTCGGCAAAGTTCGTTACGGCCTGATGCTGCGCGAAGACGGCATCGCCTATGATGACGGCACCACGGCGCGCTTGGCCGAAAATCATTTTGTGATGACAACAACGACAGCCAATGCGGTTCTGGTTTTCCGGCGGATGGAATTTGTCCGCCAGTGCCTGTGGCCGGACCTGGATGTGCATCTGATTTCGGCAACCGAACAATGGGCGCAATATGCCATTGCCGGACCCAATGCGCGCAAACTGCTGGAAAAGATCGTCGACAAGCAACACGACATTTCCAACGAGGCATTTCCGTTCATGGCCTGTGGTGAGATCAGCGTTTGCGGCGGCACCCCTGCCCGTCTGTTCCGAATTTCGTTTTCCGGCGAACTGGCCTATGAACTGGCGGTTCCCACGCGATATGGCGATGCGCTGATCCGCGAACTGATGAAAGCCGGTGAGGAATTTGATGCCGTTCCCTATGGCGTTGAGGCCCTCGGCGTGATGCGGATTGAAAAAGGCCATGCGGCAGGCAATGAACTGAATGGCCAGACCACAGCGCTCAATCTTGGCCTTGGCCGAATGGTCTCCAAAAAGAAGGACAGTATCGGCAGCACCCTGTCGGAACGCAGCCTGAAATGAACCGGGATGATGCTGTCAGGCTGGTTGGATTTCAAACCGGTTGACCCTGACAAAAACGCTGGTCTCGGGCGCTCATTTCCTTGCCAAAGGCGAAGAGGCAAATACTGGAAAATGATCAGGGGTGGATGACCTCGGTTGCCTATTCACCAAGCCTGAAAACTTCCATCGGTCTTGGTTTCATCAAGCGCGGCGATGAACGGATTGGCGAAATGGTCATCGCCGCTGATCCGCTGCGCGGCAAGACAATGGAAGTCGAAATTTTCTCGCCGCATTTCATTGATCCTGAAGGAGAACGCCTCCGTGCTTGATGCTGAAACACCCCTTTCCGGTTTTGATCGAAACCATTAATGATGTGCACATCCGTGAAGTTGACCGGCATGATCAATCGTCAGTCTCGCTGTTCCCATGGCGGAACAGGGCAGGCTCGTTACAACCGTTAAAAAAGCATTTACACTGGAATTGCCTGAACCCGGTCGTTTTCAGCGATAGCCAAAAATCCGCAACTCGGTTCTTTTATGGACCTCTCCGGACCAATTTTTCCTGATCCGCGAAGAAGACAGATCTGACACCAGCAGCCTCGCTGAAAGGCAAACTTGGCTGGAAAGGCTTATGTAACGGACCAGTCCGATTCTTGGGCAATCCTTGTCGATTAATGGAAGCGGCGTTACAAGGGCGCTGGAGACGGATTTGCCCGATCGATCTCAAAAGTCGATGCGTTCCAGTCAGGAATGGCCGCCACGAACCAGATGGAACATCTGGGGGTCACTGATCCTGCGGATCGGCAGGAGCGAATGGTGTTGCTGAGCGCACGGTCATCGGCCAAATCATTCCTGCATGCGATCACTCAATCTGCCCGAAATATTTCCTGAACGATTGCCAATTATCGGACGCAACTCTTTCCGGCAACCCATGATTGAAACTCTTTGTTTACCTGGATTGGCTAATAGGAAACCAGCGAGGGTTGATCAGGTCATTGCCGCCCAAAAGGCCCCCAACCTTGTTCGGCAGATGGCGAACAGCGCTCTTACCAGTGGAGTTCGCCCCCCAGTGGATAATTGCCGGTCAATCCTCGCATACCATTTCCTTCACCTGGATACCTGATCGACACCTTTGTCCAACTCGACTATTTCGCAGGAATTGCAGCATCCAGAATGCGAAGCTGGAGCCTCTTCGCTCCCTGCCAATAGTCAGCACTCAGGGTTCCGGCAAAATGCAGGGCTTCCCCCTGCTCATTCAAGAGCGCATTTCCCAAAGCCGTTTCCGATGCCTTGAAAGCAATTGCCCGCAATGACTTGCCATCAGCGGCTTTCCAACGTCACACTGACATGATCACGACCGACAATGCGGGAATGTTTGATCCGGTGCGATGGAAACGCAAAAACCGGTTGCGAATGCCCGGAACCAAAAGGTCCGGCCTTTTCCAGCAGTTCGCTAAACGCCACGTTTGCACTTCGGGCGGTCAGCGCCCCGTCAATCCTGAGCGTCAGGTGATCCCTGCTGTTGGCACATGCTTCAGAAAGCCGGTCTTCCAGAAAAGCGCGCAGTTCACCGAGTTTTTCACGTCGCACCGTCAGACCGGCGGCCATGGCATGACCGCCGCCTTTTTCCAGAAGGCCGGCTTCAACAGCGGCCCGGACAGCCTCTCCCAAATCGACACCGGCAATCGAGCGGCCCGAACCCGATCCCTTGCCGTTGCCGTCGAAGGCTATGGCAATAGCCGGGCGCTGGAAACGGTCCTTCAGACGGGAAGCCAGCAGGCCAACGATGCCCGGGATGCCAGCCCTTGCGGCCGGTGACCAAAACCGCAGGACCTCGTCGGAGCCTGCACCGATTTCCGCCTCGCCCTCGGCGATTGCTTCTTCAAGCATGATCGCCTCGGCCGCCTGGCGTTCCTTGTTCAGATCGTCAAGCTGGTCCGCAATTGCTTCGGCTTCTTCGCAGGTCGATCGGTTGCCAGACAGGCGGCTGCCCAGCGCCGCATCGCCAATGCGCCCGCCGGCATTGATCCGCGGACCAAGCACAAAACCCAGATGATAAGGCGTAACCGGTCCGTCCAGCCGCGCTACCCGTCGCAAGCGCCAGCAATCCGGCATTCTTCTGCTGCCGCATGACCTGCATGCCCTTGACCACAAATGCCCGGTTAAGGCCCCTTGAGCGGAACCACATCGCAAATGGTTGCAAGCGCAACAATATCCAGCATGTCCAGCAAGATTGAACCCTGCGCCAACTCCCTGGCTCGCGCAATTCGCGCTGCACCGCCACAATAGCCATGAACACCACACCACCGGCACACAGATAGCCGAGACCGGACAGATCATCCTGACGGTTTGGATTGACCAGTGCCGCGGCTGGGGCATTTCAACGCCCATCTGGTGATGGTCCAGACACGATTACATCGACATTAAGTTTACTTGGCCTGTTCAAGCGCATCAAAACTGGTTGCGCCGCAATCAACCGTCACAATCAGGTCTGCACCGCGCTCCGCCAATTGCCTGATTGCTTCGGGATTGGGCCCGTAGCCCTCAAAAATCCGATCGGGAATGTAAATTTCGTTTTCAATGCCCGACAGCAGTCAAGAAAGCGCGACATCAATGCCGACGATGCCGCGCCATCGACATCATAATCACCGAAATATCGCAATCCGCTGTTTCCTGCAATCGCATCGCAATGCTTTGCGCAGCTGTGTCCATGTCCGTCAGAACGAAGGATCAGGCATCAGATCGCGGATGGTGGGATCGAGAAAACTCTCTGCACCTTCAGCATCACGCCCCGTCCGGCCAGCACCCGGGCAATCAGATCATTGATGTCAGCGGTTTGGGAAATGGCCAGGGCCTGGTTGCGCCCGCGCCCGTCCAAGCCGCTCTATCCAGCGTTTGCCGGAAAGCGATTTTTCAACATCAAGGAAGGCGCGGTTGTCTGGAGTTGTTCAACAGTTCATGATACGACATTGAATTGCCTTTGCGGCATTCGCAAGATGGCAATATCAGACTATAAGGTATCAGGAAGCCTTTGGTTGCGAATTTTTCAAGATCGTGATGCGTGGCCTTGATTTCACGAACCGTGCGTGATGACGACCGCATGACCACCGTATGGGTTGTGATCATGTCCCGGCCGAACCGTACACCGTCCAGCATGTTGCCGTCGGTGACGCCGGTCGCAGAGAAAGATCACATCGCCCTTGGCCATTTCTTCCATCGTATAGGCTTGTTTGGGATCCTCAACGCCCATTTTGCGGGCACGCTCAACCTTTTCCGGTGTATCAAGGATCAGTCGACCCTGCATCTGACCGCCAATGCAGCGCAAGCGCAGCTGCAGCCAGAACGCCTTCGGGCGCGCCGCCAATGCCGATATAGATATCGATGCCGGTCTGATCCGGGTCAGTCGTGTGGATGACACCGGCAACATCGCCATCACCGATCAGGCGGATGGCAGCGCCGGTTGCGCGCACTTCCTCGATCAGGCGGGCATGGCGCGGACGGTCCATGATACAGGCTGTCAGATCAGAAACCTTGACGCCCTTGGCCTTTGCCAGCGCTTCAAGGTTTTCGATGGCGGGCTTGTCGATATCGATCAGGCCGGGCTCATATCCCGGTCCGATGGCAATCTTGTCCATGTAAACATCCGGCGCATAAAGCAGATTGCCGCGCTCGGCGATCGCAATAACCGCAATGGAGTTCGGCTGGTTCTTGGCGCAAATCGTGGTGCCTTCCAGCGGATCAAGGGCAATATCAACCGCAGATCCCTTTTTGGTGCCCACTTCTTCGCCGATATACAGCATCGGCGCTTCGTCGCGCTCGCCCTCACCGATCACAACCCGGCCATCAATCGGCAGGTTGTTGAGTTCGGTGCGCATGGCATCGACGGCGGCCTGATCGGCCATTTTCTCGTCGCCATGACCGCGCAGACGTGCCGCCGCGACCGCAGCAGCCTCGGTAACCCTTGCCAATTCAAGGGTGAGAATGCGGTCCAGACGCTCTTCGGATACTGAACTGTTTGATGACTTGTTCGTCATAGAATTGCTCCACATCATGTTTGGGGAAGCTATCAAACAGGACCGCTGCAATTACAATGGCATTTTGACGATGGCCGGAAATTAAATCGATATGATTTCAAGAGATTACCAAATATTTCATTTTTGCCTTAACAAAACCCGTAAACCCAAGGGTGTTTATGACCGTAAGGCCCGGGGGATTCGCCAAAACAACACCCCTTGAAGTAGGGCACAATCAGGCTTAGGTTCAGCATGCTTGATGAGTCCGAAACAAGGGTGAAACAGGAAATGAACGCTCCGACCACCAATCCCGGTGTTATTGTAACCGATGCGGCCTATGACCGGATTGCGGCGATCCTT
>CAVQPI010000013.1:0-65867 GCA_963714735.1 uncultured Alphaproteobacteria bacterium
CTGGCGCCAACTCGGAGCGTGCGCACAGCAACAATGTCCCTCCGGTTCCGATGGCACAAATCCTGAATGAACCACAAAAAAGGCCGGATTGATCCGGCCTTTTCATTATCCTGATTTAGGAAAGCAGTTGTCGGTTAGCTCAAAAAGCCACCACCCCAACTCGCCGGTTCCTGTTCCCCGGTTTCGCTTTCGCCTTCTTTTGGCCTGGAAACGCGCCGCGTGTTACGTCGTTTGACTTCACGCGGTGGAGCGCCGTTCCTGGGATTGTTTTCCTCTTCGGCTGCTACTTTTTCAGTTTTTCCAGCCTCTGCTTCGGACTTCACCTTCTTGCCTGGGCGACCGGTTCTGCGGCGCGCTTCTGAAGGCTCCTCGGTTTCCGGCTTGTCGGCTGCCTTTTTGGCATTTGCCTTCCTGCCTTCGTCAGTTGAGGCAACCGATGACTGAGAAGATTTCTCATCCTTGTCGCCAGTTTTATCGGAGGCTTTCCGGCCAGACTTGCCTGACTGGTCATCGGAGGAACTATCCGCAGAGGATGTTTCATTCTCCGTTTCTGCCTTGCCGGAGGTGTCTTCCCCGTTCTGATCCTGTGCTAAATCAGCCCGGCTCTCATCCCGGTCACGGCCCCTGCCGCGTCCGCGGCCGCGTTTGCGGCGGCCTTTGCGGTTGCTTTCACGATCATCATCAGCAGCTTCGCCAGCGTCATCGCCAACAGCTTCTTCACTTGCAGGCGAAGCATCTTCAAGCGCGTCCTCAGCATCGTCAACCGGCATCGGATTGACAGCTGCTGATTTTTGCGGCGTGCGGGTGGCCGGTTCACCTTTTTCTATGGTGAATTCCTGGCACTCGATGGTGTGGTCGCTTTCGAACTCGATTTTTACGCCGTAGCGGTTTTCGAGTTCGGTGATGGCGGTGCGTTTGTTGTTCAGCAGATACATTGCGATCGAGGGGGGAACCTTCACGGTCACATCAAAGCGCGAATGACGGGTCAGATGATCGTCGATACCGCGCAAAATATGCAGGCCGAAAGACGGCTCCGAACGGATATGGCCGACACCCTGGCACATCGGGCAAACGGCCATGGTGCTTTCCAGAACGCTCGCCCGAATACGCTGGCGCGACATTTCCATCAGGCCAAAATGTGAAATATGGCCGACCTGAATACGGGCACGGTCGTTTTTCAGGCAATCCTTCAATTTGCGTTCAACCGCCCGGTTGTTGCGCTTTTCTTCCATGTCGATGAAATCGATCACCACAAGACCGGCAAGATCGCGAAGGCGCAACTGGCGTGCAACTTCCTCGGCGGCTTCAAGGTTGGTCTGCAAGGGCGGTGGCTTCGATGGAGTGTTCGCGGGTGGATCGTCCCGAGTTCACATCGATCGCCACCAGCGCTTCGGTCTGGTTGATGATCAGATAACCGCCGGATTTCAGCGTCACCTGCGGTGTCACCATCTTGTCCAACTGGCTCTCGATGTTGAATTTTGCAAGCAGGGGTTGTTCGCCCTGATAGAGCTTCACATTGCGGCCATGGCCGGGCATGAGCATCTGCATGAATTCCTTCGCTTCCCTGTAGCCCTCTTCGCCGGAAACGATGATCTCGCCAATATCCTTGTTGTACAGATCGCGGATCGAGCGCTTGATCAGGCTGCCTTCCTCATAGACCAGGAACGGAGCCGAGGATTCCAGCGTCAGATTGCCCGGACATTTTCCCAAAGACGCATCAGATAATCGAAATCGCGTTCGATTTCCTCTTTTTCACAGCGATGCACCCGCCGTGCGCAGAATAACGCCCATTCCCTTCGGCACATCCAGCGAACCGGCGATTTCCTTCAGCCGCTTGCGGTCGCCGGGATTGGTGATCTTGCGGGAAATCCCGCCGCCACGGGCGGTATTGGGCATCAATACCGAGTAGCGCCCGGCCAGTGAAAGATAGGTAGTCAGTGCCGCGCCCTTGTTGCCGCGCTCTTCCTTGACAACCTGAACCAGCATGACCTGGCGGCGGCGGATTACTTCCTGGATTTTGTACTGGCGGCGAGGGCGCTTTACAGAAACTTCTTCGAGCGCATCTTCCTGGCCAACGGATTCCACCGGCTTGCCATTGCCATTACCGTTTTCATCGTCGTCACCGTTTTCGTCAGTGCCATTGTCCTCATCGGCGTCAGCCTTTGCCTTGCGGCGGCGGCCATTGCGGGCTTTTTCTTTGGCTTTTCCTCAGCTTCATCCGAAGAATCCACATTGTCGGCCTCTAGCGGAGCCTCGCTGTCACTTTCATAGGCCGTCATCTTCCGGCGCTTCGACTTCCTTGGTCTTTTTGGCGGCCGGCTTGCGACGCGTTGTTTTGCGTTTGGGTTTTTCTACTGCTTCATCCCCATCGGCTTCACTGGCAACAGCTTCGGTTTCCGCCTCATCGGCCTCGGCTTTTGCAGCCTTGGTTTTTTTGGCAGCCGGTTTGCGGCGGGTCGTCTTGCGTTTCGGCTTTTCAGCCTCATCGGAAGAAGTGTCGCTAGCTATCGTCGTCGGGATCGGTGTCCTCGGGAGCATCTTCCGAAATCTGATCGATGTCCATCATGGCAGCCATGGTTTTGCCGGACCGCTTTCACCGTCTGAGGGGGAGGCATCACCGCTTTCGCCTTCTGCGGCATCAGCGCCATCGCCGGCGTCTCCCTCAGTCGTTTCAGCCTTGGGTTTTCTGGCACGCCGAGTGCGTTTTTTCGGTTTCGGCGCTTCTTTGGCTGCCTCATCTTCCGCAGCATCAGGCTCGGAACTGTCCGCGTTTTCGCGATGCCTTTGTTACGGCTTCGCCATCGCCATCATCTAGCGGCGTGTCGTCGTTTGATTCATCGCCTTCAGATGCCGAAACATCTTCGTCCCGTGTCTTGCGACCACGCCCGCCGCGTCGCGGCTTGCGCCGGGAGCGCTTCTTGTTCGATGTTGTTTCTTCTTCGCCGTCTTCCTCGTTACCGGAAGAAGCAGCTTCTTCAATTCCGACCGATTGATCATCGTCATCGCGTGAAGCGGCCTCGGCTTCGGCATCAAGCAATGCCTGCCGGTCTGCTGCCGGAATCTGGTAATAATCGGGATGAATTTCCGAGAAGGCCAAAAAGCCGTGGCGGTTGCCGCCATAGTCAATGAAGGCCGCCTGAAGCGAGGGTTCAACCCTGGTTACTTTGGCGAGGTAGATATTGCCTCTTAGTTGGCGCCTGTCCTGCGCCTCGAAATCGAATTCCTCAATCCGGTTTCCGCGAACCACCACAACCCGGGTTTCTTCCGGGTGGGAGGCGTCGATCAGCATTTTGTTGTTTGCCATTGAAATAAGTCTCCGCAGGCGCGGAGCCGGTCAGCCATTCTGGATTGAAACCGGTACATATCCGGTCAAAAATGTCAGTTATGGATTGTTGGAAATGCAATAGAAATTGCACCTGATTCCGGCAGGGGCCTGCAATGTTGTAAAAACGGAATGACGACAGGGTACCGGGCAAGATACGGCATACCCCTCCCGCGCAAGGCAGGTACATTCCTGCCGCGGGCGATGCCGATTGTGTTGCCGTTACCAAAAACATCCTGTCTGTGCCGCTTCCAGCTTCGATTGGGAACCGGTAATCCGGTCCGTGAGGTTTGCGCAGGGAAATCTCGATGGATTCTCGCAAGCGCCAAATCGGTGCAATCCGGTCCTCGCCGGATTTGAACACGAAATTCTTTTTGTGAAACGTGGTTTTGTCCCCGACTTTTCAGCTGCCGCTGTCAAACGGTTTGCAGATTGGAGAGTAAAACGAAGCAATAGGTTCAAACAGCTTCAAAATCCGGTTCAATCGGCTTGCCGCAGGGCAAAAGGCAAAAGACTAAGGTGATTAAAATTCATACACCGCACGCTTCATATATCTGACATAGGCTGATTGAAGCGCTTTAACAAGAAAAATAACTTGGACCATGAATTTCGGCGGGGAGGCGTTCTCTTGCCGAAATGCAGATTTGCGCCTAGGCATCGGCCGTCGGCCTCGATTGGCTTGCACCTGGGCGTTGTCCGGTGCCTGAGTTCTTTGCCGATACAGGCCATGCCTCGACAAGCCCACAATCTTGTCCTATCGCCACCTCACAGGGAGAGTTGAGGTTTGATTCTGTTAATGAAATTGACTGTTTTCGGGTCATCAGTGTTTGAAACATCCACATCGCACAGGAAATGGGCCGGCAAGACCCGCTTGCTGCAATGTCAGTCCTGTTGGGCCCCTTTGTCATGTTCGGCGCAATTCTGGCCGTGTTAGGCGTCGCCGTTTCGGCCAATGCCCAGTCGGACAATGAAGCAACTGGTGACAATGCAAAGGCAAAACCCGCCCGTTTTGCCTATTACAGCGAAGTTTCCACCAATCGGATCAAACGAGCATCACGCTCAAATTTGATGGCAAGCCCGATTATCGGCTCTTCTTCATGGAAAATCCGCCGACGCTTTGTCATTGAACTGCACAATGCCGACTTTCGCCTTGGCAACGAGCAGGCCGGCAGTCAAAACATTGGTATTGTTTCGGAGAATCCGCAGTGGCAGGATCACCCAAAGCAAATCGCGCATGGTGGTAACTCTTGGGAACCCGCAATGCTCTCCTCTGGACGAACTGGAAAAGGCAGATGACAGCGATCGCTATTCGCTGAGACTTGATCTCGCACCGGTTGCCGCCGGGCAATTCGCTGAAATCATCAAAAGGCAGCGGCTTTTCTCGGCACCAGTGGTGAAACGGTCGTCAAGGGCGACCGGGTTCGGCGCGGCTCCGCGAAAGCAGGGGCACTTCACCATTGTCATTGACCCCGGGCATGGCGGAATTGACAGCGGTGCAAGTGGCGTCAGCACCGATGTTTTGGAGAAGGATATTGTTCTCGACATTGCCAAGATTGCTGGGTTCACTGATTGAAAAATCAGGTCCCTTCGAAGTCCTTTACACCAGGCAAAGCGATGTTTTCGTTTCTCTGCGTGAACGGCAGAATTTCACCAGCGCGCAGCAATGCCGATTTGCTAATTTCACTTCATGCGGATTCGCTCAGGCAGAATTTCGTGCGCGGTGCAACGGTTTATACCCTGGCGAAAAAGGCATCCGATTCGCTTTCGAGGCAATTCGCCGAATCGGAAAACCTCTCCGACGTCATAGCCGGCATGGCGGCGCCCGATGCCCAGGATGAGGTGACCAATATTCTGGCCGATCTGACATTGCGTGAAACAACCCGGTTTTCCCGGTCCTTTTCCGCCCGTTGGTCGAGCAACTGAAAATCGTATCAAGCTGATCAACAATCCCCGTCGTTCAGCCTCCTTCATGGTTTTGAAAAACGCTGAAAATCCCGGCGTATCTGATGGAATTGGGTTATTTGTCCAACAGCGAGGACGAGGCCCGCTCTGACGGACCCGGAATGGCAGGCAAAAATCGCGGCATTAATTGCGGAGACGGTTCGCAGTTTCTTTGAAGGCAGACAGCCGGTTTCCAGGCGAACGAAACCGCGCCAAGTACAATCGTTTTATGAAATATGTGGCGGTTATATTCCTGTGAAATACAGCTTGTTGAGCAGGCATCGAGTGAACGTTGTATATTAACCACATATTTACCATAAATGCCGCAGGGTAAGCTGCGTGTTCCTATTGATGCCACATTGACCGATGAATAGCAGGTGGCAATTGTAGTGCAGTCATTGGTAGACGGCTCGGACTTGTTAGTACGTCAAGCGAAGCTGGCACTGGAGGTATACCGCTTGACCTTTCGGCAGATTGTTCAGTGGCAGGTTGTTTTTCCGGTGCAGGCATGAATTGTGCGAATGAACGTGTGGCAGTTTCTTTGGCCTGACATATCCTGAAATGCCGGAATGGGCAGGGAATAGAAAATAATGTTTCTTAGATTGATCGGCTATCTTGTTCGGCATCGGCACACTGCTGGCGATCCTGGTTATCGGCGGGGTTGCCTGGTATGTGTCGGATATGTCCAAGGACCTGCCGGATTACGAGGTGCTGAATGCTTATGAGCCGCCGGTGACCACCCGTATTCATGCCGGCGATGGTTCCTGATGGCCGAATATGCCCGTGAACGGCGCTTGTATCTGCCCATTCAGGCAATTCCGAGCCTGGTGAAAAATGCCTTCATTTCGGCCGAGGACAAGAATTTCTACACCCATGCCGGCATTGATCCCGAGGGTCTGGCGCGCGCGGTAGTCTCCAATTTCAAAAATTTGGGAACCGGCAGGCGCTCAGCCGGCGGCTCGACCATCACCCAGCAGGTCGCCAAGAACTTCCTTCTGAGCAATGAGCGCACCATTGACCGCAAGATCAAGGAAGCCATCCTGTCCCTGCGGATTGAGCAGGCCTATTCCAAGGACCGCATCCTCGAACTCTATCTGAACGAGATTTTCCTTGGCCTTGGTGCCTATGGTGTGCCGGGTGCATCGCTGACCTATTTTGACAAGCCGGTAAATGGTCTTGAACTTGCACGAGGCCGCCTATCTTGCCGCCTTGCCCAAAGGGCCCGAACAACTATCATCCGTTCACACAAGACCGAGGCAGCCATTGCAGCGCCGCAATTGGGTGATCGACCGCATGGTCGACAATGGCTATGTAACCGCTGAAGAGGGCGAAAAGGCCAAGGCTGAAGATCTTGGCGTCAATCCGCGCCGCCGCTCGACTTATCTGGCGTCTGCGGAATATCTTTTCCGAGGAAGCACGCCGTGAAATCGTGGATCGCTATGGCGAAGACGCCCTTTATGAGGGTGGTCTGTCCATTCGCACAACGCTTGACCCGGAAATGCAGGCACAAGGCACGCAAGGCCTTGCAGCACGGCCTTGATCAGCTATGATACAGCACGCGGGTTTCCGCGGACCGGTGACGCAAGATCGAATTGGGGATGACTGGGGCAGAGACGCTTGGCGAAGTTGAACGGCCTTTCCGATGTGCCGGAATGGAAACTGGCGGTGGTGCTTGCGGCCGGGCCGAGGAAGTTTCGCATCGGAATCCAGCCCGACCGTGAAACCTCCGGCGAACTTGTCCGCTGAACGGCAACTTGGGCGCATCACGCTTGGAAAACATGAAATGGGCCAAGAAGATTCGTGACGAGGACGGCAAAACCCGCAAGGTCAAGACCGCCGACCAGATTCTGACCGTTGGCGATGTGGTCTTTGTCGAAGCGGTTGGCGAAGACAAGCCAGGCGAATACCAATTGCGCCAGCCACCGGAAGTGCAGGGTGCTCTGGTCGCAATGGACCCCCATACCGGCCGCGTTCTGGCCATGGTCGGCGGCTTTTCCTTCGCTGAGTCCCAGTTCAACCGCGCCACCCAGGCCTATCGCCAGCCCGGTTCATCCTTCAAGCCTTTTGTCTACGCTGCGGCCCTCGACAATGGCTACACGCCGTCATCCGTGGTGCTGGATGCGCCGATCAAGGTGGATCAGGGTCGCACTCGGCATCTGGGAACCAAAAAACTACGGCAAGGGCTATGCCGGACCTTCAACCCTTCGCCTTGGTATCGAAAAATCCCGCAACCTGATGACCGTCCGCCTTGCCAAGGACATGGGCATGCCGCTGGTGGCCGAATATGCCCAGCGTTTCGGCATTTATGACAAGATGCTGCCGGTTCTGGCCATGTCGCTTGGTTCGGGCGAAACAACCGTTATGCGCATGGTTTCTGCCTATTCCGTGCTGGCCAATGGCGGCAAGCAGGTCAAGCCGATCGATCATCGACCGCATTCAGGACCGTTATGGCAAGACCATTTTCAAGCATGATGACCGTATTTGCGAAGACCTGCTCTGCTGAAGCTGGCAGGGCCAGGATGAGCCTGAACTGATTGATACCCGCGAACAGGTGCTTGATCCGATGACCGCTTACCAGATCACTTCCATGATGGAAGGTGTGGTCCAGCGCGGAACGGCAACGATCGGTGCAGGAACTGGGACGTCCCGTGGCCGGCAAGACCGGAACAACCAACGATGAAAAGGATGCCTGGTTTGTCGGCTATACACCGGACCTGGTTACCGGCGTTTATATCGGTTTTGATAATCCCGCGCCCCATGGGCAAGGGCAGTACCGGTGGCAGTTGGCTGCTCCGGTCTTTACCGAATTCATGAAGGCTGCCCTTGAAGGCAAAAGCGTGGTGTGATTTCCGTGTTCCCAAGGGTCTGAAGCTGATTCCGATCAATGCCAAGACCGGGCTTGAGACATCAGCCGCGGGCGAAGGCGTGATCATGGAAGCCTTCAAACCCGGAACAGCGCCGCCAACCATTTTCTCGGTTATCGGATTTGAGGACATGGTTGGTGACTCAGAACCTGACGGTGTCTCCTGATGCCAACCGCGCCATCCTATCGGGAACCGGCGGCCTTTACTGATCAGGTCGCGATGTATCAGGCTGTGAATCTCGAGGCCGTATCCTGAAGTATGGACAGTGCATTGAAGCATCCGCATGTCCGGTTTACATCCGGCCTGATTGCTTTTAGGAACCGCTGCACGATTCGAACTGTACTGCAACGGCGATCATTCAACAAACCAAAAGCTGGAAAACATGCGCGCGGAAATTCACATCCATTGTTGACGACATCAAGCAGTCCGTAGGACTGCTGAGGAGGCATCTTTGACTGGGACAAATGCCCAGAAAAAGCTGATTGACGCTGAACGAAAAGGCCGAAGATCCCGATCTTTGGAACAATCCGGAAGAAGCCCAGAAACTGATGCGCGAACGCCAGCATCTGGAAAAAAGCATTGCCACCATCCGCTCCATCCAGAGCTGAACTGGAAGACAATGTCGGTCTGATCGAACTGGGCGAGGAAGAGGGTGATGAGGGCGTTGTTGCCGAGGCCGAGAAGGCCCTGCAGAAGCTCCACAAGGATCTGGGCAAGCGCCAGGTTGATGCGCTTGTTGTCCGGCGAAATGGATGCCAGCAATGCATTTCTCGAAGTCCATGCCGGCGCTGGCGGCACGGAAAGCCAGGATTGGGCATCCATGCTGCTGCGCATGTATACGCGCTGGGCCGAAAAGAACGGTTACAAGGTTGAAGTTCAGGCGATCACCGATGGTGATGAGGCCGGCATCAAGGCTGCCTCCATCATGATCAAGGGTGAGAACGCCTATGGCTGGCTGAAGACCGAATCCGGCGTTCATCGCCTGGTGCGCATATCGCCCTATGACAGCCAGTCGCGCCGCCATACGTCGTTTTCGTCGGTCTGGATTTATCCTGAAATCGACGACAATGTGGATATTGATATCCAGGACAAGGATATCCGCATTGACACCTACCGCTCGTCAGGTGCCGGTGGCCAGCACGTCAACACGACCGACTCCGCGGTCCGTATTACCCACATGCCAACCGGCATCGTGGTGACGTCGTCGGAAAAATCCCAGCATCAGAACCGCGCCAATGCCATGAAGGCCCTGCGCGCGCGGCTTTATGACATGGAAATGAAAAAGCGTCAGGAATCCATTCAGGAGCAGCATGACGCCAAGTCCGATATCGGCTGGGGCCACCAGATCCGGTCTTATGTTCTGCAGCCTTATCAGTTGGTCAAGGATTTGCGCACCGGCGTTGAAAGCACTTCACCCGACAATGTGCTGGATGGTGATCTGAACGCCTTCATGGAAGCCTCGCTGGTCCACCAGATCAGCGGGGCAGAAGACGTCGTTGAGGATATCGAATAAGCCGCAATTCGCCCTAATTAGCAGGCCTCTGAGCTGGTTGTTCTGCCGGCTTTGAGGAAACGGGCCGGATTGCTGGCCTTATCGTGCCGGCGGACTTCGTAGTGCAGATGAGGCCCGGTGCTGCGCCCGGTGCTGCCGACCTTGCCGATCCGTTCTGCCGTTTGAGACCTTGTCGCCCCGGCTTGACCAGAATCCGGCTCAGATGGGCATAGCGGGTGGTGATACCGTTACCATGATCGATTTCGACCATCAGGCCATATCCGCCATTGCGTCCGGCCTTGATAACCTTGCCTAGCGCCGGTGGAATGAACCGGCGTTCCCGTTGAGTGCGCGGAAATCAATGCCCGAATGAAAGGCTGAACTCCGGTGAAACGGGTCCACACGGTTGCCAAAGGAGCTGGAGATCGTCAGCGCCTGGCACGGGATTGCCGACCGGCAGGCGGCTTGCCTTTCTCTTGAGCTGCTCAAGCGTGTCGAGCGCTTGGGCAAGATCTTCGGTCAGGTCATGGAAATCCACGCTGCCGTTGGGAATGATACGGCCCCCCAACATCGCGGCTCAATTCATCAGGCAGCGGAACATTCAAGGTTCGAAAACACGCTGGCCAGCTTTCCGGTTTTTTCATGGGCGTCTGCTTGCAGTGCCAGAACTGCCGTCACTCTGTTTCGTGGCGATCTTGTTGATCTGCGTCATCACATCGTTGAACAGGTCGGTCTGCGTGGATCAGGTCATCGCCACTGGTGAAGGCAGCGAATTGCCACTATTTTCTCCCGATGAACCGCCAACAGCGGAACCGCGAAGAAATGAGTCTGACGCCGCTGAAACAGGGTGTTATCCGGCAGTCATGATCGAGCCTGTTTGGGTCAAATCGGTTCCCAGCTTCAGCCTTCTTGAGTGCCGGCATCGCGCAGCGTTTGCTTCTTTCGGGACCACGCCATTCTTCCTGGCCCGCTCAATAGCCCTGCAAGTTCGCCGGTTTGTCCGGTCAGCATTTCCTGCTGGCGCATCAGCGCCGCAACTTTTTCCTCCACGGCCTGCTGGTCCAGCAATTGGCGGGAGGTAATTCTGTCCACTTTCGAGCGCAGGGCAGCAATCCGGTCTTCATAGGAGCGCTGCATTTCGATGTTCCGCTTGATGGCAGCGACCATCAGATCATCGCGAAAGGCGAGATAGGTCGTGGCAGCCGATATAGCCGACCATTGCCATGGTAAAGATCGGCGCCAAGGGCCAGAAATATACCGGCGTGAACCTTGTATTCCCGAACTTTTCCGTTTGAGGAAATTACAATCGTATTGGAGGCTTTCTTCCCGAATTGTTTCTTTTCTCTTGGGTCAGACATACGCAAAACCTGAAATGGCGGACAAATTTGTGGGCTGCAGTGTCCGGCCGGGAGCCCGCATTGCCCCGACCTGTGGGGCAAGTGTCACCGATTATGGTTAACAAAGACTTCATGTCGGCAGAAAATAACCTATGGTAAGGTTGATTTTGGGGTGCACAGATAATCATGACTGCGCGATGATAGCTCACTGGCCGATCGCTGATGGGGCAGGGCACACGAGGCTGATGTCAGTTTCCCGCGGCGCTAAGGGAACGATAAAACATCGGAGTAAGCCCGCTTCTTGCCCGTGCAAGTTCATTGAAGGGCGGCTTGAGCGGCCCCCTGAAATAAGTCGTGACCATCTGCTGGAAAGGTTGACGGCCGGTTCAAGCCCCTGCTTATGGCAAAGATACCGAAACCATTTCGCCCCGACAGCCACATGGCCTTTTTCATCCTCGTAAATAACACTGAAAATCCTGGGCGGTCTCTTCATCACCGGTTTCCTCGATCTGCCGGATGAGTGAGGGCGTTACATCAAGACCGCGCGCCTCAAGCACCAGTGGAATAATGGCGAGACGTGCAGTCAGATCATGTCCCGTGCGCTGCGCGGCCTCCCACAAGCCGTCATGGGCCGGCAGATCGCCGTAACCCGCGCCAAAGTCTGCCAGCCTGTCCTGAACCAGCGCGAAGTGTTTGGCTTCCTCATCGGCAACCTGAACCCATCCGTCGAAAGAAGGATCTGGGCATTGGCGTTGCCGCAAAACGCGCTATGACATCAAGCGCCAGATCAATCGCATTGAGTTCGATATGGGCAATCGAGTGCAGCAGGGCGATCATTCCCCGGCGGCTGCGAATGGAGCGTCGCGGGACCTGGTGGGGTGGTAGCAATTCGGGCTTGTCCGGTCTTCCCGGTCGTGCGGGAACCTTCAACGATGTGCGCGAGACAAGAGATATCTGTCTTGCTTTCCAAAGTCCGGCCAATTGCCTTGTGCGTCGGCACTTTTCAGCCAGATCGTTCTGCGAAAGCGCGGCGATTGCGCCCGAGCAAAGGCAGGACGGCCTGTCATGATCATTGGTCGCTTTCATCAACTAAACAATTCCCGGCTCAAAACGTCGCTTTCACGGTCAGCCAAGCCGACGGGCCGCGTCAAGCACTTCTTCCACATGGCCGGGAACCTTGACCTTTCGCCATGCCCTGATGATGGTTCCGTCCTTGCCGATCAGGAAAGTTGAACGCTCCACGCCCATGTATTTCTTGCCATACATGCTCTTTTCGACCCAAACACCATAGGCTTCCAAGGCCGTTTTCTCCTCGTCCGAGGCAAGGACCATTCCCAGATCATGCTTTTCACGGAATTTCTGGTGTTTCTTGACCGTATCGGGGGAAAGCCCGATCACCTCGACGCCAAGTTTCCTGAATTTCGGCAGCGCCTGAGTGAATTCAATTGCTTCTTTTGTACATCCGGAAGTGTCGTCCTTTGGATAAATGAAAAGGACCACCGGCCTGCCTTTGAAATCGGAAAGGCTGACCTTTTCCGCACCATCTGCGGGTAGGTCGAAGTCAGGAGCATTTTCGCCCTCTGCCGGGTTGCGTGCTGTTTTTGTCATGTCCGTGTCTCCGTATGTAAAGCGGGAACGGGCTGTTATCGCCGGTTCCCACCATGAACCTCTGTGCGTTGTTATAGCGCGGCTGCTTGCCCATAAAAGGACCAAATTGACAAATATCTGGTGATGAAGGGGCGCAGTTTGATGTTTGGCCCAAAGCAAGGGATATGCGAATCTTTCATTCGTGATTCGGGGCCATGATCATCATTTGACTATCAGGTGAATATCAGGCTCCGACGATGGAGCCGCTAGTGAAACGTCACAGCAGGAAATACAAAAAGAACAGTACGGAACAAGATTCTGTAGCTGACAGCCTGCGCGAAGGTGATGATCCGCTTTACGGCCGGCGAAGCCTGCGGAGGAGAGCTGTTCGGGTAATCGGCGGCCTGTTTCTTCTACCGGTCATTCTGCTGCTGATTTTGGGTGGTCTGGGTCTGTATCTTTTTCAGGGGCAGGAGTTCAGTAACTCGACGATTGACAATCAGGTGGAGGCGTCGCTGCAGGCTGTTCTCGGTGATGATTATGAAATCCGGATCGGAAGAACCGGTCTCTCGCTCATTTCAACTTCGATTGTCACACTGAACGGCAAACAGGTAGAGATTTTCAAATCGGCCAATGGCAATCGGATTGCCCTCCTTGATGAAGTTCGGATCGGCATTAATTCGGTCTCGCTTTTCAGCGGAAAGCCGCGTTTTGACCAGTTGGTCATAGAAGGCGGCTCCGTTGATACCACCCAGATGGATGAGCGGCAGGCGCCTGGCGGTTTTCAGCGCTTCCTGAAGGGTATCGCAAAACAGATGATCGAAGTGTCTGCTGCATTCTCGGATGACATGATTGACAGTGTCGAGATAACCAATCTGACAATCAACGGCGCCAGATATGGCCAACGTGATCCGGACAATAATGTGATCACGGTACGAAAAGCCTTGTTGGACCCGGATGCTTCCGGGGGCTTCTCGCTCAATGCCGGCCTGTCTTCGAAGTTCTCCGAATTCTCCATGGTGGCCAGTTGGCGTCAGGGCGATAACGATGAGGGATATGATTTTTTTGCCGGTCTTGGTCCGTTCAGTTCACGGGAGTGGCTTGCACCGGCTGATCCAGTTGCAGCCCTTGCAGAAGGAGACACTTCAGGGATCGGGCTTGCAACCATGCTCCGGGCAGATATCCGAATTTCATATGACGCAGAGCTGAAGCCTGGCGAACCTTATTTGAAACTGCAGGCCGAAGGCGGTGAGTTGCGCCTCGGAAAAGGCCAGACCATGCCACTCGGGTTTGCGGTTGCAAATATTCGCTCAAATCTTCGGTTGAGCGAAATTGCGCTGGAAAGGGCTGAATTTTCGCTCGGTGAATTGTCATTTGATGCCAAGGGCTCAATCAACCGGATCAAGGATGACAGTCCAGGCAACCCCTGGAATCTCAGATTTGACTTTGATAATTTTCGCGGTACCGGACCATACTGGCAAACTGGCGATAATGCGGCAACACTGGCACTTGATGGCAGGTTTTCAGCGGCCTCCAAGACACTTGATATAGCATCGTTAAAGCTTGCCGATGGCGAGGGATCATCGCTCCTGGCCAATGCAGTGGTGAATTTCCATGAGGGCATGTCACCTGCGATAAGGGGGGGAGCCGAAACCCCGGCAATTGATATTCGAACACTCCAGCGGTTTTGGCCGTTTCATGTCGCCCCGAATTTCAGGCACTGGCTTCAAACCCGTGTGATGAAGGGCACTGCCCGAAACCTGGATCTGGTTTTTTCAATTGGTGAAGGCCGCCTCAACGAAACGGTGCGCGGAAAGGGGTTTAGCGATGAGGAATTCAGGCTGACATCCGAACTTTCCAGTGTTTCGCTGCAAACAATCGGAACGATCCCGGAAGTTACAAATGCCAATGGCACTCTTTCCATGGTTGGAAGTGTCGTTGATATTTCGAATGCTACCGGTCGCCTTGACCCACCCGGAGAGGGCGTGGTGGACCTCGAAAAAGCCGATTTTCTTATCGCAGACGTGTTCCAGCCTGATGCAACGGGTCGGCTCAAGGCCTTGTTCACTGGAAAACTTGCGCCTGTCGCAAGTCTTGCAAATGCCGAACCTTTGAAAATTGCAGAGAAAATTGCGATCACCCCGGCAAAACTCTCCGGAACAGCGAAAGCAGATATCGACGTGCAGTTTCCATTGTCCAGCAAACAGCCCGCCAAAGAGGTGAAATGGCAGGCGGATGTGGAACTTCTGAAGGCATCCAGCAGCATTCCGTTTTTTGGCCAGACGTTCAAGAATGCGAATATCAGGATTTCAGCAAACCCGACACTCGTGACCGCAAAGGGCAAGGCCAACGCAAACGGATTTGACATATCCGTCGACCTGGCCGAGCCGATCAATGGCGGGCCGTCATCAAAACGGTTCCGCAACATTTCCGCAACGGTTGACCACAAGAGTCTGGCAAGTCAGGGCATTGACATCTCGTCTGTCGCAACCGGCAACATGGCCGTCACTATCCGTACGGATGCGAAGAACAATGACCGTTATGAAATTGACCTGACGAATGCCGATGTTTCACTGCCGTGGATTTCATGGCTCAAGGGTAAGGGAATACCGGCGAAGGCCTCCTTCATCCTTTCGCAGAAGGACGGAATAAATACCCTGTCTGATTTCAGTTTTTTAGGGTCGACGTTCAAGGCCGCAGGGCGTTTGTCTTTCAACAAGTCAGGACTTTTGAGCGCCGATTTGAAGAATGTAGTTCTCGTGCGGGGCGACCTTTTTGACGTCAACGTCGCCCGCAAGGGCAATACCTACAAGATTGCCGCCAATGGCAGGTCATTTGACGGTCGAAGCCTGATAAACAAGATTATCCATGAAGATGGAATAAGTGGAGTCGCCTCGAAAGCAGATGTTTCCCTGACTGCCAACTTCGGACGCCTGGTTGGTTTCAATTCCCAGGTGATGGAAAATGCACTTGTCCGCTATCAGACAGAACAGGGTCTGCTTCTCAATCTGGAAGTCAGGGGCGCCCAGGGCGGACAGCTTTCGAAAATTGATGCAGGCAGGAGAGGGGCCAACACGACATTCCGCTTTGAGTCTGACAATGCGGGAGCGGCGCTGGCAATCGTCGATCTTTATCGCAAGATGGAAGGCGGCAAGCTGAATTCGCGGTTGATTCGCAATGGTGACGGGCCGTTCAAGGGCAATGTGGCCATCAAGGATTTTGTGGTTGTCGGCGAAGAACGTTTGAAATCGCTGGTGTCGGCGCCTGTCGAAGACAGCCGCATCCAGGAGGCATCCGGCAAGCTTCGCGAAATCAATGTACAGCGCGTTCGGTTTGACGACTTGAAAGCAAGTATTGAAAAGGATGACAACTTTTTCGCCGTCCAGCAGGGTCGTTTGCGAAACGGGCAAATCGGCCTGACATTTGACGGTACAATTTATGATACCCAGGATCAGATGAGCGTTCGCGGAACCTTTATGCCGCTGTTTGCCATCAGCCGACTGATCGGAGAAATTCCGATTATTGGTGACATCTTTTCAAACGGCAAGAACTCCGGCCTGATAGGGATCACTTACCGTCTCAAGGGACAGGCCGATAATCCGACGATCCTCGTCAATCCGGTTTCGATCATCGCGCCCGGCATTTTCAAGGAAATTTTCCAGTTTCAGCGCTAGGGCTTTTGAAGGTTATCAGGGCATTCCCATGAGCCTGCCGTGCCGGTCAGCCTGCAGGTTTTACCAGAACATGCTTCTTCTTGCCCATCGAAAGCTTGATCACGCCGTCTGCATCGAGCGAAGTGGAAGTCACCATTGCCTTCTCATCGGTAATCTGCTGGTCGTTAATCTTGACGGCACCGCCCTTGATATGGCGGCGAGCCTCTCCATTTGAAGCAGCAAAACCCGCTTCGACCATCAGCGTCAGAAGACCGATCCCGTTGGCGAGGTCCGAGCCATCCACCGTGATTGTTGGCAGGTTTTCGGCGGCTGCACCTTCCTCAAAAGTCTTGCGTGCGGTTTCAGCGGCAATCTCTGCCGCTTCGCGCCCGTGAACCATGGTGGTCGCCTCTGTTGCAAGCACCTTCTTGGCCTCGTTGAGTTCTGCCCCTTCAAGCGCCCCATAGCGGGCAATCTCGTCCATCGGCAATGTCGTGAACAGTTTCATGAAACGGGTAACATCAGCGTCTTCGCTGTTGCGCCAGTACTGCCAGTAGTCGTAAACCGGCAGCATGTCCTCTTCGAGCCAAACCGCGCCATCGGCCGTCTTGCCCATCTTCGCGCCCGATGAAGTGGTCAGCAGCGGTGTTGTCAGGGCAAAGAGTTCCGGCGTTCCCGCCCTGCGACCAAGATCAACGCCGGAAACGAATATTGCCCCACTGGTCCGAACCGCCCATCTGCAACCGGCAGTCATAGCGATTGTTGAGTTCAACAAAGTCATAGGCCTGGAGGATCATGTAGTTGAATTCAAGGAAGGAAAGGTGCTGCTCGCGCTCGAGGCGCATTTTCACCGAATCCCTCGCAAGCATCTGGTTGACCGAAAAATGACGAGCCGTAATTCGCGCAGGAAATCCACATAGTTGAGTTTCAAGAGCCAGTCAGCATTGTCCGCCATGATGGCCGTTCCGCCTTGATCTCTCGAATTTCAGGAACTTTGAAAACACCCGCTTGATGCCAGCCTTGTTTTCCTCAATGCCTTCAGCAGTCAGCATCTTGCGGCTCTCATCCTTGCCGGATGGGTCACCAATCATGGTGGTGCCGCCGCCCATCAGGGCTATCGGCCGGTGTCCGGTTTGCTGAAACCAGTAAAGCAGCATGATCTGCACCAGACTTCCGGCATGCAGCGAGGGAGCGGTTGCATCAAAACCGATATAGCAGGTCGTGCTTTCCCTGCTGAGTTGGGCATCCAGCCCGCTCTCGTCGGAAATCTGGTGGATGAAACCGCGCTCTTTAAGCACTTGAAGGAAGTCGGACTTGAAGCCGGACATGATACAAAATTCCGTATAAGTTGGTGTTCTGATTCACACGCAGGCAGAGATGCCCGCCAAGGGTCGGGCCTGTTCTTAATGCGAAAACGGCAAATTGCAAATGGCACCCGTGATTAAAATTGCAGACGGCAAATCACTCACCGTGATCGGCATGATGAGCGGCACGTCCATGGACGGGATTGATGTCGCGCTGATGCGCACCGATGGGAGTGAAAAACATCGAAGTCATCTTTGCTGCTGAATACGCCTATGAGGCGGAATTCCGCATCAGGCTGGAGAAGTCCCTCGAAGAAGCCAAAGGCCTGACTGGCGCCACTGAACGCACGCAAGTTCCTTGAGAAATCGAAAAGGAAATCACCGACCGCCATGTCGCCGCTGTCGAACGACTGCTGAAATCCTGCAATCTTCCCAGCAGAGCGAGTTGATCTGATCGGCTTTCATGGCCAGACCGTTCTGCATCGCCCGGAAAAGGGCTTCACGGTTCAACTGGGCGATGGCCAGCGTCTTGCCAGAAGAACCGGCATTGCCGTTGTTTACGACATGCGCGCCAATGACATGGCAAATGGCGGGCAGGGCGCACCGTTGGTCCCGGTCTATCATCAGGCACTTGCTGGCAGGCTGGATAAGCTGCCCAAAACCATGCAGACCCTGTCGCCGGTGGTCTTTGTCAACATTGGCGGCATTTCCAACATCACCTTATGTAGGGAGCGCGGGTGAACTCATCGCCTTTGACAGCGGTCCCGGCAATGCGCTGATTGATCAATGGGTGCAAACAGTCGGCGGCATTCCCTTTGATCAGGATGGGACGATTGCTTCCGAGGGCGGCATTATTGGCAGCATTGTCGACCATTATCTGGCTGAATCATTTTTTGAAAAAACCGCTCCAAAGTCTCTTGATCGCAATGATTTTCTACCGCTTGATACCGGTGCAGCGCATCGTCTTGAAGATGGCGCACGCAGCCTCGCAAGGGTAAGTGCCGAGGCTATCTTGAAATCCTGCGATCATCTGCCGGAACCGCCTAAACTTTGGATCGTCTGCGGCGGCGGGCGCAAAAATCCGGCCATCATGGCCGACCTGAAAACACTCGCCCATGCAAAAATACGCGGCGGAAGTTGTCACGGCTGAAGAGGCCGGGTTTAATGGCGACTGCCATGGAAGCCGAAGCATGGGCGTATCTGGCGGTGCGTTCGGTCAAAAAGCTGCCCTTGACTTTCCCGATGACAACCGCTTGCCACAAGCCCGTAAGCGGGGGAAGCTTGTTACCTGATACGACTGAAATGCCCGAAATTCTGGAAATGTTAAAGACAAAGGAAGACAAATGAAATCCGTACAACTTGGAAAATCTGGCCTGATGGTCTCAAATCTTTGCCTTGGCTGCATGAGTTTCGGCGTTCCGGGTCGTGAGCCTCATCCCTGGGTCATTGATGAAGCGGCATCCCAGGATGTTTTCAAGGTGGCTGTCGAGGCCGGAATTTACTTTCTGGGATACGGCCAACATGTATGGCGCCGGCGCTTCCGAGGAAATCACCGGTCGCGCCATGAAAAAATACTGGAACAAGCGCTCCGATGTGGTGCTGGCAACCAAGCTGGCGAACTCGATGGGCGAGGGCGCCAATGACAAGGGCCTTTCGCGCAAGCATATCATCGAGGCCTGCGAGGCTTCGCTCAAGCGCCTCGATACCGACTACATCGATCTTCTTTATATCCACCGCCTGATCGGAAATGCGCCATTTGAGGAAATCTGCGCCGCCTTCGATCACTTGCTGCGGCAGGGCAAGGTGCTGTATCTCGGCGCGTCCTCCATGTGGGCCTGGCAGTTTGCCAAATTGCGCGCGATCCAAAAGGAAATCGGCAGCGGGCAGTTTGCCGCCATGCAGAATTTCTACAATCTCGTTTATCGTGAGGAAGAGCGTGAAATGATGCCTTATTGCGAGAGCGAGGGCGTTGGCGTTGTTCCCTGGTCGCCGATCGCAAGAGGTTTTCTCGCCGGCAACCGGCCGAAGGATGGCGAACAGTCCAACCGGGCAAAAACCGACAAGCTGCATCAGGGTTATTTCGGTTCCAGACAGGATTATGAAATCCTGCGCCGGGTCGAAAAGGTCGCTAAGGATATCGGCGCAAAACCGGCGCAGGTCGCCTATGCCTGGGTGCTGTCGAAACCGTTTATTACGGCCCCGATTGTCGGCTCAACCAAACCCTGGCAACTGGAGGAAGCGATTGGCGCGCTGGAGATTTCTCTCACTGCCTCACAGGTCAAATATCTTGAAGCGGCTTATAAGCCGGTTGCGGTCACCGGGCACGAATAGGCACTGTTCTTACCGCCCGTGGCTGCGTGAATAGGCGTTTATTGCAGGTGATTTCCAGCCTTTGAGCCGGTCGGCTTGCGGCTTGAACACTTCGACGAGCAATTGCGAGCATTTTGCATCCTCGCTGGAGTGTGAGGAACTGCAATCCCCGCCGGGGCAGGCGGATAGAGCGCCGAGGAGATCAATCTCGGCGAAAAACTCGATATGATCGCCCTGGCGTGCCGGACTTGCTTTCATGAAATACTGCTGCGTGTCGCGGGTAAAGCCCGTACACATGAAAACATTCAGCACGTCATGGATGAAGGGTTCCGCCTCGACGAGGGTGCGCCCGGTCGCATCGGCAAACGCCCTTGTCAGGTTCGAGTGGCAGCAATGATGATACTCATCTCCTGCCAGAACCATGTTTGTATAGGGATCGCAGCGCGTGCCGATCACATCATGAACGCCGCCACCGAAGTCATCATACCCGTACCAGTCGAGCGTATCGGTGATGATCGTCGCCATGGGCCGCATATAGGGAAGATTGCTCCACAATTTGTCACCCGTGCTCACATGGGTACCGTGCAGCGCCCGCGTCTTGCCGGAAAAAAACCGCTCATTCTGGTCATTGGCGTTCCACAAATTCAGATCACCCACCTGCGATCCGCCCGGAACCGAAATCCGGAATACATGCCCCGCCGGAACGCGGAAGGAGCCTGCCTCGCGCGGTTCAACCACAACACTGTCAACAAGCGTCATGCCGTTCTTGACGCCCTCATGAAACGCCATGTCATAAGGCGGCAATGTGTCGATCGGATAACAGACAACCGGTTTGACCGCCCTGCGCGCATCGGCATCAGGAGGAGCATTGTGGGTGCGGATGGTTTTCATGGGCGTTCCGAAATGTTGTGGGGCAGGTCTGTTCCAGATAATCCTGATATTGCCTGCAAAAAAACCCGCAGGATATCTCCAGCGGGTTTTGAAATGTCAAATTTGCGGCATGATCAGCGCAGCAGCATGGTTTCTTCGACACCGCCTTCGATAATGCCCAGGCGCTTGTCGAGATAGGTACCGCATTCCTCGATCAACTCGTCATGATGCTCGGTGAAGAAGTGGTTGGCGCCTTCCATGATCTGTTGGGTGATCATGATACCCTTCTGGGTTTTCAGTTTGTCGACCAGCATCTGTGTATCATCGGCAGGGGCAACCCGGTCCTTGTCACCGTGAATGATCAGGCCTGAGGACGGGCAGGGTGCAAGGAAGGAAAAGTCATAAAGGTTTGCCGGCGGGCGCAACGGAGATGAAGCCCTCGATTTCCGGACGGCGCATCAGGAGCTGCATGCCGATCCAGGCGCCAAAGGAAAATCCGGCCACCCAGCAGCCGCGCGAATCTGGATGCAGGGTCTGGACCCAGTCGAGCGCCGCTGCCGCATCGGACAGTTCGCCCTGACCATGGTCAAATTCACCCTGGCTGCGGCCAACACCGCGAAAATTGAAGCGCAGCGTCGTAAAGCCGCGCTCGACAAACATGTAAAACAGATCATAGACGATCTGGTTGTTCATGGTGCCGCCAAATTTGGGGTGCGGATGCGGATGCAGGATGATGGCAATGGGTGCTGTTTTGTCTTGGGAAGGCTGGTAACGGCCTTCAAGGCGTCCGGTCGGGCCATTAAAAATTACTTCAGGCATGGTGCCTCCTGGTGTTCATCGGCTAGCGGCAACTGTATAGCCGGGAATTCAATTGGGATTTCCGCAAAACTTGACCTTGCCGTATCGGCAAATTAAGACCATTTAGAATAATTCTAAACGGTGGTTGATATGCTCCAGCCGGATGCCGCCGAACAGCGGATGCTGGTGCTCAAGCGCTCTTCTTAGACAATTGGGCAGTGTAAATTACAAGAAAAATGCGATCATGTGGCTGATTTTGCATGATTGGGTCGCAATGAAACCGAGACAGATTCAGGGATAAAATGTCCTGAACACGTGCGCGTACATATCTGGACTACAATGCCAGCGCTCCGCTTCGCAGCGTGTGCCCAGGCAGGCGATGATCGATGCGCTTGCCTGCATGCGGAAATCCGTCTTCGGTTCATAGCGAAGGCCGCGCTAGCCGCGAAAACGCATCGAAAAAGCCCGCAGCGCAATTGGCGCACGCAATCAACGCCAAAGGCAATCAGATCGTTTTCACATCCGGTGCCACTGAGGCCGCCAGCCATGCCTTGTCGCCGGTCGTTCGCGCCGGCGGCCGTGATGTCGCAGTTTCAAAGCTGTATGTCAGCGCCATTGAGCATCCCTGTGTTCTGACTGGCGGGCGTTTTGCACAGGACTGCATCGAAGTACTGCCGGTCCCGGAAACATGGCATGATTGATCTGGACGGTTCTTGAAGACAGCGCTGATAGCCCATGATCAGCCAACAGGCGCGCCCATGGTCGCTGTCATGCTGGCCAATAATGAAACCGGCATCATCCAGCCGATCCGGAAATTGCAGCGACCTGGTTCATGCCCATAACGGGTTTCTGGTGGTTGATGCGGTTCAGGCTTTGGCCGAGTTCGCGCTCGATATTGCTGCACCTGGGCGCCCATTTCGTCATTCTTTCCAGCCACAAGATTGGTGGCCCCAAGGGCGCAGGTGCTCTGGTATTTGGCGATGCCTCGATTTCGCCTCAGCCTTTCATTCAGGGCGGCGGTCAGGAAAACTTTCAGCGCGGCGGAACCGAAAATGTCGCCGCAATTGCAGGATTTGGCGCAGCGGCGGCGGAAATTGCCGAGCAATATCGACAAAAATTGGCCAAATTGCCGCACTTCGGGACTCGATTGAAGCCGGTATCGGCACTATATGTGCAGAAGCGGGAAACAAGGCGGGCGAGCCGGTGTTTTTTGCGAAGGGAGAGCGAAATCGACTTCCCAATACAAGTTGTTTTGCGGTGCCGGGTGTAAAAGCCGAAACCGCGCTGATTTCGCTGGATCTTGCAGGGATTGCCGTTTCATCGGGATCTGCCTGTTCATCCGGCAAGGTGAAAAAATCCCATGTGCTTGCGGCCATGGGTGTTGATGATGATCTTGCAGCCTGCGCCTTGCGGGTTAGCACCGGGGCGTCGACAACAACAAAGAAGATGCCGAGAAGTTTCTCGGTGCCTTCAAAGACATAGTGAACCGGGTTGCTGCCTGATATGCGGGTACCGGTTCTGGTTAAACCAACTGGCGGGAACTTGAACCCGCAAAGGATGGAGAGAGCCCATGCCTGCAGTGCAGGAAACAGTCGATGCCGTCGCTGAACTGGACGTTGACAAATACAAATACGGATTTTCGAGCGATATCGAATCCGACTTGGCCCCAAAAGGTCTGACGGAAGACACGATCCGTTTCATCTCGGCCAAGAAGGAAGAGCCGCTCTGGATGCTTGAATGGCGTCTGGAAGCGTTTCGCCGCTGGCTGACCATGATCGAGCCGACCTGGGCGCGGGTCAATTATCCGAAAATCGATTTTCAGGATATCTATTACTATGCCGCCCCGAAGAATTTCGAGGATGGTCCAAAGTCCCTGGATGAAGTCGATCCTGAATTGCTGCGCACCTACGAAAAGCTCGGCATTCCGCTGAAAGAGCAGGAAATCCTTGCTGGCGTTCGCAAGCATGACGAGCCAAGCCAGTTGGACGAAGATGGCGGCGACAATGTCTACAAGTCCGGCCGTGTGGCGGTGGATGCCGTGTTCGACTCGCGTTTCCGTTGTCACCACCTTCAAGAAGGAACTGGCCGCTGCAGGCGTGATTTTCTGCTCGATTTCCGAAGCGATCCGCGAGCATCCCGAACTGGTTCAGAAATACCTGGCCAGCGTGGTGCCGGTTACCGACAATTATTATGCAACGCTCAACTGCGCTGTCTTCACCGATGGTTCGTTTGTCTATGTGCCCGAGGGCGTTCGCTGCCCGATGGAACTTTCCACCTATTTCCGCATCAATGCAGAAAACACCGGCCAGTTCGAGCGCACGCTGATCATCGCGGAAAAAGGCTCCTACGTTTCCTATCTCGAAGGCTGCACCGCGCCCCAGCGCGATGAAAACCAGCTGCATGCCGCCGTGGTTGAACTGATCACCATGGACGATGCCGAGATCAAGTACTCCACCGTCCAGAACTGGTATCCGGGCGATGCCGACGGCAAGGGCGGCATCTACAATTTCGTCACCAAGCGCGGCGATTGCCGGGGCGACAATTCCAAGATTTCCTGGACACAGGTCGAAACCGGTTCTGCAATCACCTGGAAATATCCAAGCTGCATCTTGCGCGGCGACGGTTCCCGCGGCGAGTTCTATTCGATCGCGGTTTCCAATGGTGCCCAGCAGGTCGATAGCGGCACCAAGATGCTGCATCTCGGCAAGAACACCACGAGCCGGATCATCTCCAAGGGGATTTCCGCCGGCAAATCGCAGAACACCTATCGCGGTCAGGTTTCGATCAACCGCAAGGCATCGGATGCGCGAAACTTTACCCAGTGCGACTCGCTGCTGATCGGCGATAAATGCGGCGCGCATACGGTTCCTTATATCGAGGCGAAGAACTCGACGGCCCAGTTGGAGCATGAGGCAACCACCTCGAAGATTTCCGATGATCAGCTGTTCTACTGCCTGCAGCGCGGCATTCCAGAAGAGGAAGCCATCGCGCTGATCGTCAATGGCTTCGTGAAAGAAGTGATTCAGGAACTGCCGATGGAATTTGCCGTCGAAGCACAAAAGCTGATCGGGATTTCTCTGGAAGGGAGTGTTGGGTGATGTTCGATAGCACAGCAATCATCTGGTATGCCGCAATTTGCGGCATGCAGCGCTTGCGGCCTGTCGCGCCATCTCCTTGGCGGGCGTTGGCTAATCGCCGCATCGGCCATTCTGGAGACGGTTAGATCGGCATCACTCGCAGACAGCCAGTCTGCTTGCCGTGGCTCAAGGGCATGATGGGTTCATTGATGATTCATCTTCAGCACCATTGCAGTGGAGATGCTTACGGGACGGAGAGTTCAGATCCCTTAGGCTCCAAAGTTCGAATTGTGAGCCGGCGTGGCATTCGCCGGATTCTTTCGGGGCAAGCCCGGAAACGAGACGAATAGAGAGGAAAGACAAAATGATCGAAATCAAGAACCTGCATGTGAAAATTGCTGACACCGACACGATGATCCTCAACGGTCTCAACCTGACCGTGAAGCCGGGTGAAGTCGCTGCCATCATGGGGCCGAACGGCTCAGGCAAATCCACGCTGTCCTATGTCATGGCGGGCAAGGATGACTATGAAGTCACCGAGGGCGATATCCTGTTCAATGGCGAAAGCATTCTGGAAATGACGCCCGATGAGCGCGCTGCTGCGGGCCTGTTCCTCGCGTTCCAGTATCCGGTGGAAATTCCCGGCGTGCCGACCATGAATTTTTTGAAGGCGGCGATGAACTCCCAGCGCAAGGCCCGCGGCGAAGCGGAATACACCACGCCGGAATTCATCAAGACGGTGCAGCGAACAGGCCGGCAAGCTCGGCATCGACATGACCATGCTGAAACGTGCGCTCAATGTCGGCTTTTCCGGCGGTGAGAAGAAACGCGCCGAAATCCTGCAAATGGCGCTGCTGGAGCCGAAACTCTGCGTGCTGGATGAAACCGATTCAGGCCTTGATATCGATGCGCTGAAAATCGTTTCCGACGGCGTCAATGCCTTGCGCTCGCCTGAGCGCGGCTTTCATCGTGATCACCCACTACCAGCGCCTGCTCGAACATATCGTGCCGGATACGGTGCATGTGCTTTACAAGGGCAGGATCATCAAGACCGGCGGCAAGGAGCTGGCCTTGCATCTTGAAGAAAACGGCTATGCCGATATCATCGCCGAAGCGGCTAGGCGGGGATAGACCATGAACATTCGAACCAAAATTACCCATACCGCTGCCGAAGAAATCGCTGCTGGCTAGCCTTGCCGAATCCGCGCGCGCCGAGGCAGCTGAAGCCTTTGCCACATATCGAGGAGAACGGCCTGCCGACACGCCGCGTGGAAGCCTGGCATTATACGGATTTGCGCACATCTGATGCGCGATTTTCCCAAGGCTCCCGCGCCATCGACAGCGAATTTTCTTCCGAAGGCCTTGATGAAATGGCCGACCTGGTGGAAGGCTATACCATCGGCTTTTCAAACACCTCCCATGTGCAGCGGCTATTCTGAACCAGTTGCCGGAAGGCGTTACCGGGATGGTTGGGCGGATGGCGCCGATCACGCCAATCCTGTTCCGGTCAGCGATGATATCATCGGCATGATCAACAAGGCGCCTGTGCGAAAACGGCGCAGTGTTGACAGGTTGAACCGAAGGCACGATGTTGAAACGCCTATCATCCTCGCGCATACCTGCGCCGGGGAAACCGCTTCAGTCCTGCGCCATTCGGTTTCAGTCGGCGAAGGCGCAACGGCAACGTTCATCGAGCACCACCATTCCTCGACCATCGCCAACCACCAGAATGTGGTTTCCAATCTGACGGTTGGAAAAGGGTGCAAAAGTGGTCTGGGTCATTGTCCAGGAACTGGGTGTTGAAACAACCCGCCTTGGCCAGTTGAATGTGCATCTTGGCGAAGATGCAGATCTGACCATTCTGGTTCTGAATGCCGGTGGCAAACTGGTGCGTCAGGAAATTCATATTGCAGTCAATGGCGAAAATTCCAATCTTGCGATCAAGGGCGTGAACCTGATTGGTGACGAGTTCCCATATCGATGTGACGACGACACTTGCCCACAACGTGCCCAATACCACCGCAACCGAATTGTTCCGCAATGTGGTGCCTGCCGGTGGCAAGGGCGTTTTCCAGGGCCAGATCCGCGTTGCCCAGGCCGCCCAGAAGACCGATGCGCAGATGGCCTGCAACACGCTGCTGCTGACCGATGAAAGCGATTTTTCCGCCAAGCCGGAACTCGAGATTTTCGCCGATGATGTGGTTTGCGCCCATGGCGCGACGGTCACCGATATCGACGACAATCACCTGTTTTACCTGCGCGCCCGCGGCATTCGCGAGCGGAAGCCGACGGCCTTGCTGGTAAAGGCGTTTGTCGAGGAAGTGTTTGAGGATCTGGACAATGAGGCCAAGCGGTGAGGATACTGGGCGATGCCGCTCTGATCGCGCCGGCATAGAAGAACTGGCTGGATCATCAATGGATAAGCCTGTCTACGACATCAACGCGATCCGCGCCGATTTCCCGATCCTGTCGCGTGAAGTCCACGGCAAGCCGCTGGTCTATCTCGACAATGGCGCATCGGCGCAAAAGCCGAAGGCGGTGATTGATGCGGTCAGCCACGTCTATTCCCACGAATATGCCAATGTGCATCGCGGGCTGCATTTTCTGTCCAATGCCACGACCGATGCCTATGAAAAGGCGCGCGAGACCGTTCGCCGTTTTCTCAACGCGCCAAGTCGTCGACGAGATCGTCTTCACCTCCGGCACCACGGACGCGATCAATCTGGTCGCCTATGGCTGGGCGATGAAGCACCTCAAGGCGGGCGATGAAATCATCCTCACCCAGATGGAGCACCATTCCAACATCGTGCCCTGGCATTTCCTGCGCGAGCGCATGGGCGTCAAACTGGTCTGGGTGCCGGTGGAGGATGATGGCAGCCTTTCACTGGAAAAATATCGAGGCGGCTTTCACCAAGCGCACCAAACTCGTTGCGATCACCCATATGTCCAATGTTCTGGGCACCATTGTGCCGATGAAGGAAGTGACCCGCATTGCCCATGACAAGGGGCGCTGGTCATGGCCGATGGCAGCCAGGGTGCTGTGCACCTGCCGGTCGATGTGCAGGACCTTGATGTCGATTTTTACGCGATCACCGGCCACAAGTTTTACGGCCCGTCAGGCATTGGCGCGCTTGTATGGCAAGATGGAACATCCTGAAATCCATGCAGCCCTTCAAGGGCGGCGGCGAGATGATCCTCGATGTGACCGAGGATGAGGTCACCTACGCCGATCCGCCGCATCGTTTCGAGGCCGGAACACCGCCGATTGCCCAGGCAATTGGTCTTGGCGCCGCGCTCGACTACATGGATGGCATTGGCCGCGAAGCAATCCTTGCCCATGAAAACGATCTGCGCGACTATGCCCATGAGCAACTTGTCCAAGATCAATTCGCTGCGAATTTTCGGCAACACGCCGGACAAGGGCGCGATTTTCTCGTTTGAACTTGCAGGGCATTCACGCCCATGATGTTTCGATGGTGATCGACCGGGCAGGGGTGGCGGTCAGGGCAGGGACCCATTGCGCCCAGCCGCTGATGCAGCGTTTCGGTGTGACTTCCACATGCCGCGCCTCATTCGGCATGTATAATACCCGAGCTGAAGTGGACGTATTGGTCGAGGCCCTTGAAAAGGCGCGAAAGTTCTTTACCTGAGCGACAATTGGATCCAATGAGATGATGACACGATGCGAAATACCGCAGCCTGACACGAAAGCCCCGCTGCACGATGGCCCCAATGCTGCCGCGTTTTCCGCCAGCGCCTTTACGCCGGAGGAACTGGAGCGCATGACGACGGATATCGTTGCCGCGCTCAAGACCGTCTATGATCCGGAAATACCGGCCGACATTTATGAGCTCGGCCTGATCTACAAGGTCGATATCGAGGATGACCGCACCGTCAAGGTCGACATGACGCTGACCGCCCCTGGCTGCCCGGTTGCCGGTGAAATGCCGATCTGGGTGCGCGATGCCATTGCCACCGTTGAAGGCGTCATGGATGTGGAGGTGAACTGGTGTTCGATCCGCCCTGGACCCCGGACCGCATGAGCGAAGAAGCGCAGATCGCAGTCGGACTGTTTTAGCATACTCAAATCCGTCCGCGGGCCTTTAACCTGCGAGAATTGGAGCATGAAAATGGCTTTTGAAGTCATCACCGTCAATGAAGCCGCGCAAAAGCGCCTTGCCGAAATCATGGCCAAGAACCCCGATGCACAAGGGCATCCGCATTGGCGTGAAGAATGCCGGTTGCGCCGGCATGGAATACACGGTCGATCTGGTGACCGAACCCAATGCGGCTGACGACAAGGTGGTCACTGCTTCCGGCACGGTCTTATGTTGATCCCAAGGCGGTTCTCTTTCTGCTCGGAACCGAACTCGGCTTTGAAGTGACCAAGCTGAAGACCGGCTTTGTCTTCAACAATCCAAACCAGACTTCGGCCTGCGGTTGCGGTGAAAGCGTCGAATTGAAGCCCGCCGAAATGACACCCGAAATGCTGCGCGAGCGGGAAATTCAGGCTGGCCGGTAAGAAGTCGGCTACAATGCCGGTTTTCTGCTGGCCGCCACTTCGGTGGATCACCAACAGCGAGCGCAACCATGAGGATTAATTTCAGGCGACACCTGTTACAACAGTGTCACTATGGTTGCAGCAAATCCTTGGCATTAACGATTTCCATATAAAAACAGGTAGTTACGAAAGCTGACTACTTGACCCTGGCGAAATAGCTGATTTATTAACAAAAAGTTAATTTCTCACATTTTTCCGCTCTTTCGCCCCGGGGTTGTTATGCGTGTTTTTGGTCTTTTGTTTTCCGCAGCCGCTTCGCTTTGTCTGACGATCACCGCTCAGGCAGGAATGTCCCTTCCTTCTCCGATTTTTAAGACAATTACGACCAAAAAGACCGTTGAAAAGGACAATGAGGAAACAATTTTTTCCATCGGTCTTCGTTTCAGTTTCGGCGATATGGCGCCTGAAATCGTTGGTGGTGTCAGAAACACCAACACGGACAAGAATTCGGATGTGACAGGTGTACAGGGCGATATCGCGATACCGTTGTCAGGAGCCAACCAGTTCAAACCAAAGGTGAGGGTGCTCGGCCTTTCCGGTAACCGTGATTATCTTGGCCAGGCAGGCGTCGGCTTTAATTTTGGTTCAAACCAGCCGATGTTTTCAGCCGGCGTTCAGGGAACCAATGTTGAGGGCGGTTTCAATCTTGGACTGGATGGCACGTTTGATCCCTATGCTGGCCTGAACCTGTTTGGTGAACCGGCTGCGCCAAAGACCAAGGTGATAAAGAAAAAGAGGAGGGTGTTGGTTGGTCGGCCTCCACAAATCAATTGCCCTGCCGCTAATATTTGTCTCCTTAAATAAACTCGAATTGGGACTCGGTGTTCGTTCCCGAACCGGAGTGATCTACTGCCGGGTTCTGGTGGTTCGGAAATTATCGTGAAGCATATTGTATCCTGAAAGAGGGAAGTGATGGTTGATTGGGGATACATCCTGCAAGGGTTCAGCCTGTTCATCATCACCATAGCTGCGATAGCCATCATTTTACCGCTGGAAAGGATGTTTCCGGCGATTTCAAAACGTCCGGCAAGGCGTGGGAGGTTGCGGGCCATTTCGGTAATAGCACTCTTGTCGGCAGGCGTTTCCTTCCTGTTTTTCGCCTACGGCCAGAATGATGTGATCCGCTTCGTTCTTGGGTTCCAGATAATGGATGTATCTCGGGCCAATGTGCCTGACTGGGTGCTTTTTGTCGGCACCTTCCTGTTCATGGATTTTCTTGCATATGCGATCCACTGGGTTTCACACAAGCTCACCGTTTTATGGCGCCTTCATTCGGTTCATCATTCCGATGAAAATGTCAGTGCAATATCTGCCTTGCTGCAGCATCCTCTTGGCACGTTGTTGAGCGCCAGCGTGCACCTCTTTTTCGCGGTGCTGCTTGGCCTGCCGCTGTTGGTTATCGTTTTGTACGGAGTTATCGCCGCTGTTCATGCCGCTTTCGCCCATGCAGATTTGCGTCTTCCAGGGCCGGTTGACCGTGTGTTGCGCTGGGTCATGGTAACCCCGGATATGCACCGAACCCATCACTCCGTGGAAATGCGCGAGGGCAATTCCAATTTCGGGATGGTGCTGACGATTTGGGACAGGCTGTTTGGCACTTATGTGGACCATCCTGCGACCGGTGAACGCGATCTGGTCATGGGACTTCCTTTAGCCGAAAAACCTGAGCGTTTTTCAGGTTCCGCGCTGTTTCTGCATCCCTTTCGTTCGCGAAAATAATCCAAACTCGCTGCAAGGAGAATATCTGCTGACACCGCATTGTCAGGAGCGCTGGCAGATGCGATTGACCTTCAACCAATGCTGGAGCAGATTTCATTCCTGCAATGAATGGAGGAATGTCCATGGAAAACCCGTCCATCATGTCCCATGTTTCCATCGGGACGAATGATTTCGAACGCTCAGCAAGATTTTATGATGCTGTCATGCCGACGATCGGCGCAAAGCGTGTTTTCGAACCCGAATTGCCGGAAGGAGCTTTCGCGATTGCTTATGGCAAGGAGTTTCCCGAGTTCTGGATAAATACTCCCCATAACGAAAAGCCGGCAGAAACAGCCAATGGCGTTCACTTTGCCTTTCTTGCGCCTTCAAGAGAGGCAGTGCATGACTTCTGGGACGCAGCCATTGCACGTTGGCGCATCACCTGACGGTGAACCGGGTCCGCGCCCGCATTACGGCGAACCCTATTATGGCTGTTTCTTGCGCGATCCCGACGGCCACAAGATCGAGGCCATGTTTTGGGATCAGTCCCTGATGGAGGGTTAAGTCTTGGCACTTATCGAAGGAATTCACGGATTATCTGGAGGAGTTGTTTCAGGTGCTTTCCGGCAGCCATGCAAGGCGCATGTTCGGCGGTGCGGGAGTGTTTCGCCATGGTCTGATGTATGCACTGGCTCTGGATGATGGCAAAGATAGCTCTCAAGGCTGACGCCGAAACCATTCCGGATTTTGAAGCCGAAGGCTGTGAAGCCTGGTATTATGAAGACAAACGCGGCGGCAAGAAAAGCATGAACTACTGGTATATGCCCGAACGCCTGGCCGATGATCCGGACGAACTGCAAACATGGGCTGAAAAGGCCTTTGACGTCGCGATCCGCGCCGATGAGCGAAAACCGCCCAAACAGCGCAAATTCAGATGCGATTAGTGTTCAAAATGCGAAAGTCGGCTTTATCGCAGAAATGCCGGAACGTGCTCTTCGCCGCCAAAGGCGTGACCGTCGTCCGTGGTGATCAGGTCCTTCTGGCCGTCATCCTGCGGCCTCTGCCTTTGGAACTGATTTCATTCTTGCGTTCAGGCTTCGCTGCGGCCTTGTTGTCGCACGGTTGATATCGGACGCTTTTCGTTGTGACGACTTGGCTTGGCTTCGCCGTCACTGCTGTCAGCCTGGTCTCGGAGTTCTGTCCGGCTTCGGTCTGTCTTGCATGCGACGCGGTTTTGGCAGGCTCATCCTTTCCGCGGCCTTTGGCCCCCTGGGTCGATGCGCTGTCCTGCTGCCGGATTTGCCCGCTGGCTTGCCTCTGCGGCTGGCTCTTGCATTCCATTCGACTTTGTCGCCGTCCCACTCGATTTCTTCGCCAATCAGCGACTTCAATCGCTTCAAAGCCTTTTTGATCCAGCGGAGTAACGATCATGAACGCAGCGCCCTTGCGTCCGGCGCGGCCGGTTCGGCCAATACGGTGCACATAGTCTTCCGCATGAACGGCCACATCATAGTTGAAAACATGGGACACATCGGGAATATCAAGTCCGCGTGCGGCCACATCAGAGGCAACCAGCAGCTTGATCTTGTTGTCCTTGAAGGCTTTCAGCGTCGCTGTACGGCTGGTCTGGTCCATGTCGCCATGCAGGGCGCCGACGCTGTAACCATGCCGGTCCAGCGATTTCCACAAATTGCCGACATCCAACTTGCGGTTGCAGAAGATGATCGCATTGTTGAGATCAACCGCATCGTCAATCAGTGTCGCGCAGCGTGGCGCGTTTTTCATAATCAACCGGCGAAGAGGCAACAGCCCGCTGGGTAATGGTTGCCGAGGCCGAAGCAGGTTTTGAAACCTCGACCGAAACCGGGTTCTGCAGAAACTTCTGGGCCAGTTGGTCGATTTCCGGCGGCATGGTTGCCGAGAAGAAACAGCGTCTGGCGCGTAAACGGCACCATTTGCACGATTTTCTCGATGTCGGGAATAAAGCCCATGTCCAGCATCCGGTCGGCTTCGTCAATGACCAGCAGTTCAACGCCGGTCATCAGCAGGCGTCCGCGCTCGAAATGATCGAGCAGACGGCCGGGCGTTGCAATCAGCACATCGGCGCCGCGATCCAGGATCTTGTTCTGCTCGGCAAAGGAAACGCCGCCAATCAGCAGGGCAACGGAAAGCTTGTGGTTGATACCGTATTTCTCGAAATTCTCGTGAACCTGCGTCGCCAGTTCGCGGGTCGGCTCAAGGATCAGCGTGCGCGGCATTCTTGCCCGTGCGCGGCCTTTTTCCAGCATGGAAAGCATCGGCAGAACAAAACTTGCCGTCTTGCCTGTGCCGGTTTGGGCAATGCCCAGCACATCGCGCCGTTGCAGCACATGGGGAATTGCCTGTTCCTGAATGGGAGTAGGGATCGGTGTAGCCGGATGCTTCTACCGCTTTAAGTACTTTTTTGCTCAGTCCGAGCGCGTCAAATGTCATGTGTTGTGATGTTCTTTCTATTGCGTGAACTGGAATATATTTCGGGTGGCCATGGCATCGCCGTTTCCCCTGATTGGCCACCTTGGCCGTTATCTCCGTTGTTCCGCATATGCCGCTATGCAGCATTTAATGTCGTGACATAGGCTCAAGCGGGCGCACAAGTCAACTGGACAAGGCCGCAGGTTACGTTGACCCGACAGTTTCAGTTCGCGGTTTGCCCCGCTTGCGTTAGGCGCGCAACTGAGATTTCAATACTCGAACCACCTTTTTGCATCTGAAATTCTGTATCTGATTGAAACATTTGTTCAACAGGAATTCTGAAACTCTTGCCGCTGGCGCAACGTCTCTTCTTCGGGTTGGGCATTAACAGTTCAACAGAGAGGAAATCAAAATGAAATTTGCAAAACTTCTGGCAGGATCAGCACTCGCATTGTCAATTTCGACTTCGGCCAGGGCCGCAGATATTGTCGATACGGCAGTGAGTGCAGGTTCTTTCAATACCCTGGTCGCAGCGGTTCAGGCAGCCGGTCTGGTTGAAACACTGAAAGGCGAGGGGCCATTCACCGTATTCGCCCCAACAGATGAAGCTTTTGCCGCTCTGCCGGCCGGCACTGTTGAAGATCTGCTGAAGCCCGAAAACAAGGACAAGCTGACAGCAATCCTGACCTATCACGTTATCGCGGGAAAGGTCATGTCGACGGATCTCAAGGACGACATGATGGCAACAACGGTTCAGGGTGGCGAAGTCAAGATCGATCTTGATAACGGCCCGATGGTCAATGATGCCAAGGTCGTTTCCGCTGACATTGCTGCCGACAATGGTGTGATCCATGTGATTGACAAGGTGATCATGCCCGCCATGTAAAAGGGCTTTCTGGTCACAGAACTGCGAAACCGGTTGCCAAT
The DNA here is from genome assembly GCA_963714735.1 of uncultured Alphaproteobacteria bacterium. GTDB lineage: Bacteria > Pseudomonadota > Alphaproteobacteria > Rhizobiales > Rhizobiaceae > Salaquimonas. The sequence goes on from CAVQPI010000013.1 coordinate 34,193, forward strand.
GGCGGCCGGTTTTTTATTGACCGAAAGTGCTTAGTGACACTTGTCACACCAACGGTTTTGATGGTGAGATATCAGTGAACCAACTCCGCCTGTAAAATTGCAGGCCAAGCCCCACCAAACGGATTGGATCACGACATGAAAACCTTCTACGTTGCCATGATTTTGACAGCTGTCGCTGCACCCGCCGCCTTCGCAGAGACCTGCGAAGAAAAATTCATCCGCCTCATGACGGACCGCACCACCAGTGAGCCTACCAAAATCCACGTTACCCAGGCAATCAAGGGCGGCGCAAAGACGGTCAACTGGAACTTTCAGGACGGCAAGGGCAATTGGCGTAGCGAGATGATCGAGCCTGCCAACGGCATGTTTTCCATGGCAGTCGACAACGTTCTCTATTCCTCGCTGGACGGTGGTAAATCCTGGCAGAAGGTTCGGGAAATGGAGGAACAGAACGCGGCCCATGACAAGTCGCTGAAGGAGCGGGCCAAGACCGTTGAAAACGCTGTTTGCAGTGAGGAAGAACTGGACGGCGTCATGCATGAGGTAGTGGAAGCTGATTACAAAATGCTCGGCAGCTTCAATGCAGATATTCACGACAAGTTCTGGGTCAATCCTGAAACCGGCTATGTTCCGCGCCTGGAAACGACCATGACATCAACGACGTTTGAAAGCTTTATCGTGCAATTGCTGGAGCCGGCACCGGATCTGGTTATCAGCAAGCCGGAATAACGGGCTATTTCGACAGCTTACACATCCAGCAATTCATCGCCCGCAAATTCGGCGTTTTCCTGAATGAACTGAAAACGCGCTTCCGGCTTGTTGCCCATCAGTTGATCGACGGATTTTTGCGTTGAAAGCTCATCGGCTTCCTTGACCTCGATACGCAGACAGGGTCCGCTTTTTCGGGTCCATGGTTGTTTCTTTCAATTGTGCGGGCATCATTTCGCCAAGGCCCTTGAAGCGGGTGATATCGATCTTGCCGCGTCCATTGAATTCGGTTTCCAGCAATTCCTGCCGGTGCGCCTCGTCCCGTGCATAGGCTGACTTGCCGCCCTGGGCGATTTTGAATAGCGGCGGCACCGCCATGTAAAGATGGCCGCCTCGAATGATCTCCGGCATTTCCTGATAGAAGAATGTGATCAGCAGGGAGGCAATATGCGCACCGTCCACATCCGCATCGGTCATGATGATGACCCGGTCATAGCGCAGATCATCCTCACGATATTTCGACCGCGTGCCGCAGCCAAGCGCCTGAATGAGGTCGGAAATCTGCTGGTTGGCGGCAAGTTTTTCGCGGCTCGCCGAGCCAACATTCAGGATCTTGCCGCGCAAGGGCAGGATCGCCTGATTGACCCGGTTGCGCGCCTGTTTGGCGGAGCCGCCGGCCGAGTCACCCTCGACGATGAACAAGTTCCGTGCCGCCCGTGGCATTGGCGGAGCAATCGGCCAGCTTGCCGGGCAGGCGCAGTTTGCGGGTCGCGCTCTTGCGGTTGATTTCCTTTTCCTTGCGCCGGCGCATGCGTTCGTCAGCGCGGTCGATCACCCATTCCAGCAATTTGGAGGCCTGTGCAGGCGAGGCGGCAAGCCAGTGGTCGAACGGGTCACGGATTGCCTGTTCAACGATTTTCTGGGCTTCAACGGTCGCCAGCTTGTCCTTGGTCTGGCCGACAAATTCCGGCTCGCGAACAAAGACCGAAAGCATGGCGGCAGCGGAGGTCATCACGTCGTCGGTGGTGATCATCGCAACCTTCTTGTTGCCGATCATTTCGCCATATTGCTTGAGGCCGCGTGTCAGCGCGATGCGGAAACCCGCTTCATGGGTGCCGCCTTCAGGGGTCGGGATCGTGTTGCAGTAGGAGTTTACGAAGCCGTCATCGCCATACCAGGTTACAGCCCATTCAAGGGATCCGTTCCTGCCGGTATTGTCGGATTTTCCGGCAAACGGTTCGGGCGTCACCTTGTGCTGGTTGCCGATCGATTCTTGCAGATAGTCTCGCAAGCCGCCGGGAAAATGAAATGTCGCCTTTGGCGGCGTTTCATCTTTTTCAGGGATAAGCGAGGGATCGCAGGTCCAGCGGATTTCAACGCCGCCGAAACAGATAGGCCTTTGAGCGCGCCATCTTGAAAAGCCGGGCAGGGGAGAACTTGCAGCCCTTGCCGAAAATTTCGTGATCCGGCTTGAAGCGGACCTTTGTGCCGCGCCGGTTGTGAACTTCGCCGGCTTCCTTCAGTTTGCCCTGCGGAATGCCGCGTGAAAATTCCTGCACATAAAGTGTGCGGTTTCTGGCAACCTCGACGATCACATGCTCGGACAGGGCATTGACCACGGAAACGCCAACGCCGTGCAGGCCGCCGGATGTCTCATAGGCCTTGCCGTCAAATTTGCCGCCGGCATGCAGGATCGTCATGACCACTTCGACGGTTGACTTGTCCTTGAATTTGGGATGGGGATCGACCGGGATGCCGCGCCCGTTATCGGTGACGGAAAGATAGCCTTCCGCATCCAGTTCGACCTCAATCCAGGAGGCATGACCGGCAACGGCCTCATCCATCGAGTTGTCGATCACCTCGGCAAAAAGATGATGCATCGCCTTGTCGTCGGTGCCGCCGATATACATGCCAGGCCGCTTGCGGACCGGCTCAAGTCCTTCAAGAACAGAAATGGAATCTGCACCATAGTCATCGCCGCTGGCGGGTGCCGGCGGTTTGGCTTTCTTACAGGCTTTTCTGCCGGGACAGGTTTGTCCGGCTCGTTCCCGTTATTTGAAAAGAGGTCGTTCGTATTATCCATTGTCGTTCTGGTCTCGGCCGCATTATCACGAATCATTTTGTAAACAGTAGCGTCCGAACGTCGAAAATGCGAGTTGGTCCAAGTGCATTTCCTCTCATGTCCGGCCACTGGCGTGGTATTTTAACGGGGCTGATTTAGTGCATCAGCCTTCGCTTTTGTGTCAAGCGAGGCGCTGAAAGTGAGTTCGCGTATCAGTTTCAATTGCATGGCGGTTTGAAAATCCTCAAACCCATCAACTGAAATCACGAAAGCGGATGGTCCGCCAATTACCCTTGAGCGGTAATACCCGTAAAGACTGGGGCTTGTTCCGGTGATTGCCAGTCCGTTTATGGTCATACCGGCCGCCAGTGCCAGTTCAACCGAGACATGCTGTTGCGGACGAGCCGTTTTGATCATTTTCGGCATCACGAACGCCGCAATAATCAGGGCTCCTGCCAGAACCGAACCTCGAATTGCGTATTCCATGATGAAACGGCCTCCGGTTCATGGAACGGTACATTTCAGGATAGCGTATCCCCGTTTTCAGGCAAAGAAAAACCCGGCCCTGTTGGGGGAGCCGGGTTTTCATCATCCTGTGAGGCTAACGTTTGACCGAAGGACCTCCCTCTCGGGGAATACGGTCAGACGGTTACTTGACCACGCAGAAATGATCTCTTCCATCATAGCCCCGGAAAGTGCCGGTGCTGGGGTTGAAGGAGCGGTATTTGTTGTCACACCAGTCAGCCCATTCGGGTGTCCACGGCTCGTAACTTGCAGAAACCTCATCTTCGTAACGGATGACCTGTGGTCCGCTGCTGTAACCCTGGTTCAGTGGGCGGCGTTCAACATAGGGTTCGCGATAAACCGGCTGTGGAGCCACATAAACCGGCTGTGGAGCCACATAAACAGGCTGTGGAGCCACATAGATCGGGCGGGGCTGGACATAGGTTACACGCGGGCGTGTAACCTGATTGGCAATGATTGCGCCTATAGCCACACCGGCAATACCTGCAGCGAGAGCCTTGCCACCATTGTGATGATGATTGCGGTGGCCTCTGACTTAAACGTGCTTCTTGACACCGGCTGTTTGATGATTTTTCCAGAGCCGCCATGGTTTGGGCTATTGCGCGGGTGGGCCTGAGCGGCAGTCATTGGGATGATTGCGGTAAACGCAAAAGTGGTGGCAAGGGCGAGGGCAATGGACTTCGTGGTTTTGTTCTTCAGGGTCATTTGGACCTCCGCTGGTTGGCTGAAACCTGTTATCGGCGAGTTTATTCCGTGCCGCTCCGTATTTGATGAGGTCACTTTTGCAAATTCTGTCTGAACACAGTCTGAATGGAATATTCAGCAAACTTTTGAGCCTGTTCAGCTTCTGTTTTCCCGGCTAACAGAAAACCATGACCAAAGCACCTGACACACTCCGCATCGCCATCGCGCAACTCAATCCGATCATGGGCGATATCAAGGGCAATCTTGCCCTTGCACGCGAGGCGCGGGCCGATGCCGCCCGCTCAAAGGCCGATCTCGTGTTTTTCACCGAACTGTTCATTTCCGGCTATCCGCCGGAGGATCTGGTTCGAAAGCCGGCTTTCTTGAAGGACTGCATGGAGGCTGTGGAGGAACTTGCAAAAGATACCGCCGATGGCGGACCGGGCGTGATTATCGGTTCGCCCTATGCTGAAGACAGGGCCGATGGCCACAAGGTTTATAACGCTGCTGCAGTGCTCGATGACGGCAAGGTGCAGACCTGGCGCTTCAAGGTCGATCTGCCCAATTACGGCGAGTTCGACGAAAAACGCGTGTTTGACGCCGGGCCCGATGCCCGGCCCGGTGAATTTTCGCGGCGTTCGCCTTGGCATTCCCGATTTGCGAGGATATCTGGGGCGATATGGGCGTTTGCGAAACGCTGGCCGAAAGCGGCGCGGAAATCCTGCTGTCGCCCAATGGCTCGCCCTATTATCGCGGCAAGATGGATATCCGCCATCAGGTCGTCATCAGACAGGTGATCGAAAGCGGTCTGCCGATGGTTTATGCCAACCAGATGGGCGGGCAGGACGAATTGATGTTCGATGGCGGTTCCTTCGTCATCAATGCCGACAAGAAACTGGTTCTGCAGATGAACCAGTTCGAGGAACAATGTGCATCACCACCACCTGGCGCCGCGGCAAGAACGGCTGGCATTGCGATGCAGGCGCCACGGCGCGCAATTGCCTGAGCGATGATGAGGCCGACTGGCGCGCCTGCGTGATGGGCCTGCGCGACTACGTCAACAAGAACGGCTTCAAGAACGTGGTGCTGGGCCTTTCCGGCGGCATCGATTCGGCCATTTGCGCGGCCATGAGCGTCGATGCGCTGGGCGAAGAGCGCGTGCGCTGCATCATGATGCCCTATAAATACACTTCGAAAGACAGCCTCAAGGATGCCGAGGACTGCGCAAAGGTGCTCGGCGTGCGCTATGAGGTCATTCCGATCGAAGAGCCGGTCAAAGGCTTCAACAAGGCGCTGAAGGCTGCCTTTGACGGCACCGATGAGGGCGTGACCGAGGAAAACCTGCAGTCGCGGGCGAGGGGCGTCATCCTGATGGCGATCTCCAACAAGTTCGGCTCCATGGTGGTGACCACCGGCAACAAGTCGGAAATGTCGGTCGGCTATGCAACGCTCTATGGCGACATGAATGGCGGCTACAATCCGATCAAGGACCTCTACAAGATGCAGGTCTACAAGCTGTCCGACTGGCGCAATTCGCCATTGCCCGCCTGACTGCAAGGGCCCGACCGGCATGGTGATCCCGCAAAACATCATCGACAAGGCACCATCGGCCGAATTGCGCCCCGACCAGACCGATCAGGATTCGCTGCCGCCTTATCCGGTGCTCGATGATATTCTCGAATGCCTGGTGGAAAAGGAAATGTCGACCGAGGAGATCGTCGCGCAAGGGCCATGACGAGGCAACGGTGCACCGCATCGAGCATCTGCTTTATATCGCCGAATACAAGCGCCGCCAGTCAGCGCCGGGCGTAAAGATCACCCGCAAGAATTTCGGCCGCGACCGGCGCTATCCGATCACGAACCGGTACCGGGACAGGGGATAACAGTCCCGGCTTGCGGCCTGTTTCCAGATGGGCGACACTGACCTGGTTGCGGCCCGTTTCGTTTTGCCTCATACAAATGCCTGTCGGCAGCCTTGAACATCTCGTTGGCGGTTGCTGCATTCCTGTTGCCGGAAACACCGATGGAGACAGTTGTTTTAAGCCGGATATTGTCGATTTTCAGGGTTAGTTTCTCGATCGTGGCGCGATAGCGCTGCCCAATGGATTCCAGATCCCTCTGGTTGGCATAGGGCGCTATGATCGCGAATTCCTCGCCGCCAATGCGCGCCACAATATCATGTTCACGCGCCAGACCGGCAATGCATTGGGCAATTTCCTTCAGAACCATGTCCCCGGCGTCATGACCATGCTCGTCATTGATCGATTTGAAAAAGTCAATGTCAATCAGCAGAAGGCCGAACTGGGCGCCGGTTTTCCGGAATTCCTCAAGATAGGCAACAGCGCCTCGTCAAAGAAAGCGCCGGTTGTGAATACCGGTCAGCCCGTCATACATGGCAAGGTTTTCAAGTCGTGTGACGCGCGGCGGTAGCCAGCTTCCGTTCTGATTTCATTCGACTTGATGGCCGGATAAAGAACGGTCAGCGAATGGAAAAAACCGGCCAGCAGGATGGTGATCGTTGCGATGAACAACCGCTCGGAATTGGTCCAGATCTCCGGAGAGTAGATTATCACTGAGCTGCGCCGCATGGATTTGCAGTATCCAGGCATAGATAACCAGGCCCGCTCCCGTTCCGAACAGAACGGTATTGAACATGAGCATTGGTGGCGATTTATCTGTTTTTCTTTTTTTCATCTTTTGTGCCGGGGCGAAAGGGCGCTAGCCTAAAGTTTGACAGAAATACATAAAAAGGCCGTAAAAACTGTTGGTTAACGGAAGTTTCCTATTTTGCGTCACATTGGTTCTTCCCGTATGGCGCTATGGCCATGACTGTTATCGCCGTCTTAACCACTATGCTAAATCTGATTTTCAGACTTCCCGGCTAGTCTTTTTGAAAAAGAACAGTAGCCGGGGGCACTACATGATAAATGAAAATCGCTTCGGATTTGGTCGCGGTCTCTACTGGGCCGCAGCACTGATTGGATGTCTGTTTCTGGCTACAGTGGCATTAGTCGTTCATATGGCGACATTGGAAGCCAATCGTTTCTCGCTGAAATCGGAAACAACAATGGCACGCCTTGAGATCGACCGTTTGGTTGAGGATTTTATCCATGACCAGCAGGAAATCTCATACTGGGACGATGCCGTTGATGCATTGGTCAAGCGCGATCAGCCCAGTGTAGGGTTTGCTGAGGAAAATATTGCGGGCTGGCTGGTATCTGATTTTGATTTTTCTGAAGTCGTGTTCGTTGATCTTGCCAATAAAATCACCCTCGCATCACTTGGTGATCAAGTAACAACATCCGTCAAAAGCTTGCCGCTGGTTGATGCCAGCCGTGATATGATTGAAACCGCGCGTGAAAAATTCCTTGAATCGGCGATAAAGACCAGAAGAGGCTATTTCGTGCGCCCGCCTGCCGGTGCGCTTGTGCCACCGATACAGGCAGTCGCCTTTCGCCTGGTAAATGATGTGCCTCACCTGATTGTTTCCCAGGTCATCATCCCCGAGGAAATGCGGCGCGCACTAAAGGATGATGAAATCACTGTCATGCTTTCTTCCAGAGTGGTCAGCGAATCCATGCTGAAAAATGTGGGGAAACGACTGGATCTCATCGCACCCTCAATCAGGTGGGCAGGACAAAACCCTGCTGGTTCATCTATTGCACTGCCAAACAATGGTGCGGCCGGTCCGCTCAATTTTAATTGGCAACCACGAGATCCAAGGTCGGAAATCCTCGCCAATGTTGCGCCCTTTGCGCTCGGCCTAAGTCTTTCCCTCTGTCTCTTGCTTGGGTTTATTGTTACACGCCACTTCAAAACACTGAGCGCATTGTCCGCCAGCGAAATAGAAAACCGGTTCCTTGCCAATCATGATTCCATGACAAAACTCGCCAACCGCCAGTATTTCGATCAGGCTCTTGATGATGCCTTTGAGCGACTGCGGACCAGGGAATTCGCAGTGCTTTGCGTTGATCTGGACAAGTTCAAGACGGTTAATGACACCCATGGGCATCAAGCGGGAGACGCCGTTCTCATGGAAGTCGCCGAACGGTTCCGCGACCGTGTTGGTGACAAGGGTCTTGTGGCAAGGATTGGTGGTGATGAATTTGTTGCGCTGATCCACACCTATGAAAATCGTGATGAAGTCAAATGGCTCGCTGAATCCATGATTGAGGATGCCTGTCTTCCGGTATTTTTCGGCGGCAGCCAATTGCAGATTAGCGCCAGTGTCGGCATTGCCTTTGCGCCCAAGGATGGTCGCGATTCGAGACAGTTGTACAACGCAGCTGATCGCGCGCTTTACAATTCGAAGGAACAGGGCAGGGGCCGTGTTTCGGATTTTGCAGAGCTCTGTGCCCGCGCCAGAAAAACCGCCTAGGCGTTTGTTCTGACGATCCTGGCCTTTCGAAATTTTTTCCTGACGACAAACACTGCCCTAGAAACAATAGCGCGCTGTCTGGTCGCACGTGACCTTGTGACTGCCGGTCTGGCTGCAGCTTGGCCCGGTCATCTCGACTTTTCCGTGCTGAAACCCACCGCCGATATTGGCGGCCATGGACTTGATCAGCGCGCCGCTTAAAAGACCGGTGGCCTGTTCGACAGTACGCCCGGAGGCGCTGGCGTTGAAACGAAGGCAACTCACCTCTGTCCGTGTTCTGCCCCAGGCACCTGCTTGAATCGAACCGTGCCATTTGCCGCTTTGCCGGTTGTGGTGTTTTCGGTGAGCGCCCCAATGGGGATGTCCAAGTGCGATCCGGCCTTTTGCAAGTTGTGAGTATCCGCCCGACCCGTCACGGACTTTTCCAGCCTTCTGCTTGCCCTTGCCGGATCCGGCACCAGGCAGTTTAGGTGTGGTGCAATAGGAATATTCGACTTCACATCCATAAGTCGCGACACCTTTTTTGAAATCATCAGCCACAAAGCACATTGGCTCTGAATAGCTTGCATTGTCAGGGCGAATATTGCCGGCCTTTTGCCTGGCGTCCTGCCTTGCGAGACGCACGGCCCGCGACTGGCTCGGGCCTTCCCCCTTGCCGACTGAAATTGCGCAGGCTGCATTGGCAACTGATGGCGAGGCCATGGACAAGCCCGTAAAGGCAGCAAAGAGTACAAAATGGGTTGGAATCATGCGCATGGGTCAATCTGCTCCCACCACCGTTTACGGAGGTTTAACACTTGTTTGACCGCATCTTTCGGGTTCCTCTCGGCAAGTATCGCATGCCGCACGATGTTGTTCAATGGGGCAAAGGTTTGTGCTGTTCAAGTGGCTGGACGTCGGCTGTCTGTTGAACAAATGGCTGCCATGCGGACTTTTAAGATTATGGGGTGGTCCCGCAAAAATGCGATCATGGTCATTTCCGAAAAATCAAGATGGTTGCCTTTGTGACGCATTGCACATCGGCGCCCGATGCGTTGGCCTATTCCTTGATCATCAAACAAGGAGAGAGAAAATGAACACTTTTAAAAAATCAGTCATCGCAATCGCAACCCTCGCAACCGTTTCCTCAATGACCGTTTCTGCAGCCCATGCAGGTAACAACTGGTGGAAAAAGCCGCTTGCTCAGGGTATCGGTGTCGGCGTCGGTCTTGGCATCGTCGGAGCGATTGTAAACAATAACCGACCCAACACGGTGGTTGTTCACCAGCCAGCTTTTCACCAGCCGGTCGTTTACACCGCTCCAGCTCCCCGTCCGCAAAACTGCACCATGGCGAGCAGCGTTTCCATTGACCAGTGGGGAAATCAACACACTCAGCAGACCAAGACCTGCTACTAAGGAAAACGATAATTCTGCTTTAAAACCCGGTCATTTGACCGGGTTTTTTATTGCCAATCAATAACGATCGAAATTGATCAAATCGATCCGACACTTGCATTAGATTGCTAGAATGCCAGCGCGGCCTCTGCCTCAGCGGCTACTTCGGCGCTCCACTGACGGGCGGCAGTAGGCGCGGCAACTTGGTTGAGAGGAAGGAACGTGCCTTCACCTGCTTCATCAAGCACAACAGAACCACCCGGCGAGATGACCTCGATTGCGCCTTCATTGATCTGAAAGCCGTAGCGTTGCTGTCCGACCGGCATGCCAACGGTTAACTCGCCACCGAGAAACGTGGTGCCGCGGATGCCAATGTTTGCAACTGGTGTTGAGAGCACAACGTCATCAGGCGATGCCTTGCCGATTTTGCCAGAGACAAAGCGGAATACCCCGACCAATACTGCTAATGTCTGACTCGAACTGCCATCCGCTGCATAAACAAACCGGTCGATGATGACGCGCGCATTCTCTCCCAAGGTCAGTTTTGAGTCATCGTCGAAAGCGATTAGAAGCCGAGTGCCCGGACCGGTGCGGATAACATCGCCCACAAAGATCTGACTGCCCTGTGCCAGATTACTGGTGGCGGTGGCCGTAATACGGCTTGCCGTGCCCTTTTGGCGCTCAATCTGGCCGGCGACATTTTGGGCCTGTGCTGGCTGGCCCCAAATCATGACAGCTAAAAGAATGGCTAAAATGCCAAAGAGTTCGACTATTTTTTGTATGAATGCCAATCAAGGTTGATGTTGCCACGCAAAAATTTTCAATTTCAATCATGTGAATCTTTTCTGCGTCCAAGCTCATCTGGCAACAGTGCCATTTTTGGACAATGTAACAACCATTTTTGTAAGCGCATAGGTCCACATACAAGAACAGCAATCGAAAACAATGGGCAAATCTTAACTTTCAACAAGGGCTGAAAGAGGTCCTTTGGGAGGATAAAATGCCTTACAAGTCCAACATTTTGTGCGTTTAGGAGGAATTTGTCCCCCTTCCGGAATCTTCCCTTACATTCTCCCCACTGTTTTCACGCAAACGCCGGATTTGATATCGCCGTCGATGAAGGGAAAAACAGCAGCGGAGCGCTGGTCCGACGGGGTTCGACTCCCAAGGGGATCAGTTCGATGGTGGAGCTGAACAGTGTACTGAAGAGCTCTCCACACTACAAAAACTCCGCGCGGGACCCGGAAGGGCCGTACACGAGTGCCCAAAGGACAAGGCGACCGGGTCCCGTGTTTGCACAGTTCAAATCGCCCGATGGTTTTAATTGGGAGCGAGCGATCAGCGAGTGAAGCACAAGATTTGAACCAGCAAAAAGCGCAACAGGTGATTTTCCGAAGGAAAAACACTGGGTGCGCCCAATAATGTTCAAAATCCGGAAACCAGATCAAACCACGGAGGGAAACCATCGCGTGAACACTTCAACATTTCCTGAGGAAACCGAAGACAAGGCGGTCGGGGCCGGGCAATCGGCAACACAGGACTAATTCTGATCGGCTTAAGGCTTACCGCCTTGACTGCGTTGAGGCACATTTCAGGCAAGACTGGAGGGAGTGCCGATTCCGACGTTGCCGAAAGCGCAGGAAATGTATCGGCGGACCAAGGGGAACGTTTGCGAGCTTCGGCAAACCCTTGTGCATTTTGGCTTTTGAGGGACCTTGATCGTTGTCTCCCTTTCTCTGCGGGAATTCAACAACAAACAGCTTGATCAACAAATAGTCTCGCGTATAGGCAATTCATGCGTTCCTATTTTTCCTTCCTCCGCGAAAATGCCCGCTGGCTCGTCGGCGGTTTCCTGCTGTGTTTTTTTTCGTCCTTCGGCCAGACGTTTTTCATTTCGCTTTCCGGCGGTGAAATCCGCGCTGAATACGGTCTTGACCAATGGCGAATGGGGCAGCCTCTACATGGTCGCAACCCTTGCCAGCGCGCTGACCCTGCCGCAATTCGGACGGATCGTTGATCATCTGTCGGTTGCCAAGACGGCCCTTGATCATCATGCCCATGCTGGCGCTTGGCCTGCTTGTTCATGTCGGTTTCACATCAATGCTGCTGCTTGGGCTGACGCTTTACCTGCTGCGCCTGTTCGGGCAGGGCATGATGACCCACACTTCCATGACGGCCATGGGGCGCTGGTATGCCGGCCACAGGGGCAGGGCGGTTTCGCTGGCTACGCTCGGCCATCAGGCCGGCGAGGCGCTGTCTGCCGATTCTCATGGTGACGCTTTTCCTTTGGTTCGGCTGGCGCAATACCTGGGCGATGTGGCCGCGGTCTTTCTGGTTCTGGTCGCCCTGCCGATCGTCTTTGCCCTGATGCGCGTCGAGCGCCAGCCAAGACTGACGGACCTGCCGGAAATCAGACGATCCGCAAAGAGACTGGACGCGGGCCGAAGTGGTTCGCGATCCGCTGTTCTGGATCATGCTGTGCCGGTGTGCTGGCACCGGCCTTTATCGGCACGACCATCTTTTTTCATCAGGCTTATCTTGCTGGAGATTCGCGGTTGGGATGTACTGCCTTTGCCTCCGCCTTTATCGTCATGGCGGCCATGACGATCACCTTTGCGCTGATCTGCGGTGTATTTGGTTGACCGGTTCGGCGCGGCGCGAATTTTGCCGTTTTATCTTCTGCCCTTGGCCTTGGCCTGCATGGCCCTTGCCTTTGTCAGCGATGCAGTACGGGATATTTCTTTTCATGGCGTTGCTGGGCCTTTCCTACGGCATTTCCTCAACCCTGTTTGGCGCCATCTGGCCGGAGATTTACGGCACAGCGCATCTGGGCGGCATTCGTTCCATCACCGTCGCCTGCATGGTGTTTTCCAGCGCCATGGGACCGGGCGTATCCGGCCTGTTGATTGATTTCGGGGTTTCCTATCTCACACAGATTTTCGTAATGGGGCTCTATTGCCTTGCGGCCAGCCTTATAATGCTGTTTGTAAGCCGCAAACTGATCGAACGGGCCGAAACTGATTCATGACTGAAAACAACACATCCAATTCAAACCCTGTAGTCCGCTTTGCACCTTCTCCCACCGGCAACATCCATATCGGCAATGCCCGAACGGCACTGGTGAACTGGATTTATCGCCAGACAAAATGGCGGCACCTTCATTCTGCGCTTTGATGATACGGATCAGGCCCGCTCAAAGGTTGAATATGCCGAAGGCATCGAGCGGGATTTGCAATGGCTTGGCATCGCGCCGGACCGTATCGAGCGCCAGTCGGCCCGGTTTGCAGCCTATGAAAAGGCAACGCAGAAACTGAAGGCCGATGGCGTTCTTTATGCCTGCTATGAAACGCCTGAAGAACTGGACCGCCAGCGCAAGCGTCTTGCCATGCGCGGCACGCCCGCCGGTCTATGACCGCTCTGGCCTGAAATATTCCGACGAGGATCTGGCTAGGTTCGAGGCCGAAGGCCGCAAGCCCCATTGGCGTTTTTTGTTGCCGAACTTCAGAGGATGATCCGTTCAACCGGAGCGCACGGAAGTGCACTGGAACGATCTGGTGCGCGGCGAACAGACCGTTGATCTCGCTTCCATGTCCGATCCGGTTCTGGTGCGCGAGGACGGAACCTGGCTTTATACGCTGCCCAGCGTTGTTGATGATATTGAAATGGGCGTGACGCCATATCATTCGCGGCGATGATCACGTCACCAATACCGGCGCGCAGATTGCGGTTTTCAAGGCCTTGGGCGCTGATGCCGCCGGGTTTCGGCCATCACAATCTGTTGACGACAGCAAGCGGCGAGGGGCTTTCGAAACGTCTCGGCTCCCTTTCCTTGCAGTCCTTGGCCGCTGACGGTTATGAACCCATGGCGGTTGCTTCTCTGGCAACCCTGATCGGCACGTCCGGGCCTGTGGAAGCGGTGGCGGACATGGCAAGACTGATCGAACGCTTTGATATCGCCTCGATTACCAAGTCAGCCGCCAAGTTTGATGTCGCGAACTTGACGGCCTGAATGCCAAACTGGTTCACGAACTTGCCTATGCGGCGGTCAGGACACGACTTGCGATGCTGCGGCGTTGGTGGCGGCGAGGCCTTCTGGCTGGCTGTTCGCGGCAATATCGAAAGAGTGCCGCGAGGCGGCATTCTGGTGGGACCGGGTCGAAAACGCAACGCCGGTAATTGATGCCGAAGATCGCGACTTCATCAGCTGAGGCGGTCAAACGCCTGCCTGCCCGAGCCTTGGGATGAAACCACCTGGAGCGCCTGGGTTAATGCAGTAAAGGAGACTACCGGGCGCAAGGGCAAAGGGCTTGTTCATGCCGCTGCGCAAGGCGTTGACCGGCGAAAGTCACGGACCGGAACTGGCTGCTCTATCTGCCGCTTATTGGACGGGAAAGAACGCTGGCCCGACTATCCTGATATCACCATTGCTGCGGGTTTCATTATCGCTTCCGCCAATGGCGATCGAGGCCAGTTTCTCGACAGTCATTTCGCCTTCAATGCTTTGAAGCGTTTCTTCACCGAGGGCAATATCAAGGCGAAAGGTGGGCGTGGCCATGCTGCGGTTCAGGGGGCTTGCTGATTTCGGTTTGAGGCCTTTGCGTCGAGCCTGCAACTTCTTCGAATACCGGAGGTCGGTGGCACGGCAGCTGCATTGATTGTCGACTTTCTTTCGGTAACTGAAAGCATTCGTCAGGCTGGAATAGGGTTCACCGGTGCGATAGGAAATGGATGTTTCCGCGTCGCCGCCAGGCATGGTATGATAGAAAAGTGCGGTCTCTGTGCCTGGGCACATTTGTTGGCACTTGTTCAGATCATCTTCAAAATGGTTCTTGGTGGTCGAAAAACTTATCGGGAAATAATAGCCGTCACAGGTCCGCACGCACAGCGTGCGAAATGTGCCGCCGCCCTGAACACGACTTCGCGAATTAGGGTCTTCCTCAAAACCATTGCTAGAATAGGTTTTCGAGCCGAAAATCTGCTCAAGGAGGCTGCGCCGCTTGTCTTGTTGCGGTTCCGCCCGGACCTCTTCTATGGCTTCCGCGCCGCAACGGTTCTGGCGCATTGATCGGATAATCATGGCCCTGTCGGCACTTGTTCCGCCACTCGGCGCGAATGTGGCCCTGGTCCGCTCCAGCGCATTGAGATTGGCGTACATTTTTGCGAGACTGTTCTTGATGCGGTTGCATCGATTGTTGTTACGGTACTGGCAGGCGTTCTTACGTGCAGCGCGTTCGGTCTTTGCGATTTGAACCTGCTGATCGCGGACGGCGCGGTCATAGCGAAGGAATTGCTGTGTGGGGGCAGCCCCGCGGCCGGTTTCAATTTGCGCAAGCTGTGCCTGCAGGGAGCGGCAGGTGGCACTTTGTGCCAGTGTTGGCTTGGTCGAGACAGCCAGAATAACGAACACAAGCGAAGCGATGCCGATCATCCAGACAAGTGTCGGGATTTCATGGCGATTTGAAGTCCTTTGATAGGCAAGTCGATAGCCTGTTGATTGTATTCTGTGTCTGGCCATTTCGGCGGATTATCCCGTATCGTCACACAACGTCTGACAGGCACATGTGACAAACGCCGTCAAACTTGGTGATTTCCCATACCCTTCGCCGACAATAGCGAAAGAGCGTTAAGGAAGCCTATCCAAATACCGCAAATTCGGCAGGGATATGGCCACTCGGGATTTCATAATGTTTCGAAGATGAACTGCCTGTGAACAAAAAATGCCGGTTTAACCCTCTTCATCCATTTGAATGGCTTCGACCGCAGCAATCGCACTGATGTTGAAGACACCGCGCGAGGTGACTGCAGGCGTGAGCACATGCGCCGGTTTGGCGGCCCCGAGCAAGATCGGGCCTACCTGCAAACCATCAGTCATCTGCTTGGCAACGCTCAAGGTTATGTTGGCAGCATCCAGATTTGGAAAGACCAGCAGATTTGCATGGCCCTTCAGACGGGACAGCGGCATTACCTTGTCGCGGATAATCTGCGAAAGGGCAGTGTCACCGTGCATCTCGCCATCGACTTCAAGGTCCGGGTCCTCATGATGAAGGCGATCGGCGGCACGCCGCATTTTCAGGGTCGAATTCAGTGTCTCTTGAACCAAAATCCGACAGTGAAAGCAGGGCCGCCTTTGGGGTAATGCCGAAGCGCAGCATCGCTCTAGCGGCCAGATGGGTGGTCGCGACAATTTCATCTTCCGTCGGATTTTCCCGCACATGGGTATCGGTCAGAAACAGCTCTTCATTCTGGGTCAAAAGCAAACTGAGACCCGCAAGTTCGGTTACACCCTCTTCAAATCCGATGATCTGACGGACATATTCAAGATGGCGGGAGAAACGGCCTTCCAGACCCGCAGATCATCGCATCTGCATCGCCGCGGTCCAGTGCAAGCGCTGCGATCACGGTTGTATTGGTGCGCACCAGCAGCCTCGCGGTTTCAGGCGTTGTGCCGCGCCGCCCTGCAAGTGCCATGTAATGGTCCACATAATCGTTGTATCGCGGATCGCTTTGCGGATTGATGATTTCGAAATCCTTGCCCGGCTTCAATTGCAGGCCGAATTCGGATCAGCCGATCTTCGATCACTTCCGGCCGCCCGACCAGAACAGGAAAAAACGTGTTTTCCTCAACACCGACCTGCGCTGCGCGCAGTACCCGCTCATCCTCGCCATCAGCATAAATCAGTCGTTTCAGCTTTGAGCGGGCCGTTTCGATGATCGGCTTCATGATCAGGCCGGAGCGGAAAACAAACCGGGTCAGCTTGTCGTTATAGGCGTCCCAGTCGGTGATCGGACGGGTTGCAACACCGCTTTCCATGGCAGCCTTGGCGACAGCCGGGGCAATGCGCATGATCAGCCGCTGGTCAAAGGGCGAGGGGATGAGATAATCCGGTCCGAAGGCTGGCGGCGCTTTCTGCCCGCCTTCGTCGTGCAAGATCAGCTCCCTCGGCCCTGGCCAGATCGGCAATCGCCTTGACTGCCGCCAGCTTCATTTCCTCGTTGATCGTGGTTGCGCCGCAATCAAGCGCACCGCGGAAGATGAAAGGAAAACAAAGCACATTGTTGACCTGGTTGGGATAATCCGATCGTCCGGTGCAGATCATGGCATCAGGACGGGCTTCCCGGGCAAGTTCCGGCATGATTTCCGGCGTCGGATTGGCCAGTGCCAGAACCATCGGATTGGCAGCCATTTCCGACAGCATTTCCGGTTTCAGAATGCCTGCCGAAGAAAGCCCGAGAAAAACATCCGCCCCGTCCATGATATCGGTCAGATTGCGCGCATTGGTGTCCTTTGCATAGGCTTCCTTGTAGGGGTCCATGCGCTCCTTGCGGCCCTTGTAGATGACGCCTGCAGAATCCGAGACCCAGATATTGTCCTTGTTTCGCTCCAAGGCCCGACCAGAATGTTGAGGCAGGCAATGGAAGCCGCGCCTGCGCCCGAGGCAACAATCTTGGTGTCCTCGAGTTTCTTTCCGGCATGTCCAAGCCCGTTGAGAATGGCAGCAGCCGCAATGATGGCAGTACCGTGCTGGTCATCGTGAAACACCGGAATATTCATCCGCTCGCGCAACTTGTTTTCGATTTCGAAACACTGGGGTGCCTTGATGTCCTCAAGGTTGATGCCGCCAAAGGTCGGCTCTAGCGCCGCAACCACATCACAGAATCTGATCGGGATCGGTTTCATCAACCTCGATGTCGAAAACGTCGACTCCGGCAAATTTCTTGAAGAGGACGGCCTTGCCTTCCATGACCGGCTTGGAGGCCAGTGCACCGATATTGCCAAGGCCAAGCACAGCCGTGCCGTTTGAGACAACGGCCACCAGATTGCCGCGTGCCGTGTAATCGCGAACCATGGACGGATCATCGGCAATATGCAGACACGGGGCAGCCACACCGGGCGAATAGGCAAGCGCCAGATCACGCTGGTTGCCCAGCGGCTTGGACGGCACAATCGCCAGTTTTCCCGGCTCGGGATAGCGGTGAAAGTGGAGGGCTGCTTCTTCAAGCTCATTGGCAGGCTTGTAGCCTGTCTTTTTGACGTCTTGGTCTGATCATTGTCCGATAGATTGAATGCCTTCAGAGTCAAAATGCGTTGGGTTAAGCCCGCCATCGATCAGGAAATTTTGTCCGGTCATATAGCCTGCATGCACGGAACAAAGAAAGGCACAAAGCGCGCCAAATTCGCTCGGCAGTGCCAAATCGTTCCGGCCGGAATGGGCGATTTGGCATCCCTGGCAGCTTCTTCGATGCTCGAACCGGTTTTTGCCGCAGTGATTTTCAAGCTGGATTGAATGCGATCAGTGTCGAACTTGCCAGGTAAAATCTGGTTGATGGTGACATTCTTGTCCGCCACGCCACGCGCAACACCGCCCAGGAACGAAGTCAGACCGGCGCGTGCACCGGAGGAAAGATCAAGTCCGGGGATGGAAGCGTAAACGGAAGAAGAAGTGATATTCACGATTCGTCCAAAGCCGCGCTCGGCCATGCCGTCGATGACTTTCTGGATCAGTTCAATCGGCGTAACCATGTTCTGGACAACGCCCTCAAGAATTTTCTCCCGGTCGAGTTCGCGAAAATCACGAAATGGCGGGCCGCCATTGTTATTGACCAGAATATCGGGCTCGGGGCAGGCTTCCAGTAGTCTGGCTTGGGTGTCGGGGTCCGAAATATCGCCCAAAACAACATGCACTTTAACGCCGTAAGCTGACTGGATTTCATCTGCGGTTTGCCGGGTGACTTTTTCATCTCGCCCATTAAGAAATATCTCGCACCCGGCAGCCGCCAGATGTTCGGCACAACCCCGGCCAAGCCCTCGGCTTCCTGCACATATAATGGCTTTCCTGCCGCCGATTCCCAAATCCATTGGTTTCTCCCGCTGTTTTAAAACGTGTAGGTATTTTATCCCGTCAGCCTTGATAAGCCATACGGAGGTGATCGCCAACCGCAAGCAGGGCAAATGACGCATTTCTGTCGTTAAACCTTCGTCATACTGTAGCAAAACGAAAGCATTCCTCGTGCGAATACAAACGGGGAATCGCAAAATTGGGAAATGCTGACTATACCGCGTTGAACGCTGAGCGCTCGCGGGCGCTGTTCATTTCGGATGTGCATCTGGGAAGTACAGGTTGCCAGGCCGAAAAACTGCTTTCTTTCCTGCGCCATTACGATGCAGACACCATTTATCTGATCGGTGATATCGTGGATGGCTGGCGCTTGAGGAAGACATGGTTCTGGCCCCAGTTTCACAATGATGTCGTCCAGAAACTGCTGCGCAAGGCGCGCAAGGGGACACGGATCATCTATATTCCGGGAAACCATGACGAGTTTCTGCGAAACTATATCGGCCACAAGTTTGGCGGTATCGAAATCGCCGACCGTTACATTCATGAAACAGCGACGGGAGCCCGCTTTCTGGTCATCCACGGCGACCAGTTTGACATCGTGGTCCGCCATGCCAAGTGGCTGGCTCTGCTCGGTGATTGGGCATATGAGATGGCGCTTTGGTCCAATACCTGGATCAATAAAATCAGGCGTAAACTAGGCTTCGGCTACTGGTCACTCTCGAACTGGGCAAAGTTGAAGGTAAAGAACGCTGTCTCTTTCATCGGCAAGTATGAGGAAGCACTTGCCAGCGCTGCGGCAGACGACAGGCTGGACGGCGTCATTTGCGGCCATATCCATCATGCGACAATCTCGAAACGCGCAGGCATTGAATACCTTAATACCGGGGATTGGGTCGAAAGCTGCACGGCAATTGTGGAAGACAAGAACGGCAGGTTCGAGCTTGTCAGATGGACAGAGCGGGAAGCGGAACTGAAAATCGTACAACTCGACCATGAGCCGCAGATAACCGCTTGTGCCAGATCCGAAGCGGCATAGGTTGATCACTCATGAAAATCCTGATCGTAAGCGATGCCTGGCACCCGCAGGTAAACGGTGTTGTTCGAACACTTGACAATCTCATCCTCCATCTAAGGGCAAGGGATCATGAAGTCGAAGTGATTTCACCGGACCAGTTCTACAATTTTCCGCTTCCCACTTACCGCGAAATAAGGATTGCCGTAACCTTTCCTTCAACGGTGAAAGCGCGGATAGAAGCCTCTGCTCCTGATCACGTTCATATTGCGACCGAGGGACCGCTTGGCTTTGCGGCGGCGAAATCCTGCGACGCCCTTGGATATCGCTTCACTACCAGTTATCACACCCGATTTCCTGAATATCTGAACGCTCGATTGCCGGTGCCTGTCGATTGGACCTATTCCTGGTTGAGAAATTTTCACAATCGGGGAAGTGCCTGTCTGGTGGCCACAAGATCAATTGCAGGCGATCTGAGAAACCGCGGTTTTGAAAATCTGGCGATCTGGACGCGTGGTGTTGATAGGGAGCTATTCAGGCCTGAACATCGAAATGTCGAAAGGTTCCTCAGTGATCTTCCCAGACCGTTTTTCCTCAACGTGGGGCGTCTTGCCGTGGAAAAGAACATAGATGATTTTCTTTCTCTCAAGCTACCAGGAACGCGTATTGTGGTCGGAGACGGTCCGGATCGAGAGCGGCTTCAAACAGCCTTTCCCGATGCCGTCTTCCTTGGCGAAAGACACGGCACTGAACTGGCTGAAATCTATGCCTCCTGTGATGTCTTTGTGTTCCCGAGCCTCACCGATACGTTTGGCAATGTCATATTGGAGTCACTTGCCTGCGGAACGCCGGTAGCCGCTTTCCCGGTTCGAGGTCCAAAGGATATCCTGGTCGGAACCAGGGCGGGAATTATCGATCACGATCTGCAACGGGCTTGTATGAGTGCATTAAAGCTGAATTGCATTGATGCACTTCGTCATTCAGCCAATTATACATGGGAGACTTGCGCTGATCAGTTTCTGATGGCCATCAAACACCCGGAAGATCGCCGGAAATCTGCGGAAAACTTCTATTTTGCCGATTAATCGGCCACTATTTGCCGACTTCACCATCTTTCTATTGAGTCCAGCGGGTATTTGGGACAAGTATTCGCGAGTACAAATGTGCGGATTTCCATGTCTGAATTGATACCCACCATCCTTGACGTGCGGTCGGCCGCAGAACGCATTCGCGGGTCTGCCGTTCATACGCCGCTGCTTCGTTCCGATTTTCTTGATGAACTTGTCGGCACAAATGTTTTCCTGAAACCCGAATGCCTCCAAAGAACCGGTTCATTCAAGTTTCGGGGTGCCTGCAATGCGCTTGCAGCAATGAGCCCCGAAACAAGAGCAAACGGCGTCATTGCGGTATCCTCGGGCAATCACGGACAGGGTGTTGCGGAAGCTGCGAGGATTTTCGTTGTTCCAGCAACGATCATCATGCCATCAGATGCACCGGCAACCAAGGTTGAGCGAACGCGGAGATCGGGCGCGACCGTAGTGTTTTACGACAGATTGCACGAAGATCGCGAGGAGGTGGCCAACGCGCTGAGGGCCAGCACGAACGCTGCATTTGTGCACCCCTATGAAAACGCCTTTGTCATCGCCGGGCAGGGGACTGCCGGCCTTGAGATCGTGGCGGACCTGCAGGCAATGGGGCAGGTGCCGGACCACATGCTGGTCTGCACGGGCGGAGGCGGTCTGACAGCTGGCATTGCCCTTGCCATTTCGGACAGTTTCCCAGAATGCGGGATTCATTCCTGTGAGCCGGAGGGATTTGACGATTATCGTCGGTCGCTTATCAGTGGCAAGCGGGAAATCAACGATACGCGGGGCGGGTCGGTGTGTGACGCGATTGTCACGCCGCAACCAGGTGCCGTCAGCTTCGAAATCAATTCCCGCTTGCTGGCTGAAGGACTTGCGGCAAGCGATGAAGATGCGCTTCTGGCAACCGCCTTTGCCTTCAGGGAACTAAAGCTTGTCGTCGAGCCGGGCGGTGCAATTGCCCTTGCCTGCCTGATCAGGCATCGCGAACGCTTTGCTGGAAAATGCGTGGTCGTCACACTTTCCGGCGGCAATATGGACGCGGATGTTCTGAACAGGGCTTTGGAGTTGCAGGCCGACAGGCCGGATTATGTCTGACCAGCAAGGGCTGGAGCCGGTGCCGACACTGTTCGGCATCCGAATGTCGCTAGGGTTTTCAGTACAGTTTCTGTATGTGGGCCTCTACCTTCCTT
This sequence comes from uncultured Alphaproteobacteria bacterium, assembly GCA_963714735.1. GTDB lineage: Bacteria > Pseudomonadota > Alphaproteobacteria > Rhizobiales > Rhizobiaceae > Salaquimonas. The sequence continues at coordinate 56,049 of CAVQPI010000013.1, forward strand.
ATTTCCCAGTCTGGCTCAATTCGAAAAATCTTTCGCCTGTCGAAATCAGTGCAATTCTGTCAATGTCGCTGGTGATCCGTGTTCTGGCATCAGGCCAGGTCATGGTGTTTGCTGATCGCCAAAACGATCGATCCAATCTGTTATCGGCTCTCTATGTCGGTTCGGCTTTGGCAGTAGTCCTGTATTTGTGGACCGAAACCTTCTGGCCGATCCTTTTTGTGACGCTGCTTTACAACTTCTTTTTCAATCCGGTACTGCCCCTTCTCGACGCGATTACACTAGCCGGCGTGCGGCGGTTCGGGGCAGACTATGGTAAAATCAGGGTCTGGGGATCACTGGTTTTCATTCTTGCCAATCTGGGCGGCGGAGCCCTTTTGGCGGGGTATGCGCCGGATGCGGTTCTTTTTGCCCTTGTCGTAAGCATGGCGCTGGGGGCTGCTGTCTCGTTTTTGCTGCCGCGTATCGGTCGCAAGGCACCTGTGGGGGTGCGGGGCGAGGAAAAGATCACCCGGCGCATGCTTCTGGCCAATCGCGGATTCATTATTGTCCTTGCCGCTTCCGGTCTGGCGCAGGCCAGCCACGCCCTGCTTTACGGATTTGGTTCCATCCACTGGCAGGCACTCGGTATTGACGGCATTACGATAGGCATGCTGTGGGCGATCGGGGTCATCGCAGAGATCATCCTGTTTCAGTATTCTTCCTTGTTGTCGAGACGGATCAGCCCGGTCACCATGATCGGCCTTGGCTGCGTTGGTGGTATTTTGCGCTGGATGCTTTTTCCGCTGGTGGAGGGGGAGTTTCTCTTTTATGCCCTGCAAACCCTCCACGGTCTGAGTTTTGGTGCTGTCCACATCGGGACCATGCAGTTCATCATGCATTCCGTGCCTGAAGAACATATCGGTGCCGCCCAAGGGGCAGGTTATGTGCTTGGCGGGGTCGCGATGGGGCTGGCCGTGTTTTTGTCCGGGCCGATTTACGGCGCTTTTGGTGTGAACGGGTTCTGGATTATGTCAAGCCATTTGTGTACTGGCGCTTTTATTGCTTATGACAGTAAGGGGGCGGACGAACGATAAGGCATCAGCCCCAGAGCAGGCGTGAAGCCGGTTCAATCATTGATCCGGGATAAGAAATCGGATGCTCGCAATCGTTGGCAAGCAATAGCGGGCCATCCAGATCAACAAATTCCGCGTCCTGGGCAAGCAGGATCGCCGGCGCCATCGCCAGTGAAGATGCAACCATGCACCCAACCATAATCTGAAAGCCTAGCTCTCTGGCCTGGCGTTGCACCAGCAGCGCTTCACTCAAGCCCCCGGTTTTGTCCAGCTTGATGTTTACACAATCGTATTTTTCGCGAAGACTGGGAAGATCACTTCTCGTGTGGAAACTTTCATCGGCGCAAACCGCAACAGGCCTTTTAATTCCAGAGAGGATGTCGTCCCCGGCAGCAGGCAGAGGCTGTTCAACGACATCAGCCCCAATGCGCATGGCAATCGCCAGCATGGCCTCAACGTTTTGCTCGCACCAGCCCTCATTGGCATCCAGTATCAGCCGTGCATCAGGGGCAGCCTCTCGAACAGCAAGCATTCGCGCCCCATCGCCATCTGCGCCGAGTTTTATTTTCAACAGTTTGCGAGAGGCCGCCTTGCGAGTATCTCCCGCCATTTGTTCCGGTCTTCCAAGGCTGATTGTGTAAGCGGTCAGTTGTGCTTCAAGCGGAGCCAGTCCTGCCAGATCGACAGCCGTTTTGCCGGTGGATTTCGCTTCCAGGTCCCAAAGCGCACAATCAACCGCATTGCGGGCAGCGCCGGCCGGCAGAAGCCTTTGCAAATCATCCCGGTCAAATCCGTTTTCAAGTGCGGTGCGAATGCTCTCAATCAGTTGTGAAACACTTTCAACGCTCTCATTGTATCGTGGATAGGGCGTACACTCGCCGCGGCCCACTATTCCGGCTCTTTCAATTTCCACCACGACGGTCTGAACCTCGGTTCTTGATCCTCGGGCGATCGTGAAACTTCCGGCAATCGGCCAGACCTCCGGGCGAATTTGGATGGAACTCTTGCTGGCAGGGTCACCCTTCGGGATTTTGCCGCCGTCGCCGGATGTGATCATATTGCATAACCCATGCTCAAATTACCCTTTGCCGCAAATGCCATAGTGGCAACGCGAACCGAAGCGTGTAAAAGTGGGACATGTTTCACCGGATTCCCGGTAAATGACAACGCTGTGGCAATTGAAACATTGCCTGAAACGGTAATTGGCGGACAGGCTTCAGGAACAGTGGGTTGATATGAACGTCCAAAAGGGACAATCGGCAGGGGATGAAAGAGCGGTGAACGGAGCCGATCACGTCATCGTCGAGGATGATGGAAATACGGTTATTGTCCGTCCAGTCGGCAATTGGCTTATATCTGAAATCGCCGCACCCGACATTGCGGCCACTTCACTCGAGGCACAGGCAAGAACGGGCAGGTCGCTGACCATCGATTTGAGTGAACTTGAAAGCCTTGATACATCCGGCGCATGGATCATTTCGCGCCTGCGCGACAACTGGAATGCGGGTGGCGGAGGGGCACGGTAATTAATCTTTCCGGCCATGCCAGTCGTTTGCTGTCGGCTGTTGCTATTGATGAATCCGTGAGGAGACTATAAAGCCGAGACGCAATCCGCTGGTTCGAACCGCCGAGACGCTTGGCAAATTGATGTATACCCTGGCGATTGATACCAAAATGGGGCTGAACATCATTGGTGCGGCCATCCGTGGCCCTCAGATGAAACTGGGGCGGCGCGGCGGTGTCAGGCCGATTTCGATCATTCATCACATTGACCGCATGGGTATCCGGGCTGTTCCGATCGTCATGCTGATGTCGTTTCTGATTGGCGCAATTGTCGCCCAGCAAAGTGCGTTCCAGTTGCGGGTATTCGGTCTCGAAGTCTGGTCGGTGGATCTTGTCAGCGTCCTGCTTGCTGCGCGAGGTCGGCGTACTGTCTGACCGCCATCATGATCGCGGGGCGCTCCGGCAGCGCGATGACCGCGGAAATCGGGTCCATGAAAATGCGTGAGGAAGTGGATGCGCTTACGGTAATCGGTCTTAACCCGATTGGCGTTCTGGTTTTTCCAAGGCTTGTCGCCCTGACTATTGCGCTGCCATTTCTGACTTTTCTGGCCAATATGGCGGCCCTGGCTGGCGCGGCAATCGTATTGCGGTTTTATTCCGATATCACATTCGACGATTTTATCCTGCGGCTTCGCAACGGAATTGATCTTGTCGACCGTTTTTTCCGGCCTCATAAAGGCTCCTTTCATGGCTATGATCATCGGCACCATGGCAGCCGTCGAGGGATTGAAAGTGGAGGGCAGTGCGGAAAGTCTGGGCCGCAGAACAACGTCGGCGGTGGTCAAGGCGATCTTCTTTGTTATCGTTGTCGATGGCCTTTTTGCCATCTTTTACGCAGCGATCGATTATTGAGGAAAGCATGAGCGAAGTGGCACAACAGACGCCCGGGAACGAAACGAACGGCAGTTCAACTGGACAACGGGCAGCTATGTCTTCTGACAGTGAAATTGTTTTGTCAGTACGCGGTGTTGATGTTGCGTTTGGAACCAATCAGGTTCTCAAGGGGCTCGATCTCGATGTTTATGCAGGTGAAATTCTAGGCTTTGTCGGCGCATCGGGCATTGGCAAATCGGTGTTGATGCGGACTATTCTTGGGCCTCAATCAGTATCAGGCGGGAACTATCGAGCTGTTTGGCAATGAATTACCATGAAGTCAGCGATGATGAGCGCTTTCGTGCTCGATCAGCGCATTGGCGTCATGTTTCAGCACGGCGCACTGTTTTCATCCCTCAGTGTTCTGGACAATATTCGTGTGCCCATGCGCGAATATCTGGATCTGCCGGAAAAGCTGATGGAAGAACTGGCCCGGGTGAAAATCGATCTGGTCGGCCTTTCGCAGGATGCGGCCCACAAATTGCCGTCGCAGCTTTCGGGCGGCATGGTCAAACGCGCAGCACTGGCCAGGGCGCTGTCGCTTGATCCCGAACTGGTATTTCTTGACGAGCCGACATCGGGCCTTGATCCGATTGGGGCGGCTGAATTCGACGAATTGATTGCTACGTTGCGTGACACACTGGGCCTGACAGTCTATATGGTGACCCATGATCTCGACAGTCTGTTTTCCGTGTGTGACCGGATTGCCGTATTGGCGGAAAAAAGAGTGCTCTGTCGAGGGTGATTTGGCAACCATGCTTGCATCAGGTCACGATTGGGTGCAGTCCTATTTCCGGGGCAAGAGGGCGAGACAGATCGTTCGCGAAGGGTAGACCGCTTCTTGCGGTAAATGAAATTCATGGAAACTCGTGCAAATTATGTAGCTGTTGGTTTTTTTACGATGCTTGTCATACTGGCCAGCTTCGCCTTCATCTATTGGGTTGCAACTCTCGACGGCACGGTTGCTCAGCGAACGATCAATGTTCGCATTGAGGGAGCGGTGAGTGGTCTCACGCCCAATTCCGAAGTGCATTTCAACGGTATCAAGGTCGGCAAGGTCGACCGTGTGGTGTTTGATCCGAATGATCCGCGTGTGGTTTTCGCATTGGCCTCAATCAACGAAGACACGCCCGTACGGCAAGATACCACCGCCACGATATCAGCCGCCGGATTGACCGGCATTGCAACAATTTCGCTGAAGGGTGGGTCGCCGGATGCAAAATCGCTTTTTGAAGTGACCGAGCCGGGAAAACTGCCGGAAATCGAGGCTACGCCATCTGCAGTGGCCGATATTATCGAGACTGTTCGCGAGGTTTCTGCAAAGGCCAACGAGGCACTCGGAAACCTCTCCGAGTTCATCAAGGAAAACCGTGAGCCTGTTTCCAATACCGTGAAAAATGTTGAAGCCTTCTCCGCAGCTCTGGAACGCAATGCGGACGGTGTTGACCAGTTCCTCAAATCAGCATCGGGCATAGGCGTTTCGCTTTCCACGCTTGGCGAAAAAATGGATGGCACAATCAAGGGACTTGAGACAATCGTTGCGGCAGTGGATGCGCAAAAGGTCAAAAGCACAGTTGAGAATGTCGAGGCGTTTTCCGCTGATCTTCGCAAGGGCGGTGAGAAAGTGGATGCAATCGTCAGTTCGGTTGAAAAAGTTGCTAGCGATCTGGAAGTTTTTTCCGGCAAGCTGACCGCAAGCCTTGAGAAATTTGACACGGTCCTTGGAGCAGTGGACAGCGAGAGCGTCAAGGCGACCATCGCGGATATCAGGGAAACCGCAGCAGGCGCAAAGCAGGTTATTGCAGATGCAAGGAGCGTTTCCAAGACCTTCACCGATCGCAAGGATGACATCGACAGCATAGTCACCAATGCGCGCCAGATGACAGAACGGCTCAATCAGTCTTCTCAACGGGTGGACGGGGTTCTGGCAAAGCTTGACGGGTTTCTTGGGGCTGACGGTTCGCAGAGTGTCATGAGCGATATCAGCAATACGCTGGCCGAATTCCGCAAGGTTGCCACGGGTCTCGCAGTCTTCAATCAGCTCGATATCCGGCGGATTGGCACGGTTTTCCAATACGGGTTTGAAGGATGTTGAGGCCCTTATTGGGGATGCGCGCCGTTCAGTCAGCCGTATCGACCGCGTAATCAGTACAATTGAGCGCAATCCACAAGATTTCATTTTTGGAAAAGCCGGCGTGAAAACTTATAATGGAAGGCCCCGAAGATAGCTCTGGCTGGCGAACCAAACGGGTTTGCAGAACGGAGAATTCATTTGGCATTTGGTATTGAGTGATGATGAACAAGAAGACATTCGGTATTTTGGTTGTGATGGCATCGGCCCTTGGATTGGCTGGCTGCACTTCGCTTGTGCCCACACCTGCGCCTAATACCTATGACCTTACCGCGCCGCTGGAGTTTCCGGGCTTGCACGGCGGATCGCGCTCACAAATCCTCATCCTCGAACCATCAGCATTGAAAGTACTCGACAGTCAGCAGATCGTTGTCAAACCTTCCGCAGCCGAGGTCGAGTATCTCGCCAGGTCGCAATGGACTGATCGTCTTCCGAAAGTCATTCAGGCAAAGCTGATCGAGACCTTCGAGAATACCAACAAGGTCAAGGCGGTCGCCAAACCCGGAGACGGGCTGGTGATCGATTATCAGGTGGTCAGCGATATCAGGGCATTTGAGGCGGCAGTGGGAAGCGGTATCTCCGAAGCGCGGGTATCAATATCCATTAAGCTGGTGAGTGACCGCACAGGGAAAGTGGTGCGCTCCAGGGTATTTACACAAAGCGTTCAGCTTCCGGGAACGGGCAGTCTTGAAGTCGTGATTGGACTGGATGAAGCCTTTGACCGCGTGGCTCGGGACATTGTTGCCTGGACCTTTGCCGGGGTTTGAAGCAAGGCCGGCAAGCCCGCAGGTTGCAAGACCGCGATGGCATTCATCCCGTTATACAGCTATACCAAACAGCCATCCGATACCGGCGGTAACGGCCATTGCAAAGATGCCCCAAAGCACTACCCGCAAGGTCGCCCGCAGGATTGGTGCTTCTCCTGCCTTCGCGCCAAGTGCGCCCAGTAACGCCAGTGTAATTACGGTAATGACCAAAACCACCGGAATGATTTGACCTGCAGGAGCTGCAAGCGCCGCAAGTAGCGGAACCGCAGCCGCAGCCGAAAGGTCAGGCCGGAGATGATGGCAGCCTGAAGCGGATTTGCAGCGTGGACTTCCGAGAGACCCAATTCATCACGAACATGTGCGCCAAGTGCATCTTTTTCGCTCAATTCTCTTGCCACGATCATGGCCGTTTCGTGGTTAATCCCCTTTCCCTGTAAATGGCGGCCAGTTCGCGCAGTTCGTCTTCCGGCGTGTCTACCAGGGCCTGGGTTTCTCGGCGATATCGGCCCTTTCGGTGTCGGATTGGGATGAGACCGACACATATTCACCGGCAGCCATGCGACATTGCGCCAGCGGAGAGATCCGGCAACTCCCGGCAATAAGCACCGTGCCGGGCGCCGGGTCAGCAGCTGCCACGCCGATTATCAGCGAGGAAACAGAAACCACACCGTCATTGGCGCCAAGGACTGCTGCGCGCAGCCAGCCGCTGCGTGTCACATAATGTGGATCGTCAGGATGGGCGGAGGGTCGCGGTCATGGGCATTCCTTTGGTAAAAATGACAAGGGTTGTTCTCACAAGGCTACAGAGCGGCAATCCAACTCCCGGCAAAACAGGGAGTATAACAGGCAATCCTCACCGTCAGATGGCATTGACACTAACTTCCCAACCTGCCAGCAGCATGGGCCAGCATGGTGTATACCTTGCCGGTATCCGATGTCAGATAGGTCTGTGTCATGATGTTGTCGCGGTCATTGCGGGCAACATCTCCGAGCAGGCGCTCAAAATCGTCCATATAGCGGTCAACCGCGCTCCTGAATTCCGGCTCCAGGGAATATTTGCGCCGGATTTCATCGAAGGTCTGTTGGCCCTGGGAGGTGTAGAGTCTTGCGGTGAACACATTGCGTTCACCACGCTGATAACGCTCCCACAAATCGACCGATGCAGCATCATCCATCAGTCTGGCAATATCCATTGAAAGCGAATTGAGGCTTTCGATACGGTGCAGTTCGTTCTGCCGATTGTTGCGGTCTTCCTCGGAAGCAACGTCATCTTCAACAGAGGCGCGCTTCAGGAGTTCACTGACCCAACCGGCATCCTGATTTCCCGAAGCGGGAGCTTGGCGCGGCTGGGGAATGCGCTGGGAAGGCGCCTGAGGCGTGCGTTGCTGCTGGGCGGTCGGAAGGCCGGCGCAGAAGCGTGTCTATGGTGCTGGCATCAGGGGCAGCTGCAGGGGCGGCCGGTGCCAGCTGATGGGGATTGCAGATAACTGGGGGCAGCCGGTTGCGGGCGCGGCGCAGCAACGGGCCGTGTTGCACCGCCACTGGCAAATTGTTTGACCGGCGCGGCTTTTGCCGGCGCGGTATCCAGTGCCTTGCCGGATTTGGTAACAATTTCGGACAAATCGCGAAGCGCGGCAATCTGGTCAGCAACAACCTTGCGCATGGCATCCGCACTTTGGCGGGTTTCATCGGGCAGTTCCATGACGCCGCGGCGCATCTGGCTTCTGGTTTCCTCCAATTCGCGCTGCACATCCTGCGAGGCCTGGCGCATGGCATCCGGTTGCGGCGGCAAAGCGGGCCGTTGTTTCTTCGATGGCGGTGCCGACTTCTGTGGAAACCGTTGTGCCCACCATGCGCGAGCGCTGGGTCATTTCGTCCATGGTGCGGGTCAGCATTTCTCCAAAGGCGGCCATGGATTTTTCAATCTCGCTGGTACGCTGGGAAAGACCGGTGGCCAGTTGCTCAAGCGCACCCTCCCGGTCTTCCAGCGTCAAGGAAAAATTGCGCTGGGCATTGTCGATCAGTGAAGTCGCATGCTCAAGCATGGATCCCTGCTGCTCGAAACGTTCGGCGATCAGACCGATATTGGCGAGAAGGTTATTGGCCGTTTCATCCATTCGCAAATGCGTCGTTTGGGCGATTTCAGTGGATGCCGTCACATCCTCGCGTGCGCGGCCTACGGCTTCACTCATGCTGTCGGCCTGTTTGGTAATGGTTTCCTTCATCTGTCCCAGATCATCGCTCGCCTTGACAATGAGATGTCCCATCGAGTCGCTCACGGAGCCCAGCTTTTCCAGAAGCGTTGACACGTCAGTATCGACAGCCTGGTGGACTGCGCTCAATTTCGCGGCAACTTCGTCGCCCTGGACCCTGATCTTGTCCACAAGGGGCAGGGCGCTCTCGTCCAGAATTGTGGACAATTCACTTGATCGGCTGGCCAGCAGTTCGTTGAATTCCCGGGTCTTCGTTTCAAGCATTCTCTGGCTGTCTGTCAGGCCTGCTCCCAGGGTTGAATTGATAATAGCCGCGCGTTCCGTGAGAATTTCTGAAATGGCTGCTGCCTTTTGATCAATTGTACCGGCAGTATCCTCGATCTTTTCGTCAAGTTCAGTCGAAATGGCACTCTGACGTTCGGCCAGCATTTTCGAGAACAGGCCATACTTGTTTTCGACGGCATTCGTGATGGCTTCTTCGCCCTTGGCGAGAATGGCCCCCAGTTCTCCGGCCTTGGTATCAATGGAAGCGTCAATGGCTTCGTTCCTGGCCTGAAGACCGGAAAGCAGGGAAGCTGATTTCTGTTCAAGTGTGGACTGAAATTTCGTTGACCCGGTTTTCCGGAAGCCGGCGTCTGCGAATTGTGTTGCCTTTTTGCGGCTATCAATTCCACCCAGCAGACGGCTTGATTTTTCATCGATCGCGGTGGCAATAGCGCCAATCCTTGTTTCCAGGCCGTCCGCAAAACTTGAAGACCGCGAATCTATGCTGTGTTCAAGTTTTCCGGTACGCTCATCCAGAACATCGGCAATGATGTTGGTTTTTTCATCAACGCCGGTCAGCAGCGAAACGCCTTTTTGCTCGATGACCTCGGCAACCAGCTTCACCCTGTCCTCCAGATTGGATGCAAAACTTGAAGACTGGTTCGCCAGCCCTCCAATAAGCGTGGATGTTCGTTTTTCGAGGCCGGAACGCAGATTAACGGCTTGCGTGTCGAGGCCGGTAAACAGGGCTTCCGAACCACTGGAAAGAATCGAAGCTGAAAGCCGAGGTCTTTTCTTCCATGAGGCTGCCAAGATTGTTGGTTCCAGCTTCGAGCCCGGTCGTCAGGCTTATCAGTTTCTCATCAAGCGATGCGAGCAGTGACCGGGTCTTTTCATCCAGACCCGAAACAATCTGCTCATTTTGACCCGAAATTCCAGCGCGAATTTCCTCCGCC
>CAVQPI010000014.1:0-56845 GCA_963714735.1 uncultured Alphaproteobacteria bacterium
TCCGGAAGCTATGGATGCATTGGCCTTTGCGGATCAGGCAGCCATGATCGAGAACTACGGAGGGCGCGAGGCGGCTCTGAGACTGGGTCCCCCCGGGGCCACCCCGCCACCAGCTTTGTAACTGGCAATCCGGTTTGCTATCCAGCTCAGGCAAGCCTAACTCCCGACATGAACCGTGCGGGCGGTGGCGAGCGGTCCGCATGCTCTCCGGCCATGTTCATCGCGCCATGAAGACCGAAATCGGGAAGGTGACATGCCAGATCACGCCGACGCCTTGCCACGCGGTGCACCTTGATCACCGGCTGAACTCAACGAATGACCTGAATCTCGGACCGGGCGCCGTGACCATTCGCACCTGGTTTGAAACCCCGACCCCGATGCTGGTTTCCGATGTGCTCCCGGTCGGGCGGTTTCCCGGGCTATGGCCGTTCTGGTCGTGATTGCGGGAGAGTGACTTCAGGATATTGATGGACAGGGATGGATGAGCGCGGGAGCGGAGTGAGGACAAGATAAAGCATTGACACCATTGGCGTTTCTCCACCCTGAAATCGCGCATGGTTTTTGGCACCATAGCGAACATGCAGACGCCAATTCTTAGCTAATGCACTGAATAATATGTTCTTTTTTTCCATTATGCTAATGTGCGATTGTCGTGCGCATTCTACCTGTTTCCTCCCATCCTGCCCGATCTCAACCGCCCGTAAAGGCGCTTCGCCCGCTGCGCGGCGCGCCAGGGTTTGAAGATCTGACGCGGCCTTGACTGGCGGTTTCGCATCGGGCTTCGGGCAATGAGAAACAGAGGATGGCAGCCTTATAATGAGGGATCAATTGCTGCCATTTCCATGTTGGTTGGAAGCAGGTTCGGTACGCGCCTTTCACCTCTTGCCCAAGCCTCCACCTGATCAGCCCATTCCTGCAGCATATGGCGGCGCTGCATTTCGTATTCTGCCTTGTTGTAGACGCCGCGCGATGAGTGACCGTCTTCATGTGCAAGACACTTCTCAATCCAGTCCCGATTGAAGCCGAGTTCGTTGAGCAGCGTCGACCCGGTGCGACGGAGATCATGAACGGTAAACGGCTCCAAAGGCAAACCATGCTTTTCTGCCTGTTCCACCACCGAATAGGTGATCCGGTTGAACGTCGCGCGGGACATTGGTGCGTCCGAATCATACCTCGATGGCAAGAGATATCGCGAATTGCCCGAACAGGTCTTCAACGCGATCAGGATGTCGAGCGACTGCTGCGACAGATAAACATTGTGAGGTCGGTCTCGTTTCATGCGCTCCTTCGGAATAGTCCAGACAGCATTTTCGAAGTCCACTTCCTCCCAGACGGCGAACAGGAGTTCGCTCTTGCGAACCATCGTCAGCAGCAAAAACTTCATGCCAAGCCGGATGGTCGGCAGGGTCGGAACATGTTCCAGCATTTTCAACATGACTCTGATCTCTTTCGGCGAAAGAGAGCGGTCACGCGGTCGAAATGTCGCGAGTGAGGACGGCATTACTTCTTCGGCTGGATTTCCTGCCTTCTCGCCATTCAGATTGGCGAAGGCATAGATCTGCTTGATGATGTCGCGGACGTGAATGGCGGTCGCGGGTGCGCCCCTGTCCTTCACCTTCAGGCAGAGCGCTCGAACATCATCCGGCTTGATCTCATGGAGAAGTCTGCGCTGGAAAGTCGGGGCGATGTCTCGGTCATAGATTGTCCGGCGCATGGACCGCGTGCTGTCGGCCATTCGCCCATCCCGAAACCAGATTTCCGCGAAATGCCCGAAGCTCTTTGCCTGCTTGAGCTTCTGTTTGGCCCGCTTTCGTTCTTGTGCTGGTGACGATCCATCGCGCACCATCCGGCGCGCATCCAGGCACTTTTCACGGGCGGCGGCTAAAGAGATGCCATCACGCCCGTACTTGCCGATGACCAAAGTCTCTCGGCGGCCATTGATCCGATAGTCATATCGAAAGCTGATTGAACCTGCAGGCGTGACATATGCATACATTCCGTCGCGGTCAGACACCTTGTACGGTTTCGCTTTTGCTTTCAGGTACTTAAGCTCTGAATCGGTGAGCATACGGCCTCCTTTCGGCACAAGAGTACCGTCAGCCCTTCTCAGGGCTGTTTTCAGATTGATTTCTCAATGAATTCAGTGGGTTCGCTTCTGAAAAATACCGTCAGGAGCGCCTGTTTCGATGACGGTACTGCCCGACTTGGCAAAATCAAGGTGGTCGAGGTCCGTCAGGGATACCGTCAAAAAATTCGGCTACACCGCGATGGCGTGAATTGCGCCACGATGGGCACCTATGGAAAAATCAATGATATCAAATGTTTGTGAGTATTTCGATCAACAGGCAGAAATGAAATTCCAAGCCCGGATCATTCCCACTCGATTGTACCGGGCGGTTTGGAGGTAACATCATACACCACGCGGTTGATGCCACGTACTTCGTTGATGATGCGTGTTGCCGCGCGGCCAAGAAAATCCATCTGGTAGGGATAGAAATCTGCGGTCATTCCGTCCACCGAAGTTACCGCACGCAGGGCACAGACAAATTCGTATGTCCTGCCATCACCCATGACCCCGACCGTCTGGACGGGGAGAAGAACGGCGAAGGCCTGCCATATCTCGTCATACAGTCCGGCCTTGCTTATTTCATCGAGGTAAATTGCATCGGCTTCCTGAAGGATGTGGATTTTTTCGCGGCTGACGCCACCGGGCAGGCGAATGGCAAGGCCAGGCCCCGGGAAAGGATGGCGGCCAATAAAATGGTCCGGCAGGCCAAGTTCATGACCAAGCGCCCTCACCTCATCCTTGAACAGTTCGCGCAGCGGCTCGACCAATTCCATGTTCATGCGCTCGGGAAGACCTCCCACATTGTGGTGCGACTTGATCGTGACCGATGGCCCACCTGAAAAGGAAACACTCTCGATAACATCGGGATAGAGCGTTCCCTGCGCAAGGAACTCCGCGCCTCCGATCTTGCGGGCCTCTTCCTCGAACACATCGATGAAAAGCCTACCAATGGTCTTGCGCTTGGTTTCTGGATCCGCTTCGCCTTCGAGCGCATCAATGAACATGTCAGATGCATCCACATGCACCAGGGGAATATTGTAGTGTTCACGGAACATGGAAACGACCTGATTGGCTTCGTTCTTGCGCATCAGGCCATGATCAACAAGAATACAGGTCAGTTGGTCGCCAATCGCCTCATGAATAAGCATCGCTGCAACGGAAGAATCAACGCCGCCGGAGAGCCCGCAGATCACCTTTTTTTCTCCGACCTGTTCGCGGATCGCCTCAATGGCCTGATCCTTGTAGGCAGCCATGGTCCAGTCGCCCTTGAAGCCGGCAAGTCTGACGAAATTCTTGTACAGTGTCTTTCCGTGGGGCGTATGATGCACCTCAGGGTGAAACTGGACAGCGAAAAAATTACGGCTAGTGTCTGCGGTAACGGCAAAGGGTGCATTGGGCGATGTGCCATAAACTTCAAAGCCGGGGGCGAGTTTTGACACATGATCCCCATGGCTCATCCAGACCTGTTCATCGCCATCGGTAAACCAACCCTCCAGCAGCGGCAGGCGTTTTTCATCGGGGGTCACATAGGCCCTGCCAAACTCTGCTGTGCCGTGCCCGCGCTCCACATGGCCGCCAAGGCAGTGCATCATCACCTGCTGGCCATAACAAATGCCAAGGATTGGAACGCCCATGGTGAATGCGCTTTCCGGCGGCATCGGCGCGCCCTCATCAAAAACCGAAGCCGGACCACCTGAGAAGATAATCGCCTTCGGGGAAAGCTCCTTGAGAAAATCGTCTGTGACTTTCTGAAAGGGATGGATTTCACAATAGACGTTCAATTCGCGCAAACGGCGTGCAATCAGCTGGGTAACCTGGCTGCCGAAGTCTATGATCAGCGCAATATCTGGATGGGTAATGTGTAATTCGGACATGGGACGTGCCTCTGCTTCAAAGGCAGGATGTAACCAAAGAACGGACAATGTGCAATCGGGCCGAGCCGCACTTCACAGCCAATACCGCGCACTCAACGGCGAATACTGACTTGCAGCAATCCGACTAGAGCAACGCTCCCTCGACTATCGCCAGTTCCAGCGCGTCCACGGCTACGGCAAGGCGTTCATCGACAACATGGAGATACTCGGTCCAGTCGCCAAGATGGGATAATTCCCTGGCACCATCCGAAACGCCGCGAAGCCCGATCATCGGAATATCAAATGCCATGGCGGCACGAAGGATTGCAAAACTCTCCATATCGACCATATCCTCCGCAATGGCCTCATAGGCTTTTCCGGAGACAATGTTCGCACCGGTAGAAAGGCTGGCAACCGGTATTGCCGGTATCTTGAGCGGCAGTTCAATCACCCGCGGCAAATCCAGCAGGGGTGTGCACCCTTTTTCAAATCCGAGTGGAGAAGCATCCATGTCTCGGTAGCTGACCGATCCGATCTGGTGAACACTTCCCTGTTCGAGTTTTGCAGATCCCGCTGAGCCGAGGGTTACGATCAGGTTGGGCAGCAGGTCTTCATGGGACAAGCGGCCGAGGGCGATGGACAGTTGAACAGCCGCTTCCACCGGGCCTATTCCGGTCATCAATGGCGTGATGCGCTCACGCAAATGTTCGCCAAATTCAGGTTCGGCCGCCATGACATAAAGAATTGATTTTCCGCTGACACTCTTGAGTTTCATTGCGACCTCAGTTCAAAGAAGCGATGGAAGCATTGAGGATTGTTGCGAAGGAAACCCAGGCCAGATATGGCGCAAAAAGCCAAGCTGCCAACGGTAGTTCCTTTTTTGTCCGTTTGATGAAGGACAGGATAAGCACCAACAGGATAAGAATCACTACCACCGCCAGTTCAATCTGGTGAAGGCCGAAAAACACTGCCGTCCAGGCTCCGTTGAAGATCAGCTGGGCAAACCAGACCCTGATTACACCCGATTGCGGATCCCATCGATACGCCAGAGCTCCCGCTATACCAATCATGATGTATAGCACTGTCCAGACGGGGCCAAAAATCCAGTTTGGCGGATTGAACCACGGTTTGTTCAACGCGGCATGCCAATCGCCTGGTGGAAACAAAAAAGCGGAAGTGAAGCCTACTGCCAGAGCCAGTCCGACGAATACAAAAGAGTATCTGACCATTCGCATTGCAAAGTTCCTGTTTCAGTCTTGCGGCTGACGACCGATTAAAAATTCAGTCGGAATAATCTTGCTGGTCAACATGATTCGACCTTTCAAGTGCTCCGCTGCATCACCGCAAAGAAAAACCCGTCCGTGCCGGTCGAAGCCGGTGTCAGTGTAATGCACCGCATATCGGAAGACCAAGGCTTGGGTTTGTCGAAACCGAACAGGTCCTGCCAGACCTCACCAGCAGATAAAAGTTCCCAGCCTTCATTGCGATCACCAAATGCGTAGACCTGATGCTCGTTCTCCTCAGGGAAAACCGAACAGGTGACATAGCAAAGATAACCACCCGGGCGGACAAATTGCGCGGCGTTGTCGAGCACTTCCGCCTGATCCGCCATTCGGTGTTCAAGCGTTTCGGGAATCAAACGCCATTTCGCATCAGGCCGCCGCCGCCAGGTTCCTGATCCTGTACAAGGGGCATCGATCAGAACCCGGTCCATCTTGCCTGCCAGATGACCAAGTTCATCCCTTGGCGCATGGACCTGTACATTTCGGGTTCCAGCGCGTTTCAGGCGTTCATAGATCGGGGCAAGGCGCGACTTGTCACTGTCATAGGCATGAACCTGCCCCTTGTTGTCCATGCCTGCGCAAAGGGCCAGCGTCTTGCCGCCCGCTCCCGCGCAGTAATCAAAGACCTGTTCACCGGGTTGGGCAAAAACAAGATCGGATACCAGTTGGCTGCCCTCATCCTGAATTTCGAACCAACCTTTCTGGAAACCTGCCTCGGCCTGAACATTGGGCAGGCGTCTGGCACCCTTTCCCGGAGCGATGCGAATGCCCTGCCTTGCGATTTCTGTCGGCTTCGCACCGGTTTCGGCGAGTGCCTTGAGTACTTTTTCACGGCTTGCCTTCAGCGTGTTTACCCGAAGGTCAAGCGGCGGACGCTGGCTGAGCGCCTGACCTTCCCTGACCCATTCCTCATCAAAATTTTCCTCAAACATACCTGCACACCATTCAGGCACATCAGCTTCCACATGGGCGTCGGCAAAAGCGAAATCCCGCTCCTTTGCGGCCAACAGCCTTGCTTCCGGGATCTCGGGCGCAAACTTGTCATCGGCGAAAGCTTCGCGCATCTGATCGATACCAACGCCCCATTGTTTCTGCAGGGTCAGGAAAACAGTTGAAGCCGCACTGTCATCTTCCATCAGCCAGGCGGATGAAGTTTGTTTGCGAAGCGTGTCATACACCAGATTGCCGATTGCGCTCCGGTCCCCGGAACCCGCAAACCGATGAGACGTGCCCCAGTCCTTCAACGCTTCGGAAGCAGGACGCCAGCGTGCCTGCATGTCTTCCAGCACTTCGATTGCTGCCTGAACCCTGCCACCAAGTCTCATGATCTAGGCTCGCAACAAAACTGATATGGCAACTTCGGCCATCAGTACCATGAGTGCCATGACGGACCTGACAAACAGTTTGCGCCGTTTGAGAACGACGTGTTCACCGATCATTTCATTGGCATGGAGCCAGCGCAGCGCAACATAAATGATGGCTATGACAACCGTCAGCCAACTTGATACGCCCAGCGCCAGCGATATGGCGACAAGTCCATAAAAGATCACGGGTGACTCAAACTGGTTTTGTACCGCCCGATTGTAAACCGCCACGTCTTCAGGTTCGTTCTGTGTTGCCCGGTACGTGTCGACAGTGACACGACCTTCCTTCGCAGCCTTGATCCGCTTTCGTGACATGACACCGTAAAGGCGGAAAGCCAGATACATGTTCGCCATAACCGATAGCGCCAAAATCCTGACTTTCCAGTCTTCGGCAAAACTCCAAAGCGGATCAATCATTTCCATCCGATGTATTCCTGTCTTCGGGCCTTTCTTCAGGCCAGTAAATAGTCCGGTAAAAAGGGGACTAATTGCGATGATAGTTCGGGCTTTCGCGGGTGATCGTTACATCATGAGCATGGCTTTCCATCAGTCCCGCGCCGGTAATGCGCACGAATGTTGCCTTTTCCTGGAAATCCACGATGTTTGTCCCCCAACATAGCCCATGGCAGCCCTAAGGCCACCGGCAAGTTGGTGAATTACGTGCGATGCAAGGCCCTTGTATGGCACCTGGCCCTCAATACCCTCGGGAACGAGTTTGTGTGTGTCGCTTACCTCGGCCTGAAAATAGCGGTCCGCCGATCCTCTCGCCATGGCGCCAACCGATCCCATCCCGCGATAGGCCTTGTAGGAGCGGCCCTGGTGCAGATAAACCTCGCCCGGGCTTTCTTCCGTACCTGCCAAAAGCGAGCCGACCATTACGACCGAAGCGCCAGCGGCAATCGCCTTGGCCAGATCACCGGAATACTTGATGCCGCCATCGGCGATCACGGGAATTCCTGCCTTTTGTGCGGCTTCAACCGATGACATGATTGCAGAAAGTTGCGGCACTCCAACGCCAGCCACGATGCGGGTCGTGCAGATAGAGCCAGGACCGATACCAACTTTCACCGCATCGGCTCCGGCATCTATCAATGCGCGCGTTCCTTCAGCCGTTGCAACATTGCCGGCGATGATACGAACAGCGTTTGACAGGGTCTTGATCTTTGCAACAGCATCCAGAACCCGCTGGGAATGGCCATGCGCCGTATCAACGACCACCATGTCAACACCGGCATCAATGAGGCGTTCAGCGCGCTCAAATCCGTCATCACCAACAGAGGTTGCCGCCGCCACACGCAATCTGCCCTGGCTATCTTTTGCCGCATTCGGATTGAGTTGGGATTTCTCGATATCCTTTACCGTAATCAGTCCGACACAATGATAATTATTGTCCACAACGAGGAGTTTTTCGATGCGGTGCTGGTGCAGCAGTTTGCGGGCATCTCCCTGGCTCACGCCGTCCTTGACGGTTACCAGGTTCTCATGGGTCATCAACTCGCTGATCTTCTGCTTGGGGTTGGAGGCAAAGCGAACGTCACGGTTTGTCAAAATACCAACCAGCTTGCCGGTCCCGTGGCCGCCCTTGCCACCATTTTCAACGACCGGCACGCCGGATATGCGGTTATCCTTCATCAGCGCAAGCGCATCTTCAAGAGTTGCATCAGGCCCGATTACCAACGGGTTAACCACCATGCCGGATTCAAACTTCTTGACCTGGCGGACCTCTTCGGCCTGCTCGGCGGGAGTGAGATTGCGGTGAATGACACCCATGCCACCGGCTTGTGCCATGGCAATGGCAAGGCGCGATTCGGTCACCGTATCCATCGCTGCTGAAAGAATCGGCAAATTCAGATCAATATCGGCTGCTACCCGCGTTGAGATGTCCACCTGTCCGGGCATTACCGTGGAGTGGCCGGGCTGCAACAATACATCGTCAAAGGTAAGAGCCGTCTCACCTGTAGCAGTAGCTATAATTCTGGACATTTTCGGACCCTGTTGGGCGTATCTTGGCGCCAACTTCGGCCTCCTCAAACAAGAGCGGAGACCGTCGATTTCTGTTTGTCACAGGGTCTTTGGCAAAAGTGGGATACCGGCCAAATTTCCCCATGGGTTGGCAAGGGTCGTTACCATGGCACAACAGCCAGTGCAAAGCCTATTGTTTGCATATCTGCCAATCAGCACAGGAAACCCTGCAAACGGACATTCAACCGCCGGGTTCAACTATTCAAGTCCGGGGAAGGATAACCCTTGCTATGGCAAGATGATCATTCGGCATTGAGACCATCTTGAGCCAGGGCGGAAGGTCTCCGTTCAGAATTTTTCCGCCAAACGAATGCGGGGAATACTTGGCTGCGGACTGCGAGGGATGGGGCTTGCACAAGGCGATATAACTTGCCGGTCGGCGCTTCAACATTTCGAGGGCGTTTGCCTCATCGCCCTTGAAAAAGCGGTAAGTATCAATGATTGCATCCCCGTTGCGATGATAATTACCACCAATAATTCGGTGATCGGTGAAAACGAGTATGGCCGGACCGATATTGATGCCGTTGAAGACAAGCCCTGGCTCAAGGCTTTTCAGGCGGGCAAAATCCGAGGCATATCCGCATTGCACCCTAGCCAGATCCATGGCCCATGACGGCAGATCTTCGGCGCGCTGGTGGCCCGCTGTCTCCAACTTGTTGGGACTTCCGACAGCAGGGCCATCTGCTCGCGGCACGAAAGTTGCGGCAAGGGAGCCGATGATCAACCAGGTCGGTGTCAAAAGAAAGACAATGACGAGTGCACTGGTTGCGGCCTTCATCAGAGTGTTGTCACGATATCGCGACACAAGGGGATCGATCGCCATTTGGGCAGCAATTGCACATATCGGCACCGTGGCAAATAGGCCGATCCGATACATGCGCATCTGATAGAATCCGAGGAGAAAGGTTACCACCAGCCCTGCCCAGACCACAATCAGACGCGGATGGGTCTTTTTTGTGAGGATGAGAAACAGGCCGAAAGCGATATTCAGAAGCACGAAAGCGGGTATGGCAAACCAGCGAATGTCATATTCGCGGGCAAATGCGAAGAGGCCCATTGCCTCTATAACGGTGTCAAACCAGAAGACCTTCAAATCCGGCGAAATACCCGACATGGGACCGGCGGAACACTGTGGATAGAGCGCATAAAGGGCCAGAACGATCAATATGCCCGATACCCCTCCGGCCATTGCGCGGACATAGACAGAGCCTGAGCGGGACGGCGTTGCAATCAGCCTCGTTACGCCTCCAAGGGCAATGAATCCAGCCGCAACTGCCAGAAAAGCCGTCAGGAAAACGCTGGAAATGGCATCGCATTTGGGGATCAGCCATTCGGCGGGCGGGACCACCATCGGATAAAGCAACAGCACCGAGCCCCCCAGTGCCAGGCCGGTTCTTTGCATTCCCTGCCCGTTTTCATCCAGCCCGATCACCCATTCGAGACCGATCCAGGCAAAAACCATCGCCAGCATCAGCAAAAGATCAAGACCGATGACGACGGAAAGAACGGCAGATAACCCGACCAGGGCATGGCCCCATTTTCGCTCACCATTCACCAACCCGAGAAGGAGGAGGCAATAGAGCAATATCTGCACGTTGTGGTGATCTATTCTCGCAGGCGCGAATTCGACCTGCGCGGTAATGCAGGTTACCGCGAAGAGCACTGTCAGAAGATCATTTGCCTGCGGGAAGAGTTTTTTGGCAATTTTCACCAGAACCAGAACGGTAAAAACCAGCAGCAAAGTCGGCCAGATGACGGCAGCAAGCCTTTCAGCGAGGGTTTGCGAGACAAACACGTCAAGAATTGCGGTAATAGCTGCGATCGGAAAATCAATCAGGCGGGACCAGTGCATGTCTCCGCCAATTGGCGGGTTCATCCGGGGAACGGAAACATCAAACCAGCCATTGAGACCATCACGCCAGTTGCGGATCTGGTGCAGGCGCAGAAAATCATCAGGATCACCGAAATGCCCTTCACTAAGCTGTGTCCTTATTTTTCCGAAATGCCAGGCAAGTTGAAAGGCAATTGTCCAGAGGATGATTTTCAGGGTGGTTGCACCGGTGAAAGCGGGAAGAGCGCGCTCTGACGCAGAAACGCTGGCCTCGTTCGAATGGATATGTGTCATCTTGAAACGCTGCTGTCTTCCCGGCAAATCCGCGGTCTGCCTGCAACTGTCGGCCATATGCCAATTCAGGTGGCAATCTTCCTAAGAAACATGCCTAACAGATTTTAACATTTCATTTACAGCGCGGGACTAGGATGTCCGAAGGGAAAGGCCTCAATTTGGCCTCACATTGGGGTGCAGGCTCTCCGAGAGCCAAAACTTGCTGAACGGGACAACTCATGCTGCAAATTTCCGCACAGGAAAAAGCCGAGATGGCAAAACGCGCTAAAGCCGAGAGGATTGCCGTGCTGATTCCGTGCATGAATGAGGAAATGACCATCGGCAAGGTGGTCAGGGACTTCAAGAAAGCGCTGCCGAACTGCACAGTCTATGTTTACGACAATAACTCGACCGACAAGACGGCCGAAGTTGCAGAACAGGCCGGAGCAATTGTGGGCTCGCGAAATTCGCCCGGGCAAGGGCAATGTTGTGCGACGGATGTTCACTGACATTGATGCCGACATCTATTTGATGGTGGACGGCGATGACACTTACGACGCCTCCAAGGCCCCGGTTCTGGTGGACCGCCTGATATCAGACAAGGCCGATATGGTGGTAGGAGCGCGGATCGGCGCAGACAAGGATCACCAGCGGGCCGGTCATGCCTTTGGCAACCGGATGTTCAATAGGTTGTACACTTCACTTTTCGGGCGCGAATTCACGGATATCTTTTCAGGGTACCGGGCCTTCACGCGGCGCTTTGTCAAAAGCTTTCCGGCCCTTTCTGCAGGGTTTGAGATCGAAACGGAGCTTTCGGTTCACGCTTCCCAGCTGCGGCTGCCGGTTGCAGAAGTTGCAGTCGAATACGCCGACCGCCCCGAGGGATCGGAAAGCAAACTATCAACGATCCGCGACGGCGCACGCATTCTCAAAACGATCATCGTCCTGCTCAAGGAATACAAGCCGTTCTGGTTTTTCGGCTCAATCGGACTTACCGGCATTTTTTCGGCGCTCATTCTCGCGCTGCCACTGCTGATCGAATACAGCCGCACGGGACTTGTCGAAAGACTTCCAACGGCCATCTTGGCAACCGGGATCGTGATTGTCTCAATGCTGACCATTACTGCCGGAGTTGTGCTTGATTCGATCCGCCGGATGCGCGCGGAAATCAAACGCATGTTCTACAACATGACACGGACAAGAGCGGGCGAGTGACACTGCCAGCAACCCGAATTCAAGGAATTGAAAAGTCGATGAAAACGGAACCGGATTTCGATGCCTATCTGCGTCAGTTTGAGGCAAATTACGAGAAGCTGAATTACTCCGGCAATCTCTCATCGAAAGTGCTTACCCACTCGCATGTTGTTCTTGAAAAAGGCTTCAGCGAAAAGGACCATTTTGGCGATGTGGTCGAAATTGGTGTCGGTTCAGGCAGGCACCCTTCGGTGGTGCGGCACAGTTTCGACCGCTATGTCATGACCGATTACAACGATCGGATGCTAAACCAGGCCCGTGACCGCTACAAGGACGATAACCGGTTCGAATATCAGGTCGAGGATGCACGCAAATTATCTTTCGCCGATAACAGCTTTGACCGCCTGATTGCGACCCATGTACTGGAGCACCTGGTGCATCCACATGAAATCCTGCGCGAATGGACGCGGGTTTTAAGACCTGGCGGCACCCTTTCCCTCGTATTGCCGTGCGATCCCGGTCTTGCCTGGCGGTTTGGGCGAATGCTGGGGGTCAGAAGCCGCGCACAGAGCGCTGGTCTTGAATATGATTACTGGATGGCGCGCGAGCATGTGAACTCAATCTTCAATCTTGTCACCTTCATCAACTTTTATTTCAAGGATGTTCAGGAAACTTATTGGCCGATGCGTCTGCCCTTTCCGGACATCAATCTGATCTACACGGCAAATATCAAGGTCTGACTTCTGCCTGACAAACCGCTGAAAGCAACGCCATGCCAACCCCGGTTCCCCTGAACAATTATGCCATCATACTTGCCTGCGTGATTGTTGTGGCCCTAGGGCAATTGCTGTTCAAGACCGTTGGGACACGGCTCGGCAACCAGGGTTTTGAAGCGCTGCTGACAGACTATACCGCGGCGGGACTTTTTTTCACAGCTCTCGCGCTCTATGGCATGTCGACACTTGGATGGGTGCTGGCGCTGCGCACAGTTCCGCTTTCAACGGCTTATCTCTTCATGTCATTGAGTTTTGTAATCGTTCCCAGCCTCGCCTGGTATTTTCTGGGCGAGACGGTTTCGGTACGTTTCTTCATCGGTAGCGCCATGATCATGGCGGGTATCATTCTGGCTGCCGGTTAAACGTCTGGAGCATTAGAGCCCCAGACCTCCAATGCAGACGTACTTCGTCTCAAGATAATCCTCGATACCCTGATGTCCGCCTTCGCGGCCAAGGCCTGATTCCTTGAAGCCGCCAAACGGGGCTTCAACCGTGGTGATGATTCCCTCATTGACGCCAACCAGACCATATTCCAGAGCCTCCGAGACACGGAACATACGACCAAGATCGGAAGTGTAGAAATAGGCCGCAAGTCCATAGACTGTGTTATTGGCCATTTCGATGCCTTCTTCCTCGGTCCTGAACTTGTAGATCGGTGAAATCGGTCCGAAGATTTCCTCCTTGGTGAAGCGCATGCTTTTTTTGGCGTCGGCAATCACGGTCGGTTCAAAGAACTGGCCGCCGAGTTTGTGGCGTCCGCCACCGGAAACGATTCTGCCGCCTTTCTTTTTCGCATCCTCGATCATCGCCTCAACTGATTGAACCGCGTTCATGTCAATCAGGGGGCCCTGCTGGACACCATCTTCAAGGCCATTGCCAACCTTGAGTGCGCCGGCGGCTTCTGCAAATTTCTCGACGAACTTGTTGTAGATTTTTGATTGAACCAGAAAGCGGTTTGTGCAGACGCAGGTCTGACCGGAGTTGCGGTACTTGGCTGCAATGGCGCCTTCCACTGCGCGATCCAGATCGGCATCGTTGAAAACCAGGAACGGCGCATTTCCGCCCAGTTCCATGGAGACTTTCTTGACTGTTCCGGCGCACTGCCTCAGCAAGGTCTTGCCGACTTCTGTTGAACCGGTGAAGGTTACTTTCCGCACCAGCGGGTTCTTTGTCAGTTCTCCCCCGATTTCTGACGCAGACCCTGTTACGACGTTGATAACGCCATCTGGAATACCTGCCTCTTTGGCCAGTGCGCCCCATGCAAGTCCTGAATACGGTGTCTGTGTTGCCGGCTTGGCAACCGCGGTGCAACCTGCTGCAATCGCCGGGCCGATTTTACGTGCCAGCATTGAAGACGGGAAATTCCAAGGGGTGATGGCTGCGATGACCCCAACGGGCTGCTTGGTGACCATCACACGGCGATCTGCCCAGGGAGACGGCACCAGATCGCCATAAGTCCGGCGTGCCTCTTCAGCATACCAGCGGATATAGCCAGCAGAAAAGCCGACTTCCCCCCGGGCTTCCACAATTGACTTGCCCTGCTCCATGGTCAACAGGCGCGCCAGCGCCTCCTGGTTGTCCATGATCGCATCATGCAGCCGCATCAACATGTTGGCGCGTTCAAGGGCGGATGTCTGGCGGAATGAAAGAAATGCCTCATGGGCAGCGCTGATGGCACGAGCGGTTTCAGCCTTGCCTGATTTCGGGATCGTACCCATCACATCGCCGGTCGCGGGATTGACAACGTCAATCGTAGCTCCGCTGTCCGCATCAACCCATTCGCCGTTGATAAAGTTCTTTTCCTTTAGATAGGCATTGGATTCGGCGAGCATGAGAGTTCCTTTCACTTTGAAGAGTCTGTTTCGAACGTTTTAGTGATTTTTAGCAACACGCACACACTTCACAAGGTACCAGATCGCATTTTCACGATAACCTCATGGGCAGTTACCCGTATTTTCTCGATTTCGCCTTCCGACAACCGATCAAGGTTCTTGTACATCATTGCCATGCGGTGATTATGGGACAAACGGTCCCGGTTTCGGTTCAGAAAATCCCAATAAAGTGAATTGAAGGGACAGGCATCGGAACCTGTGCGCTGTTTCGGGTCAAATTGGCAATTCGCACAAAAATTGCTCATTCGGTTGATATAGTTGGCGCTGGCCGCATAAGGTTTCGATGCCAGAAGCCCGCCATCAGCAAACAGCGCCATTCCGATCGTATTGGGCATTTCCACCCACTCATAGGCATCCGCGTAAACCGCCAGGTACCATTCATGAACCTGAAACGGATCGATCCCGGCCAAAAGCGCAAAATTTCCGGTGATCATCAAACGTTGAATGTGATGTGAGTAGGCATTGACGCGGGTCTGCTCAACAACCTCGCGGACGCAGTTCATTTTCGTTTTAGCGGACCAGTAGAAATCTGGAAGGTTCTCACGGGCATCAAGCACGTTGGAAGCTGCATACTCCGGCATTTTAAGCCAATAGATGCCCCGAACATATTCCCGCCAGCCAATGATTTGCCGAATGAAGCCCTCCACGGCGTTCAGCGGCGCCTTGCCTTCCTTCCATGTTTTCTCTGCTCTCTTGCAGACCTCCAGCGGGTCCAGCAACCCGGCATTGATGTAGAAGGAAATCAGCGAATGGTAGAGAAAGGGTTCACCTTCCAGCATGGCATCCTGCCAGGTGCCGAAATCAGGAAGGCAACCGGAGATGAAACTGTCGAGTGCCCTCGCCGCATCTTTGCCGGTTACGGCAAAACCAAAATCATCCAGTGAGCCGAATCTTTCCGGATACATGTCGGCGATCATGGAGATTACCTCAAGGGTAATCTCATCGGGTTCGACCCGAAAGCGGGCAGGAAAGGACATCCCCTTTTCTGGCGGAGAACGGTTTTCCTTGTCGAAATTCCATTTGCCGCCCACCGGTTTATCGCCCTCCATCAAAAGACCGGTTGCCTTGCGCATCTCGCGATAGAAAAATTCCATGCGCAGTTCCTTGCGCCCCTCGGCCCAATCGGCAAACTCTTTCCTTGTGCACAGAAACCGCTTGTCCGTGAACATGGTGACTGGCAGATCATGGCTGTCTCGCCACTCGCGTACCATCTCCTCAACTCGCCATTCACCGGGTTCTGTCACCAGTATCCTGTCAGGCTTAAGTTCAGTCGCCGCCTTCAGCAGCTCGCCCGTGAAGGAACCTGAATTGTCTTCATCGGCAAGGCTGACATATCGCACCTGCCAACCTGAGTTCTGCAACTCATCGGCAAAATGACGCATGGCAGAAAACAGAAAGGCGAGCTTTTTCCTGTGATGCCAGACATGGTCGGCTTCACCCGCGACCTCCATCATCAGGATAACGGCGTTATCCCTGTCCGCATTTTGCAGTGCAGTGAGGGAATGGGAAAGCTGGCCTGCAAATACCGGTACGAGGTCGCTCATTATCGCTATTTTTCCGAGCCATCTGCGAAATTCACAATACTTGCGCGGGTCATTTCCCTAGCTGGCGGATTTCAGGTCAGCTTCTGATTTGGCGCTTGCCGTTTCGGATTCAAGGCTATCTTCAGTTTTCTTTTCGGCCTTCTTTGCCAATTCCCTTGCAAGTTCTTCCGGCGGTTCAGGGCATTCGCGGAATATTCTCGCCGTGCATGTTGCACAAATCGACTGGTCCAGTGTTGGAACGATTTCAGCAATCGCATCGCCTTTCGACGTATGGACATGTTCGGTCGACAGGGCTTCTGAAACATGGAAGCGATTGAGGCGTTCAATGGCCGCCACCTGTTTGGCCTGAACATGAAACGAACCGCCGCGGCGTTTCCTGCGTCGCGCCTCTTCAATTAGCAATTCTGCTGCTGGCAGGTCGATTTCACCAACCCCCTTCACCATGAAAAGCATGTGCTTTTGCGCCGCGCGCTTGCGCTCTATTTCACGAAATTTACGGCGCACATGCTCCACGGAACCAAAATAGAAAGGGCCATCCATGCGCACAAAGGAAAGCTGCGGACACTCGGGAAGGTTATGGGTGTCGGCTGACCTGAATACACGGTGCTTCGTATTGGGGTCAGGTGCGCCAATGCCGATAAAGGGATGAGCTGACTTGTTGAGGAAAATCAGGAATGACAGCATTACGCCGACATAGATCGCAAACTCAAGATCAATGAACAGGGTGGAAATAAAGGTAATAACCGCAATCGATGTTTCGCTGCGGCTCGTCTTGAAAATATGAGTCAGTTCCCTGAAATCAATCAATTTCCAGGCAACCAGTATAATCACTCCCGCCATTGCCGGTATCGGCACATAGGCAAACAGAGGGGCGACAAAAAGCAGAATGAGGAACAGGAAGGTTGCTGCCATGATAGCTGCCATGGGCGTTTTTGCCCCAGCCTCATAGTTAACGCCTGACCGGGTAAAGGAACCTGACGCTGCATAACACTGAAAGAAACTGCCAACCGTGTTCGATAACCCCTGCCCGATAAATTCCTGGTTGCCGTCAAGTTCCTGGCCAGACTTGATCGCAACTGCCCTTGCAATCGAAACCGCTTCCAGCAAACCTACCAATGCTATAGCGAAAGCAGCCGGGGCCAATTCGCCAAGTACCTTGATGTTCATCGAGGGCACGCTGAAGCCAGGGACGATTGAGGGGATCGCTCCAATCAGGGCAACCCCGTTTTTGCCACCATCAAGGGAATAGCTGACAAGGGAGCCGACAAGAAGTGCGATGAGATAGTTCGGCAGTTTCGGGAAATACTGCTTACTGACAACAGCGACAGCCAGGGAAATGAAGGCGATCAGAAATGAACGCCAGTCAGTCGTGGATGCCTGTTCATAAAGGGCAATGGCAAAACCGACCATGTCATCGGGACGCGGCAGGTCAATACCGAGTGCGTTATCGATCTGCGACAGAGCTACCAGGCTGGCGGCTCCGGCCATGAACCCGACCATCACAGAGTGGGATACAAAATCGACCAAGGCGCCAAGTCGGGCCAGACCAAGAGCCAACTGGAAAATTCCCACGAGAAAGGTGAGCGTGATTGCCGCTTGTATCCATTGCCCCGTTCCTGGTTCGAATGCGCCGGAAAGTGCCCCGAAAACAAGGGCCGAGATGGCGGTGGTTGGTCCCGAAATAACGTGCCACGAGGAGCCGAACAACGCGGCTACCACCGGTGTTATCATGGCTGAGTAAAAGCCGTATTCCGGCGGTAGGCCGGCAATTGCCGCAAAAGCCACACCTTGTGGCAAAACAATAGTGGCACCTGTCAGACCCGCCATTGCATCGTGGCGTAAATTCTCCCGGTTAACGAGGTGCCACCAGGAGAGAAACGGCAGCAGCTGACGCAGGGAGACCCCTTGCAGAAAGCGAACCATATCTCTTGGGCGGAACCCTGCCATGACACTCTCAACGGAGTTCGAGGAACGAAAACGATGGCGCTGATTCAATGTCGGCAAAAATCTCGACAGGGAAGAGCGGATGTTTTCTCAATTATCAGTGTATCGCGGGAATTTGTGCACCCAAAAGGCTTGCGTCAATAGTGCCAGTTACGCCTGTTCAGCCTGTTGTAAAAGGCTCGCGGGCAGATACCGCCAACATTAGAATCAAGAAAACAACTCCCGATAACACTGCCAGTATCGAAATGAAAGTTGACAAGTCGCCGCGAATGATCGTTGCCAGCAGGACGGAGGCAATGGCGCTGACAAATTGTGAGGCAAACCCGAACACCGAAGAAACAAAGCCGGCAATTTCGCCGTGGTGATCAAGCGCGAGCGCTGTCGCATTGGCCATGACCACCATGTAACCGGTAGCAAAGCCTATAAGGCAAGCGGTCAGCAAAAATGCATTCATCAAGCCTGCCTTATCAAATCCCAGCATGATGAGCATTGTCAGGAAAAGAACACCCGCGCCGATTTTCATGACCGCCCGGGTACCCATGACCGCCAAAAAGCGCCGGTTGGCTATCTGGCCAATAATGATGCCGAGACCATGCAGGGCAAAAAGGATGGCAAACATCGTGCCCTCAACTGCAAATTCTTCCTTGTAGATACGTGGTGCTGTCACGAGAATCGTCAGCATCGGCGTCATGATTGGGCCGGCCATCAGGAGAAAGAAACGGGTTTGAGGGTGGGCCAGGGTTGTTTTCATATTCTTCCACAATGTTTGTGGACGGGTTGCCAGAGCGTTGGGCGCCTTGTTGGACTCAGGCAAAGCAAGCCAGCCGACAAGTATCATCGCGATACCAAAAAAGGTGATCGCCAGAAAAATCAGCCGCCAGGAACCAAGCGTCATGATGGAAACGCCTATGAGAGGCGCAACAATCGGTCCAAAGGCAAAAGCCATTGTGGCAAGGGCGAGATTTCTTGCCAGTTCGCGCGAAACGAACAGGTCGCGTATGATCGCGGGGCCAACCACCCTGCCCGCCGAGGCACCAATTCCCTGCAATACGCGGCCGACCAGCAGAATTTCGATGGATGGAGCAAACTGGCAAATCAGTGCGCCGAGTGTGTAAATACAAAGACCTGCAAGAATGACGGGTTTTCTGCCGAATTGATCCGACAGGGGACCTGCGAACAATTGCCCGAAGCCGACGCAAAAAACAAAGACCGGTACGATCAGCTGTACCAGCCCGTATTCGGCCTTCAGATCGTCGGCAATATACCCGAATGCCGGCAGCGTGATATCCACCGAGAAGGCAGTGACCGTGAGCAGGAAACCGCAATAAAGGACAATTTGCCTTGGGGACATGACAGGGCTTTTCAAACAAATGTGTGTGTGAACGCTGTTAAGCCATCACCGCCGCAATGCAAAGGGTTAGCAGGCCGAAAAAAAATGTTAGAAAAACCATCATGAGCATTGTTCGTTTATCCGATTCTGTCGTCAACCAGATTGCTGCCGGTGAAGTCGTCGAGCGGCCTGCAAGTGTGGTCAAGGAGCTGCTGGAAAATTCCATAGATGCCGGCGCCAGCCGAATTGAGTTTGTTTCAGCCGAAGGCGGCAAAAGCCTCATACGGATTACTGATAACGGCTTAGGCATGACAAAGGATGACCTTTCTCTGGCCATTGAACGTCATTGCACATCCAAGCTGACGCAGGACCTGCTGGATATCCGGACCCTCGGGTTTCGCGGAGAGGCGCTTCCCTCGATCGGCTCGGTTGCCCGACTTTCGATCAGCAGCCGCCATCTTAATTCCGATGACGCCTGGTCGATCACGGTCGATCATGGCAAGGTCAGCGGCCCCAAGCCTGCTGCCCTCGGCCGCGGAACCGTGATTGAGGTTTGCGACATATTTTCGAGAACCCCCGCCCGGCTCAAATTCCTCAAATCGGACAGGGCTGAGACATCTGCAATCACCGATGTATTCAAACGAATGGCGCTCGCTTTTCCGCAGATCCATTTCAACGCAAGCGGAAGCGACCGCTCCACCCTTGATTACCCCGCCTCTGATCTTGTCGGTCGAATTGGGCAGGTGCTCGGTCACGAATTTATCGACAATGCCCTTGAAATTGACTCGCTCCGTGAAGGGGTTGAACTCACGGGGCTTTCGGGTCTGCCGACTTTCAACCGGGGCAATGCCCTTCAACAGTTTTTCTTTGTTAATGGCCGACCGGTTCGCGACAAGCAGCTCTTGGGTGCCATTCGCGGTGCCTATTCGGATTTTCTGCCTCGCGACCGGCATCCGGTGCTGGTCCTGTTCATAAACCTGCCGCCACATGAAGTTGACGTGAATGTACATCCTGCCAAGGCTGATGTGCGTTTTCGCGATCCCGCGCTGGTGCGCGGTCTGGTTGTCGGCTCAATCAAGCGGGCCATTCTTGATGCCGGACATCGTGCCTCCAGTGAAGGCGGCGTCGGAATGGCGAATGCCTTCCGTCCCGGAGAGATGAGGCAGGCGCCAGCTTTCGGCGGACCCGGCACAACATCAAAGCCTGAACAGGTTGTCTGGAACCAGCCAATTGATCCTTCCCCTAATCGTTTCCCGACCGACAGGGGGTTTTCAGAATTTCAATCCGTGTTTGAAGGTGCCGTTTCGCCAAGCGGCCAAACCGCGGGCAATATCGAGAATGATGCCGCCGGTCAGGCTTATCCACTCGGCGCGGCACGTGCGCAGCTTCATAAAAACTATATTGTTGCACAAACCACAAAGGGGTTGGTGATCGTTGATCAGCATGCCGCCCATGAACGCATTGTTTATGAAGCATTGAAAAAGGGTATGCAGGACGGCATGGCTTCGCAACTACTGCTGATACCGGAAATCATAGATTTGCCGGAAGAAGATGTGGATCGGCTTGAAGCTGTTGCTGAGGAACTGGAAAAGCTTGGACTTGCCCTTGAGAAATTCGGGCCTGGGGCGGTGGCAGTTCGCGAGACGCCTGCCATGTTGGGGGAAATCGATGCATCAGCACTAATCCGCGACCTTGCTGATGAACTTGCTGACTGGGGCACTTCAGAGGGCTTGAAGGACCGGCTCGAGCATGTGGCTGCGACCATGGCGTGCCACGGCAGTGTGCGGTCCGGACGCATTTTGAAGCCGGATGAAATGAATGCTCTCCTGCGCCAGATGGAGATCACTCCCAATTCAGGCCAATGCAATCATGGCAGACCGACATGGGTTGAACTGGAGTTGAAGGATATCGAGCGCCTGTTCGGCCGCTAGCAACCGCCCTGCCCGACATCTGTTATATACCGAACTGTCCTGAATGCGCTTGGCGATCGGTCTGTGGCTTGTGTGCCTTGCGAAAATCGAAAGAGCCCATTATGTCATTCACGAGCTATGGGAAAATCGTCATCGCACAGGAGCAATCATGCTTGAAACGGGAAACAAGGAAGCCAGAGTGAAATATCTCGACGCTGATTTTCAGGTACTGACCCCCGGATCGTTTGTGCGCTGCGCGGTAACCGGGCAGCCTATCCCGCTTGATGAACTGAAATACTGGTCTGTTGCGCGACAGGAAGCCTATGTTGACGTTCATTCGTCGTTAAAGCGCGAACTGGAATCGCAATAGTAAAGAGCCTGCAGAAAAGGGTTGAAGCGGCGTCTCAGGCTTCCAGATTGAAAGACTCTTTCCCGGAAGGTGCAGAGTGTTTTCCGGCTTCAAGCATGCGCGCGTCATATTTTGCCAGTGTTTTTTCAATTATCCGCTCGGCATCGTCGGGATTTTCAAAAATCAGATCCACGCTGACCACTGCCGTTTCCCTTGCCAAACGGTCCTGATGTTCGCCCATTCCCATAAGACGGACAAAATCCTTGGCGGTTGTTACCAGTTCGGCCTTCATCAGTTTCGCGCGATCAAGAAGCTCGGTTACATCATCCCTTGTGAAATAATGATGGTCACCAAACGGTTTGATCTGGGCAAGGTCGGCACCAAGGTCGCGCAGGCTGGCAAAGAATTTTTCAGGATCCGCAATACCGGCAAATGCAATCAGCCAGCGCCCTCTCCAGTTTTCAGCATCACGCGTTTTCAAAGCGGCCTCGAATACCGGTCTGGCTGCCCTTGCCGCCTTGCGAATGACCGGATCAGCACCATCGCCATTGCCGATGATCAATATGGCATCAGCAAAATGCATCTGCTTATCAAGAGAAACGCGCAAGGGGCCGGCTGGCATGGCAAAGCCGTTCCCTGCCCCGCGCCGTGAATCAACGACCACCAGCGAATAATCCTTCTTCAGTCTCGGGTTTTGAAAACCATCATCCATGATGATGAAATCACACCCTGCCTCAACCAGTTTCCTGGCACCACTGACACGCTCACCTGAGACCACCGTTGTCGTTGAACGGGCCAACAGCAAAGGTTCATCGCCGACATCAAGAGAATTGTGTTTTTTCAAATCCACGATTTCAGGACCCGTGATACGCCCGCCATATCCCCTTGATAAAAATCCTGGTCTGTAGCCCTTTTCCTTGAGAAGTGCGGCAAGGGCGAGCCCCGTGGGCGTTTTGCCGCCACCGCCTGCAACAAAATTCCCGATGCACAAGACAGGTACTGGAACAGAACCCGAGGGCTTTGCCTGCATGTTCAGCGCGGCTGCTCTGCTGTAAAGATAGGAGAGCGGCCATAGCAGCCAGGCTTTCAGCCCCGGTTTTTCAAACCAGAAGGGTGGGGTTTCATTTACCGCCATTGTCCATCTCTTCCAGTTTGCGTTTCACAGTAAGCGGGAACACGTATGAATCGAGAATCCCGATGGTTCGTTCCAATGCACCGCGCATTTCACTCAGCGTATTTTCAGCTGCAAGGACCATCGCATCACGCTGGGCCGGATTGTTCAGGAGATAGGCGAGATTTGCCGCGAGCATGTCACCGTCTTCCACCAGGCGCACCGCCTTGTGCCGCAACAGGCTTCTGTAACTGTCCCTGAAATTGCTGACGTGTTTGCCTGCCAGAATTGCCGTGCCCGTGATTGCCGGTTCAAGCGGGTTCTGACCGCCAAATCCCGCGAGACTGCGCCCCATGAAAGCAATCGGAGCAAGACGGAGATAAAGCCCCATTTCGCCAATGGTATCGCCAAGGTAGAGATCGCTCACAGTTCTGATTGCCTGCTTGCGGCTGCGGCGCACGCAATCAAGGCCGGCATTGATGGCAAGCTCTTCGATTTCATCGCCGCGTTCGGGGTGGCGGGGAACCAGAATGGTCAACAAATCAGGGAAGGATGCCTTCAGTTTTCGATGGACTTCCATCACAATTGCTTCCTCACCACGATGAGTACTCGCAGCAACCCAGACCGGACGTCCACCGATCATTGTACGCAGGGTTTTCATTTCCTCTGGGTTGAAGGGGAGATCCTTGGTATCGACCTTGAGATTTCCAGCAACAGCCACGGGCCTGGCTCCAAGCTGACGGTAGCGGTCGGCATCGATTTCCGACTGCGCAATAACATGAGAGAAATTGTCAAACAGTGTCGATGCGATTTTTGACGCCCCCATCCAGCGTTTGTAAGACTTGTCAGACATTCGGGCATTGACCAGCACCTGCGGTATCCTGCGCTTGCTCAATTGCTCAATCGTTGTCGGCCAGATTTCGCTTTCGGTGAAGATCGCCAGATCAGGCTGCCAGTGGTCCAGAAAACGGATCATCGCCTGTTGAAGATCAAGCGGCACATATTGGTGAAAGGTACCACGAGGCAGGCGTTTGCGTACGACCTCCGCCGAGGTCACAGTGCCAGTAGTCATGATCGCATTGATCCCAAGAGCATGAACCCGCTCGATAAGGGCAAGGACTGCCATGGATTCGCCGACACTCGCCGCGTGGAACCAGACAATGGGACCATTTGGCCGATCAGCGCTGGGATAGCCGTAACGTTCATAGCGCCTTGATCGGTCTTCCTTTCCCTTGCGTGCACGGATGGCCAGAAACGGTCCCATGAACGGATAGATAAAACGACCGAAACGCCGATATGACCCAAGGGTCAGACGTGTCAGGAAATCGCTCATATTCCGGTCACTTCCTCTTCATCCGTATTTTCCGGGTTTCCGGTCAGAGCGTATGCCCTTTTTGTGATGCGGTCCAATTCAACCTGTAACCGAATACGGCAATTTTCCATTTCCTCTTCGCCAGCACTGGCCGGAACATAAATTCGCTCGCCAGCAACAATTGCCGACTTGCCAAATGGGCGGTTGATTGTGGTTCGATCCCAACTACTTGGAAGCACCCAGCGTCTGGAGGACGCTACAGCAACCGGGACAATGGCCCGTCCCGACTTCTTGGCCAGCGTGATAATCCCCAGTCCGGCCCTTCTGGGCGTCCCCTTGGGGATGTCTGCTGTCTGCAATACATTTTCGCCCCGGCGCAGCGCTGAAAGCATGTCGAGGAAACCCTTCAATGCGCCCTTTGACAAGGTGTGTTTTGCATTGCGCCCGCCAGATGCACGTATTGGTGTCGAACCATAGGCTTCCGCCACACGTGCGGTGATTTCACCGTCAAGACTGCGGGAAATCATGACAGAGGCGGTAAAGCCGATTGGAATGGCGGGCATCAGGACATGCTGGCCATGCCAGACTGCAACAATGACCGGAAGTTCGGGCCGAACCTCGTCCAGTATGTTTTCCGGTTCAACAACCCACTTGTTTGTCTTGTACACCAAATTGAGATAACGCACAGCCAGCCAGGCCGCCGCGGCAGCAAATGTCTTGTTCTCAGACAAGAACTGCCCTGGCCGCCGCAACCATGCAGGGGTTTTTCGGCGACGCTTTTCCTTCAAGCTCTTGGGTGTGTTTTCTGTCATGGGGAGGCTTCAGAAAAACGGGCAAATCAACCGTAAATTCCATCTCCATCAGGGTCCAGAACCTTGTGAAGATGGACGATAAAATAGCGCATATGTGCGTTATCGACGGTCTGCTGGGCCTTGGCCTTCCAAGCCTGATGCGCACTCTGGTAATTGGGGAAAAGACCGACGATATCCACCTTGTCAAGATCGCGGAAAGTGACGCCCTGGAGACTGTTCAATTCTCCACCGAATACAAGATGCAGCAGCTGGCCGTCCTTTTCGATGATGTTGCCGGATTTTTCGCTTGTCATGATATGCTCCGCAGTTATTCACAATCTCTTCAATACCCATTGACGGGCAGGAAGCCGAACTCTGGCACTCTAATGAAGAAAACCTCCGGATTTCGCAAGCTCCAAGAGCCTGGCATGGTTGGAAATACCTGACGCAAGCAATGAACCTGATCTTGGGCTGTGCTGATTGTAGCGTCTCATATTGCCGGAAATGTCGGTGAGTTTGCCGCCGGACTGTTCAAGGATGACTTCGGCTGCCGCGAGATCCCAGTCATGAGCACCGGGACGCGCCAGGGCCGCATCGATTTCTCCATTGGCAACCATTGCAATGCGGTAGGCAAGCGAGGGAATGAAGGCATGAACCTCCAGTTCTCCGGCAAACTTCTCTTCCAGCAAGGCATTCAGTTTTCTTGATCCGGTAACCGACTTGAGGGAAGTTCTTTCCAGTTTGCGGATTGCCTGACCGTTTAACACCGCGGATGTTTCAATGCTGGCGGAAAAGCTCCGGCATATTGCCGGGCATTCAAGCACTCCGGCAATCGGCCTTTCGTTTTCAACTACGGCAATCGATATGCACCATTGTTTTTGGCCGGAGATAAAACCTCTTGTGCCATCAATCGGATCAACCACAAATGTGCGGGTAGCCGACATTCGATCCTTGAGCCGCCCCTTGCTGTCTTCGGTTTCCTCCGACAGCCAGCCGTAATCGGGCCTTGCCGCCAGCAATGCATCCTTCAGGAAGCTATCGACTGCAAAGTCAGCTTCTGAAACCGGACTATCGCCCTGTTTGGTCCATACCTCGTTGGGATTGCGGTCGCCAAAATACCGCATCGCAATCAGCCCGGCCTCCCTTGATGCACCCAGTATCAATTCAAGATCCTCGGCCAGGCCGGGAAGGATTTCACTTGCCGCCAATGGATATACCGTCAATCAGGAGTGAGGGAGAATTTCGGGCGCCGCGGAATTCAAGGTCAATCAATGGCACCATGCGAAGGAACATGTCCTTCAAATTGGCTGCAACTGTCAGCTCAGCGACAGGGTAGGTAATTTCACCATTTTCGATCCAGTAACCGCTGGCACCCTGGGAATAATCGCCTGTTACCATGTTGATGCCATGGCCGATTGTTTCGGTGCAGTAAAATCCGGTCCCAATTTCCCTGGCCATCTCCTCGATGGACTTTTCACCGGCACCGATCCAGGCATTTGTTGCAGAAGGCGATGTTCCCGAACCGCTGCGGGCGGCACGGGCATTGGTCTCAAGACCGAGTTCGCGGGCATTGGCCGAATCAAGCAGCCATGTTTGAAGAACCCCGTCCTTCACCAATGTGATGGGTTCACAGGCCAGTCCCTCACCATCAAAGGGCCGGGAGCCCAATCCGCGTGGGCGCAGCGGGTTGTCTTCTACGGTAATGATCTTGTTGGTGACCGCTTCGCCCATGCTGTCGCGCAAGAAGCTGGTTTTGCGAACAACGGACGCCCCGTTGATCGCTCCCAACAAAGCTCCAAGGAAGGAGCCTGCGACACGCCGATCGAAAATAACCGGGAAGGTTCCGCTGTCAGGCTTGCGCGGGTTGGCACGGCGAACAGCGCGTTCGCCCGCCGTACGCCCGATTTCTTCGCTGGAACGAAGGTCTTCATGAAAAACCGCACTGGACATGTCGTAATCCCGCTCCATGCTCTCGCCTTCGCCCGAAAGCATAGCCGTCGATTTTGAAAACCCGGACCGCACGTAACTGCCAGTGAACCCGCCGGATGTGGCAAGTACAAAGCCGGTTGTTCCCCAGCCCGCGGACGCACCCATGGATTTCGCAACGCCCTGTACTGTCAATCCGGCGGCTTCGAGCGACAACGCCTCTTCGCGCAGTTCGTCAGCAGTGGGAACTTTTCGTCCAGCATCTCAAGCTCTGGATAGGTCTTCGCCAGCCTTTCAGGATCGGCAAGGCCCTGAAACGGGTCTTCCGGCGAAACACGCGCCATTGAAACCGCACGCTCGGCGATCATTTTAAGGTCAGCCGGTTGATTGGTTGATACAGACGCCACCTTTTTTCCAACGAAAACGCGCAGGGAAAAATCGTCACCTTCAGAGCGACCGGTATTTTCAACCTCGCCGTCGCGAACGGAAATACCAAGGGACTGGCCATTTGCCACCACGACATCACAGGCATCAGCCCCGGCCTTGAGTGCCGCATCGACAAGCCGGCTTGCATTTTTTTCCAATAGTTCAAGATCAATAGACAAAGCTGTTTCCTCGTTAACTGCAAACCGATTGACACAAGCCGACTGTGGCTTCAAGCCTTCGGCGCATCTGATTTGGCCTTTGGTGTCTATATGGGTTAAATCCGCTGGGAAACGAACTATATTCGTCTGTTTTTGCTCGCGCCGATGTTCGGATCACCCTATGTAGGGGTTCGGAAAAGACCAAGAGAACCATTTTGACTCAATCTTCGCCCCCTACCCCCCGACCAATAAACACATCCGCCGGACAATCCGAAGGATCAGGCGGCGAGGATAATGCCAATCAGCGACCACAGGCAAAATTCCTGACCGGTTCCACCATGCGCCATGTCGTGGTGATGGCATCAACCGGGGCAATCGGCCTGGTCGCGATATTCCTCGTTGATCTCGCAAACCTTTTTTATATTTCTCTTCTGGGTCAAAAGGAACTTGCCGCCGCCATCGGGTATGCTGCCACCATTTTGTTCTTCGCCATATCAGTCTGTATCGGCTTCACAATTGCCGCCACCGCCATGACTGCCCGTGCTATCGGCGCCGGTGATGAAAGGCGCGCCAAGGCATTTGCCGGTGCGTCCCTGCTCTTTACGCTGATAATCGGGATTTTCCTTGCCATCATCTTCTTCTTAACAATTGACCCGGCGCTGAGCTTGTTGGGCGCTACCGGGGAAACCCATGAAATTGCCGCCGGATTCATGCGGATAACAGTGCCGACCATTCCGCTGCTTGGCCTTGGCATGTGCAGTGCAGGCCTGCTGCGGGCCATCGGGGATGCCAGACGGGCGATGTATGTGACGCTGACGTCGGGTATTGCGGCCGCCTTTATAGATCCGTTGCTGATCTTCTATTTTGATCTCGGCATTACCGGAGCTGCGCTTTCGGTTGTGATTGTCCGCTGCCTTTTTGTCCTTGTCGGCTTTCATGGCACCATTTACGTGCACAAGATGCTGGCCATGCCGGGACAGCGGGAACTGGCGGAGTTTTCAAGGCCCTTTTTCATTATTGCCGGTCCGGCGGTCCTGACACAGATAGCCACGCCTGTCGGCAATGCCTATATTACCGGGGCCATTGCGCCGTTTGGTGATGATGCCGTTGCTGGGTGGGCCATTGTCGGCCGGATTATCCCCTTGGCCTTTGCCGCAATCTTCTCCCTGTCCGGAGCGGTCGGGCCGATCCTCTCCCAGAATTACGGGGCCGGAAAAATCGAACGGGTCAGGAGTGCGATGCGCGACAGCCTGATCTTTACCGTGATTTACGTTGTGTTAGTCTGGGGACTGCTCGTCCTGCTGGAGAACGCAATCGTCGCGGCGTTCAATGCTGAAGGCAACTCGGTCGAGATGATTGCAATGTTTTGCTATTTCGTTGCCGGGACACAGATTTTTACCGGCTTCCTGTTTGTCGCCAATGCAGCTTTCAACAATCTTGACCATCCGGTTTATTCAACGGTGTTCAATTGGGGCCGAGCGACGCTCGGGGTCATCCCCTTTGCCTGGTATGGCAGCCAGTGGGGACCACAAGGCATCATCCTGGGATGGGGCCTCGGTGGGGCAGTATTCGGCATTCTGGCACTGGTGATGTGTTTCAGGGTTTTGAAGAAATTGCCCGCACAGGCAGAGCGCGCCGGCATTGTCGTACAGATTCCGGTGACCGCCAATTCACCCTTTACGTCAGGCCGAAATGCCGGCCTCTGACTCTTCAAGAATGCGTTCAAGGCCCCGCCTGGCAATTTCATAAACCGGCGCTGTTTCCTTCAATATTTCCTTTACCTTCAGAAAGTCGAATACCCGATAGTGATCGACCGGCGGTCGCAGAAAAAGCTCGGGCGGATTGTGCCTGATTTTCAGGCTGGTGATCGCCTGCATCATCAACTGGCTGGCGCCAAAACCTAAATCAACCCGTCCCGGCAGCGTACCAGCCTCGCCCACCGGAAGTCCCACCACATCGACAGCAACAATATGGGCCTTTGATGCATCCAGAAGATCAAAGGGAAGCGGGTTGTTTATGCCGCCATCGATCAGCACGCAGCCGTCAATCACAACAGGTGTGAACACGACGGGTATCGCGGCGGAAGCTGCAATGGCCTTGCGCAGATCGCCGCTTTTCAAAACCTTCAACGCGTTACCGTAATAATCGGTTCCAGTGACTGAAAGCGGTATCTTCAATTCGGAAAAACTCGCCGGCAATTCGGGGGGCAGAAACGCGTCCATGACCTTCTCGACATCCATCTGTCCGAAGGCGCTTTTCGCTGATGAGGAGAAAGCCTGGATTACACCCGGCCGGATTTTCCACAATTTTGCGAGGACACTCGTTCGATTGGAAAAGGCCTGTATGAAGTGTTCCTCTATCTCAGCGCCTCTCATGCCTGCCGCATAGCCGGCGCCAACAATGGCACCAATGGATGAGCCGGATATCTCGCTGACTTCGATGCCAAGATCATCAATCGCCTTGAGGACATGAACATGGGCAATGCCCCGTGCACCGCCGCCACCCAATGCAAGGGCGATTGTTTCAGGTTTAGTCATGTTAAGGGCCTATTTCAAATGCTGGTAAACGCAACACTGACCATAATCTCATTTCGGCATGGAATTATGTCAATCCTTGAATTCGGAAGCCTTGAATGTGAGACCCGCCGCCGCGGAAACGGTTGTTTCACATAAACAAAGGCAGGCAAGAAGTCATTCTGCACATCTGCTGCTTATACGTCGCCGGGGCCGATCGTGATGACTGTCGGCTTGCCGCTCAGCATTTCGGCGGCGACCCTTTTCGCATCCTCCAGCGTCACAGAATTGATGTACTCGACCCGATCATCGATATAATTGATCCCGAGACCGCTCGACTGAAGCCCAACCAGAACATCGGCAATCTTGCTGGATGTATCCAGATTATTGATCGCATAGGAGCCGATAACATATTTCTTCGCCAACTCCAGTTCTTCTGGAGACGGCCCCTCCTTTGCCATTTTCTCGATTTCAGCGAGCGTCAGTTCGAGTGCGTCGGCCGCCTGGTCGGAACGGGTTCCAAAACCTGCCCCTATATAAGCGGTATGGTCCTGAGTAACGATTGACGATCCAATACCGTATGTCAGGCCGCGTTTTTCGCGAATTTCGCTATACAGCCGGGACGAGAACGTTCCGCCACCCAGAATGTGATTGACCAGATAGGCGGCAAAGAAATCCCGGTCCTCGCGTTTTTTTCCGGGCATGGAGAGCGATACGAGGGTTTGCGGGCTATCAAAGGAAATGTGTTCGCGATCACCGAATTCCGGTTGAACATCCACGATTTCAGCAACATTCACCTTTTCCGGGAGCTGCGCAAAAACCATGTCCAGTTTTTTTGATAGCTCTTCGGCGCTGATAGCACCCACAACTCCGACAAACAGATTTTCCCGTGTCATGAGATTTCGATGATGTTGCACAATATCGCTGCGGGTTATTGCGGCAAGACTTGCTTCATCCCCCCTTGAGGGCCGCCCATAGGGATGGGCAGGAAAAACCGACTGTCGCATTGCCTTTGCCATCATCGCCTGCGGATTGGTCTGCGAACGCTCCTCGGCGTCAATAAATGCAGCTCTGATGCGTTCAAGCGACTGCTCTTCAAATCTCGGCTGGTTTAGAATCATTGAAAGAAGCTCGAATGCGCGATCCGCATCCGAACTTACCAGACGCATTCCGCCCGAAACATTGTCGCGGTCGGCTGAAAATCCCATCTCAATGCCAAGCCCTTCCAACTCGGCCTTCAGGGTGGCTGTATCCAGTTCGCCTGCTCCTTCATCCATCATGGCCGTGAGAATAGAGGTGAGCCCTTCCTTGCCTTGAGGATCAGTGCTCGACCCACCGCGAAACTCAAGTGAAAGCGAGATAATGGGAACGGTATAATCTTCAACCAGCCAGGCCTTTATGCCCGAAGGGCTGGTCACCTCCCGGATCTCCACTGCGGAAGCCCGATTGGTCAAACCAAGAGTGATCAACAGAGAGAGAACAAGCAGCAGCGCGAAAACTCCAAAATGCTGCGCTGACACCCTACGGCCTGCCACCGTACGAGCGGATTTTGAAAAATCGTTTGAAGGATGGCGTGGGAAATTCATGATTGCGGCCTCAAAAACGAAGTAACAGAGCGGCTTTTCTTGAGATATTTACGGGCGACTGTGTTCACATCCTCCACCGTAACCTCCATAAGGCGGTCCGGCCACAGATGTATGTCATCCAGCGTGCCGCCAAGTGAAAGCACCGTTCCGTAAAGCCGGGCCATGGTTGTCTGGCTATCGCGCTCAAAATATACGGACTTGATAAGGCCATCACGGGCAATATCCAGCTCTTCCTGGGTAACGCCATTTTCAAGCAGGTCATTGACCACATCCTCGATTGCCGCTCCCACATCCTCAGCAGTGGCACTGCCACGTGGACGGCCATAAAAGCCGAATTTTGTAAGATCGAGTGCTCCACCCTGATACCAGGCACTGGCAGATGTGGCGATTTCCTTTCCAAGCACCAGTTCCCGGTAAAGTCTGCTGGTCGAAGATCCTCCAAGAATGCTTGCCAGAATATCCAGCGCTTCGCCTTCACCCTTTGCAGCATTTTGATAGGAAGGCACAAGATAGGTTCGTCCGAAGGTTGGAATCGTGACCTGGGGATCGGCATATTCAACATACTTGGCGGCCAGTGGTTCAGGTTCTTTCACCCGCTCCCTTGTGATGGTCTCAACTCTTGGTTCAACTTTGCCATAGGTTTTTTTGGCAAGGTGGATGACAGTTTGCGGATCAACATCGCCGGCAACGACCAGGATCGCGTTATTCGGGCTGTAAAACCTTTCATAAAAGGCAATCGCATCCTCCTTGGTGAGGCCAAGCATCTCCTCCTTCCATCCAATGATCGGTGTTCCATAAGGATGGTGGACATATAGGGTTGCCTCTACCGCTTCGCTCAATATTGCGCCTGGATTGGTATCAATGCGTGACCGGCGCTCCTCCAGGATCACCTTTTTTTCAGGTTCGATAACCTCGTCAGACAGAATAAGGTTTTCCATTCGGTCCGCTTCATAGCCCATGACCATTTCAAGGGCTGCTGGTGTAACCTTCTGGTAGTAGGCGGTATAATCGACGGAGGTAAAAGCATTTTCCTGACCACCAAGTTCGGCGACCTTTGTGGAGAATTCACCAGCTGGCGTGGTTTTTGTGCCCTTGAACATCAAATGCTCCAGAAAATGCGCAATCCCGGATTTACCGCGCGGCTCGTCTGCGGACCCTGCCTTGTACCAAATCATGTGGGTAACGACTGGTGCGCGCCTATCCGGAATGACCACTATTTCGAGGCCGTTCTCCAGACTGGAGATTGTTACATCCGGCGAAGCATAACCTGGTGCGGTGTTGGAAACAGAACCGACGGATGACTGGGCAAGGACAGGTGAAATGAACGGTAATGGCGCCGTCGCCGAAAACAGGGCAATCGACATGACAGACACTGCAGTAAGGGCGGATTTGCGCATTGTTTGAATTCCTGTCTGGTACTTGTTTCAGGCATGCTGATTTGCGTACGTGGAAAGATAGGCCATTTCCGCGCAATGAACAGGGGGAATGATCAACCTTTCATTACGGTTTGTTCATTTCCAGGCCTTGTTCAGGCAGTTAATCGCAGCGACCCACTCTTCGGCGATCAATCGCCCTGCCTGAAAATGGCAATTGCTGTATCGCCAAATTCCCTGTGATCAACCCGGGAAAACCCTGCTATCTGCCCAGGCAGAGCATCCCTCTTTTCCTCAAGCACAATGATGGCGTCCGCGGCGAGCCAACCACCTTCATGCAGCGCCTCAATTGCCTTTTCTCCCAAGCCTTTGCCATAGGGCGGATCGAGAAAGGCAATATCAAACTTTCCAAGATTGCCAGCAGGGCCGAGTTTTACCGCATCACGGCGGAAGATTTTGGTATTACCCTGCAGTGCCATGGCCTCTATATTGGTCCTGAGCAGGGCCCTTGCTTCTGCTCCTTCATCAACGAACAAACAAAACTTGGCACCGCGCGACATGGCTTCAAGGCCAAGTGCACCCGTTCCAGCGAACAGGTCAATAACGCGGGCATCGTTGAATGAAAACTTGTGCGCCAGGATGTTGAACAGGCTTTCGCGTGTCCGGTCAGTCGTTGGACGTATGGCATCCGAACGCGGCGTAGCAAGCTTTTTGCCGCGAAATTTACCGCTGACGATCCGCACCGGGCTTCCGTTTTTTGAAGGTTTTTCCATCAGGTTTCGCAGGCTTGCCGCGACCAGCCATACCTGTGTCCACCGCGCTGTTTGCCTTACGGGGCCTGGACGGCTTGCTGGTTGTCATTCGTGAAAGTGAATCCTCGCTTGCCTGGCCGCGTTTGGGCTTTTCCTGGCGCATTTTTTCCCGGCGACGCTTTCCTTCTCCGCCCTTTTCCACCTTTGCCGCCGAGCGCGGAATATCCTGCGCCTGATTGACTACAGGCGCATCAAAATCCGCTCCTGCCCGCTCGATGAGTTTCTCGCCGAGTTGATCACGTAACAACCTGCCCCTAATCTCCCGGATTGTTCCTGCAGGCATATCGCCAAGCTGAAAAGGACCATAGGAAATGCGGATCAGTCGGTTCACACTCAATCCGAGGGAGCCAAGCACTTCCTTGACTTCCCGGTTCTTGCCTTCGCGGAAAGCGATGGTGAGCCAGACATTGGAGCCTTGTTCGCGATCGATCAGCGCCTCTATTGGCCCGTACAACACTCCATTCACAGCAACACCGTCTTTCAACCCGTCGAGTTGCGTCTGGGTAACCTGACCATGTGCCCGGACACGGTAGCGGCGAAGCCATCCGGTATCCGGCAGTTCCAGTACCCTTGCCAAACCGCCATCATTTGTCAGCAGCAGCAGGCCCTCGGTGTTGATATCGAGGCGGCCGACCGAAATGACGCGGGGCAGGCTTTCCGGCAAGGCTTCGAAAACGGTTTTCCGGCCTTCGGGATCGCGATTGGTGGTTACCAGTCCGGACGGCTTGTTGTAGAGCCAGAGGCGTGTGCGCTCCCTCGATTGGAGCGGATTGCCATCGACCTCGATGCGGTCCCTGCTTGTCACGGTGACGGCTGGTGTCAACTGCGGTTTGCCGTTCAGCGTCACGCGACCGTCGGCAATCCATCTCTCCGCCTCACGCCTCGAGCAAAGCCCTGCCCGCGCCATGCGCTTGGCAATGCGTTCGGGTTTTTCTTCAACAGGCTGCGCCTGCTCCGCTTTTGCGTTGGCCGAGGCTGATTTGTCCTGCTGATCGATTTGAGGTTTGTTTTGCATCATGCCCTGCTCTACGCTAACTCTCGT
Source organism: uncultured Alphaproteobacteria bacterium (assembly GCA_963714735.1). Lineage (GTDB taxonomy): Bacteria > Pseudomonadota > Alphaproteobacteria > Rhizobiales > Rhizobiaceae > Salaquimonas. The sequence goes on from CAVQPI010000014.1 coordinate 34,684, forward strand.
TCAAACAAAAGATTTTGATATCAATATTCCGATTTTTCGCAGCCGGTTGATTTTTGCCGGTCCGGGGCGTCACGGCCATGAGAAAACCTTCTGAAACACCGATGGAAATTGCGCTTGAAGAGGCCCGGTCCGCCGGTTTGCGCGGCGAGGTGCCTGTTGGCGCCGTAATTGTATTGGATGGCGAAATCATCGCGAAAGCAGGAAACAGGACCCGCGAAACGAATGATCCGACCGCTCATGCGGAAATCATGGCAATCCGCGAAGCCTGCAGTTTACTGGCAGCAGAACGCCTCTCGGGCTGTGATCTTTATGTGACGCTCGAACCCTGCCCTATGTGCGCAGCAGCAATTTCCTTTGCCAGAATCAGGCGGCTTTACTTTGGCGCAAGCGATCCGAAGGGTGGGGCAGTGGAGAGCGGCGTCAGATTGTTCAGCCAGCCGACCTGCCATCACTCGCCGGATGTCTATTCGGGGATCGGAGAAGAAGACGCACGCGGCCAGTTAAGAGCGTTCTTCAGGGAAAGGCGCGATTGAGCCTAAGTGCCGGGAGCGCCGTGAAACGCTTTAGCCGTTGGGGCCAGTCATGGACTCTCTGCGTTCCTGCTCTTTTTTCTCTGCCTCTATCTTGCGCATTTCGGCTTCCGTATAGCCCAGATCACCTTCCACCGCATTGGCAGAAGGCGTGCGGTATTCAAGAGGCGGCTCGGTCAGATATCGGCGCTGATATCCAGTTTTGCCAACAGACTTTATCTCTGCTCGTTCTGCACGGACAGCCTGGCTGATCTCAAAGCCGGTACATTGACGCATGATACCGTTCGGTTGAGGGTCGCAAGTTTCGTTCGGAACCCCTTGGCCGATAGGCGCATACGGAATGCTATTGTCACCAGGTCTTGTCGAACGGAAACGTTTCTGCCTTTTTGCGAAAGCCAGTTGCCCAGCAGAGGTGGCTTGTGCTTCTTCCGCTTCCGCGCGCACGCGTGCAATTCGTTGTTCCGGCGTTTCAGGCCAGTCGCTTTCCGCGCCAGATTCTGCGTCCACCTGTGGCGTTACAAGAACCTTTTCTTCCGGCACCACCAGATCAGGCCGTGCCTGATAATCGATTTGCGTCTTTTTCTTGCTGAAACTTATCAGGTTGGTGAAGTCCTCGATGGTCTGTTGTTCCTGCGAAACGCCCGTGCCGTAGGTTGTTCCACCAACACAGCCGGAAACCATAGCAACTGCGATTATCACACCGCCAAGGGTCAAAAAACGCTTTGTACCTGCAGTCATCGTAAAATCCCTGCCTTGCGAAGGCGAATTGAGCCGTTATCAACCGACTCCCATTTTGCCGCCTGTCATTCAATGCAAATGCGGCCTAAACGCGGCATTTAGGGAAATTAGAACAGAATCGACAGCGAAGCAACGCGGTGCAGCGTCACAACCTGCCGATTTTTGCCTTGTTGCCCAATTTTGCAACAGCTGGTTAACCGGAGCAGCTTGTCGGCACCGGTTAAATGCAATTGTCAGGTGCCAGCCGGGTGTCCGTCGATCTCGCGAATTGCTACCGCATCACGCAGCGAGAGATCGGGATAATCGGGATCTGATCCGACTTCCGGCAGAATGCGCCAGGAACGGGCACATTTTCGCCCTTCTGCCAGTTGGTGCACAACGGCAACGCCATCCACTTCGGCCAGGCGAAATGCGCCAGCAGGGGCCGCCTCATCTGTCACTTGGATTGCGCTGGTGATACAGATTTCGGCAAAATCCAATCCTTCCAGCGCCGCCATCAATTCCGGATCGGAAATGAAAACCCTCGGAGCCGATTCCAGCGATGAACCGATGCGCTTCTCCCGGCGTTCGATTTCAAGAGCGCCGGTAACAACCCGACGAACCTTGCGGATTTTCTTCCACTTGGCTGCCAAGGCATTGTCGTGCCAGCCATTAGCGGCCGATGAAAACTGCTCAAGATGCACGGATTTCGACGCAGGATAGCGCTCAAGCCAGGCTTCTTCCATGGTAAACGGCATCAATGGCGCCAGCCATTTAACCAGATGATCGAACAGGATGCGGACCACCTGAAGGGCCGCCTTGCGTTTTTCACTGGAAGGCGCATCGCAATAAAGCGAATCCTTGCGGACATCGAAATAGAAAGCCGACAGCTCAATCGTCATGAAATTGAACAACTGCTGGAAAACACGCTTGAAGTCGAACGCATTGTAACCATCCTCAACCACCTTATCGAGTTCGGCGATACGATGCAGCATGAGGCGTTCGAGTTCGGGCATGTGAGCAAGTTCAATATCCTCGCCCTTGTCATGGGCGAGCGTTCCCAGCATCCAGCGCAATGTATTCCGCAACTTGCGATAGGCATCGATTGAGGTTTTCAGGATTTCCGGTCCGATACGCAAATCTTCGGAATAATCAGAAGACGCGACCCAGAGGCGCAGGATGTCAGCACCGGAATTCTTTATGACCTCCTGGGGCGTAACAACATTGCCAAGTGATTTCGACATTTTGCGACCGTCTTCGGCCATAACGAAGCCATGGGTGAGAACCGCATCATAGGGCGCGCGACCTCTCGTTCCTGCGCTTTCCAAAAGCGAGGAATGGAACCATCCGCGATGCTGATCCGAGCCTTCCAGATACAAGTCAGCCGGCCATTTCAGATCTTCGCGCTGCTCCAGGCAAAATGCGTGGGTCGAACCTGAATCAAACCAGACATCGAGAATGTCGTCGATTTTTTCCCAGTTTTCCTGATTTTCGACAAAACCGTCGAGGAACCTTTCTTTTGCCCCGTCTGCATACCAGGCGTCAGCGCCTTCCATTGCAAAGACATCCCTGATACGGGTCATCAATTCATCGGAACGCTCAAATTCGGGGCCGGGAATAACCTGACCGGTCTCTGCATTCCTGAAGACGCAGATCGGAACGCCCCAGGCGCGCTGGCGTGACAATACCCAGTCAGGACGGTCAGCGATCATGCCATGTAAGCGCGTCTTTCCGCGTTCGGGCACGAAACGGGTTTCCTCAATGGCCGCGAGTGCTGTCTGGCGCAAGGTGCCCATGTTGGTTTTGGATCCGTCACCAACCACGCCTTCCTTGTCCATATAGACAAACCACTGCGGCGTGTTTCGGAAGATGATCGGCTTTTTCGAGCGCCATGAGTGTGGATACTCATGCTTCAGACGGCCACGGGCAAACAGGTTGCCCTTTTCGATCAAGGCAGTAATGACGCGCTGATTGGCATCGCCCTTCTTGCCCTTGTCATCGATCACACGGGCAGCACCATCCTCGGCATCCGGGCCGAAGCCGGGCGCATCTTCAGTGTAAAACCCGCCATCATCAACCGTGAACGGAATGGCCGGGGAAATGCCGTCAGCCTCAATTTCCTTTGCCTTGGCCATCCAGATTTCAAAGTCGTCCCTACCATGGCCGGGAGCGGTATGGACAAAACCGGTACCGGCATCGTCAGTGACATGATCGCCCTCGAGCATCGGCACAGTGAAATCATAGCCGCCGCCAAAGCCGGCAAGTGGATGAGCCAGGCTGACAGAAGCCAGTTCTCTGGCTTTCACGTCACGAAGGCGCTTGAATGCCAGCTTGGCTTTTTCAAAACATTCGTCGGCAAGCTTGTCCGCAAAAACAAGTCTCTCGCCCGGTTGCGGGCCAAAATCATTTTCTGCGGCAGTGATCTCATAAAGCCCGTAACCGATGCGATCCGAAAAACAGACTGCACGGTTGCCTGGAATGGTCCAAGGTGTGGTGGTCCATATGACGACAGAGGCATCGGACAATTCGCCATTTTTCACCGGAAACTTCACCCAGATCGTGTCCGACTTCATATTGCTCATATTCGATCTCGGCTTCGGCAAGCGCCGTGCGCTCGACCACTGACCACATGATCGGCTTGGAACCCCGATAAAGTTGGCCGGACTTGGCAAATTTCATCAGCTCGTTTGCGATGATTGCTTCCGACTCGTAAGCCATCGTCAAATAAGGGTTCTTGAAGTCACCTGTCACACCAAGCCGCTTGAATTCCTCGGATTGAACGCCAACCCAATGGGAGGCAAAGTCACGGCATTCCTTGCGGAATTCATTGATCGGAACCTCGTCCTTGTTCTTGCCCTTGGCGCGATATTGCTCCTCGATTTTCCATTCGATAGGCAGGCCATGACAATCCCATCCGGGAACATAGTTTGAATCGTAGCCGCGCATCTGGAAAGAACGCGTGATGATATCCTTCAAGACCTTGTTGAGGGCGTGACCAATATGCAGGTTACCATTTGCATAGGGTGGACCGTCATGAAGGACGTATTTCGGACGGCCTTTGGATTGTTCCCGCAACGTTTTATAAAGGTCCATCTCCTCCCAACCGGCAATGATTTCAGGCTCTTTTTTCGGCAGGCCGGCCCGCATGGGAAATTCGGTCTTGGGAAGGTTAAGGGTTTGCGACCAGTCGCGGCCGCCTTCATTTGCATTTTCAGTGTTTTTTTCGGTCATCTTTTTCACATCATCAGCCGCACATGATCAAACGTGTCGGCAACCTTGGCGGTTTTACTCAAAACTGTGAGGGAAGTTTTCATGGCTTGAGGCAATCCTGCTGGCGATGAAAACACGGATCAGCGTTCCCGGAACTCTTCACGCCCTTGCGGAAGAGACCGGGCCAATAATTCGCATGGAAATCAGTACCGAATATATCGGCTCAAAATACTTTTTCATGGCGCGTACATAGCAGCAAGGGATTAACGAATAAAGACCTTGAGCCGGGATTTATCAGCGGAAGTCACCATGTCTCCCGGTCGAGTTTTTCATGGATTATTCTGCGCATGATCCTATCGGTGACGAAGGGAGCGAGGCGCCCGGCCCAAGCAAATGCACCGGGTCCTGCTCCTGGAATAATGCGGGCCTTTCCCCTTTTGAGATCGGCGAAGATGATTGACGCTGCTTGTTTCGGCAACATGCGTTTTTCCGTCTTTGCGCCGACAGGTGCGTGGCGCTCTGCCTGTTCGGTCTGCATCGGGCCCGGGAATATGCAGGATACTTTAACGCCAATGCGCAAAAAGGGTTTGCGGATGGACTTTGCATAAACGGCAATCGCATCCTTTGAGGCGGCATAGCTTGCCGCACCAGGATAGCCGGTAAAATGTGAGAGGGATGAGACAAATGCCAACCGCGCATTGGCGTTCAATTTTCCAGCAGCGGCAAGCTGCACGGCCATGACCATCGGGGTTTCGGCGTTAAGGCGCAAAAGCCTCTGATGGGCTTCCAACGGAATTTTCTCGAATTTGCCTGTAGCACTGACGGCGGCATTCAAGACAACCAGATCGAACCCTTCAGCATTGGCGAGGTGCTGCAATAGTGCATCGACACTTTGACGGTCAGAAAGATCGTGGGAAAGCTGTTCAAGTGCCGGATGCACCTGATCCTCGCCATGGCTGATATCGACTGCGGTAACCTGCCAGCCATCAGCAAGCAGCAATTCGCTGAGCGCCCTGCCCAGACCTTGGGCTGCACCAGTTATTAAGGCGCGTTTCGCTGACGCTTCAATTTCGGGCAAAGCGTTCATTTAAGCGTCCAGCGGGAATATTGCGCGCCGCCCCAATACTGGATCAATCCGAGATTTGAGGTGAAACGACGGGCCGCGATCTGGGTTTCAATCATTTTCGCCATGGAATCGGGGTCGGCAAAGAAATTGCGGGAGGCACCAAGTTTCAGGCCGGCTTTTTCGTGCATTCCGGTTTTTGTGGGGCCGGGATGAATTGCCTGAACCTTTACCTTCCCCCGCCACTCTTCTTTGAGCGCACGCGCCAGCCCGTGCAGCGCAGCCTTCGATGCAGCATAAGTGGCGAAATCACCGGAACCCTTCCGCGCGGTGGAACCGATGAAACTGAGTTTCGAGCGCGGGCTTTTTGCAAGGAAGGGATAAAGCGTATGGGCGATGGTCATGTTGGCAACCAGGTTGACGTCAAGGGTCTGGCGAATGGCTTCCGCGCTTTCTGTCACCGGGTCACAAACATATCCGGTTCCAGCATTCAAAATGGCATTGTCGAGATCGTCCCAGTGCAATGACTTCAGCTTTTCCAGGATTTTTTCTGCCAATGAATCCGGCTCCCGCTGATCAATCGCCAAAAAATGAATATTGTCAAAAACACTCATCAGGCCTTCAAGATCATCGCTTTTGCTGCGTCCGGTTACGATCATCTGATGGCGCTGTGAAAGGCGTCGCACCATGCTTAGACCAATGCCGGATGTTCCCCCGGTCAGGAAAATCCTGCGGCTTGTCAGCAAGTCTTTTCCTCCTTTGCAGGATTTTCTGAAAGAATGGCTTTTGCCCGCTCGCTGTCGCGATCCATTTGAGCCACCAGGGCTTCAGCGCTCTCAAACTTTTCCTCTGATCGGATCCAGCCAATCAGGTCGACGGAAATGAATTCGTCGTAGAGATCATCGTCAAAATCGAACACGAAGGTTTCCAGCAGAGGCGCGCCGTTGTCGAAGGTTGGCCTTCGCCCAAAGCTGGCTACGCCATCATGAATTCCACCATTCTGGCGGGTTAACCTGACGGCGTAGATGCCATGACGCAGGGTTGTTGCCGGGTGCAGGCTGATATTGGCAGTCGGATATCCCAAGGTTCGGCCCAGTTGCGCGCCCTTTTTAACAGTGCCGCGCACACGCCAGTGCCGGCCGAGCAACAGGTTCGCTCGGGCAATATCGCCATCTTCCAGCGCTGCGCGAATGCGCGAAGAGGAAACCCTTTCGCCGCCGGCATCAACAAAACGCTCAACACTCATTACGTTGAATCCAAGCTTATCACCCAACTGCTCTAGCAATTGCGGGGTTCCCTTTCGGTTTTTGCCGAAGTGGAAGTTAAACCCGGTAACAACATGTCGTGCGCCAAGGTTCCTTACAAGATGTTGCTCGACAAAGGTCTCCGCCTCCAAACCCGCCATTTCGGCATTGAAATTCTCACTGACAACTGCATCAAAGCCCATTTTCAGCAGGAGTTCGGCTTTCAGTTTCGGCGGGGTCAGGCGGAAAACCGGAAGCTCCGGCCTGAAAAACGTGCGCGGATGTGGCTCGAATGTCAGCACGATTGCGGGAAGGTTTTCCTTTCGCGCAATTTCGAGCGCATCACCAAGCACAGCCTGATGGCCCAGATGCACGCCATCAAAATTACCTATGACAATAACACCGCCCCGCAGGTTTTCAGGCAGATCGCCTGTTGCCTGGAAAATCCTGCTTTCCGTACTTTCGCCAAAACCATCGGATAGATGCGCCATCGTAACTTCACCAATCCAGACGGGGTAGATAGGCAACGGGCTCAGCCCCATTTTCCTTCAGAAAACGCAGCACACCAGCGTGATCGGGGGCGTCCGCCTCGCCATATTCACCTGCATGTATTCCGGCGCTGACATAAAGCGCATCAACACCGTAATCCGCAGCGCCCCGAATGTCGGTCGGCATGCCATCACCGATGGCAAGGATACGGGATTTTTCAAAGGATTTTTCCGCTATCTCCTCAGCTTCCGTGATGGCTGTGTCATAAATGGGATGATGCGGTTTGCCGGCAATAAGCGTTTTTCCGCCGAGGCGGTCATATTCGCGCGCAATTGCGCCGGCGCAATATTCAAGATGATCGCCAACTTCAACGACAATATCAGGGTTGGCACAAATGAACGGCAGGTTTCGATCCTTCAGCCGTTGCAAAAGCGGAATATAATCATCGGGCGTTTCGGTTTGCTCATTCCACAGGCCGGAGCATATCACAGCCCTTGCATTTTCTACTGGAACACGCTGAACGTCGATACCTTCAAAAAGATTGAGGTCCTTATCAGGTCCGATGTGGAGCATTTGAGCGAAGCCCTCATCCACATGTTTGCGGATAAGTACGCGCGTCACATCACCAGACGTTACCACCTCATCGAAGGTTCCGTCCGGAACATCCATATTGGCAAGCTGGAGGCGGACGGATTTTCGCTGGCGCGGCGCATTCGTGATCATCATCACCGTGCCACCCTTTTTGCGAAAGGTAGAGAGTGCCTGTATCGCACCCGGTCTCGCCATCACACCATTGTGCAGGACACCCCATACATCACAAAGAACCAGGTCATAGCGGTCAGAAATGTCCGAAAGGCCCTTAATCCGATTTATCTCCATTGCGATGTATTTTCCCTTGATACTCTTGTCGTAGCCCACAGTCTGTCTGCATACCCGCACAGCTGGCGCCTCGCGGGCAAGGCAACCTGCATGATGATTTCGCACGGTTTCAAGACTGCCGTTGCGGATAGAATTTTTTGAACCGGTAACAGGCAAATAGGCCGGCAACCACTTCATTGCCTTCGGCGTGTCCCCGAATGAAGCTGACTGCTGTGTGACAAAGCGGCCCTGCAAGGTCAAGCCAAAACAGTTTTATCGACCTGTGCATCCGAAAATCAGCGTTTTAAGCATTTCTGCTTACCAAACTTTTCTCTTTAGGTTCCAACCCGGCACAATGTGGTGTTTACTGTCGGCAAGGGAAAAGAAGGCCGTGACATGCCGGGCTGTAAACAAACTTCCGGCAGGAGTGGCAATTTGGGAAAAGTCTTTCGATGAGATCTGCCTTTGGTATTGTTAGTAAGGTGTTTTTGCCTTTGGTCGCTGCTGGCCTTGCAACCGGCATCAGTTTACTTTCCCGGACCTTCGCAGATATCACTTTCTTTCAGTCCGTTTTGGTCGGGATTTGTGCCTTTTGCATCCTTATGACACTGGCCGTATACGCCTGGCTGGTGCGCCATGTGCGATCCGTCAATCGTCAGATGAATGAATTCAACACGTTTGAAAACAATATCCTTTCCCGTTTGCAAAGGATGGAAAACGGTGCCGGACAAACCGAGAAGAACCTTACCATTCGCCTCGACGATCTGGAAGAAAGCGTCAAGGCATCGGTGACCGGCACTGCTACGGCTCAACAAAACACCGCTATTTCGACTTCGAGGGCTGAATTTGATCCGACCATGGCCAGCAAAGACGGGAATGTGGTTGCGCTGAACCCGACCGTAAAAACCATGCCTTCTGCCAGCGCCAATTCCGATAATGATGCAAAACGCAAAAGCAAGGCCCCATCAATACAGCCCTCTCTCAGTGCAACCGTGATGAGCATTCGCCTTCAGCCAATCCTCAACCTGATCGACAGGGACATAATCGGACTTGAAGCCTTCGCCTTTTTCAGATTCGGTGATGATCTTTTGGACGGCCGGAATTTTGTCGACAGGCTGACCAATGCGCAACGCACTCAATACGACCTGTGGGTGGTTCAGGCGCTTTCCGCGGTTATTCGCGAAATGCATCAGGACGGCCAGGCAATTCCAATTCACTATGGACTGATGTCGCTCAGCGCTCCAACCGACGCAAATTGGGTTAAACTTACCCAGACATTGAGAAGTGACGCCAGACTGGTGGAGAACCTCGTTCCGGTTATCGCACAAAAAGACTTTCTTACGACGGCTGGCAATACGATGGATAAGCTACTTGATCTGCGCGAGGCAGGCCTTGATTGCTGTCTCGGAAGCATCAATGACATCAACGGCGCTTTGGAAAAGGAAACGCTCAAGCATTTCCGGCAATTCAAGATAAATGCCGGTACACTGCTGAATTATCGCGCGGATGAACGCGAGCGCTTTGCCGACAAGTTGTTGCCGGGGCTCCTGAAAGCGGAAGCATCCATATTTGTCGATGAAATTCGCGAAGCTTTTCAGGCCAGCCAGCTCATTGACCTTGATTTGGTCGCCGGTCAGGGGGATTACATATCGAAGCCCAAGCCAATTCGGCTCTACAAGGATATCGAGGAAAACCTGCTCCCGGAAATTGCCGACGGGACGTCTGACCAGACTTCAAAGTAATCTTGCAGATGGTGAGGTTTTCCCATCTGTCAGCGGGGCAGATGCAGACTGATCCCCGACTGCAGGCCCTGGCTGATCGCGACCGCTATTAACGAAACCGGCAAATTTTGCATTTTTAAGAATTTTCATCGCAGGTTTGCGTTGACATCACCTTCGTCACTTCCTATTTCAGCCCTGTTAGCACTCTACCTTCATAGAGTGCCAACATGTTTCAAGCCCTGCTTTCCTATAGTGAAACAGGTAAATCGTTCAAAAAATTGGGAAAAGTACGATGGCTAAAATGAATTTCCGTCCTCTGCATGACCGTGTTGTTGTGCGCCGGGTAGAATCTGAAGAAAAAACTGCCGGCGGCATCATCATTCCGGATACTGCCCAGGAAAAACCTTCCGAAGGCGAAATCGTTGCAGTCGGTTCAGGTGCCCGTGATGAAAGCGGCAAACTGGTCCCGCTGGACGTGAAAGTCGGCGACCGCGTTCTGTTTCGGCAAATGGTCCGGCACGGAAGTCAAGGTCGACGGCCAGGACGTGCTGATCATGAAAGAATCCGACATCATGGGCATTATCGGCTAATCAGCCCAGCCCTGTAACACTCAATCAACCCTGGGCGCTGTGATTCATATGGACCACCCGAATAGGAGCAGAAAATGGCTGCTAAAGAAGTAAAATTCGGCCTGGAAGCCCGCGAAAAAATGCTGCGCGGCGTCGATATCCTCGCCAATGCCGTAAAAGTAACCCTTGGCCCGAAAGGCCGCAACGTTGTTATCGACAAATCCTTCGGCGCACCGCGCATCACCAAGGACGGTGTGACCGTTGCCAAGGAAATCGAACTCGAAGACAAGTTCGAAAACATGGGCGCACAGATGGTGCGTGAAGTTGCCTCCAAGACCAACGATATCGCTGGTGACGGAACAACCACTCGCAACCGTTCTGGCCCAGGCCATCGTCAAGGAAGGCGACAAGGCTGTTGCCGTCGGCATGAACCCGATGGATCTGAAACGCGGCATCGACATGGCTGTTTCCGAAGTCGTTGCTGATCTTGCTGAAAAAAGCCAAGAAGATCAAGACTTCCGAGGAAGTTGCCCAGGTCGGCACGATTTCTGCCAATGGCGAAACCGAAATCGGCGAAATGATTGCTCAGGCCATGCAGAAAGTCGGCAATGAAGGCGTCATCACGGTTGAAGAAGCCAAAACCGCTGAAACCGAACTTGAAGTCGTTGAAGGCATGCAGTTCGACCGCGGTTACCTGTCTCCCTACTTCGTGACCAATCCTGAAAAAATGATTGCCGATCCTGGAAGATCCATACATTCTTCTTCACGAGAAAAAGCTTTCAAACCTGCAGGCCATGCTGCCAATTCTGGAAGCTGTTGTTCAGTCCTCCCGTCCGCTGCTGATCATCGCTGAAGATGTTGAAGGCGAAGCGCTTGCAACACTCGTCGTCAACAAGCTGCGCGGCGGCCTGAAAATCGCTGCTGTCAAAGCCCCAGGTTTCGGTGATCGCCGCAAAGCCATGCTGGAAGACATCGCTGTTCTGACCGGTGGTCAGGTGATTTCCGAAGACCTCGGCATCAAGCTGGAAAACGTAACCCTCGACATGCTTGGCACTGCCAAGAAAGTTGAAATCTCCAAAGAGAACACAACCATCGTTGACGGCGCAGGCAAGAAGAAAGAGATCGAAGGCCGCGTCAACCAGATCAAGGCCCAGATCGAAGAAACCACTTCCGATTACGACAAGGAAAAACTGCAGGAACGTCTGGCCAAACTGGCTGGCGGTGTTGCCGTTATCCGTATCGGCGGCGCAACCGAAGTTGAAGTGAAAGAACGCAAAGACCGCGTTGATGATGCACTGAACGCCACCCGCGCTGCGGTTGAAGAAGGCATCGTTCCTGGCGGTGGTACTGCGCTTGCTTCGTGCTTCACGCTTCATCGATCGCAAAGGCGCAAACGATGCTCAGGAAGCCGGCATCAATATCGTTCGCCGCGCCCTGCAGGCTCCTTGCCGCCAGATCGCAACAAACGCCGGTGAAGAAGCCTCAATCGTTGTCGGCAAAATTCTTGAAGCCAACAAGGCAACTTACGGCTTCAACGCCCAGACAGCCGAATATGGCGACATGATTGCCATGGGTATTGTCGATCCGGTCAAGGTTGTTCGTACAGCCCTTCAGGATGCTGCTTCAATCGCCGGTCTGTCTGGTTACGACCGAAGCCATGATTGCCGAAGCTCCGAAGAAAGAAGGCTCTGGCCCTGCAATGCCTGACATGGGCGGCATGGGTGGCATGGGCGGCATGATGTAAGAACTCGCTTCTGCGAGTTTGAGCATACGCTCGATCTGACATATCAAAGGGCGGTCTTCGGACCGCCCTTTTTTGTTTGCCATGGAAAGGCAAGTATTTTGGTACCAACATGTTTGCATAAATTTTCCGGAACCGGGCGTTTTACAGCGGAGCCAGGGTCTGGACTCAATTGAGATGCGGTTTCAAAAAGCGTTCGGTGGATGCCGGAAACTTTTCCAAATACGCCTCGGTTCGAATTGGTCGCCGAACCAATTCGCCGCCACAGTTCGGACATGTCCCATTAAAATGCCTTTCTGCGCAGTCTGCGCAAAATGTACACTCGAACGTGCACATCCGGGCGTTTTGGGAATCCGGCGGAAGATCTGCATCGCAACATTCACAGTTGGGCTTCAATTTTAGCATGGTTTGCTCCTTTCATTCTCATGTTGCCCTAGACTAACAGAATGAAATTTGGCAGAAATGACAATATGCCCTCGTTTCCTGCCAAAACGGTCGTCTTTATAGTTTTTCCGGAAAGCAAACTGCTTGACCTGGCAGGGCCGCTTCAGGTTTTCAATGATGCAACAGATTCAGGAAATTTGCTTTACCGAACCCATGTTGTTTCCCTCCACGGAGAACAAATATCGACAGACACGGTGGTTTCCCTGAATACAAGGCCCATCGGCGAATTGCCGGATGCTGATATTGATACTCTCATTATCTCAGGGGGAAAAGGCGCAATCAGTGCTTCCAATGATGAGAAATTCCTTTCAGCCACCCAATTACTGATGGGCAAAAGCAAACGTGTCGGGTCTATTTGTACCGGTGCGTTCATTCTGGCCGCCACCGGGAAATTGGCTGGAAAATGCGCTGTAACCCACTGGGATTCAACCACTCAGCTACAGGAGACGAATCCTGACATCACGGTGCTCAAGGACCCGATTTATCTGAACGAAGGCGGTGTCTGGACTTCGGCCGGGGTGACTTCGGGAATCGACATGGCGCTGGCGATGGTTGCCGAAGACTTCGGCAAGGACATTGCGCTTCGCCTTGCACGGACACTTGTCACCTACATGTTTCGCCCGGGTGGACAGTCACAGTTCAGCGAGATGTTGCAAATTCAGGATGCCGGAACGACCGGTCAATTCGATCGGCTTCACACATACATTGTTCAAAATCTTGCCAATGATTTGCGTGTTGAAAGGCTTGCGGATCAAATGAGTATGAGCCCGAGAAATTTTGCCAGGGTATATCAGCGGGAAACAGGTACTTCTCCCGCAAAAACAGTCGAACGCCTACGTACGGAAAGAGCGCGGCGCCTCTTGGAGGAGACCGAGTTACCCGTTTCGGAAGTGGCCCGCCAGGTTGGCTTCGATGATGAAGAGCGATTGCGAAGAACATTCAACCGACAGATATGCGTCTCGCCTGCCAGTTACCGGGAGCGTTTCAGAGCCATGAAGGCCGAACCTGACCGGTCATGACTTCGCCATGCTGATCCCTGTTTCATATCATCCAGCATCAACGGACAGAACACATAAGGACGGTCCTTGGCCCGCCCTTTTTGTTTGCAAATGAGGAAGTGCTCACAAAACTGCCTGGCGAGCCGCACAGAACCCTTAAGCAGCCAGTTTCCTGGCGCTTCCCAATGGCTTAAGCACTCGTTTAAACGCCTTGACCAGAATAACGCTGACAATCATGGAACCGACCACTACCGCAACCATGACTATGGTTTTCTTGATGACGGTCAGGGCCAGTATGGACAGGCCAAACCAGAGGAAGGTCAGGCCGATCGAAATGCATGAAATGACCGCCAACACAAAAAAGCTGGTCGCCATTTCCGTAGCAATGATGAAACCGCCTCGCCCGATTCTGGCCAACACTGCCATGATACTGACGGCAAGAATTGCGCCTGCAAGCAGGCTGAGACCCAATAACAAGTCGAACATGTTTTTCTCCACTAAAAGCCGCAGTCGGCGGAGCCGACTGGAGGGGATTGGCTTTGTGGTTTGCGGAGCCGCCTTTTTGACGGGTATTTATGCAGACGATTGTCTGATAAACTGTTTTCGGACGCGTTCTGGCCGGATATCCCGACGATTATATTTTATCGGAAATCCAAACCACGGCAAGTGAAATTCAGGTGCCTGCTGGCCTACTGTGCTGTCCAGCCGCCATCGATCGACAGAGGCGAACCGGTGATTGATCCGGCCGCATCAGAAGCAAGGAAAACGGCAAGTGCGGCCACTTCCTCAATGGTTGCGAATTTCTTGGTCGGCTGGGCCTTCAGCAATACATCGCGCTTGACCTCTTCCTCGGTCATTCCGCGCGCTTTCATCGTATCTGGAATTTGCGCCTCGACGAGAGGTGTCCACACGTAACCGGGGCAGATCGCATTGATGGTAATGCCCTGTTCGGCAACTTCCAATGCAGCGGATTTCGTGAACCCCACAATGCCGTGTTTTGCAGCCACATAGGCCGATTTGAATGGCGATGCGACAAGGCCATGGGCGGATGCGATATTGATCACCCTGCCCCATCCGCGCTTTTTCATATCAGGAAGAGCGTACTTGGTGGCATAAAACGCCGCCGATAGATTGAGGTTGATGATCGCCTGCCATTTTTCATCGGGGAACTCGTCGACCGGGGAAACAAACTGAATACCGGCATTGTTCACCAGAACGTCGACCCGCCCGAATTGCTTGATCGCCGTTTCAACAAGTTCCTTGCCGCCCTCCGGTTTCATCATGTTGGCAGGGCAGTAAACCGCCGTGATGGCGTGATCCTTTTCAAGGCCGGAACGGATTTGCTCGACCTGTTGGGCACTTTCGATACCGTTCATGACGATGTTCATGCCCTGGGCGGCCAAAGCCTTTGCAATGCCAAGGCCAATGCCGGAGGTGGAGCCTGTGATGATTGCGGTTTTCGTATCTGACATGTTCGCTTCCGTGTGTTGAGAATTTCAGCCAGTCATAGCGCAAAGCTGCGCTGAGGCAAGCGCCACGAAAGTGTGAAAGATTCGCGAAACCCTGCTGGTAACGAAACGCACCTACCAGAAGCCCATGGCCTATCGGTCGATCATTTTCCGGCGGGACGCCAGATCAGCGACTGGAATGTGTAAACCAGAATGGCAGCCCCGATTGCCCCCAATCCCCCAATTCCCAAAAACACTATTATATCGATTGGACCGCCAAGGTCTGAAAGGCTGGAATTCGTTACACCAAGCACCAGCATGACAGCAGCAATGGCTCCAAATGGCATGGCTATCTGGGCCAAGAGGAATTTTCTCATTGAAACCGAGCGGTCTCGGATCAGGACATAGACATAAGCGACCGATACAAGAATTGCCGCAACAACGAGAAACCAGAAAAGAATGCCGCCGAACATTTCCTCGAAAACGGCAATAAGAGTTGGAAGGGTAAGGTCTTTCATGGAGCAATCTCCTCAGGCTTCGCCGCGCAGCATTGCGTTATAGGTCGGTTTCAAGGCGAGTTCCTTCATCAGCCAACTGATCCAGAGCTCCTCAAGAGGCGCGATGATGCCGGGAAACGAGGGTGTCAGATTATTCTGATAATCAAATTCAACCAGCATCGCCCGGCCAATGCGCGTAATGAGCGGACAGGAAGTGTAACCATTGTAAGCCGCTTCGCTGTCACGGCCGTCGATTGTTGCCACGAGATGCTCTTCAACCACCGGAACCTGCCATTTGACGCTGGCCGCTGTTTTACCCTTCGGCACACCGGCAACATCACCCAATGCAAATATATTTTCGAACCGGCGGTGACGCAGGGTCTGCGGATCGACCTCGACCCAACCCTGATCAATCCACTTGTCTGCCCAACTCAAGCCTGACTGGCGAACAACATCAGGCGCTCGTTGCGGAGGAATGACATGAAGATAATCATAGGCAAGTTCAACATCCCCGTCCGGGGTTTTGAAGACAGCCAGTTTGCGCGCCGAATCTACTGACTTGAGAACATGGGAATAAGCTGACTTGATGCCCCTGTCGGCGAACAGCATACGCACTTTTTCCGAAACGATCGGAACCCCGAAAAGGCTGTCATTGTTTGCAGCATATGTAATTTCCGTTTTACCGCGATTGCCGGCACGCCGTGCAATATCGTCAATCAGGAAAGTGTGCTTGAGTGGAGCTCCTGCACATTTCATCTCGGTGGCAGGCCGCGTGAAGATTCCAACGCCACCGGTCTCGGTGAACCTTGACGCCGCCTCCCAGGTTTTGGCGGCAAATTGGGGGCCAGCGTAAAGGGCACCAATGCCATCCTTGCCGACCATATCAAGGGAAAAACCCTCAATCGCATCATGGTCAAGAACAAGACCCGGAGCGATCACCAGAAAATCATAGTTGATCACCTGACTGTCGGAGGTGGTCACCGTTCTGGCAACCGGATCGATTTCCGAGGCTGCCTCCTGAATAAGGTCACACCCCTTTGGCAACCATTCGCTGGTGGTGCTGACAACATAGTTAGCAGGCTTCAATCCCGCAGCCACCAAGGAAAGGCCGGGTTGGTACAGGTGCTCTTTTCGAGGGTCGATCAGCGTGATCTTTGCTCCATCCAGTCTCCTGACCAGACGGTTCGCGAGTGCTGTTCCCGCCGCGCCTGCACCGATAATCACAATGTTGGCTGATGTCTTCGAAGATTGGGCATTCGATTTTGCGGCAGGCAGGATCAAGGCGGTTCCGGCTGCTGTTATGCCCAAAAACTGACGTCTATCCAGTCTCATCAAGGTCTCCCATATGCTCCCCGGAAAACCCGGTCGCTGCCACTTGCCCATGCCCAATCTCACCAAATTCAGAGTGATGCTTCAGCCTTCAGGCGGCTCCGGTGGCAGGGCACTGACTAAATTGGAACTTCCGCGCTCCAAGCATCAGCATTCACCCAAACCAACAATCAGTAATTGATGTCGATCAAATAATATATGTAATTTCTAATATGCGAATTGATATTTAGTTGAATGATAATAACCACCGGCAAATGAGAAAACCATTTGTGAGGAGGAAGACCTGCGGGCCAGCCAACTTTTGACTGGCCGCCCATCTACAGGCAGGTGGCTTTAACGATTTGTAGGCACCCCTCAGTAATGGCGGTGCCGCTGCCTTGCAAATGGCGAGAGGAGGCGCCGGAAAGCAGCTCTGGCAAGCCCCGCATAACCGTTTATCAGCGCGGTGCCGTTTCTTTTGGGAGAAATACCGATGACTTCCTCAAGACCGTAATTTTTCAAAAATTCCCTGTTTTGCAGAATGCCTGTTATCCGGTGCCAGTGAATATCGCCGCCTCGTTTTCCGTCATGATTTCCGTGGCCACAGCCTTTTGCCACCAGATTTTTTTGAAGCGGAAGCAAACGAAATTCGGGATATTGTTTTGCATGGCGACCCAGAAGGCGTACCACCCCCCTGCCCTCGTCAAACAGGGCGGCTAGTGATGTCACCAGGGTTTCACGCGCAGCCTCGCCCACATGTGTTGTTCTTGCATTCTCATCTGTTTTCCACACCTTCGGCAATTGCCTCAGGTTGCCGGCAGCCGCCACTACTTTTTCAAGCAATTCCGGTGCGCTAAAAACCCTGCACGTACCGCAGGTCAAATGAAAATCACTGACATTGAAGGCGGCGGCAATGTTCAGTTCCCGGTTTTCCCATTCCAGAAGGGCATGCACTCCGTTGATGACAACGAATCCATCCTGACCATCGAGACTATGCCGGTTGGCGAAAACCTCGATCATCAAGTCACGGTGCAGGTAATCATCGCCGTCACATGGCATGATGAAATCCGGCGCGCCTTCGCTGAACGCCCATATTATGCCCAGAATGTATTTCAGACCCTTGTCGATCTGCACGTGGTTGAGCTCGGGAGGAAGCAGAGGCCTGGGGCCAAGATCAAGAAAGCGAACGTTATCCGGCATTTGAGCAGCCCAGTCCGGTACCTTGTGGCAGATTATTCCGATTTTTGCAGGCGGGCCAGCCATTGAAAGCATTGAAGCAAGTGTTGTCCTGAGCAGAGCCTCGACTTCCTCATAGCTCTGGATCCTGCTTCCTTCGGGATGAACAATGGGGATTAGGCAGGTAAACCCATCAGTATTGCCAATACGTTTGACCGGATCTACCATCGTGTTCCGGCCCAAGGATTCATTATCAGCCGAAGAACGGTTACTACAGTTTCTTTATTGGAAGCCATATGACAATTGCTCGTTAATAGTGCCGATTGATGGGCAAACGGGTCAAAATGGTTTGGGGAACCAAGGTGGATTTCCTTCCATTGTTCAAGGCTCAAGCTACCAGTTTTCCGCATGACTGCCGAACACTTTTGCGCATCTATCGATTTCGTCGGCGTAAAAATTCCTTATCGTTGATGTCACTTCATCAGAAAAAACAGACTTTTTTCGTTTCGACTTTCGATTGAAGTCGGCAGATAGATTATCCACGCCGTTATCCAAACCCAGAAATTCGAAAATCCCATTGCGTGTTTCGCCGGCATTGTCACGGATATCTTCAAAAAACCAATAGCGGGTGTTGTTGCTCCCAAGTCCGTCGCGCCAGTTCTCCCATATTTTGCTGGGGTATGCTCGTTCTTGCCTTGACGGCCTCTCCAGGTATTTCCGTATTTTCTCGGGGTCGTTTTGATCACCTGCCTTCAAACGCCCCTTGCGGATACTCATTGAAATTCCTGACTTGGCCCTGCTGACCGGATCACGAATCAACAATACGGCCTTTATGCCGGGAAACGCCTGTTTTATTTCGGCAATCGCTTCCGGGGAAAGTCGGGAGTAGCCAGGCGTGATGTCTCCGCTGACGAGTCCCGACTGTGACGGAAAAAGGCTTCGATACCAATCGATGCCGGGTTCGGGATGACGGGAACCCTGCCGGTACAGTTTCCAAAAGCGTGCATCAAGCTCCGGATGTTTTTCTGAAAGCATTCTGCCCGGTCCGTTCGCCTCAACGCTACCGCCCAATAATGCCCTTTTAAGTTTCCAAACCGGGTGACGCCAAACGGGCGCTGTTTCCTTTTCATAAGCAGCCAACCAATCAAGATATTTCTTGCGGAATGGCTTTCCGTAGAAAAAATTCAGCTCCTTTATTGGTGGCACCCATGCCCCTGGATGGGCTTGCAGTTGGTCATAAAGCCAACCGGTTCCTGCTTTCTGCTGACCAACACAAAGAAAATCGGGGCCGGTTCTGTAATCCCTGTCAGACATTTTCGCCAACCCGCAAGAGGGTTCCTTCTTTTCACTTTTGTTCTACCTGTTCCCAAAGCAGTTTCATCATGATTGAACCTGCCTGGCAACCAGCCATACCCCTGATCCGGTAAAGACGGAACACAAGAGCGGTATTTATGAGTTGAACTTGTTTGAGTCTCCCTTAAAAAGGCGTTCAGTCAAAATACGCACTGGAAAACGGATGTTCGCCTTCCTGAAAAAGAAGTCCCGAAGAAAATCGCCAGATGGCATGCTGATTTCTCCCTCGCCTGTACGGGCATTTGCAATCAGCGATCCATCGTTTGGTGCCGTTGACGACCAACCACTCAGGCCTGTGATTATTTCATATGGTACGCGTGACGGGAAATATGATGTTTTTAGTGAGCGGCTGCGCGCTTCTTGTGAAGCGACGGGACATGATTGCAGCTTCGAAACCATCCCCGACTGCGGCCGCAGAAATGCCTGCCTTTTCAAGCCGACGTTCATCAGGATGAAACTCCTGACCCTGGGGCGTCCGGTGATCTGGATGGATGCTGACGGAATTGTCAGGGATAGGCTGAACCTTCCCGACGGAGAGTGGGATATTGCAAGCCTCGCAAACGACCGTCCAGATGATATCAATGAAAAGGCAGTGGTTTGCATTGCCTTTCGCCCTACAGTCGCCGCGCTAAGGTTTATCGAATACTGGGAGCGGTTGTGTGCAGCCTACTGGCTTGAACCCGGTCTTGATCACAGGCGTTTCAACTATGCACGGGCGGCCCTGGAAGGACAGTTCAAAGAGATTGAGCTGCATCCCTCAGTTGAGGGAAAAATTGTTCGGGATGTTGGCGCTTCGAAAGAAAACGCTTTCTGAGCGAATGTAGTCCCGATAATTTTGTTTTCCGGACAAACGAAAAAAGATCAGGTTTGATTTTGACCATCGCACCCGATAAGGGTCCGTTGCCTAAACCAAAAAGCGAGGGAATGGCATGTCCACCAGAGATATCGACGTGTTTCTGAGAGGCCAGAGAAACTACATTCAAGGGACGCAGATCATCTCTCGCACAGCAGAACTTCTCGATGATGGTGAATGGGTTTTTCAGCAGGCTGAATTTCGCAAGATTTCAACAAGCCAATTGCAGGCCAAAGAGACTGTTGCACAGCCAACACCAGAGGCTATTGCCACAATCCGCTTCACCAACAACGATTCCGGCGAGATCAAAACCTTTGAAGTGAGCGAAAACCCGGCAATGGCGCCACACTCAGATGATTCGATGGGGATTGCGGTTGCAAGAGGCAATTCGCCAATTGCGCCAGAAGAAAGTCAGAGCAGCTGTTGGACATATCAGAATGTCATTTGCTTTGAAGACTGCCTGAATGTGATCGTCCAATCCATCAAGGCAGAACATCAGGTATTGTGGCCCAACTCCACAGATATCTGGCTGACAGGCTTTCGAAATCTTGGTTTATCGGTTAAAGGCAATTACGCTGGTGAAGGCCGAATTGAACTCTCACTTTGGAGACAGTTACAGGGAAAAGTCGGCAATCAGACTTTCTGGCAGATAAGGCTGCCGGAAGCCGGCTTGACCGGAATGGCGAACTTTGCCTATCGGAATCGAGACACTATTCATGCCAATTGATGCCCTAGCCTACGCGGTACCCTCAATTCAACACACAGCTGCTGATCTCTCGGAACTGACGGGGGCTGATGAGCGCTTTATTCGCGAAAAGATCGGGCTTTCAACACGTTATGTGCTTGGAGAGGGCGAAACCGGCGTTTCGCTTTCTGCCAAGGCCTGCCGGTTGCTTTTTGACAAGGTGCCTGGCCTCGCAAAGAAAATTGATCTACTGGTTGTTGTAACCCAGACACCGGATCGAAAAATCCCCCAGAATTCTGCCATACTGGCACATGAACTGGGCCTAGCCACTTCTGTTGCCAGTTTTGATATTTCGCTTGGATGTTCAGGGTATGTCTATGCCCTCAAGGTTGCCGAGGGATTTCTGATGGCAACGGGAGGCAAGAACGCGGTCATTGTCACCTGCGACCCCTACTCAAGGATAATCGAACCAACGGACAAGGACACCAACTGCATCTTCGGAGACGCCGCTGCTGCCACGGCATTCAGCATAGGAGAGGGCCGCGGGAGAATTATTGCTACTGATTTTGGCACCAATGGTGAAGAAGGCGATGCCATTCGCGTCCCCAAGGGAGGCGGGGCCCATCCACTTGTTGGCATTGGCGCGCAACAGCCGGTTGAGATCGAAAGGGACGGACACCGGCTGCACATGCAGGGTCGCGCGGTATTCAATTTCGTGAATTCGGTGGTGCCGGAGAGCATTGACCGATGCCTGAATTCAGCTGGCGTCAGCCTTGAGCAAATTGATCTTTTCGCCCTGCACCAGGGTTCACGTTACATGCTGCAAGCAATGGCAAGGCGCATCGCAATTCCTGAAGACAAGCTGCTGATCAATATCGACCGCTTTGGCAATACCGTTTCATCCAGCATACCAATGCTCCTGAGCGATGCTGATGACGACAGTGCGCTTGATGGCAAACTCGTCATGATTTCCGGTTTCGGCGTTGGTTTGTCATGGGGAACCGCAATACTTCAATTTTGAAATACAGATCTCTGTTGGATTGCATGAAACCGTGCCATCATGGCTGGTCTCTGTGCTAGCTACTCTGCCAGAAATTTGTTATGGAACAACAGCTTACCAAGTAATCACAGGATTGCTGAGTGCGGGCAAATCTTTTTGTAGTCAGTCTTCATGCAAGCAGTTTGCAAAATCGACCTCATTGCCTGTAAAAAGCAGCAAAGAGCCGGATAAAATGGTAGTGGGGTTTCATGAATTATC
>CAVQPI010000015.1:0-101566 GCA_963714735.1 uncultured Alphaproteobacteria bacterium
AACGGATACTTTCCTCCCGAGGGCGGAGGTAAGACATCTGGAGCGGGATTACACCCGTTTTCTGATACACCTTTTAAGACGAGTTCAAAGGTTCCCCTTTGCCCGTTCAACCCTCGATCCATTTATTGATTGTAACAGGCAATATTCTCGCCTTGCGGAACCTGGTTTTCTCAGACAGATTGCCCGGGAAACAACTTCCGAAAATTATGACAGCAGGTTTCATGTCAAAATTGCCCACTACATTCACCGGTCCTGAATTGTGCAGGCTCTCCGCCCGGGAAGCGGTGAAAAAACTCCGGAGAAAAGAGATTTCTCCGGTGGAAATGCTGGATGCTGCCTTTGAACGGATAAGGCAGGTTGAACCGGCAGTAAATGCGACGGTGACACTTTGCGAGGAGCGTGCCAGAAAATCGCTGAAAAATCTTGCTGCCGAGGAAAGGGTCAGAGGCAACGAGCCTGGATGGCTCGCCGGTCTGCCGATTGCGATCAAGGATCTGACGGTTGTTTCGGGCGTCCGGACCACCTTTGGCAACATGGCGCTGAAGGATTTCGTGCCGGATGAAAACGATCCTCTGGTACAACTGCTGGAAGATCGCGGCGGGGTGGTTGTCGGCAAGACCAATACGCCTGAATTTGGTGCCGGCGGCAACACGTTCAATGATGTCTTCGGCCATACCAGAAATCCCTGGGATACCCGCAAGAATGCGGGTGGTTCTTCCGGTGGAGCGGCAGCCTCTCTTGCCAGCGGCGAAGTCTGGCTGAGCCAGGGCTCGGATCTGGCAGGTTCCCTGCGCACCCCGGCAGCCTATTGTGGTGTCGTCGGCCTGCGCCCGTCACCGGGAAGATGTGGCGGCGGTCCGGCCGTAACGGCATTCTCAACCGAGGGTGTTTCCGGCCCGATGGCCAGGGATATTGAGGATACGGCCCTTTTTCTCGATGCAATGGCAGGTTTCTTGCCGGAAATGCCAATCACCATCGAGGCGCCCCAAACTCCGTTTCAGGCTGAGGTGGCGAAATCGGATGAAAAGGTCCGCATTGCCTTTTCCGAGGATCAGAACGGCTTTGCTTCGGTTGAGCCGGAAATCCGCGCAGTGTTGCGCGGCGCGATGGAAAAGGTCGTCGGTGCAGGTGGGACGGTCGAGGATGCATGTCCCGACCTGCCGGGACTTTATGAAACCTATTCGGCGCTGCGTGGCATTCACTATGGTTCGGTAAACAGCTATCTGCCGCGCGAAGTCCAGGACTGTTTCAAGAAAACGCTCAAACAGAATACCGAATTTGGCCGCACGCTGAAAACCACCGATATCTATGATGCGATCCGTAACCGTGGCACCCTTTACCAGATCATGCGGAAGTTCCTTAAAGGCTATGATGTTCTCGCCATTCCGGTAGTCGGCCTTGAGCCGGGAATGGTTGAGGAAGAGTATCCCAGGAGTGTCGATGGAAGGCCGGTCGAGGATTATCTCGACTGGCTCAGGTTTTCGTTTCTTGCAACGACAACGGCTCTTCCCGCGATCTCGATGCCGGTCGGTTTTACAAAATCCGGTATGCCTGTAGGCATTCAATTGATCGGGCCGCCGCGCGGCGAAGCAAGGTTGCTCCAGGTCGCAAGGGCAGTTGAGGTTGCGGTGAAGTTTCCCGTTGGGCCGATTGATCCGCTGAGCCGCCACGCGTCAGACAATTGAAATCTCAAGTATTCAGGAAGGTCTGGTAAATGCCGGTCATGCGCAATCGCTTTTTTGGAGACATGCTCGAAAACCTGTTGGCCAAATCTGTCAATCCGTTCTCGGCAAAGCGCAATACAGACATCATCACCCTATGCCACGCCCTCCTGGCGGAACACGGCGATATTCCGGCTCTCAAACTGGCGTCTGCCATTTTGGAAAAATACCGCACTTTCAATGATGAGCAGAAGTCGGCCTTCTTCCAGTCACTAATCGAGGGTTTTTCAGTCAATGCAAAGGCGGTAATCGACCGGGCTGCCTCATATGCGCAGGCCCCGTCGGCGGAAAACTACCGCACGCTTCAGACAGCGTGTGAAGCTCCCAGTCAGGAATTGCTGCGTCGGTTGAACCGGGTTCCGGGCGGAACGCTGGGCCTTGTTCACATGCGTGAAGATCTTCTCAAGCGGATTGGGGAAGACGAAAAGCTCGCGCGCCTGGATGTTGATTTCAAGCATTTGTTTGCCTCATGGTTCAATCGCGGCTTCCTCGTGATGCGTGCCGTAGACTGGAACACTCCGGCCAACATTCTTGAAAAAATCATTGCCTATGAGGCTGTGCACGAAATCACCAACTGGGACGATCTGCGGGACAGGCTGCAGCCGGAAGACCGGCGCTGCTTTGCCTTTTTCCATCCGGCAATTGCCGATGAGCCGCTGGTATTCGTTGAGGTCGCGCTGCTTGAGAGCCCGCCCGCCACCATCACTGAAATACTCAATCCTGCCGAACGGCAAAAGGCGGGGCAAAAAACGACAGCTGCCTTTTATTCGATTTCCAACTGCCAGAAAGGCCTGCAGGGGATTTCCTTCGGCAATCTCCTTATCAAGCAGGTCTCTGCGCAATTGCAGCAGGACTTGCCGCAACTGAAGAGTTTTGTGACCTTGTCACCGGTTCCAGGTTTCTCCAAATGGCTGGAGCGCGAAGGGCTGGTTGATATTGCGGAAGATCTGGTGCCTGCTTATGCAGCCCATTATCTGGCAATGGCCAAGCGGGGAGATGGCAAGCCGCTTGATCCTGTCGCCCGCTTCCACCTTGCCAACGGCGCCATACTGGACCGCGTAAATGCAGGGGCCAATCCTTCTTCGCGAGGCATGGCCGAAATCCCTCGGCGTAATGGTCAATTACCGTTATGATCTTGATGCCGCTGATTCCAATCATGAGAAATACTTTCACACAAGCGAAGTGACCATGAGCAAACCGGTGCGTGCGCTCGCATTAAAAATACCAAAGGAATGATCATGCCAAATATGCTCTACGATGCCTTGTTCGCACCACATCAGGGCAGTGAGAGAACCTTCCTGATATTGCAGGATGGAAGCGAGACTTCCTATTCTGCCTTTCTTGCGATGGCTGCACGTTTTGCCCATGTTCTGAAGTCCCAGGGCGTGAAGACGGGAGACCGGGTTGCGGTCCAGATTGCAAAATCTGCTGAGGCCCTTGCGCTTTATGCAGCTTGCGTTCAGGCCGGAGCGGTTTTCCTGCCGCTTAACACGGCATATACAGCTTCTGAAGTCTCGTATTTTGTCAGCGATGCAGGCGCAAAGCTGCTGATTTGCGATGAGAAAAACCGCGAGGCGCTTTCACCCGTTTGTGAGGCAGCAAACGCGCAGCTGATGACGCTGAACGCAGATGGCAGCGGCAATTTTGTCGATGCGGCACAGAACATGTCGGACACTTTTGAGGCTGTGGCTCGTAGTGCTGATGATCTGGCTGCTTTTCTCTACACCTCCGGGACAACGGGCCGGTCGAAAGGCGCGATGCTCAGCCACGACAATCTGCTTTCCAATGCGCAGTCCCTGGTGGAGTACTGGCAATTCACGCAGGACGATGTTCTTCTCCATGCCCTGCCGATTTTCCATACACACGGGCTTTTTGTCGCCAGCAACGTGTCATTGCTGGCAGGTGGAACCATGGTGTTTCTGCCATTGCTGAACATGGACGACATGTTCAGATTCATGCCACGCGCTACAACGATGATGGGTGTGCCGACCTTCTATACCAGGCTCCTCGCTGACGAGCGCCTGACAAAAGAATCTGTCAGCCATATGCGACTGTTCATTTCCGGCTCCGCTCCGCTTTTGGCCGAGAACTCATGTCGAGTTCGAAGAACGTACCGGCCAGCGCATTCTCGAACGTTATGGAATGACGGAAACCAACATGAACACATCCAATCCATATGACGGTGAACGCCGCGCGGGAACGGTCGGATTTCCATTGCCAGGCGTCAGCGTGCGCGTATGCGATCCTGACACGGGGCGGGAACTGATTGCCGGGAAAACCGGTGTTCTAGAGGTGAAAGGGCGCAACGTCTTCAAGGGCTATTGGAACATGCCGGAAAAGACTGCAGAGGAGTTTCGCGCGGACGGCTATTTCATCACCGGTGATCTGGCTGAGATCAGTGAAGACGGATATGTGACAATCGTCGGCCGTGCGAAGGATCTGATCATTTCCGGCGGATACAATATTTATCCCAAGGAAATCGAGATGCTGCTTGACGAACTGCCGGGCGTCAACGAGTCGGCAGTCATTGGGGTGCCGCATCCTGATTTTGGCGAAGGCGTGGTTGCTGTCCTTGTGCCGAAATCAGGTGCTCAACTGGAGGAGCAGGCGGTCATGGAGGCCATAGGCGACAAACTCGCACGCTTCAAACAGCCAAAACGCATCTTCGTGATGGACGAACTGCCCCGTAACACCATGGGCAAGGTTCAAAAGAATGTTCTTCGCGAAGAGTATGCCGGCCTCTTTGCCTGAATACGGTGCGTACAAGGTAAATCTGCCGGACAAACGGCTTCCCCGTACCGTCAACATCCGATAAAAGCGCCCGGATACCAAGTCCGGCTCATTCGGTAAAATAGCGCAAGGACGCATTCTGATGATTATTTGTTGTGGCAAGTCGCTCATCGACATGCTTCCCAGAAAACTGGAAGACGGGAGCGATGTATTCCTGCCTGTTTCGGGTGGAGCAATTTTCAATACAGCGATCGCGCTTGGCCGTCTCGGACTGGAAACCGGTTTTGTTTCGGGCATCTCGACGGACATGTTTGGCGAGCAGTTGCTGGCGAGCCTTGAAAAATCAAAAGTCTCGACGCGCTATTGTATCCGCTCGGACTGGCCCTCAACACTTGCCTTTGTAAAACTGACAGACGGTCACGCCAAGTATTACTTTTTTGACGAAAACTCTGCAACGAGGATGATCGAGGAAACCGCGCTGCCGCAATTGCCATCCTCGGTGAGCGCACTTCATTTTGGAGCCATCAGCCTCATTCCCGAACCGGGCGGCAGCACCTGCGAAGCGTTGATGAAACGCGAGGCTTCAAATGCAGTCATCTCGCTTGATCCCAATATCCGGCCCGGCTTTGTGAAGGACGAAACAGCCTACCGCGCGCGATTGAAACGCATGATCGCCATTTCGGACATCGTCAAGGTGTCTGATGAAGATCTGGCATGGCTGGAACCTGAAAAGGATGTCCGTCAATCCATATCCGAATTGCTCGGTGCAGGCGTGGCAATTGTACTTCTCACGAAAGGTGGCGAGGGTGTAACCGCTTTTACTGATAGTTATAAACTCGATGTGGCGGCGCAGAAAGTCACAGTTGTCGATACAATAGGTGCGGGAGATACGTTCAATGCAGGTTTTCTGGCAGGTCTTGAGCGAATTGGCCAACTGGACAAGCCGTCCCTAAAAACAATTTCGCAGGATGATCTACGCTCCGCAGTTGAACTCGCCAACAAGGTGGCTGCGGTTACGGTTTCAAGGGCCGGCGCCAATCCGCCATGGCTGGATGAACTGGACGCCTGACGCCATGGATCGCGCTCAAATTGTTCATGAAAATTTTCTGGACCGGGTTGCCAAGGCAGATTTCCCGGAAGGTAGGAAGCCATCAGGTCCCTTGGAACCACATCTGGCAGTCTCGCTCTTCAGGACCCAGTGCCTTAGCCGGGCGCTGGACCTTACCAGCCGCAGGATGCAGAAGGAAGGCGAGGGGTATTACACGATTGGCTCTTCGGGCCATGAAGGCATGGCTGCAGTGGCCGCAGCCCTCCGGCCAACGGACATGGCTTTTCTGCATTACCGCGATGCAGCCTTTCAATTAGCACGTGCAGAACAGGTGCCGGGTCAAACCGCTCTTTGGGACATGCTGCTTAGCTTTGCCTGTTCAAGCGAAGACCCGATTTCCGGCGGGCGCCACAAGGTATTGGGCTCGCTTTCACTGAACATTCCCCCACAGACATCAACAATTGCCAGCCATTTGCCAAAAGCACTGGGCGCAGCCTATTCAATCGGACTTGCCCGCCGCAGGTCGCCCGAGCACAAGCGCCTTGCCGATGACGGATTGGTAATGTGTTCATTCGGTGATGCTTCCGCCAATCACTCCACGGCACAGGGTGCGATCAACACGGCGTCATGGACAAGCTTTCAGTCAGTGCCGCTGCCCTTGCTTTTTGTATGCGAGGACAACGGCATCGGCATTTCGGTCAAAACGCCGTCCGGCTGGATAAAGGCCAATTTTTCAAACAGGCCCGGTCTGCAATATTTCGGCGCGGACGGGCTGGACATTCATGACACGTACAAAGTGGCAAGCGAAGCTGCGGACTATGTCCGGCGCCGTCGCAAACCTGCCTTTCTGCATATCGGAACCGTTCGCCTTTACGGCCATGCCGGGGCAGACATGCCGACAACCTATATGAGCCGTGAGCAGGTTGAGGCAGAGGAAGCCAATGATCCGCTTCTCCATACCGTGCGTCTCCTGAAAGAAGTCGGCACTCTTGAACCGACGCAGGCACTGGAAATCTATAGGGAAACCCTTGAACGGGTGGATGCGGTTTCTAGGGAAGTTGTCCGGCGTCCGCGCCTTTCCGATGCCAAAAGTGTCATGGCCTCGATCATTCCGCCCAAACGGAAATGTACACCCACAAACGGTCCTTCGCCTGAGGAGCGTGTCGCGGTTTTTGAAACGGACATCACGGCCATGGAAACGCCCCAGCCCATGTCGCGCCTGATTAACTGGGCCTTGAGTGACCTTATGCTTGAGCATGGCGAGATTATTTGCATGGGCGAGGACATCGGACGCAAGGGCGGGGTTTACGGCGTAACCCAGCGTCTGCAGAAACGCTTCGGCCCTGACCGGGTGATCGACACACTTCTGGACGAGCAGTCCATTCTTGGTCTAGCCATCGGTGCTGCCCATAACGGCTTTATCTCCGTGCCTGAGATTCAGTTCCTGGCCTATCTTCACAATGCCGAGGACCAGTTGCGTGGCGAAGCGGCTACTCTTCCGTTTTTCTCAAACGGGCAGTTTACCAACCCGATGGTGATCAGGATTGCCGGGCTGGGATATCAAAAGGGCTTCGGCGGCCATTTCCACAACGACAATTCGATTGCCGTTCTGCGCGATATTCCCGGCATCATTATCGCCTGTCCGTCCAATGGAGCAGACGCAGCCAAAATGCTTCGAGAATGTGTGCGGCTTGCCCGTGAAGAGCAGCGGGTCGTTGTTTTCCTCGAGCCGATCGCACTTTACCCCATGCGCGATCTTTTTGAGGAAAAGGATGGTGGCTGGATGACACATTACCCCTCGCCGGATCAGACAATTGCCTTGGACGAAATCGCGGTGCATGGCGAAGGCAATGACCTTGCAATCGTAACCTATGGCAATGGATATTATCTCTCCCGCAAGGCGGAGCGCGAACTGGCAAAGTCCAAGATCAAGACACGGATCATTGATTATCGCTGGATTGCCCCTTTGCCCACGGACGCCATTCTTGCGGCGGTCAAAGACTGCAAATCGGTTCTCGTTGTCGATGAATGTCGGAGGACCGGCGGGCAGGGCGAGGCCATAATGACCCTGCTGGCAGAAGCAGGCCTTGGCCGGGTAACCCGCCTTGCCGCCGAAGACAGTTTCATCGCCACCGGACCTGCCTACGGTGCGACAATGCCAAGTGTCGAACAGATCATTGCTGCTGCCAAAGAGGCCGTCAGATGAAACGCGCTGTCGTTATTTGTCCCGGACGTGGCACCTACAACAAAAGTGAACTTGGATATCTGAAACGCCACCATGGCGACAACAAAGACCTTTTTGTGGGATTTGATGCCCAGCGCAGGGCACAAGGTCAGGAAACGCTGGCCGAACTGGATGGTGCCCAAACCTACTCAACGTCTCGGCACACAAGGGGAGACAATGCCTCCCCCCTGATCTTTGCTGCGGGTCTTGCCGATTTCATGTCGCTTGAAAATGTGGAGGTTGTGGCAGTAACCGGAAACTCTATGGGCTGGTATACCGCCCTTGCATGCGGCGGCGCACTTGACGCTGCGGCAGGTTTCAAGGTCGCCAATACGATGGGTACCTTCATGCAGGAGGCGCTGATCGGCGGACAACTGGTTTATCCGGTCGTTGGTGATGACTGGCTGCCCGACCCTGATAACAAGACCGCGCTACTGGAAAAAGTGGCCGATATCAATACACGGCCCGAGCACATTCTCGCCCTTTCCATAGATCTTGGCGGAATACTGGTACTGGCGGGAAACTCGACCGGACTTGCCGCTTTTGAACAGTCGGTTCCGGTAAAGGAGCATTTTCCGCTGCGCCTCAACAATCATGCCGCCTTTCACACCTTTCTCCAAGAGCCGGTGGCAAAACGGGGCAGGGAAGTGCTAGGGGCTGACTTGTTCAGCCAACCGGAACTGCCCCTGATCGACGGTCGCGGAAAAATCTGGTGGCCACAAGCCTGCGATATAACACGGTTGTGGGATTATACATTGGGCCATCAGATCGTTCAGGCCTATGATTTCACGAAAGCGGTTACCGTGGCGGCACGCGAATTTGCGCCGGATGTATTTATAATCGCTGGCCCCGGAACCACATTGGGCGGCGCTGTTGCCCAATCGCTCATTCATGCGAAATGGCTTGGCATGAAGAGCAAGGCGGATTTTCAGGGGCTTCAGGAAACCGCGCCCCTTTTGATTTCCATGGGGCGGGATGATCAGCGATCACTCGTCAGTCGCAATTAGCCGTATTCAGCGGACAAAAACCAACTCGGCGATATTGCCATGTTCGTAGACCCAGGCCTCCTTGTCTCCCCTGATCAGGCGACGGTCGGGTGGGCAATTGGAAAGGTCCATGGCCTCGGCATTCATGTAAATGCCGTCAATCATTTCGGCATATTCACGAGCGAGTTGCTCGTCGCTTTTACGTGGCTCATTTGCCAGCTTTTCAGCGTCGTCAATCGTCGGCAAGTTGATCTCTAAATCGGCCCACTTCATTTTGCGCACTCCATACGAATCGCTTTGTGTTGACGCTGATTGTCGTCTCCAATCGTAACTGCAAAGTTAATGCCAATTTGATTAACGGGGATAACCGTGCCTCAAGGAAGACTTGAGAGAGGAATCACGGTCAAACAAACTATTGTGAGGGGCTTTGCCTGACAGATACAGTGACTTAGATAGGTGCTATCAGGTCACTAGACCCAAATCGCAGGAGTTACCGGTTTGTTTCATTCCTTTTTCCCTTTTCCAAAACTATTCATTCCCAGCGCAGTCATCTGGTCGTTGCTGGCAGCGATTGTCTGGTACTCGGTTGGCGGGGAGATAGGCGAATTTTTCGGCTTTGCACAGGAGCCGGAAGGCGCTGACCCGATTATCGGAATGGGCTATTTCATGACCGCCCAATTCCTCTGGCTTTATATCTACTTCGTTATCATTACAGCGCTCTTCGCCGGATTTTGGTTCTGGTTCATGCCGCACAAATGGCAAATGTGGTCGATTCTTGGTTCGGCACTGATCCTGTTTTCAACTTATTTCAGCGTTCAGGTATCCGTCGCCATCAACAATTGGCGCAGGCCGTTTTTCGACTCGGTTCAGAATGCGCTATCGGATTCATCGACAACCACGGCAGAAGATCTTTACAGCCTGATACTCATCTTTGCCCAGATCGCCCTTGTCTGGATGGTGATCTGGGTGGCAACACGGTTTTTCGTCAGCCATTACATCTTCCGCTGGCGCACGGCGATGAACGATTATTACATGTCCCGTTGGAAAGAGGTCCGCCATATCGAGGGCGCGTCCCAACGTGTTCAGGAAGACACGATGCGATTTGCCGGGATTATGGAAAGTCTCGGCGTTAATATTGTCGACTCGGTAATGACACTGTTCGCCTTTCTACCTGTGCTGTTTGCACTGTCCGTCCACGTTACTGAACTGCCGGTAGTTGGCGCGATTGCCGCGCCACTCTTTTGGGCAGCAATTTTCTGGTCTGCATTTGGGACCATTCTGCTGGCAGCTGTGGGCATCAAGCTGCCGGGCCTCGAGTTCAAGAACCAGCGTGTTGAAGCAGCTTACCGCAAGGAACTGGTTTATGGGGAGGATGATGAAAATCGAGCTGAACCGATGACAGTTCGTGAACTGTTTTCCCACGTACGAAAAAATTATTTCCGCCTCTATTTTCACTACATGTATTTCAACGTATTCCGTGGATTATACATTCAGGCTGACAACATTTTCTCCTATCTGATCCTGATTCCGACGATAGCAGCGGGAAAAATCACCTTTGGAATACTGCAGCAGATTCTAACGGCTTTCAGCCAAGTATCGAACTCGTTCCAATATCTCGTCAATTCCTGGACAACGATTGTTGAGCTACTTTCCATTTACAAACGCCTCAAGGCTTTCGAGGCTGTGCTCGATGGGGACGAACTCCCCGATATCGACAAGGAATACATGGCTGAACACGGTATTGTGTCACCTGCGGGAAATGGCGGTGTTCCAGCCAAGCCGATTTCTCCGGAAGACTGAGATATCAGACACGATGGATGCCTCTTTCCGCTCCATGGAGTAAATGCCGGATAGCGGGTGTTACGCGCAGTTGATGCAGCGTTCCGACATCGGATCAATCGCCATACGTCCGTCGGCGATTTCCTCTCCGCATTCGGCGCAATAGCCATATTCGCCATCCTTGATGCGCCGCTCCGCCAAATCGATGCGTTGCAAGTCACGCTTGCGGGTGCGCTCCTGGGCTTCGGCCATGGCCTGTTGCTGCATGGCATCCATTCGCGACAGCCTGCCAACAGACTGTTGATCTAGTACGACCGTGTTGCGCGCTTCCGCAGACAGTGCTGACAATTCCTCCAACTCGGCCTTTTTGGCCGCAAGCCTGGTGCGTGCCTTATTCAGATCAATCAAGGCAGTCTCCTTTCGCCCGCTCCTCGCCTGAGCCTCTCTTGTATTTTTGCCGTTTTCAAGTCGTGCTCAATCGTCCATATTGGAAATACTGCATCAAGGGACGAGGTATCAAATGCTCTGGCTGATTTTGGGACTGCTGGTTTTTCACGGCGTTCATTCTGTTCGGATGGTTGCACCTGAATGGCGAAATACACGCATCGCCTCAATGGGTGAAGGCTCCTGGAAGGGGCTTTATTCGCTGGCAGCGCTGATCGGTTTTGTGCTGATTGTATGGGGTTATGGGCAGGCAAGGCCCGAGGCTGATATCCTTTATATTGCGCCTGTCTGGGGCCGTCACCTCGCTTGGCTGCTGATGGCGCTGTCATTCATCGCCCTGATGATCTTCAATCTGCCTTCAGGCATTTTGAAACCGGCGCTAAAACATCCAATGCTCTTGTCCGTGAAACTTTGGGCATTTGCCCATCTGCTAGCCAATGGCGATACAGCGTCCGTGCTGCTGTTCGGCTCTTTCCTTGCTTGGGCAGTCTGGAACCGTATCGCTGTCAAAAGGCGTGGTGGAGCACTGCCCGAACGAGGCCCTGTCAGGAATGACATTCTGGCCGTCGTTGGTGGACTGGCTATTTGGGCCCTGTTCGTTTTCTGGGCACATGAATGGCTCTTTGGCGTTGCACCAGCCTGATCAGACCCTGATCAGGTGAAGTCGGCACGCGGTTGACTCACAAGCGCATTGCTTTTCCCCTTGGGTTTCCGCTAAAAGGCTTGCAAATGGCGGCCCGCCTGAACCGGCGCGCCCGTAACTCTCCAAAGAACGACAGGCAAGATGGCAGACGATACGTTTATACGCGAAGTTGACGAGCAAATTCGCCAGGACCGCGCACACGAACTTTGGGCGAAATACGGTAGGCTGATTATTGCAGGTGCTGTTTTGATTGTGCTCGCCACAGCAGCCTTCACCGGTTGGCAGTATTACCAGCAAAACCGCTCCGGGGCGGCGGGCGACAACTATATTGAAGCCATCGATCTTTCCAACGAGGGAAAACACGATGAGGCCTTGGCGGCGCTTGAAAAAATCAGCAGCGAAGGTCCCGGCCAGTATCCTGCCCTTGCGCAAATGCGCATTGCCAGTGAACAGGCGGCGGGCGGTGACAAACAGGCAGCCATGGAGACCTTTACCCGGATTTCCGGTGATGCCGCTTTCTCGCCGGTGCTCCAGGAAATTGCGCGGCTGCGCGCAGGACTGCTGGCCGTTGATCTGGAAAGCTTCGAGCAGGTTGAATCGCGCCTTGCCAGCCTTGCGACTGCTGGTGGGCCGTTCCGTCATTCTGCCCGCGAGGCACTTGGGATAGCTGCACTGAAGGTAGGTCAGGACCAGAAAGCGCTCGAGTATTTTTCAGCCGTCGCCAATGATGCCAATGCTGCCAATGGCGTGCGGGCACGGGTGCAACTGATGCTGAACCTTCTGGCCGGCAAGGGCGTCAAGGCTGAAGGCTGAGTGCCGCCAAATCCGGGAAATTTCCCGCTGTTGAAAACGAGCCATTATGAGTTTCACCGTTGCCATTATCGGCCGTCCCAATGTCGGCAAGTCAACCCTGTTCAATCGCCTGGTCGGAAAACGGCTTGCGCTGGTTGACGATACGCCGGGCGTAACCCGTGACCGCCGCATCGCTGATGCCCGTATCGGGGATCTGCAATTTCAGGTGATCGACACGGCCGGTCTTGAAGAAGCAACCGATGACAGTCTTGAAGGGCGGATGCGCGAACAAACGGAAATCGCCATTCGCGAAGCTGATGTCAGCCTGTTTTTGATTGACGCAAAAACCGGTGTTACCCCCTCCGATAAATGCTTCGGACAATTGCTTCGCAAGCATTCCAAGAAGGTCGTGCTGGTTGCCAACAAGATGGAAGGCAAGGCAGGGGAAACCGGCTTATTACGATGCCTTTTCGCTCGGATTTGGCGAGCCGGTGCCAATCTCTGCCGAGCACGGTGTCGGCATGGGCGATCTTTACAGTGCACTTGGTTGAAGCGGTTGGCGAGGATGTCGCTTATGCTGATGAAAAGGAGGAGGACGATCTTTCAGATGTTGAGTTCGAGGAATTGCAACTTGATGAAAATGGTGAGGAGATCATTCCGCCCTATGACACAACAAAGCCATTACGAATTGCGGTAGTCGGTCGTCCCAATGCCGGCAAATCAACGCTGATCAACCAGATGATTGGAGGAGCGGCTTTTGACTGGTCCCGAGGCCGGAATCACGCGCGACTCCATTTCCGTCGAATGGGAATGGGAAGGCCGCACGATAAAGCTGTTCGATACCGCGGGAATGCGCCGCAAGGCACGGGTACAGGAAAAGCTCGAAAAACTGTCCGTGTCCGACGGTTTGCGCGCCATCAAGTACGCTGAGGTGGTGATTGTCGTCATTGATGCCGAGATCCCGTTCGAGAAGCAGGATGTCCAGATCGTCGATTTGATCATCCGCGAGGGCAGGGCGCCGATAATTGCGGTCAATAAATGGGACCTGGTTGAGGACCGGCAGGCGCGCCTGAACGAAATCAGGATGATGTCGGAAGAAAGCCTGTCCCAGGTAAAGGGCCTTAAGGTTATGCCGATTTCCGGGCTGACGGGTCAGGGCCTGCCAAAACTGATGCAGGCCGTTTTCGAGGTACATGAGCAGTGGAACCGGCGGATATCCACGTCGAGGCTCAACCGCTGGCTGGATGATATGCAGGCTCATCACCCGCCGCCAGCAGTGTCGGGTCGACGCATACGCATGAAATACATAACCCAGGCCAAGGCCCGCCCACCGACATTCATGGTTCATTGTTCGCGGCCCGAAGTCGCTTCCGACCTCCTATACCCGTTATATGGTCAACAACATCCGCGAGAGCTTTGATCTTGTGGTCAGTGCCAATTCGCCTGTTCATGCGCAAGGGCGATAACCCTTATGCAACAAAGCGTAAGAAACGTTGATCGGATAAACGGCTGAAATAGTGCATTGCCGCACATTCTGCCGGACCATCGCCACATTCTGCCTCCAGACAAACTGCACCCCAAAAGGGGAAAACATGCAGGCGGGTAGGGCGATGCGCGATTGACTTGGTCAGGCAAGTCCGATCATTGAAGGACGGCAAACGGGATTTCGACCCGGATTAACCATCCAGAAATGTCTCTTTAACCCAATATCAAGGTTAACAAATCAATATATCCGGCCAGTCACGGCAGCCAAAACGATTTGTTTGGAGTATTGTTTTGCAAAAGACGGATAAGAAGCGCGCCGCCGCGCCCAAAAACCTGATCCAGCGCATTAAACACGGGTTTTTTCCGGTAATTGCAGGAACCACACTGTTTCTCAGTTATCCTTCGCTGGTTGCTTATCAGGACATGGCGACACTCGCCAAGATCGAGGCCGGAATCGAAGTGCCGGCCACTTCGCGCTGGTTGGCCAGTATTTCCGAAGAGCCCGGAGTTTCAAATACTGACCAAAGGAACCGCTGATGCAGCGCTTCCCAAATCGGATGTCGAAACTGATGTTTCCGACAATACTGTCATTCACAACATCACAACCGGTTCGACTGTCCCCGCAGGGAAGGCGAGCGCACAGGACATAGCAAAGCATACCATCACGGATGTTCGCATGGCGCGCAAACCGCAAACGGTGAACCGTTCGCTCAAAGGTGACCGTGTCGTTTCAACAACCATCAAGCTGCCACCTGAAGCCTTTTCATGCAGGTTCCGTTGCTGGAACGTCATTCCATGTTCGCGCCTCTTGATGTGGGCAAGGATGTCGAACTGGCTTTTGTAAAGGCAGTGCCTGCTGAAAAGGCATTTGCAAGTCGCCTTTGCCAATTTTCATCCCAAACAAGCGGAAGTCAGATCGTCTTGCGCCAAAGGCGGATCTTCCGGTCATGGTGGCGAGCCTTGTCAGGGAATCAGTGCCAAACATTCTGGCCTATAGCGCCGAGCCGGAATTCGAACCGCTCTCCTTTCGCCGAAATTCTCGATGATGAGGCCCCGATCAACATTATTCCAAAACTTGGGCAAAGGTGATCACAGCTGGGCAGCCGATCCGTTACCAAAGGCATCTTTTTCTGACGAGCAACAGCATTGCCTGACTGCAGGAATTTATTTCGAGGCACGCGGTGAGCCGGTCAGGGGACAGGCTGCCGTGGCACAGGTGATTCTCAACCGGGTGAAAAACCCTACCTATCCCAACTCAATTTGCGGTGTGGTGTATCAGAACAAGAATTGGCGCAATCGCTGCCAGTTCTCATTTGCCTGCGACACGTATCAAGGACAAGGTGAACGACCCTAAGCGTTGGGAAATGGCGCAACTATGTGGCCCGTGAAACGACCGAAGGGCGATATCTGGTTCAAGGAAGTTGGTTCATCCACCCATTATCATGCCACTTATGTCAGTCCGAAATGGGCACAGCAGCATGAAAAAGGTCGGACGATCGGTCTGCACATCTTCTATCGCACCTTTGGCGGTGGCTGGTCATAAGTCTGGCCAAATCGGCTATGACTATCCGGCATTTCCACATGCCTGTCATGGAGCTTGTTCGGCAGATTCCCGCGTTTATTCGTTTGACGCATTGTCGCACTGATAATGATTATCTGAAAACACTATTTAAAAACAGATACTTAAGTCGTAATGCCTCTGCCTTGACAGGTCGGGGGCACAAATCTATGTTGCGCGCGACTTGGTAGGGTTGGAAATCGTGTGGATTTTCGCCTGGTTTGCTGGTTTCAAATGATGATCTTGCTTATGGACATTAATATGTCCAACAAAGCGTTGATAATGATCTATTGTCGCGTCGACTGCTACGACCGGACAATGAAACGGACAGGCTGGGATGAGCGATAACAGCGAGAACAATGACCTGGCCGACAAGGAACGCAAGGAACGACTGGCAATCCCTTGAGGCAAAATCTGGCACAAAGCCGCCAGGCGGACGTGGAAAAAGAATGCTCCAGCGTCCGGGAAGCCGGGATTTGGAAATGCGCTCAAGATGTCGAGTGAATTCATCTCGGCAATTTTGGTGGGGGCGGGGATCGGATATCTGATCGACACCTTTGCCGGAACAACACCTTGGGCCATGATTGTCATGCTGCTTCTTGGGTTTTGTGGCAGGCGTTATGAATGTTTTGCGTTCATCGGGCGAGATGGCTGACCCCTACCAAGGCGGGTGGGCGCGAACGAAACGGTTGGACAGAAAGATGCAAAAAGCAGCTGAGCAAAGCAGCCGCGATGACTTGTATGACGACGAAGACGACGATAAGACAAAGCTTACCGATTAAAAAGGAATAAACACCTGTGGCTAACGATCCAATCCATCAGTTTCAGTTGAACAAGCTGATCCCGCTTGATATCGGCGGTATGGATATTTCGTTTACGAATTCTTCCCTTTTCATGGTTGTTACTGTTGCTGCAACCGCAGCTTTCTTGATCTGGGCAACGAGCGGACGTGGTCTGATCCCGACCCGCATGCAGTCTCTGGCGGAAATGTCCTATGAATTCGTGGCATCAATGCTTGCGCGACGGCGCGGGGTCTGAGGGAATGAAGTTCTTCCCGCTGGTCTTCTCGCTGTTCATGTTTATTCTGGTGGCAAACCTGTTCGGCATGTTCCCGTATTTCTTCACGATCACCAGCCATATCATCGTGACCTTTGCGCTTTCCATGCTGGTGATTGGAACTGTGGTGGTCTACGGTTTTTACAAGAACGGCATTGGCTTCTTGAAACTGTTTCGTGCCAAGCGGCATTCCCGCTGTCTCTGATGCCGTTGGTTGTCATGATTGAAGTCATTTCATTCCTTTCCCGCCCGATTTCGCTTTCCGTTCGTTTGTTCGCCAACATGCTGGCTGGTCACATCACGTTGAAAGTGTTTGCCGGTTTTGTGGTCAGCCTGAGCGCCTTGGGCGCAGCTGGTATTGGCGTTGCAATCCTGCCACTTGATCATGACCGTAGCACTTACCGGTCTCGAATTTCTCGTTGCATTCCTGCAGGCATATGTCTTTGCCGTATTGACCTGCATGTATCTCAACGACGCACTTCATCCGTCTCACTAGGCGGTTGGTAAGAATAACCCTAACTCAAATTTCCAGTTCAAAACCTCAAGGAGTTCATTATGGAAGCTGAAGCAGCAAAATACATCGGAGCAGGAATTGCATGCCTTGGAATGGGCGGCGCCGGCATTGGTCTTGGTAACCATTTTCGGTAACTATCTGGCAGGCGCTCTGCGCAACCCGTCAGCCGCTGATGGCCAGTTCGGCCGTTTGATCTTCGGCTTTGCGGTGACAGAAGCCCTCGGCATCTTCTCACTGCTCGTTGCTCTTCTTCTGCTTTTCGCAGTTTAAGACTCAAATATTCGATGCGC
This sequence comes from uncultured Alphaproteobacteria bacterium, assembly GCA_963714735.1. Classification (GTDB taxonomy): domain Bacteria; phylum Pseudomonadota; class Alphaproteobacteria; order Rhizobiales; family Rhizobiaceae; genus Salaquimonas. Next base: position 17,271 of record CAVQPI010000015.1, read on the forward strand.
GGTTACTGGCAACAGCTGGCCGCGCCTCTTCGTAATTAGTTTCTCCCTTCGGGATAAAATCATGTTTATCAGCACAGCTTTTGCAGCCACAGAAGAAGCAGGCGCATGGAGCAACAGGGGTATTTCCTCCGTTCGATCCAGTCGTCTTTTGCTTCCCAGCTGTTGTGGTTGGCGATTACATTCGGCATTTTCTACTATTTGATGTCAAAAGTGGTCATTCCGCGTATTTCCGGAATTTTGGGTGTTCGCCGTGATCGTATCACCCGTGATCTGGATGAGGCACAGCGCCTGAAAGAAGAATCAGATGCTGCTCTTGGCAGCCTATGAGCAGGAATTGACGGAAGCACGTAACAGCGCCCATTCAATTGCTCAGAGCTTCTAAGGACAAGGCAAAAGCTGAAGCCGATGCGAAACGCGCGCGACCAGCGAAGCAGCCTTGAATGAAAAGCTGGCCGCATCTGAAAAACAGATTGCTGACAATCAAGGCAAAGGCTTTGGGTGAAGTGGATGGCATTGCTTCAGGATGCAGTTGCTGAGATCGTCAAGGAACTTAGTTGGCGGCTCAGTATCCAAAGCTGAAATCGACAAAGCTGTAGCTGCGGTAACGCGCTAAGCCAGGGAGAAAGACTATGGACGCTACCTTTTGGGCATTGATTGCTCTTATCATTTTCCTGGCGTATCTTGGCTTATGTAAAAGTTCCGGCAAAAATGGCTGAAGGCTTGGATGCCCGCGCTGACAAGATCAAAAGTGATCTTGATGAAGCGCGCCGTCTGCGCGAAGAAGCTCAGGAATTGTTGGCCGATTATCAGCGCAAGCGCAAGGAAGCTGAGAAAGAAGCTGGCGAGATCTTGACTGCTGCCAAGCGCGAAGCTGCAGCTCTTGAAAAGGACGCGGAAGTGAAGAGCCGCTGAATTTGTCGCTCGTCGTACAGCATTGGCTGAACAGAAGAATCGAGCAGGCCCAGGCACAGGCAATTGCCGAAGTTCGTGCTTCTGCTGTTGATATCGCAGTAGCTGCTGCAGGCAATATCTTGAGGGCAAGGCCTCTGGCGCAACTGCAGACAAGCTGATTTCAGGATGGTATTGCTGAAGTTAAGGCCCGCCTTAACTGAAGCATTGGGTTATCTGCAAATGTGCCTGAATGAATTGGCGGCGTGTTTCAAGAGCGCGGTTTTGCTTTCTGTCTACTTTGAAGCCAGGCTAAAGGTCGACACTAGCGTATCATATCCTTCATGGGCGAAAAGCTCCATACGGTGAAGCGGTGAGGGTCCATAGGTCGCGATGGCAGCCATATGGTTTTGCCGAGCCATATCCCTTGTGACCCTCAAAACCGTATTGGGGATAGATGCTGTCCATCTGCGGACCATAATTCTGTCGCGCATCACCTTTGCAACAATGGACGCTGCCGCAATCGATAGAGACTGTTGCGTCACCCTTGATGATCGCCTTTCCGATATGGCGGCAGTCAAGGGGCACATCACGCCCGTCAAACAGCGCAGCATCTGCCGGAATGCCAAGACCGGCGATCAGATTTTGCCATTGCTTCGAGACTGGCCTGAAGAATATTGATTTCATCGATCCTGGGCGGTGAGGCCGCATGCCAGCGATTGCCAGTGCCTTTAGCGAGATTTCATGAAACAGGGCAAATCACGCTTCTTTTCGGTCAGCTTTTTCGAATCGTTCAAACCATTGCGGAGATGGCCAGCGGATCAAGAATCACCGCTGCCGCCACAACTGGTCCAGCCAGTGGACCACGTCCAGCTTCGTCAACACCGGCTACACCTCGCTCGCGCCTGATCTCAACTGGTTTTCAAGTTCGAAATGCGGTTCTTTCCCATTGGCGCTGCTGAAAAAAGAGAAAGAGAATCGGTGTCAGGCTTTGGGGACATGCGGCAATGTTTGCCTGAACACCGATTCTCTTCAAGTCCAGTCCTGTCCTTTTGAAAAGAAGGTCGGGGAAACCTTGTCCGGTTTCGAAAAGGCGGATCCGACGGGGAAATCGGGCACGGTATTGAAAAAGGCAACGGGCGGCGGCAAGCCGGATTAGACGGTATGCATCCGCCTGAAAATTGCAGGGAGGCGGAATTCCTGTGTCTTTTTGAGCACTAAAAAAGCGCCAGTTGCTTTCGCCGCTCCTCGGGCGCTTCAAACAAATCCGTTCTGAGTGCCAATCGCCGTTCGTTGAGACCATAGCGTTTGGCGGCAAGTTCAAAGCGGCTGACCGATCTGGATCGCATAGGGCCCTTTGCCGCTCATGCGCTTGCCCCATTCAGCGTCATAATCCTTGCCGCCGCGCATTGAGCGCAACACATTCATCACATGGCGATAGCGGTCCGGGTGATATTGCAGCAACCAGTCACGAAACAGCGGACTGACTTCGGCAGGTAGTCGCAACAGAATATAGCCAGCCTCGCTTGCACCTGCTCCCGCAGCCGAGTCGAGAATGCGCTCCACCTCATGATCGGTAAGCGCCGGAATGACTGGAGCCACCATGACGGAGGTCGGAATGCCCGCTTCAGACAATTCATGGATCGCCTTGAGGCGCAGGGAAGGGGTCGCAGCTCGTGGCTCCATGGCCCGCGCCAGCTTGCGATCCAGCGTGGTGATGGAAAGTGCCACCTTCGCCAGGCCCTTTGCCGCCATGCGCGAGAGAATATCGATGTCGCGCGTAACCAAGCGTGATTTGGTGACAATGCCGACTGGATGGTTGGCCTCCTCCAATACTTCAAGAATTTCGCGCATGATCCGCCGCTGTTTCTCGATTGGCTGATAGGGATCGGTATTCGTGCCAATGGCGATCGTGCTTGGCTGGTACGAAATTTTCGAAAGCTCGGCTTCCAGCAGTCGGCCGCATTGCCGCTTTGGCAAAAAGCTTGGATTCAAAGTCGAGACCCGCCGAAAGGCCCATATAAGCATGGGTAGGGCGGGCGAAACAGTAGATGCAGCCATGCTCGCAGCCGCGATAAGGATTGATCGAACGGTCAAAGGAAATGTCCGGAGACGTATTGCGTGTGATGATCGTCTTCGGTTTTTCCTCATAAACCTCGGTCTTGAAGGGCGGCAATTCATCAAGGGTCTGCCAGCCATCATCAAAGACATGACGGCTGATGGGTTCAAAACGGCCGGCAGGATTGGTATTGGCGGCGCGGCCTTTCAGGCCACCCAATAGACCTCTTTGGCGCTGAAGTTCGGTAAGGCGCTCCGCCTTTGCGGTAAGCCCCGAGTGGCCGGAACGGATGCCGTCCGTGATGAAGTCATTATGGGCAGCGGCGCTTCGCCCGTCGACATCACCACGACCATAGGCAGATGGCGCCTTGGCCGTGCCGGAAAAATGCATACGGGATTCATGCTCAATCATCTGCCTCTCCTGCCTTTTCCTCACTGTCGGTCTTCGCCGAATTGTGCCCTGTTTTAACCTAGCGCCAGTGCGCTGGTCCCATTCTGGCTGCATGTGGATCAGCGATTCGAATCGCCTTCCCGATATTGTGATAATATTCCTATTCTCATAAAGAGAACAAAGCAAGTACATTTTATTGAATCAAGCTTGGGGCGGATTTGTGACAGTCCGGTAAAATTTGCCTGGTCATGGCCGTAATTTAACAGTTATCCACAGATCCGAAATTCGGTTACAGCATTTTACCAATGGCGAATTACTGCCAGAGTGGGTAGGGTTGTCGTATCCAAAGCCGCGAAAACGCTGAGATGACCATGACAATTACCAAACAGCGATGTTTTCTATCCCTGTTTGCCGCGCTCATCATGATGCAAACCGGGATTGCCTCAGCCTTGGCCGACGAGGGACATGCGGTGATTGGCGACGCGGTAAAGGACTTGCCGCTCTTTGATTCCCATATTCATTACAAGGAACAGGCCTGGGAAAAATATTCGGTTAAAAACATCATTGAATTGATGGACGCTAATGGCGTTGCCATGGGGTTGGTTTCCTCAACACCCGATGAAGGAACGATCATGCTTTGGGAATATGCACCCAATCGCATCGTGCCGGAACTGCGCCCTTATCATGGTGATATCGGGTCATCAAACTGGACCAAAGCTGAAAACATCGACGCCTATCTGGAAGAACGGCTGAACAAATACCCTCATGAAGGGATCGGCGAATTTCATATCCACAATCTCGATACGACCGATGAGCCATTGTTTCGCAAGGTTATCGCCATGGCAAAGGCGCGCGATATTCTCATCCATGTCCATTCGGGAGCGGAACCTGTCCGCTGGCTGTACAGCCTCGACAGTGACGTGAAAATAATTTGGGCCCATGCAGGGCTCAGCGAACCTGCTGAACAGGTATACGCGCTCATGAAAGAGTTTCCCGGTCTCTATGCCGACACGTCACTAAGGGAGTGGTCCATTCTGGGAGCCGGTGAAGAACTTGATCCCCAGTGGAAAAAGATCATCTTGGAGTTTCAGGACAGGTTGATGATTGGCAGTGACACTTGGGTAAATAGTCAGTGGGACAATTATTCGGCAATCATGGATTCAAACCGGCAATGGCTCTCAAAACTGCCGCGCGAAGTGGCCGAGAAAATCGCCTACAAGAACGCCGAAAAACTCTTCAACCGGAAGATCTCCATGGAGCAGATCGGGACGCGATGAAGCAGTTCTTCTAAACCACGGTGATATCGTCATAGAGATCAGCCTCCGTAATGCCGGTGGCGAGGATCTTGAGAACGTCGCCATTGCCGAAATCAAGATCAATCCGGTTGGGGTTGACCTGATTGCCGTAGGTCATGACGATATCGATGATGCTCATCCCTGCAATGGCGCCTCCATGCGAGATTGCCGTCGAGTTCAATCGTGTCGATATCGTTCTCGAAGTCGGCCACCCAGTCCGCGCCTGAGCCGAGGTCGAACTCGAAGATATCGTTGCCTGCATCGCCGAACATGGTGTCATTGCCTGTGCCACCATTGATCCGGTCATTGTCAGCGCCGCCGCGAAGCGAATCCTTGCCGCCCATGCCGTTGATGATGTCATTGCCATCGCCGCCAGTCACCTTGTTGCTGGCACCATCCATGGTGATCGTGTCATCAAAGTTCGAACCGCGAACGCGCTCGATCGAGATGTAGGTGTCACCATTGGAATAGATACCGCCGGACCCGACGCCGCCCAGATCGACAGTCACGCCATGGTCGGCAGTCATTATACATCGCCCAGTCATTGCCATTGCCGCCGTCCAGAACATCAGCGCCGCGACCGCCATAGAGATAGTCGTTGTTCTCGCCGCCTTCGAGAATGTCATCACCGTTGAAGCCGCGCAGGATATCGTCAGCACCAAGGCCCTGCAGGGTGTTTGAACCTGCCGTTCCGGTGATGTCGTCGCCTCGTGTGTCAGAGCCGATCACATTCTCGATGTTGAGGAAGGTATCATTATTGGCAAAGCCGCCAATGTTCACATTGGTGACGAGATTCATCTTCTGGGTGTTGGTGGCACCGGAAAGATCAAGCGTATCAATCCCGTCCCCGCCATCGACCGTATCAATGCCAAGACCACCGTTCAGGGTGTCGCTACCCGTCCCGCCCATCAATAGATCCGAGCCATCACCTCCAAAGAGTAAATCATTACCATCGCCACCATCCATGATGTCGCCATCGGCGCCTCCGAAAAGTGAGTCCGAACCTTGGTTTCCATTTAACGTGTTGCTTCCATCTCCGCCCGATATTTAGTCTGAACCACTTCCGCCGTTAATAATGTCATTTCCATCTGATCCTGAAAGAATATCATTGCCTTCCAGTCTGTTGATTACATCTCCCGCAGTAGTTCCTATAATCTCATCATCACCTGAAGTGCCCGTGAAATTCGTATCGGCAATATCATTGACAGATACAGTAATCGTTTTTTCGAACGCCAAACCTGTATTGTCGATTGTCCGGATCAGAAGTTCATGTGAGATTGCTGTCTCATAATCTGTGGCCAAACCGGATTTAAGTTTCAATGTTGAGCCAACAATCTCAAAAAGTCCGCTCAAATCACCTAACAGTTGATATGTGTGATAATTGCCAGCATCAGGATCGGTGGTAGTCAACAAACCTATTCCGGCTCCCTGTGAGTTTTCATCAACGCTAGCGTTAGAGAGCTGAATATCAGTTGGAATGTCGTCAACCGGTGTCACGTCAAACTGATAATCGTAGCGAGTATACGCAGGGATGGAATTTGGATTAACTTTCCTGAAACTTAAATCACCAGCATCGCCCGCAAAATCCGGTTTTGGTAAAACAAATAACTCAATTCTGAGTATCGTGCCAATGCTGCCATCTGGAGAAATTGAATTCGAACCAAGGCTCAATGTTCTGAAAACCGCATCATTTGTACCATGGGTCGTGCGATATTGGATCGTTGCGCCAGGCGGAAGTTCATCTACTAATAGTGTTAACCCGTAGTTTGAATTTACCGCAGAAATAAAGCCTAATTATGTTCTTCCACTGTCTTCAACAACTGTTGTCATTATAATCCCCAAAAAATCAACACTGTTTTAATCAAGCATAATGAAGGATGGATTTCCAGTTCATTTCCATAATTACGACCATCTTCAATTGAAAATTCAGATTGAGATCTTATCGGTTCGGGAGTAGCCTATACTTACTATTCATCGTTAAATCACCAAGCACTCCAGCCAAGGCATATGAACTATTTCACATTGAAGATTTCTTGCGAAATGGGTATTAACTTCTCAAAGAATGAAAACGGTATTTTGTAAAAAATCTATTATCTATCAGTCAGTTAGTTAAGCATTCTGAGTAGGATCGGGGAGTGGTGAATGACAAGTTTGTCCCGCGCCAAAATCCTCCCCTATTCTTCTTCGCACTGTTGCCCGCGCAAACAATCGGGTGATCGCCGTCATTTGGATGGAGCAACAGCAGCGGAGCGTTAGGGTGAGAGGGGTGATGAGTGTTTGCGTTAGCAACAAATCGCCAACGATTTGGCGATTTGAACGAAGAACGCCGAAGCGAAAGCGCAGGGCCGGCAACAAGTTTAGCGCTCTCATTGTTTGCTGCAGCAAACACCTGCCGCGCTGTCCGCAAAACTTCGTTTCGCTCTACTGAATAGCCCCTCCATACAAAAAATCTCCGCGCAGGGCAGCTTCGGGCTGTACACATGCCCCAGGATCAAGGCGTCCGGGTCCCGTGTTTGCATAGAGCGGAAATTGCGCAGCAATTTTCGCGGTTAGGGCCGCAGACAATTTGCGAAGCAAATGTCGAGAGGCCCGGCGTAGTGTAAGGCATTTTTCCCAAGCCATAATGGGCAAAATGCCGAGTGCGCCGAATTATGTTCGATCTCCTGAACCGGATTGAACCGTTCTTTCTCATAAAAAGAGTGGCTTTGCCGCCCGTTGAGGGCGCAGCCTGAAGCGCGAGACTTGAACAATACCTCAAACAGTGGTGGCTGTGTTATTTCCCGCTTCGCCTCAGATGCTCGTCCAGCCTTGGCATGATCTCGACGAAGTTGCAGGGCATGTGCCGGTAATCGAGTTGCAGGGAAAGGATACCGTCCCAGGCATCCTTGCAGGCACCGGGTGAGCCGGGCAGGCAGAACACATAGGTCGCGTTCATCACACCGCCTGTCGCGCGGGACTGGATGGTAGACGTGCCGATCTTGTCGAAGCTGATACGATGAAAGACGGCTGAAAACCCGTCCATGGTCTTTTCGAACAATGGCTCCAGCGCATCGGGTGTGACATCGCGCCCCGTAAAGCCGGTGCCGCCTGTGGTGATCACCACGTCAATGTCATCGCGCTTTGTCCAGCCGGTGACCTGCTCCTGAATGGCGGGGATGTCATCCTTCACGATGGCCCGTTCAATGAGCTTGTGCCCGGCTTTTTCCAGACGCTCGACCAGCGTATTGCCGGACTTGTCATCGGCCATGGTTCGTGTGTCTGAAACGGTCAGAACGGCAATGCCGACGGGGACAAAAGGGCGGGTTTCATCTATTCGGCTCATGGTGAGTTCCGTTGGCTTGCGTTTCTTTCCTCGGGCTCAATCCTGTCAAAGCCGTGGCTTTTTGTTCGGGTTGCCTGAACCCACCAGTCTGGATGGTTTTGCCGGATTTGCAATGCGGCAGTTTCGGCCTGTTGCAGTTCTGAATAGAGGCCGAAACAGGTCGCCCCGGAGCCGCTCATTCGCGAGAGCAGGGCTCCGCTGTTTCTGATTTCTTCGAGCGTTTCGCCAATTTGCGGGGCAATCAATAGTGCCGGTGCTTCAAGATCATTGCGCTGGACGGCGAGCCAGCCCGTCAGTGTTTCCCGGTCAAGCAGGGCGGGGAGGTTTGTCAGCGGCGGATTGGACTTTTGCCGCAGGGCGCTGAAAACCTGCGGCGTGGAGACACCCACACCCGGATTGACGAGGACGAGGGCAAGCGCGGGAAAGTCTTCGAGCAGCGTGATGGCTTCGCCGCGTCCGCGCGCAATCAGGGCACACGAATGCAGACACATCGGCACATCGGAACCGATTGTTTCGGCAAGGCGTGCAATTTTATCAGGTCCCCGGATTCCGTAAAGGTTAGCAACTGCCAGAAGGGTTGCGGCGGCATCAGCCGAGCCACCGCCCATGCCGCTGGCAAGCGGAAGGTTTTTCTCGATAATAATCGACAATCCGCCGGGGCGTGGAGGGAATGTGGCGAGCATTGCCCGGGCTGCCTTGGCGACAATATTGTCAGCGGCAGGGGGAAGGTCCGCTCCGAAGGGGCCTCTGGCGCTCAGTTCAATTTCGCCTATGGAAAGGCCAGGGTTGGCTTCAACCGATATGCGGTCACCCACCTCGCAAAAAATGGCAAGGGTTTCCAGGTCGTGAAAGCCGTCTTCACGCTGGCCGGTCACATGCAGGGCAAGATTGATCTTCGCCGATGCATCGCAATGCAGCAGCGCGGAGCTATCACCAGAGTGTTTGGAAGCAGCCGTCACTTGAGGCGGGCCTAGTGCGTCAGGCCAACCTGCAGTTTGCGGGTTATCTTGAATCGGTCCTCTTCCGTCGGCTTGTTTGCCAGCGCATGCTTCCATTGAAATACCGCTTCAAGTTTGCGTCCGGTTTTCCAGTAGGCATCGCCGAGATGATCATTGATCACGGGATCAGATGGCATTTGTTCGAGCGCCCGCTGCAATTCAACCACAGCATCCTCATAGCGTCCGAGCCTGTAATAAGCCCAGCCCAGACTGTCGATGATGAACCCGGAATTAGGCCGCAACTCAACGGCCTTTTTCACCATGCTTAGTCCTTCATCGAGGTTGATGCCCTGGTCGATCCACGAATAGCCTAGATAGTTCAGCACATCCGGCTGATCGGGAAACAATTCCAACGCCTTCTTGAAATCAGCCTCGGCAAGCGGCCATTGCTTGGTGCGCTCGTGGGCAATACCCCGGCGGTAGAAAACCGGCCAGTGCTGGCGTTCGGGAGACGATATTCTGGCTATGGCCTGATCATACAATTCGGCTGCATTGGCATATTGCTCATGCTGGCCGTAAACCCCTCCGAGTGAGAGGACTGTCTGCAAATCGTCAGGGTCCTGTTCGACAAGCGCCTTCAGCGTGGTGATTGCCTCCGGAACCTGCTCCATACGGTTCAGGTTAAGCGCAATTTCCAGTTGGGATCTGCGATAATGCGGAGAGGTTTCTGCAATTCGGGTGTAATAATCATTGGCCAGAACATACTTGTCCTGCTCCTCGTAAACATTGGCGAGAGCAAACAGGATGCCGTCATTCTCAGGTGCCAGGAACCGGGCAATCTGCAAATGGCTCTGGGCAAATGGCAGGCTTCCCTGGCGGCTGATGGCCGACCCCACATTGTAGAAAACCTCAGCGCCGCCTTCCTGCGCGGTGGTGACAAGGAGCCCGATTGTCTTGCCTTCATTGGTTTCTGCAAGCGTTTCCTCAAGCTTGCGCAAGGGTGGATATGCAGGTAGCAGTTCGAGCCCGTCGCTGACAACCTTCCGCGCGCTCTCAAGGTCGCCTGTGCGCGCCTTCGAACGTGCCAGCGATTCAACGGCCCGCATGTAGGTTTCTGTCAACGCGGCCGCAACAGCGCGGTAACCGACAGCCTTTTCAAAACTGACAATTGCCTCGCTGTCCTTGCCGCTGGCTGCCAGCATCAGGCCGACATGATACTCGCGGATCATAGACACCCAGTCCGGACCCGTTGCGTCTTTCGCACGCTCCAGCGCCTCATCGATCCTGCGGTCTCCAAACATCGCCCAGGAACCGACCAGCTTTGAGATCATCATATCGAGATCAGCCCCGGCTACACGATCGATATTAGTGATCACGCGCTTCCAGGACTTCTGTTTGAGCGCATTGGCGGCCACAATCACCTGGTTAAGGCTTCTGTTCTGTTCCTCTGCCGGAATGGTGCCAAGCGTATCAATGGCGTCGGTGATATCGCCATTGGCAGTCATGGCCATGATCATCAACTGTTTCAGGTCGCTGTTTTCACCATCAAGTTCAATCGCCCGCTTGTAGTTTTCAATGGCAATAGCATCATCACCATTCGCACCGGCAATCTGGGCGGCCAAAAAACTGCCGGCGAGACTTGGCAGATCCTTTGTCGCGTCAATCACCGGAACGGTTCCGGAATTGATTTCAATGTCATCCAGAAAGCCGGCACCAAGTGCCGAAACCGTAAATGAGGGAACGACAAGACCCGCTCCCATTGCTGCGATGGTGGCGCCGCACAACAGGCCCTTTCTGAAAGAACTGAAAACTGACTTCGAATCTGTATTTCGGGCGTTCATTCCGTCTCCTGTGGCAGTTCGTCTGAATATGTTAATTGGCGCGAAGCAGTGAATATTCCAACACTTCAATCAGGGCATCTTTATGTGCCGAATCCTCGAAAGTTGCCAATGCATCCTTTGCAACTTCGCAGAATTGGCGCGCGCGCTCAAGCGTGTCAGCCAAGGCCTCCCGTTCATGCATCAGCCGCATGGCTTCTTCAAGGCGGCTGTCATCTGTCTGGCCGTGTTCAATCGCCTCACGCCAGAAGTTGCGTTCCTTTTCGCTGCCCCTGCGATAGCAAAGCAAAACCGGCAATGTGACTTTTCCCTCACGGAAATCGTCGCCCACATTCTTTCCCAGCGATTTTGCGCTGCCGCCATAATCCAGTGCATCATCAATCAATTGAAAGGCGAGGCCAAGATTGTTGCCATAAGAACGAAAGGCCGAGGTGGTTGCCTTGCCTGATCCGGCGAGGATTGGGCCGACTTCCGCCGCCGCCGCAAACAGCGCTGCAGTCTTCGCCTTGACCACCTCCATGTATTCATCTTGGGTCGTATCGAGGTTCTTTGCCGTCGATAATTGAAGCACTTCCCCTTCGGCGATAACAGTTGCAGCATGGGAAAGGACATCAAGTGCCTGCATCGAGCCGGCATCAACCATCATGCGGAATGCCTGTCCGAGCAGGAAGTCACCAACAAGCACGCTAGCCTGATTGCCCCAAAGCATGCGGGCGGCAAGCTTGCCCCTTCTGAGATCGCTCTCATCGACGACGTCATCGTGCAAAAGGGTTGCCGTGTGCATGAATTCGACACTGGCAGCAAGTGTCACGTGATGATCGCCCTTGTAACCGCACATGCTGGCAGCTGCGAGGGTCAGCATCGGGCGCAACCTTTTGCCGCCGCTGTCAATGAGATGTCTTGCGACTTCGGGAATCATCTCCACATCAGAACCGCATTTGGAGATGATCAGCCGGTTGACCCTGGCCATGTCATCGCGCACGAGATCCATCAGTGGTTCGACACTGGGAAGCTTTTCCACCGGTTCTATATTGGCACTGCTCTTGATTGTATTACCCTTGAGATGCACGACTTTACCGCTCATCCAGACTTCCCCCTTCAAAAAGTTTTGTGGAACACCGCCCGGTGATCTCACGCAGTCATGTTACGGCACTGTTTATTTTATCCGCCGCAAGGACATAAGGTGACAGATTGGCCTACTTGAGCATTCGCGTAAAGCCTTTGAAACGGTGAACGGGCTATTGAACGCCAGCGTCATTGCCTGCCGGAGTGTCGGGAAGGTGATTGGGGCATGGTAAGGCAGGGACAGATTACATCCGATAGTCGGCTTTGGCCATCATTGCGAAAGATGATTTCGGCAAAGGCACCGATTGACAATCAACTACGGATAAACTGAACGTTATCGTCAGCGCTGAACTGTTACTTGCATGACCGGCGGTTACGTACGAAATTGTAACAACAAGAGACTTTGGGGATGTCGAAGTGAAAGAACTGGCTCGCACCAACGATCTGGTGATGATCTCGCTCATTGAGTCCCTTTTCAAGGAAGAGGGGATCGAGTTTCTATTGCTGGATCAGCACATGAGTGTGCTGGAAGGTTCAATAGGCATCCTTCAACGCAGAATTATGGTAACCGAGGAAAAGGAGCATGTTGCCCGTCGCCTGCTGAAAGATGCAGGACTGGAAAAACATTTGGAAATCAATGAATCTGATGGCTGACAAATTTGATAAAAATGCCGCTCCGCTAAAGGCGGGTGCACATGATGCTGCCGGACTGGTGGAAAGCAGGGAAGATGCTTTCTTTCGAGGAACCTTCCGCGCTGTTCAGCCTGTCGGAACCGGGCACCGATCCGGTTCGGATGCCCTGCTAATTGCAGCCTCGCTAGATGAAAATGCTTCCGGAGAACTTGCTGACCTTGGCTCTGGTGCAGGCGTGGCCGGACTTGCCGCTGCTGCATCAAATCCTGAGCTCAAAGTTACTCTGGTCGAAAAAAATCCTCTGATGGTGGAGTTTGCCTCAAGGACGTTGCGCCTTCGCGACAATCTCAAATATGCAGGCCGGGTCAGGCTGCTGGAAGCGGATGCGACCCTTACGGGGGCCAAGCGCGAAGCTGCGGGTCTAAAGGAAGCCAGTTTTGATCATGTCATCATGAACCCTCCGTACAATCATGTCGGCCAACGCCCTTCACCTGACCTGCTGAAGTCCGAGGCTCATGTCATGGGTCTGTTCGGTCTTGATGCCTGGATGCGAACGGCTGTTGCAATTCTCAAGCCGGGCGGTGACCTTTCAATGATATACCGGAGCGAGAAGATCGGTGAGGTTTATGCCTGCTGCCAGGGCCGCTTTGGCGGATTGGTGGTTGTCCCGGTGCACGCGCGCGCGGATGAGGCTGCAAAGCGTATCCTGGTCAGGATGACCAAAGGCTCGCGTGCGCCGCTTTCCATTATGCCGGGAATTGTCATGCACAATGCGGACGGAACCGCAACGGATCAGGCTGAAGCGCTGATGAACGGAGAGGCACGGGTCAATTACGGATAAAAACCGATTCCCGGCAACATCTCCCAGACTTGCGATCTTGCAATTCCGCGTTCAAATAGCCATGTGACCTGAAAGCTTCCCGCAATCATATTTACAGGCATATTCATGCGCTTCTCGAAATACCTCCCATCCTCCATACGCAAAACCGACACCGTCATTCCGGTTGTAAGGATGCACGGAGCCATCATGGCGGGAAACTCGCTTACCCGGCAGAACCTTAATCTGGCAACTGTGGCGGGGCCGCTGCAAAAAGCATTCGAAATGAAGGATGCACCGGTTGTTGCAATCAGCGTCAATTCACCTGGTGGCTCTCCCGTTCAATCCCGTCTTATTTTTTCAAGAATTCGCGAACTGGCAGATGAAAAGGCAAAACGTGTCCTGGTCTTCGTGGAGGATGTGGCTGCATCGGGCGGATATATGATCGCGCTTGCTGGTGATGAAATCATTGCCGATGAAACCTCCATTCTCGGATCGATCGGTGTGGTTGCGGCAAGTTTTGGCTTCGTTGAGGCAATCAACAAGCTGGGAGTGGAGCGCCGTGTTTACACAGCGGGCAAGAACAAGGTTTCGCTGGACCCGTTTCAGCCGGAAAAGAAAGCCGATATTGCCCATGTAAAAATGCTTCAGGAAGATATCCACGAGATCTTCATCAATATGGTGAAAGAGCGTCGAGGTGACAGGCTGGCAGATGATCCCGATATTTTCACCGGCATGTACTGGACCGGAAGACCTGCAAAGGAGCGGGGCCTATTCGACAGTTTCGGCCATATGAGCAGTGTTCTGAAAGAACGTTATGGCAAGAAAACCAAGCTTGTTCTCATGCAGGGAAAGAAGAACTTTTTTGGTCGGCCTGTTCCGTCGGTTGGAATTGAACACAGCGCAGGATCAATCGGGGCGGATCTGGCAGCCGGTCTGCCGGGCAGTATTCTGGATGAGGCTAGCGAACGGGCAATGTGGGCCCGTTACGGCCTTTGACGCGACATCGGGGAGGTCGGGATGGTTCAGGTGATTGCGCTTGGTCTGGTTGGCGGTCTGGCATGGTATGCCTACCGGGCGCTGAAACGGCAAATGGCAGCAGTTGGCGAAGAACTCAAAAAGGCTGAAAAAGCTCAAAAAGGCTCCGGTAAAAACACCAAAACCATTGATGAACTGGAATTGGGGCCAGACGGCGTTTACCGGCCAAAAAGAGAAATCGATGATCAGTCCGGCGATGAGAACCGGCGAGATAATTGAAGCATGGTGATGAAGCCTGAAACGCTGACATTCCATACAATGGACGTTTTCACCCGCTCGCCTTTCACCGGCAATCCGCTGGCGATAGTCGATGAAGCTGATAACCTATCGACGACACAAATGCAGACCATCGCCCGCGAGTTCAATCTCTCCGAAACGATATTTGTCCAGCGACCGCAAGACCCCTCGCATCAGGCCAGAGTAAGGATATTTTTCCCGACTGCTGAAATTCCGTTTGCCGGACATCCGACGATCGGATGCGCCATTCACCTCGCGACCAGGGAACATGGTGATGACGATTTTGATATTGAACTTGTGCTTGAGGAAGAAGCTGGTCTCGTTCCCGTGCGGGTGGTCTCAAAAGGCGGCAGGGTTACGGCAACGCTGACGGCTCCTGTTACTCCTCACCGCCATGACGGAACACCGCCTTCAGGGGCATTGGCGGCCGCAGCTGTCGGGCTCGATCTGTCCGGGATCGGATTTGACGGGCATGATTGCGGTGTTCATGCGGGAGGACCTGCATTTCTATATATCCCGGTCAATTCCCTTGAAACGCTCGCAAAAGTCGTGGTGTGTGAACCCCATTGGTCTGAAATGTTGAATGCTGCTAATGTGGACAGCGCATATGTCTATACGCGTGGCAGCGATGGAAACGATTTTCAGGCGCGCATGTTTTCACCGACTGCGGGCATACCCGAAGATCCTGCCACAGGTTCGGCAACAGCCATTTTTGCCAACCAGTTGCTGCAGGCCGGGGAACTGGGGGCAGGAAAATCAGAGAAAAAGACGACAGTTCTTGCCCTCATACAAGGCGCTGAAATGGGTCGCCCTAGCGAACTCGGCCTCGAAATTGATCAAAACGGGAGCAAGATCATTGCGGTTCGCGTGTCCGGATCATGCGTGCCGGTTTCATCCGGCTATATTCGCGTGCCGTGAAACGGGAAACCGCTAAAAAGGTAACGGATTCACAGCTCCCTTGGTTTACAAGACCCTCAATTGACAAGGCCTTGTGTCGTGCCCGCTGATTCGTCCTCATAGGCATCTGGGTTTGAATAATCTCCCGGATAGGCAACCTGTGCGGTAACCGCCTGGAAGTCCTCTCTTTCTTCCTGCGGAACCTCATCACGGACCCGCATGCGGTAAAGTACAAATACGAGGAAAAAGGCTGATATACTCATGCCCATGGGCATGAAGAACTGGATTGGCATGAAGGCCAGAATAATGGTCGCGATACTGGGAATGATAAAGGCTGCCAGCGACCATGCAATCATTTGTGTTGAAGACAGCATGACGTAGTCGGTCGGGTCGGCGCGGTCATTGGCAAGGGCGCTGGAGACCGAGTAGACGGTTTCGTTAAATCCGTTCCAGGTTGCAAAAACCAAAATCAGCAGCGTCAGGCTGGCAGCACCATGTGAACCGAAGGCGATGCCCGCCACCACTACGGAACCTGCTGACACAATGGCAAGAACGATGCGCCTGTCTATCCGGTCGGAAAGTGCCCCCATCGGCATTTGGATGGCGATCAGACCGATCTGCATCAGGAACATCAGCAATCCGACATCTGCCGGGCTGTATCCCAGCGAGGTCGTGTAAATCGGCGCCATGGATTGCATCAGCATGGTGGCCCCGCCGACGGCAAACATTCCCGCAAGTCCGACCGGAGATATCTTCCACACCCGGCGAAGATCAACGGAAATTGCTTCCGGTGCCTCGGGCTGGGGCAAGCGCGTCAGGCCTACAGGGATCATGGCCAGCGCCACAACAGCTGTCGCTAAAATTGGTGTCGTGTTTCCGGCAATATCGATTTGTCCGGTTACGTAACTGCCGAATCCAAGCGCAACAACGTAAGCAATATAAAACGCAGTGATGACCTTGCCGCGGATTTCATCCGTGCTCGCAAAGTGCAGCCAGCTTTGCGCCACAATGAATATGCCGTTGATCGCAAAGCCGTAACACATCCTTGCGACAAGCCATGCGTAGGGGCTTTCAAAATAGGAAATTGCCAGCATGGTCATTACCATGACGGCATATAGCAGCATGAAGACCCGGGCGTGGCCTACCAGCCGCAGAAGGGGCCCGGTTGCGAAGCAACCTGCCAGGCCGCCAAAGGCTACAGCTGGCAGCATGGAAGATGCCACCCAGGGCTCGAAGCCGACACTCAACAGTTTTACCGGAATATAGGCAAACATCAGACCGCTGGCGAAAGCGCCGATCGTCGAAGAGGCTATGACACCTGATACCGCCACCAACCGCGAACGGGTTGTTGAGACTTCTGTAATCTTGGTCTTGATGATACCTTCGGACATGGTCTTCTCTGAAATTGGGCGGGATGCAAGTAACTTCCTCCGCACTAGGGGATAGCAATGCACTCCCGCAATGCCCCAGCACGCCTGATGCTGTCGTTTCTCAGATCAGATAGTGTCAATTTCGCCAATCGGGATGCCCGAAAATACGGCATTTGTTGCGCTTCGCCGATTTATCGACAATCTGCAACAGCTTGGATTTGCGCCGCGCCCTTTGTTGTGCTTAACGGGAGCGAGCGAAGCAATTTCGAGAGAAGAAACGTGACAACGCCCGACCTTCAATCCGCATCCGACCTGCCGCCCCATATGCATCCAACCCGCTCCTTTCAGGGCCTGATTTTGACCCTGCACCGCTACTGGGCTGAATATGGCTGCGTTGTGTTGCAACCCTATGACATGGAAGTGGGGGCAGGGACCTTTCACCCGGCTACGACGCTTCGCGCCCTTGGGCCGAAATCATGGAACGTAGCTTATGTGCAGCCCTCGCGGCGCCCGACTGACGGGCGCTATGGCGAAAACCCGAACCGCCTCCAGCATTATTACCAGTATCAGGTACTGTTGAAGCCATCGCCGCCGAACCTTCAGGAACTCTATCTCGGTTCGCTAAAGGCCATCGGCATTGATACCGATCTTCATGATATCCGCTTCGTTGAGGACGACTGGGAATCGCCGACCCTTGGCGCATGGGGGCTTGGCTGGGAAGTGTGGTGCGACGGGATGGAAGTCTCCCAGTTTACCTATTTCCAGCAGGTTTGCGGCTTTGAATGTTCGCCCGTCGCTGGTGAATTGACCTACGGCCTTGAGCGCCTAGCCATGTATGTACAGGACGTCGACAATGTCTATGACCTCAACTTCAACGGCCGCGATGGCAATGACAAGGTCACCTATGGCGATGTCTTCCAGCAGACCGAACGCGAATACTCACGCTGGAATTTCGACGTTGCGGACACCGACACGCTGCTCCAGCACTTCAAGGACGCCGAGGCTGAATGCAAACGCATTCTGGCGGCTGACGATGTTGACTCCAAAACCGGCAAGCACATCGTCATGGCGCATCCTGCCTATGACCAGTGCATCAAGGCTTCGCACGTTTTCAACCTGCTGGATGCCCGCGGCGTGATCTCCGTCACCGAGCGCCAGAAATATATTCTCGCTGTCCGTGACCTAGCCAAGGCATGCGGCGAAGCATTCCTGAAGACCGAGGCTGGCGGGGCTTTGGAAGCGGCGGAGTAAAGACACACTGTTCAGCATTACGCTCTTGCCGACTGGTTCCAACCGCCTATGATTGAAGGCTCCGGAAAAGGAGACGATTTTCATGACCAAAGGTGCAGTTGCCGCAAAATCCCCAATCGCCATTGAGGTTGAAGAGGGCAAGACTTATTACTGGTGCTCTTGCGGTCAGTCCTCGAACCAACCGTTTTGCGATGGCTCCCACAAGGGTAGCGATTTTTCGCCGGTTGCCTGGAGAGCCGAGGGCGCTGAAACCAAATATTTCTGCGGCTGCAAACAGACTGATGGACAGCCGTTTTGTGATGGTAGCCACAATGGGCTTGAAGCGGACAGCCCACCAAAGGCGGAAAGAATCGAACAGCGTGAGAACGGCCCCTTTGTCATAAAGGGCGATGTATCCATTACCGGCCCTGATGGCGAGACCATCGAAACAAAGGCCGTCACTGCCCTTTGCCGCTGTGGACACTCCAAAAACAAACCGTTCTGTGACGGCTCACACAAGGATGCGGGCTATTCCTCCGCCAGCGAAACCGATAGAACGGACGGGCGCGTTTTCTCCTATGAGGGCAGGGACGTCACTGTTCACTTTAACAAACTCCTGTGTTCCCATGCCGGTGAATGCGGTCGCTTGAACAAGGCTGTGTTCGACGTGGCGCAAAAACCCTGGGTCCAGCCGGATCAGGGCAGCGTCGAGTCGATCCGCGAAGTGGTAGCAGCCTGTCCGTCAGGGGCGATCACCATGAGCATGCCGGGCGAAGCGCCGCAGCAGATCACCCGCGAAAACGCTGGCATACACATTCAAAGGCACGGACCTTACTGGGTGTCCAATCTTGCCATTGACGATGTAAAATTCGCGGAAACCGCCACTGAAGAGAAATACGTGCTCTGCCGCTGCGGCCTTTCAAAGAATAAACCGTTTTGCGATGGCACGCACTATGATGAAAAATGGCGCGACGACAGCTGAATCGGCTAAAAATATGATTTCATTACAATTTTAACTGTTCAGCTTAATCCCTAAGGTTAACAGACAGTTAAGCTGGCGTTATTGAGTGCAAGCCTTACTCAGGGAGTCTGATCAACTCTTTGACGGGATATTGCAATGCCGACCATCTTCAAGGAACCTGACTTCACAGGCGATGCATTTGCCTTCCTGGACGATACTTTCCGAATTATTTCGTCAGTCCAGAATGGCATCACTGTTATCATTCTCGAACAGTACAGCCGAGCGAGCGATCCCGCCGACACAACTTTCAACAAGCCGGTTTTGACTGCAATCATCAAGGGACAGGATCTTCAATGGCTTGCAGCAGCCAACGGTGAATATCCTTCTGAAGGTTCAAGCGTTCAATTTCTGTCAGGCACCATCTCCTCGATTGTCGTCAATGACTATGTGGGATCTACCCTTACGACGCTTGGCACACCAAGAATGGTTTACAGCCTCACGGATGCTGCCATTTCGCATGAAGTGCTCAATCTACCAGTCGGGGATGTTGACGAGGCGCTGGGCACGCTTGTTGGCATAAACCAGATTACCGGGACTGATGGGCGCGATATACTGGATGGCACCATTGGCAATGACCTGATTGATGGTCTGGATGGCAATGACTGGATATACGGTTTCGGCGGCAACGACACCCTAAACGGCGGTGACAGCCATGATCTTCTGGTCGGCGGAGAGGGCGATGACATCCTAAACGGCGGAAGCGGCAATGACAATCTGAAGGGCGAAGCCGGAAACGATACGATTGTCGGCGGTTTGGGCGATGACCGTCTGGTCGGCGCCAATGGTGAGGACGACCTGTCGGGCGGCGATGGCAATGACCGTCTTTATGGCAATAATGACAAGGACCAGCTTGACGGGGGCGCAGGGGACGATCTCCTGGTCGGCGGCAATGGCAATGACCGAATGATCGGTGGCACGGGCAACGATACCATGCTCGGCGAGGCTGGCCATGACGCCATGTATGGTGGCTCGGGTGATGATTACATGGAGGGGGGCAGCGGCAATGATGTGCTTTCCGCCCAGTCTGGGGATGATGTTGCCTTCGGCGGTGACGGCAATGACCGGATGCTCGGCTGGTACGGCAATGACACGCTCTTCGGCGGAAACGGCGATGATATTGTCGATGGCGGCGCGGGCAACGACTATGTCCAGGGCGATGCGGGCAATGACACCATGATCGGCCGCGGCGGTGACGACGTTCTCGATGGCGGCGAAGGGAACGACTTCTTTGTCGGCGGTGTCGGCAATGACGGAATGTTCCTTGGCGCAGGTGCCGACACTGTTCTGATGACGAGGACATTCGAGGCGGGCGGGGTCTCCTATGGCAACGGCCATGACACGATTTTCGATTTCACCTCCGGTGAGGACAAGATCGAGTTCGAGGAGGGTGGTATGACCTTGCAAGACGTGCTGGATGGCATTCACGATACTGCCGCAGGCGTCCTGATCGAATATGAATGGCAGGCAGGGGGTGAGACCTACAGCCAGTCCCTTCTGCTTAGCGGGCTTGAAATATCCGATCTCGATTTTTCAACGGATTTCTTGTTCGGCTGATCGTGATCAACATCAAAGCTTCTGGCGCAGGCTTTGGCGGGCGTCTTTGCATGTTCCTTGCGTCCGGTTTTTTATTTGCAAATCATCAGGTCAATGGTGACATTTCGCTGTGCAATTGCTAACGCAGGCGCAACATCAATTTACGTCTGAACCCTCCCATGCCTGATCTTCTGCTTGAACTTTTTTCTGAGGAAATTCCTGCCCGCATGCAAAGGAAGGCAGCCGGTGACCTGCGCAAGCTTGTCACCGATGCGCTGGTGGATGCCGGTCTGACCTATGAAGGGGCAAAGGAATACTGGACACCGCGGCGCCTGACCCTCGACCTGCGCGGACTGACCACAAAATCAGCCGACATAAAGGAAGAGCGCAAGGGACCCCGGACCGATGCGCCTGAAAAAGCAATCGAGGGCTTTTTGCGCGGAGCGGGATTGTCCTCCGTTGAGAAAGCAACGGTCAGGACCGATCCTAAAAAAGGTGACTTCTATGTTGCGGTCATAGAAAAGCCGGGGCGTGAAGCCAAGGACATCATTGCCGAAATCATGCCGGATATTATC
Source organism: uncultured Alphaproteobacteria bacterium (assembly GCA_963714735.1). GTDB lineage: Bacteria > Pseudomonadota > Alphaproteobacteria > Rhizobiales > Rhizobiaceae > Salaquimonas. Next base: position 38,417 of record CAVQPI010000015.1, read on the forward strand.
CGCAATTTCCCCTGGCCGAAATCCATGCGTTGGGGCGAGCAGAGCCGTGAGGCCGGGTCACTGAAATGGGTTCGTCCGCTCCATTCGATCATCTGCACCTTCGGTCCGGAAACCGAGGAGCCGGAAGTCATTGCGTTTGAGGTTTCAGGCATCACTGCCGGCAATGAAACGCGCGGCCACCGCTTCCTCGCACCTGAAACCTTCACGGTAAAGCGCTTTGAGGATTATGTTGCCAAACTCGAAAAGGCCAATGTCATTCTGGATGCCGAGCGTCGCAAGGACATGATCTTGGCAGATGCGAAAAACCTCGCCTTCGCGCAAGGGTTTGATCTTGTCGAAGATGGCGGTTTGCTCGAAGAAGTTGCCAATCTGGTCGAATGGCCGACCGTTCTGATGGGTGAATTTGACGAGGCTTTCCTCGATATTCCCGCCGAAGTCATCCAGCTCACGATCCGCGAAAATCAGAAATGTTTCGTGGTGCGCAAACAGGGGAAAGGGAGCGAAGAAAGCCAGCTCGCCAACAAATTCATTCTGGTTTCAAACATCATTCCGTCCGATGGCGGAAAGGAAGTGACCAGAGGCAATGGCAAGGTCGTTGCGGCGCGACTTTCGGACGCAAACTTCTTTTGGAACAGTGACTTGCAGAAAGTCTGCGACTCAAATTCTGACGGATTTGAATCATGGGTTGAAGGCCTCAATAACGTCACCTTCCATGCAAAGCTCGGCTCGCAGGGCGAGCGTGTGAACCGAATTGTTGCGCTGGCCGAAGAACTGGCGCCGATAGTTGGCGCCGATCCTGAGAAAGCCAAGCGCGCGGCGAAAATCGCAAAGGCTGATCTTCAGTCCGCCATGGTTTACGAGATCCCTGAAATGCAGGGTCGCATCGGCCGGATCTATGCCGAGAAAGCTGGCGAGGACGCTTCCGTCGCGCTTGCGATTGAAGAGCATTACAAGCCGCTCGGTCCGACCGATGACGTGCCTTCCGATCCGGTTTCCGTCACCGTGGCGCTCGCCGACAAGCTCGATACGCTGGTTGGCTTCTGGGCAATCGATGAAAAACCAACGGGCTCGAAAGATCCCTTTGCACTGAGACGTGCCGCGCTGGGTGTCATCAGATTGGTGGTTGAGAATGGCGTGCGGTTGGGGTTGGCTTCAAAGGCAAATGAGGATCTCCTCTCCTTTTTCCATGACCGTCTGAAAGTCTTCCTGAAGGATGAGGGCGTTCGTCATGACGTTCTGGATGCGATCATCACGCCCCAATCCGACGACCTTCTTCTCATCACGCAAAAGGCCCGCGCGCTGCAAAAACTTGTCGAAACCGATGATGGTGAAAACCTCATTCAGGGTTACAAGCGTGCAGCCAACATCCTCGCAGCCGAGGAGAAAAAAGGCGTGACTATTGCCGGGGTAATCAAACCCGATCTGTTCGAGGGTGACGAGGAACGCGCGCTGTTCAATACGCTCGAAAACGTCGAGACACTGGCGGCCAATGCCATTGAGGCGGAAAACTTCGAGGAGGCCATGAGTCGCCTTGCAAGCCTGCGCGCACCGATCGACAATTTCTTCGAGCATGTGCATGTGAACGCTGATGACGAAGTCATCCGCGCCAACCGCCTGGCACTGCTCTCGCGCATCCGCGCGGCAACGGCAACGGTTGCGGATTTGTCCAAGATCAGCGGGTGAGGGCTGAAGGTAGTCATCCTCTGGCTTGACCCGAGGACCTATGCCGTTATCTCTCTGGTTACACCGCATGTTTTTAAAACAGGGAACGCCCCGGATTTGTGTTTTGCTGGTCCGGGGATGACAAAAAAAGGTTCTAAGCCATGAAAACCTGGAAGCTCTATCTCTCCGGTGAAATCCACACCGACTGGCGTCAACAGATCGAGGCCGGCTGCAAGGCTGCGAACCTTGCCGTGAAGATTGATGCGCCGGTCACCCATCACGAAGCGTCTGACGATTGTGGCGTTGCCATCCTTGGTGTGGAACCGGACAAGTTCTGGCACGATCACAAGGGCGCGCAGATCAATGCGATCCGCACCCGTACGCTGATTTCACAGGCCGATATCGTGGTCGTCCGCTTTGGCGAGAAGTACAAGCAATGGAATGCAGCCTTCGATGCAGGGTTCGCGTCCGCGCTCGGCAAGCCGCTGATCATCATGCATGGCGCGGATCATCAGCACGCACTTAAGGAAGTGGACGCTGCCGCGCTTGCCGTTGCCGAAACCGCAGAACAGGTGGTCGAAATCCTGCGTTACGTCATCAAGGGTGACTTGAAAGGCTACACGGATTAATTCTCCCTCTGTACAGACCTGAGTGGAAATCAGCGTTTTTTTCTTCTAACCTGTTGAAATCAATCGCCTCTCATGGTTGCCTAGAGGGAAAATCATTATGAGGGGGGATTATGAAAAAGCGAAATTTTCCAGGCTTTGCACTATTGTGCGCCTTACCGTTTATGGCGGCCTGTTCAAGCACAACCTCGGTCGGTGAATTGAATTACGCCATCATGAATGATGACCTGACCGCAGTTAAAGCCGGTATAGCCAATGGTGCCGACATCAATGGTACCAACAACAAGTACAAGGCAACCCCGATGCACACGGCTGCAGGGGAGGGCAATATCACCATCCTGCGCGAGCTGGTTGCAGCAGGCGGGGAAATCAGCACACCCGATTGTGCGGGCAGGACACCGCTCATGTATGCGGCAAAATCCGGATCGGTTGCGATTTCCAGATACCTTGTGGAGAACGGTGCCGACGTCAACCGCCGCATAAGCGATGCGGATGTGACCTGCAAGGAAGTTCACCCCGACAGTTCCGCGTTGACGGTTGCCGCAGCCTTCAACAAGCCGGAGGTTGTGAGATATCTGCTGGATAATGGTGCCCGCACTGGCGGTCAGCGTGCGCTTGCCCATGGTCTTGCAAGTCCGTCTGGAGAACCCGTGGTGGCGAGCCTGAAGGCCGCTGGTTTCACGGCTGATGAACAGACTGCGCGAATGGTTGCTGAAATTTCACAAGCGGGCGGACAGCAGGCTGCCCAGCAGACGCAAACAGCTTCTTCACAACAATCAGATGATGGTTATGATGTGGTTGATGCTGCTGTCGATACTGCCGCAGTGAGCGTTTTGTGGTCGGTACTTGGCGGCTTCTGATTTCGCTCAGCCAAAGGCAAAAGCTGCCAGTGTTACAATCAGCAACAGCGAGACCGCACTGATCCAGCTGAGAACCGGCACATAAGATGGGGGGCCTCCCCGGCGTGCCCAGCCCGGAGCCATCAGGTTCATGAAAAGGATGATTGCCGTCAGCACGAGTGCAAAGGCGATTTTTGCGTTGAATGCGAAACCCGGTATCCAGATTCCATAACGGGCAAACATCAAGACAAGGCCGGTTGCCCAAAGAACAATGATCGCGAAAAGCGATGTGTAACGCCAGGCCTTGCGCAGTGTATTGGTGTAGCCTGGCGCTGCAAGATCATGCGGACCTTTGGCGAGGCCAAGGTAAATATTGCCTAGCGCCGCCGCTGAACCGAATACGAGGGCCAGCAGGTGAAATGCCTTTATCGCAGCAAACAACATTGACTAGTTTCCTCCAAACTTTCCATGCCTGCCTTCACCGGAGGAGAAACGCCCTGCGCCGGAAACGGTTTCGCCGGTGCGGATGGTTACCCGCCCCAGCCCGGTTTCATTTTCAATCGCATCATCGAGCTTGAGCGACCATTGATCAAGGACTGATTTGCGGTCATTTCGCATGCAGGTCTGAGGAAAGGCTGCGATCTCGCGAGCAAGGGCGATGGCCGTTTCAAGCGCGGCTCCGGCATCGCAAATCCTGTTGGCGAGACCGATCGCGAGCGCCTCTTCGGCATCGATCGGACGTCCTGTCAGGATTAGGTCCATGGCCCGTGACTGGCCAATCAGGCGCGGCAGGCGGATAGTGCCCATGTCAATCAGCGGCACACCAAAGCGCCGGCAGAAAATTCCCATCACGCCGTCTCTTGCCATGACGCGCAAATCGCACCAAAGCGCCAGTTCCATTCCGCCTGCAACTGCAGGGCCTTCAATTGCCGCAATCACCGGTTTGGAAAGCTGCATGCGCGAGACCCCCATGGGGGCAAACGTGCCTTCCCCGCCATCGGTGACACGCGAAACCATGTCTTCGCCGCCAAGTGCCTTGAGGTCCGCGCCTGCACAAAATGCGTCGCCCTTGCCGGTCAGAATGGCGATATCCAGATCGTCATTTTCATCAAAATCAGCAAATGCGCCGTAAAGCTCCCTGGCGGTTTCAAGATCAACCGCATTGCGCCGATCCGGCCGGTTGATGGCAATAATACAGATGCGATCTATACTGCTGATCTCAAGATTGCTCATGCCTACTCCCGCCATCCATTAGCCCCGGTTTTCGCGCTCAATCGCGCGCCAGCCGATATCCGAACGGCAAAAGCCGTTTTCCCAGCGGATCGCCGCAACTCCGTCATAGGCCGCTTTTTGTGCTTCACCGACACTGCTGCCAAAACCGGTCACATTCAGCACCCGCCCTCCGGTTGCCAGCAATTGCCCGTCCTTTTCTGCCGTACCTGCATGAAACACCAGCGCTCCGCCCTTTTCGGCATCTGCAACGCCCTCAATAACCGTATTCTTTTCATAACTGCCGGGATAGCCCTTTGAGGCGAGAACCACGGCCAGTGCGGTCTTGTCATCCCATTCGGCTTCGACTTCCAAAAGGCTGCCGCTTGCGGCGGCAAGCATCAGTTCCACCAGATCGGATTTCAGGCGAGGCATCAGCACCTGGCATTCAGGATCGCCAAAACGCACATTATACTCAATCAGCTGCGGGCCATCTTCTGTCAGCATGAGACCGGCATACAATATACCCCTGAACGGATGACCCTTGTGATGCATGCCGGCAAGGGTGGGCACGATGATGTCGCTCATCACTTCGTCGATCATGGCCTGGTCAAGGATCGGGGCAGGGGAATAGGCACCCATGCCGCCAGTGTTCGGGCCTGTGTCGCCATTTCCGACGCGCTTGTGGTCCTGCGCGGTGCCCATCAGCATGGCGGTCTGTCCGTCGCAAATCGCGAACAGGCTGGCTTCCTCACCTTCGAGAAATTCCTCGACGACGACCTCCGCCCCCGCTTCCCCGAAAGTGCCCTCAAAACACATGTCCACGGCATCAAGCGCTTCTTCAAGCGTCATGGCGACAATAACGCCCTTGCCCGCTGCAAGACCATCCGCCTTGATGACAATCGGCACGCCTTGCTGGCGAATATACATCTTTGCCTTGGGTGCATTGTTGAAACGCTGATAAGCGGCGGTAGGAATGTCGAATTCCGCGCAAAGATCCTTGGTAAAGCCCTTTGAACCTTCCAACTGTGCTGCAAAGGCAGTTGGCCCAAAAGCGGGAATATCGGCAGCATCCAGCGCATCCACCATGCCGTTTACCAGTGGCTGCTCCGGCCCGACCACAACTAGGCCGATATTCTTCTCGCGGCAGAAATCGACAACGGCAGCATTATCGTTCGTATCGAGTTCAATCAGGGTGGCGAGGTCTGCAATCCCGGCATTTCCCGGCGCACAATAAAGCTCGTCACAATGCAAGGATTGGGTGAGTTTCCAGGCAAGCGCATGTTCACGCCCACCAGAGCCGATCAGTAAAATGTCCATGGTCCGTCCAGTAATTAATCCGCGTTCCGCATACCATTGGCTCCGCCCTTTCGCAAAGCGCCAGTCACGCTTTCCACGGAAAGTGGACTTGACCCGAACGCTCAACACGATCAAAACCGCAATATGAGCCAAGACACAGAAAATATGGTCGCCGACGCCTTGCGGGGCAGTTGGGTGCACAAGTTCCTGCCGCAGGGGCTTTGGCCGTTTGCCCAACTGGCCCGGTGGGAGCGCCCGATCGGCTGGAAATTGCTGATGTGGCCCTGCTGGTGGGCGGCAGCCATGGCGATGGTTGCCGTGATCAATGTCTACAAGTCAGCATCCCTTGCAGCAGGCCTGCCGGTTTCCGTGGTGGATATAGCCAGATGGCTGGCAGGTGAATGGATCCTTCCGCTTTATCTTTTCCTGTTTGCTGCCGGCGCCTTTGTCATGCGCGGAGCGGGCTGTACCTATAATGACCTCGTGGATCAGGACATTGATGAAAAGGTCGCAAGAACGCGCTCCCGTCCGCTGCCATCGGGCAGGGTCAGCCGCAAACAGGCTGCAGTGTTTCTGGTGCTGCAACTGCTTGTCGGGCTAGTTATCCTGCTTCAGTTCAATTGGGCGACCATACTTGCGGGACTGGTATCTGTCATCACAATCGTGATTTATCCCTTCATGAAGCGCATCACCTGGTGGCCGCAGCTTTTTCTGGGCCTTGCCTTTTCCTGGGGGGCTTTGGTTGGCTGGACCGCCATTGCAGGACAATTGAATGTCCCTGCGATAATGCTTTATGTAGGCTGCATTTTCTGGGTGATTGCCTATGATACGATCTATGCCCATCAGGATATCGAGGATGACGCACTGGTCGGGGTCAAATCAACTGCCCGCCTGTTTGCGGAAGACACGAGAACTGCCCTGATTATTCTCTACAGTCTGGCAGTCGCGAGCTGGGCGACTGCGTTCGTTGCCGCACAAATGCCATGGCCCGCATGGGTCGGTCTTGGCATCGGAGCCGGTCATCTTGCCTGGCAGGTGATTACTTTTGAACTGAATAATGCGGAGCTGAGCCTTAAGCTCTTCAAGTCGAACAGCCATTTAGGTTGGATACTGTTTCTTGGCCTGTTGGCCGGTCTTGTGATTGGCTGAAATGCCAACGGTGCGCAGCACGTTTGAGCGAGCAGGGCAAAAATGGGTGGGCGGAACTGATCATTTCCTATCAGCCCCGCCCCGTGGGACACTGCCCATTTCCGTTGAAGCGTTTGCTTCGAATTTTGTCAGTTGCGCGCGATGATTTCCGCTGCGCTGATCCTTTGTACGTCACCGACCACCCCAACCTTGCGACGACGCAGGAACCATGGGCGGAATTTGTAGGCGGTAATCCGCCTGCGGCGGGCAATCGGGTCTTCCACCATTACCATGCCGAGTTCATCGCGAACCGGTTGTGACAGGCCGTCTTCCCCGATGACGATCATCGGCAGGCGCATCAACCGGCTCCATGAATGCCAGTCGGCGGCTATATCATCGAGATTATCGGCAATCAGTACAGGAATGCACAATTCGGGATCGCTGTGATGCAGTTCAAGCGTGACGGTCTTTGTGCCGTCTTCATGCTCAACAGCCTTTGCAGCTACTCCCTTGAAGCTCTTGGCAGGCAGCGCAAACGAAAGCGGCAGGCCTGATTTAGGCAGTGTCATTTTTACCGACACGCCCGTGCGATCAAGAGTGTAGTTTATGTTGCCGTAGTTGAAGGCAATCCTGTCTGCCATCGCATAAGGATCAAGTCGGAAAAAAGTTCCGTTGCCTTCGGCAATTTCATCAGCCGCCTTGGCATTGTTATTGCTGGCGGTCTTGTTGTTTGCTTGAGCCATGTTGACCATGGTTGTGCCTCTCTGTCTTCCCTTCAGAGCCCGATTCTTTGCCGGTGCTTCTGATGTCACGGAGTTTTCATTCTTCTTGTTTTTCTTTTTCCGTGTTGAGAGGACTATAGCGCAGAGGAAGGGAAATCCGCTTAAGAAACGCGGTGAATCATCCGTTACCGCATTGCGTGGTTATTGAAGTATTACAGGGCGTAACGAATCGATAACGAGTCTTTTCAAGGGCTTAACAAAGGACATGAGGAGTCTCACCATGAAGATCGCAGCACTTGATCATCTAGTTCTCACCGTTGCATCAATTGAGGCGACCTGTGATTTCTATAGCCGCTGCCTTGGCATGGAAGTGATCGAATTCGCAGAAGGCCGAAAAGCGATCGCCTTCGGTTCGCAAAAGATCAACCTTCATGAAGTGGGCAGGGAGTTCTTGCCAAAAGCGCTCAAGCCGACAGCAGGCAGCGGGGACCTTTGCCTAGTTGCCGAAACGCCGCTGATGGAAATCATCCCCTTTCTTGAAGGGTGCCGTGTTGAGATCGAGGAGGGACCAGTGGAGCGAACGGGCGCGACTGGTTCCATCTGCTCAATCTATTTTCGTGACCCCGATGGAAACCTGATCGAGGTCTGCAATTACCTTTAGAACTCTCTTAAATAACTTTGCCCGGGTTCATGATATTGTTCGGGTCGAGCGCCTTCTTGATCGCCCGCATCATGGAAAGTTCAACAGGCTCCTTGGTGGCAATAAGCAGATCGCGCTTGAGTTTTCCAATGCCGTGTTCGGCGGAGATGGATCCGCCCATTTCGACAACCAGCGCGTTTACCGGCGCGTTGATCGCTTCGCGGCTGGCAAGAAAATGATCCGTATCACCACCTTCAGGCTGGGATACATTATAGTGCACATTGCCATCACCCATATGCCCGAATGCAAAGGGTCTTGCCCCTGGATAAGCCGCCTCAACCAGCGGCGCAGCCTTCTCAAGAAATTCCGGAACCAAATGCACGGCAACTGAAATATCATGCTTGATTGAGCCGCCAATCAGTTTTTGCGAAGCCGGCATGTTCTCGCGTATGTCCCAAAAAGACTTGCGCTGGGTTTCGTTATGGGAAATGACAGCATCCGAAATGATTTCCGCTTCGAGCGCGGCAGACAGAATGGTTTCCATCATGCCCTCGGCGTCCGCCTGTGATCGTCCCGAGGAGATTTCCGCGAGGACATACCATTCATGAGGCGTCTCCAACGGATTGCGCAGCGTATCAAAGACGGCAAGCGTGGTTTCCAATGCGAAGCGTGGCATGAACTCAAATCCCGTCAGGCTTTTGCCCGCAACGCCCTGTGCTTCCTGGAGAAGAGCGACGCAATCTTGGGGAGAATTCATCCCGGCAATCGCTGCCACCCGCGCCCTTGGCTTTGGAAAGAGTTTGACAACAGCCGCGGTGATAATGCCCAGCGTTCCTTCTGCACCGATAAAAAGATCGCGCAGATCATAGCCCGTATTGTCTTTCTTCAGTCGGCGCAGCCCGTTCCAGATTTCCCCGGACGGCGTTACGACTTCAAGGCCGAGAACAAGGTCCCGCGTGTTGCCGTAGGAAAGAACCGCAACCCCGCCTGCATTCGTTGAGATGTTGCCGCCAATCATGCAGGAGCCCTGTGAGGCAAGGGAAAGCGGAAAAAGTCGGTTATGGCGATCCGCCATCTCCTGCAGGTTTTCCAGAATGACTCCAGCCTCCACGATTGCCGTATTGCCCTCAAGGTCCACATCGCGAACGGCATTCATGCGTTCCAGCGATACGACAATCTGGCTCCCGCTCTCATCCGGTTGAGCGCCCGCAGAGTGACCCGTATTGCCACATTGGGGAACGATGCCGGTTCCTGTTTCATTGGCAAGGCGTACGATGGAAGAAACTTCAGCGGTTGAGCCGGGCCGAAGGACTAGGGGAGTCGTTCCCTTGAAAATGTCCCGGTTTTCCTCGGTATAGCGGGAAAGATCATCATTTTCGCCAAGTGCATTGCTTTCACCAACGATGGCGCTGAATCTGGCAATCAAATCACTCGACATCTTGCTCATTTACACGACTTTGCCTTGGCGTTGATGCGGGGAGCCGCAGCGCGCATCAGCCGGTCATTGATCGCAATGCCAAGGCCTTCTGCAGGGATGGGCGAAACGCAAATTCTGTCTGCGCCGCTCGCATCCAGTTTCTTGAGATAGCTGTATAGATTGGCGGCGGCCTCCACCAGACTACTGTCCGGGCTAAGATTAAGCGATATGCGCGCATTCCCGGGAGCCGGGCGATTGCCGAAACCAAGCCATGCCGCATCATCATCGCAGGCCTCACAATCAAGTTTTACGTTGGCATCAGGTGCGTAATGGCTGGTCATCATGCCGGGTGCCTGAATGCCGTCAGCGGCATTCGGTAATTGCGCTACAATTCCGGTCGCAGCTTCGAGGTCTTCAGCGGTAATAGCGCCGGGTCTCAAAAGGGTTATTTCGTCGTCAATCACCTTGATGATCGTGGATTCAAGGCCTACCTCGCAAGCCCCGCCATCGACGATCAAAAGCTCCTCGCCTTCATACTCTCTTGCAACGTGATCGGCGGTGGTTGGCGATATGCGCCCTGACCGGTTGGCGCTCGGCGCAGCTAGCGGCCTGCCCAATGCGCTAATGATCTGGCGTGCCAGTCCGCGAGGGCATCGAAGGCCAACAGTGCCCAGCCCTGCTGTGACGAGTTCGCTCAAGCCGCTGCGTGGCCGGGTCGGGACAACTATCGTCAGCGGGCCGGGCCAGAATTCAGCCGCAAGCCTTGCCGCCAGATCGTTCATCAGGCCGAATTCGCCGGCCATCACCAGCCCGTCCACATGGCAAATCAGCGGATTGAAGCTTGGCCGTCCCTTCATCTCGAAAATCCGTGCCACGGCTTCCCCATTGGTAGCGTCACCCGCCAATCCGTAGACGGTTTCGGTGGGAATGGCGACCGGCTTGCCCTCGCGAAGAGCAGCGACAGCCCTGCCGAGGTCGCCATACCGCGCTTTTGTAGAGTGTCCTGATTGCATCGCCAAAGTTTCCACTGTTTGAGCTTTCTTAGCGAGTTGATTGAAAAAGCGCAAAGGCCCGTTATCTGGTAAACGGGGTTTGTCATGCGGCAATCTGGCTGGAAGCCAAAATGCAGACTTCCCCGCCTGTTGCAATTGACGTTTACGTCAAAAAAAGCTACGTCCACCGCATAGCATACCGGTTGTCTTTCTGGAGGAAAATCATGTACCGCGCCCCTGTTTCCGAAATAGCCTTTGCCCTCAAGAATGTTGCCGGAATGAAGGAGGCACTGGATGCCGGAAAGCTGAACAATCTGAGCGAGGATCTGGTCGATGCAGTTCTTGAGGAAGCAGGCAAATTCGCGTCCGAGGAAATAGCGCCATTAAACTGGAACGGCGACCAGCAGGGTTCACATGTCAGCGATGGGGTTGTGACAACCCCTGATGGCTGGAAGGAAAGCTACAAGGCCTGGGCGGAAAGTGGCTGGAACGCAATTGCCGGTCCCGAAGAGTATGGTGGCCAGGGTCTTGGATCCATGATGGCAGTTGCCGCATCTGAAATGTGGAATTCGGCATCCATGGCATGGGCACTGTGTCCGCTGCTGACCGTCGGAGCTGTCGAGGCAGTAGACAAACATGGCTCGGATGAGTTGAAACGAAAGTTTCTGGCAAAACTCACTGCCGGTGAGTGGACCGGCACGATGAACCTTACCGAGCCTCAGGCGGGAACCGATCTTGCTGCGCTTAAGTCAAGGGCAGAGCCCCAGGGAGATGGAACCTACCGGATTTTTGGGCAGAAGATTTTCATCACCTACGGCGAACACGACATGACGGATAATATCTGTCATCTTGTCCTTGCCAGGCTTCCCGATGCTCCGGCTGGCGTAAAGGGAATTTCACTCTTTCTCGTTCCCAAATACCTCGTCAATGATGATGGCTCGCTTGGCGAACGAAATGATGTTTTTTGCCAGTCAACTGAGGAAAAGCTTGGCATTCATGCTTCTCCGACCTGCGTCATGATCTATGGTGACGGCTATCCGAAAAGCGAAATCGGCACAAGGCAGGCAGGGGCGATCGGCTATCTAATCGGTGAGGAAAACCGCGGCCTCAACTGCATGTTCACGATGATGAACAATGCGCGCCTCAACGTCGGTATTCAGGGTGTTGCAGTTGCAGAGGCAGCTTACCAGCATGCGCTGGCCTATGCCCACGAACGAAAGCAGGGAAAGGCTCCAGGCAGCGCGGCCGAAGGCATGAGCCCGATTATCGAACACCCGGACATCATGCGTAATCTTCTGACGATGAAGTCGATGATCAGGGCATCAAGAAGTATTTGCTATTCCTGTGCCCACGCCATTGATATGGCCCATGAGAGCGCCAGGGAAGGAGATGGCGAAGCTCAGAAAAAATGGACTGAGCGCGCCAATATTCTAACTCCCATTGCCAAGGCGTTTTCGACAGATATGGGTGTTGAAGTGGCATCCATAGGTGTGCAAATTCATGGCGGGATGGGTTTTATCGAGGAAACCGGCGCAGCTCAGTTCCTGCGGGACGCCCGGATCAACCCGATTTACGAAGGCACAAACGGTGTGCAGTCAATAGATCTGGTAACACGCAAACTTCCTCTGTCCGGCGGTGAAGCGGTGAAATCTTATATCAGCGAACTGCGTGAAATTGCCGACAAGGTACGCGGAGCGAACCACCCAGAGTTTGGCAATACAGCGGAAAAACTCGGCGCGGCTCTTGATGAGGTTGATGCGGCAACAGACTGGATGCTTGCAGGGTTGAAAGACGGAAAAATGGCTGAAGTCCTTGCTGGGGCAACACCCTATCTGCGTCTGTTTGGCCTCGCCGCTGGCGGTGCATACCTCGCCAAGGCCGGGCTTTCGGGCGCAAGAGAGGAACACGCTGTTCTGGCACGATATTTTGCGGAAAATTTCCTCGGTGAATGCGCGGCGCTGCGCTCCACGGTGACCGAGGGCGCCGAAAGTTTGCTCAGCGCCAGGTTGCTGTTGGCCGCATCCTGACAAATACCAAGCAAAGGCAAGAACGCCTGGAGAAACGCATGTCCGAATTTATTGAAGTGGCCGTTCACGAAGGTGTTCAGACCATCCGGATGAACAGACCGGAAAAGAAAAACGCGATTACAGCGGCCATGTACCGCGCCATGGCTGATGCAGTAAATTCGGGCCGTGACAATGACGATGTCAGGGCAATGCTGTTTCTTGGTACCCCGGGGGCGTTCTCGGCCGGTAATGATATTGCGGATTTCATGAAAATCGCCATGTCTGGCGAACGTGATTCCATGGATGTTTTCGATTTCCTCGAAGCCATCATCATGAGTGAGAAGCCACTCATAGCCGGTGTCGACGGTCTGGCCATCGGCGTTGGTACAACTATGCTGATGCATTGCGACTATGTGTTGGCATCTGCACGGAGCACACTTTCAACTCCGTTTGTTGATCTGGGCCTTGTTCCGGAAGCAGGATCAAGCCTTATAGCGCCCCGGATCATGGGCCATCAAAAGGCTTTTGAGCTCTTGGCGATGGGCGCACGCTGGAGCGGTGAAGACGCAAAGGCCGCAGGACTTGTAAACGCTGTTGTGGCCGACGGAGAGCTTGAAGCGGCAGCCCTTGGAGCCGCGAGTGCGCTTGCCTCTAAACCGCCGGAAGCACTGGCCATTTCCCGCAAGCTGATCCGTGGTGATCGCTCGGATGTTCTCTCCCGCATGAAGGAAGAGGCGGTCCTGTTTGGTGAACGCCTTACATCTGATGAGGCAAGGGCCGCCTTTATGGCCTTCATGGCCAAGGGACAAAAGAAGGCAGGCTGACGAGGCGGGTTCTAACGTCGGCCGCCAAACATTGGCCGGTTGCCCCCGCCGGGTTTCAAATCACGGTTCAGCAATGCTGCACGATCCAGTTCGTAGCTGTCTTTTTTGCCAAAAGACGGGCTAAAAGATGGGAAGGACCAGCCAATGGCACGCCATCCCGACCATACCAGCCAAAGACCGCCGAGAATGAATATTGCCAATCCGGCAACCACTGCACTCCAGGGGACTTCCCTGGCCTGTGTTTCTGTCATGTAGGTTTCAATCCCCATAACCGAGTTAATGTTCGGCTGTCCCTTCATGTATCGGATGTTCAGTTCTTGCCCGTCTTTGAGAGCGTATGCCTGTTTCTTGGAGACCTTGATTAAGTCACCGTAAAGCTTACCTTCTTTCGTCTTGAAGCGGTAATGCATCATGTAGTATGCGCCACCGGCGGGTATTCGTCCAAGTTTTGCAGCGACGGTGTGTTTGACCCGTTTCTCTACATAACCGATAGTATTCGTACCGTTCCTGACAATCTCCATGCCAACTCTTTCCATGCCACCGGAGAAAATATTGAAACCGCCAATGACTGCGCTCAGGAGCAAGAACAGTCCTGCGATAAGTTTGATATACTTTCCCATGATTTTACCTCGCTTCAAGAACGGGTACAGGCTAACAGGCATGGTTTTATTTGGGGTTTAAATGAGTGTGGAAGCTGCCAGATAGGTAAATGCCAGGTAAACATTCCGGGTGAGTTTGCAGGCGGAAATTTGCCTTTCAGCACCTCTCCCGAAATGACACTGGGCAAAAGATTATCTCGCTTTTGCCGGGCTGAAAGCTTATATCTGATCAGGGCTCGCAGCAAACCTGGGCCCATTAGGAACCATGATGGCCATCAGATTTGCGCCTGTCCAAACCGTTCCGGCTTCAAAAAAGCCTGAAGACGGCAAGAATGCCAAAAGCACTTCCCAAGACGAGAACGAGACCAAAGACCAGACCGGCGATGCCGGGATAAGCTGAGGCTTCCAAACCATGATTACCCAGTCTTAACAGGCTCGCCTGCCCCACGCAGCCAGCCTTCCTGTGTTCGTCATTGCCAGATCCACGGAGATCAAAAAATGTCCAAAGGCCAAAAATCAAACAAGGAAATCCGCAAACCAAAGCAGCCGAAGAAGGTTGCCCCTCCTGTAATAGCCGCCGGTACAGCGGTTAAACAGGCGGGCACCAAGCCTTCGGCCAAGCCCGGGAAAAAATGATCCGCTTACCGGGCAGGACCTGCTAAATGATTATTTGCGGACCGAATAACGTTTGATGACGGAATTCGGCAGGCGAAGCGTTCCTTGATGGCGAATGAGATTATTCATTTGTTGGTCTAGCTGCCCGGGCTGCCAGCACGCTCTTGGCTGCTATTTTGCGCCATGTCCTGATAAGGTGCGATTGCCCATTCACAATCACGGCGTTCGGGATGAAACGGAACGAGTCTGTGGGCCATGTAATGATCGGCCACGAAAAAAGTGTCTTGATCAGCCTCTATGAGTAAGTCACGCTCTTCCCTATTCATCCTGAAAACCGGAGCGTCTTCGCGGGGCTTCGGCAAACCAATGGTCTCTTTTGAGCCTTCGGGCAGGGATTGCCCCATCTAGTTGCCTCGATAACGTCAGGCAGGCCAAGGGCAAGGGTTTTAAGGTTTTCCCAATCGGAATTCTGACCGCTCGTCTCACCGCTCCAGAAAAACCACCGTCTCAAGATGTGGGGTGTGAGCAAACTGGTCAACCGGATGCACAGTGCTGACCTTGTAGCCGCCGACACAAAAATCGCGACATCGCGGGCGAGGGTGACAGGATTGCAGGAAACAGCAGCAATCCGGCGCACGGTTGATTTTGCCAGCTCTCTTGCCTGTGCTTCGGCTCCCGCACGTGGCGGGTCAAACACCACCCCGTCAAAACTCTTCAATTCCTTCACCATCATCGGACGGCGAAAGAGATCACGTTTTTCGTGCGTCAACATTTTCAGTTTACCGCCCGTCTGTCGCCACGCATCATCCATGGCCTTGAGGGCGGAGGTATCGCTTTCACAGCCATGAACCTGCGAATGTTCGGCAAGACGCAGACCAAACGTCCCAAACCCGCAGAAAAGATCGGCGACTTTCTTACAATTCCCAAGATGGGTCGATACAAGCTCGGCCATTTTTTGCTCAGCCTGTTTCGAGGCCTGGACAAACGCTCCGGGTGGCGGACAGATGTTTGTCTTTCCGGCTGCAAGTATCGGGCGCTGGCGTTCAAGCACAGTTTCACCATTCACGGAAAGTCGCAGGAAATGCGTCGCAGCCTTGTGGGTTGTCAGTGCCCGGATGATCCCTGAAGAATGCTTTCCAGAAAAGCTGAAGGCGAGGTCAATTCCGTTATCGGCTGCAAGCATGTTGATACGGATGTCTCCCCTAACCTTTTCAAAGGCAGTAAGCATCTCGCGTACTGGTTCTAGAGCTTGGTTCAATTCATCGACAAGGATCGGACAGGTATCAAGATCAACAAGGGCATGGCTTGATCGCATGGAAAAACCCAGAACTTGGCGCTCCTCAATGCGTCTTGCAGTCAGAATTGCACGCCTTCGGTTTTTACGGTCAAACCGCTGCATCGCCTCTGGCCGGATATCTATATTGACCCGGGAAAAAGCATCGGTCAGAAATCTCGGTTTTCCATTTGACATAGGCATCATCGGACAAATGCTGGACCTGACAGCCCCCGCAACTATTGAAATATCTGCAAAACGGTTCTGCACGCTCTCCAGACGGGTTAATGATTTTGCCAAGATACGGTTTCGCACCCTCGCCAACCACGCTGACGGTTTCACCAGCGAGCGCACCGGCCACGTAAACCGGCTTTCCTTCGAGCGTACCGACCCCATCCCCCTGGGCGCCGAGGCTATCAATCAAGAGTGTGATTTCCCTCCCGTCAGCCGACATCAGGCACATCCTTCCTGGCTATCATGAGAAACTCCCTGTTGCCATTGCCGCCGGCAATGGGCGAGGGCAGTGTGGTAATGACCCGCCAACCGCTTTGGCGATCAAGCCAGTGGGTCAGGTCCTCCACCGTGCGTTTTACAAGATCATCATCCCGCACAATTCCGCCTCCGCCAACATGAGCTTTGCCCACTTCGAATTGGGGCTTGATCAGGAAAACGCCAAAAGCGTTATCCGCTGCAAGACGAAGGGCAGGCGGCAGGGCAAGTTTGAGCGAAATAAAGCTGAGATCACTGGTCACGATAGTCGGTGCTTCACCACCAAGATCATCACGATCAAGAACCCTTACATTCAGGTTCTCAATATTCACCACCTTCGAATTCTTGCAGAGGGAAGGGTGCAGTTGGCCCGTTCCGACATCGACAGCAAAGACTTTGGCGGCTCCGTTTTCCAGCAGTACCTGCACAAACCCGCCCGTTGAGGCGCCAAGATCCAGAGCGACAGCGCCACGGATATCTATCTCTCCGGCTTCGAGTGCGACAGCAAGTTTCAGCGCCGCGCGTGACACATAGCGTCCGGCCTCGTCATTGATATCAAGTTCGGCCTCACGGGGAAAAACCTGACCGGGTTTGGAGAGCTTTTTTCCATCAAGAAAAACACATCCGCGCAGCACCGCATCGCGGGCTCGCGATCGGCTGTCATAGCCGAATTTTTCGACCATCAATTGGTCAAGGCGCATTTTGTCATCTAAAGGCATGCAAGAGCAATGCAGCCCGAAAGCAGTGAATTCAAGCGAATTGTTTGAAAACCGGCCAGGCGCTTACAATACGCGAACCGAACCTGTTGTTATCTGACGGTCAGTGTCCGGTTCACGGATCACCGGGAATCCAAGCCTGCTTGATTGGGGATCTTTCATCTCGCTCTCGAGCACGATGTAGCCGTCCTTGATACCATCCAGAGAACCACGCAGATCGCCAATTTTTTCAGCGACACGCCGGATAGCGGCCTGCTCGATCTTGCGGTCATAGGTTTTTTTGCCGCCATGATAAACAATATCGGATTCGGCGCGGGCCGGGGCGATTGAAAACAACAACGCCGCGGCGGCAATGCCGAATCCGGCTGCTGTCAGATATGGCTTCTTCATCAGACTTCCCTGTCACTCATCTAAGTCATTCTTGCCGGATTTTCCGGTCTGTTATGTGCGGAATACTACCACCCCGCCGTTAGGGAAGCGCAAAGATGCAGGGTTAATTTCAGCCAAGCAGAACTGGTCAACGAAGTGTAAAAACCTTTGCCGTTGCCGGAAATCGCAAAGGGGCAGGGCGGGGATTTAAAAACACCAGGAGGCAAAAGCGACAAGGTAGGTTTGAAAAACCTCGGTGCCAAAACGCATCCACAGCCAGAATATCGCACCAAGCAACGCGCCGGAAAAGGTGAAGGCAGCAAACTTCAGTGCAGGGTTCATCAGACCGGCGTCCTCATGCGGGAAATGCGGGGCAGTGAAAGCCAGCGCCAATTTCAATAGCGTTTCAGGACAAGGCTCCCCCCAAAATCAACTCTCCAACAACCGCTTTATCTTTGCAAGTGCCGTCTCACTGTCCTCGCCAAAGGCAATCGTGCCCTGAAACGAACCGTCAGCCCTCATAAGGTAAATGCTGGCGGTATGGTCCATTGTATAACCTCCGTCATCCAGCGGAACTTTCTTGTAGTAAACGTGGAAACCCTTGGCCGCCTTGTCCATTTCCTCCAGCGAGCCTGTTAGGCCGGTGACATAATCTCCAAACGGACTGAGATAGTTTGAAAGCACTTCCCTTGTATCGCGCTCGGGATCGACCGTAACGAAATAAACCTTCAGCTTGTCAGCAGTCTGACCAAGGGCCTCTATCCAACCGCTGGTTTCGTAAAGCGTGGTTGGGCAGATTTCTGGACAATGGGTGAACCCGAAAAAGATCAGGTGTGGTTCGCCCAGCAGGTCCTTGTCGCTAAACATTTCGCCAGAAGTTGTTTCAAGCTGGAAGGGGGCGCCAAGCTTGATGCCATCGTCAGGGACCACCTTGTCCAGCATCAGGTAAACCAGCCCCGCAGCAGCGAGTACCACCAAACCCCATAAAGCGTATCGAAGATTTTTCATTTCATTTTCCGGCAAACCGTTTCGCACTAAAGAGAGATAAGCCTGCTGGAAGCCCATTCCCATGCATCAAGCGGTCGCACTTCGAGAGTATTGAAAACAACCGATGAACCGCATCGGTTTGCCGGTCTGCCTCGTTATCGTTTTCCTGTTTCCGGCAGTGCCAGCCGGTACAGTTTTGTCTGTAAGTTGTCGTTATTCGGCGTCCAGCGGTTCACTGCCCGCAGGTTTGCCGTCACTGCCGAGTTTGATTTTTTCCACCTTGGCTTCGGCAGCGGCAAGAAGTTTCTGGCAATGAGCACGCAGTGCCTCACCGCGTTCATACTGCGCAATTGACTTGTCGAGTTCGACATTTCCGCCCTCAAGACCACTGACAATCTTTTCCAGTTCGCCCAGGGCCTGTTCGAAGCTCATTTCCTTGATATCGGTGTTTTCGCTCATCGTGGGTACTGTCCCGTTCTTTTCTAACCGTTCATCAAGCGGTTTATATGGGCCGCAGCGGATTCGGCAAGCCCTTCCAGATCATATCCACCTTCAAGCAGGCTCACGACCCTGTTTTTGCAATGTCGGTCTGCCAACTCCATCAGTTTTCCCGTCACCCAATCAAAGTCATCGCCAACCAGTTCAAGCCCGGCCAATGGGTCCTTGTGATGCGCATCAAAGCCTGCCGAGATCAAAATGAGATCTGGGGCAAAATTATCCACTGCAGGCAGGATCCGCTCGCGCATTGCCGCCTTGAACTGCGAGCCGTTGTCGCCTTCCCGCAAAGGGGCATTGAAAATATTGCCTATACCGGTTTCATTCAGCGCTCCCGTGCCGGGATAAAGCGGCATCTGGTGGGAAGAGGCAAACAGGACGCTTGGGTCATCCTGGAAAATGTCTTGGGTGCCATTGCCGTGATGGACATCGAAATCGACGATTGCAACCCTTTCAGCTCCGTGTTTCTGCTGGGCGTACCTAGCCGCAACGGCAACGGAATTAACAAGGCAGAAACCCATAGCCGTGATTTTTTCAGCATGATGGCCGGGCGGGCGGACGCTGGCAAATACATTATCGGCCTTGCCGGTGAAAACATCATCTACTCCGCTCAATGCCGCTCCTACGGC
Organism: uncultured Alphaproteobacteria bacterium; assembly: GCA_963714735.1. GTDB lineage: Bacteria > Pseudomonadota > Alphaproteobacteria > Rhizobiales > Rhizobiaceae > Salaquimonas. The sequence goes on from CAVQPI010000015.1 coordinate 57,953, forward strand.
CCGCTTTACGGCAAGCCAGCTCTGTGGGCAGGCGGAGGTGTCCGCATCAATCCTTGCCAGGCCCACTTCGGGAATGAGCGAAATCATCCGGTCAATATGGGATCGGGGATGTACAAGATTAAAGAATTCCGGATCGGCTTCTGGAGCCTCAATACGTTCAATGGCATCGAAATGCGGATCAGCGAGCACAGCTTCAACTGCGCGAAGACGGTCGGGACGCTCAGGATGGCCCGGCGCATTCACGTGTTCAAGACAAACAGGATGGTGATAGAGAATTGTTGTCATGGATCAATCAGTCAACAAACTACAGGCTCTGTCAACCGTACTTGCCGAATGGAAAGTGGAAAACACCACTCGGCAACAACTCAAGGCCTCAAGGGTGGATGAGATATACGGCGCCGTTTTCAAGGCCTGCCACAAAACCCTTCTGCCCATCGGTTTTCAACCCGATGGCCTTGTCGACAGGTGAGGGAAGATCAATTGTCGCCAACTGCTTCAGGCCAGCGGAACTCTGCCGTAGATTTGCAGTTTCACCACCGCCTGAAGTTGAGCCGCTGGCGCGGAAACCGATAATGCGCAGCTGTTTCCTGTCAGCCGAGGGAAGGATGATATCTGCTGTCCGGTTGCCATCGATATCGGCGACCGCTGAAAGGCGCATTTCACGCGAACCTATCACGTGGTTTGAAAAATCACGCAGGCTTCCAAGATTGAGCAACTGCCCGCCGGTATAGCGGACCACATGAAGTGTTCCGCCGATATGCGGCGTTGAAACAAAAGCGATCTCATTGGTTCTAGAGCCAAGAAGCGGAGCAATGGCTGCAATGTTGAGCCAGCGGTTTGCCCTGCCGATAAAGCCGGTCGTGGCAAGTTCCACCAGCGCATTCCCCTTGAGGCCGTATACCGTGACAGATGCGCCCTTTGTTACAGAAGATCTAATGGTGATGACTTCATTGGTACCGTTGCCATCAAGGTCTGCAATCCGCGGTGCGCGGTCTTCAAACACTTCGCTCTTTGGCAGTATGATTTTGAAATTGCGCCCGCGTTCATCTTCAACATGCAGGGCACCGGCTTCAATATCATCGCCCAGAATGGCATGCGTGTAACGCTTGGTGGGCTGGCTGTACCAGGCGCTGCGAATATCCTGACGACCTGCCGTCTCAATCAGTCCGTCCGGCAACCCGTTATTGGAGGCTTTGCGCTTTTCGGCAACGATTTCGGGTGGAAAGGATGCCGCGTCCAGTTGTTTTAGTGACCATCCCTGCTGCGCATTGGCGGTTCCGGCAAGTCCGGAAAAAATCATCAGGGTGAAGGCAGAAAAAAGTGAAGAAGCGATATTCATCGGGGACAGAGCCTATTTCGGTGTTTGGGTTTTGCTAATCTCGATACCAAACCCTTCAAGGCCGACATAATGACGTTCACGTGAAGCATACAGAATGATCGACTGAATGCCCAAATCCCGCAGGATTTGTGCGCCGAGTCCGATTTCAAGCCATTCATCCTGTCTGCTTTTTGCGGAGGTGTGATCCTCGGCATGGCCAATGATGGATTTTTCGTCAGCCTGGTAATTCTGGACAACTCCGACGGAACCTTCACGCAGGTAAACCACTACCCCGCGGCCTGCTTCGGCAAATTCGCGCATGGTTTTGCGAAGGCCGTCGCTTTTGCCGAAGACATCATCCAGCACGGATTCGATCTGAAGACGCACCGGCACATCCTTGCCGTCCCTGATATCCCCGTAGACAACGGCAAGATGATGCATTGGGTCCCACTTTGTCTTGTAGGTATAAGCCTTGGCTTTGCCGCCAAAGGTTTCCACCTCCTGTTGGTTTACACGCTCAACAAGACTTTCCTGACGCTGGCGATAGGCTATGAGGTCAGCGACTGACACCATTTTCAATGCGTACTTTTCGGCAAATGCACGAACCTCGTCGCCGCGCATGACCGTGCCGTCCTCGTTCATCAGTTCGGAGATAACTCCTACAGGTGGCAGATTGCTCAATCTGCAAAGATCGACCGCAGCCTCCGTATGGCCCGAACGCATCAGGACACCCCCTTCCTTGGCAACGAGCGGGAAAACATGGCCGGGGCGCACGAAATCACCCGCGCCCGCATTGGGGTTGGCAAGCGCCCGGCAGGTGGATGTGCGCTCTTCTGCTGAAATACCGGTCGTTGTGTCATGACGGTAATCGACCGATACTGTAAAGGCAGTGGCGTGCGGGGCATCGTTTTCGGCCACCATGGGCGCAAGGTTGAGCCGCTTGGCTTCACTCAAGGTCATCGGTGCGCAGACAATGCCGCTTGTATGACGAATGATGAAGGCCATTTTTTCACTGGTGCAATGCACAGCCGATACTATCAGATCGCCTTCATTCTCACGGTCATCGTCGTCGGTTACGACAACAATTTCACCGGCCTCAAAGGCGCGCAGGGCTTCGGCAACTCTTGCCTGATCGTAACTCATTGGATAACTCGCTGTGTTGATATTCCAGGAAAACTGATTGGAGACTAGATCCGACCTGTCTGGCCACGATGCAACAGATAATGATCCGCAATGGCACAGGCAACCATAGCCTCGCCAATCGGTACCGCCCTGATGCCCACGCAGGGGTCATGGCGGCCCTTGGTGCGCACCTCAACTTCTTCACCCTTGGCGGTAACGCTTTTGACCGGAGTCAGGATGGAGGAAGTTGGCTTGATCGCAAAACGCGCAACGACCGGTTGCCCGGTGGCAATGCCACCCAAAATACCGCCAGCATTATTGGACAGGAATTCGACCTTGCCATCCTTGCCCATGCGCATTTCATCAGCGTTTTGAGTGCCGGTAATGCGAGCGGCCTCGAAACCGTTGCCGATTTCAACGCCCTTGACAGCGTTGATCGACATCAGGCCGGAGCAAATGTCCTGATCCAGCTTGGCATAGACCGGCGCGCCGATCCCTGCGGGAACGCCCTCAGCGATGACCTCTATAACAGCGCCAACGGAATTGTGACCTTTGCGGATTTCATCGAGATAGGTGTCCCACAATTTTGCGGCTTCAGCATCAGGGCAAAAGAACGGATTGTTGCCAATTTCGTTCCAGTCCCAGTTGTCGCGGTTGATTTGCTTGTCGCCGACCTGAACGAGCGCGGCCTGCACCTTAAGGCCGGGAACGATTTTTCGCGCAAGCGCGCCCGCAGCTACCCGTGCAGCGGTTTCACGGGCAGAAGAGCGTCCGCCGCCGCGATAATCCCTGATGCCATATTTGGTGTCATAGGTGAAATCGGCATGGCCGGGCCGGTAGCGGTCCTTGATCTCACCGTAATCCTTTGACCGCTGGTCGGTGTTCCAGATCGCAAGGGAAATCGGTGTGCCGGTGGTAGTCAGTGTTTCAGGATCATCCTCATCCGTCAAATAGCCCGACAGAATCTTTACCTCATCAGCTTCCTGACGCTGGGTGGTGTGCTTCGACTGGCCGGGCTTGCGCTTGTCGAGCTCTGCCTGGATTTCGGACAGTTTGAACCGGATGCCGGGAGGGCAGCCGTCAATAACGCAGCCGATCCCCGCGCCGTGGCTTTCACCCCAGGTCGTAACCCTGAAAAGATGTCCGAAAGTGTTGTGTGACATGGCAATGCTTCTTGGCTGAGGGCGGCAGAAGTCTGTAATCATTTGCCGCAAGTGTGAGACTTTTATGGGCGGAAAGAAGCCCGGTCAATGGCAAAGCCTGCTCAAGTGCAAAGCAAAGGCATCTCGCACTGATTGAAATTAAGCCAGCCGCTCCTCACCATCTTCAAACACAAACACCTTATCCTGGGGGAAGGTGTACCAGCCCGCCTCGTTTTCATTAAGGCCGAGCAGGTGTTTGCGGACGGTTCGTCCGACTGCGCCATGGGCAACGATCACCGTGGGGCGGATCAATTCATCCAGCAGGGGGGATACGCGTTCCATCGCCATTTGAAGGCTTTCGCCATTGGTAGGCGTGAAATGCCAGCGATTGGCTTTCCGGTCGGCGAAAATGGCGGGATGGTTGCACTCCATTTCGTCAATGGTCACGCCCTCGAAATCACCATAGGCGGCTTCGACAAGCCGCTCATCGGTACGATAGCCGTCAGGCGGCAACCCCATTTCGGTGAGGATGATTTCCATTGTTTCGCGCGCGCGGCCCAAAGGGCTGCAAACAAAGTCGAATGCCTCTGCGCGGCCAAGTTCGCCGGCAAGTGCCTTGCCGTTTCGCCTGGCCTGTTCGCGGCCAGTCTCATTTAGCGGGATGTCCCTGCGCCCCTGAAAACGCGCCTCAGCGTTCCAGTCGGTCAGGCCGTGGCGTACATAGTAAAGGATGGGCCGTTGCCGGCTTCCGGTATGGGTGATGGGTCCGCCCCTCTTTGTTTCCTTATTCGTCCTTGACGACGGAAATGTCCGGCGCGTCCACTGCCTTCATGCCGACAACATGATAGCCTGAATCGACGTGCAACACCTCGCCAGAGGTTCCGCGACCAAGGTCAGATAGAAGATAAAGAGCGCTGTCGCCAACTTCCTCGATCGTCGTGGTGCGCTTCAGTGGCGAGTTGTACTCGTTCCATTTCAGGATATAGCGGAAATCGCCAATGCCTGATGCAGCCAGCGTTTTGATCGGCCCGGCGGAAATCGCGTTAACGCGGATATTGTCCTTGCCAAGATCAACGGCAAGATAGCGGACAGAGGCTTCGAGCGCAGCTTTTGCAACGCCCATAACGTTGTAATGCGGCATGACCTTTTCAGCGCCGTAATAGGTCAGCGTCAGCATGGAACCGCCATCTGTCATCAGCTTTTCAGAACGCTGGGCAAGGGCCGTGAACGAATAAACCGAAATATCCATCGACATGCGGAAATTTTCAGGACTGGTGTCCACATAGCGCCCGGTCAATTCATTCTTGTCGGAAAAGCCGATGGCATGGACCATGAAATCGATCTTGCCCCATTTGGCTTCAATATCCGCAAACACCTTGTCCATGGAGGCGGCATTGGTCACGTCGCATTCGCCCACGACCCATGCGCCGAGTTCTTCCGCCAGCGGCATTACCCGTTTGCCAAGTGCTTCACCCTGATAGGTGAGGGCGATTTCGGCGCCTGCGTCTGCCAGCGATTTGCAGATGCCCCAGGCAATGGACCGCTTGTTGGCAAGGCCGAGAATAATGCCCCGCTTTCCGGCCATCAGATTGCTGCCGGACGCAGGTGATTTTGTGGTTTCCTCAGACATGAACGGGCTCCGCTGCAAAAAGAACTATTGGTGCAGGGGATATGGCACAAGCCCCGTTAGCCTGCAAGACAGATGGCGAGCGTGGCTTCACCCAGCCCACAGGTCCTGTGAAATGGATTAAACGGGCATCCGGTCGGTTTTGCCTCAGCTTTTGCTGGCCATGGTCGCCGAAAGCGCCTTGATGAGTGCATCATCGGGTTTTTCAGGCAGCATGATTTGTGAAGTCAGCTTGAGATCACCATGTCCGCCACCCTTTTTGGGTAGGCCTCGACCTGGAATGCGGAAAGTCTTGCCTGAGTTTGTCCAGCGCGGAATTTTAAGCGAAACCTTGCCGTCGAGGGTTTCAACCGCAACACTTCCGCCATTGACCGCGATATCAAGCGGCACGGCAATATCGCCGCGCAGGTCATCGCCGTCCACGCGAAACCGCGGGTGTGACTTGAATACGATGGTCAGCAATATATCGCCCGGCTTTGCGCCCGGGGCCGCCTGTCCCTTTCCGGCGAGACGAATAGTCTGTCCATCCTTCGCGCCCGCAGGAATTGAAACGGATATCTGCTTGCCGTCAGGCAGGGTTACATTCGTCTTGCCGCGCGCCAGATCCTCAATGGTCACCAGAGCCTTCATCTTGAGATCTGCTGTTTTCGGCTGGGGTCTTCGCGCCTGCTGAAAGCCGCCGCCCCCCATGCCAGGCCCGCCACCAGTTCTGAAGGCGGAACCGAACATTTCGCTCAAAATGTCCTCTGCGCCGCCAAAGCCGCCGCCGCCAAACGGGTCTCCGCCGGAGCGGGCTCCGCCGCCAAAGGGGTGTCCGCCGGGATGGCCGCCGCCGAAGGGGCCGCCGCCTGAAAAGCCGGCAAACTTCTCCTTGCCTTCGGCGTCAATCTCGCCGCGGTCATATTGAGCACGCTTGTCCTTGTCGCCTATGATTTCATAGGCTTGGCTGGCCTCGGCAAATTTTTCCTTGGCCTTTGGGTCATTCTTGTTCTGGTCTGGGTGGTATTTTTTCGCCAGGCCGCGATAGGCCTTCTTGATTTCAGCCTCGCTTGCGCCCTTTGTCACCCCCAATACGGTATAAGGGTCTCTCACGGGTTCGCCCTCTCAATTGAGCATGGCGGCGGGATTGATCCCTACCGCCGGATTTCGAATAGTTACCAGATATATGGGTGGTTTTGGCCTGCGATACCAGTAGGAACGGTGAAAAATGGCGTGTTGCCTGACTGATTAGCTGCTTTTGTCGCGCATGAACCAGGAAAGCACCCAAAACCCCTTTTTCAGCTCGCAGGTTTCGCCTTCGTAAAGGGAGATGCCCATGAAACTGTCGACGGTTGTGCGGAATTTCCTGCAGGACTGTCCACTTTTGCCGATATATTGGTCGATTGCAGTAATCGTCCCGCTATTGCCGGTTTCCGGATTGCTCCATGCCAGAAGATTGCTGCCGCTTGCAGCAGTTTCAGCGTCTGCAACCGCCAGCTTGATCTGTTCGGCGTCGCCTGGGTCAACATCCTCGACCACAACACTTTGGGGTATGGATCCGGTGGTCAAACCGCCATCATCGGCCAGCCTGTCCACGGATTTGCCGACGGCGCAGCCGGATAGGTAAAGGGCGACCACAAGCGCAATGCCGATATTGCCAATGCTGCGCAGTGCGCTATGGTTTGTTGCAACAGGGGCTGATTTGGCTCCGGTCACCAGTATTTCTGCGGATGTCATATCCGGCCCCGCTTCAGACAATTGACAATAAGAGAGTGTTCCATGAATTCTCGCTCACCAGAGTTAACAAACGGTGACCCGATGAACGTCGCGCCCGAAAACAAACCCTTCGCCCAATTCGCCGAATGGCTTGCAATGGCTGAAAAATCAGAGCCCAACGACCCGTCGGCCATGTCCATTGCCTCGGTGGACGCGTCCGGCATGCCGAATGTGCGTATGGTGCTAATGCGGCGACATGATGAACGCGGCATCGTGTTTTTCACCAATTTTGAAAGCCAGAAAGGCGAGGAATTGCTGTTCGCCAAAAAGGCGGCTGCCAATTTCCACTGGAAGAGCCTGCGCAAGCAGGTCCGTTTCAGGGGGCTGGTGGAAGTCGTCAGCGATGAGGAGGCGGATGACTATTTCTATTCCCGCCCGCGCGGCAGCCGTATAGGCGCCCATGCCTCCCAGCAGTCGCGCCCGCTCGAAAGCCGTTTTGCGCTGGAAAAGGCCGTGGCGGTACATTCCGCCAAATTCGGCGTTGGGGAAATCCCGCGTCCGGGCCACTGGTCAGGCTTCCGCATCAAGCCGCTTTCAATTGAATTCTGGAACGATGGCAAATTCCGCCTGCATGACCGCGAGAGATATGATCGCGATGAGCCACAAGGCGATTGGCAAGTGACCAGGTTGTATCCTTGAGGTCCTGACCCTGGTCTCTGCCAAAGAGCGGTAGAATTTTTGACGCTTTACAGGGCATCAAACGGCTGGACTGTTCTCAAGATAATCCAGTGTATGTTTGAATTGTTCCACCCTTCTATACCTCTCCCGGCCCACAGGTTCGTCTGCCTGCTCCAGTTCCCAAGTCAATTCGTGCGGGACGTAGGTCGCCCAGCTGCCCGCTTCGAGCGCCGGGATGATGTCTGATTTAAGCGAATTGCCAACCATCATGGCGCGGTCCGCGCCGCCATCAAGCCGACCGAAAAGCGAGTGGTAGGTATCCGGTGTTTTTTCTGAAACAATCTCCACGAAATCGAAAAAATCACCCAGGCCCGATTGCGCCACCTTGCGCTCCTGGTCAAACAGGTCGCCCTTGGTGATAACGCCGAGGCGGAAATTTCCCTGCAACGCTTTCAGGGTTTCGGCAACGCCGGGCAAGACCACTATAGGGTGGGAAAGCATGTCGCGACCTGCATCAACAATCTGCTGGATCGTTTTGGCGGGAACCTTGCCATCGGTCACTTCAACAGCGGTTTCAATGAGCGAGAGAGTGAAGCTCTTTACCCCATAGCCGAAGTGTTTGATGTTGCGTTTTTCAGCTTCGATAATCCGATCACCGAGATGATCCGGCTCGGCAAAATCCGCCAGCAGCATTTTGAAATACTGCTGCGTCACCTGGAAATGCTGCTCCGTATGCCAGAGCGTGTCGTCGGCATCAAAGGCGATTGTCTTGAGATTTTTCATGATGCCGAAGTTGCGCCAAACATGATGCCGGCGCAATCCCTGAAATTGGAGTTGGATGAGAAATCAGCCAGCCGACGCGCCATCCAGCGCCATGTTCTTGCGTCCCTCAATGGTCGCAGCGCCGGTTCTGTTGTCCTTTACCAGTTCCCCGCTGGAAGACGGCGATATCCCCGCCGCATTGGCTTCGTCGGTATCGATATGCATTTCCGTAACGAAGTCTTTGCTGACACGAATCAGCGTGTTCGAAAAGGAGAGGTCGCGCGAACCTTCGCCCAGTTTAACATCCACGTAGTCGCCATCCTGCAACCCCATGCTTGCAGCGTCTTTTGGTGTCATGTGAATGTGGCGGGCTGCGATGATGATGCCGTTGGTCTCCAATTCTCCGGCAGGACCGCGCAACCTGATTCTCGGAGTTCCCGCCAGATTGCCGGATGCCCGAACAGGTGCCTCAACACCAAGTGTGAATGTATCGGTTCGCGAAACCTCGATCTGTGTCTTCTTGCGGGTAGGGCCAAGCACCCTGACGGCTTCGATTGATCCCTTGGGGCCGACCACCTCAACCGTTTCCTTTGACGCGAATTGTCCGGGCTGGCTGAGATCGCGCAGTTTCGTCAGTTGGTGCCCTTCACCAAAGAGCACCTCAACGGCTTCCTGAGATAAATGAACATGCCGGGCGGACACTGCCACCGGCACATGCCATTTCCTGGTTGCCTGGCTTTGCTGCTGGAGAAGAAATTTTACCTCCTGCGCGATCATCAGTTGTTCGCTGGCCTGTGTGACAAGAACACGGATGCGTGAATTGAAACTCTAAATCTGCGGCGCTTCGAAACTCCGCAAATTTACGGCCTGGTTCAGTTGGTCATCCAATTGCAGGCCAATGAACTCGAACTTGTCGCAGATTCGGCGGCGCATGGATGCTGAGTTTTCTCCTATTCCGCCGGTAAAGGCGATGGCGTCTACCCCGCCCATGGCAGCGGCATAAGACCCGATATACTTGCGTACCCTGTAGGCATAGGCATTGATCGCCGATTGGGCTTCTGCGTCCCCGTCAGCGGCGGCCTGCTCCACACGCCGCATGTCAGAGTTGCCCGCAAGCGCCTTTAATCCGCTGTTGGCATAAAGGTTGTGCTCAATCTCCTCAATTCCCACCCCAAGTTCCCTCGACAGATAGGTGAACATGCCCGGATCAACATCGCCCGAGCGAGTTCCCATGATGAGGCCTTCCAGCGGGGTCATTCCCATGGATGTATCGACAGAAAAGCCGCGATTGATAGCGCACATGCTGGCACCATTTCCCAAATGGCAACTGATGATCTGCAATTCTGTAACAGGCCGTCCCAATTCTCTTGCCACTCTTAGCCCGACATATTTGTGCGAAGTGCCGTGGAAGCCGTAACGTCGCAGGCCCGTTGCGCGCCATTCCGCTGGCACTGCATAGGTTGTGGCACGCCCTGGAATGGTGTGGTGAAATGCGGTGTCAAAAACAGCGACCTGGGTTATTGTCGGCCACAATTTTCGGACCAGTGTTATTGCTTTCAGATTTGCAGGATTGTGCAACGGGGCAAGTGCAGTGCAGCTTTCGATGTGATCGAGCACATCATCATCAATTTGGGTTGCACTCTTGAAACGCTCGCCCCCGTGAACAACACGATGGCCAATCGCGTCGAATGCATCGTAACCGAATTCCTTGAGAATTTCCGGGACACGCAGGATGGCATCTTCAACTGTTTCCAGCTTTTCGGGACGTTGTTCTGTGCTGGATTCCTCCCCGCCAACGCGGTATCTAAAATTGCAGGACCCGTTTTCAAATCGCTCGAACTCCCCCTTGAAAATCCGGCTGTCTTCAATGCTCATATCGAACACACCAAATTTAAGGCTGGAACTTCCTGCGTTAAAAACCAAAATCTTCATGGAACTCGCCTCTTTTGAAGGTTTGAGGGGATAACTGAATCTAATGCGTTATAAAGGCAGATGTTGCGTTTTTCCGCTTCGACAACCCGCTCAGAAAGATGGTCCGGTCCGGCAAAATCGGCCGGCAGCAGTTTGAGGTGTTGCTGCGCCGCCTGAAAATGCTGCTCGGTATGCCAGAGCGTTTCATCGGCATCAATGATGATTGCCTGATATTCTACATTAGGCCCAAATTGCGCCAAACATGATGCTGGCGCAACTGGATGCTGAAAATGTTCTCCTACATAAGGTGCTTTTTGAAAAACGCGATGGTGCGCTCTTCGGCAAGCTTCGCAGCTGCCTCATCATAACGCGGTGTCGTATCATTGTGAAAGCCGTGATTGGCACCGGCATAGATGAACGCCTCGTATTCCTTGCCCGCGGCTTTCAGCGCCTCTTCATAGGCAGGCCAGCCGGCATTGATGCGCTCATCAAGTTCGCCGTAATGGATCTGCAAGGGTGCGTTGATCTTCGAAACATCCTCGGCTGAAGGCTGGCGACCGTAAAACGGCACCGAGGCAGAAAGTTCAGGGAAGGCGACCGCCAGCGCATTGCAGACCCCACCGCCATAGCAGAACCCGACCGCGCCGACTTTTCCCGTGCCGTCCTCCCGCTTGAGGAGATGCTCGGTTGCTGCGAAAAAGTCTTCCATCAGTTTTGCCGGATCAAGCTCCTTTTGCAGGGTTCGGCCTTCATCATCATTGCCGGGATACCCTCCTTTTGGCGTCAGTCCGTCCGGGGCAAGTGACATGAAACCGGCTTTCGCCATGCGCCGGTTGACGTCCTGAATATAAGGGTTGAGCCCACGGTTTTCATGGACAACCAGCACCGCGGGGAGCTTGCCATCCGCTCCCGCGGGCCTGGATAGATATGCCTTGATCGTGCCATGGCCTTCGGGAGACTCGTATTCGATCCAGCTGTTTTCGACTGCAGGGTCGTCCTCCGGAACTTGCAGCGCCCAGGCATAATTCGGCGACAACATTTGCAAAAGCGCCATGGCTGTTACCCCACCCACGGCAAATTTCTGGGCCTTGTCGAGGAATTCGCGCTTGGTCATGTGGCCATGTACATAACCGTCAAAAATTTCCAGCAGTTCCTGCGGGAAATCACTGGCTTTCATGCGTTCAGGTGCAGGGGTTTGCTCATTCATTGATGATCCTCCATTTGGCATATGCCCCCCGAAGGAAGGCTAGCGGAGAATCAGGGAATTACCAGCAAAAACTGTTGCACAAAGTGTTCAGGAAACCGAAAGGCTCAGCCCGTGCCGCCAACCGTTACTTCGTTCATGCGAAGGGTGGGCTGGCCTACCCCAACCGGTACGGACTGACCGTTCTTGCCGCACATTCCGATGCCGTTGTCGAGTGCCATGTCATTGCCTATCATCGTCACGCGTTTCATGGCCGGCGGGCCGGAGCCGATAAGATTGGCGCCCTTGACCGGCTCCATGATCTTTCCGCCCCGGATGCGATAGGCTTCTGTGCAGTTGAAGACAAACTTGCCAGACGTGATGTCGACCTGTCCGCCGCCAAAGGAAACGGCATAAATGCCATCATCCAGTGACGCGATGATTTCTTCCGGCTCGTGGGTTCCACCAAGCATGTAAGTATTGGTCATACGCGGCATGGGTTGATGCGCATGGGACTGGCGGCGGCCATTGCCGGTCGGCTCCATTCCCATCAGGCGGGCATTCTGACGGTCCTGCATGTAATTGACGAGAATACCGTCCTCAATCAGCACGGTGCGGTTTGTTGGTGTGCCTTCATCGTCAATGGTCAGGGAGCCGCGCCGCTCGCTGATTGTACCGTCGTCGACGACCGTCACACCCTTTGCCGCCACCTGTTCGCCAAGGAGCCCAGCAAAGGCTGAAGTTTTCTTGCGGTTGAAATCCCCTTCAAGGCCGTGACCAACGGCTTCGTGCAACATGACGCCAGGCCAACCTGCGCCAAGCACCACATCAAAGGTTCCGGCCGGGGCAGGGACAGCCTCAAGATTGACCATGGCCTGGCGGAACGCATCATCAACGGCAGACTTCCACGAGCCTTCGGAAATGAATTCGCCAAAGCCCTTGCGACCGCCCATGCCATGGCTACCGGTCTCCTGGCGGTCGCCATCGCCGACGACAATGGAAACGCTGCATCGCACCAGCGGACGCACATCGCGGACCCAGTGGCCATCGGCGCGCAGGATTTCGACAACCTGCCAGCTTGCACCCAGGCTCGCGCTCACCTGCCGAACCTTAGGGTCCTTGGCCCGGGCATAGGCATCAATCTCTTGCAACACCCTGATTTTTTCTTCAAAACCGGGGGCGGCGAGAGGATTTTCCTCTGTGTACAAATGCCGGTTGGTGCGCGCCGGGCCGTCGGCATAAGTGCCCGAATAGCCCGCCTTGATCGAGGAAACCGCATCGCTCGCCCGCTTCAGGCCGGAAAGCGTCATCTCCCCTGAATGCGCATAGGCAGACGCTTCACCCGTAACTGCCCGCAACCCGAAACCCTGATCGGTATTGAAACTCCCGGTCTTCAATTTGCCATTGTCGAACACAAGCCCCTCGGACTGGGAATATTCCATATATAGTTCGCCGTCATCGCACCCCTTCAACGTTTCAGCGAGCTGGCGCTCCAACGCTTCGCGTTCAACATCAAATGCGGAAATGAGCGAGTCCATGTAAAAAGCCTTTGTTTGTGACAGGTTCAGCAGGGAGCAGGCGCGGGGCCGTTATTTCGCGTACGATAAATTCCAATATCGTGTTATTCAGCCTTACTTCAAGGCACTGTGTGACCTGAACACAAATCCTGGCCATCTGCAAAACCCTTGAAGATCAGGGGAGCGCTGCAAACCCTTCGGTGAAGCCTTCAAGATCAATAGGAATACCGATGCCTTCTTCCGGCGTCTGAAAAACGATGAAGGTGGCTGTCGTTCCTTCCTGCAGGGTCTTGATCAGCTTTTCTTCCAGTACCACTTCCGCATAGCATCCGTCGTTGAAACAGCGGGTGAAGAAGGCATTGCCTATGTCCTTTTCATCGACATAAAGGCCAAGTCCGTTCGGCAGCAGCACACCCAGGGGGGCAAGAACTCGCAACAATTCTGACTGGCGGTCGGCGGTACGCAACACAACAACAGACAATCCCATTTCGGGCCGGTCTGCAGCAACCACGTTCTGTACCAGCGCGCATTGCTCGCTGGAAGCACCCGGTGGCGTGTCGCAAACCAGCGCCCATTCGCCATGGCGCGATTTCATGACGCCCTGTGCCTGTGCGAAACCGGACGGATAAAGGAAGGCCACTGCAACAGACACACACACAGCCATAAGCGCCAGTCTTGATAAACCGCATCCTGGTTGGGGACTCGTGATGCTTTTTTTCAACCCGAAAATAAACTCGGAAACGGATGGTAGGGGCATAAGCTGCTTTCGAATCACATACTGCGTCAATGGACAATGCCTCAAAGATGATTCCAGTGGAACCACAGGCCGGATGCTTTGATGAATACCTTATTACGGGAAAAATCCCCTTGATTGCGAGTGAAAACGCAATTTGCTGTTGAAAACGACCTTTTTGCGGCAAGGTCGGGATTTTCCCTGTGAAAATGGGTTCAAACCATCTGAAACCATGGCATATAAAGTGTTCCGAAAGTAATGTGAGCACCTGTAAAGTGCGCAAATGCCGCACAGGTGCGGCGCAAGAACACGTTGCTAGCCTTTTGGCGATGTGGTTTTACGGTATCGGATGGACTAACAGGTTTTTCGCTGAGGGAGGGATTCGGCCGCCATACGACTTGTTTAATGCGGACGGGTTCTCGAAAAGCTGAAGTATTGCAAACTGTTAGCAAATGAATTTGGCTGGGAGCGGCCCGTAACGGGTGTGTTCTCGGAAGAGGTTAAAACAGGAGACAGACGGGATGAAGCTCGTTTCAACTATCTTTACGGCAATGGCGGCGCTGATTTCGGGCGTGGCGGGAGCTTTCGCAGCCCAGCCAACCGATTGGCAAATGTGGCACCAGCCTGCTGCAACGGACATCATGGCGCGCATCGCCTGGTTTGATGCCTACACATTCTGGTTCATTACACCGATCACCATTTTCGTGATGATCCTGCTGTTGATCGTTATTGTCCGCTTCAGCGCCAAGGCCAATCCGAACCCTTCACGCACGAGCCACAATACTTTCATCGAGGTTGTCTGGACCGTGGTTCCGATCATCATCCTGGTCGCTATCGCCATTCCTTCGTTTGATCTTCTCGACCGCGAAATGGTGCCGGACCGCGAACCTGAAATGACGGTAAAGGCGACAGGTTACCAGTGGTACTGGGGATATGAGTACCAGGATGGCGATGAAATCTCTTTTGATTCAATCATGCTTCGCGGTGATGAGGGAGCTGAAATCGGCAAGGGTGACAAGTCAATCTATCCCCGCCTTCTGGCTGTGGACAATGAGCTGGTTGTTCCTGTCGAGACACAGGTTCGCGTGCTGGTTACGGCAGCTGATGTGATCCACAACTTCGCAATGCCTTCATTCGGAATCAAGTTGGACGGCATTCCCGGTCGCATGAACGAAACCTTCTTCTACGCTCAGCGCGAAGGCCTTTATTACGGTCAGTGCTCAGAGCTTTGCGGTAGGGATCATGCCTTCATGCCAATCGCCATCCGCGTGGTTTCCAAAGAGCAGTTCGCTGCCTGGAAAGCTGCGGCTGCTGATGACCTGGAAGGGGCAAACAAGCAGCTGATGGCGGAAACCGATGGCAACAAAAATATCAATGTGGCTGGAAACTGACCGCTAATCCGATACTTGCAACAGAATTTCGTCTGAACAGACAAACAGGAGAACTTGATCATGGCAACAGCGGCATACGGTGACGCTCACGATCACAAACCGGCATTTTTCAAGCGCTGGTTTTTTTCAACAAACCACAAGGATATCGGCACTCTCTATCTGATCTTTGCGATCATTTCGGGCATTTTCGGCGGTTTCCTGTCGGTGATGATCCGCTTGGAGCTTCACCATCCGGGTCTGCAGTATTTTGCTGACCCGCATGTCTACAACGTGTTTGTGACCGGTCACGGCCTGATCATGATCTTCTTCATGGTAATGCCGGCGCTGATCGGCGGTTTTGCCAACTGGATGGTGCCGATCATGATTGGTGCGCCTGACATGGCATTCCCGCGGATGAACAACATCTCTTTTTGGTTGTTGCCGCCTGCATTGATCCTGCTTGCCCTTTCAATGTTTGTTGAAGGTCCTGCCGGTTCAAATGGAGTCGGCGGCGGCTGGACGATTTATCCGCCCCTGTCGACGACCGGTCAGCCAGGTCCGGCCATGGATCTGGCCATTTTGTCGCTGCATATTGCAGGTGCATCTTCCATTCTGGGCGCGATCAACTTCATCACCACGATCTTCAACATGCGCGCACCTGGCATGACGCTTTTCAAAATGCCGCTGTTTGCATGGTCCGTTCTGATCACTGCCTTCCTGCTGCTTTTGTCGCTTCCTGTTCTTGCCGGTGCCATTACCATGCTGCTGACAGACCGTAACTTCGGCACTGCATTCTTCAACCCTGAAGGTGGTGGCGACCCGATCCTGTTCCAGCACCTGTTCTGGTTCTTTGGTCATCCTGAAGTGTACATTCTGATCCTTCCCGGATTCGGCATCATCTCGCACATTGTTTCAACATTCTCCAAAAAACCGATTTTCGGTTATCAGGGCATGGCCTGGGCAATGATCGCAATCGGTGCAGTCGGCTTCATCGTGTGGGCACATCACATGTATACAGTTGGCCTGTCCCTCGACACGCAGCGCTACTTCGTGTTTGCCACCATGGTGATCGCTGTTCCAACAGGTGTTAAGATCTTCTCATGGATCGCGACGATGTGGGGTGGTTCAATCACCATGCGCACCCCAATGCTTTGGGCCATCGGCTTCATCTTCCTGTTCACCGTTGGTGGTGTGACAGGCGTTCAACTCGCCAATGCCGGTCTCGACCGCGCTTTCCACGACACGTATTACGTGGTTGCACACTTCCATTATGTGTTGTCGCTGGGTGCCGTGTTCGCAATGTTTGCGGCTTGGTACTACTGGTTTCCGAAAATGACTGGCTATATGTATAATTCATTCATCGCCAAGTCGCATTTCTGGATCACATTTATCGGCGTGAACCTGGTGTTCTTCCCGCAGCATTTCCTCGGACTTGCAGGCATGCCACGCCGCTACATCGATTATCCCGATGCATTTGCTGGCTGGAATGCGGTCTCTTCATGGGGTTCCTACATTTCTGCCTTTGCGGTGCTGATCTTCCTGGTTGGTATCTGGGAAGCCTTCGCGAAGAAGCGTGTTGCCGGTGACAACCCATGGGGTGAGGGCGCAACTACCCTCGAATGGCAGCTTTCTTCACCGCCGCCATTCCACCAGTGGGAAACCCTGCCGAAGATCAAGTAAATCTGAAGCAAAACAAAATTGCCGCCGGGGAAAACTCCGGCGGTATTGCCAACACGAAAAGTTGAGCACGAGGCTGCATCAATGGCGCAAATGTCAGAAACATCAGAAATGGAAACCAAATTCGCGGTATCAACCGCGATGCCGCGCGACTATTTCGAATTGATGAAGCCGGGCGTAATGCGTCTGGTGGTTTTCACGGCTATTTCCGGTCTGGTCATTGCACCCGGTTCAATCAACCCGGCGCTCGCCCTGATCGCAATTCTTTGCATAGCTATCGGCGCCGGTGCTTCAGGTGCTCTCAACATGTGGTATGACGCTGATATCGACGCTGTCATGACCCGAACCGCTAAACGCCCAATTCCGGACGGCAGGGTCCAGCCCCATGAAGCGCTTGCCTTTGGTGTAACCTTGTCGATCCTGTCCGTGTTGACGCTGGGTGTATTGGTCAACTGGCTATCCGCCGGGCTTCTTGCCTTCACCATCTTTTTCTACGCTGTCGTCTACTCCATGTGGCTGAAGCGTTCGACACCACAAAATATTGTAATTGGCGGCGCAGCAGGTGCGTTTCCCCCGATGATCGGTTGGGCCGTTGTAACCAACTCAGTGACAATTGAAAGCATCGTCCTGTTTGCCATAATCTTCATTTGGACGCCTCCCCATTTCTGGGCGCTGGCCCTGTTCAAGTCCGGTGATTATGAACGTGTCGGCATTCCGATGATGCCAAATGTAGCTGGCAACCGCTCAACCCAAAACCAGATCCTCGCCTATTCCATTTTGTTGGCTCCGATCGGCTTCCTGCCATTTGCGCTCGGTTTTGCCGGAATAGCCTATGGCTTTGTTTCCGCAGTGCTCGGGGTTGCTTTCATCTGGTTTGCTTACAGGGTTTGGAAAATGGATTCTCGGGATGAGAAAATGGTTCCGGCCAAGAAGCTTTTTGCATTCTCGATCCTTTATCTTTTCTCACTCTTTGGTGTTCTGATTCTTGAAGTCGCTTTGCCTTCGATCAGCGCGATGCTGGTGTGAGTTGATCATGGAGGCTGAGAAAACAGACGAAATCGGAATTGAGGAAAAACGCCGCAAGGCTCAGCGCGCGCGCAACATTGCCATCGGCATTTGCCTGGCGGCCTTCGTGATCATTCTCTATGTCGCGACATGGGCCAAGCTAGGCGCAAATATCATGGTACGCCCGCTATAGGGAAAAATGGCAATTCAAACGGAAGACGATGAATGACTGACCAGAACAAAACGAAAGACGCTCAAACGACGGCAGGCAACAATGCCCGCATCGTTGTGATTTGTCTCTCGATTGTGGCGGGCATGGGCGGAATGGCATATGCGGCTGTCCCGCTTTACGATCTGTTTTGTCGGGTCACCGGATATGGCGGCACCACGCAGACTGCGGAAAACAGCTACGGCATCAAAGTGGTGGACCGCGATGTATCAGTTCGCTTTGATGCCAATATTTCCCACGAACTGGATTGGGAATTCAAACCCCTACAGCGTGAAGTAACACTTAAACTGGGTGAGCAGACTCAGATTGCCTACATTGCCACGAACACGTCGAATGTTCCGCTGACGGGCACAGCGACCTTCAACGTGACACCGCAATCTGCCGGTGCCTACTTTAACAAGATCGCATGTTTCTGTTTCACTGAAACAACTTTGCAACCCGGCGAGTCGCTGGAGATGCCGGTCGTGTTTTTCGTCGATCCCGAACTGATCGACTACAAGGAAACAAGAGATATCAACACCATCACTCTTTCCTACACCTTCTTCCCGAAAGAGCCGACCGAAAAACCGGTCGCAAAGCTTGATCAGGAAAATGGCGGAAAGCCGGAAAATAAACTTTGAAAACAAACTTTGAAAACAGGGGAGCTTGCGTTAGAACGCAGGCAAACTACGGGAGCTGAAAATGGCTGATGCCCACAAGGTAAATCACGACTATCACATTATTGACCCAAGCCCATGGCCATTTATTGGTTCGGTCGGCGCGTCTGCTCATGGCTATTGGCGGCGTTGCCTATATGCGCTGGCTGTCAGATCAGAGCTTTTCAGTCGGTGGCCTGGAACTGGCAAACCCATGGATGTTCTTTGTCGGTCTGCTGGTGGTCATCTACACCATGTATGCATGGTGGGCGGACACGGTAAAGGAAAGCCATCAGGGACACCATACGCGGGTTGTTTCCATGCATCTTCGCTATGGCATGATCCTGTTCATTGCGTCAGAGGTCATGTTTTTTGTTGCATGGTTCTGGGCATTCTTTGATGCCAGCCTCTTCCCCGATGAAGCAGCGCAAACCGCCCGCCTTGCCTACACTGGCGGCGTCTGGCCTCCGGAGGGTATCGAGGTTCTTGATCCACTGCATTTGCCGCTGTTCAACACGATCATTCTGCTGCTTTCAGGTACAACGGTCACCTGGGCGCACCATGCCCTGATCCACAATGAGCGCGGAATGCTGAAGGCCATGTTGGCGCTTACAGTAGTACTCGGCATACTTTTCTCATACGTGCAGTTCTACGAATATGCCCACGCGCCATTTGACTTCAAGGATTTCATCTATGGCGCCACCTTCTTCATGGCTACCGGTTTCCACGGTTTCCACGTACTGGTCGGAACCATCTTCCTGATTGTCTGCCTGCTCCGTGCCATGGCTGGACATTTTACTCCGGAAAAACATTTCGGCTTCGAGGCCGCTGCCTGGTACTGGCATTTCGTCGATGTGGTATGGCTGTTCCTCTTCTTCGCCATCTACATCTGGGGCTCATGGGGTGCGGTCATAGCCCACATCTAAGCCCGCCTTTTGAGGCATTGGAATAAAGGCAAAAGGCGGTTCAATCTCGAGCCGCCTTTTCCATTGAAAGGTCACTTGTCATCATGGCGAAAACTGCCAAACAAAAACTGGCCGCAACCGATTCTGCACATTATCCGGACCTCTCCGTCATGCAGACCGGACTGGCCGCACGTTGCCCGCGTTGCGGCGAGGGCAGGCTTTATCAGTCCATGCTCAAGCCGGTGGAAAAATGCGCCATGTGCGGGCTGGACATGTCATTTGCCGAAGAGGGTGATGGCCCCGCCGTGCTGGTCATTTTGTTCCTCGGTTTTGTGGTGGCTGGCCTCGCGCTTGCCGTCCACTACCTTGTTAACCCACCAATCTGGGTTCACGTGATTGTCTGGTTGCCGGTAACCCTGTTTCTCGCGATTTACGCTTTGCGCGCCATGAAGGGGATCATGATCGCAGCACAATACAAGACAAAGGCCGCTGAAGGTCGTCTGGACGAGGGTAATTCCTGAACCATGCGCGGCTCCACATTCCTTGTCGTATTTGCCATGGCGATCGCGCTTACAATTCTACTGGCGCTCGGCACATGGCAGGTCCAGCGGCTTCATTGGAAAGAGGCGCTGATCGAGCGGGTCAGTCAACGCCTTGAGGCCGAGCCAAAACCAGTTGCCGAAGTATTGAAAGCAGCCGACGGCAAGCCGGAAGCTGTAGATTATACGCCGGTTACCGTAAGTGGAACCTTTGAAGCTGAGCATACCTTTTTTGAGTTCACTACCTACAAGGGACAATCTGGTTGGAACGTTTTCAATCTCCTAAAAACCGTGGAGCCAACTGGCACCGAAACAGCCCTTTTCATGCTGGTCAACCGCGGCTTCATTCCCTTTGAAGCAAAGGAGAACTGGTCGGAAGCCGCGCCGGTTCCTGCCGGACCGCAAACGGTCATCGGCCTTTTGCGGCTTCCCCCCGGGAGCAAGCCAGGTTCATTGATGCCTGACAATGAACCGCAAAATGGCATCTATTACTGGCGAGATTTGAAAACGATGGCTGTTTCTGCCGGATTGCAGGGAGCGGATATTGCTCAACATTATCTCGATGAGGGATTGCCCAGTGATCCCGCACTGACCGAGGGGAGTTTTCCCAGAACCGGAACGACGATAATCTCTTTTCCCAACAACCATTTACAGTATGCCGTGACATGGTATGGCCTTGCCCTGGCATTGCTTGGCGTTGGCTCCTATTTCCTGTATGCACGTCGAAATACCAAACCCGTTTCAAAAACAGGCTGATCACCAATGGGCAAACCGGAACCGGACATGAAATTGCGCCTTTGCGGTCCGCGCGGATTTTGCGCCGGTGTTGACCGCGCCATCCAGATGGTGGTCCTTGCCCTGAAGAAATATGGCGCGCCTGTCTATGTCCGCCACGAGATCGTGCATAATCGTTATGTGGTCGAGGGACTTGAAGCAAAAGGGGCGATATTTGTTCAGGAGCTTGACCAGATACCGCCAACAGAACAGCCGGTTATTTTTTCTGCCCATGGCGTGCCGAAATCAGTCCCTGCGGATGCGTCTGCCAGAAACCTTATGTATCTCGACGCGACCTGTCCGCTGGTTTCAAAGGTCCACAAACAGGCATTGCGCCATATACGCCATGGCCGCCACGTTCTTCTGATTGGCCATGAGGGCCATCCGGAGGTTATAGGAACCATGGGCCAGGTATCATCCGGCGACATGACCCTTATTGAAACCGTTGAAGAGGCCGATAGCTATGTCCCGGAGGACCCTTCTGCGCTCGGCTATGTCACCCAGACTACCCTTTCAGTTGATGACACCGTGGAAATTCTTGACCGGTTGAAACAACGTTTTCCGGAATTAACCGACCCCGCAGCAGAATCCATCTGCTATGCCACCACCAACCGGCAGGAAGTCGTCAAGCTGGCGGCTGAAAATGCGGATCATTTCCTCATTGTCGGCGCCCCCAATTCTTCCAATTCCAGGCGGTTGGTCGAAGTGGCCCTCAAGGCCGGTGCCAAAAAGGCCGTTCTGGTCCAGGGGGTAAACGAAGTACCGTGGGACGAAATGGAAGGAGCGAAAATCGTTGGCCTGTCCGCAGGAGCGTCTGCTCCCGAAATTCTGGTCAATGAAATCATCGACGCTTTCAAGAGCCGTTACGGGGTGGAAGTTGAATTGGCTGAAACTGTAAAGGAAGGCGAAAACTTCCCGGTAACCCGCGACCTGAGGGATGTTGAACTGCTACCGGCCGATATGGCTTTTGTAAACGGAGCCTGAGACGTGGCCGTCTATACAGATGTTAGTGATGATGCCCTGATACGGCATTTGGAACTTTATGATATCGGCGACCTTCATTCGCTGAAGGGAATTGCCGGTGGCGTGGAAAACTCCAACTATATGCTGACCACGGATGCGGGTAATTTCATCCTGACCTTGTACGAAAAGCGGGTTGATCCCGCCGATCTTCCGTTTTTTCTTGGCCTGATGGACCATCTTGCAGAAAAGGGGATGAATTGCCCCCAACCGGTAAAGATGAAAAATGGCGAGGTGTTGGGAAGCCTCGCCGGACGGCCCACCGCAATCATCAGCTTTCTGGACGGTTTCGAAATCCGCCGGCCGCTACCTCATCATTGTCGTGAAGTTGGCAAGGCACTCGCCGAAATGCACCTTGCCGCAGAAGGGTTTGCCCTGACGCGCGAAAATGCCCTGACGCTGAAAGACTGGCGTCCGCTTTTTGAAAGGTCTCAAGAGCGTGCCAATGAGGTCCAGGCGGGCTTGAAAGACGTCATTCTTGCCGAACTGGATTATCTTGAAACAAACTGGCAGTCGGCATTGCCTCGCGGCATCATCCATGCGGACCTGTTTACCGACAACGTTTTTTTCCTGAAAGACAAGCTGTCGGGTATCATAGATTTCTATTTCGCCTGTAACGACATTCTCGCCTATGATCTGGCAACCTGCCTCAATGCCTGGTGTTTTGAAACTGACTGGTCATTCAACACAACAAGGGCAATGGCGTTGGTGCGCGGCTATGAAAGCGTTAGGCCCTTGTCGGAGGCCGAGTTTGATGCGCTTCCGCTTTTGGCGCGAGGCTCGGCTCTTCGCTTCCTGCTGACCCGTCTTTATGACTGGCTGAACGTGCCGGAGGGTGCGCTGGTAACTCCAAAGGACCCAAAGGAATATCTGGCGAAGCTGGTTTTCCATCAGGGTATAAACTCGGCAACTCTTTATGGCCTGCAAAGGGCTGATACCGCATGAAGGCCCGCGTTGACATCTGGACTGACGGCGCATGCTCGGGCAATCCGGGGCCGGGCGGATGGGGAGCTTTGTTGCGTTTTGGCAAGCACGAGAAGGAATTGTGCGGCGGGGAAGCCGAAACGACAAACAACCGCATGGAATTACTGGCCGCCATCATGGCCCTGAACGAGTTGAAGCGTCCCTGCGAGGTACATCTTCATACAGATTCCCAATATGTTAAGGGCGGGATCACCCAATGGGTGCATAACTGGAAGAAGAACAATTGGCGCACCGCCAACAAGAAACCGGTCAAGAATGCAGAATTATGGCTACAGCTTGATGATGCCCGCAACGGCCATACGGTCGAGTGGCATTGGGTCAAGGGGCATGCTGGCCACCTGGAAAATGAAAAGGCGGACGAACTCGCCCGCCTCGGTATGGAACCCTTCAAAAAGTCGGGCACCTATCAGATTTAAAGCTGTTCAAGTATGGCGGCAGCGCCTGAAAGTTCAGCCACGCCTGGAGCTTCCTCGATGTTGACTGCCTTGACTGTACCGTCTTGGATGATCATCGAATAACGCTTCGAGCGGATACCCATGTTGGCTACGCTGAGATCGATGTCCATTCCGATTGCCTTGGTGAATTCGGCCGCACCGTCCGACAGATAATGGATTTTGCCCTTTCCCCCGTGGATGTAGCCCATTCATCCATGACCCAATGGTCATTGACCGATATCACAGCCACATCATCAACGCCCTTGGCCTTGATTTCATCGAGATGCTTCAGAAATCCCGGCAGATGATTGTGATGGCAAGTTGGCGTGAATGCGCCAGGTACGCCGAAAATGACAACTTTCTTGCCGTCGAACAATTCGCTTGAACTGATGGCCTCGGGACCGTCCGGACCGATGATCTTGAAACTGGCTTCGGGAAGTTTTTCACCCACGGATATGCTCATTGATGTCTCCAGATGTCCTTTGAAAATAATGTGAACTAATTAGTGCAAACGGATTTATAGGTCTGTATTTCCAAACGGAAAGGTCAGTCAGCCAACTTACTAACAAATATTTTCCCCAAGGTTCAGTTTTCCCCGAGGTTCAGCTTTCCATTGACCGCACGGGCCATCTTGCCTCCGGCACTGGTCTCATCATGCTCCAGCAAGGTGTAATGCAGAGTAGTTTCACCTCTTATGGTTTTCGAAACAAAGTCAGGGACGCTGAAAACGGCAAATCCGGTCCCGTTCTCATCGATTTCGATGGGGTGGGGATCAGATATCCAAACGCCTTCAAGGGCGATAACTGCCTTGGGCGGGTTTTTCCCGTCAACCTCGCCCTGCACCCGTATAGTTTTGGCTTCAAGGCTGGCCGCATTGAGTTTGAAGCCGTCGACAGGGGCTGTTGGCAGGTGGCTTTTGGCCAACGCAATTGCGACTTCAGCCTTTGGATCCGAGCGGTTGAGTGCTGCTGCGTCAATTTCCAAACCTGCTGTCGCCGGGATGCATATTTCTTCACAGACACCCAAAAGCATTTCGAGGTGAATGGATGAATCGGGACTGTCGGCTTTGCCCGTGAAAGGAAAGGAAACAGTGCCCTTGTATCCGTAGAAAGAGGCGTCCGGAATGGTTATCCATGTGGGAACCGGATACGAAACTTCCCCGATGCTCGCTGCACGCGAAACGGAAAAATCAAATTCAGGAGCAATTCCCGAGCCGCCAGGCGATTTCCAGTAGGTCTTCCAACCTTTTTTCAGTCGCACCTCGATAATCCCGTCCAGTTTTCCGGTTTCAGGATCTTTTGTGGCAACAAGTCGTGCCTCTCCTCCGCCCAGATCCTGCCATTGGCTGGACGCGGCGCCAGCTAAATGTACCGGCATTGCCAGACCAAAGGCCAGGCTGCCAAAAAGGACGCTGTGACGGCGGAATTGGGCAGACAGTGTTTTCATGAAATTCTTTTATCAGCCTTTAAATGACGACGGAATTAACGGATTTGATGTTTTGATCACACACGCGTGAACAAAAAAACCTCGGCAACCTGCCGTTTTGCGTCTGGGTCTTTATTATGAGGCCAGTCTGGCGCAATAATGATTTCATAAACGAACGAAAGCCCACGATGCCCACACACGCCAAAAAGAAGCATTCCAACACGCTTGAAGGCAGTTTTCTGATTGCCATGCCCCGAATGGGCGACCAGCGTTTCGAGAATTCCATCGTGTTCCTGTGCGCCCATTCCGACGAGGGTGCCATGGGATTTATCGTGAACCAGATCCTTCGCGAGCCCACTCCGCTCGATTTCTGGAAAAAGCTGGGAATCGTCGCTGAGAAGGATATTCCGAAACTGCAGAATTCGGTGGCCAACTGCAGTCTTCATACCGGCGGGCCGGTGGAGCCGGGCAGGGGATTCGTGCTTCACTCTCCCGATTACAGCGCTGAGACAACCCTGAAAATCAACGAAGCCGTTAGCCTGACAGCAACCCTGGAGATATTGCGGGATCTGGCTGTCGGTCAGGGCCCCGAGCGCCACATGGTCGCCCTTGGTTATTCTGGCTGGTCAGCCGGTCAGCTTGAAGAGGAAATAGCTGCCAATGGCTGGCTCGTCTGCCCTTCTGATGAGAAAATCATTTTCGGCGATGATGACGCGGGAAAATACATGCGTGTCATGAAATCGATGGGAATCGATCCCGCACTTATCTCATCGGAAACTGGACACGCCTGATCAACGGAAATCCGAAAGGTTTTTGTTCTCCGGCTCGCGGAAGTTACTGCCCGGCGAGTTTCAGCTCTTCCAGCATGATCGATTCCACCTGATCGGCGTTGATCGCCTCGCCAAAATAAAAACCTTGTGCGCACTCGCAACCAAGCTGGTTGAGTTCGGTCACATCGGTTTCATTTTCGACCCCTTCGGCAATCAGAGTCTGCTCAAGCCCGTGGGCCATGGCAATGATAGAGCGCAGGACGATCAGCCGTTCCTTGCGCTCCCTCGCCTGAATGAACGAGCTGTCGATCTTGATCGTGTCAAACGGGAAGCGCATCAGGTAGGCGAGGCTGGAATAGCCTGTGCCAAAATCGTCCAGAAGCAATCCTATGCCGAGATTTTTGAGCCTTGAAAGAACCTGGTTCGAGTATTCAGGGTTTTCCATCACCATGCTTTCGGTGATTTCCAGTTTCAGCATTTCAGGATCATAGCCGGCCTCCTGCAGCACGGACCCGACACCGATAACGAAATCTTCCTGAAGCAGTTCCCGGCTGGAAACATTGATACTCACATAGGGCCTGTACTCGGGATTGGCGGCGTGTATGGCGGCAAAATCCGCCACCGCCCGCTTGAGCACATATAGGCCCAAACGGTTTATCAGACCGGAACGCTCTGCCACCGGAATGAAATCAGCAGGTGATATAAGCCCGAGTTTGGGATGCATCCAGCGTACCAGTGCCTCAAAGCCGATGGTAAACCCATCCTCAAGTCGGACAATCGGCTGATAGTTTACCGCGATCTGCCGCTGGTCGAGCGCAATCTGAAGATCATCAACCAGAACAATACTGTCATCCTTGCTGCTCCGGAAGGAGGGTCTGAACGGCTCGATACGATTGCCGCCCAACCGCTTGGCATGAAGTGTCGCCAGTTCCGCATCCCGCATCAGGATTTCCGGCTTCATCTGATCCTTTGTCCAGGTTGCTATCCCGATCGAGGCGGTAAGTTCGATATCCTTGCCTGCAAAATCCACGGGCGCCTCGAGGGTTTTGCGAATGGCGTCAGCAAAGGAGGCGATGCGGTCCGCTTCGGTTTCCGAAAGCAGCAGGATGGCAAACTGGTCGCCGCCGAGACGGGCAATCGAATCGCCGGCCCCCAGCAGGCGCGAAAGTCTGCGCGCTACTGTCAGGAGGATCGTGTCCCCGGCAGAAAACCCGATTGCCGCATTGATCTCCCGGAACTCGTCAATATTGATGTGGAATACGGTCGGCCTGACAGCAATTCCGCGTCCTGCCAGTTGCATGACCATGTCGAGACGGTTTTCAAACAATTCCCTGTTCTCAAGCCCTGTGAGGTTATCCTTCACGGCGTCCTGCAACAGCCGGATTTCGGCGTTCTTGTTGTCATTGATATCGGTGAGCGTACCTATGCACCGGATGACATTGCCATCGGTATCCAGCATCGGCCGCGCCTTAAGCCTGAACCAGTGATAATGCCCGCCATCGCCGCAGATCCTGAATGACTGTGCAATGCGCCCGCGCTTGTGCTCAAGGATGCTCTCGAGCGTTGCCTGAAACCGCTCACGATCATTGGGGTGAATGAGGTTTCGCAGCTTTTGCAGTGGGCCGTTGATTTCCTTGGGCGGCAGGCCCAGGGTTTCGGCAAGGCCGTGCCCCGTATGGATTGTATCGCGACCGCACTCCCAGTCCCACAAAATGTCACCCGAACCGGTCAGGGCCAGCGCATGGCGTTCGGCATCACTGACAATGCCTTGGGCCAGCGCACCGCCGGCAAAGGCGTTCTGCAGCACAGTGAAAGCCATCAGCAGGATAATGAGAACAAGACCACCCCCGAGCGCCGGCTGGATAATGTCATTGGCGATCCTGCCGGTCACTGTGAGCCAGGCGCCAAACAGCCAGGCAATTGTCAGCAGCCAAATAGGGATAAGCATGATCGCCCGGTCATCACGCTTGAAGGCGAGGAAGGCAATAACCAGCGAGGTGCCGGCGATGGTGGCGGCAAAGGAAAATCTTGCCAGTCCCGAAACAACAGCAGGCTCAAAAAACAGAAAGCCAAAGAGCGCGGCCAGCCCAAGCAGCCATCCCGATGTGATGAAAGTGTAGTTACGGTGCCAGCGGTTCAGGCGAAGGTAGGAATAGGCAAACAGCAATATTCCCACCGCAAGCAGCAACTCTGCCCCCGCACGCCAGAACCGCTCAGAGGTCTGCGTGATGCTGATGACACGATCCCAGAAACCGAAGTCAACACATATGAACGCCAGAACACCCCATGCTAGTGCGGCCGTGGCAGGGAAAATTGTGGTTCCCTTGACGACAAAGAGGATGGTCAGGAAGACGGCAAGCAGACCGGAAATTCCCAACACAATTCCGCGGTAAAGTGTAAGGCTGTTGATTGTGTCCTTGTAGGCGGACGGTTCCCACAAAACCAGTTCGGGCAACTTGGCTGTATTGAGTTCGGCAATAAGCGTGATGACAGCGCCCGGGTTCAGAGTAATCAGAAAAACATCTGCCTCGCGGTCGTCCTGTTCCTCCAGGGTAAAGCCTTCACTGGGTGTGATGGCGGTGATCCGCTGCGAGTCGAGGTCCGGCCAGACCAGGCCGGATTCCACCAGCCGGTAATGGGGGGCGACGATCAGGCGGTCGATCTGCTCGCTGGAATCATTGGCGAGCGAAAACACGAACCAGTTGGTGTTTCCAGTGCTGCTCTTTGGGCGGATTTCAACCCGGCGCACAATGCCGTCCCGGTCGGGAGCGGTGGATACTTTCAGCGACCCGTCAAGGCCGCGATACCAGTCTCCGGCATTGGTGATGTCGATCGCCTTGAGATCCTTCGATACACTGATCGGTTCCAGGGCAAAGGCGGAGCCGGCCGTCAGCAGGACCAGCAAAAAAAGCGCAGTCAAACACAACTGAATACGCAAGGCGATGAGACGCGTAATGCCGAAACCGTTCCGGATCTGAGTATGCGCTTCAGCCAATAAATGCCACCTTGTCATTGCACCCAACAACAACCCGGGCGGACCGTGTTGAAGTCTTCGACCAGTTGTATAACGCTTCAAACCGCTGTGGCCAAAGGGATATTTTGTCTATTTTTGTGCCAGCCGTTTCCAAGCTGCACACCGGCTTTATTCAGCTGCCTCATGGGTTTTCACCCCAAGCGCCTGCGAAACTGCATTCTGGTCCATGACATGACGAATGTCACCGACAGCAGCAATGGTTGGGGTGCTTTCGGTGAACAGTCGCCCTGCTAAATCGCGAAGCCTTTCGGCGGATATAGCCTCAAGCCGTTCCATCAGTTCCTCGTTTGATATGGTACGGCCAAACAGGAGCAACTGGCGCGCGATGGTACCCGCGCGGGCCGCAGGGCTTTCCATGCTCATCATCAGGCCTGACCGGATTTGAGCCCGTGCGCGGTCTGCTTCCTCTGTGCTGATATCATCGGCAGCCCGCTTCAGTTCATCAAGAATGACCGGCATCAATTTGGGAAGGTCCTCTTCACCAGTTGCCGCATTGATGCCGAAAATCCCGGTGTCTGAAAAACTCCAGTTGAAGGCAAAGATCGAATAACAGTAACCGCGTTTTTCGCGCACTTCCTGGAACAGCCTAGATGACATTCCCCCGCCGAGGATCATTGACAACAATTGCGAGGCGTAAAAATCCCTGGCCTGGTAAGCACGCCCCTCAAAGCCGATGATGATCTGTGTCTCGGTCGTATCGCGCTCCACCAGCGCCTGGCCGCCAACATATTTTGCCGAAGGCGGTTCAATCGAAAGATCCCCGGCGAAATCGCTGTAAAGCTCCTCGATCTTTTTCATCAGCGATGAGCTGTCGATCTTCCCCGACGCCGATACAACCATGTTCGGCCCGCGATAATGATCGTTCATGTAGGTAGTCAGATTGTCCCGTGAAAAGCCCGAGACCGTTTCAGGCGTGCCAAGGATGGGGCGCCCGATCGGCTGACCTGCATAGGCGGCATCCTGGAAAATATCGAAGACCAGATCGTCCGGGAGATCATGCGCAGCACCGATTTCCTGAAGGATAACGTGCTTTTCACGCAGCAATTCCTTTTCGTCGAAAACCGAATTGCGCAGGATGTCATGCAGGACGTCCATGCCCATATCAATATCGTCAGCCATCATTCTCGCATGGTAGGCTGTGGTTTCAACACTGGTGGCGGCGTTGATGTCGCCGCCCACATTTTCGATTTCCTCAACAATCTGCCTGGGCGAACGCTGGCGGGTGCCCTTGAAGGCCATGTGCTCAAGCAGATGGGCAATCCCGTGCTGGTCTTCCTTCTCGTTTCTAGCGCCTGCCTTGACCCATGTTCCGAAGGCAACCGTTTCCAGATGCGGCATGTGATTGAGGGCGACGGTCAGACCGTTCCCCATCTTGTTAATTTCAATACTCATAACTGGTTATGAAACCTCCTCCCGGGCAATCTTCGCAGCGTAATGATCTGCGCGCACTTTGCCAACCGGGTCGGATAACTATTTACTTGCCGAAACTTTTCTGATCATGGCCTTGAGCGCCGCTTCATCATTCTCGATGATCTCGAATTTCTCTGCGCGGCTCATAAGGTTTCCCTGCCATTTCGGCAGGTCGGGATGAATTCCGCAGGCATCTTTCACTGCATCGGGAAATTTGGCCGGATGGGCTGTTGCCAGCGTGATCATCGGCACTCCGACGTGCGCCTGCTCTTGGGCAACCTTGACGCCAACGGCAGTGTGGGGGTCCAGCAGGTAACCGGACTTCTCCAGTGTCTCGCGGATCACCTTCGCCGTAGTGATCTCATCGCTCCTTCCGGCTGAAAATTCCCTCTGAATGGAATCGAATGCCTCATCACCAATGGAAAAGGAGCCGGACTGTTTCAGGCTGTCCATCATCCTGGAAACAGCCGCTCCGTCCCGCCCGTGGGCATCGAAAAGCAGGCGTTCGAAATTCGAGGAAACCTGTATGTCCATTGAGGGAGATATGGTCGGTGAAACCCCTGTTACTTCGTATCTGGCAGTTTCCATGCAGCGTGTCAAAATGTCATTCGAGTTGGTGGCGATCACCAGCATGTCGATCGGCAGGCCCATGCGCTTGGCAACCAGACCGGCAAAAATATCACCGAAATTTCCGGTCGGCACACTGAAGGAAACCTTGCGCAAGGGAGCGCCTAGCGCTGTTGCTGCGTAAAAGAAATAGACGATCTGGGCCATGATGCGGGCCCAATTTATTGAGTTGACGCCAGACAGCTGGACTTCATCGCGAAACCCGTGGTCATTGAACAGCGCCTTAACCAGTGCCTGGCAATCGTCGAAGTTACCCTTGACTGCGAGCGGATGAACCGCCGCATCGTCAACGGTCGTCATCTGGCGGCGTTGCACGTCCGAAACCCTTCCGTCAGGAAACAGGATGAACATTTCCGTGTTCTTTCGTCCCTTGAATGCTTCAATCGCAGCCCCGCCGGTATCGCCTGATGTGGCACCGATAATAGTGGCGTATTCGTTGCGCTTTGCCAGAACATGATCCATCAGTCGGGCCAGCAACTGCATGGCAACATCCTTGAACGCCATCGTTGGCCCGTGAAACAGCTCCAGAACAAAATGATTAGGGGCAATTTGGACTAGTGGAGTCACCGCTTCATGACGAAAAGTCGCATATGCCTCGTCAATCATGGCATGGAAATCCGCCTTCGGGATTTCGTTTTCGACAAACGGAGCGAGAACGGTTTTTGCAACATCTCCATAGGGTTGCCCGGCCATTGCAGAAATGGTGGTGAGTGGCAATACGGGCCACTGGTCCGGAACATAAAGCCCGCCATCTCGCGCAAGGCCCTGCAACAACACATCGCTGAAACGCAGGACAGGCGCTTCGCCGCGTGTACTGACATACTTCATAATCCGAATCCTGCCTAAGAAGTGGCTGCAGGGAACTTGCAGCCAAATTGGTTTCGCGGACTTTTAGCCTTTCAAGTCGTCTGCTGCAAGAAACCCATTTCACAAAACCCCTTTCGCAGGAAATCGGAACAAAACAGTCTCATGAACGCGTCTGGGCCGACTTGTTAATGCCCTGTGGGCTTATGGCGGTTTTGTGCTTCGCAATTTCGCCCTCAAGCTGTTATAGGAGACGCGCTCACGGCTTCAGTTGAAGGCAGAAACAGTAAACCGGCAGGCGTAGGGATCAAATGGGCGTTGTAATGACTTCAAAAGACACTTTGGAAACGCGAAACTGCGGAAAAGTCCAGGTAGCCTCTTTTTTGAAAAAGGCAGGAGGCCTGGCCCTGGTAGGAATGCTTCTGGCAGCCTGCAATTCATCGGGTACCAACACGGTCGATGATACACTCAATGTGACCCCGGGAGGGGCTCCGCAAATGGCAAACATTCCTCGGGAGGATGAAATTCAGGATCCCCGGGCCTATTGCCCAAAGGCGGTTCTGCGGGCCGGCACTGAAACCTACAACGTTTATCCCAAAGGTGTTTCGGCTGATGATGAAGACGCCAGTTCCAAACTCCGTTACCGGGCGACGATCTCCGAAATCGCACGCGAATGCAATTCTGCCGGTCCCAATATCAATATCCGTGTCGGTGTCAGGGGGCGCTATCTCAGCGGCCCAAGCGGGGAAACCGGAAGCTTCCCCATGCCCGTCAGGGTAGCCGTGACCCAGGGCGATACTGTCCTCTACAGCCAATTGCACCAGATCCAGGCAAATATTCCCGCGGGCGAGCGCAACGGCTCTTTCTCATACGTTGATAATAATATTTCGATACCGCGTCCCGACAGGGAAAACATCATCATTTATGTCGGTTATGATGAAGGTCCCTACGACACTGAGTAGGGTTTGGTTGCCCTGGTTCGAACTTTATACAATCGGTCAACCCTTCCTTAACCTTGATCGGTAACCATAAGCGCACGATAGTTTTGCGTATTGGTGAGCCATGAGTGTTTTGAGTCTGGCCGAAATCCGTTCTGGCGATCATGCCAAGAACCGTGTCGGTAAATCTTCCGCTTCCCCCGTCTGGATGAATTCCATCATCAAGGGAGACTGCGTTGCCGCTTTGGAAAATCTTCCTGAAAATTCGGTTGATGTGATCTTTGCAGATCCGCCATACAATCTTCAGTTGGAAGGCAATCTGCACCGCCCGGACCAGTCAATGGTCGATGCGGTGGATGATGAGTGGGACAAGTTCTCCGACTTTGCCGCCTATGATGCCTTTACAAGGGCCTGGCTGCTTGCCGCCCGCCGGGTGCTCAAACCTAATGGCACCATCTGGGTAATCGGTTCCTATCACAACATTTTCCGGGTTGGAACTGTGCTTCAGGACCTTGGATACTGGGTCCTTAACGATGTGATCTGGCGCAAGACCAACCCGATGCCCAATTTCCGTGGCCGCCGTTTTACCAATGCCCATGAGACCATGATCTGGGCGTCCAGGGACCAGAACGCCAAGCAGTACACCTTCAATTATGACGCCATGAAAATGGCCAATGACGAGGTGCAAATGCGTTCGGACTGGCTGTTTCCGATCTGCAACGGCCATGAGCGTCTGAAGAATGAGGATGGTAACAAGGTCCATCCGACCCAGAAGCCCGAAGCGCTGCTGCACCGTGTGCTGATGTCCTCGACAAAGCCGGGTGATGTGATCCTCGATCCGTTTTTCGGCTCGGGAACAACTGGCGCCGTCGCCAAGCGCCTTGGCAGGAATTTTGTCGGAATCGAGCGTCAGCAGGATTATATTGATGCAGCTACCGCGCGTATTGCAGCCGTTGAAGTGATCGACAAGCCAACCCTCGCCGTCACCACCGGAAAACGCGCCGAACCGCGCGTTGCCTTCGGGGCCCTCATCGAGAGCGGCCTGCTTTCTGCCGGTACGCAGCTATTTGACAGCAGGAAACGCTGGACGGCAACGGTGCGTATCGACGGCTCCCTTGAATTAGATGGCGAGACCGCTTCGATTCACAAGATGGGTGCAAAGGTGCAGGGCCTTGATGCCTGTAACGGCTGGACATTTTGGCATACCGAGGAAGCCGGAAACCTTACCCAGATCGATGAAATCAGAAAACGCTACCGCAGCGAGGTTCTTGCTGCTGGCGCCTGACCTGAAAAGCCCCTGAACCAGGCTCGAAACCCTTGGGTTTCAAATGAAAAGCGGTCCTGCCTCCAGCAGGGCCGTTTTCGTTTGCCCGCATATTGGCATAGGCCTGCATTAAAGGCCGTGATGCGCGAGTTCGGCGTCGATTCCGGCAGGGTCAACAAGATGAATGGACTGCCAGCCCGCACTCCTTGCCGCCTCAATGTTTGCTGCGCTGTCATCAATGAAGAGGATGCCCTGCGTGTCGAGATCAAACGCCTCCACATGGCGTTTATAGATGGCAGGATCAGGCTTGATCAGGCCAATGTCGCCCGAAACGGTCACCCCGCGCGGGCGTTTCAGGAATTCGAACCTTTCCTGTGCCTCGCGAAACGTATCGGAGGCGAAATTGGTCAGCAGGGTCACGTCATACCCCTTATCAATCAGCCTGTGCAGCGCTGCAAC
Source organism: uncultured Alphaproteobacteria bacterium (assembly GCA_963714735.1). Classification (GTDB taxonomy): domain Bacteria; phylum Pseudomonadota; class Alphaproteobacteria; order Rhizobiales; family Rhizobiaceae; genus Salaquimonas. Next base: position 91,944 of record CAVQPI010000015.1, read on the forward strand.
GCTCGGCTCATGGTGATGCGGGACCATTTCATGCCAGTGCCTGCGAAACGCCCTGATATTCTCAGTTTGGTCCGGATGCGCACTGATCAGCAGGGTTTCAGCTTCTGCCCAGCTCCGGCCGCGATCCTGTTCGATATTCCATGCCCCGGTGCAGACATTTTCAAAAAACCATCGCCTTTCTTCCTCATCAGGAATAATCCGGCAGAAAGGAATTTCGGGATCGTAGTGGATCAGTACCCTGCCGATATCGAAGACGATGTGTTGAATTGCCAAGCTCGGTTCCTCTGATCACTTCCTGAAGGCGTTCGGAATAGCAACGGCAATTGCCTTTTTCATGACAGTTGGCAAGGCCTCGCTGCCAAGATCACCGGGTTGAGACCACCATCCGTTTTTCAAGGTGCCGTCAAATTTGGTGTCCGCATCAAGGCAGATAGCCCATACTTCAAGTTCCAGGTGGAAATGGGTGAAGGTGTGGCGGACAAGACCGGCGCTCTTCCAGTCTCCGGAAAAGGGCAGGGCGCTTTCGCCTGTTTCCCCGTCCGCACGTGATGTCCATCTCGTGCCGGGAACTTCGCTCATCCCGCCCAAAAGCCCGGTGTCTGTTCGCTTTTGCAGGTAAACCGACCCGTCCTTATCCCGGATGACAAATGCGGTGCCCTTTCGCGTCGGCTTTTCAGATTTCGGTGCTTTGACAGGGTAAAGCTCCATGTCACCGGATTGATGCGCGGCACAGGAGCCACTCACCGGACAAAGTGAACAGGCCGGGCGTTTGGGTGAACAAAGCGTTGCTCCCAGATCCATCATGGCCTGGGCAAAGTCGCCCGGGCGTTCATGTGGCAAGAGTGCCTGTACATGTTCTCGGATCTGCGGCTTGGAAATGCGAACCGGCTTATCAATCCTGTATTGCCGGGTAATGACCCGCTCTATATTGCCATCAACAACCGCCACCGGCTCATTGAAGGCAATGGCAGCTATTGCAGCGCTGGTATAGTCGCCAATACCTGCAAGCCCCTTTAATTCGGCTGCCTTTGCCGGAAACTCGCCATTCATTTCAAAAGCAACGGTCGTGGCGCATTTTTTCAGGTTTCTTGCCCGTGAATAATACCCAAGGCCCGCCCATGCCTTCATGACCTCTTCGGTTTCGGCGGCTGCAAGGTCATGAACCGTCGGCCAGAGTGCCAGGAATTTCAGATAATAATCACGTACCGTGGCAACCTGAGTTTGCTGCAACATGACCTCTGAGAGCCAGACATGATAGGGATCGGGTCGCTTTCCGGCCAGCCCTTCGCGTGGCGGAATGCGCCAGGGCAGGGTTCTCGCATGGCGGTCATACCAATCAAGCAGGGCATCGGAAAACCCGGTCGGGCGCTCTTGCGTTTTGCGTTTGGTCGGATTTGGTTTATTCATCCCCCAAGCATCGGGCTGTTCACCGGCAAATCAAGGCTTTGGTTGCGTGTCATCAACAGATAAAAAACCACCAATGGCAAATTATCCCTCCTGGCAGCAGACGAAAGCGCGCCAGGTAAGCGAATTGCTGGGCGATATCCTGTCAGACGTTGTGACTCGGCGCACCGGCATGACCATGGAACTTCTTGCAGGCTGGGAAGATATCGTCGGGCCCGATTATGCTGGCAGCACGATGCCGGAAAAAATTGTATGGCCGCGGCGAATGGATGACCTGGAACCCTTCAGGCCGGGCATGCTGGTTGTGGCATGCGAGGGTGCAAAAGCCCTGTTTTTTCAGCACGAAACCATTCAAGTATTGGAACGGATCAATCTTTTCTTCGGATTTCAGGCGCTGGATCGCATCCGGATTGTTCAAAAACCGGTCCTGCAAAGGCAGGAGCGCCGGCAAATTGCTAGCGAACTGTCGCCTGAAAAAAAGCGCAAACTGGCTGAAGTGCTTGCCCATATCGAGGATCCGGAATTGCGCAAACGCCTTGAGGCTTTCGGGCAGGGCGTATATTCACGAAAAAATGAAGGCAAAAACACCTGAATCTGCTGTTCAGCCGAGGTTCAGGCTTGTCTTGTCAAAATGAAGTGACAAAAAGAAGGCTAGCTCTGTCCGCTTGCCGCGCTCAATTATCTGGGCGATATAGGGGACTGTAACGCAGCTTTCCGCATGTAACATTTTCAGGTCTATGGAGCACCTTATGAAACTTTCCCGTCGTATGATGATTCAGACGTCCGCAGCAGCCCTTTCGCTTGGTGCCGGTGCCTACTGGTTTGGCGGCAGGAATGCCCCGCTCGAGGTGGTTTCCGAGGCTAGGGCCGAAGACCTGTCTGACCTGATGAATCCCGGCCCGCTGGCCGATATTTTCATCGGCAAGGAAGACGCGCCTGTCACAATCATCGAATATGCGTCTATGACATGCCCGCATTGTGCAACCTTCCACAATGATGTTCTGCCCTCCCTGAAGGAAAATTTTATCGATACCGGCAAGGTTCGCATGGCATTCCGCGAATTTCCGCTGGATGCACGGGCTTACGCCGCCTCGATGCTGACCAGATGTGCCGGTAATGATTTTCACTATCCCATGACCGAAGTGCTGTTCAAACAGCAGAAAACATGGGCCACCGCCGAAGATCCGCGCCCCGCTCTCCTTCAAATTGCCAAATTGGCAGGTTTTACACAGGAGACATTCGAGGACTGCTTGAAAAATCAGGAGCTTCTCGACAATGTAAATGCCACACGTAAAAAGGCGGCAGAAGTGTTTGGTGTCAATGGCACACCATCCTTCTTTATAAATGGCGAAAGATACCGTGGACGAGTTACCGTTGAAGAAATGTCAGCGGCCATTGAGGGCTATCTCTGATTCAGCATGCCGGGGCGCAAGTGACTGCGCCCAGAGCGTCATTGCACCTTTGAACGGCATGGCGGGTGCCTCTTTGCGCCCCGGGCACTTGCTCAACTCCGAGGAACTGCCGCGATGAAGTTCAACAAGCTCCGCGTGCTCGGCTTCAAGTCTTTTGTCGAGCCCACAGAATTTCTGATCGAAAAGGGTCTGACCGGTGTTGTTGGTCCCAATGGTTGCGGCAAGTCCAATCTGGTTGAGGCCCTTCGCTGGGTCATGGGTGAAAACTCCTACAAGAACATGCGCGCATCCGGCATGGATGACGTGATTTTTTCAGGTTCCGGTAATCGCCCTTCGCGAAATTCGGCGGAAGTTGGCCTTTTTCTCGACAACTCCGACCGCACAGCTCCTGCCGCCTTCAACGATGCCGATGAATTGCAGGTGACACGGCGCATCGAACGCGAGTCTGGCTCGGTTTACCGTATCAATGGCAAGGATGTGCGGGCCAAGGATGTCCAGCTTCTTTTTGCTGACGCCTCAACCGGCGCGCGATCGCCCTCCATGGTCGGACAGGGCCGCATTGGCGAGTTGATCTCGGCCAAGCCACAGGCCCGGCGCGCCCTGCTTGAAGAGGCTGCCGGTATTTCCGGTCTGCATTCGCGCAGGCACGATGCGGAGTTGCGCCTTCGTGCGGCAGACCAGAATCTGGAGCGTCTGGAAGACGTCATCAACCAGTTTGACAGCCAGCTCGACAGTCTGAAGCGGCAGGCCCGTCAGGCCAACCGATACCGCGCGATATCAGAAGACATCCGTAAATCAAGTGCGCTCGCCTTCCACCTGCGCTGGACCATCGCTAAAGCCGCAGAGGCTGAAGCCGAAAGCAAATTGTCCGAAGCTACCGTTGCCGTCGGTGAGCGCGCCACCCTTCAGGCGGAAGCTGCAAAGGCACAGGCAATCCTCGCCCACAAAATGCCAGCGCTTCGCGAAGAAGAGGCAAAGGCGGCGGCCAGCCTTCAGCGCGTCACCATTGCGCGCAACCAGATTGATGAGGAAATTGCCCGTCTGGCGTCTCGCAAATCGGAACTTGAAGCCCGCATTGCCCAGTTGAAAGAGGACATGGCGCGCGAGGAGCGTCTGGCATCCGAAAACACAGACATGCTCACGCGCCTTGACGAGGAAGAAGCAGAACTGCAGCGCGCTTCGAACTCTGTGGGGGAAACAGAAGTCAAATCGAAAGCCCGTCTGGAGGAAGCTGCAACCCGGCTCGGTGTCAGTGAAAAGGCATTCGGTGAACTCACCACGAAAGTGGCCGAGGAAACCACGCGAAAATCACTTCTTGAGCGCAACATCAAGGACGCCTCAGACCGCCGCCGCCGTATCATCGAACAGATGGAACGCGTTGATGCTGAACTGGTTGAAGTGGGCAGCCAGATTGCTCGTTTCGCTGGTGCGGAAGATATCCGGAACCGGGCAGTAATGCTTGAAAAGCGCGTTGCTGATGCAGAAGGCGATCTTTCTTCTGCCGAAATTTCTGCAGAGAAAGTGGAAGCCGATGAACGCGAAATGCGCGGCCCAATAGCCGAACTCAGACAGAAGCTGGGCTCTATTGAAACCGAAGCGCGGACCCTCAACAGGATTCTTAATCAGGGTGGGCAGGATCTCTTTCCCGCCATTGTTGAGAAAATCAGGGTTGAACCCGGCTTTGAAAAGGCGCTCGGCGCTGCCCTTGGTGAAGACCTTGATGTTTCAGCCGATGCATCAGCGCCAGTGCGCTGGCAGTCAGTTGAAGGCACATTTGAACCGGCCGATCTGCCCGATGGCTGCAAGCCGCTTTCTTCTGTTGTGAGAGCGCCGGTCGAACTCGCAAGAAGGCTTTCGCAAATAGGGATTGTTGAACGCTCCAGCGGAAAAGCGGTGCAGGCTTTGCTTAAACAGGGGCAGCGCCTTGTTTCCATCGACGGTGATTTGTGGCGCTGGGACGGGTATCAGGCCTCAAGTGATGCGCCAACCGCAGCCGCACAGCGCCTCGCCCAGAAAAACCGACTGGCTGAACTTGACAAGGAAGCCATCGAGGCAACCAAAGTGCTGCGTGAGGCAGAGGCCAAGCACGAGGAAATGAAGCAGAAGGCTGCTGCCGCCGTACAAAATGCCCGCGACATGCGCGAAAACTGGCGGGTCGCCCAAAAGGAACTGGGCGATGTGCGAGAGGAAATCAGTGTCGCCGAACGTGCGGCCAGTCAGTACACTTCACGCAAGTCCGCGCTCGAAGAGGCCAAGAACCGGCTGTCCACGGATGCGCAGGAGGCACTCGCCGCGCTCGGTGATGCCGAGGCACAGCTTGCCGGTCTTTCCGATATCACGGCCCTTGAGAATGAACTCAACGCTTCACGAACCGAAGTTGCCCAGGATCGCGCCGCCATGGCGGAGATACGGGCTGAGTTTGAGGGGCTTTCGCGTGAAGCCGAGGCCCGTGGCCGCAGGCTTGAAACCATCAAGGTTGAGCGTGGCAACTGGCAGCGCCGGATAGAAAATGCGTCAAAGCAGATCAACCAGTTGAACAATCGGCTGGAGGCAACGATCAAGGACCTTCAGGAAATCGAGGATTCACCCGATCAGGTTGCCGCCAAACGTCGTCAGGTTTCCCTTGAGGTTGAAAAGGCAGAGGCCGTCCGCAAGGAGGCCGCAGATATCCTGGCAACTGCCGAGACCGATCTGGCGATAGCAGACAAATTGGCCAAGGATACGATTGTTGCGCTGTCTGAAGCCCGCGAGAAAAGTGCGCGCGCGGAAGAGCGCGTCAATGCCGCCAAAGAGCGCCGAAGTGAGGTGGAAGCTCGCATCACCGAGGAAATGGAATGTCAGCCGCATGAAACACTGGCTCTTGCTGAGCTTGCTCAAGACACCCCCTTGCCCGAACTTGCCAGCGTCGAGGCAAAACTTGAGAAGCTGAAGATCGAACGCGAGCGCCTTGGCGCCGTCAACTTGCGCGCCGAGGACGAGCAGACTGAAATTTCCGAGCAGCGTGATGCTCTGATTTCCGAGCGTGATGACCTGATCGAGGCGATTCGCGCTGCGCTCAGGGATCGCCAGCCTCAACAAGGAAGGCCGTGAACGTCTGCTCGAAGCGTTCGATGTGGTCAATGAGCAGTTCACAGCGCCTGTTCACCCATCTGTTTGGCGGTGGCACGGCCGAATTGCAACTGATCGAATCCGATGATCCGCTTGAAGCGGGCCTCGAAATTCTTGCCCGGCCGCCCGGCAAGAAGCCGCAGACCATGACGCTGCTTTCCGGCGGGGAACAGGCACTGACTGCGATGGCGCTGATCTTTGCGGTTTTCCTGACCAATCCGGCGCCGATCTGCGTGCTCGACGAGGTCGATGCGCCGCTCGATGATCACAATGTCGAACGGTTCTGCAACCTGATGGACGAGATGGCTGCGTCGACGGATACGCGCTTTGTCATCATCACGCACAATCCGATCACCATGGCGCGGATGAACCGCCTGTTCGGCGTTACGATGGCCGAACAAGGGGTCAGCCAGCTGGTTTCGGTCGATCTTGAGCAGGCTGAACAAATTCGCGAAGCGGGATGAATTCGGCTTCGTCTGTTTCTACAGCCTTATAATTCTGCCTTCTTGAAGTAAAAACCGGCTGTTTTTCCTGCTGGAACCTTTTTTTTGCACAAACTGTAGCCACGGCCCGTTGATTTGGGGTGTATGATGCTTTCAGATCGAAATCTATTGCCGCATTGCGGCATTTTGGATTGCGTGCTTTTCGCCATTGTGCAAGATGAAAGCCAGCCATTCGCGATGGCACTCTGAGAAATCGGAAACTGGGCCGATATGACAAAATGGATTTACACATTCGGGGGAGGCACTGCCGAGGGCGATGCGTCAGCTTCCGAACTTCTGGGCGGCAAGGGTGCAAACCTTTCCGAAATGTCGAAGCTCGGCCTGCCGGTCCCGCCCGGTTTCATTATTTCCACGCAGGCCTGTGCCTGGTTTTATGCCAATGACAAGACGCTGCCGCCTGACCTCGAAAAGTCCATGAATGCTGCCTTTGGCCATATCGAACAGTTGACCGGGCGCAAATTTGGCAGCAGCGACAGGCCGGTACTGCTTTCCGTTCGCTCCGGTTCAAGGGCCTCCATGCCCGGGATGATGGATACGGTTCTGAACCTTGGCCTTAATGACGAGACGGTGGTTACCATTGGCCGGGAAACCGGCGATGAACGGTTTGCCTATGACAGCTACCGCCGCTTTATCCAGATGTATGCCGATGTGGTGATGGGCATCGAGCACGATTTCTTTGAAGAAATCCTCGACGATGCAAAGGCCTCGGGCGGATATGAGAACGACACAGACCTGACCGCTGAAGATTGGCGTAAGGTAATCGACAGCTACAAGGCGCTGATCTGCGACGAGTTGGATGAGGATTTCCCCCAGGACCCGCGGGCACAATTACTGGGTGCTATTTCGGCGGTGTTTTCATCGTGGATGAACCAGAGGGCAGTGATCTACCGCAACATCAACCGCATACCGTCCGATTGGGGAACTGCGGTCGTTGTTCAAGCCATGGTATTCGGCAATATGGGTGAAGAATCCGCAACCGGTGTTGCCTTCACCCGAAATCCCTCGACCGGTGAAAACAAGCTCTATGGTGAGTTTCTGGTCAATGCCCAAGGCGAGGATGTTGTAGCCGGTATCAGAACCCCGCAGGATCTGACCGAAGCATCACGCATTGCCAACGGCTCTGAATTTTCCTCTTTGGAAAAACTGATGCCTGATGCATTCGATGAGCTCCACGCCATCGCACGCAAACTCGAGGCCCATTACGGTGCGATGCAGGATGTGGAGTTTACCATAGAACGCGGCAAGTTGTGGATGCTGCAAACCCGCAACGGCAAACGCACGGCAAGGGCCGCCATGCGGGTGGCGGTCGATATGGCCGAAGAGGGCCTGATTACGAAGGAGGATGCTGTTTGCGCAGTTGATCCGGCTACGCTTGACCAACTCCTGCATCCGACCATTGCTGAAGGTGCGGTGCGTGATGTGATAGGAACCGGGTTGCCTGCATCTCCGGGCGCCGCCACCGGCATTATCGTCTTCAATCCGGATGAAGCGGAAAAAATGAAAGCCCAGGGACATGATGTCATCCTTGTCCGTGTGGAAACCAGCCCCGAAGATATCCATGGAATGAACGCGGCGCAGGGCATTCTTACCCAGCGCGGCGGAATGACCAGCCACGCTGCCGTCGTTGCCCGCGGTATGGGCAAGCCCTGCGTCTCCGGGGCGGGCATGATCAAGGTCGACTATGCCAACAACGAACTGACCTCCAAGGGTCGGGTTTTCAAAAAGGGAGATATCATCACCCTTGACGGAGCGAAGGGCGAAGTCCTCGCCGGCAAAGTGTTGATGGAGCAGCCGGAACTCTCGGGCGCTTTTGGAACGTTGATGCAATGGGCCGATGAAATCAGGCGCATGCGTGTTCGCACCAATGCCGACACGCCAAAAGAGGCAAAGGCGGCGCGTTCCTTCGGCGCCGAGGGGATCGGTCTGTGCCGGACCGAGCACATGTTCTTTGAAGGCGATCGCATCCGCCCGGTCCGTGAAATGATTATAGCTGACAGCGAGGAAGAGCGCCGTGCGGCGCTCGCCAAACTCCTGCCCATGCAGCGCGCCGATTTTGTCGAACTGTTCGAGATCATGGCCGGGATGCCGGTGACAATCCGTCTGCTCGATCCGCCGCTTCATGAATTCCTGCCCCATGATGAGGCAGACATCAAACAGGTCGCGGCTAGTATGGGCATTGAAGTCGAGCGGTTGAAGTCTAGGGCCAATGCGCTGCATGAATTCAATCCGATGCTGGGCCACCGTGGCTGCCGTCTTGTGATATCTTATCCCGAGATCGCCGAAATGCAGGCCCGCGCCATTTTCGAGGCCGCTGTCGAAGCCGGGCACAAGACTGGCAACAAGGTTATTCCGGAAATCATGGTGCCGCTTGTCAGTCTCAAGCGGGAACTGGACTATGTGAAGGCGACAATAGACGGTGTCGCATCGCAGGTTCAGACGGAAACCGGAGAGGAACTTACCTATCAGGTAGGGACAATGATCGAATTGCCCAGAGCCGCGATCCGGGCCGGCGATATTGCAGAAACCGCCGAGTTTTTCTCTTTTGGAACAAATGATCTGACCCAGACGACCTTCGGTATTTCCCGCGATGATGCCACCCAGTTTGTTCCAACCTACGAAGCAAAGGGCGTGGTTGACCGTGACCCGTTTATTTCACTGGATCTGGAAGGCGTTGGCGATCTGATGCGGATCGGCACGGAGCGCGGACGTCAAACCCGGCAGGATATCAAGATCGGCATTTGCGGTGAACACGGGGGCGATCCCGACTCGATCGACTTCTGTGAGGGGATTGGACTTGACTATGTCTCCTGCTCACCTTTCCGCGTTCCCATTGCCCGACTTGCTGCCGCCCAGGCCTATATACGCCACAAGTTCTGAAGCCGGACCGCATCGCCTAGCCGATTTCAACAATGATTGCGCCAATGGCAATCAGGCAGATGATGATGACGCGCGTCAGGTTGATGCGTTCACCAAGTACCAGCACAGCAATCGCTGTTCCAAACACGATGGATGTTTCCCGGAGCGCTGCAACTTCCGCCACCTGGCCGAGCCCGTGTTGCCAGCATCAATGCGCCGAAACTCATAAAGGCAATGATTGCACCAAACAGGCCACGGGTAAACAAATCGAACGGTTTGGGTCTGACTGCAATCGTGTTCCAGCGGTAGATTGCAATCAGCGGAAAACCGAAACCGCCCA
>CAVQPI010000016.1:0-56863 GCA_963714735.1 uncultured Alphaproteobacteria bacterium
CATCACCAACGGCATGCCGCCATAAAGATACAGTCTCTCGGCAGGTTGTTCCAACCGTGATTGAAACAATGGTGTCGTCCATGTCGTTCGAACTAAGAAGCCAATGCCTCCTGTTATGGCCCGGCTTAGAGTGTAAAGTGGTCCGTGAATGGCGCCGACGCAGGGCACCGAACCGTATCTCAATGCCTTGGCGGCGCGCCACAATATGCGGGCAAGCGGGCTTTCACCGGATTTTGCCCAATGGCGCAAGCTTATAACACTCATTCTACCGTCACCGATTTTGCGAGGTTGCGGGGGCGGTCAACATTCAAACCACGCTGTACGGCAGCGTGATAGGATAGCAATTGCAGCGGCACCGCTGATATGATGGGCTTGGTAAGATCCGGCGCAGAAGGAAGGGTAATAGCGCCGATAGCGACCTCCTTCATCGAGAGGATGGCATCGCGATCGCCAATGATATAAATGCGTCCGTTTCGAGCAGCGATTTCGCGAATGTTGGAGGCAAGCTTGGGCAGCATTTCCCTGTCACCGGCCAGGGCGAAAACAGGCATGTCCTCGTCTATCAGTGCCAAAGGACCATGTTTGAGTTCACCGGCTGCAAATCCTTCTGCATGAATGTAACTGGTTTCCTTCAGTTTCAACGCACCCTCGCAGGCGAGGGCATGAAACGGACCGCGCCCGACGAAGAGGGCGCTACGGGCTTCGCGGATCTGTTGTGCTGTTTCCACAACCGCTCTCTCTCCCATTAGTGCCTTTGCAATCAGATCAGGAACGGATGCCAATTGGTCCCGCATGCGTCCGGTACTGGCATTGGCACCAAAGCGTTTGCCGGTAGAATGCACAGCAAGGTGCGCGAGAACCATTAGTTGTGCCGTGAACGCCTTTGTGGAGGCAACACCGATTTCGGGGCCCGCCAACAAGGGAAGCGTCATGTCCGCTTCGCGGGCCAATGTGGAGTTGCGGTCATTGACAACGCCAATTACGGGCATTCCCATTGCCATCAACCGTTCCATCACGGCAAGCGTATCTGCGGTCTCTCCGGATTGGGAAATCAGGACCGCAACCTCGCCGGAGTAGAACTGCGGCAAGGGTTCGTATCGGTATTCCGATGCCACGTGAACAGCGCATTCAATGCCGGCATGCTGTTGCATCCAATGGCGTGCAACTGCAGCCGCATAATAGGAAGTGCCACAAGCCACGAAATTGATCCGCCGAACCCTTGAGAAGTCGATTGACAGAAGCTCGTCCATCAAAGTTCCGTCATGGTAGGCAGCATCAATCTGCGCGGCGACTTCAGGTTGCTCAAAAATTTCCTTTGCCATGAAATGTTCATGCAGGCCCATGTCATATGTGGTTGCGGTTTCATCAACCGGAAGGAGCGGGCGGTTCACAAGGCGCCCGGCCTCATCACGTATTTCGATTGCATCAGGCGTTATCCGGGCGCTGTCTCCATCTTCAAGGGCAATGGCAAGCCTTGCGATCCCTGCAAGAGCATTCAGGTCTGACGACAGGTATGCCTTTCCCTGAACAAATCCGGTAACCAGCGGGCTGCCCTTACGGATAGCGAAAATCTCTCCGGGCATTTCGTCTGCCAACATTGCAATTGCGAATGAACCACTCAATCTTGCGGCAGCTTTCTGCAGGGCAGCCCACGGCTTTTCACCGCGCGCGATTTCCTCGCGAACCAGCCATGGGATGACTTCACTGTCAGTTTCACTTACGAACTCGGCCTTGCGACCTGCCAGTTCCTTGCGCAATTCATCATGATTTTCAATTATACCGTTATGAACCACTGTAACCCCGGGGGCACTGTGGGGATGACTGTTGCGGGTCGACGGTTCGCCATGGGTAGCCCAGCGAGTGTGGGCTATCCCGCATTCACCGGCTACAGGGTCGCGCTCCAATAAGCTCGCCAAGGCGCTGACCGGGCCCATATCCTTCCGTACGTTGATACCGTCAACTCCTGAAACGGCGATGCCGGCGGAGTCGTAACCGCGATACTCAAGGCGTCTCAATCCTTCCACGAGGACACCAGCGACGGCGCTCTCGCCGGTTGCTGCAAATATTCCGCACATCTGTCTTTCCTTTCAGTGTTGCCGGGATCGTTCCTGCAACCTTCCAGCATTTTGCGTGCCAGTTTCCAAACGCCTGAAAACCCTTTGTTTTATTTGGATTTGCGGTATTTCCGGTTGTTGCCTTTCGCTTTTTGCAAATGGCTTTGCATAGTTGGAAACTGCCGAGGTGATCGCCAGCAGGATATAAAACGGCCAGGTGAAGCCCTGCGTAAGAAAGGTTCCCGATGTGCAAAAGGCTGCCAGACCGGAAACCAGCGCGAAGGCACTTACCTGCACCGGAACCGGAGCGTCCGCTTCGCTGAGTATTCGCGATGTCCTAATGGCAAGTCGCACGGTGATTACCACCATGGTGACAAAGGCTATAAGTCCCGGCCAACCGGTTTCCGCCAATACGCCGAGCCAGGTTGAATGGACTGCCTTGTTGAACCCGGTCCAGTGCGGCGTGTAGAGCCAGAAATTCGGAATGAAATTTGACAGGCCGACACCCGTCAACGGTCTTGCCAAAGCCATGTTGAGGGCTGCTGTCCAGGCCCAGATGCGCCCCATCGCGCTTTCATCAATGCCATCTTCGGCGGCACCTCCGGAGGCCCGGTCTGAAATGCCGGCTACGGCAAAAAGGCCAGCCATTGCAACTGCCCCGATTGATCCGAGCAGGAGCTTCGACTTTATTACCCTCAACCCGACCACCCCGGAAACGGCAAGAATGCCCAGAATTCCGCCTCGACTTTGGGTGCTGATAATCGCCCAAATAATGGCGACAACTGCCAGTGCACCAATCAGCCGGTTAATGCCGCCGCCTCTAGTAATCATCATCGACATTGCGAAAGACAGCGGGAATGTCAAAACGAGTGACAGGTCATTGGGATCACCCAGGACGGAGCCAATATCCCTTCCCACGGTGACACGTGAGCCCTCGACCAGTCCGATACCGGCCATTTTGTTGGATATGGCGATGATGGAAACAATGGTTCCGGAGCCGACAATCATCCAGGAGGCTAACTGGAAATCGTTTGGTTTGCGCAGAAGCCAGGCAATTGAGAATGTCATGATGACAATCTTGCTGTAGGAAGAAGTCCAGGTGTTCAGGGCGATGTCCGGCGCGGAGGCGAACGGAATACCAATAGTCACCAGTGCAAAGAAAATGCTGAAAGCTGTCAGTTCCCGCCCCCAGAATGGCCGGATGCTTTGTTTGATGCCGATATGCCATAAAAGCACAACAAGCGTGGGGATTGCCAAAAGCTGAGGGATTCGAAGTGGCAGGAGGGCGGGAATTGCTTCGTGCAACCGAAAAAAAGTGAATGCGACAAACCCCAGAACCAGCCAGACCGGTATGCGCATCATGATGATCAGCCCCAGTGGCGCTGCAGCAAGCGGCACGACAAGGGCGGGGTGGGAAATGGCAAGCAGTGGCAACATGCCAATTACGGCAAAGCAAATGATGGCGGCGAGGGTTTTCCAGCCCGAATGCAGTTTCGCGGGGAGGTTTGATAGTCGTGTAATGGCTTCAGGCATGGCTTGGACGACTGCCTGCTTTGGTAATATATCGCGGATTTGTTGCTGCCAGAGCCAACAAGGTGAACAGGGGTACAGCTGTCATGGCCGCTATCGTCTCACCTGTACCTGGTGTGGAAGGCATCGCAATTGCAGGAAGCAGCGCTGCCGCTGCAATCATTGCTGTAGAAAGCGATAACAGGGGAACCGGAGCATTCTTGCGGGAAATGAAGGCAAATGTGCAAAGCCGGAAAAGCTGCGCGATAATCGTGGCGATGATTGCTCCTGTGAGGCCATAAAAGGGAATGAGCAGCGCGTAGAGTAAAATCACAAGAATTGCGGCGCTGAAATTCACTGCAAAGACGGAAACAGAGTTTTTCGCCAATAAGGCACCGGCATTGGAAAGGCCCACCAACTCATTGGTGGCAATGATCAAAATAAGCCAGGGAAGCCAGACAAGGGCGGGAGAATAACCAACTGGCAGGACCCAGCCAACAAACAGAGGCAGTGAGAGATGCAGCATTGTTCCGCCTGCGCAAAGGATTGCGAAGCCTGCGGTCCACATCATGGCATTACGCTCAATGCCGTCAGCTTCCTGCAAAACCGAAAGCCGCTTCGGATACCACCAAAGCCCCAGTGGCTGAACAAGCAGGCTTGTTGCCAGGGCGAGTTTTGCAGCGATTGCGTAATGTGCCATCTCCTCCCGGCTGACATTTCCAGCCAGAAACCAGCGATCGGCGGTACCCAGTGCAAACATTGCCAGACCGGACAGGACCAGTGGAAATCCGTACACCAAGAGCCGATGTCCCATTTTTTTGCTGATTGCAAAGCCGGTTTCCCGCAATAACAGGCTTATGAGAATGACACCAAGAACAAGATGTACGGGCGCATTGGCAAGCAGCACCCCCTCGGGGCCCCAACCCCTGGACAGAAGTATCCACATCAGTGCGATTTGCAACAGAGTGCGCAAAAGAACAAAGACGAGATACAGCATGGCGCGATCGCGCATGCGCAGGAAAGCCAGTGGCAGTTCAACAAATGTGGTAAGACTTGCGGTGGCAAGCGAGAGCCTGAAGACATTGATGTCCAGCGACAGGCCTGAAATCACGTATAACGGACCAGCCATTATCTGGACCAGCACCAGCATGGCTATACCAGCCAAAATCGAAGTCCCGGTCAGTTCAGCAAGATCCCTCTGGTTTCCGCCCACTGCCGGTGCGCAAAACCTGTAGAGTATTTCCGCTAGTCCGAGGGTGCAAAAAAGAGAGGTGAACTCGATCAGGCTGACTGCCAGATCAAGTTCACCATAGTCGGCTGGAGCAAGCCTTGAGGTAACAAGCGGAATGGTGATGAGGGAAAATCCCTTCATCAAGATGATGGCAATGCCGTACGTCGCAAAACTCTTGAGCGCATTGAAGCGGGTCATGTCTGCACTAGCCCTTTCAGGGAGGAGAACAGTCCTGAAAGCGAGCGGGCCTGAATGTCGAGAGTGAAGTTGCTGATCACCCTCGTGCGCCCGGCGACGCTCATGGCCTTGCGTTCATCGGCGGTTGCCCGAGAAAGCCGAAGGATTGCCGAACTCAAAGCCAGCGTATCACCAGGCTCAACCAGAATACCCGTTTCCGGCGTCACTGTTTCCTTGACACCCATATAGGCTGTGGAGATCACCGGTAACTGCATTGCCATGGCTTCCTTGACAACCAGCGGACCGGTATCTCGGCTTCCATCCGGTGCCGTCTTGAAGGGGAGGCAGACCCCTGCATAGTGCGGGCCATGTGATTGCAGCCATTTCGCATCCCGGCTTCCCAGAATGCGGATTTCATGATTTGCGTCCCTTGCCAGAAGGTCTGCCTGTTGTTCGCAAAACCCGCGCATTGGACCATCGCCGACAATATCGAGTTTCAAACGAGTTTCGCCGTTCAACATTCTGATCGCAGCGAACAGGTCATCAAGTCCTTTCTGGGGAACCAGGCGGCCGACAAAGAGGAGGCGGCCATTATCGGCGCTTTTCAACGATCTTGGCCGGAATTTTTGCGGGTTTGTTCCGCACGGGATGAGGGCCACTGGTTTCTTGCAGCCCATGGACTGAATGTCGTTCTTCATGTCATTGCACACAGAGACAACGGCGCTTGTATGATAAAATTTTGCGGGTAGATCTTCCGGCTCCGCATAGATGTCGTGACCATGACAGGAGAAGGAGACGGTCAGACCGGCAATTTTTGCAGCCGCAATGGCATGAGCTGCTCCGCCACCTGCAAAGTGTGCATGAATGTGGGAGCATTTGTTTGCGCGAGCGTGTGCTGCAATTTTCATAGCATGCCAGATAAGCGACTTGCGGCTTAGTAGTTTTTGCTGGAAAGCAAAGCCGGCAGCCCGCCAGGCAAATGGCAACATCGTCAGGGCTGTTTGAGCAGATACATTTCGGATCAGTGTTACCCGCTCCGCCAGTAGCCTGTCCTCGGCTTGTGCAGGACCGCTTCGCAGGTCGAATACCATTGGTGTGATCGCATGGCCTTGCGCCTCAAGAGCCCTTATTTCGTTTCCGATGAAAGTCTCGGACAGGACAGGAAAAGCGGATAACACATAGGCTATGTTTTTTTCGTTGCGGTTCATTTCTGGCTCCATTCCATTCGGCATCGCTCTTGCAAGGTCGATGCCATGTGAAACGAAGAGGACCGCAAGATGCCTAGCCCGCAGTGTTCAGTTATTATTCCCGCCTATAACGCCATGGAGTTCCTTCCTGATGCCATTGCTTCGATCCAGATGCAGGAAGCAAGTGATGTCGAAATCCTTGTTTGCGATGACGGTTCAAGTGATGGAACCATTGAATGGCTGCACGCTGCCGCCATCAAGGATCCGAGAATTCGGATATTTCAGGGCAACCGATTTGGCCCTGCAAAGGCTCGTAATTATCTGATTAATAAAGCAAAATCAGAATTGATCGCCTTTCTGGATGCTGATGATACTTGGCTGCCGGGGAAGCTGCGCAGTGAAATTGAGTTTCATACGCAACACAGCGATGTGGTA
This sequence comes from uncultured Alphaproteobacteria bacterium, assembly GCA_963714735.1. Classification (GTDB taxonomy): domain Bacteria; phylum Pseudomonadota; class Alphaproteobacteria; order Rhizobiales; family Rhizobiaceae; genus Salaquimonas. The sequence goes on from CAVQPI010000016.1 coordinate 6,594, forward strand.
TTTTCTTTCACGGATTACCGACATGTGGACTTGGCCGGAAACTTGAGGAGTACAGCGTTTGACTATTGGAAACCTGAATGGCTTTCACCGCAACACAGCGGTTTCAAACTACTCCCTGATGCATTAAACGAATTGCTTGCCACCAATGTGGTAGGGACTTCCTGTGTTGTTGCAAAACGCGAATTTTTGCGAATTGCGAACGGATTTGCAGAGCATTTGCCATCCGCTGAAGACTGGGATCTCTGGTTGAGGCTCGCGGCATTGGGGCCGGTGGCAGGCAGCAGGGAAGTTACCATGCATTATTTGATGAGACCGGGTAGCGAAACCTCGAACAGGGCGGCTAGAGTCAGCGCAATGGAAACCGTTCTTGCCGAATGTCGGAGCCTGCATCCAAAGGGGTGGGCTGTTCGCCTGGCTCGTGCCCGCGTCCTGTCTTCAAGGGCGCAGTGGATGCATGAAACGGCGCGACCGTTAGCAGCTGCGTTTTATGCCTGGGCTGCTTTTGTCCTGAGACCGCAAAATAGGATGTTCCGCGAGGCGCTGGCGTTCAGCAAGTGTCTTGCCCTTCATCCTTTTTCCGCCCGGCTTTCCAGCCCGGCACGAGGCGATAGATCATGCTGATATCGCAGTTTGAAGGCAAAGCCACACTTGAAAACATCCGGCATATGCGATCGCTTTTTACCTGCGAAAGGCTGGGTCTTCGAGTGCCACAGGCCGTTCTGGACGATCTTTGTCTGGCTGTCAGTGAATTGGCAGCCAATGCGCTGCATCATTCCAATGGGCCTCCGACACGAATGGAAATGACGATTTTTTCTGAAGGAACAAGGCTGAAAATAATACTTGTAGATGACGGCGACCCTTTCAGTGATTTCCAAAACCATTGGGCGAGGGGGCAAACTGCCCCAATGGATCCGTTGGCAGAAGAAGGGAGAGGGATGTGGCTTGTTCGAAATGCGGTTGATGAATTGTCTTACGAACATCAACTAGCGGGAGGCGGGAACACAAACAAATGGACCATCTCGCGAAACCTTTCTGCCAGGGAGAAACCGGCCATACTCCTGCTGGAGGATGATACAACAACAAGGGGCCTTTTCGTAACTACGCTCTCTCAGATGGCCCATGTCAGTTGTGCGGTCTCAATCGCCGAAGCAAGGGCTGCTTTGGATGATACCGTGTTTGATCTTGTGATTGCGGATTACAATCTGGGCGATGGCAGTTCCGCCGACTTGTTGGAACATTTCAATTCGATCAATGCCGAGCTCGAAATGCCCTTTATCTTTGTTACCGGTGATCAAACGGGAAGGGCAAGGAAGAGCGCCTTGCAGCACGGTATTCACACGGTGCTTGAAAAACCGGTCAGGCCACGTGATTTGCTGGAGCGGGCAAGGGAGGCGATCGCGGCGCGTCATGCCCACGAACTGCGGGCCTCAAGGCGTTTGGTTCGAAGTGTCGATCCGCTTATTGCGATGCGCGATACAACCAGTGTTTGCGGCTTTCGCATCAAGGCAGGGGCGGCGGTTGCCAGTACCGGAGGCGGTGATCTGTTTATGGATTTTGGCGGCGTTGCGGACGAAGAATACGCCTATCGCCGACTTGTGCTGGCTGATTGTGTCGGCCACGGCATGCCTGCACGCATGCAGGCTGCGCTTCTGTCTGGGCTGATGGCAGGCGTTTCTCATTCCACGGGACGCGGGACGGCACAATTCATCGGAACGCTATCCGATCTCATTTACAAGGGTGGTATTGCGGACGGGATAATTGCGACGGTGCTGGCCGTCGACCTCCTACCTGGGCACCGTCTTGAGCTTGCAACCGGGGGGCATCCATCACCAATGATCGTCACAAAATCGGGCGAGATGCGCTCGCTGTCCCTGAAGGGCAGTTTACCCGGGTTGATGGTGAAATCGGATGTTGCGGCGGAAATGATACAGCTCATGCCAGGGGAAAGACTGTTCATGGCAACGGACGGCACAGCGCCTGACAGTGCTTCGATGTTAAGCGGGATGCCGAAGGAGTTAACGGCCATATTTGCTGCAAGCCCCGGGCTGTCCATTGAAGAAATCAGTCAGAAAATCGAACGCACGCTTTGCGATGTCATGGGACCCTATCCGATGGATGACTGGACCTTTGTGATTGTCGAGCGCGAGGATTTCCAGCCTGCACCAAGGTAGGCTTCAAACATTTCCGGCAGGACGACTTCGGGTGAATAGTGGCGGATGATTGTTTTCCTCGCCGCATTTCCGATGGCTTTGACTTCGAGGTCATCGAGACTGCAGAAAACCTGAAACACCCGTCCAAGGTCCTCGAGGTTTTCAGGCTCGTACAAATAGCCGTTATGGCCGCTCTCGATAAGACTAGGCAATCCTCCGAGAGCCGGCGCGATTACCGGTACGCCCTGCGCCATTGCTTCAAGGGCAATCATAGGAAGACCCTCATTCCTGCTTGTCATTAAAAGGGCTGTTGTTTCCCGCAAAACTTCCTTCATGTTGTTAGCAAATCCATGGAAGGTAATGCCATCAACTTTATCGACTTCAAGCTTGCTCCGCATTGGCCCTTCGCCATAGATATCGAAATGTGCGAGATGCTTGTTCCGCCTCGCCAAACTGCAGAAAATATCCGGCCCTTTCTCATGGCTGAGCCTACCGGCAAAGACAAAGCGCCTTACTTTCGACAATTTGCGCGCTCTGGGCGAGGGTTCGACAAAATTACGCATTACCTTCGTGTCATATGGCATTTTTTCAGCGATGGCCCTGGAAACGGCAAGGCGTCCGCCAACGAAACTTGTCCATTCATCCAACCATTGATAAAGCGCCATCCGGCCACTGCCGCGTTCTCCGGCATGGAAGGTCGAAATGATTGGAAGTCGCAGGAATTGCGTGGCGATCCTGCCTGATATTCCCGCTTTGTAGCCATGTGTGTGAAGTATGTCTGGAGAGAGACTTCTCAGTGTTTTCACAAGACCGCTGAAATTGCCGGCCACATGAACCTCTAGTCCTGCATCCTGATAGCGCTTGCAGACAATGGATTGGGGATAATCTGCGTGAAGAAGTACGGCTGCCGGATGACCGGCTGCTGTCTGTGCAAGCGCCAGTGTTTCAACATGGGTTTCAATTCCGCCAATGGTGCTGGCATCGAGATAATGAAGGATCATGGTGATTCAATTAGACCTGTTGAGGAGGGGGAAGGCGGATACCTTGCGGGCGACAAAGTCTGGAAAACCGGGCCAGATGCGTTTGAGCCTACCTGCTTCGCGGACAATTTCCTGGGCCAGTGTAGGGTTATGGCGGTCGTTGAGAACGATTGCGGACAGTTCAGCGCCAGATTCCGCAAGCCATTGCGAGATTGCATCAAATTCCTGCCGCGGCAGGGTTCCCGGCATCGTTACAAGCAGGACAGCATCGGCGGCTGATGCCGTCATCGGCGTATAAATCGCAGGTGCTGCGACCCCATAGGCGGGGCAATCGATAATGATTGCATCAAATGCTCCGGTCCATCCTGACAGCACCGATGACAAGTGCATGCTGTCATTGAGCATTGAATGGAGTTGCGTGCCCGTTGGTACCTCGAGAACCGAAAGCCGGTCCGTTTCCTGGATTGCGCGCGATTTCACGTTTTCCAGATCCGATTTATAGTCTCCGAGGGCTTCAGTTGTCCGGCAGGCTTTGAGCAGTAAAACCCGCTTGCCGAAATCACTGCCGGCGGTGGCGACCGCGCGAGCAAATTCGGAGGAACCGGCTTCGCTGGAAGCTCCGGTTACCGCGATTGCGATCGCTCCACGGCCGACCGTTGCCGAATAGGCGCGTTGCGCAGCCAGCGCCAACGTATCCATGTTCATTGTATCCATCCTAAAATGCTGCCAATGCTGCCAGCAGGCCCACGACCTGAGCTGCGTCCTTGACGCCCTGCATGAACCGGGCGCGGTGACTTTGGGTCTTGTCGGGCACATAGACCGTGTCTCCGGGCCTGACGACCGGCAAACGTGAATAGTCTCCACTACGGACAAATTTCTCGAGATCGAAATGAAAGGCCCTGACTTCCTCGCCCATGTTCACGACGACGATCCTGCGCTGATGAGCATCGGATGTCGGGCCTCCGGCCTCTGCCAGAAGATCAAGGATTGTCATGCGCGAATTGAAAGCATAGCGCCCAGGCTTGGCAACCGAACCGATTACCCGCACCGTGTCGGCTGTTGCTATATCGGTCCAGTCGCGTTCGCGGTCCGGAACATAGATCATGTCGCCAGGCTCCAGTCTTGGCAGCAGGCTTTCATCGCCGGTTTCCATATACCGCTGGAGGTCCACAAGTATGGGATCTGCATTTTCCTCACCACGAAGGGAAACCCTGATCCGTCTGAGATCTGCCTGGCTTGTTGGTCCGTCTGCCGCGCCAAGGATGTCAAGGAAGCCCATTCTTGTATCAAATGCGTACCTGCCGGGAGAGCCAACTGCTCCCATTATGTAAATGGATTGATCGGCGCTCTGGCTAAGCCATTGTGACTTGTTGTCGGACGGGTCTTTGGGAAGTTCGGGAACCATGACCGTGTATCCGGCATGCAATTGAGGAATGTCTGACAGGTTGCCTCCGTTTTCTATAAATGCCTTCATATCGAAAACGATCGGATCTGCGCGCGTTTCATTACTTGCCAAAATGCGGATCGACGACAGATCGCCAGCCTCGGTCGGTCCTCCGGCATTGGCGATCAGGTCAAACAGGCTCATTTCATCAGCCCATTCATAGCGGCCGGGTTTGTAGACAGCGCCAATCATCTGGATGGCGCGATCTGAAGGTGTCTTAAGCCATGAGGGCTGAAGATTGTCGGTCTTCTCCGGTACCAGAATGGCATCACCTGCCATGATCTGGGGAAGTTTGATTTTTTCACCCTCGGTATAAGCATTCATGTCGAACATGATCACTTTTCCGTCCTGTTTGAGAATGCGCATTTGACGCCCGTCCGCATGGCGGGTCGGGCCACCTGCATTGGCAAGAATATCGATGAAGGTGGAACCAGGCTGCGCATCATAGGCGCCGGGTTTTGCAACTTCACCCATGACGTAAACAGTATGTTTGCCGCGTTTGATCTGGTCTGAAATGATTGGAACGAACACGGTTGCGCCCGGCACAAGATCCGGCAACAGGCTCGGATCACCGGTATCCAGCCATGCCTGCAGGTTGAAAAGGACAGGCTCACCGCTGGAAATAAGGCGGATCTGTTCCACCGCTGCATATCGGGTTACGCCGCCCGCCCGCATGATGATGTCGACAATTGTCATGCCTTCCTTGAAGGCAAACTGGGCCGGGTTGGCCACCTCGCCGAAAACACGTACGGCCATGCCGTCTTCACCTCCGTCACCCGAGCGTGACAGGGTGGCAGCATCAAAGTCGATCTGAACATTGCCGGTGAGAGGGGAAATGGGCACGAAAACGACATCGAGCGGACGCAGTGCCGGCAAGATGGAAATATCTCCGGTGTCAAGATAAGCCTTGTAATTGAAAACGATTTCCCTGCCGTCCCGGATAATTTTCAGTTTGTCGAGTTGGGCACCTGCCTGCAATCCGCCAGCAGTGGAAATGGCAACTTCAACAGTGGCATCCCCTGGGAGCTCCAGGGTGCCGGGCTTTGAAACCTGGCCTGCAACCGCAACAAGGAGTTTTTGTTCTTTTAGTCGAAGCGCAAATCGCTCCACATCGCGAAATACCTTTGAAAGCGCGTTGCGGGTTGCCTTTTCAGCCTCGCCAATAGGGAGATCGACAATTTTGACCTGCCCGATTTCAGGAAGTTCTATGTTTCCATTGCGATCAACGGCAAAATCACCGGTGAGGGATTCTTCACCGGGCAGTGAAAGACTGAGGACGTCACCGATGCGTAAACGTGTCTTTTCTTCAGCCACGCCTGCCATGGCTGTTGACAGGACGGTGATTGCGAACATTGCGATAATCAGCGCAGTTTTGACTAGGATTTCTCATTTGATTTCTTCTGCTAATTCTGGGCAAATATCAGCCGGGCAACTCTGTTTCTGACCCTTGTAAGAATGACGAATGCCACCAACCGCTATCGAAGCGGCAAGTGTGTTTTCATCCGCATCCGTATAAAGCCCGGCAGCGTGTTCACGCATGGCAAGGACCAGATGATCCTCAGCGCTTGCAAGGCGGGCAGGGGGTACCCGTCTCTTGCCGCGTTCCAGCAAGATGGTTGTTTGTGTTTCAATGTGATCGGGATCAACCGGCGCATCACGTTCTGCAAGTCCACCACGTGATTCTCCCGGCCATGGATGGCCGCATCCAGGCAGGATCAAAGTTATCATTAAGATGATCGGCATTGATGTTGTGTGAAGGCAGTTTTTCATGGCGCTGGCTGTCCGCTTCAAGCTGCGTTCTTTGAGGTGTCTGCCAGCAAACTGGCGATGCCGAGGTGGCGGAGCAGTTTTTGTGGCTGGCCGGACAATCCTGTCAACCGAACCGTATAACCGCGTGCAAGCTTGCGCTTGTAGATGAACACAATTGCCCCAACGCCGGAAGAATCCAGAAAGGTGCAATCCGTCATGTCCATCACCAGATCGCTGTTGTCAGTGGCGAGTTCATCGAGGGTTGTTCGCAAGGTTTCAACGCGGGCGGCGTCCAGTTCGCCGGATAATGTAATTTTCTCTTTCATGTTGGCCTCCATGTTGCCGATTGTCGTTTTGTTTTGTGGGCCCGCTGCAAAGCCCGTGCCAATCGAATGGACGGCAAATACCTGCAATTTGCGGAATGGAGCGGCTTACTGCGTTGCAATTTGCGAATTGCAACGGGAACTTATTCGCATTTCGCCAGAAAACGCCTTGAAAAGCGGGCGTCTTCTTCGGCACGGGTCTTGCACCCTCCTGCAGCGAATGCCCGGCAATCCAGCCGGGGCAATCGCTATCGGAGTTTTAGATGACCCAAGTTCATATTGTTCAGCGCCTGTCGCCGGGTGGCATCGAACAGCTTGTGCTTTCCATGGCGCGCAAGGCGGATATCCAACTTTTCAGTCTGGAAGGTTCGGTCGATACCCTCTGCAGGGACTGGCCTGTACTGGAAGTTTTTCGCGATCGCATAACCGGCTTTGAAAAGAAGCCCGGTCGTGATCCGATTATGCCTATACGCATTACGCAAGCGCTGAAGCGGCTTCGTCCTGGCTCGGTGGTCAGCCATCATGTCGGCCCGCTTCTCTATGGCGGAATTGCTGCAAGGCTGGCTGGAGTAGGTAGCCTGGCACATGTGGAGCACGATGCCTGGCATCTTGATGTCCTTCGCAGGCGCCTGCTGGTGGCCGGGGCTCTTAAACTTATCCGCCCGCGACGGATTGCCGTTTCTGATCGTGTGGCCCAATCAGCAATGCACCATACCGGCCTGACGTTTGAAACCCTCGGCAATGGTGTTGATTGCAATCGCTTTCTGCCTGTCGAGAAGGAAGTTGCCCGAAAGGCGCTAGGGTTTCCAAATGACAAAAGGATAATCGGGGCGGCAGGGCGAATTGAAAAGGTGAAGGGATTTGATCTGCTGATCCGTGCCGCAAAGCATCTCGATCCCGATACGATGGTGGTCATCTGGGGCGAGGGGACACAACGCCCTGAACTGGAAGCCTTGATCCGTGAACTGGATATTGGGGGGCGTGTGCGTCTTGCTGGTTCGTCGAATGCAATGGAGAAGGTCTATCCTGCCCTTGACGTGTTTTGCCTACCCTCCCGCCATGAAGGTTTGCCTCTCGCTCTTCTTGAGGCACAAGCCTGCGGGGTTCCTGTGGTTGCCCATGATGTGGGCGGGGTGAGTGAAGGCGTGTGCCCTGAAACCGGCAGGCTGGTCTCGTTTGCAGGGGGAGATGGAAATACGCCTGCTGATGATGCCCAATCGCTCAGACTTGCCAGCGCGCTGGCGGCACAAACGGAGCCAGCGGGAAAAGATATCCCGCGCTCATTTGTCGAAATCAATCACTCATTTTCGAAAATGCTTGAAGCCTATCTTGGCCTTGAAAGGAAACACAATGCTTGAACCCCTGTTCTGGCTGACGACAGCTGCTGTCGTTCACCACCATATCACCTATCCGCTGAGCCTTTTGTCCAAGCCCCTGGCAAAGACACGAAATTCTGCACCAAGGGAATTTCCTGCGATCACGATACTTGTTACTGCTTACCGCGAGGGTCAGTCGATAGCCGACAAGATAGCCAATCTTGCTGCGCTGGATTATCCCGACGGGCTTGTTGATATCAAAATTCTCTGTGACGGTTCGCCCGATGATACGCCTGGTGCTGCGCGGCGGGCCATTTCGGTCTACGGTTCGGACAATAAAATCTTTGAGGTGATTGAGCACCGTGTGAACCGCGGCAAGGTTGTGGTCCTAAACGAGGCGATATCGGGTGCTGAAACGCCTGTGGTGGTGCTGACAGACGCGTCGGCAGAAGTGCAAAAGGATGCTCTTTTCCGGGTAGCAATGGGTTTTGCAAATTCAGATACCGGCGTGGTAGGCGGAATATATGACTGCAAGGCAAATGGCACGGCAGGTGAGCGCAGATACTGGGATGTGCAGAACCGCCTGAGGCTTGGCGAGGCGGCGTTTGGTTCGCCCATGGGTTTTTCGGGTGCATTTTATGCCATCCGGCGGGAGGCTTTTGAGGCCATGCCTGAAGCAACCATCAATGACGATTTTGTGCTGCCGATGCGTATCGTTTCCAAGGGATGGTGGGCAGTTCTTGATCCACGGCTTGTTATCCATGAGACGGAACGCACACGGCCGGGCCAGGAATGGGCAAGGCGCGTTCGTATTGGTGCCGGCAATGTCCAGCAGGCTTTGCAACTGGCCAGCCTTGCCAATCCCGTTCGCCCAGGCATCGCCTATGCGTTTGTTTCAGGAAAGGGATTAAGAGCCTTCATGCCGTTTCTGCTGCTGGTGATGATTGTCAGTGCTGTCGCCCTCTCTTTATCTAGCAGTTTCTTTGCCATATTGTCTGGCTGGATCGGGCTGGGAACAATCTACGCGCTTTATTCACTGTCACTTGCCGAGGTTCGACGCTCCCGTTTGCAGGCCATGGCGGCAACCCTTTTGAGCGGATACTTGGCTAACGGCATTGGTGCGATTGCTTGGCTGACCGGCAGGTTCGATCATCGCGGACAATGGACAGCGATCCCGCAGGAGGCGGAAAAGGCTTATCTGCCGTCGGGGGTCTTGAAAGCGAAGCGCCTTTTTGACCTGATCGGTGCGACCGGATTGCTTTTGGTTCTGGCGATTGTCTACATTCCCGTTGTTCTTGCCATCAAGCTTGAGAGCAAGGGGCCGGTGTTTTACCGTCAGTTGAGAGTGGGGCGCGCGCTTTCCGACAGAACCACGCTTTTCGAATTGATCAAGTTCCGGACCATGCGTTCGGATGCCGAGGCAAACGGGGCTGCATGGGCGAAAAAGGGTGATAGCCGGATAACCCGTGTCGGGCGCTTTCTTCGCAAAACAAGGCTTGATGAACTGCCGCAAGCGATCAACATCCTCAGGGGCGAGATGTCTCTAGTCGGGCCGAGGCCCGAGCGCCCTGTGTTTTTCAACAAGCTGGAGGGGTCCATCCCGCTTTATATCGAACGCACATACGGTATTCTTCCGGGTGTCACCGGATTGGCGCAGGTAAATCAGGGTTACGACGAATCAATCGAGGATGTGCGCTCAAAGGTCGGCTGGGACCATGCCTATGCCTTGCAACTGGAGTCGCCCTGGAGTTGGCTGAAAGCTGATTTGTCCATAGCCCTGGCGACCATCGGGGTAATGGTCGGGCGTAAGGGGCAGTGATTTGCCGTCACTGAGAGGCCAGTGTCAGGGATTGGGTGATCCTGGCAAGGATTGACGGCAGATCGCCGCTGATATCGATGTCGATAAATGTTTCATCTCTCATCGGCGGTTCAAGGGCGGCAAATTGGCTTTCGAGCAGTGAAAGTGGCATGAAATGTCCTTTTCTGGAGGCCATTCGGCTTTCAATGAGCTCGCGTGAACCATTCAGGAAAAGGAAGCAGACATCGCCGCCCGCCGCCTTGCGAATGGTGTCACGGTAGCTACGTTTGAGCGCTGAACATCCGACCATCGTGTTGTTTCGCGTGCCGGCCAGTCTTTTTCCGATCTGTATGAGCCATGGCAAGCGATCCTCATCACCCAGCGGAATACCGTCAGACATCTTTTTGATGTTTGAGGCAGGATGCAGTGCATCGCCGTCCACGAAGGTCCAGTTGAATTGAACCGCCAGCGCTTCGCCAACACTGGACTTGCCGCAGCCTGCAACACCCATGATGATGTATTTGTTTGTCATAGGATATCCGTTTTTCGACAAAGCGGGCTCTGTTTAACGGCTGCTGCCGGGCCGATCAAGGGCACTCAAAGTGAAGCGGTAATACCGCCGTCGACATATACGGTCTGGCCATTGACGAAACTTGATGCAGAAGAAGCAAGAAAAATGCATGCGCCCTGCAATTCCTCTACCTTGCCCCAGCGGCCTGCTGGTGTTCGTTTTTCCAGCCAGGCGGAAAACTCCGGATCGGCGACAAGTGCAGCGTTCAGCGGTGTATCAAAATATCCAGGAGCGATTGCATTGCACTGCAGGCCGTATTTCGCCCAATCTGTTGCCATGCCCTTGGTGAGGTTTCCGACAGCGCCCTTTGTAGCCGTATAAGGCGCGATAGATGGCCGGGCAAGCGATGTCTGAACGGAAGCGATGTTGATAATTTTGCCAGATCCCCGGCTTATCATATGGCGTGCGACAGCCTGACCGACATTGAACACGGAAGTGATGTTGGTTCGGAGCAGCATCTCGAATGCTTCAGGCGGGAAATCCTCAAGCTGCATGCGATGTTGCATACCGGCGTTGTTGACGCAGATGTCTATCGGCCCTGTTGTTTCCTCAAAAGCGTCAATAGCGGTTCTTGCTGCTTGATGGTCGGTCACGTCAAATGCGAGCTGGGTAACGTCTGCACCCATATCTGCCAATTGGTTCGCAGCCTTTTGCAACTTTCTCTCATTGCGGCCATTGATGATGATTGAGGCCCCGGCATTTGCAAGGCCTGACGCCAGTGCGAGACCAATCCCCTGCGATGAGCCGGTCACAAGGGCTCTGCGTCCACTCAGGTCAAACATGGCAAGATCAGGCATTCAATTCTCCAATTTCCGGTGGACCGATGCTGTGCCGGTTACGGAGTACCTATCACACGACCAAACCGCACCTGTAGCCAAAGGGCCAGTAATTTGACAAGGTGGTGTCAAACTGCGGGACATGATGGGACGATTGGGGCCGGAAGGAAAGTCAAAAATCGGCATATTCGTTTTTCCGGTAGGGCGATCACACCAAAACCTTGGTCCAAGGTTCCCTCAAAGGGAAAAGACGTGTCATTTTCGTTTCCACATTGCCAGGGTTATGCCAAAACACAATGAAGTAATCCAGTCCAACCGGGGTATTTCATCGTGCTGATGAGCTTCACGCCGGCAAAAGGAGCAGACCATGAAAACCATCGTGATTCATGCGGCGAGAGACCTGCGAGTCGAGGAAAGGGAGGCGACAGTTCCCGGCCCTGGCGAGGTGCGGATTACGCTGGCAATTGGCGGGATATGCGGCTCCGACCTTCATTATTACAACCATGGAGGCTTTGGAGCTGTGCGCCTCAAGGAGCCGATGATTCTTGGGCATGAGGTGTCCGGGCATGTCAGTGCCCTGGGCGAAGATGTCAGCGGCCTTTCGGTTGGCGATCTCGTCGCTGTTTCACCTTCAAGGCCCTGTGGAAACTGCCAGTATTGCCGCAAAGGGCTGCACAATCATTGCGAAAACATGCGCTTTTACGGATCTGCCATGCCATTTCCCCATATTCAGGGCGCCTTTCGCCAAACACTTGTTGCGGATGCGGAGCAATGTGTGAGAGCCGATGGTCTGACACCCGGCGAAGCAGCCATGGCCGAACCGTTATCTGTATGCCTTCACGCCGCAAGGCGGGCAGGGGAAATCCTTGGCAAACGGGTCCTGGTTACCGGTTCGGGACCGATCGGAACGCTTTGTGTGCTAGCTGCCCGCGCATCAGGGGCGGGTGAGATCGTCGTGACGGATATTTCAGACGAGGCACTGGCATTTGCCGAACGGGTTGGGGCTGATCGGACCATCAATACCGCGACGCACAACGACGGTTTGGCAAAATATGCCGAGGGCAAGGGGTATTTCGATATATTGTTCGAGTGTTCCGGCGCTGCACAGGCGCTTGCAGGTGCAATTCCTGCCTTGCGGCCCCGCTCTGTTATCATGCAGTTGGGACTTGGCGGGGACATGACCCTGCCGGTTCAGGCCATGACGGCAAAGGAACTTGACTTGCGCGGCTCGTTCCGGTTTCACGAAGAGTTCGCGATGGCAGTACAACTCATGCAATCGGGTAAGATCGATGTCACGCCGCTGATTTCCCATACGCTTGATCTCGAAGATGTCGTTGAAGGATTTGAACTTGCGTCTGACCGAGCCAGGGCGATGAAAGTCCAACTGGTTTTCAATGATGCCTGAAGAGAGCTTGATGCCAGCGAAGCAGGCTCTGATACATGAAACCTTGCGGCAGTATGATAAACTGCCGTGACCACATCCTGAATTAAACCGTAACCCACCTTTTTGATGTTTTACAACGCTCTGAAAAACAAAGTGAAAATCTTCGCACTTGTGCCCATGATCGACTGGATGGGAATCTGATTTATTTCCGTAGGCTGCACGGGTAGACGTGCAAATTCCGTGCACTGAAAATATAGCTCTCGGCCGGAAAATGCCAAAAACGCCGTTGTTTTGGCTAACAATCCACCTCCCAGGCCCGCACCACAACGGATTGCCTTGCCGGCCTGAGGGAATGAAGTGTGCCGATGATCAGGCGACGGTTCAGCCAGTCATGCGCTCCGATTGGAACGGTAACTGAAATGACGGACATGGCGTAGCGGTCGGGTTTGCGTTCCTCGTCAACGACAACCCGGTTCCTCACGATAATGACCGAACCGTCCGTGGTCTGCATTTCGTAAAGCGCGTCGAGTTCTTTGATGCCATCCATGCGCACGAGCTGCCTGTCGGCGCCACCGGGAAGAACGATGCCGCTGAATTCCGGGTTGTCAGGCCCGCCGCGAAAACATCCGCCGAGGATGGGAACAATATAGCGGTGTCCTGCGCGGGATGGCCCGAGATCACTGCGCGGGCCCACATCCACTATAGCTGTCCAGATCAGTTTGCTGGTCGGTAGGGCAAGGCTGGGTGCAGTGATCGCGTCGAATTCATCCATTCTGAGATTCCAGATATCTTGTTGGTTGCGAACTCTCCAGCGAGCACGGCAAAAGATGCCATTGACAAGCCTGATTTGGACGCCGGTTTTTACGCCAACATTGAAATGCAGGGTATTGGCTGGTCGCAAATTCCCATTGCATGAAAGCGATACGTTCTGCTTATCATGCAATAGGTCCATTTATTTTTCAGTTATCATTACAAGCTGTAGCTTTTTTGTGGAGCGGCCATGCTGCCGTATGGGAGGAAACCAAATGAAATTGACTCGTCGCAAGACAGTAGCTGCAGGTATAATTGCAGCTTTGATGATCAGTACGCAGCTCGCTTCGGCTGCTGACGAATTGATAATCTCTTCTTCAACTCCGCCGCAGCACATCCAGACCACCACGATGACCACATTTGCTGCTGCGCTGGAGGCGCGCTCGAATGGTGCGCTCAAAGCCAAGGTGTTTGACAGCAGTCAGCTTTACAATGAGCGGGATGTCGGCAAGGCAGTGGCACGGGGCGATGTCGGGATGGCCATCGTTCCTTCACCTTATCTCAGCCGTGTCGAAGCAAATATCAACGTGCTTGATCTGCCAGTCCTGAAGGGGATGTCCGAGCAACAGCGGGCCGACATGCTTGATGGTTCGGTCGGTGAGACCCTCAGTAAAATGTTGAGTAAGAAAATGGGCGTTGTGGTGCCGGGGAATTGGCCGCTGCTCGGGCGAGTTTATTACTGGTCCACCAGCAAGCCGCTTCGTAATTTTGATGAGTTTGTCGGTCTGCAGGTGCGAATTCCCGGTGGAGCGGGGCCGGCCGCAGTCGTTGAAGGCATGGGCGGCGTACCAGTCGTGATGCCGGGTGCTGATATGCCGCTCGCACTCCAGCAAGGGACTGTGGATGCGACCATGGCTTCAATCGAATCCGTGGTGCAGCAGAAACTTACAGATCTCGGCGTCAGATACGGCTTCTGGGATCAAGGCATTGTCGGTTTCCTGATTCCGATTGTCAGTCAGAAATATTGGGATGGCCTCACGGAACAACAGCGCGCGCTGTTCAAGGAAGTTTGGAATGAGGGTGTTGCGGAGCAGCGTGCCAATTCGATGGCAGTCGACAACGAATTGCGCGGTGTGCTGGCGGGGCTCGGTGTTACCATTTCGGATGCTGAGGCGGCAGATGCAAAGGCAATGCGTGAGAAAATGATGCCACAGCAACAAGCCGTTATTGACGAATACAAACTTGACCCGACACTGGTTGATCTCGCCACGCAGGTTGCCGGCAGGTGACAAAGGCAATAGAATTTCTTGATCGCCTTATCGGTTGGATAGCGGCGGCGTCCTTGGCGGTGACTTTCCTGTTGCTGCTTTACAATGTCGCCACGCGTTACCTCATTCAATTCGGATTGTTGCCGCCTTCCGTTCAACTGAATTGGGTGTTCGAGATTTCCGTTTTCCTTCTGGTCTGGGCGGTGCTCCTCGGAGTCGCGCGGATCGAGAGGCGCGCGCAGCACATTCGGGTCGATTTCCTTTACGTGCAATTCAGCCCCCGGATGAAGTTTCTTGCCGAGCTGTTCGCATTGGTTTTTGCAGCTGGTGTGGCCATCTTCTTTATCTATTCCGGAAAGCTTGTGGTGGAAGAAGCTATCAGGTGGGATGAAAGAAGCGAAACGACGCTCAGGACGCCATTCTGGGTTCTCTACCTGGCCCTGAGTGTCTCATTCTCGGTCCACCTGCTCTTCATTCTTGAAAGGCTACGCTTGCTCGTCACTTCAGGCGAGAGTGCGAAGCAGAAAAATACACACTAGCGTCGGGATTGCAGGATGGGCCCCACTATTCTCATAGCCATTGTGGTCGCACTTATTCTGCTCGCGGTTGGAATACCGATCTATTTGGTGTTGCTCGGCCTTTCTTCTGTCCTCCTTCTGTTCGACGGGCGTACCGTTGCTGGCTTGGGTCAACACGTACTTGACCATCTGCAGTCGCCGATCCTGATTTCGGTCCCATTCTTCATCTTGTCTGCGGTGCTCATGCATGGTGGGGGGCTTGCTCGCGTCCTGTTTGATGCCGCGCTTGCATGGATAGGATGGATAAGGGGAGGGCTCGCCATCGCCGGCGTTGCCGCCACGGCCGTCTTTGCTGCGATCACGGGTTCATCCGCCGCAACGACAATGGCGATGGGAACACTCCTTGTTCCGTTGATGCAGGAACGCGGCTACAAGACTTCTTTTGCCATGGGTTTGACTGCAGCGGCCGGCACGCTCGGAATATTGATCCCTCCTTCGCTGCCCATGATCCTTTTCGGATTGATCGCCGAAGAATCGATACCGCGTCTGTTCCTGGGCGGTGTCGTACCCGGGCTTCTTCAGGCATTCCTATTTTGCGTCTACATATTCTTCGTTGCCAACAAGGTTGGCGGGTCTGCCGAACCGATGGTTGGCAGGCGTCAGTTCGTCAAAACGAACATTCATGCTTTTCCCGCCTATCTGATCCCGATCATCGTTCTTGGCGGGATTTACGGCGGATTTGTTACGCTGACTGAAGCGGCAGTCCTTGGAGTTCTGTGCGCACTCGTTGCCGTTCTGCTGGTTTACAAGACAGCGCGGCTTCGCGACATTCCGCGCATGATGACCGATGCCATCGACCGAACATCGGTCATCATTCTCATCATCATGGGCGCAACGCTTATTTCTGCCTGGATCATCAAGTCCGGTGTTCCGCAACAGTTCGCGGCTTCAATCATCGAGAGCGATCTCAAAGCCTGGCAGTTCCTGCTCATCATGAATGTCTGCCTGCTCGTCCTGGGGATGTTCCTTGAAGGCGTGGCGATCATTCTGATCGTTTTGCCCGTCGTTTTTGTCGTTGTCCGCGAGTTGGGCATCGACATGACGCATTTTGCGGTCGTCATGGTCATCAATATCGAGCTTGCCTTGTTGTCGCCACCGATTGGATTGAACCTTTTCGTGATGTCAAACGTTACTGGTAGGCCAGTGAGCGAGGTTTTACGAGGCACTATCCCGTTCTTCCTGATAATGCTCGGCCTTTTGATGCTGGTTACGTTCGTTCCTGCCTTGTCGACCTGGTTGCCGAATTTGGTTCTGGGTGGCAACTAGTTCAAACCTTGGAGAGTGTTCATGCTTAGAACTATCTTAATATGTGTTGCTTCGCTTGCAGTGACAGTGGCTGGAGCCACGGAAATTCGCAGTGATATTGCATACGGCCCAGCGGAGAGAAATGTTTTTGACCTTTATCTGCCTGATGGTGACGCGCTCGCGCCGGTCGTGGTTTTTGTTCATGGTGGCCGGTGGTTCCGAAATGACAAGACACAGGTTCAGCTCTACGGTCGTGTAGAAGCCATGAACGAAGCCGGCTTTGCCGTTGTCTCCATAGATCACACCTATTCCACACAGGCGATCTGGCCAGCGCAGAAGGAAGATGTGGCTTCGGCTTTGTCCTACATTATGGAGAATGGCCAGGCTCTCGGTCTGGATACGTCTCGGGTGGCGGTTTGGGGCCAGTCCTCGGGTGCTCATTTGGCACTATGGGCGGCACTTATCGCGATGGATGACCCCAAGATCGATGTGGACGCGGTTGTTGCTTGGTACGCGCCTTCGAACCTTTATGAGATGCGCGCCGACAGGGTCAATGATGATGTGCCCGGCGCCAATGAACGGCATGCGGAACCGTCGCCGGAAAGCAACCTGCTCGGTGCCTCTGTTCCCGAAAACAGGCCGGTCGCTGATGCCGCCAGTCCGGAGCGTGTTTTCTCTGCCGGTGAGTGGTCTGTGGAAGAATATCCGTCTTTCTTCTTAGCGCATGGCACCGCTGACTCAATTGTATCACCAATCCAAAGTGAAAAGTTGCGAAACACGCTCGCCTCGAAGGGGGCAAAGGTTTCCCTTCGGCTTGTTCCCGGCGGTGGTGGATGGCGGTGACGGTTTCGAGTCCGTTGTCCCCGAGGTCATCGAATTCCTGAAGCCGATTCTTGAAGCCAGCTGGTTGAATATGGATTCTGCCCGCTGTTTGGAAGGCGCAATTGAAGGAAGGCGCATTCTCCAGGCAGGTTGCTTGGCCAGAAAGTTGTTCTCTTCGAGAAAGCCGAAGACTTCCCAATTGAATGCCTCCGGCTGCTGCTGCGAAACAGAGTGCCCGCTATCCTTCACAATTCGCACATGTGCCCTTGGCATGGCGGCTGAAACTGCTGAAAAAATTGCGGCATGCACAGGCGCTGTGTTTGCTCCTGACATCAGCAAGATTGGCATGGGCAGATTGCCGATCGTTTTGGCATCAAGCATCGGGAATTCATCATCCGATAGAGCGAGGCTTCGCGCGGCATCCACATTTTGCATGCGGCGCTCCAGCATTTTCTGCGGCACTTCGCCGGGCTTTTTGCCAACTATTCCGCCAGTGAGGATTGTCACACCTGCGACATCTTCCCCCTTTTCGAATGCTTTTCTTGCGGGGGAGGGCAGCTTCCTCGAGGAACTGCCTCGCGATTTCCGCGCCGTTCGACGTCATTTGTGCGTAACGCATCATGGGCGCTTCAACGGAGACAACTGCCATCACGCGCGCCGGAGCGCGAACCGCCATCGCCAGTGCGGTAAAACCGCCGTAGGAACTGCCGACCAGAATTGCTCGGTCGATGTCCAATGCATCCATCAACCTTTCCAAGTCTTCGGCATCGACAATGGCGTTGTGTTTGCGGGTGTTCATGGGATTGGTGTTAGGGAAGCTGTATCGTCGGCTGTATGCAATGCAATCGAACCGGGAGGTGAAGCTGTCCCATTGCGGCGCCCAGGAGCGCCAGTCTCCCATGGCTCCATGGATGAAGATCAGCGTAGGTCCCCGGCCTGCGCGAACATAATGCAGGGCGATGCTGCTTGGCAGCTTTACTGGGACAGGTTGGAGATCAAGAAAAGAGTTCAATTCGATACCTGACGCTACTTTTGACATGCGGTGACAAAGCGAAAACTGGTTGGACTTCGTTCAATGTGACCAACTTAACAATTCGAGCAATAGGCATATAATAAGAGGCGGCATCTACAGATAAGAAAGCTTTATGACATGGCACCCAGCGCAAGCACTTTGTTAAACAGGTTCGTCGTCAAAGCAAAGTTCCGTCACATGCAGGTGCTTCTTACCCTTTCGGAAGTTGGCAGCATGCGCAGGGCGAGCTGTTCACATGACGCAACCGGCAATTTCCCAGCTTGTCCAGGAAATGGAACGGATGCTGGAGACGGAATTGTTTTTTCGTCATGCGAAAGGTGTGGAGCCCACAGAGGCGGCACTCGAATTGCTGCCGATTGCGCGAAGGGTTCTTGGCGCGATTGAAGACGGGGCGAAAACCTCTCCAACAGGCTGCAGCAAAGGCGGCGTTGTACGGGTGTCTGCCAGTCCTGCAGCTCTTGGCGGGATGATCCGCGGCAGATTGGGCGAGTTTGCGACGCGGTATCCCCAGATCCAGGTTCACATTTCGCAAATGAGCGATATAGATCCCTTGGCTGGCATCGTCGAAAAATCTGTCGATGTGGTTTGCACCCGTGAACCCACGGTTATTCCGAAGGGATGGCTATTCGAGCGATGCGTGGACGACATGCTGATTGCAGTTTGTGGGGCTGGCCATCCGCTGGCCTCGAAGCAATCGCTCACCAATGATGATCTGGCGCAAGCAAAATGGCTGATCAATCGTGTCGGCTCAGTTGCGCGGGACAGGTTTGAAGAAGTTGCCGAGGCAGGCGGATGGCCTCAAACTGCCGGTGTCAGATGATCATGCACATTCCCGAGCTGACATACGAAATGCTGGCAACGGGCAAATATGTTGCCATTCTGCCAAGAAGTGTCGCGATCCCCTGGCTGGAATTGAGCAAATCAAGGAGCTCGACACACAGATAAATCACCCGCTCCGCCCACTTGGTTTTATTTGGCAAGATGACAGGGTTGGTACCGCCACTGCCAGAATTTCACGGAGTTTCTGCGAAACAAGTCCTGACCGGCTAGCGCCTGGCGATGCGGACCGCAATTGTGCTTTTTTTGGTCAATTGTTTATTCCGCGAATGGCCTCGATCATGGCGTCGGTGACTTCCCTCGTGGTGGCGTTGCCGCCTACATCGGGAGTCAGGATTCCTTCTGCACAAACCGTATCGATCGCCCTGATAATCCGGCTCGCCGCGTCGCTTCGCCAAGGTGTTCCAGCATCTGCGCCGCGGTCCAGAACGTCGCAACCGGGTTCGCGATGCCCTGACCGGTGATGTCGAAGGCGGATCCGTGAATCGGCTCGAACATCGAAGGGAAGCGGCGTTCGGGGTCGATGTTGGCGGTTGGTGCCACACCAAGGCTTCCGGCCAGCGCTCCGGCAAGATCAGACAGGATATCGGCATGCAGGTTGGTGGCGACGATGGTGTCAAGGCTTCGCGGGTTCTTGACCATGCGCACCGTCATCGCATCGACCAGCATCTTGTCCCAGGTCACATCGGGAAATTCCCGCGCGACTTCCGCGGCGATTTCGTCCCACATGACCATGCCGAACCGTTGCGCGTTGGACTTGGTGACGACTGTCAGCAGTTTGCGCGGCCGGGACTGGGCCAGTCGGAAGGCATAGCGCATGATCCGGGTCACGCCGACGCGGGTAAAGATCGCCACTTCGGTTCCGACTTCTTCGGGCAGCCCGTGATGCGCGCGGCCGCCGTGGCCGGAGTATTCGCCTTCCGAGTTTTCGCGCACGATGACCCAATCGAGATCCCCGACGCCCGATTTCGCAGCGGTGACGTGATGCCGGGAATGATCCGGGTGGGGCGCACATTGGCGTATTGATCGAAGCCCTGGCAGATCGGCAGGCGCAAACCCCAAAGCGTTATGTGGTCCGGAACGTCCGGGGCACCGACCGCGCCAAAAAAGATCGCATCGAACGCTTTGAGCTGCTCCATACCGTCATCGGGCATCATCTTGCCGTGCTTTTTGTAAAAGTCTGATCCCCAATCAAAATGTGTGAGGTCAAACCTTGTGTCACACATGCGGTTTTCAAGTGCTTCGAGCACTGCAACTCCAGCCTCGATAACTTCCGGTCCGATTCCGTCAGCCGGAATGGCGGCGATCTTGTGTATGCGCATGAATTTCTCCCAAAGCTGTCCCTCAGGCAGCAATCTGGCTGCCACAAGGCGTGTGGAGAGTTACGCAGTTTGACCAAGTGACAGCAATGAGCAAATAATCATATAAAAATTTTGAATAATAGGGTTTACCATGGATTTTCATCAACTTCGTTGTTTTGTGGCTGTAGCCGAAACTTTCCATTTTGGCCGGGCGGCACAACAGCTCGACATGCTGCCTGCCTCCTTGAGTCGTCAAATTAAATTGCTCGAAGATGGTCTCGGCATCCGCTTACTCTCTCGCACAACCCGGAATGTCTCTCTCACAGAGGCGGGCGCTCTTCTTCTTCCCGAAGCGCGAGAACTTTTGTCGCGCTTGTCAGCGGTCGAGACACGCCTGAGAAGTTTTAAAAACGAGAAGGCCACGATTCTGCGCATTGGGGCAATCGATAGCGCGGCAGCAGGTTTGCTCCCGCAACTCCTTCCGATTTTCAGGTTGTCTCATCCGGAAGTTTCCGTCCAACTTGTCGAACAAAAAACAATACGCCTTCTGCCGAAAATTCTGTCTGGCAACCTTGATATTGCAATTGTCCGGCCGCCGGAGACAAGCGATGCGCGCCTTTTCTTCACCCCCTTGTTCCACGAGACAGCTGTTGTCGCGGTTCCCGAAGGACACAAGTTGAGCAATCGGGGTGTTATCGAAGTGGCGGATATCGCGGATGAGCCGCTGATTGTGCCTGACCGGAAATCACGACCGCACAGCCATGATCTCAGTATGCAGCTTTTCCTGCGGGCGGGATTAACAGCACGTGTAGTGCAGATTGCCGAGGAAAAACAGACAATCGTGAACTTGGTCAGCAGGGGAATCGGAATCGCGATTGTACCGCGCTGGGCGTCGCGCCTCGGAGTGGATGGCGTCAGTTTCATTCCGCTTTCCACACTCGACGGTTCTGTTCAGAGCAAGCTGGCCCTTTCGGCTTGCTGGTTGCGTGACACCCGTGATCCAGCGCGTGATGCATTCATGGAACTGCTTAGCGGGCAACTGCAGCAAATCGCGAAGACGGCATGATGAATATTGCAAATATTTATATAATAAATGCTTGTTGTTTAGATGCAAGCTGCGGCCTTAGCCTCTTAAGTGATGCACTTCGAGGTGCACAAACGGGAGGTTCAATCATGAGTTTTTTCAAGAAGACTGCGGTAGCGTTCGTATTGGCAACTGGCGTCGCATTTCCGGCCGTCGCGCAGGACAAGACTGGTTGGCCGGATTCCCTGACGATAGGAACCGGAAGCCAGGGCGGTGCATATTTCACTTATGGCAGTGGATTTGCATCAATGATCAGTGAAGTAACTGGCGTGAATGCGTCGGTTGAAATCACCGGTGGCCCTGTACAGAACGTGACACTCGTACAGGCTGGTGAGCATGGCATGGGTTTTGTCACAACCGGTCCGGCGTATGATGCTTTCGTTGGCAAATCCGATCTTATGCCGGGGGTGGAGCATACGGACATCCGTGCCTTGTTCCCCATGTATCAGACGCCGCTTCAAGCAGCTGTGTTGACATCCTCCGGGATCAATTCCTTCAAGGATATCGACGGGAAAAGGGTCGGCACCGGTCCGGCTGCCGGAACATCCAATACCTATTGGACCCGGTATTTTGCCCAGGCAGGCATGAACGTCACAGTCTCCAACGCCGGGGCAAGTGATACTGCAGGTCAGTTGAAGGACGGCTTGATCGATGCGTTCGTCTATGCGGCAGGTCTGCCAGCTGGAGCCTACACCCAACTTGCGGTAGAGAATGACGTAAAGTTCCTTTCGATGAGTGAAGAAGAACGTGATGCCTTCATCAAGTCCGAACCGGCTATGGCGAAGTTCACCATTCCGGCAAACACCTATGAAGACCAGCCTGAAGTTCTTCAGACCGTGTCGCTCTGGAATTTTGCGATTGCGCACAAGGATGTTCCGGAAAGCCTAGCCTACGAGATCACAAAACTTGCGATGGAAAATCATGAGCGCATGAAGCAAAACCACGCGGCAGCAAAGGAAACGCTGCCCGAAAATTTCGTGCATAATACCTTCATGAAATTTCACCCCGGTTCTGTTCGTTGGTTCGAGGAAAACGGCTACACCATTCCCGACAACCTGAAGTGACAGCGGGCAGTATGCTCTGAGTTGAGCGGGCGGCGCGTGCAGTGCCGTCCGCTTTTTTCTGAATTGGAGGAGAGCCGGGGATGACATCCGAAAAAAGCACTGTGCGTGAGCAGAATGCTGCTCGGGATGGCGCTGAAAAATCGTTCGTTGAACAGCAGTCCGCACAAGTGGATGAAGAGGTTGCGACCGGAAACCAGCGGATCTTCGAAGGCAGTCGCCACCTTGTAGTGGCTGCCGGTTGCGTCCTTTACAGCTTGTTCCACCTTTTTGTGATGAACATCTATCCCCTTGAGACCTGGGCCTACCGACTCAGCCATGTCGGGGGAGGGCTTATCCTCGGTTACATGATTTATGCTGCTAGAGGCGTAAGCCTTGCAGGAAAAGTGAGTGCTGGCCTTGTTCCAAACCTGCTTCTTGCTGTTTCGGCGATATCGATCGGGTTCTCAGCTGTAATGATCTTGGTCATCTGGGGTGGATGGCTGTTCCTTGGGGAGCAGATACCGCCCTCGTGGTCACTGCAGTATTTTGGGCTTCCCCTTTTCATCGGGACCCTGGCCGGTATCCTTCACGGGTGGGTTTTTCCGCATGGTCGCTCCGACCGCTTCTCTCCGGCAGACATTTTGCTGGCAGTGGCCTCTGCTGTCGCTGTTGCCTATGTGATCTATTTCTCCCGCCAGTTGCAATTGCGCGCGGGTATGCCGATGGCATTGCCTTCCGATATGTGGGCAGCGATCGCGGGTGTCCTGCTTATTGTCGAGTTGACGCGCCGATTGGCCGGTCTTGCGCTGGTTGTCATAGCCAGTATTTTCGTCGCCTATTCATTTCTCGGCCCCTGGTTGCCAGGGATTCTCCAGCACCGTGGTTATGATGCAAAGCGGTTCTTCACCTACATCTTTACCGACAACGGGATTTTGGGCGCCCCCATCGCAATTTCATCAACCTACATAATTCTTTTTGTCATTTTTGCTGCCTTCCTTCAGGCAACAAAGGTCGGGGAGTATTTTGTCAATGTCGCATTCGCTGCCGCTGGCCACAAACGAGGCGGACCCGCAAAAGTCGCAGTTTTTGCTTCTGGCCTGATGGGTATGATCAACGGGACGTCGGCGGGCAATGTTGTCGCCACCGGTTCATTGACAATTCCGCTCATGAAGCGCGTCGGATACAAGCCGCAGACAGCGGCGTCGATCGAGGCGGCAGCCAGTACAGGTGGACAAATCATGCCGCCCATCATGGGTGCAGGTGCCTTCATCATGGCTGAAATAACCGGCATTCCCTATGTGGAGATTGTCTATGCGGCGATAATTCCAGCGATCATTTATTTCATTTCAGTCTACTTCATGGTGGACCTTGCTGCGCAGAAGAATCACATGCAGGGATTGCCGCGATCGGAACTTCCCAAGCTCGATGCGCTTCTCAAGCAGATATACCTGTTTTCGCCGATACTGATTCTCATCGTGGCGCTGTTTTCGGGGTATTCGGTGATACGCAGCGGCACGCTGGCAATGGGTGCCGCCATGGTGGTTTCCTGGCTGACACCCAACTGGATGGGCCCGCGGCAGCTGCTGCTAGCGCTCGAGCTTGGAGCGCGTATGTCGCTCCAGTTGGTTGCGGTATGTGCCACTGCCGGAATAATTGTCGGCGTGATTGCTTTGACCGGGATCGGCTCGCGGTTCTCTGCGGTTCTTCTGACACTCGCTGACCAGAGCCAGATACTCGCCCTGTTTTTCGCGATGTGCGTTTCGATCATTCTTGGAATGGGAATGCCGACAACGGCAGCTTACGCTGTCGCCGCAAGTGTCATTGCACCCGGAATCATCAATCTCGGCGTTGAACCGCTGACTGCGCATTTCTTCATATTCTACTTCGCGGTTATGTCAGCCATCACCCCGCCGGTCGCGCTGGCATCTTATGCGGGTTCTGCCCTGGCAGGCTCGGACCCCATGAAGACCAGTGTGGAAAGCTTCATGATCGGGCTAGCTGCGTTCATCGTGCCGTTCATGTTCTTCCAATCTGACGCGATGCTCCTCAAGGGGAGTTGGTTCGATTCCCTTCATGTAACTGCAACAGCCATCGTCGGCGTATATCTTCTTTCGGCAGCTGTTCAGGGCTGGTTTTTCGGAAAGGCGAACAATATTGTTCGTATCGTGCTCCTGATTGGCGGCCTGACTATGATCAACGCAGGTTGGTTGACCGATGCCATCGGGCTTACCATTTTTGCTGTCCTGTTTGCCTTCCAGAAACGCTTCGTCACAGCACGAGACATGGTCAAGGGTGGCGATTAACGGGTGTTGGGGTTGCATCGCGAAGCCGCACATGTCGACACGTGTCTGGCCAGAAGAGTGGTACTTGGGGAGTATTTCCAATTGGTCTGATGCGTTCAGATCGGCAACGCGACGCGCGTTGGCACAGGCACTCAGATCGAGGTCGTGCGAGACCAAATTACTGCCATCATATAACGCAAGTCATTGGGCGGCAAGATGACGGCCTTGGCTGCCGCCTAAACTTTGCCGTTGACGCTGCCGCGAATGGTGCGCTCAATACTTGTCAACAATCTGAGAAATGCCGACCCCAAGCCCGATCAAGCCGTCCTGTAACAGATCATGAATGTACATATTCGCTGTTGCGGCATTTGGCGCGAACGCGGACCAGGCCGTCGAGAGCCTCCAGCACCATTTCAGCAAACGGCTCTGTCATCGGGATGATTCCGCTGTCCAGTAGCGCGGTCCAGACACCGATCGCGTCTATGTTTCAGCAAGCTTCTTTGCCAATAAAGGCATCTCGTACGTTCCGTGAACATCAAATGTATATGTTCCCGAAGTCATGCCGATTTTCTCAAGTCGTTGTTGAAATCTGGCAATTGCCTGATCAACGATATCAGCGTGCCAGCCCGCCTTGATGAATGCGAAATTTGGGGGTTTTGTGATTACTCAGGATCCCTTCCAAATGACAGAATCCCAGAGCAAAACGAGACGCTTCGGCACAATGCCGAACCGTCCAATTCTCTTTCATCCGAACTATGACCGTTGGCACCGGAATTTCACCGGTGTCTGCTGACCTGTTCCTTAGAACAGCGCTGCGCGCTGAATGGGGTTTACATGTTGGATGCAAAGTCCGGAGCCAGGTCCGGTCCCGATGGGTCAGTTGCGTTTGGCTCTTCGAAACTCCCGCGGTGTTTGCCCGACTTGAGACCTGAACGTTCGGGAAAAATATGATGAACTTGAAAAGCCCAGATCGAAGGCAATTTCCGAGATCGGCATATCCGTAAACGCAAGGGCGCGCTTGGCAGTCAAGAGTGTTCTGTCCGCCAGGATTTCGCCAGCGGTTCGTCCGGTTATGACCTTGACGGTCCGGGACAGGTGGGTCGAGGTCACCGACAGCATTTCTGCATAATCGGACACGCCTAGTGTCGCGTGGCTTCGTTGTTCGATCAGGTCTTGAAACCTATTGACGAGGCTTTGTTTTCTATCGGTGTATCCGGCGTGCCGCGGGCTGTACGTGGTTATCCCGCGATTCAGGGTTACAAGTAGGAGACGGAAGAGGCTTTCGAGGGCGAAGTTGCTGTCCCTCCCGTGCATGCGATGCTCTACTTCGATGGAGGCAACGATGTCCAGAGCTGGTGAAAGATCCCAAGTGATGTTTCGGCCCTCCAGAACTTGCGGGCTGTCGACCCATTGCTGCAACCAGTTCACGCTTCCGACAATCCGCTTGATATCAATAGACGGCACGGTGATCACCCAGGCGTTCAGCCCGATTTCATACTCGAACCCGTGGGGGACCAGAGCGGGCAGCCACACAAGGGCGGGACCGATGATCTCCTGATGTTTGTGATCCAAGACGCTTTTCACCCTGCCTTTGTCAAACACGAAAAGCTGCGCAAGACCATCATGGTAGTGTTCTTCGACAGACCAACCGTGAATGTGCTGTCGATCTGCGATCCTTTCACAGTTCAGAAAGTCGACATGGGCCGACGGACCGCCAAGGACAAAACGCTCTGTGTCGGGGAATATACCCACCAAGATATCCATAAATGTTGAAATAGTGACATTAATTATCACCAGAGTGACTTGAGGTGCAATGCCGGTTGACCGATAGTGATTGCCGTAAAGTGATAATATGCCGCAAAGACATATGGTTTTTGCGTCAAAAGGGGGAATTATGGCGCATATTGCTATTGCCGGTGCGGGCATTGGTGGCTTGTCAGCGGCGCTTTGCTTGCATGAGCAAGGTTTCAATGTGAAAATTTTCGAGTTCAGTCGACGAAATCAAACCGCTTGGTGTTGGCATCAACGTCATGCCGCATTCTTCCAAGATTTTGCATGAGTTAGGGCTTGGTTTGAAGCTTGATGAGATCGCTATTCGTACGCGGTGCATCGAGTATAGAACCAAGTATGGTCACCTTATCCAGTCAGACCCGCGCAATGTGGAGGCCGGGTTCGAGGCGCCGCAGTATTCCGTCCACCGCGGCGAACTGCAGTTTCTCTTGTTGGAAGAAGTGAAGAAGCGGTTTGGAGCAGATGTGGTCGAAGCCGGGCGCACCGTCAGCGGTTACGAGAATCTTGACGGTAGGGTGACAGTTCTGTTCCTAGATGGAACGAGTTACCATTCAGATATGCTTGTTGGGGCAGAAGGGCTGCGCTCCAGAACCCGCGCCCAAATGCATCCCAATGAAGGGCCTCTCAAATACGAGGGGACCATGATGTTTCGCGGCTCTGTCGAGATGGACATGATCGGTGACGGGAAAACCATGGTCATTGCGGGCGATCATGATGTGAAGTTCGTGACATATCCTATAAGTGAACCTGCCCGAAAGGTGGGCCGCGCATTGACAAACTGGGTTGCCGAAGTGCGCCACAGTTCTCCAAGGCACATCGAAGACGCGGATTGGGGCAGGGGGGCGACACTAGATTATGTTACGCCTTTCAAGGACTTTCGGATGTCGGACATGGATCTGGTCGAGATCATGGAAAATACGGGGACCGTGACGGAATTTCCGATGATCGACAGGGATCCATTGCCGTTCTGGACGGATGGCGCTGTTACGTTGCTTGGGGATGCGGCGCATCCGATGTACCCAATTGGTGCGAACGGTGCCAGCCAAGCGATTCAGGACGCGCGGGTCTTGGCGTCTTGTCTGGCCCAAGATCCAACCCCGCAAGGACTGCAAGCCTACGAAGACATCCGCCGTCCGATCGCGACCAAAGTTGTCCAGAGCAATCGTGAAGGCGGACCCGAGAAGGTGTTGGATATTGCAGCCGCGCGGGTCAAAGGCCCAGACGACAGGATCGAGCAACTCATCACGCGTGAAGAGCTAGAGCAGGTTGCTGCGTCCTACCGCAATGTGGCTGGCTTTCAAAAGAATACAGCCTAAGGCATGACGGTATTCTACTCGGCATACGGCGCAAGCAAAGCAGTGGCCCGCGTCCGGTTCGAGATCGGAGGACGGCAGGATATTTCGAGCGAGATGGCAGAGCTTGGCGTATCAAGGGCGCTGGTTGTGACTACGCCAGAGCAAACTGTGCAGGGTGAGAGGTTGTTGGAGAAGTCTCTGGGTCAAATGGCGCTGGGATTTATACAGGGGCGACGATGCACACCCCGGTTCACGTCACGCAGCGTGCCGTCGAGATCGCAAGGAACCTGAACGCCGACTGCCTTGTCGCAATCGGCGGAGGCTCCACAGTGGGCTTGGCCAAAGCGATCGCTTATCAAACCGATTTGCCGCAGATCGTACTTCCAACAACCTATGCTGGTTCCGAAGCGACCCCAATTTTGGGGCAGACGGAAAACGGCGCAAAGACGACCCTCAAATCAGAGCGCGTTCTTCCTGAAGCCATTGTTTATGATGCGGAGCTGATTACGGGTCTGCCCGTCTCGATGACGGTTACCAGCGGGCTGAACGCCATGGCACACGCCGTTGAGGCCTTGTATGCGCAAGACGCCAACCGGCTTTCTCGTGAGCTCGCGCTTTCCGGGCTCAAATTGTTTGCCGAAGGGCTGCCTGCTTTGGTCGAAATGCCCTCCTCATTGAAAGTACGCGAAGACACCTTGTTCGGCGCCTGGCTCTGCGGAACTGTACTCGGCCAAGTCGGAATGGCTTTGCATCACAAGCTTTGCCACGTTCTGGGCGGAACACTGAACCTTCCACATGCGCAAACGCATGCAATTATCCTGCCGCACGCGACTGCTTTCAACGAAGTTGCCATTCCTGAAACCTTGGTGCCGCTCGCGCAGCTGCTCGGCGCGGAGACGGCAGGGGTTGGACTGTTCGACCTTTCGAAACGGCTGGGTGCCCCGACAAGTTTGAAATCTCTTGGCGTTGCCGAGGATGATCTTGAAAAGGTCGCAGATGCCGCAGTGGAGAACCCGTACTGGAATCCAAGACCAGTGACACGGGAAGGAATCCGCGAACTCCTGCAAAACGCATTTGAAGGCCAAAGGCCAAACCCGGGGAGCGCCACATGACAGAGTATTTTTCCGAAGACGGCTCGATTGATGCGGTCAACGCGCGGATGGGGGTGAATGTCAGCCCGCGCCTGAAAACCGTAATGGCGGCGGTCGTCAGCCATCTCCATGACTTGGTCAAAGAGATCGAGCTGACTCAGGAAGAGTGGGAACTAGCGATCAAGTTTCTGACCCAGACAGGCCAGATGTGTAGCGAAGAACGTCAGGAGTTCATCTTGCTGTCTGACGTTCTTGGCGTCTCAATGTTGACAGACGCGATCAACAGCAGGCGCCCGACCGGAGCGACCGAAAACACGGTCTTGGGGCCGTTTCACGTAGCAGATGCGCCGATCCGCAAGATGGGTGACACCATATCGCTTGATGGAAAGGGCGAGACTTGCCGCTTTGAAGGCCGGGTCCTGGATTTGAATGGCGCACCGATTTCCGGAGCGGTGATTGACGTTTGGTCCGACAACGCTGACGGCTTCTATGACGTTCAACAACCCGACATCCAGCCAAAATGGAACAACCGCGGAAAATTCGAAACTGATGCGGACGGCGCCTATAGCTTCGTTGGAATAAAGCCCGTCAGCTATCCGATCCCGAATGACGGGCCGGTCGGGAAAATGCTAGATGCGCTTGGCCGCCATCCGTATCGGCCGGCACATATCCATTTCATTGTGACAGCACCGGGGTACGAGAAACTGGTGACCCACACCTTTGTTGGTGATGATGAGTATATCGGGTCGGATGCCGTCTTTGGCGTCAAGAATACGTTGGTCGCCCCTTATGAGAAATCCGAGACGGCCCCCGAAATGTGGTGCTCGCGTTTCGACTTCGTGCTCGCCGAAAGCGAAGGCGAGTAACGATGGCTCCCACACCCGATTTTTACACAGGGCTCATCTGGGAAAGACAATCAATGGCGCGATCTAATCGGTCAATACGAACAGCTTTTGCTCGTTTGGTCCATGACGTGCGATGAATAAAATTTCACGGCTGGAATCAATAGAGGTTCTGCAACATGTCCCGCTTGAACGAGCTTTGAATCATCTCTCGTGTCGCGCAGATGTATTTCGTCGAAAAGCAGCGTCAGGCGGATATCGCCAGGCATCTGCGGATGTCCCAGTCAACCGTATCGCGAATGCTCAAGAAGGCGGAGGAAGAGGAGATAGTTCGGACCACAGTCGTGGCCCCTTCCGGCACATATGCTGACCTGGAAGCAAGGCTGAGAAGCCAAATTAATTTGTCCGAGGCTATTGTAGTAGAGTGCTCGCAAGACTGCGATCAGGCCATAATGGCGCGGATCGGCGAGGCAGCCGCGCATTTTGTAGAGGCAATTCTTAGGACCGATGAGATTATCGGCGTGTCCTGTTCCCCGTCAGCGCCCAGGTCCCGCTTGAGTGCGTCCATCACGGCCATCTTGGAGCGGCGGATGGGGCGGCCGACCTCCTTAAGGTCTTCAAGGTGGAGGTCTACCAAAGCGCCGACGGTTTGCAACCTGCGTCTCGATTGCTTTCTTGGTTCGCCTCCGATGTCAATCAGGTGCTCGACGTCGCGTACCCACTCATGGGCTTGTGTCTTGAGATGAAACGTATTGGATACATATTTTCCCTTTGGCCTCATCTGGGCACGCCAATGTCCCTGCCGGGTCTTGAAGATTGTAGCCATGTCGTGCACTCCCTTGAGAGCGTGCAAAATCCGTGCACACAGCGATCAAATCAGGTACAAAACCGTGCAAATTCGTCCATTTGAGTGCACGCCGTTCATGAAATGATCTCATTGTAATGTATTCCAAATCATTGAAAAACAAAGAGAAAATCTTCGCAGTCGCACCCATGATCGACTGGACGGACCGCCATTGCCGGTTTTTCCACCGGGTCATGACAAGGCGTGCCTTGCTTTACACTGAAATGATTGTTGCGGACGCGATTATCAATGGTGACCGTGACCGGTTGCTTGAAAATGCTGCTGAAGGGCCGGTCGCATTGCAACTTGGCGGGTCGGATCCGGCCAAACTGGCAAGGGCAGTGAAGCTGGCTGAGCCCTACAGTTATGACGAAATCAATCTGAATGTCGGATGTCCCTCGGACCGGGTGCAGTGCGGTACTTTTGGTGCCTGCCTGATGCGGGAGCCTGCTCTCGTCGGAGATTGTGTTGCCGCCATGAAGGATGCAACGGATTTACCGATAACGGTCAAGTGCCGCATAGGCGTTGATGAACAGGATACCGGACCAGCCCTTGATGCATTAGCCATGGCTGTTTGGCAAAAGGGCGCTGACGGGCTTTGGGTTCATGCGAGGAAAGCGTGGCTTGAAGGGCTCAGCCCCAAGGAA
The DNA here is from genome assembly GCA_963714735.1 of uncultured Alphaproteobacteria bacterium. GTDB lineage: Bacteria > Pseudomonadota > Alphaproteobacteria > Rhizobiales > Rhizobiaceae > Salaquimonas. The sequence goes on from CAVQPI010000016.1 coordinate 37,838, forward strand.
AACAGGGAAATTCCGCCTTTGGATTATGAGCGGGTTCGTCGTCTAAAACGCAAAAACCCGAGTCGTTTCATCGGTTTGAACGGCGGTCTTGAGAATTTGAATCATGCCAGGATAGAGCTTGGGTCTGCCGAGGAGTCGCTTGATGGCGTCATGCTGGGCAGGGCTGCTTATCAGAATCCGGCAATCCTGCGGGAAGTGGACCGGACTTTTTACGATGTATCAACAGAGCCGATCCAGTTTGAGCAGATCATTGACACGATGATGGATTATATCGCGGGTCACCTGGCCGCAGGTGGTCGGGTTCATCATGTTACGCGCCACATGATCGGACTGTTTCAGGGGCAGAAGGGCGCTCGCCGGTGGCGGCAAATTCTCAGTACATCTGCCGTCAAGGACGATGCAGACGAAGGTGTACTGTCTCTCGCATACGATGCGGTGCGCGCTCATCAAGGCGCATCAGGAATAGTTATATCAGCGCATAGAGCCTCAGCAGAAGCCAATCAGTAGGTTACGGCGTCACTGGTGTTGGCTTGGAAAGAGACGGCCATGATGTGTTGGCCGGCACTTCCGCAACGACTGTTGGGATATTTTGGCTGGTGGTGGTCAGTGCGGTCATGCTTATCGCGATTGCGAGCGATGCACAGAAAGTAAATGTCCAACGGTCCATGTGATCCTCCTTCTAAAGTCATAGAACTATAGTCTAATAAACTGTTATTGTCCATTGGTACGCGGATAGTCCGATCAATTCCTTACAGTTCGTAAGTGCAGTATCCGTTTGACGATGGTGGCTGGCGAACAGTAAAAGGGATTTACGTACCCATGGCCGGTTTTGTGCCGCTCAGTCATTTGGAAATACCATGATCAATCGTCGAAAATTTGTAAGGGCCTTGCTTGGGACTTCTGCCATGGCAGGTCTGGTGGTCTTCCCACGGATTAGCCAGGCGGCAGGCAAACCCTTCAAGGCCAATCCAAAATACTTGCCTCAGCGTGTGTTCTATTCCTCGAGATACAAACGCGGAACAATTGTGATTGATACGAACAAGCGTTTTCTTTATCTCGTTGAAACGCCCATTTCTGCCCGTCGATATGGGGTTGGGGTTGGTCGTGACGCCCTGGCATGGTCGGGAACAGCGGTAATTGGTGCCAAGAAAGAGTGGCCGGGCTGGCGTCCAACTGACGAGATGATTGAACGCGAACCTGGAAAATACGCGAAATACAAGGATGGCATGCCCGGCGGACCAACCAATCCATTGGGTGCACGTGCCCTTTATCTTTTTGACAAGGGGTATGACACTTTCTATCGAATTCACGGAACTACCAGTCCACAATCCATCGGAACGGCGGCGTCAAACGGGTGTATCCGGATGATTAACGACCATGTTATAGACCTTTACAATCGGGTGCCCATTGGAACCACGGTTGTTGTGCTCTAAAATCGTCCGATTGCGTTTCCTCATCCGGGCCCGCCCAACAGCCTGATGGCGATTTCTCCCGCCATCTTCCACCTATATGCCGTATCCGCAGCCTTTGGAGGCTGCCAAGCCACGTTGACTGGATAAATCTTGGAACTTTTGCCGCCTCTTGCCGAACTGATCCCTTTCATAATTGGCCTTATTGCTGCCGGTATCATTGCCGGATTTCTGGCAGGCTTGTTCGGAATTGGGGGCGGCGCCATCATGGTGCCTGTGTTTTACCAGATACTCGGCGCGCTGAAATTTGACGATGCCACCAATATGCATGTGGCAGTCGGCACATCGTTGGCGATTATCGTTCCCACCTCGCTTCAGAGTTTCAGAAAACACCGCGCAAGGGGAGCCGTGGACATGGATCTTTTGAGATCCTTTGCGATCGTGGTGCCGCTTGGCGTGGTTTGCGCCTCGTTGGTGACGGCCTACATTTCAGGAGCGGGCTTGAGGGGTATTTTCGCCATTGTTGCATTGGCGATCGCAATCCGTCTGCTGTTTGCGAAAGACGGCTGGAAACTGGCTGATGATATTCCAACAGGATGGGTACGGATGGTATCTGGCTGGGTAATCGGCTTTTTCTCCACTTTCATGGGAATTGGGGGAGGTGTGATGAACAATACCTTCATGACGGTATTCGGACGGCCCATGCACCAGGCTGTTGCGACTTCGTCCGGCACCGGTGTCCTGATTTCCATTCCCGGCGTCCTTGGATACATCTGGGCAGGTTGGGGCGTTGAAAACCTGCCGCCATTTTCAATCGGTTTTGTCAATCTGCTTGCTTTTGCAATGCTGATCCCGCTGACACTGTTCATGGCACCTATCGGGGTAAAGGCCGCGCATGCGCTGTCGAAGCGGCAATTGGAAATCGGTTTCGGGATATTCCTGATAATTGTGTCTATCCGGTTTTTTGCCAGCCTTTTTTGACCCGGTCCCTTCCGGTTGCTCTCTAGTCGGTAAGGATCATACGGTCGCCGCGAACCTCAAAGCTCCAAAGGCTGTTGAGAAAGGTCATGCCAAGAAGACTGATAGCAAGATCACCCTTTTGCGCAACCATTGCGCCGATGTTTTCGCGCTCAAGGTTACCAAGTTGAATTGCGCCTATCGAAACGCGTGCAGCGCTGGTCATTCCGTTGGCTGTTGAAACGGGTATCGTGTAGGAGAGTCTTTCGACGTCAATTCCTGCCCTTTCGGCATCGCTCATAGGTCAGTACAACAGCGCTGGCTCCTGTATCCACAAGAAAACCGGTTTGGGTGCCATTGACAGATGCCCTTGCTCCAAACTGACCATTATTGCCTCGAATGATCATGACCTGCTGGCGGCCATCTATTGACTGGCTTGATACCGGGCTGCCCGGTATCAGGCCTGCGGTCATTCTGGATCCGATATCCTGTAAATCGAAGCGGTAGACATAACCGGCCATCAGAACAAGAATGATGGCTATCCAGATTGCCGCATTTCGCGCCGCTGCTCCCAGACCCCCTGCACGCGGAATGATAGCTGCCCCGATTATGGTGGCCCATATGCCCATGAACAATACTGATGCAAATGTATCGTTTTGCATGCCGAGAAAACTGCCACGGTCATGGTTCAGGATCAGTAGTATCAAGCCCGCGCCTATTATGCCAAGTATGATCCACAGGGCCCGCATGGATTAATTCGTCCCCCAGATCGGTTAGCTCTGCACATCGAGTTTCACCGCGATCACGGGCAATGCGCTGGCGCCTGGTTTCCCGCGGGGTTTGCGCTCCACGCTTTCCAGACGTTCGGCCAGGTCGTCGCATGATGCCGGCGCGCTCATTGTCGCTGTATCCCATCCATCCGGCGATTTCGTCTCGCGTGCGTCCGCAGCCGAAACAATAGCCGGATTTCATGTCAATTGAGCATACCAGAATGCAGGGTGAGGGGATTGTTGACACAGGAAATCCGGAACTGGTGCGTTGCGGTTGTCAATTTGGAAACAGGTAGGCAAGTCCGCTTGATGTAGCAAGAGCTGGGCGACATGTTTGGTGTGTTTGCGATGGATAATCGAATAATTGCGGCAAACCACCTTGTTCAGGACGGATGGCGCGCTACGTCCTGCCGGTGTCTTGCAAATTTCGGGATGTTGATTGTGTCTGTTTCCGGCCTGCCTTTTGATGATATCAGGGATCTGATTTCCAATCTCCCATCCATTGATGATCGCGCGAAGCGACATGCCAGTGAGCGCAATACTGCACTTGTTGCGTGCCTTTGGCTTTGGTTTGCATGAAGCGATGGTATGTGAATGGCTTGCCGGATGGAGCGGAAAAAGTCCATCAATTGCCCGTCCCCTGATTGCGTTGTTCGCCGGAACCCATGGTGTCAGTGAGAATAAAAGCGACTTTGGCGGTGAATAGACACTTGCCACCGTTACCCGGATGGCGGCAGGTGGCGCACCTGTCAATCAGGCTTGTGCAACCGGGGATATTGGATTGAAGGTGTTTGATCTGGCCCTGCAGTTTCCGGTTGGCAATATCGCCAGTGGCGACGCCCTTGATGAAAAGGCTTCCGCCGCTACCATCGGATTTGGAATGGAGGCAATCGCTGGTGGGGTCGACCTGCTGGGATTGTCGGCGTTTGGTTATGGCAGTGAAATTGCCAATGCCGCCATTTTGAGCCTTTTAATGGATATGGAGCCCGGGGCTTTTGCAGGATTGTTGCCTGAAAACGGCAGAATGGAGCTTATCGGTATCGTCGAAACGGTTGTCGCACGAAACAAATCACGTGCCGATGATCCATTGGAACTGCTCAGACGGATTGGCGGGCGCGAGCATTCCGCCTTACTTGGCGCCATTCTCGCGGCCCGCGTCAATCATGTGCCGGTCGTCCTGGACGGCATGACGGCGGTTTGTGTTGCCCGCCTTCTTCATGCAGTCAGGTCTGATGCTATTGGTCACTGCCTTTTTGCGGGCAATGCAGGCACGGCGTTTTCTCCTGCAGGCGACGATAGACTCCGCTGCTTCACCATCGATACTGGTATGTCAGTCCGTATTGCCGGGGGTAGGGTTGAGCGGTGACGGTGCAGTTGCCGGTCACGCTATTGGTATTCTCAAATCAATCGCTGCCACTCATTCAAATACAGTGCTGTCAGACACAATACTGCAAGATGGCTGACAGGGTCAGGATGCGCGCCTGATACCAGTTTTTGAGGGTTTTCGGGGTGTGTTTCCACGTATTTCGGTCTTTTCCATTATTTCTAGAACGCGGCTGCGCGGGAAGGTGGCGGTTACCGTGGTTCCCTTGCGCAATTGGGATTTTAATTCAAACTTGCCTTCGTGCATATGCATGAGGGCCTGAACGATCGGGAGGCCCAGCCCTGAACCTTCTTCGGCACTCTTGATGGCAATTGATCCCTGACCGAAAGAGGAAAGTACAACCGGTATCTCTTCCTCTGGAATGCCGGGCCCTGTATCGGTTATTGAAAAATACTGCCCGCCAGAACTCGTCCAGCCAATATTTATGGTGATTTGCCCGCCGGTTGGTGTGAATTTGAGGGCGTTGGAAAGCAGGTTTAGGGCAATCTGGCGAACAGCCTTTTCATCCGCCCATATCAACGGCATCTGCTTCTCGGCAAACAGCGAAACTTTCACGTTCTTGGTCTTTGCCTTCAGATCGACCATGTGTTTGGCATCTTCCACGACATGGGAAAGCCGCAGGGCCTCTTCCTGAAGTTCATGGCGGCCGGCCTCAATGCGCGACAGATCCAGAATTTCGTTGATCACATTCAACAGATGTGTGCCTGATGAATTGATGTCGTTGACATATTCCTTGTAGGTATCGTTTCCGAGCGGCCCCAACACCTCCGTCTGCATCACCTCGGAAAATCCCAAAATGGCATTGAGCGGTGTGCGCAATTCGTGGCTCATCGTTGCAAGGAAACGCGATTTTGCAAGGTTTGCCTCTTCAGCACGCCTTCTTGCCTCTTCCGAGATGGCTTTGGCGGTTTCCAGTTCGGCAATCAGATTTTCGCGTTCGGCACGGTTGGCAAGATCCGGATATCAGTGACAGGCGGAAACGGCCAGCGATGAAATAGAAGAAAATCTGGGAGCCGATCAAAATGGCTGCCATCACCAGAGTTGCCGGACTGGTGTTCCAGGACAATACCAGGGCCAGCACGATGGTCGCCGGCGCAGAGGTCACCAGAAGACTTGCCCCAAGCGAATACGACAGGATCATCGTAATTGCCTGGAAAACGAGGATCGCTGAAAACTGAATGATTGAATACGGACTTCCGCTGCCGCACGCTGCGCAATCATAAAATGCAAATACCGACCAACTGAGTGCGATGAAAAGCTGAGCGAAGAGGAAACGGTTCCGCCATTAGGGCAGGTTGAGTTCCTGGTTGCCGCTTTTCGTCAAACGGTTGCAGACGGACAAGAGGACGCCATAACCCAGCATTGTGGTTACGCCCCAGTAAAGCGCAATCATTATACCCAGCCACTGAGAGACGACGAGGGAAACAATCAGCATGAATGTCGGCAGGGCGAAGCGGGCATTCAGATGGATTTCAGCGTAAAGACGCAGGCGCTCCACTTCATATGCCAGCGGCTGGATCAGGGCGTTTGCAGCGCTTTGACGCCCCTCGCGGATCATTTTCGAGGATGCGGATTTCTGCTTCGTGCGATCAACTATAATCTTGTCGGATGAGTTGGAGAATGAGGGTCGCATCAGGGGATCGCTGCAAATGTCTCATATCGTGTGCCATACGCAAGATTTCAAATCGTGCGGTTGCACGGACGCGTTTGCGGATGGCAACGGGTTTGTGTTGAAAGGAACGGTAGAATTTATTGGTTAACATCCTGTTTAGATTTAAAAGGATTGCAGATGACAATGCGCCTGTTTTCACGACTAAAAATCATAGGCCGCGAACGGGAGAATGGCGTTGAAACGAACTTTGCGCAGGATTGCGGACTATTTCACAGCCGCCACTTTTGTCATTGTCGTCATTTTTGCTGCAGCGTGGTTTGGTCGGCTTGGAGAAAGCGAATATGGCGGACCTTTCAAGGTTCTTGACGGAGACAGTCTTGAACTCGGGGGAATCCGTTTCAGGCTTGAGGGGATTGATGCTCCGGAGTATCGCCAGACCTGCCAGAAGGGCGGGGTCACATGGTCCTGCGGAAAACAGGCGACCGCACTTTCTTGCGCTCTATGATCAGTCAACCGGGCGCGGTGTGCAAAGGCCTTGGCGTTGATAAATATGACCGGATACTGGCAAGATGCAGTCTCGGACGGCGGGATATCAATGGCGCAATGGTTGAGAAGGGTTGGGCTGTGTCATTTGGGGATTATCAGGGTGAAGAACGCAGAGCCCGACAGTCGCGCGAAACGGCATGTGGGCAGGTGAATTTCATTCGCCCGCAGGAATGGCGTGATCTCAACGCGCGGCGGCCACGGAAGACACTCCGGACCGGCATGTTTGATACGCTGTTGCAGCGAAACTTCGCCTGTGGTGGCAATCGGTTTTTGACAACTGAAGGCGGAACCGACATGAAACTTTATGATGGGGGCAGGCGCCCAACCCGCGACGGGTTCAGATATTCCTCAAGGAAAAGGGTATTGAAATCGAGCGGGTACAACTCGACATCAATGGGCTGGACCAGAAGGGAGAAGCATTTTCCCAGGATCAATCCGATGCAAAAACTGCCGGTTCTTGAACTGGATGACGGGACCATTATTGCCGAAACGGTTGCAATCTGCCGGTATTTTCGAGGAAACCGTTCCCGAACCTCCGCTCATGGGCATAACGCCGGTTGAAAAGGCGCAGGTAGAGATGTGGCAAAGGCGGATGGAGCTGGAATTCCTGCTGCCAGTCGCGTTTTCTTTCCGCCATCTGCATCCCGGCGCCAAAACCATCGAGCCGGTTCAGGTTGGTGAATGGGGTGAGATGAACCAGGGGCAGGGCGCCGCAAGTTTCATGAGCGTTCCTGGATCAGTGAATTGGCCAATCGTGACTTTGTGGCCGGGAATGAGTTTACCATTGCCGATATTACGGGCCTGGTTACCTGCCAGTTTCTTAAACCGGCCCGTCTGCGCATTCCTGATGACTGCAAGAATTTGCAGGCCTGGTATGACGGGTCGGCGGCAAGGCCCAGCGCTGCATTTGACTGATCCACGTGTGAAGAGACTGGCAAGCGGCAACTGCGGAAATCCGGCCTGCCGTATTTGCATTGATGAGCCGACTGGACAACCGCTGCCGCATGAACCCAATCCGGTCGCAGTTCTTTCGACTAGTGCAAAAATCGTTATTTGCGGCCAGGCGCCTGGCAACAAGGTGCACCATTCCGGCAGTACCGTTTACCGATCCATCAGGGGACCGGTTGCGCGAATGGCTGGGGGTAGGATGAAAACCAATTTTACGATCCGGACAATTTTGCGATTGTTCCGATGGGGTTCTGCTTTCCCGGCTATGACGAAAAGGGCGGTGATCTGCCGCCGCGACGGGAATGCGCGTCGCCACTGGCATGACGGGTTTTTGCCGCCATGCCGCAATTGCAGATCAAATTGCTGGTGGGCGGCAGCGCCCAGAAATGGCATCTTGAAAGAACGGTGCAAGGAAGACGCGTGACGCGAGACGGTCGAGGCATGGCGTGGAATATTCTGGAAGCAGGCGGGCCAGATGGATGATCGAATGCCCCTTGCCGCATCCTTCCTGGCGCAATACCGGCTGGCTCGAAGAAAAACCCATGGTTTGACAATGAGTTGGTGCCGGAGCTTCGAAAACTGATTCAAGGCATGCTGAACAATTGAGTGTCTCGTACTTGTCGCGTTTAAGATTTATCCGACAAAAATGTATCCCAATAATAGCTGGCAAATGGCGATTGACTTTTGGAAGATCGTTCCCGTCATTTGCCGAATTTCGCAGAAGCAATAGACGCCTTGTGACAAATCCATGGATCGCACGGACAAGAAAATACTCTCGATCTTCAGGCCGATGCCACCATTCCGGTTGCTGATATTGCCCGCAAGGTGGGCTTTTCGACCACGCCATGCTGGCGGCGTATTCAGAAGATGGAAGAGGACAAGGTAATTGAGCGGCGGGTTGCCGTGCTCAATCCGGAAAAAGTCAATGTTGGCGTAACGGTGTTTGTTTCGATCAAGACGGACCAAGCACAATGCGGAATGGCTCAAACGGTTTTCCGAAGTGATTACGAAAATGCCGGAAGTGGTCGGCTTTTACCGGATGAGCGGTCAGGTGGACTATCTGCTCAAGGTGGTGGTGCCAGATATCGCCTCCTATGACGAGGTTTACAAGCGGCTGGTATCGGACATCGAGATTGAGGATGTCTCCTCGGCGTTTGCCATGGAACGGATCAAGGATACGCTGGAACTGCCGCTTAATTATCTTGATACAGGAAAGGTCTGAGGGGTTGCTACTCCGATACTTGAGCCGTTTGCGCATTGACAGCCGGCTTTCGAGTTCTTGCAGCGTTTTTGCCAATCCAGGCCGCCGTGCCGTTTTCGCTGCCACGGCTGAGTTCCCGCGCCAATTGCAAGGCAGGGCCATGAAGCAATTGCATTGCGTTTGCCGATTTGGCGCAAAGCCCAGTTCACCGCCTTTTTGACAAAATTCCGGTTATCGCCGTTGAGGCGTCACGGATCATCGGCAGGTAGTGCAAGAAAGATCTTGTCCGGCGCGTTTTTCAGATGGACCGCTCGCCAGGCAATCATGGCGAATGCGGCGCGTTGGACGAATTCGCGTTCATCGTGACGCCAGTCTTCGATAGCCTCATCGGCGAATGCGCAGGCGATCAAACAGGTTTCCGCAGTTACCTGATCGCACAAATCCCAGGAATTGAAATCCCAACCCAGTCGTTCATTTGGCTGAGGGTGACCTTGTCAGGCTCTTCCACCAGACTGGCAAGAATACGCGCCTCATGGAGTCCCGAGGCCCAAAGTTCGCCAGCCAATCCATGGTTTCTGACTGTGGACATTCCGACTTATCCGGATATCGGGCATGGAAACCCCGATGCGCCCTTGAGACATCAATGCCAAATCTGGCCATTCCTTCACGATTGGCGGGTACCGTGTATGCGTGTAATTCAGCAATTACCTGCTCGGCTGTTTTTGATTTTCGCATTACGACATCGTGCCTGACATCTCTCCGGGTTTCAATTCCGTTTGCACCGGTTCGATTGATTGGTTGTTGAGTGTGATCAAATATTCTGCATCATCGGTATCTTGGCATTTGTAAAGACGGGAATGGCGGTGAGATGAGCGTGTGTTCAAATGGCGGTTTTAGGGATTGTGGCCGTTATGGCCTGGTCTCGCAGGTGCCGCTGGTGTCTGGAGTTTACGGGTTGTTGCGCCAAACCGTTGCGCCCATGAATGGTGAAGCGCTGGCCGGTAATCTTCAGGCCGATGTTACCGTCTACAAGGACGCTTCAGCGATCCCCCATATCGAGGCGGACAGCCGCGAGGATGTTCTGCATGCGCTGGGATGGGTGCATGCCAGTGAGCGGATGTGGCAGATGGAAGTGCTGCGGATGGCATCGCAGGGGAGGCTGTCTGAAATGTTTGGCGAAAAGACCGTGTCTTCGGACAGGTTTCTGAAGACGCTGGATCTTGCCGGGTATTCAGAAGCCTCGTTTCAGTATCCTGCGTGACGACACGAAACGCTATCTGACGGCCTATGCAGAAGGGGTCAATGCATGGCTCAATCGCGAAACCGGCACCGTTTGAGCCGAAGCTGCCGGTCGAGTATATCGTACTGGGGCATCAGCCAGAGGCCTGGCAGCCATGGCAGAGTGTTGCCATTCTCAAGGTAATGGCGCTGACACTTGATGCCAATATGGATGAGGAAATTGGAAGGCTGGCGCTGGCATCAAAAGGGTTCAATCCCCGCCAGATTGATGAGGTTTATCCGGTCAGGCCCAAAGGATAATCCGCCATTGTTGCCTGATCTGCGCGCCTTGTACGGGTTCGGCAACAATGGGAAGGTTTCCGAACAATCCGCACGCAATCCGGCCTCAAACGAACGTTCCGTTGGCAACTGCGCCATGGAAATTGCAGCTTGCCGGCATCAAACAATTGGGCGATTGCAGGAAGCAGGACAGAATCGGGCAAACCGTTGCTTGCCAATGATCCGCATCTTGGTCTGACCGCGCCATCGACCTTTTATCTGGCGCATCTGCGCTGGCGCGATGGCGGACAGTTTCAAGAACCTGGTTGGGGGAACCCTTCCCGGAACACCGCTGGTTCTTTCGGGACGCAATGACAATATCGCCTGGGGTTTGACAACGACCTATCTGGATTCGCAGGATCTGTTTCTCGAACAGATCATGCCTGATAACCCTGCGCGTTATCGGACGGAAGACGGATCACTGGCCTTTTCGGAAAAGCAAGATCACGATCAAGGTGAAAGGGGGGAATGATGTCACCTTCACCCGGCAGGAAACACGCCATGGGCCTGTGCTGCCTGACGGTTATGAAAAACTGAAGAGAGCGTTTGCCGGACGGTCATGTGGCGGCGCTTGTCCTGGACGGCGCTCAGCCAGAACGATACGACACTGGATGGCGTCTTCGATATCGGCATTGCGGAAAGTGTTGATGATTTCCTTGCCAAGACCCGTGTGATGAAATCACCAATGCAATCAATTGTTGTTGCGGATACCGACGGGAAAATCGGCATCATTGCGCCGGGCAATGTGCCGGTTCGCTCAAGGTTCAACCGGGTTGCGGGCAGGGCTCCGGTGCCGGGATGGGAGAAGAGATACGCATGGCTGGACATGCTTGCACCGGACCAATTGCCGATGATCAGGGATCCGCTTTCGGGTGTAGTCGGGTCGGCGAATGCGAACTGGCTACCTGCGGATTACGAACAACACATCACTTACGACTGGGCGGAGAATTTCAGGCAGGAGCGCATCGAGCAACTGTATGTCACCTCGAACGCTAAGCAAAGCGTTGCAACGATGAAGATGGGGCAGGGTGATACGCTTTCCCTTGGCCTGATGCGGTTTCGCGATGCTGCTCTTGAAGACATGCCCCAGGGCGTGCGGCTGAATGAGGAAATCCAGTCCGCGCTTGAACAGTGGGATGGCAGAATGGAGATGGACAGGCCGGAGCCACTCATTCTGGTGGCCTGGCATCGCAATCTGCTCGAGGTCATGCTTCGCGATGATCTCGGTGATGATTTCGAACTGGTGGAATCAGGCAGGCTGACGCGGGTTCTTGGCATGCTGATCGGATCGGGTGCGCGCAACTGGTGCAACAAGGCTGATACGCCGTCTGTGGAAACCTGCGGAGACGCGCTTTATGAAGCCGGGGAACTTGCGCTTGCGGAATTGATATCGAAATACGGGAAGAACTGGAAAGAATGGCAATGGGGAAATGCCAGCAACACGCTGCATGAACACCGTCCGTTTTCCCAGGTTGGTGCTGCTTTCGCCCTATTTTACGATCCGCCAGAAAATGGCCGGAGGAAAGTACACCCTGCTGCGCAACAGTAATGATTTTTCCAAGGACGATCCCTATGCCGGCACGACATGGCTCTGCATTGCGGACAATTCATGATTTTGCCGATCTGGAAAAATCCCTTTACATGATTTCAACGGGCCAAAGCGGAAATGTCATGTCTCCGCATTATCGCGATCTTGCGCAAATGTGGGGTGATCTGAAGTATGTCCCAATGGTGACCAACCCTGAAACTTATCGAGCAAGAAGCGCGGGTATATTTGTGCTGAAGACCAGCCGACCCAATAGGCATTAACAGAAGGGCTCCGAAATGACCGGCGAACTCAGGCAACCGAGAGAAACTGTTGAAACAGATTGGTGGATGTTGCTTCGGGCAGGAAGCCTGCCGATCTGGTGGTCAGGAACGGTCAATGGGTAAATGTTCATTCCGGCGAAATCATACCGGGAACTGATATCGCCATATCGGGGGCAGATTTGCATATTGTGGACCTGATGCCAGCCATTGCATCGGCCCGAAAACCGAAGACGATAGATGCGAAGGGGCGCTATCTTGTTCCGGGACTGTGTGATGCGCACATGCATGTTGAAAGCGGCATGCTGACGGTAACCGAGTTTGCCCGGGCGGTTATTCCCCATGGAACGACCTCGATGTTTATTGACCCGCACGAGATTGCCAATGTTCTGGGTCTTGACGGGGTCCGGCTGATGCATGATGAGGCGATGGGGCTGCCTGTCAATGTGTTTGTCCAGATGCCATCCTGTGTGCCCTCCGCGCCGGGGCTTGAAAATGCGGGGGCCGAGCTGGGGGCGAATGATGTAACCGAGGCGATGACCTGGCCCAATATTATCGGGCTTGGTGAAGTCATGAATTTTCCTGGCGTTGCTGCCGGTGACAGCAAGATGCTGGGCGAGATTGCCGCTACCAATATTGCGGGTAAGACGGTGGGTGGTCACTATGCTTCGCCTGATCTGGGGATTGCCTTTCACGCCTATGCCGCCGGTGGGCCTGCTGACGATCATGAGGGAACAAGGGCCATTGATGCAGCGGCCAGGGTGCGGCAGGGAATGAAGGCGATGTTACGCCTTGGTTCTGCCTGGTATGATGTTGCCGAACAGGTCAAAGCCGTTACGGAAATGGGCCTTGATCCGCGAAACTTCATTCTTTGCACCGATGACTGCCATTCGGGAACTCTGGTCCATGACGGGCACATGAACCGGGTTGTTCGCCATGCGATTGCTCAGGGGCTGAAGCCAATAACGGCGATTCAGATGGCGACCCTGAACACGGCAGAGCATTTCGGCCTTGAAAGAGAGTTGGGATCGATCACGCCCGGTCGCCGAGCGGATTTCCTGCTGGTAGCCAATCTGGCGGAAATGACGATTGACGCAGTTTACGGACGGGGAAAATGTATTGCGGACAAGAACGGATTGCAGACAAAAATGCCCCACTTTGAATATCCGGCAAAAGCCAGAAACACGATAAGTATGAAGCGTGACGTGACGGCCAATGACTTTCTGATCAAGGCAAGACCAAAACCGGTGCTAAATCAGGCAAGGCAAAAGTCAATGTGATTGGAGTAGTGGAAAACCAGGCTCCGACAAGGGCATTGATCAAAACGGTTCCTGTCCAGGACGGGATTGCCGAGATGGACCGCGCGCAATGATATCTGCCAGATCGCACTTGTCGAGCGGCACAAGGCAAAGGGAACGGTGACCAACGGGTTTGTTTCAGGCTTTGGATACAACAAGAATTGTGCGATTGCTTCAACCGTTGCCCATGACAGCCATCACATGATTGTGGTGGGGACCAATCATGATGACATGGCCAGGGCGGCCAACCGGCTGCGTGAAGTCGGCGGTGGCGTTTGCGTTTATCATGAAGGCAGGGAACTGGCTCTGGTTGAATTGCCGATTGCAGGCCTGATGCTGATGAACCTGCCGAAACGGTTGCTGCAAAGGCGGATGGCATGGTTGCGCGATGCAGGAGATGGGCTGCAGCCTGAACAACGCCTATATGCAGCATTCGCTGCTGGCACTCGTCGTCATTCCCGAGTTGCGAATTTCGGACATTGGAATTGTGGATGTTCGCAAGTTCGAGAAGGTTGATTTGTTTGTCTGAGGTAAATCCAGCATCAGCGCGATTTACCTGATGATGTACGTTTTCAGTGTTTCAGGATTTGGCTTTTTTTGCTCAGGTGCAAAGGGGGCGCTGGTAGCATGTGGACAATTGAATTGGCATAGTATTCCAACAGCAATTGCTCGGTTTCATTGGCCCGGTAAAGCCCTTTATCATTGACCTTCAAGCATATGACGCAGTTGGCAGCATTCTGATGCCGGTTTGAAGTGTGTAGTCCCGGTCTTCGCGCGGAATGTGAACATGAAAGCCGCGTGCCTCCAGTACTTGGATGAGATCAAACACTTTTGATTTCAGTTCCAGATCACCCATCCAGTGATCTTCGTTCTGAAGAAGAACCGTTGCAACAAGCGAAACGGGAAGGGCAGGGATAATGGCGCCGATTTCCTTTAGCAGATGGTCGCCGAGTTTTTGAACACCGATAAAGCGTTCGCTTTTGGCCTTGTTTTCCAGAGGGTCATCGGTTTCCTGATAGCCTGAAAAGTCTATCTTGTTGGCCCTGCGCGCAAACTCGGTCAGCGACATCGGTTTTCCAAAGCTCACACAGGCATGGCCATAGCGGTAGAGTTTTCCCTGAAAGCGCAGTTTCAAAAGGTTCCAGAAGAACCGAGAAATCGTGGAAGGATGCACCGAGAAATCACGTCCCGTTGTTTCCCGTTCCTTTCCTGGCGGTCAGGATTCGGTCTTCAAGCACCCGGTCATAATTGATGCCGACAGGGATAAAGACAATATCGCGGCCGCCATCGCCTTGAAGCCTGTTACCATGTAAGACAGCAGACCGAGCTTGGGTTCGCCCGAGCGTGCCGTCCCGCGAAAGGCCGCCTTCGGGAAAGACGGCTTGCGTAACGCCTTCCTTGGTCGCCTTGCGCACATAAGCGGCCAAGACCCGACGGTAGAGCGGGTTCTTGGAATTGCGACGGATGAAATAGGCCCCCATGGAGCGGAACAGGGAATGAAGAAAGATCACCTGAGCCCATTCGCCGACAGCATAGGAAAGGGAGGCGCGGCGCGATGCGAGATAGGTAACCAGGACATAATCCATGTTGGAGCGGTGGTTCATGACAAACACGACGGAGGCATTCTTGGGAACCTCCTTGAAGGCTGCATCATCGGTGTAGCCAAGGCTTACCCTGTAGACAAATTCCGATATCCGGCGGGCCAATCTCGGTGCCGATTCCGAAATAGGTGAGAGGTGAAAAGGAGGGAACGATTTCTTCAGCGTAGCGCTGGGCTTCTTTCATGATTACCGCGCGCGGGTTGCCTGAAGCCTGATGCTCGCTCATCCACCGCGGAAATGATGTCGGGATCGACCAGTAATTGGTCCACCAGACTTTGTCTCGTGGTCAGTTTGAAAGGCTGTATGCCAAGGTCAAGGCGGTCGTTTAGTTCATCAATCGCGTCATTCACCCGGCGACGGAAATACCACCGAACGCCGGGTGCAAAAATACGATCGACGATAGCAATGGTTGCCAGGATTGACAGCACAATCACAAGCCAAAATGGCATGGCAATAATGTCAAACAATCTAACCTCCCATCATTCCTGATTGGAGAGTAGGCTTAAAATGCTTTAGGGGAAAGGACTGTAAACGGCAAATTCCGACTCCGCCAGGGAATGAAGGAAAGCAACTGGCCTTTTGATGACTTCAGTTGCCTCTTCGGATATCTCAATCAGTCCGTCAGCCTCGCGCAGACCTGTTATCAGGCCGGATCCGTCTCGAGCGAATTTTTCGAGAAACGGCTTTCCGTCGGGGTCATTGCGAACCATGCCGCGCCAGAATTCACGGCGATCTGGTTTCTTGTTCCTGATTTCAAAGCCTGAAGCCAGCGGATAGCGACGGGGTTCATGCCAGTGACCGCCGCCAAGAAGGGACAACGAAGGGCGCACATACAAGAGGAAACAGACAAAGCAGGCGACAGGGTTTCCGGGCAGGCCGAAAACAATCGTGTCGCCGATTTGTCCGAATGTCATCGGGCGCCCCGGCTTGATTGCCAGTTGCCACAAATGCCGCTTGCCAAGATCATCCAGCGCCGAGATGATGTGGTCTTCTTCCCCGCTTGAAGCTCCGCCGCTTGTGATAATCACGTCATGGTTTTTTGCTGCTTCAGCAATGGCCTTTGTAATCGTATCGTAGTTGTCAGGCAGAATACCAAGATCGCTCACCTCAACCGGAAGGTTTGCCAGCAGTGCC
The DNA here is from genome assembly GCA_963714735.1 of uncultured Alphaproteobacteria bacterium. Lineage (GTDB taxonomy): Bacteria > Pseudomonadota > Alphaproteobacteria > Rhizobiales > Rhizobiaceae > Salaquimonas. Next base: position 54,061 of record CAVQPI010000016.1, read on the forward strand.
TTTAAAAGATATCGGTTACTGTCAAAGACCTGACCGTTAACTGCCTCTGATCCCGGCTCTTTCAATTCTTCACCACTTGAAAGCACAGCGATTTTGAGGGGTCTGAAAAGGCTTGCCGAGCTTGCGCCCGTCGATGCTATGGCGGCAATCAAAGGCGGGTTAAGGCGTGTGCCGGGTTCCGCAATTGTATCCGCCTTCACGCAGGTCTTCGCCAAGGCGTCTGCGATTTGCTCCCTTTTTGAGGCCCGGGCGGTATGATCACGAATGGCGCGCCATCCTGCTCATGCTGCTCGCAGTCTTCCTGCATCGCTATGGTATCGGCTCCGCCCGGCATGACGGCACCGGTAAAGATGCGTGGCCGCGCCTGAAGCAGGCAGTTCAACGGGTCGGTTTGTCCGGCCGCAATTCGCGCGACAACCGGAAAGAACCCACCGGTCTGTTCATAGTCCTCTGCCGAATAGGCATAGCCGTCCACCGCAGCGTTATCAGTGGAGGGGATATTGCGGGTCGCGCATATCGGTCTCGGCGAGGATGCGTCCGCTTACGGCGTCCAGTGGAACGGTCTCGAGTTTCGCATACTGGCGACCAGATTGTTCCTGAGGATTGCCACTGCTTCATCGTGGCGAAGCCGTCCTTGTCATGGAGGAAACAGTCATCAAGCAGTTTCCTGCGTTTCTCAGTCATTCACAGCTCCGTTTGCTGACAGGTTCAGAAGGTCTGTGATGAAATCCGCGATACCGCCAACGTCATCAGGAGAATACACAGGAAGCGGACAATTGTCATTTATCTCGTCATCGCTGCCAATCAGGCGTATCGAATTGTCTTCGGGCCAAAGCGGTTTGTCCTTGAGGGTTTCTTTCCTGATGACTTCGATCTTGGGATGTCCCTCACGTTTGAACCCTTCGATGATGATAAGATCGCAAGGTGACAAACGTTTCAATATCTCGGCCAGCGGCGGCTCTTCCTCATTATGCAATTCGTGCATCAGCGCCCAGCGGTTTCGTGATACCAATGCCACCTCACTGGCCCCGGCCTCACGATGCTGCCATGAATCTGTTCCAACACGGTCGACATCAAAACTATGATGAGCGTGCTTGATGGTGGAAACCTTCAAGCCGCGCCTGCTGAACTCGGCAACCAGTTTGGAAACCATTCGGGTCTTGCCGGAGTTCTTCCAGCCTGTAACGCCAAATATGGGGGTTTTCATGAACTCTGTCTCTCAAGTTCGGCTATCAGGGCTTCTGCCTTTGCGAAATCTTCGGGCGTATTGACATTAAAGAACGGATCAATGGATTCGGACGTTTCCCCAATCATCGGGAATTCTACCTTTTGCAGGTTGTGATCCTTTGCAAACAACATAACTTTTCGGTCTCCGCCATCCAGAAAACGGTTCAAACTTTCACAAAGTGAAACCGGCCAAATGCCAAAGGTCGGATGCCGGTTTCCGTCGCTGTAGGCAAGGGCGATGGCTGGATCGGCAATATCTGAAACCGCGTTTGTTAAGCGCTCGGCAAGGTCGGCGGGAAAAAAGGGTGTATCGCCAGCCACCGTCAGTATGTGGCTTGTGCGGGGACTGTTGCTAATGCACCATGACATGCCTGCCAGAACGCCAGCCAACGGTCCGGGATTGTCCTTCAGGGTATCTGCCATGATCGGCGAAGGAAGAAAATCGAAACGGGCAGGATCGCCATTGGCGTTGATGACGATTTGGCCAACCTGTTTCGCAAGGCGCTCGTGAATACGGGCGATCATGGGTTTTTCCGCCAAAGGAAGCAGTGTTTTTTCGGGTCCTCGCATGCGACTTGAAAGGCCGCCTGCCAGGATCACGCCCACGGGGGACTTGCCGGCATTCATTTGTCACGATCTCCGAAACTACCCTTGCGCGCGGATTTTCTGTCTTCGTCGGCAATGCTTTCGGGATCGGCATCAAATTCTATTCGATCCATTCCCGCAAGCGCGATGAAACGCTTTCCCCTTGCCCTGCCAATCAGGGTCAGGTTTGCCTTTCGGGCCAGTTCAACCCCCCACGCGGTGAACCCCGATCGAGAGACAAGGATCGGTATGCCCATCATCACTGTCTTGATAACCATTTCGGAGGTAAGGCGCCCGGTCGTGTAAAACATCTTGTTTGCGGGATCGATGCGGTTGCGGAACATCCAACCGGCGACCTTGTCTACCGCGTTGTGCCGACCCACGTCCTCCATATAGACGAGCGGCCTGTTCTCTTCACACAAGACGCAGCCATGTATGGCGCCAGCCTTGAGGTAGAGGCTGGGTTCGGTGTTGATCGCCTTTGTCAGGTCATAAAGCCATGAGGTTTTCAGCCTGGCGCCGTTATCGAGGGAGATGGATTCGAAGGCATCTATGACATCACCAAATATGGTGCCCTGGGCGCAACCTGAGGTGCGAACCTTTTTCTTCATCTTGTCTTCGAAATTGGTCTCATGCGCCGTGCGAACGACAACAACACTGAGGTCTTCATCATACTCAACGCCGGTCACTGTATCATCGTGACCCAGCATGTTCTGGTTCAGAAGATAGCCAAGGGCAAGGAGATCCGGTTGGTCACCAATGGTCATCATGGTGACGACTTCCTGGCGGTTGAGGAACAGAGTTAGCGCCCGTTCTGTGACAACACTGGTGGTGACACTGGTGCCGGTGTGATCAACGCCCTCGATTTCCGTCGAGAGTTCTGGGTTTTCCGGGTCTGGACTGACGATGAACTTTGAGGTCATGGCTTGCATCTATGAGGCTTTTTCGGCTTTTTCCATCTGTTTTGCAATATGTGCAGTGTAGCAACCCC
>CAVQPI010000017.1:0-305783 GCA_963714735.1 uncultured Alphaproteobacteria bacterium
ATAGGATATGGTCATATCTCGAATAATGGGCTGTTATATCTGCCGATACCCTGAGGTATCGCAGACGGGAGGAAGCAAATGCAGGAAATTCTGGCTGAGCTTGATCGCAGGCGCGAGGAAGCGCGCACGGGTGGCGGCGAAAAACGCATTGCGGCGCAACATGCCAAGGGCAAGCTGACCGCGCGCGAGCGGATTGAACTCTTGCTCGATGAAGGCAGTTTTGAAGAATACGACATGTTCGTCACCCATCGCTGCACCGAGTTCGGCATGGGCGAAACGAAGTTGGCTGGCGATGGTGTTGTCACCGGATGGGGCACGATAAATGGCCGCATGACCTATGTCTATTCCCAGGACTTTACCGTCTTTGGCGGCTCGCTCTCCGAGACTCATGCAAAGAAAATCTGCAAGATCATGGAAATGGCCATGAAGAATGGTGCGCCGGTGATCGGGATCAACGATAGTGGCGGCGCGCGCATCCAGGAAGGGGTGGCTTCGCTCGGCGGCTATGCTGATGTCTTCCAGATGAACACGCTCGCCTCCGGCGTCGTGCCGCAAATCTCGATGATCATGGGCCCGTGCGCGGGCGGTGCGGTCTATTCACCGGCGATGACCGATTTCATCTTCATGGTGAAGGATACAAGCTACATGTTCGTGACGGGGCCAGACGTTGTCAAAACGGTTACCAATGAAATCGTTACGGCAGAAGAACTGGGCGGCGCAAAGACCCACACATCGAAATCCTCGGTTGCCGATGGTGCGTTTGAAAACGATCTGGAGGCCCTTGCTGCCCTGCGCCGCTTCTTCGATTTCCTGCCCTTGAACAACAAGGAGAAGCCACCGACACGGCCCTTCTTCGACAAGGTGGACCGCGACGATCACTCGCTCGATACGCTGATCCCGGATAATCCGAACAAGCCCTATGACATCAAGGAGCTGATTACCAAGATTGCCGATGAGGGTGATTTCTTCGAGATTCAGGAAGACTACGCCAAGAACATTGTCACGGGCTTTATCCGCCTTGAGGGTTCGACTGTTGGGGTAGTGGCGAACCAGCCGCTGGTTCTCGCGGGCGTTCTTGATATCAACTCCTCGCGCAAGGCGGCGCGCTTTGTGCGCTTTTGCGATTGCTTCAACATTCCGATCCTGACGCTGGTTGATGTTCCGGGTTTCCTGCCGGGTACCAGCCAGGAATACGGCGGGGTGATCAAGCATGGCGCGAAGCTCCTGTTTGCCTATGGCGAAGCGACCGTTCCGAAAGTGACGCTGATCACCCGCAAGGCCTATGGCGGGGCTTATGACGTGATGGCTTCAAAACATTTGCGGGGCGACGTCAATTATGCCTGGCCTACCGCGGAAATCGCCGTGATGGGTGCGAAGGGAGCTGTCGAAATTCTCTACCGCTCGGAGCTTGGCGACAAGGACAAGATCGCCCAGCGCACGAAGGATTATGAAGACCGTTTCGCCAACCCGTTTGTTGCGGCGGAAAAAGGCTTCATCGATGATGTGATCACGCCGTCCAAGACCCGCAAACGGCTGTCGCGTGCCTTTGCGAGTTTGAGGAACAAGGATTTGCAGAATCCGTGGAAGAAACACGACAACATTCCGTTGTGAGGGGCCAATCGTTAGTCATCCTGGGGCTTGTCCCGAGGACCCAGCGAAACAAATAGAAACTGGGTCCCCGGGCACGATGGCCGGGGATGACTACGAAAAAGAGGAATTCAAATGTCTGACGAAAACAAATTCCCACCCGAAAAAAACCTCCCTGCCGGTTATGTCCCGCCGAAGGTCTGGTCGTGGGACAGTGAATCCGGTGGCGCGTTTGCCAAGATCAACCGGCCGATTGCAGGCGCGACCCATGACAAGGAATTGCCGGTCGGCAAGCATCCGCTGCAATTGTACTCGCTCGGCACGCCCAACGGCGTGAAGGTCACGATCCTGCTGGAGGAATTGCTGGCGCTTGGCGAAAGCGGGGCGGAATATGATGCCTGGCTGATCAATATCGGTGATGGCGACCAGTTCGGTTCGGGCTTTGTGGAGATCAACCCGAACTCGAAAATCCCGGCCATGATGGATCATGCGCCGAAAGACGGCGGCGAACCTGTGCGGCTTTTCGAAAGTGCCTCGATGATGTTTTATCTCGCGGAGAAATTCGGGCACTTCCTGCCAACAGACATGCGCAAGCGCGCCGAGACCATGAACTGGGTCATGTGGCAGATGGGATCCGCGCCGTTTCTGGGCGGCGGGTTCGGGCATTTTTATGCCTATGCGCCCATGAAGATCGAATATGCAATCAACCGCTACTCGATGGAGGTCAAGCGTCAGATGGATGTGCTCGACCGTCATCTTGCCGATCATGAATATCTGGCGGGTGATGAATACACCATTGCCGACATGGCGGTCTGGCCCTGGTACGGGCGGCTTGCTTCTGGAGGCGCGTACAATGATGCGGGCGATTTTCTGGAAGTGCAAAAGTACGAGCACGTTCAACGCTGGACGAAGCAGATCAAGGAACGCCCTGCCGCACAGCGCGGCTCCATCGTCAATCTTTCCGTCGAAGGCAAATTGCGCGAGCGCCATGATGCGTCTGATTTCGTGAACAATCTCAATCCGCCGGATACGAAGGCGTAGATATGACAGCGATTTCTTCCCTTCCCTTTGATCCTTCGCACTGCTTCATCAACGGCAAGTGGGTGGAGAGCGAATCAGGTGAAAACCTGCCGCTCTATAATCCTTCCACAGGCGAAATGATCTGTGTGATTGCCAAGGGAAGCGCGGCTGACATCGATACGGCCGTTGCGGCGGCGGAAAGGGCGCTTTGCGGTGCATGGGGAAAACTGACTGCACCCGAGCGTGGACGGCTTCTTGCAGAGACTCGGTCATCTGGTGCTTGAAAAGGCGGACATGCTCGCTGAACTCGAGGCGCTGGATGTGGGAAAGCCGCTGAAACAGGCGCGGGCTGATGCGGTGGCGCTGGCGCGCTACCTCGAATTTTACGGCGGGGCGGCTGACAAACTGCATGGCACGACCATTCCATATCTTGATGGTTACACCGTCTATACACTGCGTGAACCGCATGGCGTTACGGGTCACATCATCCCGTGGAACTATCCGATGCAGATCATCGGGCGTTCCATCGGCGCGGCGCTGGCGGTTGGAAATGCAACTGTTTTGAAGCCTGCTGAAGAAGCCTGCCTGACAGCCTTGATGTTTGCCGAACTGGCGCGCGAAGCAGGCTTTCCAGACGGGGCGCTCAATGTCGTGCCGGGGCTCGGGGCCGAGGCAGGCGCAGCCTTGTCGGGCCATCGCGGGGTCCATCATGTTTCCTTCACCGGATCGGTTGGCGTCGGCAAACTGATCCAGAAGGCAGCGGCGGAAAACGTTGTTCCGGTCACGCTGGAACTTGGCGGGAAATCGCCTCAGCTTGTCTTTGATGATGCCGACATTGATGCGGCGCTGCCGTTTCTCGTCAATGCAGGCATTCAAAATGCCGGCCAGACCTGTTCGGCCTCTTCGCGCATTCTTGTCCAGCGCGGCATTTATGATGAAGTGCTTGCCAAAATGGCCGCGCGTTATAATGCGTTGAACGTCGGTCCTGCGATGAATGACCTTGATGTCGGTCCGGTGATTTCCGCGCGGCAGAAGGAAATCATCGAGGGGTTTGTCGACAAGGGCAGTGATCTGAAAATTGCTGCGCAGGGCGGGATCATCGAGGATGCACCGGAGGGCGGCTATTATGTGCGCCCAACGCTCTATGAAAGCGTTGCCGCTGATCACGTTCTGGCGCAGGAGGAAATCTTCGGGCCGGTCCAGGTCGTCATTCCGTTCGAGGATGAGGCCGAGGCGCTGGCAATCGCCAATGGCACGAAATTCGGACTGGTGGCATCTGTGTGGACGAGGGACGGAGCGCGGCAGATGCGGCTTGCAAGGGCGCTGCGCTCGGGACAGGTCTTCCTCAACAATTACGGCGCGGGCGGGGGCGTGGAACTTCCCTTCGGCGGCACCGGTCTTTCCGGCCATGGCCGTGAAAAGGGTTTCGAGGCGTTGTACGGCTTTTCAACCCTCAAGACAGTGGCGGCGCTCCATGGTTAGGGTAGGGGACAAACCAAGTCTGAAAGGAGATGCCAATGGCGCTTCCTGACATGACAAAGCACAGGGGGTTTCCCTCCGGCATGCCGGGGACAGGGTTTCAGTTCACCCTGCGCCGGGCAAACCCCAAGGGTGCCTCGAAGATTATCGAGCGCAAGCGGTATGCGGATCGTTCACCCAAGGACAAACTGGCCGATGCCGCGTTTCTCCATGCGCTTTGGCATCATTTCGGCGATGAGCCGTTTGAACGCGGCAATCTTGATGCCGGGCGCATCTCATGGCTGTTCAACCGGGAAATTGTACCGGCAGAAGAGCCTTTCGATCCGGAAAGTTACGAAGCCTTGCTCAAGATCAATGAGGCCGCTGGTCGGCAGTCCTATCCCGAAGCCTTCGAAGAGGTGATGGAGATATGATCATGGCGTCGCGAAACGGTCCTGAGAAATTCGACAATGAAGACGAGGGCTACAAGGTTCCGGAAAAGAAGATGACTCAGCGTGAGCGTGAGAGGCTCCAGCGCCAGCACGCTTCGTGGATGTGGTACATCTTGAAGTGTGCGGTTATCGGCGCAGCGCTCGGGGTGATCGCCACCTGGCTTTTCCTCGAATCCAATTTCAACGGACTTGGCGAAATGGTTGCGCGCTCGCCCAACCGCATTGCCTTCACGGCGCTTCTGGCGCTGAGCTTTGCCTCCACTTTCGGGGCGCTTGCGATGGGTATCGGGATCATGATCCGTTCGGATCATCCGGAAAGATTTGATGAATAATCTGACGAATAAGGGCTAATGAAATGTTCAAGAAAATCCTGATTGCCAACCGGGGGGAAATTGCCTGCCGGGTTATCAAAACGGCACGCAAGATGGGGATCAAGACGGTAGCGGTTTATTCGGACGCTGACCGTGATGCGCTGCATGTGAAAATGGCGGATGAGGCTATCCATATCGGACCGCCGCCTGCCGCCGAATCCTATATCGTCATCGACAAGATCATGGATGCGATCATGCAATCGGGTGCGGAAGCGGTTCATCCCGGCTACGGCTTTCTTTCGGAAAACTCGAAATTTGCCGAAGCGCTTGAGAAGGCCGGCGTAGCCTTTATCGGGCCGCCAGTAGGTGCAATCGAAGCCATGGGCGACAAGATCACCTCGAAGAAACTGGCCCAGGAAGCCAGGGTTTCCACGGTTCCCGGTCATATGGGGCTGATCGAGGACGCTGATGAAGCGGTGAAGATTGCCTCGGAAATCGGCTATCCGGTGATGATCAAGGCATCCGCCGGTGGCGGCGGCAAGGGTATGCGCATTGCCTGGAACGACAAGGACGCCAGGGAAGGGTTCCAGTCATCGAAAAACGAGGCGAAATCCTCCTTTGGTGATGACCGCATCTTCATCGAGAAGTTCGTGACCCAACCGCGCCATATCGAGATCCAGGTGCTGGGCGACAAGCACGGCAATTGCATCTATCTTGGTGAGCGCGAATGTTCGATCCAGCGGCGGAACCAGAAGGTGATCGAGGAGGCGCCATCGCCGTTTCTCGATGAAGAGACCCGCAAGGCGATGGGCGAACAGGCCGTCGCGCTGGCAAAGGCGGTGGATTATTCCTCTGCGGGAACAGTCGAATTCATTGTCGATGCGGAAAAGAATTTCTATTTTCTCGAAATGAATACCCGCCTTCAGGTGGAGCATCCCGTTACTGAACTCATCACCGGAATTGATCTGGTCGAACAGATGATCCGCGTTGCTCATGGCGAGAAGCTTGCGATCGAACAGAAGGATGTAAAGTTGAACGGCTGGGCGATTGAATCGCGTCTTTACGCCGAAGATCCCTACCGCAATTTCCTTCCCTCTATTGGCCGCCTGACTCGCTACCGTCCACCAGTTGAAGGCGTAACAGAATCAGGAACGATCATTCGCAATGATACCGGTGTATTCGAGGGCGGCGAAATCTCGATGTATTATGACCCGATGATCGCCAAATTGTGCACCTGGGGCAAGGACCGGATTATAGCGATTGACGCGATGCGCGATGCGCTCGATGCTTTCGAGGTAGAAGGGATCGGACACAATCTGCCCTTCCTTGCAGCCGTGATGGATCATGAGCGGTTCCGCTCCGGCAACATCACGACCGCCTTTATCGAGGAAGAATATCCCGAAGGGTTCGAGGGCGTTGAGATCAGGGGTGAGGACCGCGACAAGATCGCAGCCGCTGCTGCCGTTCTCAACATGATTTCCGAATTGCGCCGGACGCGGCTTTCGGGCGTGTTGGCCAATCACAAGCGCAAGGTATCCAAGGAATGGGTCGCGGTTGTTGACGGCCGCCAGATGCCGCTCAAACTGCGCAAGATGACCAATGACGGCGCTGTCGTCACCCTGTCGGAAACAGCGGCTTCGGTTGCCAAGGCGCTGGGCGGGGGATCGAAGACAGCGGAAACGGCGGCAAAACTGCTTCCTATGCTGGAACTTGGCGCGATCTATGTCGACAAGGTGGCTGATGAACTGGGATATTCGGAAACCCAGATCCGAAAGGCAATTGACCATCTTCAGCAGCATGGTGCCGAGATTGAAAATGCCGGAAAAGGGACGCTCAAATTCCGCTACCGGCGCAGCAAGTTTGACGTTGAAACCGATTGGCGTCCAGGCAAGTCGCTCGCCAAGGTAAAGGTTGGCAAGCAAGTCCTGTCGCTCAAGGTCGAACCGACCCATACGGGTTTCCGCATCCGTTGGCGGGGCGCGGACATGGATGTGAAGCTCATTTCAAAACGCCAGGCGCAATACCTCACGCTGATGCCGGAGAAAATCGCTCCCGATACGTCCAAACTCCTGCTTTGCCCGATGCCGGGCCTGGTGGTCTCGATTGCTGTCGAGGAGGGCGAGGAAGTACAGGAAGGCCAGCCGCTGGCAACGGTCGAGGCGATGAAAATGGAGAACATCCTGCGGGCCGAGAAAAAGGGCAAGATTTCCAAAATCAACGCGGCCCCTGGCGACAGCCTCGCTGTCGATGAAGTGATCATGGAGTTTGAGTGATGTCCGATAAAACACCCAAAGACTGGCTCGATCTTGCCACGAAGGAGCGCAAGGGCGCGTCCCCGGATAATCTGATCTGGCAGACCGATGAGGGCATTGCCGTCAGACCGCTTTATACGCGCGATGATCTTGAAGGCATGGCCCATCTCGACAATTTGCCGGGCTTTACCCCCTTTGTGCGGGGCCCGAAGGCGACGATGTATGCAGGCCGTCCCTGGACCATCCGCCAGTATGCCGGTTTTTCGACAGCTGAAGAATCCAACCGGTTCTACCGCAAGGCGCTTGCCGCCGGACAGCAGGGCGTATCGGTCGCCTTCGATCTTGCGACCCATCGCGGCTATGACTTCTGATCACCCAAGGGTGACCGGGGATGTCGGCAAGGCGGGCGTTGCAATCGACAGTGTCGAGGACATGAAAATCCTGTTCGACGGCATTCCGTTGAAGGATATTTCCGTCTCCATGACGATGAACGGCGCGGTCATTCCGATCCTTGCCAGTTTCATTGTTGCCGGTGAGGAGCAGGGGTGTGACCGGGCGCAGCTTTCCGGCACGATCCAGAACGATATTCTCAAGGAGTTCATGGTCCGCAACACTTATATCTATCCGCCGGAACCCTCCATGCGGATCGTTTCGGACATCATCGAATACACCTCCAATGAAATGCCGCGTTTCAACTCGATCTCGATTTCCGGCTATCACATGCAGGAAGCGGGCGCGACACTGGTTCAGGAGCTTGCCTATACGCTGGCGGATGGACGCGAATATGTGCGCGCGGCAATTGCCAAGGGCATGGATGTCGACAAGTTTGCCGGGCGACTTTCCTTCTTTTTTGCCATCGGCATGAATTTTTTCATGGAGGCTGCGAAGCTGCGGGCCGCGCGGCTGTTGTGGGCAAAGATCATGCAGGAATTCGGCGCCTCCGAGCGCAGTCAGATGCTTCGCACGCACTGCCAGACCTCCGGCGTTTCCCTGCAGGAGCAGGACCCCTATAACAATGTGGTGCGTACGGCCTTCGAGGCGATGAGTGCGGCTCTGGGCGGAACCCAGTCGCTCCACACCAATTCATTTGACGAGGCGATTGCGCTGCCGACCGAATTTTCGGCAAGGATTGCCCGCAACACTCAGCTCATCCTGCAGCATGAAACCGGTGTGACCAAGGTCGTCGATCCGCTGGCTGGTTCGTATTATGTGGAAAGCCTGACGCAGCAACTGGCTGACGAAGCCTGGAAACTGATCGATGAGGTTGAAAGTCTTGGCGGCATGACGAAGGCGGTCGAGGACGGCCTGCCGAAACGCCGGATTGAGGAAGCTGCGACCCGCAAGCAGGCGAGCATCGACAAGGGCGATACGGTGATTGTCGGCGTCAACAAGTACCGGCTCGAAACCGAAGACGACATCGACATTCTCGAAATTGACAATACCGCCGTGCGCAAGTCCCAGATTGAACGACTCAAGCGTATTCGTGAAACGCGTGATCAGAAGGCATGCGATGGCGCACTCGCACATCTGGAAAAGATTGCCGAATCGGGTGAGGGCAATATTCTTGAAGCAGCGGTTGATGCGGCCAGGGCAAGGGCCAGTGTCGGAGAGATTTCCATGGCGCTTGAAAAGGCATTCCACCGCCACAAGGCTGTGCCGGAAGTGGTGTCCGGCGTCTATGCCGAAGCCTATGAGGGCGATCCCGAATACGATACCCTGGTCAGGCGCCTGAAGGCGTTCTCGAAAGATATCGGTGAGACGCCGCGTCTGATGGTGGCAAAGCTTGGCCAGGACGGGCATGACCGGGGGGCCAAGGTGATTGCTTCGGCTTTCGGGGATATCGGCTTTGAGGTCATTGCCGGAGACTTGTTCGAAACGCCGGCCGAGGCTGCACAGTCAGCGATTGATCACAAGGTGCATGTGATCGGAGCCTCATCATTGGCCGCTGGCCACAAGACCCTGCTGCCCGAACTGGTCCGTGAGTTGAAGGAACGCGGTGCGGAAAACATCATCGTTATCACCGGGGGTGTTATCCCGCGGCAGGACTATGATTATCTTCGCGAACATGGCGTTGCCGGGATTTTCGGACCCGGCACAAATGTGCTGGAGGCGGCCCGCGCCGTCATTGATCTATGCGAGGGCAAGCTGACCAACCGGTGATTCTACGTCCTATGCGGCTGAAAGGCTTCATAAAAGGCCGAAATCAGAACTGGTCAGTCTGATTGACCCGGCGGTAAAATCTTTTCCGGTATTCTCTTTGGCGTGGTGACAAGCCCTCCAAACTGTGATTGGCTTGAGACAGTCGCAGCCTCTTGTCGGGGTGCGGCCTTTCATGGCTTTGAGGAATTCTCATAAAATTGAAAACAATGATCATCACCTGATTTGCTGTCGCACTCATGGCAAAAGCCGTACAGGCTAAGGCAATTAGTCAATTCCGGGAATTGACCGGATGAGCGTAAGGTTCACATGACCGATAAAAGACTTGATCCACTTGTTGAAAAAATGAAATTGGCTGACCTTCAAGCCGTTGCGTTTGTTCCGGGCCCCAATTTCCGCAAATTGTTCATCCGGGATTTTCATCTGATGGAGCGCCCCCTTGTGGTGATCGTGCCGCTTGAAGGTGATCCGGTGGCAATCGTGCCCAATCTGGAAATGGCATCTTTCGGCCCGATCGGCTTTGAGGGGGAAGTTTATGACTGGCGCGATGAGGAAGGCTATATGGGAGCCTTTGAAAAGGCTGGTGAAACACTCGCCCATCTCAACGGATTGAAAATCGGGCTTGAGGCACAGCGGATGCGCGTGTTCGAGCAGATGGCGCTTGCCAGCGTTTTTCCAAAGGCGGAATTCGTTGATGCCCATCAACTGATTTCCTCGATCCGTCTGCACAAGACCGCTGATGAAATCGCCAAGCTGAAAGAGGCTATCCGTATTTCCGAGGAGGCGCTTGAGGCGACCCTGCAGCAGGTGCAGGTCGGACAAAGCGAAACTGAAATCGAATCGATCCTGCTCAACGAACTTTTTTCCCACGGTGCCGACGGATTGGCGTTTGAGCCGATTGTGGCCGCCGGTGACAATTCAGCCCAACCGCACGCCAAGGCGCGTCCCGATTACCGGATCAAGCCCGGCGATGCGCTGCTGATCGATTTTGGCGCGAGCTATCAGGGCTATAATGCGGATATTACAAGGACCTTCTTTGTGAAGGAGGTTTCCGATTTTGACCGCGCCTTTTATGAAACCGTGCTGGCCGCCAATGAGCGCGGCAAGGCCGTTACAAGGGCTGGTATCACCGCCTCACAGGTGGATGACGGCGTGCAGCGGGTTCTGGAATCCTCCCAGTTTGCCGAATTCCGCAGGCACAAGACGGGACACGGTCTTGGCCTTGATGTGCATGAAGCGCCGCAGATCATGCGTGGTAATGATACGCCGCTTGAGGCCGGAATGGTTTTCACGGTTGAACCGGGACTGTACCGGGTTGATGAATGCGGGGTGCGGATCGAGGATGACGTGCTGGTAACCGACGATGGTATCGAGTGCCTCACCTCGTTTCCGCGGGAATTGCGGATAGTTGGATAGGCAGCCATATTCTCCTACATTCTGAAACAGGTACTATTACTGCTGCCAGCCTTTATCGGCATTACCATTGTTTCCTTCGGTTGTGACCGGCTGACCCTCACGGTTTGCAATTAAAAGAGCGGGAGATCAGAACAGGGTGAAATATTCATCCTGCTCCCATTGGGAAATACGGGACTGATAGCGCTGCCATTCTGCCTGTTTGATGGTTACAAGGTAATCGACAACATCGTCTCCGAAGGCGGCCCTATACAATGGCGACCCATCGAAGCAATCGATTGCCTCCTTCAGGTCTAAAGGTAACGGCTCGGCGCCCGGATCATAGGGGCGCTCACAGGGAGGTGGTGCCTCGAGATTGCGCTCCAGTCCGTCAAGGCCACTGGTAATCTGCGAAGCCAGTGCGAGATAAGGGTTGGCGGCAGGCTCTGCAATCCTGTTTTCTATACGGCTGGCCGGGTCATCGCTTTCCAGAAGCGCCCGCAGCATGGCGCCGCGGTTGTCCGATCCCCACTGGATGCGGTCCGGCGCAAGTTGGAAAGGCTGAAAGCGTTTGTAGCCATTGACGGTCGGCGTAGTCAGAAGGCAGCTCGCCCTTGCATTATCGAGGAGGCCGGCAATCCAGGCGGAAGCGGTCGGGGTCAACGCGTTTTTTGCTTTGCCGGCGAACTTGTTTTCGCCCGTTCGTGTATCGAGAAGGGACTGGTGCAGGTGCCAGCCGGAAGCCGCGCAGTTTTCGATCTTCGGCTTGGCCATGAATGTTGCGATAAGGCCGCGCTGGAAACAGGTTTCCTTCAAAAGCGCGCGGAACATCATCATGTTGTCAGCATGCTCCAAAGGTGGAGCGGGATCGAAGGTGAATTCGAACTGGCTGGGCCCCATCTCGATTTCCATCGAACGCACTGGCAATTTCATTTCGATACAATGGCGGCGCAGGACGTCCAAAAGCGTTTCAGCTTCACCATACCGGCTGGCGGTCAGGAAGCGGAATCCCTGGTTGAGATTGCGGGTTTTCGGAGCGGTTCCGGGCATGGTCGCATGGGCATGATTCAGCATGGGATCATCAAGTTCAAGCACGTGAAACTCGACTTCAAGGCCGACGCGCATCTCCAGGTTTTGCGTCGCCAGTCGCCTGATTTCTTCTCCGAGAATCCGCCGGGAAGAAAACCCGATTTCCGTGCCGTCCTTGTAATGCAGATCACAGAATATCCATGCCGAATGGGGACTAAAGGGTAGAAGGCGAAAAGTTTCCGCTTGGGGCAGGAGCAGGATGTCACCCGCCCCCTTAAGCGGATCCCCGCCTGAAGAACCCATCTTGCCATCATCGCTATCCCAGATCGGAAAGACCGTCCGGTGAGAGGTATCTTTCAGCAACAGTGTGGCAGGGACCCGCATGCCATTGGCAAATACTGATCCCAACGCATTGGCGACTATGGTTTTGCCGCGCAAGATACCATGCTGATCGGCAAACAGCACACGGACTGTTTCGATGCCGGTCTTTTCAACCTGTTCAAGGATCTTCGCCAATGCATCGGCATGGCGGTCGTCGATGAGGCCCAATTCGGACAGTTTTCCCGCCCGTATCATTTCGTGATGTGTGGTCAACAGTTTTGATCAGCCCCCGTGCTGCCTATTTTTCCGACTTCATATGGATGCATCCCAGTCCCTGCAGGCTGCGCGCCGCTCGCGGTCGCTTTCGCTGAAGGCGCTATGCCAATCCTGAGTATCTGATGCGATGGTGTCATTGCTGATCGGACCTTTCAGCGTCTTGGGATCGGTGCCGTTGCGCATGGGCAGGGAGGCTGCCCTGCCTTCACTCAAATCATCCATGGCGGCGCGCAGCATGCGACGGTATTTGATGATCGCCACATCGGTTTTCCCAAGATGCTCCCTTGTTCGGTCAAAGACGGGTCCGGGAGATTCAACCGCCCACTGATCATGAACATTGATGTCGAGGCCCATGCCGGTATAGGTTTCGCTTTCCTGTTCGTCGGGATTGTAGCCGTAATTGTTGCGCTTGTTGCGGATTGGAGCGTAGTCGGGAAGCCGGTGTTCCCTGAGGCGCTGGGCGCGCATTGTTTCCTTGTCCACCGGTTTGTCGAAACTGGTGAACATGGAATACCAGTAGCAGTTTTCATCATCGATCGGGACATGCCATTGGGTGATGATCATTTCCCGCGACATCGGAATCGAAATTGCACAGGGAAAGATCTGGTTGGTAACGCGGACATGTGCGCGTCCGTCTTCAAGGTGCCGCAGAGCGATCAGGCGCATACCGTACCCGGTTTCCTCAACTGTAATTTCTGGGCGAGGGTATTCACGCAGCAATTTGGTCATCGGTATATCGGTGTTGGCGGCCTTGTCGCGAAACTGCTTACCGTAGCCTTCCTCAGGATCCTCATCTTGCAGGAAGCGATGCAGAAACGATGCATGGGCGGGGTCGATGCCCACTTCCATTGCCTGAAGCCAGTTGCATTCCCATAGACCCTTGAAGGCAAAGACATGGCTTTCGGGCGCTCGAAAACAGTCGAAGTTCGGAAATTCAGGTGGGTCACCCTCGCCGAGGAAAGCAAAAATAATCCCGTTTTTTTCGGTGACGGGATAAGCCTTGTTTTTGATGTTGAGATGCATTTTCGAACCTTCCGGTTCGCCCGGCTGCTCCACACATTGGCCCGTTCGGTCAAAGTGCCAGCCATGAAACGGACACCGTAATCCGTTATCCTCAAGACGCCCGAAACAAAGATCAGCCCCGCGATGCGGACAGGCGCGCTCAATCAGACCCAACTCTCCTTCACTGTCGCGGAACAGAACCAGCTTTTCACCCAGCAGGGAAACCGGAACAACCGGCCGCTTACCCTTCAATTCATCGCTGAGGGCTGCCGGCATCCAGTATTGTCTGAAGACATTTCCGGCATCGCTGCCGGGTCCGGTCCGGGTGATTCTGTTGTTGAGTTCCTCACTGATCATGCCGATGCATCCGCCTTCCTGAATTTTCCGGTTTCCAAGTTTTGCACCGGGAATCTCCTTTTGCAATGGCTTGAAAATCCTTCAATCAATGGGAGTATTTTTCTGGATAACACAACCAAACACTGTTAGGGTTGAGCGAACCCACGCAAATATCGGCGGGGGTTCCATGCGAATAATTCCGATTATTCTGTGCGGCGGGCACGGCAAAAGGCTATGGCCATTATCGCGCCGTGACATGCCCAAGCAATTCCTGAGGATTTCCAACCTTTCTTCCGGACGCACCTTGTTCGAGCAGGCATTGTTGCGATGCCGTCGAGAGATATTCGACGACCGGCCAATTATTGTTGGCAGTTTTGACCACCGTTTCCTGATTAGCGAGGCCCTGGCAAGTTTCGGGCTCGCGGCTGACATCATTCTGGAACCGGCCGGGCGAAACACCTGTGCGGCGATTGCTGCCGCCTGTATTCAAGCGAAAGCGCGTGCAAGTGATGCCCTGGTTATGGTTATGGCGGCAGATCATGACATAGATGACGGCGCTTCCTTTGCGCGATCGGCAAGCGATGCGATGATTCCAGCCCGGTCAGGCCAACTGGTTACCTTTGGAATCCAGCCTGATACGCCCAATTCCAATTACGGTTATATCGGGCCGGGTGAGGCAGATGGCAATTGCTATCGGATTTCCGGCTTTGTGGAGAAACCTGTCCGTCCTGTTGCAAGTGAGCTTATTGCACAAGGATATGTCTGGAACTCGGGAAACTTCATGTTCGACGCCGAATCGGGACTCGAGCAGATCAGGCTTTTTCAGCCCGCGCTACTGAAGCTGGTCGAAAAAGCTTTTGCAACAAGGCAGGTGGGCAATGAATTCGTCAGGCTGGATGAGGGGGCATATTGCGAATGTCTGCCGGTTTCTTTCGATCATGGTGTGCTGGAGAAAACGGATCGCGCGGTGATGCTGCCCGTCGATTACAAATGGTGTGATGTGGGTAACTGGGACGGTCTTGCCAGACTTGCGGAAACAGATGAATCCGGAAACGCGATTTTTGGTGATTTTGTCAACCGCGACAGCCGGAACAATGTCATCCATTCGGAAGGGCGTTTCACGGCCCTGTTGGGCATTGAAAACCTCGTTGTCGTAACAACCGGTGACGCGGTTCTGGTTGCTGACCGAAGCCGCAGCGCAGAAGTCGGGGATCTGGTTGAAGACCTTGTGCGCCGGGACCACCGGATCCTGCAAAGTGACAAGACACACAAGCCGTGGGGAAGCTTTGAAACAATCGCGGTGGAAGACGGATTTCAGATCAAGCGTCTGTGTGTATTACCGGGAGAGGAACTGTCCCTGCAAAAACACCGCAGGCGGGCAGAACACTGGGTGGTGATAGCCGGAACCGCCGAAGTCGTGGTTGATAACCAAAAGCAAACCTGTCTTCCCGGACACGGTATATTCATTCCAAGAGGATCGGTTCATCGCCTGATAAACCCCGGCAATGAAACCCTCATCGTGGTTGAGGTGCAGACGGGTGAATATTTCGGCGAGGATGACCTTGTCCGCCTGGATGACAAATATCACCGCAGTCAGGATCCAGCTGAATAGAGGAAGGCTTGCAGCGCCGGGGAACGAGGCTCGGCCAGGCGGGCAGGCCGGTCATGCTTCCGGCAAGGCCAGTTTCTTCCTAATGATTGTTGCGCGGCGTGCCCTTTGCGGCAATGTCACGGTAGTTCGGCGCATCCCTGAGCACCATGCCTTCTGAAAAAGGTTCGACCTTTTCGCGGAAATATTGCTGCCATGGTGACTGGCTGTCGGGTGATGGATAGCCGCCTTTCTTCTCCAATGCCTTGCGACGTTTTTCCAGTTCCTTTTTCGAAACCAGCATGTCGGCAGTGCATTTGTTCAGATCGATGCGCACCCGGTCTCCGGTCTGCAGCAGGGCGAGCCCGCCTCCAGCCGCTGCTTCGGGCGAGGCATTGAGAATGGATGGCGAACCGGAGGTGCCCGACTGGCGGCCATCACCGACACAGGCAAGTGCCGATATGCCCTTTTTAATCAGATAGGCTGGCGGGCGCATGTTGACCACTTCGGCACCGCCTGGATAGCCGATTGGTCCGGCACCGCGCATGAAAAGGATGCAGTGTTCATCAATCTTCAAAGCGGGGTCGTCAATGCGGTGGTGAAAATCCTCCGGTCCGTCAAAGACAATCGCGCGACCCTCAAATGCCATCGGGTCTTTCGGGTTGGCGAGATAACGCTCGCGAAACTCCTCGGAGATCACGCTTGTCTTCATGATGGCTGAATCAAACAAGTTGCCCTTGAGGTTAATGAAGCCCGCAGAAGCCTTGAGCGGCTTCTTGACTGTCCGAATGACATCCGGATTTTCCGAGCGGCGCTTTGCGCAGTTTTGGCCCATGGTCTTGCCATTGACGGTCATGGCATTCTTGTGGGGCAGAATTCCCGCCTTGATCATTTCGCCGATAACGGCAGGTACGCCGCCGGCGCGATGGTAATCTTCGCCAAGATATTCGCCGGCCGGCTGCAGATTGACCAGTCAGCGGCAGATCATGGCCAAATTTCTGCCAGTCATCATTTGTCGAGTTTCACCCCAAGATGACGGGCAATTGCATTGAGGTGGATAGGCGCATTGGTAGAGCCGCCAATCGCGGAATTAATGGCGATGGCATTTTCAAACGCCTCCCTTGTCATGATGTCCGAGGGCTTGAGATCTTCCCATACCATTTCCACGATGCGCTTGCCGGTTTCATAGGAAATCTGGCCGCGTTCGCGATAGGGAGCCGGAATCGCGGCAGAGCCGGGCAATTGCATGCCAAGGGCCTCGGCAAGCGAGTTCATCGTTGTTGCCGTGCCCATCGTGTTGCAATAGCCGACCGACGGCGCGGATGAGGCGACGAGTTCCATGAAGCCGTCATTGTCGATTTCGCCTGCGGCCAGAAGTTGGCGTGCTTTCCAGACAATGGTTCCGGAGCCTGTGCGTTCGCCGCGAAACCAGCCATTGAGCATTGGACCGACGGAGAGGGCTATGGCCGGAATGTTGACTGTTGCGGCTGCCATCAGAAGGGCCGGGGTTGTCTTGTCACAGCCAATGGTCAGTACAACACCGTCAATCGGATAGCCGTAAAGGCTTTCGACCAGGGACAGATAGGCAAGGTTGCGGTCAAGCATGGCAGTGGGGCGCTTACCGGTTTCCTGAATGGGATGAACGGGGATTTCAATCACGGTACCGCCAGCGGCAATAACCCCGTCCCGCACGCGTTTTGCCAATTCGATGTGATGGCGGTTGCACGGCGACAAGTCGGAGCCGGTCTGGGCAATGCCGATTATCGGCTTCTTGGACTGCAGTTCCTCGCGTGTCAGGCCATAATTGAGATACCGCTCAAGATAAAGCGCGGTCATTTCCGGATCGGCAGGGTTGTCAAACCACTGACGGGAACGAAGATCTTCCGGTTTGGTCTTTTTGCGCGCCATGACGTGAACTTTCGATAGTGTTGGTTTTGAATACTGTTCCTGTCAGCTTTAGTGTGAATCTTGGCGGGCTGCAATTCATCGCCCGCCAATACCGGCTCCAATACCTGCCAATGGGCGCCGCAATTTCATTGCGTGGAACCTTTTTGACAGTATTTTGCCTTGCCGAGGCGTGATATCGGGAACACTTGCGTGTGCCTCCCGAGAAGACAGACTCTTTCTTGACATTTATTGGTGATTCAGCGTATCACCCGCTTGGCTGTGGCGCAGGATCAATTCTGCGCCCTGTTTTTTTGCGGAATACAGCGGAACCCCTGTACGGTAAGCTGTATCGCAGACCCAGATAGCAGACTGACAAAAAGACGGGCGGTGTTTCATTTGAAGCGGCCAGACCCGACATGAACATGTGAAAGGAAAACAATATGTTCGCAGTCATCAAAACCGGCGGAAAGCAATATCGCGTTGCTGCCGAAGATGTTCTGAAAATCGAAAAAGTAGCCGGCGAAGCTGGTGAAATGATTGAATTCGCTGAAGTGCTTGCCGTTGGTTCCGAAATTGGTGCTCCAACGGTTTCAGGCGCTGTTGTTACCGCCGAAATCCTTGAGCAGGGCCGGGCCAAGAAGGTCATTTCCTTCAAGAAGCGCCGCCGCCAGAATTCGCAGCGCACAAAAGGGCATCGTCAGCACCTGACAACGGTCAAAATTGCTGAAATCCTTACCGGCGGCGCAAAGCCATCGAAAAAGGCAGCAGCCAAGCCTGCCGCGAAAAAAGACGACGAAGCTCCCAAGGCTGAAAAGAAGGCAGCAGCTCCCAAGAAAGAGGCCGCACCAGCGGCGGCAACGCTGTTTACCGCACCGGCTGGCGAGCCTGATGATCTGACCAAGATCAAGGGCATTGGTCCGGTTGCTGCCAAGCAACTGGCCGAACAGGGTATTACCCAGTTTGCCCAGGTCGCAAAATTGAGCGATAAGGACATTGAGCGCATTGATGAAGCCATGCCTTTCAGCGCCGACCAGATTTCTGACTGGCGCGAACAGGCAAAGGCAATGAAATAATCCCGGCGGCAAACCGGAAATTGTTCTGGTCCGATGGACCAAAGGAAGGATTGAAAGATGGCACATAAAAAAGCAGGTGGCTCGTCACGCAACGGTCGCGATTCAGAGTCCAAGCGCCTCGGCGTCAAGAAGTTCGGCAACGAAAACGTTGTTGCAGGCAATATCCTTGTTCGCCAGCGCGGAACGAAATTCCATCCCGGAACCAATGTCGGCATTGGCAAGGACCATACGCTGTTTGCCCTGACCGAAGGCAAGGTTGCCTTTTCCGTCAAGTCAAATGGCCGAAGCTTTGTCAGCGTGGAAGCCCCGGCTGCTTCCAAGTAACCGGTAGCAAGGCTGCCGGTGTCCCGTGGCCCGGCAAAAAATTTTCGAGGGAGCGGGAACACCGCTCCCTTTCTGCTTTTTTGACCGTTTTCTTTCGGCTGAACAAAAATACCTTGAATGCCAAATTGTCGCACTCCAAATATGCTATGGTGCGATTCGCAACACGGTTTCCGGCAGTAATCAGATTTGAGAGCGCCCCTTTTTGATGGCGCAACAAACCGGCCACCGGCTAAACAAACTGGAATGTCCCGATGAATGCAATGCGACAGGATCTCAGTGAGACAGCGCTGTTTCTCGATACGCCTCTGATAGCGACCGAGCGTCTTGTCATGCGCCCGCCCCACATCGCTGATGCAGAGGATCTTGCCATTTTGGCCGACAATATCAATGTTGCCAGAATGCTTGCCCACATGCCGCACCCCTATACGATCAAGGATGCAACCGATTTCATCGAGAAGACTAAAAAGGATTCTGGCAGGGCCTGTGTTTATGCAATTACCGAAGCCGAGACCGGCAAGTTCATGGGAGTGGGCAGCCTCCACGAGACCGCCAGCGATCCGGAGCCCCATATGGGATACTGGATTGGTGAGCCGTTCTGGGGAAAGGGGTATGCCACCGAGGCTGCCCGCGGACTGGTTGATCTTTATTTCAAGGTCACAAACCGTCCTATTCTCCTGGTTTCCGCGCGGGTCAGTAACGAGGCATCCAAGCGGATCATCCGCAAATGCGGTGGCAGGCATATCCGGACCAGTGAAGCGGTGCATCCGCTTTTGGGCGAAGTGCAGCAGCTGGATCATTTTGAAATCACAAGGGAAAGCTGGATGGGCGAAATTTCCGCCTGAGCCGCTTTGCCGAGGCCTTGCCTGACAGCAGCGGCCATTATCGGAAACGACCATGAAATTCCTGGACCAGGCCAAGATTTATACCCGCTCGGGCAATGGGGGTGCCGGAGCGGTTTCGTTCCATCGTGCCAAGTACCAGGAATTCGGTGGCCCTGACGGGGGCAATGGCGGCAAGGGCGGGGATGTCTGGATTGAGGCGGTTCAGGGGCTGAATACGCTGATCGACTATCGTTACCAGCAGCATTTCAAGGCAGAAACCGGTGTTCACGGCATGGGCCGCAACCGCGATGGCCGCAAGGGCAAAGATATTGTCATCAAGGTGCCGGTGGGAACACAGGTCTATGAAGAGGACAATGAAACCCTGATTGCGGACCTTACAGAGGTTGGCCAGCGGTTCTTGTTGTCAAAAGGTGGCAATGGCGGTTTTGGCAACGCGCATTTCACCACGTCGACGAATCAGGCACCAAGAAGGGCCAATCCGGGTCTTGAGGGAATTGAGCGAACAATCTGGCTGCGTCTGAAACTGATTGCCGATGTCGGACTGCTCGGTCTTCCCAATGCCGGCAAGTCGACATTTCTGGCAACGGTAACACGGGCAAAGCCGAAAATTGCGGATTACCCCTTCACAACACTGCATCCCAATCTCGGAGTGACGTCAATTGACGGGCGTGAATTCGTGATTGCTGATATTCCCGGCCTGATCGAGGGTGCGCATGAGGGTGTCGGGATTGGTGATCGTTTTCTGGGTCATGTGGAACGCACCAATGTCCTGCTGCATCTGGTCTCCTCCCTGAACGAGGACATGGCAGAGGCCTATCAGACGGTTCGCACCGAAGTCGAAGCCTATGATGAAGCGCTTGGAGATCGCACGGAAGTGGTCGCCCTCTCCCAGGCTGATCTTGTGCAGGGCGAAGAGCGGGCTGAAAAACTGGCGCAATTGCGCACTGCCTGTGGCCGCGAGCCGCTGATCCTTTCGTCCGCAACCCGTGAAGGGGTGGATGAGGTCCTGCGCGCGCTTGCCGTCCATGTCGACCGGATACGGATCGCTGAAACTGAGCCTTCTTCCGAAGAGGAAGACCGTTGGAGGCCGTTATGAGTGCGGGTTCGACCATCGGGTCGGACAGCAAATTGCCGGGAAACCTGTCTGACTATCAGCGGATCGTCATCAAGATCGGTTCATCGCTTCTGGTTGACAGAAAAACCGGCCTGAAAGTGCAGTGGCTGCAGTCTCTGGCCGATGATGTTGCGGCCTTGCGAAGAGCGGGAAAGGATGTCCTGATTGTTTCTTCCGGGGCTATTGCCCTCGGTCGCGGCCTGCTGGGCCTCAAGCCCGGGGCACTAAAGCTCGAGGAAAGCCAGGCAGCAGCGGCAACCGGCCAGATTTCCCTGGCACGTGCCTATTCCGAGGCCCTGGGTGTTCACGGACTTCATGCTGGACAGATTTTGCTGACCCTGAGTGATACGGAAGTGCGGCGGCGTTATCTCAATGCCCGCGCCACGATTGATACACTTTTGAAGTTGGGCGCCGTGCCAATAATCAATGAAAACGATACGGTTGCCACCAGCGAGATCCGATATGGTGACAATGACCGGCTGGCTGCACGGGTTGCAACCATGATGGCGGGTGACCTGCTAATTCTGCTGTCTGATATCGACGGACTTTACACCGCCCCGCCCAGCCTGGACCCGAATGCCAGACTTGTTGAGCGTATTGAGGTCATTACCCCTGACATCGAGGCGATGGCCGGGGATGCGGGAACCGAATTGTCGCGCGGCGGCATGGTGACCAAGATCGAGGCTGCCAAAATTGCGGTTGCCGGTGGTACGGGAATGGTGATTACTTCCGGCAAGAGATTGCATCCGGTTGGTGAACTGGCAGGTGGTGCTGCCGCCAGCTGGTTTGCTCCTTCGGGAAACCCTGTAACCTCACGCAAGAAATGGATCGCCGGACAATTGGGCGTGGCTGGTGAACTGCATCTCGATGAAGGTGCGCAAAAGGCGTTGAAATCCGGCAAGAGCCTGCTGCCGGCGGGTGTCAGAAAGGTCATTGGCCGCTTTGACCGCGGCGATGTTGTGTCGATCCACAATGTAGACGGAATTGAAATCGGGCGCGGCCTCGTGGCATATGACAGCGTACAGGCCGAAAAAATCATTGGACGCCAAAGCAGCGAGATTGCAGAACTTCTGGGTTTTCAGGGGCGCAGTGAAATGATTCACCGCGATGATCTGGCGTTGCGGAAGTCTGAAAAATGACCGTATTGCAAGCGGGACAAGGAAAGTGATTGCGTAATGAACAACGCTGGCAGCGATATGAAATCAGGTTCTGTATCGCGTATCATGCATACCATGGGCAAAGCCTCAAAGCAGGCTGCCCGCGTATTGGCAACAGCGAGTGCAGAGCGTAAACAGGCCGCCCTTTCCGGCATGGCGGAGAGTATCTGGAACAATCGTGCAGCGATCCTTGATGCCAATGCCATCGACATGGATGCCGCAAAATCGACCGGTATCTCCGGTTCGTTTCTGGATCGGCTGGAGCTGAGCGAAGACCGCATAAGGGCGATGTGTGACGGTATTCGGGCGATCGCGGATCTGCCTGATCCGGTTGGCAGCATTATTGCCGAATGGGACCGCCCGAACGGATTGCATATCGAGCGCGTGCGAACGCCGCTGGGTGTCATTGGCGTCATCTTCGAAAGCCGCCCCAATGTTACCGCTGATGCCGGTGCGCTTTGCCTGAAAGCCGGCAATGCGGTAATCCTGAGGGGAGGATCGGATTCGTTTCATTCTTCCACTGCAATTCATGCCTGCCTGGTTGAGGGACTGGAAAAGGCCGGGCTTCCAGCGGCGGCCATCCAGATTGTTCCCACGACAGACCGTGAAGCGGTAGGTGAAATGCTCAAGGGGCTGGACGGATCAATTGATGTTATCGTACCGCGCGGAGGCAAGGGACTTGTAGCGCGTGTTCAGGCTGAGGCCCGGGTGCCGGTTTTTGCCCACCTGGAGGGGCTTTGCCACCTTTACATCGACAAGTCCGCAAAACCGGACATGGCGAAGGCAATCACGGTCAATGCCAAGATGCGCAGGACGGGTATTTGCGGATCAGCGGAAACATTGCTGGTTGACCGGACAGGCGCCAATGAACTCCTGCCCATAGTGCTTGATGCCCTCAAGGAATTCGGGTTGTGAAATTCGTGGCAGCGAGGCGGTTCGGGCAATCTGGCCGCAAGCCCTGCCTGCAACACAGGAAGACTGGGCAAGTGAATATCTGGCGCCAATCATTTCAGTGGATCTTGTTGACGGTGTGGAGGGTGCAATCAGCCATATCAATCAATGGTCCTCAAACCATACCGAGGCGATTGTTGCTGAAGATGAAAGTGCCGTTGAGAAATTTTTCAACGAGATCGATTTAGCCATATTGTTGCACAATGCCTCAACCCAGTTTGCTGATGGCGGCGAATTCGGCATGGGGGCGGAGATAGGCATTGCCACCGGCAAGATGCACGCAAGGGGACCTGTCGGTGTTGAGCAGTTGACGAGCTTCAAATACCGCGTTCGTGGCAATGGCCAGGTCCGACCGCAATGATTCCGGACAGCAGCCAGGTAATTCAAAGAAGCGATGAAATCGTGTTGCGTGAAGCCATGCGCTTTCCTCATGTGGAGGCGGGTCAGCGGGTCGGGCTTTTTGGCGGCTCTTTCAACCCGCCCCATGAGGGACATTTACATGTCAGCGAAACGGCCCTTGTACGTGGGCGGCTGGATCAGGTCTGGTGGCTTGTCACACCCGGCAATCCGCTGAAGGATCATTCACAACTGGCACCACTGGCCGAGCGTGTGCGAACCTGCCGAGACCTTATCGGCGACAGGCGGATCAAGGTGACCGCATTAGAGGCCAAATATAATCTCAATTACACGCAGGAAACCCTGAGCCTTGTCAAAAAGCTGAAGCCGCGGGTTGATTTTGTCTGGATAATGGGTGCCGACAATCTCGCCGGGTTTCATCATTGGCAAAATTGGCATAAAATTGCGCAGATGATGCCGATCATGGTGATTGACCGGCCGGGCTCAACGCTGTCCTACCGTTCTGCCAGAGCTGCCATCGCGCTTTCGCGGTATCGGGTTGACGAGAGTGATGCGGAACTTCTTGCCAATCTCAGGCCGCCGGCATGGACCTTTATTCACGGTCCGCGGTCCTACCAGTCTTCAACAGCGATCCGCGATGCACGCAAGAAACGCTAAACAACCATGTAGCGCTTGCATTTGTGGGCCAAGTGCATAAATCAGTGCAAAATCGACTGCCCAACTCGCGATCTTTCATTTTTTGAGAATTGGTGTAGTCTGGAAGGGCATCATGAGTGTTTCAGCAATCACGCAGGAACATGACCAACCAAAGAGGATTAACCTGGTCACATCATTGCAAGCAGGCAGCACTTCAAAAAGTGCCAAGCCTCAAACGCCTTCTTCCGTAAGTTATTCGGCAGAAGACGTTCTCGACACTATCGTCACCAGTCTTGATGACTCCAAGGGTGAGGATCTTTCAACCATTGATATCCGTGGCAAGTCCGCGCTGGGTGATTACATGGTAATTGCTTCGGGCCGCTCGCATCGTCACGTTGCGGCCATGGCCGATCATCTTCTGCGCGAGCTGAAGACGAAAGGATACGGCCCTGCCAAGGTTGAAGGTCTGCAAGCCGCCGATTGGGTTCTGATCGATACCGGCGATGTCATCGTTCATATCTTCCGCCCTGAGGTCCGAGACTTTTACGGCATCGAGAAAATGTGGACGATGGAAGAAGGTAGCGGTCGCCAGTAGGCTTCACAGTCTTTGGCGGACGCAACGGTTTTGCAATTCAAGGGTCTGGCCGGGGTTCCAGCCCAAAGGGGTTTTGTGCGGCTTACAATCCTTGCAATCGGAAAAATGAAGAAAGGTCCTGAAAAGGACCTGCTGGAGCGCTATGTGGATCGGGCGCTGAAGGCTGGAAGCCAGCTTGGCCTGTCGGGTCCTGAATTGAGGGATTGGTCAGAAAGCAGGGCTGATTCCGTGTCCCTTCGAAAACAGGAAGAGGCGGTTCAAATCGTTTCCGCATTGAAGCCGGGCGCGTTTCTGATTGTCCTTGATGAAAACGGCAAGGACATTTCCTCTGTTCAATTTGCCGAGCGAATTAGCACTGCCATGGACAACGGCATTCCTGAACTGGCCTTGGCGATTGGCGGTCCCGACGGTCATGGCGAGGGCGTGTTGAACAGGGCAGATCTGGTTTTGCGAATGGGCAGCATGACATGGCCGCATCAACTGGCACGGATCATGGCGGGTGAACAGATTTACCGAGCAATTACCATCTTGTCCGGTCATCCCTATCACCGGATGTGAGACCCTATCACCGCTGTCGGATATTCCCTGGAATGGCCAAAAAACCTGAACAGCCGTGATGACCTGTCGTGGAAGTCCATGCGGCAAATGTCCTGCGGTAAATGGCTTGCGGGTTGACGAGGCGCCCGTTGGCACATGATAAGCGAAGGACCGAGACGCGAATCATTTGATCTTCTGGATGCAAAATGCGGGTGAAGTTCCTGGACAGCACGAAAAATGGCCGGATGGGTGCCGCTGCCCGGTTCCTCTTGATGGTGCTCATGCTCGCATCATCCATGATGGTTGTCAGACCTGTTGTTGGCCAGCAAATGCAGGAGGAAGCGCAGCAAACAGTTCCCGGTGATGAACTTGCGGCGCGGCGCGAGCAGACACGGCAGGAACTGGCGGCGCTGCAGGATGATATTTCCCTCTCGGAAAACCGCAAAAAAGAACTCAACGAAGAGATTGCCTCTCTTGAAGCTGATCGTGCCGCGATCAACCGCAGCTTGATTGATACATCGACCAGAAGCAGGGCACTTGAAGAACGGATTGACCGAAACGCAAAGAGGCTGGAAGAGTTGAGGGAGGAGGAAGCAGGTGTGCGTGCCTCGCTCCGCGAACGCCGTGGCCTGCTGATCGAGGTAATTGCCGCGCTGCAGAGAATGGGGCACAAGCCGCCGCCCGCCCTGCTTGTCAGTCCTGAAGACGCGCTTGCCTCAGTTCGCTCTGCGATTTTGCTGGGCGCGGTTGTTCCCGAGGTCAGGGCGGAAACGGAAATACTGGTAACCGAGTTGAACGAATTGGTGCGAATCAGGACGGATATCGATGCAAACCGTGAAAAGCTGATGGCCGATCTTGGCGAACTCGCCGAGGAAGAGGAAAGGCTGGGCCTTTTGCTTGACCAGAAAAAGCAACTCAGTAATGCGGCGCGGGCCGAACTGGCCGAACAGACAGCGAGGGCGGCCGAGCTTGCGGGCAAGGCAGGCAGTCTTGCCGGCCTGATTGAGCAGCTTGAATCGGAAATTGCCGCTGTTCGCGAGGCTGCGGAAGCTGCGAAACGGGCTGAAGAAGAACGGCGGCAGCAGGAAGAAATGCGTATTGCGGAAGCCCGCGAAGAAAAAACCCCGGATTTTTCCGATGCTGCCCGAATTGCGCCAGCAATGGCTTTTATAAATGCAAAGGGTCTGTTGCCAAAACCGGTGGCAGGCGTGGAATTGGCTTCTTTTGACCAGAAAACATCAGATGGAGAAATTTCCCAGGGACTGTCCATTGCCACAAGGGCAGGCAGCCGGGTTGTTTCTCCCAGTGACGGATGGGTAATGTATGCGGGCCCGTTTCGTTCCTATGGTCAATTGTTGATTATCAATGCCGGAGAGGGTTATCATGTTGTTCTGTCCGGCATGAATGAGATCAATGTTGAGCTTGGGCAGTTTGTATTGGCCGGCGAACCTGTGGGCATCATGGGACAAAGGCTGTTTGCCAGCAATTCCGTAACGGATGGTGACAGTAACGTTAATGTGGATTT
Organism: uncultured Alphaproteobacteria bacterium; assembly: GCA_963714735.1. Taxonomy (GTDB): domain Bacteria; phylum Pseudomonadota; class Alphaproteobacteria; order Rhizobiales; family Rhizobiaceae; genus Salaquimonas. The sequence continues at coordinate 26,180 of CAVQPI010000017.1, forward strand.
GGGTTCGCAAAGACCTGTGCTATATGTAGAGTTCCGCAAGGATGGAAATTCGATAGACCCTTCCCCCTGGTGGGCGCCATCGAAGTTTGAAGAGAGAAACGGATAATGAAAAAAACCAGCCTTTTCGTCGTTGGGATGATCGTGGGTACTTCCATTGGTCTTGGTGCTGCGACCATGGTTACCCAGATCGGATCTGCCAATGCTGCAGGTGCCGACACCTATCGCCAGTTGGCACTTTTTGGTGATGTATTCGAGCGGGTTCGCTCGATTTACGTCACTGAGCCGAATGAAGAGGAACTCGTTGAAAATGCCATTAACGGCATGCTCTCATCACTTGATCCGCATTCCAGCTATCTCAATCCGAAGGACTACTCGGATATGCGGGTTCAAACACGCGGAGAATTCGGTGGGCTGGGTATCGAGGTCACGATGGAAAACGAGCTGATCAAGGTTATCTCGCCCATCGAGGGAACTCCGGCTGCCGAAGCGGGTGTTCTTGCCGGAGACCTGATTTACCAGATTGACGGCGAAAATATCCGTGGGTTGAGTTTGCAGGAAGCTGTCGAGAAGATGCGCGGCCCTGTGAACACACCCATCGAAGTGAAAATTCAGCGTGAAGGCGCCGATGGCCCAATCGACATCACGATCATTCGCGACATCATCAAGGTCCGTTCAGTGCGCTGGCGGGTGGAAAGGGACAATGTCGGCTATATCGACATCAATTCCTTCACCGAGCAGACTGATAGTGGTCTTGAGGAAGCGATTGGCAAGATCAATGAAACTGTCGGCGACAAGAATGTCAAAGGCTATGTCATTGACCTGCGACTCAATCCCGGTGGCTTGCTCGACCAGGCTGTGAATGTATCCGATGTATTTCTGGATCGCGGCGAGATTGTCTCGACAAGAGGCCGCAAGGAAAATGATATCACACGCTACTCGGCACGGGCCGGGGATCTGACCAACGGAAAGCCGGTGATCGTGTTGATTAATGGCGGCTCCGCCAGTGCGTCGGAAATTGTTGCCGGCGCGCTGCAGGATCACAAGCGCGCAACCATTTTGGGATCGCGTTCCTTTGGCAAGGGATCGGTTCAGACAATCCTGCAACTTGGTGGCAATGGTGCCCTGCGTCTGACGACTGCGCTTTATTACACTCCTTCCAACGTCTCCATTCAGGGCAAGGGCATCACGCCGGATATCAAAGTGATCCAGCCTCTGCCCGATGAATTGAAAGGCCGTGTTGAATCTGCAGGCGAATCAAAACTGCGCGGTCACATCAAAGGCCAGGAGGAAGATGATGAGGGTTCAGGCTCTTCAGCCTATGTGCCGCCGGATCCCAAGGATGATATTCAGCTAAATTATGCCCTAGATCTTATTCTGGGACTGAAAACGGCTGAAGGCGTATTTCCGCCGGATCCCAGCAAGGCACTGCCAAACTAGGCCTTGCCGGAAGCCCTGAGGGGTGTTTCCAGACAAATATGAAGCCGCCGGTTGAAAGCCCGGCGGCTTTTTGATTCAAAACAGGCCGGTTCATGATAGTTTGAAAAAAAGTGAGTCGGAATGTGAATGACTATAACCAGGACCCCTCGACGTGGATGATTTGAACCGACCCTTGGGTCAGAAACCGGAACCACGCGAAAAACCCGTTCGCAAATTATCTGCAGGCCACTGGCTCGGCCTTGCCGGATTGTTGACCGGGCTTGTTGCCATCGGGCTTGTATCCTGGCAGTTGCTTAACCCACCGAAGGAAACTGTTATAGCCTCCGGCACCCCTTCTGCGGAGACGATCCCCGCCGACGATGACGGGGTTGAGACCGCTGAAGGCTCATCGGAAGATGCGGGCCAAGGGGAAGAGGGAGATCCAGGGGACGAGTTTGAAGAAGGCGAAACGGGTCTCGTTGAACTCAAGTCCCAGGGCTCGATTGCGGTCCCCAAGCCAAGGCCGCCAAGGGCAAAACCGCAGGAAGCGGCCACAGCGCATTTTCCTGATTCGGATCTTCTGGAGCGGGGAGCGACCGGCAGTATCCCAAAACGATCCGAAGACGGCCGCCGTGCGATGGATGTTTATGCCCGCGAACCTGATACAACCGGAAACTTCGGCGTCGCTCGCGTGGTTCTGATCGTTGGTGGCATGGGCGTCAGCCAGTCGGCCACGCAGCAGGCGATCAAAATGCTGCCGCCTTCTGTCGTTCTTGCCTTTGCGCCGTATGGCAATTCGCTCGACCGGTGGATGCAGGCGGCCCGCAAGGATGGACACGAATTGTTGCTGCAATTGCCGATGGAGCCTTTCGGATATCCGCAGAATTCTCCTGGCCCGCGTACCCTGGTCAGCAATGTCAGTGATGATGAAAACATTGCCAACCTGCACTGGGCGATGAGCCGGATAACCAATTATGTTGGTGTAATGAATTACCAGGGTGCCAAGATTTTGGCTGAGCCTGATGCGCTGAAACCGATTTTTGACGAGATCGCGGACAGGGGGCTTTTGTTTGTTGATGACGGGAGCGCCAGCGGTTCAAGGAGTAAACTTGCAGCCGCACGTTCTATTCTGCCCTATGCCTCCGCTCATATTCAGATCGATTCGAAGCGCACAAGACAGGATATTGCCAAACAGGTGGAGGCGTTGGTTGCCGAGGCCAAGCGCACGGGGCTGGCGATCGGATTTTCCAACGGGTTCCCCGAAACCATCAGCATGCTCGCGGAGTTTGCCGGAAAAGCCAATCAGATTGGCGTCGAAATCACACCGGTTTCGGCTATTGTCACTGATCCGGAAAGGGATGAATAATGTCCGGGAAATCAAAAACTGGAAAACCGCTTCCTTACCGGCCATGTGTTGGCATCATGGTTCTCAATGAGAGTAACAAGGTGTGGTGCGGGCACCGGCTGACACCTGATCACGGAGAGCTCTCGCTTACCGATCAGCGCTGGCAAATGCCCCAGGGCGGCATCGACAAGGGCGAGGATCCATTGAAAGCCGCCCTGCGTGAATTGTGGGAGGAGACCGGAATGACGTCTGTCAGCCTTCTTGCAAAAGCTCCGCGGCCCATTACCTATGATCTGCCAGGTGAACTGGTTGGAAAGGCTTTAAAGGGCAAGTACAGGGGCCAGGAAATGGCATGGTTTGCCTTCCGGTTTGAAGGTGAGGAAACTGAAATCAACATTACCCATCCCCCGGAAGGTGCCCCGATCGAATTTGATGACTGGCGCTGGGTGGATATGGAAAAATTGCCGGAACTTATCGTATCGTTCAAACGGACGGTATATGAAGAAGTGGTAGCGGCGTTCAGGTATCTCGCCTGACAGCTTTGCCGCGAAGCGCCGTTCCGGGGATTTGAACAAATCAACAAACTGTAACAGAGATATGCAACCAGATGCTTTGTGAAAGACTTACCATACGCTCCTCGCAACCGGCTGACCGGAAATCCGTTTTAAATGTGGAAAGTAGAGCCTATGGCCGAAAAGCCGAAGCCAATCTGGTTGATCAGTTGTTGCCTGCGCCCGAGTACACTATTTCAATTGTAGCAGAGTGCGACGGCAAGATAATCGGCCATATATTGCTGACCGAAATCGAAGCACCATTGAAAGCGTTGGCACTCGCGCCACTCGCGGTCATTCCTGAATACAGGGAAATGCATGTAGGCACCGAGTTGGTCCGCGCCGGAATTGATGCGGCGGTATCTGCGGGATACGAGGCGATTTTTGTACTCGGCGATGTGCTTTATTACGAACGCTTCGGATTTTCCGGCAAGCTGGCTGATCCGTTCAGGATCAAATGGCAGGGAAAGCAGTTCATGGCACTTGAACTTTCCGTCGGATGCCTGAAGGGCAAAAAAGGGCGGCTGGTTTACCCATCCGCCTTTTCGGTTTTATGATTTACAGGGTTACCGCGAAGTCCCTGTTTTGGGTTTTACGGGGTTGCAGCTGACTTTTTTGCACAGCCGTACACTTTGCACGGCTGTCTCAAAAGAATATTTGCCGGTCCTATTGAACCGATGCGGTTGTCATCGTGTCGATCGGCTGACCGGCGATCAACAACGGATATGCCGTCAATTGACCTATGATCCGGTTGTGCACCTTGGCATGATCGCCGAGACCGATATGGCTTGAAGCGTATTTGAACTCGGTGTGCAGCGTGACATTGTTGCCCCTGGCCAGCCGGACTTTCTGCCCGATGCAACCAACCATGCGGCAGACAAAATTGTCGACCCGGTGCACATTGGGGGTAACCGGGGTCAATACCGGTCCATCCAGCACGCCGAGATAGTTCACCGGGATGCCGGCATTGTTAAGCTGGGCGGCCAATGAAGTGACGATGTTCGCACCATAGCTGATGCCAACCAGATTGATCAGCACACTTGGATCCCGCTCATACTGGCGCTTGATGTCCGAATACACCAGAGGCTGAATTGCAATCCGACCTTCGACCGGCGTTGCATAGCTGTAGTGCTTGGCGTCGCCCAGTTTGTCCTTGAGATTGGAAAAACCATAGCCGACAAAGGGCATTACACTGGCAAGTCCGTTCACCAGATAGGTTTGCTGTTTCTGGGGTACGGGCTGAAGCGGGTAGCTTTGAGCCAATGCCCCGAAGAAGTGAAAAGACCGGTGAGGGCGAAGGTAGTCGCGACGGCAAGTGCCGCAAAGCTGCTTTTTCGAAGGGTCATCGATACAAATCCCTTTTTTTGTTTACATGCCTAACAAACATCAAATTGGTTAATTCGATGCTCAGGGAGATGGTGAATAAAGGGTTAATCGCGAGGAATTGTTCGGCACCGTGGTTTTCACTCTTGAAATGATCGGCGAACCACTCAATGTTATGTGGAGCGAAGCAGATGCTTTGCTTCCCTTGCAACCAATCGAAAGGAGGTGATCCAGTGTCGAGTGAATCAGGTTTTCCGCGTGGATCAATGCGGACAGGAATGACTTTGGAGCAACCTTCGGAGTTTGACCTTTTCGCCTGATGGATGCGGTGGCCAATCGGTCACCTTGTCATCAGCAGATTTTCCGGAAACGGAACTTCACGAGGCCGTCCTTGTCTGACAGGGGCGGCCTTTTGAATTCAGGGTGGAGAATTCGGGGCCGGGCAAACATCTAACTCAAAGGTGCCGCGAAAGGAGCCTGTATCGGGATGGGCGTGAATAAGAGGAAAAAGGGACCAGAAACAACAATGCCTGCCGGGGGAGGAGGATCCGGCAGGCATCGTTATGATCACATCGGTCTGGGAGGAGGAGTGACCGATCTGAAATCGGAAGATGCGGGAGGAGGATGCATCTTTCCGATGATTCGAAACTCTAACAAAAAAGTTCTTAAGTTCCGTTAACACTAATATAGGCGAAAAATGCCGCAAGTGCGATAAATAATTTTGCATATAAGCTATGCATTTTATGCATGGCTTGAGGGGTGATTTCCTGTCCGCATCCGGTCCGAAATGCGGATTTGAACCCATTTGGAAAAAAGGGAAACGGGGGAGTGTTGTGGGCCACTCCCCCGCTCAGTTCCGGCTTTACGTATACAGTTTCAGACGGTCAGGATTAAAACTGTATCGGTTTTATCTTGTAAGCCGGAGGGTCTTGATGGAATTGGCGATCTCACGAAAGGCAGTCCGCAGTTCCGTCTCGCTTGTTGCATCGAAGAAATACCTGACCTTGGTGGTATCGGGTGTTGCGCAATTCTGAAGGGTTGCCTTGGCATTGGCAGGCGCATTGAAGGCGATTGAATAAACTTCGATACCGGCGGAGTTCTTCATGTCATCGCACAGGGCGATTGCGCTGCTATTGGAGGCAATGACGCGCGGGTCATTGGGATTGTTGTCGTTTCCGCGCGGATTTGCCTCATATCCCCTAAAGTGCGTATTGAAATTGCCATCGGTCATGAGAACCACGATTTTCTTGGCCTTGCCGCCGTAATTTGCCGGTTTCGACTTGTTCGGCCACAATCCTTTCCAGTTTTCAGAGAGCATGTAGTAGCCCCATGAAATTCCCAATTGGCCGGCTGTGAAGCCATTGGCAACCAAGGCATTTATGTCATTCTTGAGCTGTTTGGCGTTGTCCGTCAAAGGACGAATGCGGCTTTGTGAGCAGTTTGCGCCAGGAATCGCGGAAACATATTCACTTGCGTATGAAACGTCGTTGTAAGGATTATAGGCCCGTTCCGTCATGCAGGTCCTGTTGTCCTGACCGCTTGCCTTCAGCGCCATTGTCTTGTCCAGGCGTACACCTTCTGAATAGGGAACAAGGCCAATGCGGGTCTGCGTCTTGCCGCTACCCGATGGCAGGAGGATATCAATGGCGTCCTGGGCAGCCAGCTTTAACGAACCGAGCTTGCCACCGTTGTTCATGGATCCGGTGACATCAAGCACCATCGAAATTTCAACGGGATTGGTTGAAAAGTTCGCTTCGGAATAGGACCTGACCGGCACTTCCTGTTTTCCCACAAGGCCCATAAATGCCATTTCCACAGGCGTCACCAATTCGGCGCTAATCTCTCCGCTCTGGCGGTCCACTTCAAAAGATTTCACGTTAACCCGGTTCATGATATATGAACGTGAGGAGAGATTGGCAAACAACTGATCATCGAAAATCTTGCGGAGTTTTGCATCGGCGGGTGCATTTTTCAGCATTTCGTTGCCTGCGGCCAGAACCGCGGAATCCAGTGCCTGGTTCACAAAGGATTTTGCGCGCGACAATTGGCTGTAATCCACCGCCGCCCCAACTGAAAAAACCATCGCCAGAACGCCAATTCCGAAAGCGGGAATAAAGCTTCCATTGTCGCTGGCTGCGAATTTTTCAATTGCTGAACCCGTGCTCTGCAAGGTTGATCTGACGAACCGTGATTTCTGCAAGCTGTTAAACATCGATCTGCTCCTGACGCGTTGTTGCGTTCAGAAGTGCATGGAGCTTGCCAATGGCTGGTGGTAGCCGCTTCTTCGGGAATGAAATACTCCCATGTCATTGTTTTATTTATATTTATTCAGATTCACATGGTTAAGGATTGGTAAATACCAACGTTGGCCGCCATGAGCCTTGTTTACCTCTGATTAACCATGATCGCCGCACTGTTCCCTTTTGGCACCCGTTGGCTCAAAAAGTTCGCTACGGGATCATTGTGGGACAGTTGTTAGAGCAAGTTTTTCCTATTCCCAGGCATGCGGCAGCCGGATCAAGGAATGGATGAACGGTCGACGGGCTTTATTGGCTTTTCAACAGACGATCAAGATAATCGCGTTCCAGAAGCGGGCGAAGAGGATCAGACAGGCGCTTTCTGATTGCGTCCATGATCTCCCTGGCACGCTGGGCATCGATTTCGTCAGGCACACGCGTATCTCCGTCATCAATTCTGCCATTGGCTTCGTTGCGCCGGCCAAGCGGATCAGTGCCACCCATGCGCTGCTGGCCGTTTTGGCCCTGCTGGCCGGGCTGCTGGCCACCCTGGTTCCTGTCACCGGCCATTTGCTGCATCATTGACTGGGCACCCTTGCGCAGGGCCTCCAGGGCCTGACCCTGATCGCCCGCGGCTTCTCCGGGGCTACCCTTGCCAAGATTGCGGCCGGCTTCCGCCATTTCCTGTTCGGCTTCACCAAATCCCTCGGAAGGATCGAGGCCAAGGTCCTCCAATTGCCTGCCGAGTTCAGACAATTCCTGTTCAAGTGCCTGCTGCTGTTCTTGCAGCTGACGCATGGCTTCCTCAAACTCTTCGGTTGTCATTTCACCGGATTGCGCCTGTTCGCCATTCTGCTGATCCTGCTGCTGGCGATCACCATTCTGGCCCTGTTGCTGGCGATCCTGTTCCTGCTGCTCGCCGTTCTGACCCTGTTGTTGCTGCATCTGCTGCTGGCGCCGCTGCATGGAAAATGTTTCATCCATCAATTGCTGTTGGCGCTGCATCAGTTCGGCAAGCTTGTCGAGCGACTGGTTCAGCTGATTGCCTTCCTGCTGGCGTTGTTGCTGATGCTGGCCCGCACGCAGATTGTCCATCATGCGCTGCATTTCGCTCAGCAATTCCCGTGCAGCGTCCTTTGAACCTGATTTGGCCAGGTCTTCAATTCGCTGCATCATGCGCTCGAGATCGCGCTGAGTCAGCGTTTGCATGTTATCCATATTGTTAAGGGGATTTTGCTGGATCGGATTTTCCGCCATTTCCCTGGCAAGTTGCTCGAGAAAGTCGTTCATCGCCTGGCGCAATTCCTCCATCAGCCGCTCGATTTCCTCGTCGCCGGCATTGTTTTCAAGAGCTTCGGAAAGCCTCTCTTGGGCTTCACGCAGCTTGCGCTCAACTTCGGAAAGGTCGCCAAGCTCCAGAGCCAGCGCCGTTTCCCATAATATGTCCATCGCCTCACGCAATTGGTCGTCGCTTTCGTTATCGGATATTTTCCGATAGGCGCTCTGCAGTGCCAAAAACACGCCAGTCTCAATTTCAAAAACATCAGGGTGGGTGGTGACCGCATCAAGCATGTTTGCGACCAGCAGCGTATTATTGGCGTTCATCGCCAGTATTCTGCGTTGTTCCACCAGCGCCTTCGCCATCGGGTCCACAAAAGTGCGCCCGGGAAGGGTGATCTTGACCGGCAGGCTGCGCCCTGTCTGTCCAGGATCATCGGTGGCCTCAAGGGTCAGTTCGACTTCGCTTCCTGCCCATGGGTGATCGGAAAAATCCCGGTTGACCTTGGTGGTTCCGGATTTTGCGCGCGCACGGGGCAGCGGAAGTGGCAATTCGGGTGCTTCCACCAGCGGGCGGGCATTGGGATCGGCTTCATCAAGGCGGGTGATAATGCCGCGGGCGCTGACAACACCGTAGTCGTCGCTGACCTCATAATTCAACTCGAGGGCACCAGATTCGGCTCTGCCTGGCGCATCTGTCAAGGCAATTTGGGGCGCGGCATCCTGAAGGATATCAATCGGCCAGCGTGCAATCACCTGATCACGCGCGAGTATCTCCACCATTGCAGAACTGTCCATGACTCTGGAAAGTGATAGTGTGCCGGTAGTAGAGTTTGAAGAAGCTTCGGACGTCTCGTCTGCCGGAAGAATGGGTGCAATAGCGTCAGGTGACGACAAACGAGCTGTAATTTCCTCATCACCCACATAGCGAATCGTCAGTTCGGATCCTGCAACCGATTGGGTTGGCGTGGTGTTTGCAGGCTCATTTTCATCAATGAGTGCACTTTTGATATCAGACAGATAAACAGGCGGCCTGGCAGTGTAGGCAGGAGGCGTGAGCCAGACATCAAGTCTGGAGAGGACCTTGGCCGTATCAATGCGCGGCTCAAAGGCGTCCAGTATGCGTCCGCCATTCAGGCTGAATGAATATCCAAGTGCAATAAAGGCAAAGATCGGCAAGATTGCCCGTAGGGCATATTTGTCAAACCGGTTTCCATCGGGCCTTGCTGTGCCGGCGGTCAGATTGTCCAGTTCACGCGCGGCACGTTTTTGATGTTCTTCCCAAAGGGCTCTCGCAAAGGAGTCGCCTGAATTTGCAGGCTTGTCGATTTGAGCGGTTACCGGACGGTTCCTGAAGCCTGACGCCTTTTCAATGCGCCGCAACAGGGTTTCACGCGAAGGAAAGCTGAAACCGCGAAGGGTCGCAAGGCTGGCAACAAATACGGTGGCGAACGCGGCAAGCAGCACCCAGCGTCCCCAGTCTGGCAGGACCTGCCACAACCCCGCCCAGGAGACAGTGACAAAGAGAATGGCGGCAAGGAAGGCGGGAACGAGACGGGGCCACATTCTTTCCCAGGTCTCAGCCAGAAAGGCGAGCGCCCAAACCGACTTGCCAGTGCTAAGAGCAGTCTTCGGGGAATTGGATCCTTCCCGGATTGTGTCTTCTTCGTTGCTCACCGCGGCTCCATGGCTGGATTTGACCGTCCTGAATCATCGCCTGATTTTCAGGCTATGGATATAATGGGGCATTTTCACGAAGTGTCAAAAGAAAGCGCCGCCCTTCACTGTCTTTTGAAGAGTGAAGGGCGGCGCCATTTCGAGGTGGGTATGGAACTTTCCGGCGTTTCAGGCTGCGGTAACCTTGGAAAGCGAGCTGTCGATTGAGGCAACAATCTCGTCAATTTCCGATTTTGTGGCAATCAGGGAAGGGCTGAGGGTCAGGGTATTGTTGAAGCCGTGTAGCGAACGGTTGGTGACCCCGATAACGACAGCATCATTTGCCATGCAGTTTGCCACGACAGACTGGGCGATGCTCTCGTCAACCGGCTGCTTGGTCTCGCGGTCTGAAACCAGTTCCACACCGCAGAACAGGCCCTTGCCACGAACCTGGCCGATGATCTCGTGCCTGCCCTTCAACTCGTCCAGCTTGTCCAACAGGTATTCTCCCATGGCGGCGGAATTTTCCAAGAGCTTTTCGCCCTCCAGAATATCCATATTCGCCATTGCAGCAGCAGGGCCTGCGGTGCATCCGCCAAAGGTGGATATGTCACGGAAATAGCTCATCGGGTCCGAAGGATCGGCCTTGAACTTGTTGAAGACCTCTTCCGTGGTAACGGTGCATGAAATTGCCGCATAGCCGGAGGCAACGCCTTTCGCCATCGTTACAATGTCAGGCTGGATGTCATATTGCTGATAGCCAAACCAGGTGCCCGTACGGCCCATGCCGCACACCACCTCATCCATGATCAGCAGGATGTCGTATTGTTTGCAGATTTCCTGAACACGTTCCCAATATCCCTTGGGAGGGGTGATCACTCCGCCGCCAGCCGTGATCGGCTCGAGGATTATGCCGCCGACAGTATCCGGGCCTTCACGCAGGATAACTTCCTCAATCGCATTGGCCGCACGAATACCATAGTCGTCAACATCCCCCCACTGGCTGCGGTATTCAAGGCAATGGGGAACTTCGACAAACCCTTCCGGGAAAGGACCGTATTGTTCCCTGCGCTGGGCATGGCCGCCTGAAGCAAGGGTTGCAATTGTGGTGCCGTGATAGTCGCGGTCACGATACAGGATCTTGTTTTTCTTTCCGCCATACTGGTTATGGGCGATCTGGCGGACGATCTTGTAAGCCTTTTCATTGGCTTCCGAGCCGGAGTTTGAATAATAAACGCGGCTCATTCCCGGCATTTTGCCGATCAGACGCTCGGCAAACTGGGCACCGGGAACCGTTCCCATGGCGCCGGCAAAATAATTCATTTTCAAGAGCTGGTCACGAACGGCATTGGCGATCGATTCGCGGCCATAGCCGACATTGACGGTCCACACACCGCCTGAAACCGCGTCCAGATGTTCCCGGCCCGCCTGGTTCCATATGCGCATTCCCTTGCCCTCAATGATGATGAGCGGGTCGGTGGTGTCGAACTTCTTGTGCTGGGTCAGGTGATGCCAGACATTGGCCTTGTCAGCGGCGACAATGGCTGTGTAGTCATTGGGATTATGCGGTGCGTTCATGGTTGTTCTCCCAACCGGTGCGAAATGCTAATGATTGTGCTGAATAAGACCGGTGCCGTCGATAAATCTCCGGGAATCCGGTAATTGATCGGGCAGAAGGGTCTTTTTTCACATGCTTGCAGTGTCGCGGAGAAACATCCGGTCCAGTAGTTCCAGAATCCGGCTATGTCATGAGCCAGATTTTTTCCCAAATCCGGCCATTTTGCGCACATTCAGCCGAGCCATTCCGGCAGGCTGTCGAGAGCGATGATCTCTTCGACGCTCATGCGTTTTCGAATGACATGGAATTCGTCGCCCCGCACAAGGACTTCCGGTACCAGCGGACGGGTATTGTAGGTGCCGGCTTGAACCGCTCCATAGGCGCCTGCGGCATAAACTGCATACAAGTCGCCGCGCTGCATCACCGGCATGTTGCGTTCACGAACCATGTAGTCGCCAGTTTCGCAAACCGGGCCGACTAGATCAGCGGTTTCCCATTTTGCCGAATTACCGGGTTCAATAACCGGTTTGATATCATGCCAGGCATCATAAAGCGTTGGCCGGATGAGATCGTTCATCGCCGTGTCGCCAATGAGGAAGGTCTTGTGGCCGGTTTCCTTGCGGAAAATCACTTCTCCCACCAGAATTCCGGCATTGCCGACCAGCAGGCGGCCCGGCTCGAAGATTACCTTGCAGTCCAGCGCGCCGAGGTTTTTGTGAACGATCCTTGCATAGGCTTCAGGGTCCGGTGGTGGTTCATTGCCGTGTTGGTAGGGTATGCCTAGGCCCCCGCCCACATCGACGTGTTCGATGGAATGACCTGCTGAGCGCAACCGCCTAACCAACCCGTCGAGCCTTGAAAAGGCACTGTCAAAGGGCTCCAGATCAATTATCTGACTGCCAATATGCATGTCGATACCCGTGACGCGGATACCCGGTAGGCTGGCTGCAAGGGTATAAATTTCCTCTGCCTGTTCCCATGGAACACCGAACTTGTCTTCCTTCTTTCCGGTGGAGATTTTCGCATGGGTCCGGGCATCCACATCGGGATTGATGCGGAAGGAGACCGGGGCGGTCTTGCCAAGGGCCACAGCCCGTGCAGACAGGGCATGCAATTCAGGGACCGACTCGATGTTGAAGCAGAGTATATCGGCTCCAAGCGCGGCATCGAGTTCCTCGTCCTTCTTGCCGACACCGGAAAAAACAATTTTTTCTGGCGGAATGCCCGCTTTGAGCGCGCGCGACAATTCCCCGCCGGAGACAACATCAGCTCCCGAGCCCAAGGCCGCTAGCGTTGCGAGTATGGCCTGGTTGGAATTTGCCTTCATCGCATAACAGACAAGGGCATCCATATCCGCAAACGCGCCCGAAAAGACTTTGTAGTGGCGCTCAAGGGTTGCGGTGGAATAGCAGTAAAACGGAGTGCCGACTTCTGCCGCGATTTTTGACAGAGGCACGTTTTCTGCATGCAACTTGCCATCTATGTATTGAAAATGGTTCACGGGAGGTGGCGTCCAAAGGGGGCAATTGGCTTGTTTCAGTCAAAATGCGGAAGAGATCAAAGCAGAAAATCAAGGATGAAGGGCTGGTCCGGCTTTTCCTTCTTGCTTTTTTCCGCCGGTTTCCCATCAGCGGTTTCGGCATCCGATGTGGTGGCTTCCTGCTTGCCGGCAGCAGAGCCATCGGGAGCCTCCAGCGGTCCCTTGCGCCCACACGACGCCAGGCCGACGGCCAGGATCAGCGCCATCACGAGTGTTGTCAAACTGTGCATTCTGCCACGGTGCATGGCACTACTCCCGAGAATTTCAGCCCATATTCGTCAAGGCTGGCCAATTGTCAAATCAAGCCGTTCATATATGGCTTTCACCTCTTTGAAAGTGCGGTAATTCAACCTTCTTTTACGCGTCTTGTCTGCCAGTATTTTACCTGTTTGCGAACATTGGCAGGCGCTGTGCCGCCGAAACTCTTGCGCGAGGCCACCGATTTCTTGACAGACAGAACATCAAATACTGCCTTGGTGATGGCAGGATTGAGGGTTTGAAGCGCTTCCAGGGAGAGGTCCTCAAGGCCGCAATTATTGGATTCGGCCATGGCAACCGCCGCTCCGGTGACATGATGGGCCTCGCGGAATGGCAGGCCGGTTTCGCGTACAAGCCAGTCGGCAAGATCGGTGGCAATCGAAAAGCCGGAACCTGCGGCCTTTTCCATTGAGTCCGTATTAATCTTCATGTCGGCGACCATGCCCGTCATGGCGGCGATGGCGAGTTCCAGATTCTCGGCAGCGTCAAAGACGGCTTCCTTGTCCTCCTGCATGTCTTTGGAATAGGCGAGGGGAAGACCCTTCATAACTGTCAGCAGCGTGATGAGGGCACCATTGATACGGCCGGTTTTGGCGCGGACCAGTTCGGCGGCATCCGGGTTCTTTTTCTGCGGCATGATGGACGAACCGGTCGAAAACCGGTCAGACAGACGAATGAAGTTGAACTGGGGGGTGGACCAGATCACGATTTCCTCGGCGAGGCGCGATAGGTGCGTTGCGCAGATAGAAGCCATTGACAGAAAATCGAGAGCAAAATCCCGGTCTGAGACGCTGTCTAGCGAGTTTCGGGTTGGTTCGCGAAAGCCCAAGGCTCTTGCGGTCTGTTTGCGGTCAATGGGAAAACCTGTTCCGGCCAGTGCGGCTGCGCCGAGGGGGCATTCATCCATGCGTCGGATGGCATCGGCAGCGCGTGAACGGTCCCTTGCAAACATTTCCACATAGGCCATGCAATGATGGCCGAAGGTTACAGGCTGTGCGGTTTGCAAATGCGTAAAACCGGGCATGACGCTGTCTGCATGTTCAGACGCCCTGGCAATAAAAGCGTCGATCAATCTGCCGAGTGCGGCATGAACACCCTCGGTCTGCTCCTTGACCCAGAGTCGGAAATCCACAGCAACCTGATCATTTCTCGAGCGGGCGGTGTGCAATCTGCCGGCGGCAGGACCGATCAGGTCCGACAGGCGGGCCTCGATATTCATGTGAATGTCTTCCAGCGCGGTGGAAAAAGAGAACGTGCCCGCTTCGATTTCTGACGAAATCGTGTCTAGACCTTTTTGAATCGCTTTGGCATCACTGCTTGAAATGATGCCCTTGTCGGCCAACATGGCAGAATGGGCTTTCGAGCCTGCTATATCCTGTGCGAAAAGTTTTCGATCATAGCTGATAGAAGCATTGATTGCCTCCATTATGGTGTCCGGGCGCTCGGCGAAGCGTCCACCCCACATCTGGTTGGATTTGGCATGAGATTTTGCGGATGGCTTTTTGGCCATGATTATGGGCTCCGAACTAACCGGGAGAAGAATTGCGTGAGCGATACAAAAAAATTGAGGTCTGCGCTACCCATTAGGCGTTTTTGTGCGGTGATAGTTTGTGCCGGTTTTCTTGCCGCTTGCAGCGGCGAGGGCAGTGAAACCGCATCTGGTCAATGCGAGGATGCAAAGGTCACCGCCGCTGCGCTGTCCGGGGTGGTTGGCGGCGAGGTGGCTGCGTTCGCAGTTTCAGACGGTCCTTCAAAATTGCCCGAATTGCAATTTTTGGATCGTGACGGCATTTCGGCCAAATCAAGTGATTTTTCCGGCAAGACCGTCCTGTTCAATCTCTGGGCAACATGGTGCGCTCCCTGTCGCAAGGAAATGCCGGCCTTCGATGAACTCGAGGCTGAATTTGGCAGCGATGATTTCATGGTGCTTCCGGTCAGTGTGGACAGGGGCGGACCGGAAAAACCGTTGGCGTTTTTTGAAGAGATCGGCGTCAGCAAGCTGCCGTTTTACCAGGACGGCACGATGGGTGTTTTCAATACACTGAAAAAGCAGGGACTAGCCTTCGGCCTGCCGGTTACGTTGCTGCTGGACAAGGAGGGCTGTATTCTGGGCTCCCTTAATGGTCCGGCGGAATGGGCAAGTGAGGATGCTAAAAAACTAGTGCGCACTGCCCTGGGCAAATAGGTCTAAGAAAGCGCCGATTGTCTCGGCTTTCTTTCCGCTTTCAAATCAACTGTCTAGTTGATGAAATGCAACGTGTTGAAACGGGAGCGGAAATCTGCCACTTCACCCGAAAGGCTTGCCGGATCATTGGTCGTCAATGCCCTCGCAATCAGGCCGGCGAGTTTTTTTGCTTCATTGGGCGTGACACCCCAGCGAACGAGTTCGGGTGTTCCGATCCGCAGGCCGTTGAGATCACCCTCGACAGGATCAATCGGTAGTCCGATGCCGCAGGCAAGAAATCCTGACTTCCGCAGTGTTTTCGATGCTGCCTGACCGCCGCCATACGCTGCTGCTTCTACCGCAAACTGGTGGGATGCTGTAAATTCCGTGCCATTTCCGAAAACAGGTATTTCCAATGCTGCGAGTTCCGCCGCCAAAGCCCGTGACACTTCCACCATCGCGCTGGCATAGGCTGCACCATGGGTCTTCCAATCGAGCATGGTGATCGCCAAAGCAGCGGACTTGGCCGCATCAAAATTCGCGGTCATGCCGGGGAAGGCAATGGCATCAAGGCGTTCGGCAAGGTCCGATTCATTGGTGACGATCAACCCGCCCGCAGGTCCTCCAAGGCTCTTATAGGTGCTCATCGTCATCAGGTGAGCGCCTTCCTCAAGCGGGTTTGGCCATGCGCCGCCCGCGATGATGCCGCATTGATGAGCGGCATCGAACAGGACCCTGGCGCCGACCTGATCGGCAATCGCGCGGATTTCCGTTACCGGATGCGGGAAGAGGTTCAGGCTGCCGCCTATGGTAATGAGTTTCGGACGAACCTCCCTCGCCAGTTTTTCCAGTGCGGGCAGATCAACCGTGAATCCGTCGGAATTCACCGGAGCCTCGTGGATTTTCAGGCCGTAAAGCCCGGCACACCCGGCATCGTGGTGGGTGACATGACCGCCAATTGTTGCAGGCGGCGCGATGATTGTATCGCCGGGCCTGCAAGTTGCCATGAAGGCATAGAGATTTGAAAGGGCTCCCGAGGCAACCCGGATTTCGGCAAACTTTGCCGAGAAGACCTCTGCGCAGAGTTCGGCGCAAATGACCTCGATTTCCTCAATGGCTTCAAGACCCATTTCATACTTGTCGCCCGGATAGCCAAGAGAGGGGCGCGAACCCAGTCCGGCACCAAGGGCAGCTTCGGCTTTCGGGTTCATTACATTCGTCGCCGGATTGAGATTGAAACAGTCTTTCTCGTGGATATCCCGGTTTCTTTCGACCAGATGATCGATCCGGTCAGCGATTGCGGCCGGTGTCGATTGCGCCGTATAGGCTGCCAGTTGCTGAATGTAGGTTTCGCATTCGACGGGAACCCAGGAGCGTTTTTCCAAAGCAGTCATTGGGATCGCTACCTCGTTGGAACCGGCGTTTCACCGCGATAATCGTAAAATCCGCGACCGGACTTCTTGCCCAGCCAGCCAGCTTCCACATATTTTACCAGAAGCGGGCAGGGCCGGTATTTGCTGTCAGCCAGTCCGTCATGAAGCACCTGCATGATCGAAAGGCAGGTATCGAGGCCGATGAAATCGGCCAGTTGCAACGGGCCCATGGGATGGTTGGCACCCAGTTTCATCGAAGTGTCGATGCTTTGTACGTTTCCAACGCCCTCATACAGCGTGTAGATCGCTTCGTTGATCATAGGCAGAAGGATACGGTTGACCATAAAGCCGGGAAAATCCTCGGCAACTGCGATTGTCTTGTCCAGTCGCTCTACATAGGCCTTTGAAATGTCGAATGTTTCGTCAGAGGTGGCAATGCCGCGCACCAACTCGACCAATTGCATGATCGGAACCGGGTTCATGAAATGAATGCCGAGAAATTTTTCGGGCCGGTCTGTCGTCGCTGCAAGACGGGTTATGGAAATCGAGGAAGTGTTGGTTGCTATGATTGCCTCGGGGTTGAGAACCGGGCAGAGGCCTGCAAAGATTTTGCGCTTGATCGCCTCGTTTTCAGAGGCGGCCTCAATGACAAGATCACAGCTTGCCAGATCTTCGATTGCCGGTGCGCTGTTGAGTTTTTCTACCGCCGAGCGAAGTGCTTCATCGGTGATTTTACCAGACCCGGCCTGACGGGCCAGATTGCCATTGATGGTAGCCATGCCGGATTCGATTTGCTCTGTCCCAAGATCGTGGAGATGAACATCGTATCCTGCAAGGGCAGAAACATGGGCAATTCCCGCGCCCATTTGTCCTGCCCCGATTACGCCGACTGACTTGATTCTGGTAGGCATTTTGAATTCCTCGAAAACTGCTGACCGTTGCCTAGCTAAACTGTTTTTGTGTCAAAAGAAAAGGCTCCAAACAAAAAGGCCGGAGCGAAATTTCCGCGTCCGGCCAGTTCATGGCGCAGGCCACACATTGGCCCGCGTATCGTTTCGGAAAACTAGAGAAGCTTTTCCATTTCCGGCAGTGCGTCGAACAGGTCAGCAACCAGACCGTAATCGGCGACCTGGAAGATCGGAGCTTCCTCATCCTTGTTGATGGCAACAATCACCTTGGAGTCCTTCATGCCGGCAAGGTGCTGGATAGCGCCTGAAATTCCGCAGGCAATGTAAAGATCAGGGGCAACCACCTTGCCTGTCTGCCCAACCTGCCAATCGTTTGGCGCATAGCCGGCATCGACAGCCGCACGTGATGCGCCAACGGCTGCATTCAGCTTGTCGGCCACCGGCAGGATCACTTCGGTGAACTTTTCCTTGGAGCCAAGGGCGCGTCCGCCTGAAATGATGATTTTTGCCGAGGTCAGCTCCGGACGGTCGGATTCAACAATCTTGTCACCCACGAATTTGGAAAGGTCATTGGCTCCGGCGGATGCAACAGCGTCGACTGATGCGCTGCCGCCTTTTTCAGCAGAGGCAAACCCGGCTGTGCGGATGGTCAGAACCTTCTTGGCATCGGTTGCCTGAACCGTCTGGATGGCGTTTCCGGCATAGATCGGGCGCTCGAATGTATCGGCGGATACCACTGCGATGACATCGGATACCTGCATGACATCTAGGAGGGCGGCCACTCGTGGCATGACGTTCTTGCCGCTGGCGGTAGCCGCAGCCATGATGACATCATAATCGCCCGCGATTGAAACAATCAGATCTGCAGTGGACTCAGCGAGCTGGTGCTCATAGGCGGCATCGTCAGCGAGCAGCACCTTGGAAACGCCGGTGAGTTTTGTTGCTTCGTCCGCAACGGCCTTGCAGCCCTTGCCAGCGACCAGCACATGAACGTCACCACCGATTTCGCCGGCGGCGGTCAGGGCTTTTGCGGTCTGATCGGAGAGTGCAGAATTATCGTGATCTGCGAGAAGTAGAATAGCCATTTCGTTTTTCCTTATCCCTTAGAGCACGCCGGCTTCGTTTTTCAGTTTGTCGACCAGTTCGCTGACGGATCCGACCTTTACACCAGCCTTGCGGCCTTCAGGTTCGACAGTCTTGAGAACCTTGAGGCGGGCAGAAGTATCAGCGCCGAAGTCTGCCGGTGTTTTTTCATCCAGCGGCTTCTTTTTGGCCTTCATGATATTCGGAAGAGAAGCGTAGCGCGGTTCGTTCAAACGCAGGTCTGTTGTTACGATTGCAGGCATCTTGACTTCGATCGTCTGCAGGCCGCCGTCGATTTCGCGGGTTACTTCCGCCGTGTCGCCCTTGATTTCAAGCGTGTTGGCGAATGTTGCCTGTGACCAGCCGAGCAGGGCGGCAAGCATTTGGCCGGTCTGGTTGCTGTCATCATCAATGGCCTGTTTGCCGAGAATGACGAGACCGGGCTCTTCAGCCTCAACAATACCCTTGAGGATTTTGGCAACTGCAAGCGGCTCGACCAGATCGTCGGTCTTTACGAGAATTCCGCGGTCAGCGCCCATTGCAAGGGCGGTACGGATGGTTTCCTGTGCCTGCTGGGGACCGACTGATACGGCGATGATTTCATCTGCCTTTCCGGCTTCCTTCAGGCGAATAGCCTCTTCTACGGCGATTTCGTCGAAAGGATTCATCGACATCTTCACATTGGCAAGGTCAACACCGCTGCCATCCGCCTTTACGCGGATTTTCACGTTGTAATCGACCACGCGTTTTACCGGGACTACGATCTTCATCTCTTATCCTCTGACTTTCAGCCCTTTCGGGCGGGAAACACGTTGTGCCGGAGGCCCGGCGTTCTAATTTGACAAATAGAGGGTGCGGTCCGACCTTGTTTGGCCAAAACCGACCTTTCCTGTCACAATTCCATCAGGCAATACCTGTCTCAAGACCTGCTGCCAAGTGTGCAAATCCGCCCAATTGGTATCCGGTTTTGATCTTGCGGGATGCACTAGCCTTAATTGACGTTTACGTCAATTATTTAGACAGATGTTTTTTGCCGATTATCCGGACACTCTAGTCCGGGTTCCTGCCCCAGCGGCGCCTTGTCGATGTTCCGGTTTCGGGAACTGATCCCTGACGGGGTGTTGTCGTGTCGGCGGCTTGTGCAGTTGGAGGTTCTTTCATACCGCCGGGTTCGGGAATAACGATATCTGCATTTCTGTCAAACAACTGCACACCCTTGCGTTTCAGCAGCACAAGCAAAACGGCACCGGCGATAATTCCGCCCACATGGGCCGCCCATGAGACCTGGCTTCCGCTGTCGGTTGTGAACTGGTAAAACTGAAAGGCGATCCATGCGCCCAAAACAAATATAGCCGGGATGCGCAGCGGGATTTTTCCAAGGGCCAGAACCCAGATTCTGATCTTCGGATGCAGCAGAATGTAGGCGGCAACAATTCCTGCCGCCGCACCGGATGCCCCGATCAGCGGCACCGAGGATTGCGGTTCTATCGCACCATGAAGCCAGGCGCCCGCCGCGGCAGAGGCGAGATAGAACACGAGAAACCGGAAATGCCCCAATGCGTCCTCGATATTGTCCCCAAACACCCAGACAAAAAGCATGTTTCCTGCAAGATGCATGAAATCGGCATGAAAAAAGGCGTAGGAGATATAGGTCATTCCCGCCGGAAGGCCGCCGAGTTCGGCAGGCAGCACCTCATACCCGTTTACGACTGCCGGAATGAAACCATAACCGTAAACCGTTGCCCTGACGGCCTCATCGCCAAACAGGGCCGGCGTTCCCATGACAAGCCAGATCACAGCATTGGCGGCAATGATCGTCAGCGTCACATATTGGAGCTTGATATGTTTGAGGTTGTTGGCATCGTTGAGAGGTATGAACATCGCATCTTTCGAGGCAGTATGCCTGCCGTTACCGGATTTTGGGGCCTGATCACATATATTCACAAATGGCATATCATGGAGAATGGACGATGTCGCTCCCAATAAGACCATTTCGTTCGTCGCGGTTTACGCGTCATCAGCCCGTTCTTCGTATTTGCGCTCTTGCTACTGTCTTTTACCTATTTTCGCCGGGCACCCACAAGACATCGGCCTTACCCATTTCATTGGCAAAGCGGGCTGCAACAAACAGAAAGTCGGAAACGCGGTTCATGTAGCGGATGGTTTCGGGATTGACGTGTTCACCGGGCTGCTCGGCCAGTTCAACAATCATTCGTTCGGCTCGGCGCGCTATGGTCCTTGCCAGATGGAGATGTGCGGCAGCCGGATCGCCGCCGGGCAAAATAAAGGAGCGCAGCGGGTCAAGGTCGCTGTTGAAGGTATCTATATCCGTCTCAATGCGCGATACCTGTGCCTCGACAACCCGTAACGGTTCGTATTCGAGTTTTTCCCCGGTATCAGGCGTCGCCAGATCCGCGCCAAGGTCAAAGAGGTCATTCTGGATACGCGAAAGCGCCTTGTCGAGCGCTGCGTGGTTTCTTGAGGTTTCGACGCGGGCGACACCAATTGCCGAATTGCATTCATCAACAGTACCATAAGCCGCGATACGCAGATCGTATTTCATGCGCCGCTCACCGCTGCCAAGGGCCGTCGTCCCCTTGTCTCCGGTTTTTGTATAAATCTTGTTCAACACAACCATGGCTGCCTCCGATTGATTATTCTGTTCCTGCCTTAGCGTGTTCCGAAAAAGAACAATGCCGCGACCATAGCGATGACTGCGACAAACTGGGCGATCACGCGCCAGCGCATCAATGTTTGTGAACGCGATGTCGAGCCGCCGCGCAGCATGTTGAAAAGGCCCATGGCCAGTATCACTGCCACAATCAGGACAAGGACAAGTATGAGATAGGGTATAAGATTTGCCATGTTTACTCTCGATTACTTTCAATTCACGTTCAGCACCTGTTGTGCCGGAAATTCTAAGGGCCCGGGCAGGAAGGCTGGGCAGGGAAATTTGATGCCGGTCAGCCGGAGCGCAGCAATAACCGATCTATCATTGTCTGCGGAAGCAGTCTTTTCGCCACGCCCATGAATTTTGTCGGCGTTGTCACATGGTAATGTGCTTTCGGCTTCCTGTGATTTAGGGCATGATGAAGTTTTTTATAGACCGCCTCGGGCCCAAGACGGAAGGAATCATTGCCTCCGCCCGACTCCAGGCGCTTCACCTCCGCTTCATAGGTTTTGCGGTGCGGCGAGTTTTCCCGGTCAATCTTCTCAATAAAATGGGCAAGTCCGTTTGCTGTGAATTTAGACCGGATGGGTCCGGGTTCAATGAGGCTGACCCTGATACCGGTATCCGCAAGTTCCAGCCGCATGGTGGACGCCAGTCCCTCAAGGGCAAATTTTGAGGCGTTGTAGGCACCACGCCAGCGGTAGGGCACAAGGCCAAGGATCGAGGAGCAATGGACGATCCGACCCTCGCCATTGGCTCCCTGGCGGCGCATGACCGGAACGGCAAGATTGGTCAGTTCGTGCCAGCCGAAGAAATTAGCCTCGAATTGCGCGCGCAACACATTAGTGGAAAGATCTTCCACTGCGCCCGCCTGGCCGTAGGCACCGTTGTTGAAGAGCGCTTCAAGGCGACCCTCTCCCTTTTCAAGTGCATGTCTGAAGGCAGTGTGAATGGACTGCCTCTCGGTATAATCAAGATAAACCGCTTCAAGGCCAAGTCCCGAAAGGTGTTCAAGATCCGACGGTTTGCGCGCGGTGGCAATGACCTGCCAACCGTCCTGCCTGAGCCGTTTGGCGCAATGCAGGCCGATGCCTGAAGAGCAACCGGTTATCAATATGGTCTTGCGTGTAGAGGTGTTGCTGCTCATAAGTGACTTTTGCGAAGGGAGGGGTGGCGAACGTGCCAAGGCTGTGGATTGCAATCGTATGGGAGGCGATCACCAAGTTCAACCGTGATGATGGCTGGGCCATTGCAAGCCATGTGGCCCTCTCATCGCTCTTTGCGCTTTTTCCGTTTCTCATTTTCGCCACTTCGATTGCAGCGTTTTTCGAGTTGGGCGGTTTTGCAGATACCGTCGTGCATCTCATTTTTGACTATTGGCCGAAGGAAGCGAGTGAAGCCATTGCCCGTGAAGTCAAATCGATCCTCACGGAACCACGGTCAGATTTCCTGACCCTCGGCGGAATTCTGGCAATCTATTTTGCGTCCAATGGTGTCGAGGCTTTGCGGGTCGCCCTTAACCGGGCCTACCGGATTGGCGACAAAAGGCCGATCTGGTTGCTGCGCCTGCAAAGCATCGCATTCGTCTTTGTGGCTATGATTGCCCTTTTGGCGATTACACTCCTGCTCGTGTTCCTGCCCCTTGGTTGGGGAATTGCCGAAAAATGGTTTCCCCAGATTATTCCCTGGCAGGACAGTGTCCGTTTCTGGCGGTTTGTCATAGCGCTGGGGGTTCTTTCCGGCTCTCTCATCATGGCTCATGTCTATCTGCCGGCCGGCAACCGCAGTGTTATATCTGTTCTGCCCGGTATTGTTTTCACAATTTTTTGCTGGATGATTGGTTCGGTGGCATACGGGATGTGGCTGGAACAGTTTGCCGATTATGTATCGACTTATGCCGGTCTTGCCGGAGCAATGATCGGATTGATCTTCCTGTATTTCCTGGGGTTGGTCTTCATCCTTGGCGGGGAAATCAATGCAGCCTGGTTGCGGCGCAGGCGTCTTTTGCGCCAAACCTGACCGTCTGCCCCTGCTTGCCGGGTACTCCTTTCTTATCAGGCATTTACGGACTGTTAACCGGTTCGTAAGACTTTTAGTTTACCTTACGGAGCTTGGGAACTGGCCGCGATTGAGGCAGCCGTACGATCCCTTTGTCAACGGATTCAAGGTAGAGAAAATGCTCTGGGAATTCACACCTCAACAATGGCTTACAACGTTTACTCTGATTTGCTGCGTTAGCTTCATCGGCGGGTGGCTGGCTGACAGAATCCTTGGATATGCCGGATATTCTGCAATCGGCAACTGGCTGATTCTCCTGCTTGGCGCCTATCTCGGACTGCTTTGCTATAATTTGTTCGGATACCGGTTCCAGCTGAACTCCCATTTTGCAATGACCCTCGCCGTTGGTTCTTCGACAGCCTTCCTTTTCACCATGCTGTCAATCAAGGCGATCTTCCGGTTTCGCTGATTTTGCGGCAGGTACCCTTTATCCGCAGCCCCTAGGCCAGAGCAACCATTTTACGGATATCCTCCGGCGTGGCTCCCGCAGTCCGCAATTCCGCCAGACTGGTATCGCTTCGGCTCTTGGAGAGCTTTGTTCCATCTTCATCAAGAACAAGGTCATGATGAAGATAGAGCGGTTCGGGAAGGCCAAGCAATTCCTGAAGCAATCGATGCGCAGAGGTTGACCAGAAGAGATCTCGGCCGCGAACAATGTGGGTAACGCCCTGAATGGCGTCATCAACGACAACGGCCAGATGGTAGCTTGCAGCAATATCCTTTCGCGACAGCACAATATCCCCCCAGGCACCGGGATCGACCGGGATTTCGCCTGTCTCATCCTGCGGGCCGCTACCGCTTTCCTGCCAGGACAATTCCTTGGCCACGTATTGAATGGCGGCGCTCATGTCGAGACGCAGGGAATGCGGCACGTTTTTTGCCAGTAATTCCTGTCTTTCCTCTGTCGGCATATTCTTGTCGAGGTCCGGATAAAGAGGTGTTCCGTCAGGATCAACCGGCCAAGAAACACCCTTTGCGGTTTGCGCCTCGATATAGGCGCGGACTTCGCCCCTGCTCATGAAGGCGGGATAAACCAACCCTTCATCAGCGAGGGTCGTGACGGCATCCAGATAGGTTTCAACATGATCAGACTGGCGGCGGGGCTCTTCGTCCCAGGTGATGCCCAGCCATTCAAGGTCCTCCAGCATCAGTTTTTCAAGTGCTGGCGTGCATCGAATGGTGTCGGTGTCTTCAATTCGCAGCAGGAACCGGCCACCGGTTTCATCTGCCATTTTCCGGTTCAGGAGCGCCGAATAGGCATGGCCCAGATGTAGGCGGCCATTCGGACTCGGTGCAAACCTGAAAACCGGAGTGTGCGAGACTTGTTTCATGAGCGTGTTTCTTTCACACTCCGAGGGCAGACGAAAGGCTTATGGTCCGCAGAAAGTGATCAAATGAAAATATCATGTCAGGACGACATAGATACCGGTGTTGGTGAACTTGCTCGATCATGTGAAGTGATGTGCTCACTCAAGGCACAATGCGGCGAGATACCGCTCAGGCTTTCAACGGCTGATTTTGCCGGACTGGCATCCATTATTGTTTCACAACAGGTTTCGAAAGCCAGCGCTGACGCCATTTTCGGAAGATTGAAAGCGCAGGTATGTCCGTTGACGCCAAGCGGTTTTCTGGAGGCGGGGGAGGCAGCCTGGATCGCAGCCGGCTTGTCACGTCCCAAACAAAGAACGCTTGCAGCGGTCAGTGAGGCAGTTCTGGAGAAGGGGCTTGATCTGGGCGGGCTCTGTAGTCTGGCGCCGGACGCGGCGATGGAGCAACTGGTTTCGATCAAGGGAATTGGTCCCTGGACCGCGGAAGTTTACCTGATGTTTTGTGCTGGTCACCGGGACGTGTTTCCCGCAGGCGATCTTGCCCTCCAGGAGGCAATCCGAATGGCTTTCGGGATGGAAGAACGACCTGATGACAAGATATCGCGCAGCCTTGCCGAACGCTGGTCGCCCTGGCGCTCCGTGGCGGCACGGATGTTGTGGGCATATTATGCACAAGTCAAACGCGATGCGGCCCCGGTCTGATTTTTATCAAATCACGGCAAGGTCGCCTTGTCGCGCGATGTTTGGACGCCATATAAAAAAGGGCTTCACATTTTTGTAGTAATACCCATACATTATCGCATTCGACGCTACGAATCGATCTGGTAAGGAGAAATTACTTGACGATTGCGGTTTCGCCGGATGCCCATCCGGCTCTGGTGTTAAATGCCGATTATCGGCCACTGAGTTATTATCCGCTATCGCTGTGGTCCTGGCAGGACGCGATCAAGGCCGTGTTTCTTGACCGTGTGAATATTGTCTCGGAATACGAGGCGGCCGTTCACAGTCCAAGCTTCGAAATGAAACTTCCCAGCGTTGTTTGCCTGAAGTCCTATATCAAACCGAACCGGCATCCGGCTTTTACCCGTTTCAACGTGTTTTCTGCGGGACAAGTTCGAATGCCAGTATTGCGGCTCGCCTTCCGATTTGACGTTTGACCATGTTATCCCGCGCTCCAAAGGGGGGACAGACGGTCTGGGAAAATGTGTGCGCTGCCTGCTCGCCCTGCAATTTGCGCAAGGGCAACAAGCTGCCAAAGGCTGCCAAGATGTGGCCGCAGCAAAAACCCTATATGCCGACGGTTGAGGACCTGCACCGCAACGGGCGCAAGTTTCCTCCCAACTACCTGCATGAAAGCTGGATGGACTTTCTGTATTGGGACAGCGAACTGGAACCTTGAGCCCTACATTCTTGCTGTGGCAAAGGCACCCCTGAAGGCAATTGCCGCCAGAGCAAGCGAAACAACCACATTCCATCCGGCAAATGAAAGCCCGAGAAAGCGTCCTGCTGCCTCGTCGCAGGATGGCGGTTTTACCGTGGATAGCGAATCTAAAAGGCTGCCCGCGTTTTCGACGGTACTGCCGCCGCCGCACCCGCCCGGGCCTTCCCACCAGCCCCATTCGACGCCTGCGTGCTGCACTCCCAGGATCATCGCATAGACCATCAAAATGCCAACGATAGCCAAACCTCCCCTTGTCAGGCAGGCAGGCCATTTGAGGAATGCAGATGCGAGGGCGAGCAAGCCTATGGGGATCGCCGCATAATATGGTTCGCGTTGCCCCAGGCACAGTTTGCACGGGGTATAGCCGCCAATATGTTCGAAGCCCAGAACAGTCAGGATGACGCCGATCATACCTGCGGTTACCAGCAGGGAAAG
This sequence comes from uncultured Alphaproteobacteria bacterium, assembly GCA_963714735.1. Lineage (GTDB taxonomy): Bacteria > Pseudomonadota > Alphaproteobacteria > Rhizobiales > Rhizobiaceae > Salaquimonas. The sequence goes on from CAVQPI010000017.1 coordinate 52,803, forward strand.
GGTGGTTTGATAGGATGATGTTTGAGCGGTAAGTTTCATTTCGGAATGTCTCAGATGAGGTATTTCGCAGCAACAAATCCGCCAATCAGCAATGCCAGCGCAAGGGTAAACATCAGGCCTAGGCGTTTTTCGATGAAGTCCCTGATCGGTTCCCCGATCCTGTAAAGCAAATAGGAAACGATGAAAAAACGCAGGCCCCGCCCGATCAGACTTACGATGGTAAAGGTGACCAGATTGAGGCCTACCGCGCCGGAAAAAATCGTTACTACCTTATAGGGGAACGGGGTTACGGCTGCAAACAGGACGGCCCAGGCCCCCCATGAACTTTCATTGTACCATTGCTGCAATTCGGAGAAGGAATCTGCCTTACCGTAAAATTCCAGTATGGGCCTGCCGATCGTTTCATACAGGCCAGCGCCAATATAGTACCCCAGATAGCCGCCCAGCACCGAGGCGACCAGGCAGACAGTGGCATAAAAAAGCCATTTGGTTCGCTTGGCCAGAACCATGGGAATGAGCATGATGTCCGGGGGTATGGGGAAAAACGAACTTTCGGTAAACGACACACCGAAGAGGCCCCAGGTTGCCTTGGGATGCCGCGCCAGTGAAAACACCCAGTCATATAGTGCCCGAATCCAGAGGTTGATTGTTTTCAGCATTGATACTCCGATTAAAAACCTTGGGGTATGTTCGCAAAACAGGCGGGGCGGTTCTTGTGTCAGTCCCTGGGTTTGGAAATCAACCTTGAAAAAGTTGCGAACAGGAAGCTGATTATTGACGCAGAAGCCTTACTGTATGGTTCACGAACCGACAAGTGGGGCTTTTTTGCACAGGCCAGGGGGAGGACAATCCGGGGAAACGCCAATTCGGGGACACCGACTTGTTGCCGCCCCTTGAGGCGACTGTGCCAAATCGTGTTGTCCGCGCTCCTGACAGGCTAATATTCGGCTTGACCCGGGCGGGCCGTTGGCGCTAGACGATGCTTCTGTTACCAGACAGTATCAGGTTTGCTGCTTTGCAGACCATTTGTGCCCCTCTGGCGGAACTGGTAGACGCGCGGGATTCAAAATCCCGTTCCTTCGGGAGTGCCGGTTCGATTCCGGCGGGGGGCACCACTCCACTTCTTCGAAAGTCAATTGCGGATTTCGCATTTTTATCCCTGATGGCCGGGCCAGTGGGAATGAAGGTCGTCGATCACGATTTCATGGACATGTGCCTTGCCATGGCGATCATGGCCTTCCTGAAGGTGTGGATGATCCGGCGGCAGGTCGTCATGGTGATGCTCGATATCCGCGACATCCGTGCGGGGCCATAAAAGCGCAGCGGCAACCGCTGCGATGATTGCGATTGCGGAGAGCAGCAGGGCAGTCGCGGAAAGGCCGATCACGCTCCCCAGCCAGCCGGCGACCGGATAGGAAACCAGCCAGCAGGCATGGGAGAGCGCAAATTGTGCGGCGAAGACTGCCGTCCGGTCCTCTATATGGGCCGAGCGCTTTAAAAGTCTTCCTGAAGGCACGAGCGCTGAAGCATAACCAATCCCGCTTGCCAGCCAAACCGCCAGCAGTATTGGGTAAGATGTCATGAAACTGATGACCAGCCCTGACCCAGCAAGGACTGCAACCGCCATCAGCATCACGCTTCGGTCTTCGAAACGCCGAAGTACCGTTGGCAACGCCAAAGCGGCCAGCATTGAGCCGCCGCCGAAACAGGCAAGTGCCAAGGCCGTTTGGCGTTCACCCAATCCGTAAACGACCTGCACATAGACTACGGTATTGACGAAGATGATTGCGCCAATCGCCGAGACTGCCATGTTGACGGCCAGTAGGCCGCGCAGGCGCGGCGTTGCCAGGTATATCCGGATCCCGCGGACGGTGCGTTCGTAAATACTGCGGCGCTCAGGTTTACGGTTGTCGGGCAGGGCGACGGTCAGGATCAGCACTGCGGAGGCGATAAAACCAAGAGCGGTGCCGGCAAACAGCGTATTGGATGCAACAAGACCGAGAAGGATTGCTGCCAGCATTGGTGAAACCAGGCTTTCCAGATCATAGGCGAGGCGCGACAGCGAAAGGGCATTGGTGTAGTCGTCCTCGTCAGGCAGTATCTCCGGAATGGTCGCCTGGAATGCCGGGGTGAACGCGGCTGACCCGGACTGCAACAGAAAGATCAGCAGATAAATCTGCCAGATTTCAGTGACGAATGGCAGAAAACCGACCATTGCGGCACGCCAGATGTCAATCAGCACAAGGGTCCTGCGCCTTGGGAGTATCGAAACAAAAGCGGAGGCGACGGGAGCAATGCCGACATAGGCGATCATCTTTATGGCAAGCGCCGTACCCAAAACCTGCCCGGCCTTGTCTCCTGCGAGGTCATAGGCCAACAATGCCAAGGCCACAGTTGCCAGACCGGTTCCGATCAGCGCCACGACCTGGGCCAGAAACAGGTGCCGGAAAGTGGTATTGGCAAGAATGCGGAGCATGAGCCCTCAGACTTCGGGTGGATCTTTATCGGTCACTTCGACTTTTGGCCAGTTCGGGCAGAGATTACTATTTCAGGCATCTTTCCGCCAGCTATCAGTATGCAGAATGCGGCTATCGATCCATATTCTTCAAGGTCAAGCATTCTGGGTGCGCCGGTGATTTGACAAGTTGGTTGCGAGGAGAAGATCGGCTACTTCCGAATGCAGAAACTTGGTGAATTCCATTGCGAGCATGGAAAGGGGCCTGTTGGCAGGTGTCATCAGTGACATGTCGAGGTAAATCAGTGGATCAAACGGCCTGAAGACAAGCGTGTCGTTTTCATTTTCGCGCAAACCGTAGCTGTATGCCGTAATGGCGTCACAGATTGAATAACACAGTCCCTGTGAAACCAGCTGAAGCGCGGGCAAAAATGTTCGCAGTTCGAAGCGCTGGTTCAATTCGGCGCCTGCATCGGCAAAGGCCTTTCGAGTCTGCAGAAAGGTCATGTGTTCATCGAACAAAAGGGCAAGAGGAGCGCCGCTGAGATCGTCGGGAACGATTTTTTCCTTTTGTGCAAGGGGGTCGTTCACCGGAATTGCGCAAACACAGGGAAAACGAAAATTTTCCATGCGGATTGTCCGCCGGGGCTCGGGAGTCTCGGCAAAGCCAATATCGTATTGCTGGGAGGCGATCCAGTCGGTGACTATAGGCGAAGAGCGCATCATCAGGGAGACATCCACGTTCGGCTTGTCCTTCAGGAAGCCGGCCACAACCCTCGGCATGAAAAAACCCGATGCTGCCGGATTGCAGGTTATCCGCAGTTTGCCTTTTTCAAGGTTGCCGATCTCGTGGAGGGTGCGAGCGGATTGGGAAAGGCGAGACAGCACGAATTCTGCCTCTTCCATGAAATAATGTGCCTCGGGCTTGGCAATCAATCGGCCTCGTTCGCGTTCGAACAGGGGGAATCCGATCTCTTTTTCAAGTCCGGCCAGCATGGCACTGATGGCAGGTTGCGTTCGGCCAAGGGAGCGCCCGGCCTGTGAAACAGAGCCAGTTCTCATGACTTCGATAAATGTCTGCAATTGGCGGAAAGTCAGGTTCATGTCAGCCCATAAGAAATTTTTATTAGATCAATAATATTTCCAATTTGCCTTTATGGGAAGCCCAACTGCAAAATAGTTGAGTGCGGAAAACGGTCGCCAGCGGGAGGACAGACTTGGACAGGTTCGCAAAATATCTGCTGACAGCGCTCATCCTGATCGTGGCTCTTGGCCAGTTCGTTCAGGTGATTACTCGGTATGTGTTGCAGATACCGGTCATGGGTCTTGAAGAAACCATGATGTATCCGACGCTTTGGCTTTACATTTTCGGTGCGGTGAACGCGTCACGTGAAAACACGCATATTCGTGCCAATGTCCTTGAAATTTTCCTCAAGAGCGAACGCCAGCACACCATTCTTGCGATTGTCGGTGAGGTAATCAGCCTGATCGTGGGCCTTTGGCTCCTGTCGTGGGCGTGGGAGTTCACCCGGTATGCCTGGCGTGTGTGGAAGGAAAGCCCGAACTCTCTACATTCCGACTTTTTATTCGGATATAGCGCTGGTCGTCGGTCTTGCCCTGATGATGGTTTACACCGCCTGGCACCTTTGGGGCCACGTAAAGGTACTTGCCAGGGGAGAGGCAAAATGATCGAGATTGCGCTTCTTGCCATTGGTATTCTGGTCATCACCCTGACCCTTGGTGTTCCGCTTCCCTACTGTTTTGGTGCGGCCCTGATGGTCATGTACTTTATCGGCGATGTAACCATGAAAGGCATGGTGCTGTGGGGCTTTCAGCAACTTGGCAATCCGGTTCTTCTAGCCATTCCGCTTTTCGTGCTTGCCGGCACCATCATGTCCGAAAGCGGGATAGCTGCCTCACTGCTAAGATTCGTCAATGCCTTTATCGGCCATGTACGCGGCGGCCTCGGCGTGGTTGCGGCGGTCAGTTGTGCTGTGATCGGCGCGATTTCCGGCTCCGGCCTAACAGGGATCGCTGCGATCGGTCCGCTGCTGATCCCCGAAATGGAGAAACGTGGCTATCCGCGGGAATATGCCACCGCGCTGATTGCCAACTCATCAATTCTGGGCCTGCTGATTCCGCCCTCTGTCACCATGATTGTTTACGGGTGGGTCACGGACACGTCCATTCTTGCCTGTTTCCTGGCGACGCTGGGCCCGGGGCTGCTGATCATGACCAGCTTTTCGGTTATCAATCTGTGGATGTCACGCAAGTTCAATCTGGTGCTGGATGACAAGCCGACTTTCTCGGAATTGTCCGGCCAGGTAGTCAAACGGGGCATTCATGCCTTTCCGGCGCTGCTGATGCCGGTAATGATCCTTGGCGGGATTTACGGAGGTGTGATGACGCCGACAGAAGCTGCGGCCTTGTCGGTAATCTATGCCATTCCTGTCGGTTTCCTGATTTACAAGGGCCTGAGGTGGAGCAACTTCCTGTCCGCAGGAAAGGAAGCGGCAACAGCGGTCGGCGCGATCATGCTGATGATCCTTTTTTCCATGATCCTTGGCCAGATGTTCGTTTACGAGAGCATTCCGCAGCAATTGGTCAGCGCCATTTTCGGCATTACCGAGAACAAGGTTCTTCTGCTGATCTTCATCAACATCCTGCTGTTTCTTGTGGGCATGGTTGTGAATGATGTCACCGCCATCATCCTTATTGCACCACTTTTGTTGCCCCTGATGGAAGCAATTGGTGTCTCCCCGATCCAGTTCGCTGCCATCATGGGGGTAAACACGGCGATGGGCGGCGTGACCCCACCATATGCCTCCATCCTTTATCTCGGCGCGCGTATCGGAAATGTGAAAGTGACCAAGGTCATTCCGCCAGCCATGAAACTGATCCTGTTGGGCTATGTACCGGTGGTGTTTCTCACATCGCTCTGGCCGGACCTCTCCCTCTATTTGCCGCGACTGTTCGGATACATTCAGTGATCGAGCTTCGCATCATGATTTCACCCACCCACATCAACCCGGATTTCCGAACAACAAGGAGGAAATGAAATGAAAAAACTTCTAACCACAACAGCCGCCATCGCGCTTCTGGGCATGGCCGGTATTGCCCAAGCGGCAGATTTGAAGATGAGCCATGTCCGCCCGCAAGGCGCGACCATTGATGTCGAACTCAAGGCCTATGCAGAAGCCGTCAAGGAAGCGACCGGCGGTGATGTCAATATCGAGATCTTTGCAGCGTCGGCCCTTGGCGACTATACGACGGTTCAAGAGCGTATTTCGGTTGGTGCCATCGACATGGCTACACAGCCTGCCGCGACCGGTGCTGACCGCCAGATGCAGATTTCCTCATTTCCCTTCCTCGCGGCAAACTGGGATCAGGCCCGCAAGATTTACGGACCGGGCGGCGTGGTTCGCGAAACCATGGCCGAACTCTATGCCAAGCAGGACATCACCATGCTGGCTGCCTATCCGGTTTATTTCGGCGGCATCTCGCTCAATACTGACCCCGTCAATCCGGGCGACCCAAGCCAGTCTAACGGAATCAAGGTGCGCGTACCGGGCATCAAGAGCTTCCAGTTGACCGGTGAGGCACTTGGCTACATTCCATCACCGATTCCGTTCTCGGAAGCCTTTACCGCTATCCAGACCGGTGTGGTTGACGGAGTGATCGGTTCGGGTGCCGAGGGTTATTATGCTTCGTTCCGCGATGTGACCAAAGCCTACATCCCGGCCAATACGCATTTCGAGGTCTGGTACATGATCATTTCCAACGAGTTGCTCAACAGTCTTGATGCAGACGATCAGGCGGCTTTGAAAAAGGCTGCTGATGATTTCGAGGCAAAACGCTGGGTTGTGGCCGAAGAGGATCAGGGCAAGAACGAGCAGAAACTCGCCGATGAACTTGGAACCAATGTCGTCAAGCTCACCAATGAGCAGCTTGAAGCCATGGCCGCCAAGGTCCGCAAGGATGTCTGGCCGGAAGTGCTCAAGGATGTTGGTGAGGAATGGGGTCAGGCCATTCTTGACAAAGCTGCCAACTAATCCATCTGGTTTCGGGCGGTAATGAACTGCCGCCCGGACTAGCCTGCAAACACAAGAGATATGTGATGCAATCAGACTACGCCATCATAGGCGGAGGCGTTGTCGGTCTGTCTGTTGCCTGGGGACTGTTGAAGCGTGGCTTAACAGTTACCGTGATTGACGGGGATGATGGCAGCTTCCGAGCCAGCCGGGGTAATTTCGGCCTTGTCTGGGTACAGTCCAAAGGCATGAGCCAGCCGCGCTATGCGCGTTGGTCCCAGCAATCGGCTGGACAATGGCGGGAGTTTGCAGATGAACTCACCGCCAATACCGGGTACGATCTCGGACTGGAGCAAAGGGGCGGATATGACCTTCATTTCTCTGAGGAGGCACTGGAAGCAACGGTTGCAAAGTACGAGCAACTGAAAACCGAACTCGGAGGCGACTATCCCTATGAGGTGCTTGGTCACAATGCCCTGCGCCGGGAGGAGCCGGAAATCGGTCATAAGGTGATTGGCGCCATTCTGCACCATCAGGATGGCCATGCAAATCCGCTGAAACTTCTGAAGGCGCTGGCTGATGATGTTCACCGGATGGGTGGAACGGTTCTGGTCGGCAAACAGGCCGAACGCGTAACCCGCAACGGTCACTTTCAAATTATCTGTCAAGACGGAACAGTCATTGAAGCTGGCAAGACCGTTCTGTCTGCTGGTCTTGGCGCTGCGAAGCTGGGGCCTCTCATGGGGTTCAAGGCTCCCGTTCGCGCCCAGCGCGGTCAGGTACTGATTACTGAAAAACTCCCCAAGATCATCAACAGACCGTCTCTAATTGCCCGCCAGGTCGATGAGGGGGGAATCCAGATCGGGGCGACCAATGAAGAGGTTGGCCTTGACGATAGCGTAACAACACAAGGCATGGCCGAACTCGCAGCGAAGGCGATTGACGCGTATCCCGTTCTTGGCAAGGCGCAGCTTGTGCGCAGTTGGGGTGCGCTCAGGGTCCTCTCGCCTGACGGATTGCCGATCTATCAGGAAAGCAGGCAGATGCCAGGGGCCTATCTGGTGACCTGTCACAGCGGAATTACGCTGGCAGCGGCTCATGCGCGTCTGTTGCCGGATTGGCTGGAGGGTACGCTGCAAGCGCCGGATCTGGAGGTGTTCAGTGAAGACAGGTTCTGATTACCGGATTTTGGAGGACGCCTCTCCGGCAGATGCCCAGCAGCGGGTTTTGGTGCGTTTTGACGGCACGGATTTTGAACTTCGCAGGGGCGAAAATCTTGCTGCAGAACTTATGGCAGCAGGGGTCATGCCGTTTCGCAGAACACAGGTTTCAGGGGCTCCGCGTAGTCCTTACTGCATGATGGGCGCCTGTTTTGAGTGTCTTGTCCAGATTGATGGCGTCACCCGTCAGGCCTGCATGAGTGAAGTATCGGAAGGCATGAAGATTGTCATGTTGCCGGTCGCGGAGACCGGCGATGCGTGAAGCGGACCTGATCATCATTGGCGCAGGACCGGCAGGGATGGCTTCGGCCCGCCAGGCGGCAGATACCGGTCTTTCAGTGCTGCTGCTAGATGAACAGTTGCGCGCGGGGGGACAAATCTACCGCGATGTCGAACGTGCCGGTAAAATACGGGCTGATCTGCTTGGCAGTGATTTTACCGCCGGGCTGCCCCTTGTTGCTGCTCTGGACCATGACCGGATTGATCATGTGAAAGGTGCCAATGTCTGGCAGATTGAAGAAACAACGAAGGTTGTTTTCACCGTCAGGGGTGTAGCTGATATCGCAAAGGGCAAACGGATACTGATTGCCACTGGTGCGCTGGAGCGGCCAATGCCTTTGCCTGGCTGGACATTGCCCGGTGTCATGACCGCGGGTGCCGCGCAAATTCTGCTCAAGCAATCGGGCGTTGTTTGTGAGGAAGCGGTTCTGGCCGGTTCCGGTCCGTTGCTTTACCTGCTCGCCGCACAAATGATCCGGGCAGGTACTCCGCCGCTGGCACTGGTCGAGACGCAGACTTTTGCAGACATGCTTTCCAGCATGCGGCATGTCGGCGGGGCGCTGAAAGGCTGGCGGTATATGGCCAAGGGGCTCGGCCTTCTGGCAGAAATCCGGCGTGCGGGTGTCAAGCGTTTTACCGGTGTTCAAGGCATATCGGTCAGCGGGGATCAAAGGGTGCAAGCCATCAGCTTTACCTCGAAAGGGCGCAAGGAGACCATCGAGTGCGGCAATGTGCTGGTCCATCACGGCGTGGTGCCCAATACGCAGATCGCCCGCTCTATTGGCGTTACGCATTTTTGGAGTGACCAGCAGCACTGTTTTGTTCCACAAAAAGATGGCTGGGGCCGCACCAACCTGGCTGAAGTGTTCATTGCCGGTGATGGGGGCGGAATCGGCGGAGCGAAGGCTGCGTCACTGGCCGGCCGTATTGCCGCCCTGGAAATTGCCGCTGAACTTGGGGCGCTCGAGGGGCACAAGCGCGACAGTCAGGCTGCGTCACTGCGCCGGGCTTTGAACCGCGAACTGGCAGCGCGCCCGTTCATTGACCGGGCCTATCCTGCTTTTGGCGGGGCGCTGTCTCCGTCAGACGACACCATTATCTGCCGATGCGAAGAAGTTACAGCGGGTGATATTCGCCGATACGCAGAGATCGGCTGCATCGGCCCGAACCAGACAAAGGCATTTGGCAGGCCCGGCATGGGGCCGTGTCAGGGCAGGTATTGCGGATTGAGCGTTACGGAACTGCTTGCAAAGGCGAATGGAAAAACGCAGGAAGAGACCGGCTACTATCGCATACGTCCGCCGCTGAAGCCGGTAACGCTTGGTGAACTGGCGACCCTTGGCGACAGGGAAATCAAGGAGAAGACAAGTGATTGAACGAATTGAAACCGGTAAACGCATGAGTAAAATCGTCAAACACAATGGCGTTGCCTATCTTTGTGGGCAAGTTGGCGACGGTGAAAGCGTAGCAGATCAGACCAGGGATTGCCTTGGCAGGGTGGAAGCCCTTCTGGAGAAAGCCGGTTCTTCGCGGGAGAAAATCCTTCAGGCAGTTATATGGCTGGCTGACATGGCCGATTTTGCCGAAATGAACGGGGTATGGGACAATTGGGTTCCGGAAGGTCACGCGCCTGCACGGGCTTGCGGCGAGGCAAAACTGGCACGGCCTGATCTCAAAGTGGAGATTATTGTCACTGCCGCCTGCGACTAGAAACCCTTTCTGTGACCGGTCCGACCTGCCGGATCTTTAAGGCAGGCAGAACTTGCAGGCCGGAAAAAACTATTCAGGATACGGATACTGCCTTGAGAAGGTCCGCTTTTTTCAGGTCGGATTTTGCTCCGCTTGTTTCTATCACCCCGCGGCGCATGGCATAAAATGTGTCAGCAAGCGAATAGGCAAATTCAAAATACTGTTCGACCAGTATGATCGCCATATCGCCCTGATCGCGCAGGTATTCGATCACCCGGCCGATCTGCTGAATGATATTTGGCTGAATGCCCTCGGTTGGCTCATCCAGCAACAGAAGTTTTGGCCGGGTTACCAAAGCCCTTGCTATGCTCAGTTGCTGCTGCTGTCCGCCGGAAAGGTCGCCGCCCCGGCGGCTTTCCATTTCGGCAAGGACTGGAAAGAGTTCAAATATTTCATCAGACACCCTGCGCTGATCGCGCGGGAGACAGGCAAACCCGGTCTCCAGGTTTTCGCGAACAGTCAGAAGGGGGAAAATGTCGCGCCCCTGGGGAACATAACCAAGACCCATCGCGGCCAGTTTGAAAGGTTCGTGTCCCTGAAGCACGGTTCCATTAAACAATATGGTTCCGCCGGAATGGCGATGGATGCCCGAAACAGCCTTCAACAGGCTGGTCTTGCCGACGCCGTTCGTTCCCATGATACAGGTCACTTTTCCTGACTCGGCTTTCATCGATATTCCGTTCAGGATTTTCGACTGGCCGTAATGGAGGGTGAGATCATCAATTTCGAGCATGATTACCTTCCCAAATAGACATCAATAACATTCTCATCGCGCGTGACATGGTCGATCGTTCCTTCCGCTAGCACTGATCCCTCGTGAAGAACGGTGACCCGGCAGTCGAGGCGTCGGACGAATTCCATGTCGTGCTCAACCACAACCACAGCCCTGGTTTTGGCGGCGGTCTTTAAAATGTCTGTGGTGTGCTTGCGCTCCTCGGGGGTCATCCCGGCTGCCGGTTCATCGACCAGTAGAAGCTTCGGGTCCTGCGCCAGCAACATGCCGATCTCCAGCCATTGCTTTTGTCCGTGGGAAAGTTCGCCAGCAGTACGCGTCAGGTGTTCTGACAGGCCCACTTCGTCTGCCAGATCGCTGATACGCTTTGCGTCTTCTGTGTTGTTTCGATGAAAGAGAACGTCCAGTGGAGAGCGTCCCTTCTTTAATGCCATCATGAAATTGTCAAAAACGCTCTGGTTCTCAAAAACGGTTGGACGCTGGAATTTTCGCCCAATACCGGCTTGCGCGATTGCACTTTCGGACATTCGCAACAAGTCTCTCGCCGGAGAGCCGTAGCTGACATTTCCCGAATCGGGGCGGGTTTTGCCGGTGATTATGTCCATCATGGTGGTTTTGCCAGCGCCATTGGGGCCTATGATGGCCCGTAATTCCGCATTGGCGATCTGGAAAGACAAGTCATTGATCGCCTTGAAACCGTCAAAGGAAACAGAAACCCCTTCGAGTTCGAGAAGTGAGATATCAGCCATCTTGCCCTCCTTTTCTCACCAGCCGGTCAACAAGGCCGCCAAGGCCGTTGGGTGCATAAAGCGTCACGACAACAAATCCGAACCCCAGTAGCACCAGCCACCAGTCAACCCATTTGATGGAATAGGGGCCGAAGGTTATGTCGGGTATATGGCCACCGGTGAACCAGCTGGAAACAAGGGTGACAGCGGCAGATCCTATGACTGCGCCATACAGTCTGCCCCTTCCGCCAATGGCAACCCAGACAGCAAGGTAAATTGATGCTATGGGTGCGACTTCGGTCGGGTTGATGATTCCTGCCTGGGGATAATAAAGTGCTCCGGCGACGGCAGCGATAAGCGCGGTTATGACAAAGACAACAAGCTTGTAGGTTTCGACGGAATAGCCAAGATAACGCACCCTTGTCTCGTCATCGCGAATGGCGCGGATGATGTTTCCGAATTTTCCCGAGACCATCCATGCTGCAAACAGGTAACCCAAAGCCAGCGCCAGGGCCGAGGCCCAGAAAAACCAGACCGAAAGCACATCCTGGGAAACATCGGTCAGACCGGGAATGTTCTGCAGGCCCGACAATCCGTTATTACCGCGCAGGCCACTGTCATTCTGGAAGAGGTAAAGGGAAAGAGCCAGCGTCATGGCCTGGGTAAGAATGGAGAGGTAAACCCCTGTTACCCGTGAACGGAAGGCCAGCCAGCCGAATACCAGGGCCAGTATTCCGGGCACGAGAACAACGAGAGCCAACTGGATAGGGAGACTGCCGGCGAACATCCAGATTGCGGGAATATCTGAACCACCAACTACACCGAATATCTGGGTTCCCACTGCATCGCGGATTTCCTCGGGCGTTGCGGGAAGGGCAGAAGACGCAAGAGATTGCACCACAATATCCTGTGTTCGCGCATACATCAGCCACATGCCGATCATGTAGCCGCCCAGTCCGAAAAAGGCGAAATGGCCGAGGGAAAGAATGCCGCAATAACCCCAGACAAGGTCCATGGCGACAGCAATCAGGCAGAAGCACAGGGTCTTGCCAAGGACCTTGATAAAGCTGGTGGAGACAAGGCCGATACCAAAACCTTCTGACAGAATGGTCATGACGAGGGTAAAGGTGGCCAGAATTCCGATAAAGACCAGAACCGAAGGGTTTTTGCTGAAAAAACTGTTTTGCATCCGGTCAGTCCCCTGCTGCCCGTCCCCTCAGGGCGATAATCCCCTTGGGTTTGAACTGGATGAAGATGATGATGAAGATGATCATGTAGGTTTGGGCGGCAAGGGTGTTTGACGGATTGAAAAACTCGATGACTTTTTGAAGCCCACCGATCATTCCGGCACCTGCCAGTGTGCCCCAGATATTGCCGACGCCGCCAACGACAACAGTCATGAAACTCTGCACGATATAACCGGTGCCGAGTTCCGAGGTCACTTGTGCAAACAGCCCGATGGCGACGCCTGCAATTCCGGCAATGCCGGAGCCAAGCCCGAAGGTCAGCATGTTGATGCGATCCGGGTTGATCCCCATTGAGGAGGCCATTCGCGGATTTTGCGTTACTGCACGCACTTCAAGGCCGAGGCGGGTCCTGTTGAGAATGAAGAGAAGCAACACAAGGAATATCAGGGCAAGGAAGAATATTGCTATGCGAATATAGCTAATGGAAATGACATCATTGATTACCCAGGCACCATCAAGCCAGGCTGGCGAGGTGAGGGGGCGTGCCTGTGTACCGAAAATGTTCTTTGCCAATTGTTGAAGTGCGATGGAGATTCCGAATGTCGCCAGCAGCGTCTCAAGGGGACGGTGCATGAGGTGACGGATGACGAGGCGTTCCAATGCGACCCCCGCCAGAAATGCAATGGCAAATGCCAGGGGCAGGGCGATGATTATTGAAAGGGTGTAATCAGGAACAAGTTGCTGGACAACGTAGCCGGTATAAGCACCGATCATGATAAATTCGCCATGGGCCATATTGATGACGCCCATTACCCCGAAGGTGATAGCCAATCCGATTGCCGCCAGAAAATAGATTGAAGCCAGTGACAGCGCATCAAGTCCCAGATCCACCACTCCGAACAGGGTAACCTTGGTATTTATTGCCCCAAGAGAATTCTGACGCCGCCGCTGTTATCGCCTTTTCACTTTCTGCATAGCGCTCAAAGAAAACATGTTCGTCGATAGCCTTTCTGCGTTCTTCGGCCGTTATGTAGGGCGGAACCAGTCCGCTGGCGGAAAGCGTGCGATATGCGGCTATGCGGTTTTCCTCGTTGTCGAGCGCCTCTCGCGTGAAGCCGGCCACGGCCCCTTCTTTCAGGTTTTCAACCAGGGCCGCATCCCGTGCTGCATTTGTGATACCTGCAGGGGCAAGTCCGCGCTCGACCAGAAGGTCATAGGCTTTCGCATTCTCGATATCGCGGCCGACCGAAAGGCGTCTGGCAATATTGGCTCCTTCTGGAAGCTCCCTTGAAATTTCAAGACTTGTTTGCAGGAGGGGGTTGAGTGCAGCGCGGACATCGACGTTTGTGTCGCCGGCGAACCCCCTGATAGCCTCAACCCTTGCCGAACTGTCCTTGTCGAAGCTGATTGTCAGCAAACGCTCCAGGCGCTCCATCCGCTCCCTGATTTTCGGGTCGTTTTCAGTTTTTACAGTGGCGCGAAGGATTTCGAGGTGACCGGTTTCCGGGTCGCGTTCGATCGCCGCCAGTGCTGCCAACCGTCGTTTCGGGTTCTCGTCGAAGAGCTGATATCGGACCAGTGTTGCGGCAATCACACTGCGTACACCACTGTTTGGTTTCAGATTATCGAGGCTGGATTTTGCGATCGCGCCGACTGTTTCTCCGTTGGAAATATCCACCAATTGTGCAGGATCGGATTTTGCATCCTTGAGATAAAAAAACAGGCCGTCATCCTTGCGTTGCCAGACCTGTTTTGCCCGCCATTTTTCAAGAAAAAGGGGAACGCCAGGCAATTTGCTGGCAACAAGAATTTCCAGAAACGGCTCGATTGTCTTGCGAGATGCTCGTTCAACGGATTTGCGGTTTTCCTGAAGGATGGATTGCAGGTCGGGTGTCTGCGCCATTGTTGCGGCGATGGCGGCCAGGAAAAGGGATAGGAATAATCCGGAAAGAATCAGTAAGCGGTGCATGGGAAATATGGGCCTGAATAATGAACTGCGGAAAACCGTGAGAAGTTTGGAACGACCTGCCCGGCTCAGGCACACAAAGAAGGAGCTGCCGTAATCGGCAGCCCCTTGCAGTATGCCAGGCAGTTACTAGTAGTTTGACTGGATCTGGACACAGGTTTTGGTTTCCGTGTTGTACATGCCGCAACCAAGATCTTTCCAATTGGATTCCAGTATAGCGGATTCTGGCAGGAAGTCCGTCCAGGCATCGCCGGGAACCGGCTCGGTCTGGCTGATGATGTCAAACTGGCCATCAGCGCGGATTTCACCGATGAGAACCGGTTTGGTCAGGTGATGGTTGGGCAGCATCTCTGCTGTTCCGCCGGTAAGGTTGGGAAACTTCTGGCCGTACATTGCGGTACGAACCGCATCAACATCGGTGGTGCCCGCCTGCTCAACAGCGTTTACCCACATGTTGAAGCCGATAAAGTGGGCTTCCATCGGGTCATTGGTCACCCGGTCTTCACCCATGCGGGCTTTCCAGACCTTGATGAACTCGGCATTTGCCGGCGAGTCGGCAGACTGAAAATAGTTCCAGGCAGCGAGGTGACCGACGAGGTTGGAAGTATCAAGTCCGGAAAGTTCCTCTTCACCGACTGAGAAGGCAACGACCGGAATATCGTCGGCAGAAACACCGGCAGCGGCCAGTTCCTTATAGAAACCGATATTGGCGTCACCGTTGATGGTCGAGATAACCCCGACCTTTTTGCCGTCAGCGCCAAGTGCCACAACGTCAGCAACGATCTTGGACCAGTCGGAGTGACCGAACGGGGTATAGTTGACGAAAATATCCTCGGCAGGGATTCCCTTGTCCTTGAGATACTGCTCAAGAATCTTGTTGGTGGTGCGGGGATAAACGTAATCGGTTCCCAGCAGGGCGAATTTTTCAACGCCCAGTTCTTCAAGATAATAGTCGGTGGCAGGAATGGCCTGCTGATTTGGTGCGGCACCGGTGTAGAAGACGTTTTTGGAAGATTCTTCACCTTCATACTGGACCGGATAGAACATCAGGCCATTCAGCTCTTCAAGAACAGGCAGTGCGGATTTGCGGCTAACCGAAGTCCAGGAGCCGAAAATGACGTCTACATTCGAGACGGTCAGCAATTCACGGGCCTTTTCTGCAAACAGTGGCCAGTCCGAGGCCGGATCAACCACGACAGCTTCAAGCTTCTTGCCAAGCAGGCCGCCTTTTTCGTTCTGCTGGTCGACCAGCATAACGATTGTGTCTTTCAGTGTAGTTTCGGAAATTGCCATTGTACCGGAAAGAGAGTGCAGGACACCTATCTTGATGGTTTCCTCCGCAGTAGCGGATGTTGTGACAGCACTCATCATGCCTGCTGCAACAAGTGCAGCCAGACAGGTCGTGTTCTTTTTCTTCATGTTATTTCCCTTTAACGCCAGCTTTGACCCCGATTGCCCGGCATTGAAGGTCCCGGTTCGGGAACATGTTTACTTGGTTGAGCACGGTAGGGTGGCTATTTAACTGGGAGGAAAAATTCGGTCCTACCCCGCCGTGCTCACCAAAACCCTAGTCAGTTTTTGTGTTGCTGTATGCTGTTAAAAAAGCAATGATGCGTTGCTGAAAACGCAACGCATTGCGGAGTGACCGTGCGCCACCTATTGCCATTGAAGTATATTGATGCCGTAGCCAGAACGCGCTCGTTCCGCGCTGCCGCCGAAGCCATCTCCATCACGCCCTCGGCGCTGAACCGCAGGATCATTGCCATTGAGGAGGAGCTTGGTGTCGAACTGTTTGAGCGAACTTCCAAGGGTGTCCGCCTGAACAGTGCTGGCGAATTGTTCGTTCAGCACATCAGAACCCAAATAGCCGATCTTGAGAGAGTCAAATCCAGAATTGCTGATTTGAAAGGGCTTAGGCTGGGCCATGTTCGCATTGCGACAACGCCGGAGTTTGCCCGCAATTTCCTTCCAACGGAAATCCAGAAATACCGTAAACAGTTTCCCGGAGTTTCCTTTGAGGTTCATGTTTCCAACAGGAACAATGTCGAAAACGCCCTGAGCGATCAAACATCGGATCTTGCGATCGTTCTGCAACCGAACAAATCGGGTGAATTTCACAGCCTCGCCAACCATGGCCAGCAGATTCATTGCCTGATGCGTCCCGGACACAAGCTTGCAGGGCGAAAAACTCTGGGCCTGATGGAGTGCCTGGAGTATGACCTGCTGCTTCCGGCCCCGGGAAACGGTATTCGCGATATTCTTGAAGAGGCGACAGCTGCCAAGCGTCTGCTGATCACTCCGGCGGTTGAATCAAACAATCTTACGCTGCTTGAACAGATTGCCAGCAAGGGAGACGGGCTGGGATTCACCATTCCCATCGACATGAATTATGCAAGCAGTTCCCTGCCGCTGCGCTATGTTCCGATTGATACCACTGATGTTCCGCTTGCCCACTTGTTTCTAGGGCAGTTGCGTTTTCGCA
Source organism: uncultured Alphaproteobacteria bacterium (assembly GCA_963714735.1). Classification (GTDB taxonomy): domain Bacteria; phylum Pseudomonadota; class Alphaproteobacteria; order Rhizobiales; family Rhizobiaceae; genus Salaquimonas. The sequence goes on from CAVQPI010000017.1 coordinate 69,633, forward strand.
CCTTGCCGGTAGCGGCAGCCAAGTTTGTGGAAGATATCCGGGTTGCGCTGCAGATATAAAGAAGCTCCAAGGCGGGAACCCCTCTGCGATCATGCCAATGCGCAGATTGATATCAGGCGGGATAGGTTTCCCGGCTTGCTGTCATTTGACTGGATTTTCCCGAAGATGGCCGTCGGTCAACCAGGTAATCCGTTACGCCGGATGAAAGCCAGATTGCAAACAAGGTTACCCAGGCAGTTGCAGCGAACACGCTGGCTCCCGTGACACCGGCGCCAACTGCGCATCCCCCGGCCAGCATGCCGCCAAATCCCATCAGGGACCCGCCGACGAGATAACGTTTCATGGAGTGCCCGCCTTCGAAGCCCTCAAGTTTCAATTGCCCGGTCAAAAGGGCTGCGAGAAACGAACCGATAAAGACACCAGGCACCAGCCCGACACTGAAATCTAGAATGGCACCGGGAGGGCTCAGGAAAAACATCAGCGTATCGGCTGAAGGGCCGGTAAAGGTGATCGCCTCCATTTTCACCGGCTCGAATGCTATTGAGCCCATTTCGCTGGTAAACCACCAGGCCAGCGGCACCATGGCTCCGACGAAAAGTGCTGCAGCGCCGGTCCACCACCCCAGCTTCCGATAAGCGGCAAAGGCAATGGCTGCCAGCAGGGAAAGGAATGATATCGTAAAGGCGGAAGCGGTATCGAGGCTTGCAAAGGCCAACAGGTTATTGCCGCCGGTAGTGGTCGTGGTTGAATAAGCGGCGATTGCGTCCCTTGCAGGAGAAAGAAAGCCCTTCAGACTGGCCTGGGCAAAGACCGCAAAGACCAATCCCGACAACAGGGCGCGGAGATTGCCTGTGGCGGACAGAACGAGCAGTCTGCTTGAACAGCCCCGTGCAAGCACCATTCCGGCACCAAACATCAACCCACCAATCAATGCGCCCGAGAGGCTTTGGGGAGAAGCGATCTGGCGTGTTTCATCGGTGGCAATGCTTGCGTTGAAGGAAAGAAACTGCGTGCCGACAATTGCGGCAGTAAAGACCAGCAGCCAGGTTGCCGTCTTGGGACCGATCGAACCGCGGGCGAATTCGACGGCGGCGGCGCGCAGACAAAATTTGCTCTGCTGTGCAAAGGCACCAAAAAGCGCACCGATCACAGCGCCGCCCAGCAACAGCGTCTGATTCTCACCTATCCGTTCGACTAGCGGCAACATATCCATGGTCGCCTTATGTACCTTATCTCCGCGCCTTGTATTGACCTTGATCAAGTGAAAGGCAATATATTCGGAAATCAATATGTTTTGGGAGGCCGCATGACACACGATCTTAAATTGAGCAGAAGGCAGGTGATAACACTTGGTACGGCGGCGGCTGCGGGCCTGGCGCTGCCTTCGCTGTCTTACGGAATGGGATCAACCAAACTGGGAGCCAAGGAGCTTATTGTGCTTTCGGACGGGAATCTGGCCCTGCCGCTGAGCTTCGTTTTTCCCGATGCCCCCCAGGACGAGATAAAGGCGTTGCTGGCAAAAACCGGCCAGGATGGCGAAATGCTGAAACCGGATTGTAATGTCACGCTAATGCGTGACGGGGAAAGGCTTGTCCTGTTCGATGTCGGCGCGGGTCCGAATTTCATGCCTTCGGCAGGTTCCCTTGGCGACAGTCTTGCCGAAGCGGGGATCGACCCTTCCGACGTCACGGATGTTGTCTTTACCCATGCACATCCCGATCATATCTGGGGCCTCGTTGATGATTTTGACGAACTGATCTTTTCCGAAGCCAATTATCATATCAATCGGGTTGAATGGGATTACTGGCGGGCTGATGATACGCTGGAAAAGACACCGGAAGCACGCAAATCCTTCGTTATCGGCGCGCGCAACCGGTTTGATTACCTTGAAGACCGGATCCAGCTGTTTGATTATGGCAGTGAAATTCTTCCCGGTGTTGAAGCAGTTGACACATCCGGGCATACGCCGGGCCATACCTCCTTTGCCCTGCATGATGGCAGCGAGAGCGTCATGGTAATTGGTGATGCGGTTACCAATGTGGCTGTTTCCTTCATGAAGCCCGAATGGCCTTCGGGATCTGATCAGGACACACAGAAAGGCATCGAAACCCGCAAGATGCTGCTTGACCGGCTGGCAACAGAGAAGTCCGGTGTTGTCGGTTTTCATATGCCGCATCCGGGAATTGGTCATGTGGAACGCGAAGGCAATGCCTACAGGTTTGCCGCTGGCTAGGGCCTGCAACGGCCTGGCAAGAGGGCGCCTTCAGGCTATTGGAATTGGCCTATCCCTGACTATTCTGCGGCCTGACGATCATCGGCTCTTGTGAAAAAGCCGAAGAATGAGCCCTCCAGCAGATAGCTCAGGCCGATTCTCGCACCCAGTATGATGAAGGTCATTGCCAGAGGTGCAGAAAAGGCGAGCGCTGATACCGCGCTGACGCCCTGTCCTATGGTGCAGCCGAGGGCAAAGACGCCGCCTGTTCCCATCAGGAAAGCGCCTATCAGGTGGCGGCTCAGTTCGCGCGCATCATCACAGGCTTCCCAACGCATGTCATCTGCGCGCCATGCAGCTATGGCTGCGCCTGCAAAGACTCCGACAGCAAGGCCCACGCCGTAGTCCGGCGTTGCGCCCGTTACCAGAATGATCTGCATCAGCGTGTCGCCGATTGGCGCCACAAACGAACCTGCCTCGAGCTGAATTTCCCGAAAACTGCCGAGGGAAAGCTGATAGGTGACCAGCCATCCGGCGGCAATTGCCAGGCCAATTACCAGACCTGCCAGTAATTTGCCGGTATCCTTCCTGAAGCGTGCATCCCTGACAGCCCATGCGATCAGGAGAAATGCCAGCAGCATTCCGATTGCCAGCGAAACTGAAAAACCGGAAGAAACATCAAGAAAACTACCGGCCTTTGGTGCTCCCAAGTGGCGCAGATCCAGCGAAACCGGATCAATGACCGCCTGGCGAAAATGGGCAGTGATGCCGCGTTGGGCGGCGATTGCCGCAAGGCCTATGCCGGTCAGGACCACCAGTGCACGCATGTTGCCGCCGCCAAGACGAATGATGGCACCAAATCCGCAGGTGCCCACCAGCGCCATGCCAAGGCCGAACATCAGGCCCCCGATTACCGCGCCTGCGACAGGAACGGGGCTGGTGAGGTAAAAGCTGCTGGAAAGATCAACCAGTCCCGCGGTCTGAAGGATGAGCGTGGCAAGAAGTGCCGTTCCGGCTGCCATAACCCAGGATCTGACCCCGTTGCTGTCGGACGCATACCAGTGACGTTCCAGCGCTGCCAATGTGCAAAAATGATTGCTTCTTGCAACAAAGCCGATCACTGCCCCGATCAGCAGGCCGAATACGGGTAACAGTATCAGGGGGTTTGAAACCTCCATCCCATTTCCTCCCAACCCGGTTGTAAAGGCCCGGGCAAATTTTTCGGCAAAAAGCCGAACGGGTAGACTGTGGCAATTTCCCCGCTGCTTTGCAACCAGTTGGACGTGATGCTGGAACCGGCAATATATTCGTCAGTCTGCGTGGTCTTGCAAGCCGGAGCGGGTTTTCCCTCAGGGCAGCTTAACCGGCGGCGAAATGATCGGCGCAGCGATTGGAGGCGAACTGTCAACCGGCCGCCACTTTGTGACAATCGATCAGCTCTGATCCTGATCATCCTGACGAACGGGTCTGCAAAACAGTTCATACAATGTTTCGACGATGGAAGAGACTTCTGTATCAGCAATCGTGTAATAGATCATCCTGCCATCGCGACGGGATTTGACCAATCCGTCGAGACGTAAACGTGCGAGTTGCTGGGACACGGCCGCCTGCGGCATTTTCATGGTTTCCTCCAGTTCGGAAACCGACTTCTCCCCCTCCGAAAGAAGGCAAAGGATCAAAAGTCGCGTTTCGTGGGAAAGCGCCTTGAGAAGTTCACTGGCCTGGCGGGCCTGTTTTACAAGGACATCCATGTCCTCATAATCCATCCCTGCCACTAATTTTGGAAATGCCATTTATTCCAGCCCTTCAAGCAAATATCGAAACGGTCAAGGTGAACAAGACTTTTACCAGTCTTATTCGAAAACGCTTTCAAAACCAAACCCCATTCATTCTAACCGGCTAACCGGGTTTGTTCAGTGACTGATCAAGCATCTCGCCAAGCAGGAACCAGAAAAATTCGTCACCGGGATAGCCCCGGATTCTGCCGAGCTCCCGGCCGTCCTCAACCAGTATGAATGTCGGGGTAAATCGCTCGATCCTGATTTCAACAAGGTCTTCGGGAATTGGCTTGTTGATATCCACAAGCCGCAAGGGTGCCCTTTTGCCCTCACTGGAATTGGGATAGCCGGGACCGATTTCCGCATGCCATTTCTGGCACCATACGCAGCCCTGCTGCTCCAGCATGATCAATTCTGCCGCAAGCAGCGGGGACTGAAAGGTCATCAGGATAGAAAAGAGGGATGCCAGTATTGTTGATTTGATAAGACGCATGGCTACCTGTTGCATCATTTGGAGCTGGACTGTCAGTTAAAAACATATAGCATTATTGGAATATATAATCCATGCTGTGTCAGGTTTATTTTTCGTCTGTCCAAAACGGACGATTGTGGAGGGTTCAGGAAGATGGTGGGAGACAGGCTTGTTTGATATCGGTTTTGGTGCAGCGTTTCTGGCGGGGCTACTGTCATTTGTGTCGCCTTGCGTCCTGCCGATTGTACCGCCTTACCTGGCATATCTGGCGGGAATCAGTTTTTCCGAGCTCAGTGATGATCAATCAAGGACCGCAACCGCTTCCCGGCGAATTCTCTTGTCGTCAGTCGCGTTTGTGCTCGGGTTCACCACCGTCTTTGTGGCGCTGGGAGCGACAGCCAGCCTGATCGGCCAGACGGTAGCGCAGTATTTCGACATACTTTCAATTATCGCCGGCATCATCATCACGATCATGGGCCTGCATTTTCTGGGCGTCTTCCGGATCGGATTTTTGTACCGGGAGGCGAGAATTGATGTTCAGCGCAAACCGGCCGGCTTTCTTGGTGCGTATATTATTGGTCTTGCCTTTGCCTTTGGCTGGACCCCATGTGTGGGACCGGTGCTGGCGGCGATCCTTTTTGTTGCAGGAACCGAGGATACGGCGTTGCGCGGGGCCGCGCTTCTGGCAGTCTATTCACTTGGTATCGGGATTCCGTTTATCATAGCCGGTGCTTTTGCCAGCCGTTTCATTTCCTGGGCCAACCGCTTCAAGAAACATATGCACCGTATTGAACAAGCGATGGGTCTGCTGCTTGTTATAACGGGTATCTTGTTCATGACGGGGCAGATGTCCCGCATTGCCCAGTGGCTGCTGGAAACGTTTCCCGCATTCCAGAGCATTGGCTAAATTTGAGGGCGGTTGAATTCCGGGTGCTTGAGCCCCCTATTGAAAATAACCAGCGAGTAAGGAGGAATTGGAAATGAGACGCATTTTTATTGGTTGGGCAGTTGCCATGCTGGCCGGTTTCCTGGCGGTTCTGCCGGCAAGCGCTTTCACGATCGGCGAAGACGGATTGCACAAGCAGGAATGGTTTTCACTTACCTTCAAGGATATCAATGACGATATTGCCGCAGCCCGCGATCAGGGAAAGCGGCTGGTCCTGATGATAGAGCAGCGCGGCTGTATATATTGCAAGGAAGTCCATGAAAACCTCCTGACCGATCCCCTTGTCCGCGACTATATCAAGGAAAACTTCTTGGTGGTGCAATACAACATGCACGGCGATGAGGAGGTGATCGATACCGATGGCGAGGAATTGACCGAGAAGTCCGCAGTTCGCAAATGGCGGCTCCTGTTTACCCCAACCTTCATTTTCCTTCCCGAAGAACCGGTGGAAAATCAGGATGCAGTGTCGGCTTCCGTTGCGGTCATGCCGGGGGCATTCAAAAAGAAAACCTTCACAGAGATGTTTATCTGGGTCCGAAACAAGGGTTATGAAAAAGAGGAAACCTTCCAAAGCTATTACAACCGCCGTTTCAATGCGGGTGTTGCCGGGAATCCGGACGTGGCAGACGAATGAGGCAAATTGCACTGTTTGGGATTGTCTGCGGGGCTGAAACCTGCGGCTCAATTGCCTAAGACTAATGACATATGCAAAAATTCATATTTTTGCATTGAAACTTTGGCCCGCATTGGATAGCCTTGCAGACCTGACCGGAGAGTCGGGCGCGGAAAAGGGGACATACCCCCGATGGGAGTTCCGCAGGCTTAGGAGGAAGCATTTCGCCATGATTGGTAAGAAACATATTATTGCGGCTGCCGCGTGTCTGATGACCGCAGGCTCAGCCATCGCAGCCGGAGAGATTGCTCCGGGAGATGTCAAGATCGAAGATGGTGCGCTTGCCATGTCGGTTTCCGGTGCCGCCGGTGACCCGGTAGCCGGGCGCTCCGTGTTTGCAGACCGCAAGCTTGGCAATTGCCTCGCCTGTCACGCGGTCAGCGACCAAAAGGAGCAATTGTTCCATGGTGAAGTCGGCCCTGTACTGGATGGTGCGGCTGACCGCTGGAACGAGGCGGAGCTTCGCGCGATCGTCGTCAATTCCAAGGCTGTGTTCTCGGACGAGACGGTTATGCCCGGATTCTATAGCCTGGAAGTGGGTGTGGATGTGCGCAAGGACCTGATCGGAAAAACCATTCTGACTGCCCAGCAGGTTGAAGATGTGGTCGCTTATCTTGCGACTCTGAAAGAATAAGAAGTTTCTCATGAAGGAGAAAAACATGAAAACGACAAGAAGATCATTTTTGGCTATGGGAGCAGGCGCTGCCGCGCTTCTTTCCGGCCTGAGGTCGAGCCCTGTTTTTGCCGGTGTTGAAGAGACCATGGCAAAGGTCAAGGAGTTTGCTGGTGGAGTGGAGCCGGCAACAGGGGCACTTTCATTGAATGCGCCCGAGATTGCCGAAAACGGTAATACGGTTCCGATTTCGGTGACGGTTGAAAGCCCGATGACGGCTGATGACTATGTCCAGTCCGTTGCGATTTACGCCGAGGGCAATCCAAGCCCCGAAGTAATCACCTTCAACTTTACGCCGATGAGCGGTGAAGCAACAGCCACGACCCGCATGCGTCTTGCCAAGACCCAGAACGTCGTTGCTGTCGCCAAGACCAGCACCGGTGCCGTTTACATGGACAAAAAAGAAGTCAAGGTCACCATTGGCGGCTGCGGCGGCTAATCAGCACCAGAGGAAAACAAAATGGCAAATGCAAAACCACGCGTGAAAGTCCCCAAGTCGGCTGCTGCCGGTGAGGTGATTACGATCAAGACACTGATCAGCCACAAAATGGAATCCGGTCAGCGCAAGGACGGGGACGGCAACGTCATCCCCCGCTCGATCATCAACAAGTTCGAGTGCACCTTTAACGGTCAGCCCGTATTCTCATGCGATATTGACCCGGCGGTTTCGGCCAACCCCTATCTTGAATTCACCGCAAAGGTGACAGAGGCGGGATCGTTCACCTTCAAATGGACCGATGATGACGGCTCCGTTTATGAGGATACAAAAGAAATCGCGCTCAAGTAAGCCGGGCGTTGCGGCAGTTGCGCCGCAACGTTTTCAAGTTCCCTGGGAGGAGAGTGTCTTGAAGAAGATTTTAACAATTGCATCCGGTCTTGCCCTGGCCGGAATTGTGTCGGCCGCCGCCATTGCCGGTGGTCCGGTAGACGATAAGCTCGTCATCGACGGGGAAATCGAAATGATAACCCGAACCGCTGCGCCCGAGGGCCATCCGTTCGATGAAATCATTTCCGGTTGGCACTACCGCACGGAAGAAACCCGGGCGCTGGAAGCCGATACCTTTGAAAACCCAGGAATGCTTGGCGTTGAGGCCGGCGCTGCCATGTGGGACAAGGTCGAAGGTACAGAGGGCAAATCCTGCGCTTCCTGTCATGGAGCGGCTGCGGATTCGATGGCTGGCGTTGGCGCCAATTATCCCAAGTGGGATGCCGACAGCGGCAAGCCGATCAATATCGAATTGCAGATCAACAAGTGCCGCACGGAAAACATGGGTGCCGAGGCGCTGCCGTTTGACAAGGGCGGACAAAAAGAGATGACGGCGTTCATCAAACACCAGTCACTCGGTACGCCTGTTGCGGTTGACCTGTCCCAGGGTGAAATGCAGTCATGGTGGGAAAAGGGCAAAGACCTTTATTACACCCGCACCGGCCAGTTGAATCTATCCTGTGCCAATTGCCATGAGCAGAACAATGGCATGTACATCCGGGCCGACCATCTTAGCCAGGGCAATGCCAACGGCTTTCCGACCTATCGCCTGAAACAGGGTAACCTGATTTCAATTCACAACCGTTTCCGCGGCTGCATTCGCGATACCCGTGCCGAGTTTCCAAAGGCATTTTCGGACGAATTGATGGCGCTGGAAGTCTACGTCACATGGCGTGGGACTGGTCTTTCTGTCGAAACGCCTGCGGTTCGTCAGTAACACGCGGGCGATGCCTTCGCCCGGCAGGGCAGTCATGGCCTGCGTCCGGATGGGATAACAAGTAAATGAAGGGCTGTAGTCGCGGTCCTTCATGTTCAAAAAAACGCATTTTGCGCGGTCCATGGTCGGCATCCGGTCGGCGGTTTGCGCTTGTCTGGAGTAAAATAGATGATTTCGCGTCGCGAATTTTTGCAGTATACGGCCATTTCGGGAGCGGCGCTTGGCTCCGCCGGATTGCTCACCAATTCAAGCAGGGCGCTCGCCCAGCAAAAGCTGACGCAGGATGATCTTCTGAAATTCGATAGCAAGGGCCAGGTGACGCTACTTCACTTTACCGATGTGCATGCGCAACTGAAGCCAATCTATTTTCGTCCGCCTGACCTCAACATTGGTGTTGGCAATTATGCCGGGATACCGCCGCATCTCGTCGGGTATGAATTCCTGAACCATTTCGGCATTGAAGCCGGTTCGCCGCTGGCCTATGCCCATACAATGGTCGATTACGAGGCGCTGGCAAAGACCTATGGAAGACTGGGCGGGCTTGATCGCACTGCGACACTGGTCAAAGCCATCAGGGCCGAGCGCGGCGATGACAAGGTGCTGTTTCTTGATGGTGGCGACACCTGGCAGGGCTCCTACTCATCACTGAAGACCAATGGTCAGGACATGGTTGATTGCATGAAGCTCTTGAAGCCTGACGCCATGGTGGGCCATTGGGAGTTCACTTTCGGTGCTGATCGTGTCAACGAAATCGTCGAGGAGATCGAATACGCTTTCCTTGCCTCAAACATTTTCGATACGGAATGGGACGAGCGGGTCTTTGAAAGCACTTCGTTTTTTGAAAAGGGTGGCGTAAAGGTTGCGGTTATCGGTCAGGCCATGCCCTATACGCCGATTGCCAATCCGCGCTGGATGTTTCCTGAGTGGTCGTTCGGGATCAGGCCGGAAGAGATTGATGCCAATGTGCAGGCGGCCCGCGAGGCGGGTGCTGAAGTTGTGGTTCTTCTTTCCCATAACGGCTTTGATGTTGATCGCAAGATTGCTCAGACCATCGAGGGTATTGATGTCATTTTGACCGGACACACGCATGACTCCCTGCCAAGGGCAGTCGAGGAAAGCGGTACGCTGATTCTGGCTTCTGGCAGTCACGGCAAGTATCTGGGGCGAATCGATCTGGAGGTCAGTGGCGGAAAAGTCACGGGATATTCTTCAAACATGATCCCGGTATTTTCGGACGTTATCACTCCGGATGCTGATATGTCGGCAAAGATTGATGAAGTGCGCGCGCCTTATGAAGCAGAGATGCAACGGGTTATCGGCAAGACAGATGATCTTCTGTACCGGCGCGGCAATTTCAACGGCACGTGGGATGACCTGATCTGCCAGGGGATAATTGAAGAGCGCGATGTACAGATTGCTCTTTCACCCGGATTCAGATGGGGAACGACGCTTCTTGCGGGAGATGATATCCGCATCGAGGATCTGTATAACGCGACTTCCATGAGCTATCCGGCTGTTTATCGTTCGGAGTTCACCGGGGCGCAGCTGAAAGAAATCCTCGAGGATGTCTGTGACAACCTGTTCAACAAGGACCCGTTCTTCCAGCAGGGAGGTGACATGGTTCGTGTCGGCGGGATGACCTATGCCTGCGCTCCTAATGAAAGCATCGGAAACCGAATTTCCGATATGCGACTAACGGCAACGGGTGACTTGCTGGAAGATTCCAAAACCTACACCGTCGGTGGTTGGGCCAGCGTGAATGAAAGCACCGAGGGGCCTGCGATTTACGATCTGATGGAAGCCCATATCACAAGGAAGGGCGTCATTGACCTGCCTCAGACACAGGCCGTGAGAGTTGTAGAATAGGTCTGGTTTTTGAATTGTAGTCAGAAGGTAGTGTTGCCCTATGGGGGTTATTTCTGATACATAGTAAATATTGAATATTAAGCTGCTCATCCCGGAGGAAAGAATGGCTGGCGATCATAGCGACAAGGGTTCCATCAAGGTGTCGGGTAATTTGCCCGCCGAAATTGAGGCGCCGTCACGGCGAAACTTCTTACGGGTCGGATTGGCCGGAAGCGCGGCGCTCGCCGCCGGGGCAGTCTCTGCGAGGGCTGCTGAGGGCGAGAGTGTTATTACCGAAATTCAGGATTGGAACCGGTATACAGGAGAGGGCGTTGACGCTGCGCCTTACGGTTCACCAGTCGAATTCGAAAGTCACGTGGTTCGACGGGATGTTCCATGGCTGACCGCCGACCCGATATCTTCTATCAACTTTACGCCCCTGCACGAACTTGATGGTGTGATCACGCCGAACGGTTTGTGTTTTGAAAGGCACCACGGCGGAACCGCAGTGATCAATCCTGCTGACCACCGCCTGATGATCAATGGCCTGGTTGATCAGGAACTCGTCTTTACCATGGATGACCTCAAGCGTTTTCCGCGCGAGAATCATGCCTACTTTCTTGAATGTGCCGCCAATTCCGGAATGGAATGGCGGGGCGCCCAGCTCAATGGCTGCCAGTTTACCCACGGCATGATTCACAACGTTATGTATACCGGTGTTCCGCTTCGCCTGCTTCTGGAAGAAGCGGGCGTGAAGACCGAGGGTAAATGGCTGCTTGCCGAAGGCGCGGATGCTGCCGCAATGACTCGATCCATCCCGATGGAAAAGGCGCTTGATGACTGCATGGTAGCCTTCAAGATGAACGGCGAATCCTTGCGGGCCGAACAGGGCTATCCGATCCGGCTTGTTGTGCCGGGCTGGGAAGGCAATATGTGGGTCAAATGGCTGCGACGTCTTGAAGTCGGCGATGAGCCATGGGCGCAACGCGAAGAGACCTCCAAATATACAGACCTGCTTCCTGACGGTCAGGCGAGACGCCATACCTGGGTAATGGATGTCAAATCGGTAATTACCAATCCTAGCCCTCAAGCGCCAATTACCCATGGCAAGGGTCCGACAGTATTGACCGGTGTTGCCTGGTCAGGTCACGGAAAAATCACCCGCGTGGATGTTTCCATTGACGGCGGCCGCAACTGGCAAGAAGCCCGTCTATCGGGGCCAAGCATGAGTAAATCCATGCATCGTTTCTATTTCGATTTTGACTGGGATGGTTCCGACCTGCTTATCCAGTCACGGGCCATTGATGAAAAAGGCTTCATTCAGCCCACCAAGAACGAATTGCGCGCATCTAGGGGTGCCAATTCCATCTACCATAACAACGGCATCCAGACCTGGCATGTCAAACCGGACGGAACAGCGGAAAATGTCGAAGTTTCTTAAAACGGGCCTGTTGGCCACGACCTTTATTGCCACAATGAGCGTTTCCTTGGGTGGTGCAATTGCCGGAGATGCGGAAGCGGGCGCAAAAGTATTCAAGAAATGCGCTGCCTGCCATGCTGTGGGCGAGGGTGCCAAAAACAAGGTCGGTCCACAATTGAACGAGTTGTTCGGAAGAACTGCCGGTTCAATCGAGGATTACAAATACTCCAACGCAATGATCGCCAAGGGTGAAGAGGGGCTGGTTTGGGATGCCGAAACGATAGCGGGATATCTCGCGGCTCCGAAAAAATATATCAAAGGCACCAAGATGGCATTTGCCGGCCTGAAGAAGGAAGAGGATATCGACAATATTCTCGCCTATCTTCAGACCTATTCTTCAGGTGGTGATGACAGCGCATCTGCAGCGCCTGCTACTGAATCTGCCAGTGAGCAGGAAGGCACCAAGACCGCCGAAGCAGGCGCATCGGTTCCTGCCATGGTCGGCGAAAAATCCAAGGGGCGCTTTGGCCTTGGCCGTCTGGCAACAAAGGACGAAGTTGCCGCATGGGATATCGACATCCGTCCGGACGGAAAGGGCCTGCCTGTTGGTAGCGGAACTGTTGCAGAGGGCGAGCCGATTTACGCTGATAACTGCGCTGCCTGTCATGGTGATTTCGGTGAGGCCGTTGACCGTTGGCCAGTCCTCGCCGGCGGACAGGATACGCTGACGGATGATCGTCCAGTCAAGACGATCGGTTCATACTGGCCTTATCTGTCAACGGTTTATGACTATGTTCGCCGAGCCATGCCATTCGGCAATGCCCGTTCCCTGTCTGACGATGAAGTATATGCATTGACCGCTTATCTGCTTTATCTCAATGATATTGTGGATGATGAGGACTTCGAGCTTTCCAATGAGAACTTCAGTTCCGTTGAAATGCCGAATGCCGGTAATTTCATTCCCGATGGGCGGACTTCCGAGCCGCATTATGCCGACAAGAAAGAACCCTGCATGAGTGATTGCAAACCGGAGAAGGTTGAGATTACCATGCGTGCTCGCGTTCTGGATGTTACGCCGGACAGTGACGAGGAAGGCGAAGGCGGCGGCGGAATCGACTGACCCAACGCCACAGGAAAAACCGGGTTTATCATTATCATCGTCAATGCTCTGGGAGGAAGCGGCGAGTGAAATCAAGCGAAAAGACCAATAAGTGCGGATATAGCGGACAAATCGTTGCCGGCAGCGCTTTTGGTCTTTTTGTGTCTCTGGTTGTTGCCTCATCCGCAGTTGCTGATGAGGAAATTGCCGCACGCGGTGCCTCGCTCTTCGACAAGGAATGCTCGCGCTGCCATCAGGTTGGAACGGATGCCAAGAACAAGGTCGGACCGCATCTTGACCTGATTATCGGGCGCAAGGCTGGCAGCGTGGAAGCGTTCCGCTATTCCGGCGCGCTCAGGGAAGCTGGTGAAGAGGGCCTTCATTGGGACGAGGCTACGCTGGACCAGTACATCGAAAAGCCGCGCGATTTCATCAAGGGGAACCGAATGTCGTATCGCGGCATGGCGTCTGCGGAAGATCGCATGGCATTGCTGACCTGGCTGGGCAAAATTTCCAAGGCCGAACCATCTGAAAATCTTGCCGTCAGCGCCCCGGCATCGACCGGATTGGCGCCAGGCTTTGCGGACGAGATCCTGAAGATCGAGGGGGATGTCGCCTACGGAGAATATCTGTCGGGTGATTGCGTGACCTGCCATCAGATCACTGGCCAGATGGAAGGCATACCATCAATTGTCGGTGTTCCCACGGATTACTTCGTTCGCGCACTGGTAGAATACAAGACAAACATCCGGACCAATGAAGTCATGAAGAACCGGGTGATCAATCTAACCAATGAGGAAATTGCAGCGCTCGCCGCCTATTTTGGCGGACTGGAACCGCAATAAACGCAACCCTGACTACGGGAGAAATGCAATGACACATCTTAACAGGAGACAGTTCGCGGCTTTGATTGGTGCGGGAACAGCTACCCTGGCTTTGCCCACTTATCTGAGGGCGCAAGGCAAACCAAGGGCAGTTATAATCGGCGGTGGCGCAGGCGGTGCAACAGCAGCCCGCTATATTGCCAAGGATTCAAATGGCGAAATCGACGTGACACTGATTGATGCCTCTGACAAATATACCACCTGCTTCTTCTCCAATCTGTATCTGGGTGGATATCGCGACTTTGCCTCGATTACGCATTCCTATGATACACTTCAGTCCAATTACGGGATCACCAAGGTTACCGGTATGGCGATGTCCGTCGACCGTACTGCTAAAATGGTGAAAATGGCTGATGGTGCGGAAATCCCTTATGATCGGCTGATCGTCGCCCCCGGCATCGATCTGAAATATGACTCAGTCGAAGGGTATTCAGAGGAAGCTGCGGAGATTGCGCCGCATTCCTGGAAGGCCGGACCGCAGACGCAGTTGCTGCATGACAAGCTTCATGCTCTCGAAGACGGCCAGAATATTATCATGGTCGCGCCGCCCAATCCGTTTCGCTGTCCTCCCGGGCCTTATGAGCGGGTGTCGATGATGGCGCATGTTCTCAAGACAAAGGGCTTCAAGGACTCCAAGATCATCGTACTTGATCCAAAGGAAAAGTTCTCCAAACAGGCCCTCTTCCAGGAAGGCTGGGCAAAGCACTATGCCGGCATGATTGAATGGTATGGTCCTGATGTGCACGGCGGAATTGGAGCCGTGGATGTCAATGCCGGAACGGTCGAAACCGATCTCGATACCTTTACCGGCGGACTCCTCAACATCATCCCTGCGCAGATGGCCGGCAAAATTGCTGCCGAAGCGGGCCTCACCAACGATAGCGGGTTCTGCGAAATTGATGCAGCCTCCATGCGATCAATGGTGGATGAGAACATTTATGTCATTGGTGACGCGTCAATCGCCGGTGCCATGCCCAAATCAGGCTTTTCTGCCAATAGCCAGGCCAAGGTGGCGGCGATGAATGTTCGCGGCGACCTTTCCGGTTCAAAGGTCTTCCCGGCGAAGTATTCCAATACCTGTTGGAGCCTCATTGAGGACGATGACGGCGTCAAGGTCGGTGCGCAGTATGCACCGCAGGATGGCAAGATTGCCTCTACAGCCACCTTCATCAGCCAGACTGGTGAGGACGAGGCTGTCCGGAAGGCCACCTATGAAGAATCGATTGGCTGGTATGCTGGTATTACCAAGGACATGTTTGGTTGATTCCCTTTTCCTTCATTGAGTAAGGCGGGTTCTTCGGACCCGCCTTTTTTTTACGCGATTTGATCCCTTCACTCCTGTTGAACGGAGACTACCGGAGGCGACAGGCAGTGACGCGAATCGTTGTGGACACCATTGTCCAGATGATTTAGCGTTTGTTCCAAAATCTGGTTTGCCTGCTTCAGACTGCGGGCCCGAATGAGGAGCAAGACATGAAAAATCACTATCGCGTGGTTGTTATCGGAGGCGGTGTTGTCGGGGCATCCGTCCTTTATCACCTCGCAAAATTCGGCTGGAAAGATGTGTGCTTGCTGGAGCGTTCTGTTTTGACGGCAGGGTCATCCTGGCATGCGGCGGGCGGCATTCATGCACTTAATGCAGATCCCAACATGGCAGCGCTGCAGGCATACACGATCGATTTGCTCAGCGAAATTCAGGAGGAAAGCGGCCAGGATATCGGTTTGCACATGACCGGTGGCCTGACACTTGCCGGCACACCGGAGCGATGGGAATGGTTGCAATCAGCCTATCGTGTTTTCCAGTCCATCGGTATCGAGGATTGTGAATTGCTGACCCCGCTGCAGGCTCAGGAGCGATGCCCCATCATGTCGACGGACGGCATTCTGGGTGCCATGTGGGCGGACCGGGAGGGTTATCTTGATACGACCGGCACCGTGCATGCTTATGCCAGGGCCGCTAAAAAACGGGGTGCTGAATATTTCGAACATACAAAAGTCGAGGCGCTGGAGCAGACGGCAGATGGCTGGAAAGTTGTCACAGACAAGGGCACGATCTCCTGTGAACATGTGGTCAATGCGGCGGGTCTTTGGGCCAAGCAGGTTGGGCGCATGGCTGGTATCGAATTGCCGGTTTCTCCGCTCAAGCATCATTACCTGATATCAGACAGCATTCATGCGCTTGAGGAAATCGATTTCGAAGTTCCAATGACGGTCGATCTTGAGGGGTTTACCTATCTGCGTCAGGATCAGAAAGGAGTTTTGCTCGGTATCTATGAAGTGGATCATGAACACTGGGCAATGGATGGAGCGCCCTGGGACTATGGAATGGAATTGTTTCAGGAACAGACCGATCGTATTGAAAAGGAACTCATCCTCGGATTTGAACGCTATCCGGTGTTGCAGGATGTTGGTGTGAAAACCTGGGTCAATGGCGCGTTCACCTTCTCTCCCGACGGCAATCCGCTGGTTGGCCCCGTGCCAGGCAAAAAAGGCTATTGGTGTGCCTGTGCGGTAATGGCCGGATTCCTCCAGGGCGGCGGCGTTGGCAAATCCCTTGCGGAATGGATGATCCATGGTGAGGCGGAGACCGATACCTGGGCGATGGACGTGGCGCGCTACGGAAAATATGCCGAGAACAAGCGCTATATCAGGGAAACCACCGGACAGTTTTATTCCCGCCGTTTTGTCATGACCTATCCGAATGAACAATTGCCCGCCGGTCGTCCGCTCAAAATGGCGCCGGCACATGATGCCATGAGCAAGGCCGGCTGTAGGTGGGGCGTCAGTTGGGACCTGGAGGTGCCGCTCTATTTTGCCCCACAGGGTTTCGCCGAAACGCCAACTCTCAAGCGCTCCAATGCCCATGATATTGTTTCGGATGAATGCAGGACGATGCGAGAAAATGTAGGCCTCCTCGATATTACAGGTTTCTCGCGCTTTGAAGTTTCCGGTCCAAATGCTGAATCCTGGCTGGACAGGCTGATGGCTTCCAAACTGCCGAAACCGGGCCGCGCCAAACTGGCTCCGATGCTTTCCCCCTCTGGTCGGCTGAAGGGCGATCTGACAGTTCTGAATTGGGGAGACGGGCGCTGGTGGATCATGGGTTCCTATTACCTGCGCGCCTGGCACATGCGCTGGTTCAATGATCATCTGGAAGACGGGGTGAGCGTGCGTGACCTTGGCGAGGAATATTGTGGTTTTGGCGTTGTGGGGCCAAATTCGCTGAAGGTCGTCGAGAAACTCGCCGAACAGGATATCTCCGCTCTTTCCTTCATGGGATGCGGGCAATTCGATATCGGCTTGGTGAGAGCGCATGTGGCACGCATGTCGGTTACTGGTGAAATGGGGTATGAAATCAATTGCCGAATGGGCGACCACGTCAAATTGCGCCGTATTCTGCTAGAAGCAGGCGCTGAATTTGATATCCGTGAATGCGGGTTTAATGCCATGCTCTCAACCCGTCTTGAAAAGAGTTTTGGCATCTGGTCGGCTGAATTCACCCAGGGTTACACCGCTGCAATGACCGGAATGGACCGCTGGATTGATTGGGACAAGAAGGACTTCATCGGCAGGGAAGCAGCATTGGCCGAGCGGGACGGCAATGGTCCTGCCCAACGGCAGGTGACGCTGGAGGTGGATGCGGGCGATGCTGACGCCAGCGGGTATGAGCCGGTCTGGGCCAATGGCAAAAAGGCGGGCTTTGTCACATCCGGCGGCTATGGGCACTATACCGGCAAATCGCTCGCCATGGCGCTTGTCGATGCCGAATTTGCCAAGCCGGGCACCGCTCTCAGTGTTCATGTCGTCGGAGTTGAGCGGCAGGCAAAGGTCATTGAACCGTCGCCTTATGATCCGAAGGGCAATGCCATGCGGGGCAAGCCTCTTGCTGCAGGACGCGATTGATGGCCCGAGCCGCGCCCGGAACAATCGAAACCGCCATTCACAGGGGAGGATGGCGCGGTCGCACAGGGGGAACGGAAAAGGTGGCGCGAAAGGTTGACTATCACAATCTGGTCAACCCCTTTCTGCCGATGAAGGTCTTCAGTGATGACCGGATTGAGGCGATGCAGGAAGCTCTGGATGTGCTGGAAACGCAGGGTATCAAGGTGCCGCTGCCGCAAGCAAGGTTGCTATACAAGGCAGGGGGTGCCCGGGCGGACATTTCTTCGGGGCTGCTCACATGATGAGCCGGTATCAGACCGAGTTCTATGAACCTTTCTTGCATGACTGGTCAAACTTTGGCAGCTGGACAGAAAAAGGCTCTAAAGATACTGATCAGCGGGCGAGGGAGCTCTGGAAAGGCATCCTTGAAACCGCGCCAACCATGGACTTTGATGAAAGCCGGATCGATCAGCTGAGCCGGCACATAGAGAAACGCAGCACAGCAGGCGGTGCTGCTCCGGTAAGTTGATATGCTTGAAAGCCAGTCAGGATTTTAAAACCATGCCGATGAACAAGCCGGCAAAAGAGCCGAGGATCGTGCATTTGCTGCATCGTGATGATCCACAAAAGGAACCGCTGGCGGGAAACGTCAAGGTTACCCGTCAGGATTGGCTGAATGTTGCGATGGACACCCTGATAAGTGACGGGGTGGGCGAAGTGAAAGTGCTCGCCATTGGTGATCAGCTTGGGGTGTCGCGCTCCAGTTTCTACTGGTATTTCAAGAGCCGCCAGGATTTGCTTGATGCCCTGCTCCAAGAGTGGGAAGCGACCAATACGGCGGCACTGGTCAGTCATAGCGAATTGCCTGCCAGAACCATTACCGAAGCTGTTCTCAATGTTTTCAGGGGGTTTGTTGATCCGCGAAAGTTCAATAATGCGCTGGATTTTGCCATCCGCGACTGGGCGAGAAGATCCGGCAAGGTACGGCAGGTTCTCGACCGATCGGACCGGATGCGGCTTGATGCGCTTGAGACGATGTTTCTTCGCTTCGGTTATCCGCAGGCGGATGCTGTAACCCGCGCCCGGGTGCTGTATTTCATGCAGATCGGTTATAATGTTGCCGATCTCAATGAATCCACCGAAGACCGCCTGAAGCTAATCGCGAACTATCTGTTTGACTTTACCGGTGTTTATGCGAGCAACGCCGAGTTGGAAGCATTTGCGGAATTTTTCAGATCATTGGAAACAGGAAAAAGACATGACCCAATCTCCTGACATCATCATCATCGGCACCGGGGTAATAGGTACTGCCATTGCCTATGAGCTGGCAAAACAGGGAAAGAAGACCCTTTCGCTGGATCGCAACACACAGATCGGCCACGGATCAACGGCAGGCTCGTGTGCGATTATCCGGATGCATTATTCTACCTTTGACGGGACTGCCTTTGCCTGGGAGGGGTATCATTACTGGCGCGACTGGAAGGACTATCTCGAACTTGGCGCCGGATGCCAATCTGGCGACATTCCGTGAAACGGGCTGCCTGGTGATGAAGACCGAGGCAAACGGTTTCCTGCAAAAACACCTTGAGAACAGCCGTGCCCTTGATTGCCCTTGCGAGGAATGGTCGGCAGAGAAAATCGTTGAGGAAATGCCGATCTATTCGCTTGAAAGTTATGCGCCACCCAAACGCATGGATGAGCCGGGTTTTGGCGAACCCAATGGCGGACATCTCAAGGGCGGTGTTTACTGGCCCAATGGCGGGTATGTCACCGACCCGGCGCTTTCCAGCCAGAACCTTGCCGATGCCGCGCGCAAACACGGAGCTGATTTTCGAATGGGCGTTGAAGTGGTCGAAATCCTGCAGGAAGGCGGAAAGGTCAGGGGGGTCAAACTCGCCAATGGTGAGGAGATTTATGCGCCTGTTGTTATCAATGTCGCTGGTCCCGGTTCTTCGATCATTAACAAAATGGCCGGTGTCCTTGATGACATGACGATTGCGACCCGCCCACTTCGACAGGAAGTGGTGCATGTTCCATCGCCCGCCGGGTTTGATTTCGAGCACAATGGAATGATTGTATCGGACAGCGATATTGCCTGTTATGTGCGTCCCGAACACGGGAACCACATTCTGATCGGTAGCGAGGATCCAGAATGTGACACCCATTACTGGACCGAGGATGACAAGGACTACGACCGTAATTTCACCGATCAGTGGACCGCCCAGGCCATGCGCTATGCACAGCGGGTGCCTGAACTGGGTATTCCTGGCAAGACGCGAGGAGTGGTTGATCTTTATGATGCGTCAACGGACTGGATTCCGATTTATGACAAGTCATCACTGGGCGGATTCTATATGGCATGCGGCACGTCGGGCAACCAGTACAAGAATGCGCCGATTGCCGGGAAAATGATGGCGGCACTTGTTGAATATTGTGAAAGCGGAAATGATCATGACGCCAAGCCGCTTGTCTTTACGTTGCCTTATCTCCAGCGCGATATAAATGTCGGTTTTTATTCGCGAAAACGTGCCATCAATGAAGAATCCAGCTTTTCCGTGCTCGGATAGCGCCCTGGCGGCGGCATGGCCCTGTTGAAACAGAGGAAGCGGGAATTGCCGCAGCCGGGGGATCGTGCCAATCTGGCCGGCGTTGCGCGGCATGAATGGAGAAACAAATATGAACTGTGTCTTTGTCCAATTGCGATGCAAGCCGGGGACCGCCTACAAGGTGGCTGACGAAATCACCAAACGGGAAATCCACTCTGAGCTGTATTCAACCAGCGGTGAGTACGATCTTCTGCTGAAGCTTTACATACCCGATGAAGAAGATGTCGGCAGGTACATAAATGAACGCCTTCTGGATGTTGAAGGCATTGAAAGGTCATACACCACGCTGACCTTCAAGGCGTTTGGCTAAGGCGGTATCCGGCATAGTATTTCCAGTGAAAGGTTTATTGATGACAGGCAAACCGCGGATTGGTCTTGTCGGCCTTGGAACCATGGGTTCCAACCTGGCACTGAACATTGCTGATAACGGCTTTCCACTTGCGGTTTTCAACCGTACGACCGAGCGCACACGCGAGTTCCATGAGGGCGCAGGCAGGCTACAGGATGCGATCACTCCATGCGAAACAATCGAGGCGTTCGTAGCAGCGATCGAGCCGCCGAGATCAGTAATCCTGATGGTGCCTGCCGGACCAGTTGTCGACAGCCAGATCGGACTCTTGCGAAAGCATCTTGCCGCTGATGACCTTATCATTGATGCAGGCAATGCGAATTTTCACGATACGAACCGCAGGGCTGATGCGGCTTCGCAGGATCGTGAACAGTTCCTCGGGATCGGGGTTTCGGGAGGCGAAGAGGGCGCGCGCTTTGGCCCGTCCATCATGGGCGGTGGACCCCAGGAAGCCTGGAAGAGAGTGGAGCCGGTTCTTCAGGCCATTGCAGCCAAATATCAGGGTGAACCCTGCGCGACATGGATGGGGGAGGGCGGAGCGGGGCACTTTGTCAAAATGGTTCACAACGGCATTGAGTATGCCGACATGCAGATGATTGCCGAAATCTACGGCATCATGCGAGACGGGTTGGAGATGAAGGCCCCCGATATTGCCAGGGTTTTTGACAAATGGAACGAAGGGCCATTGCAGTCCTACCTGATCGAGATCTCTGCGGAAGTGGCAAAGGTTATCGACGAGAAATCCGGTCTGCCAATTCTGGATATCATTCTTGACCGGGCAGGCCAGAAGGGAACGGGTCGCTGGACAGCGATTGAAGCCTTGCACCTTGCTTCGCCAGTGACCGCGATTGACGCTGCTGTTGCGGCGAGAAACCTTTCCTCACGGCTTGATGAGCGGCAGAAAGGTGAGAAGATTTTCGGCCCTGCACCGCAACCGGTTCGCCCCGATGAAATGACAATTGATATACTTGAAGGAGCGCTGCTGGCGGGAAAAATCTCCTGTTATGCCCAAGGCTTTTCAATGCTTTCGGCGAGTGGGGTTGAACATGGCTGGCAACTGCCAATGCCTGATATTGCGAAGGTATGGCGAGAGGGGTGCATTATCCGTTCGACACTCCTCAATGACATGGCAAGTGCCCTTGAAGCCCATCCCGGTGAGAACCTGATGTTTGCACCGTTTTTCGCTGATATCCTCAGGAAGAAACACGACAGTTTGAGACGGGTTGTTGGCTATGCGGCGACTTCCGGCAATCCTGCGCCGGCCCTGTCAGCCTCCTTGTTCTATTTTGACATGATGCGCACCGGCCGTTCCACAGCCAATCTTATCCAGGCCCAACGGGATTTTTTCGGAGCCCACTCCTTTGAACGAATTGATGAACCCGGCGCTCATCACGGCCCGTGGAACGGGGTGAGCGAGGATGACCGCCCGTAATTCTGTCAGCCTGCTTCGAGTATTTCCTGCATGGCGGTCAGAAATTTAGCAACATCTTCGCCGCTGTTGTAGTGGCAAAGGGAAACACGCACGCAAGATTCAAGGCCAAGCGGTACAAGAATGTTGCCTGAATAATGATCAGCCTTGCGGACATGAACCCGGATGCCGTGTTCGCGCAGCCGCGAAACCAGATCAACGGATTCGATGGTATCGCAAGTGATGGCAACAAGACCCTCACGCCGGGGATTATCAATGCCCCCGAGGACGTTGATGCCCTTCATGGAGGCAAGGCCTTTCAGATTTCCGATGCCATGCAGCATGGCGTTGGTCAGGAAATGCTCATGGTCATGGATTGCGGCACCTGCCGCCACGATTTTCTCACGACGGTCCCTGGCCTTTGTAAAGTGTCCGCCTAGCCATTCAAAATATTCTACGACATCAATGAATGTGGCGTAGGATCCGGTGTCGCGTGTGCCCAATTCCCAATTGCCTTCCGGACCGTTTTCCAGCCTGTTGTGGGGCAGGGCGCTCAGCCGATCCGAAATCCAGGCGATGCCGTATCCGTGACGTGAGAACACCTTGTAAGGTGAAATTGCGTAACCGTCGATGTCGTAGCTTTCAATATCGAGGCGGCCATGGGCTGCATGTTGAATTCCGTCGACAATGATCAGACAGTCGGGAGATGTCTTGCGGATTACCTTGCTCACCGCTGCCACATCAACGGCCATTCCGGTTACCGGTGACGTGTGGATGATTGTTGCAACACGGGTTTTGGGAGTTACGAGCGCGGCATAATCCTCCGGCTCGAGTGAACCTGTTTCGTTATTGTGGGGAACGGAAACATACTTTTTGCCGGCCAATTCTGCCCAGTGTTTGGCGGCGCTTCTTGAAGCGGGGTGCTCAAGCGTCGAGCCGAGCACTTCACCACCTTCCGGCGTTCCCAAGACCGCAACACTTATCATTCTGAAAAGCAGTTCCGTGCCGCTTTCGCCAACGAATACCTGACCATTTGGTGCGTTCAGAAAAATTGCGATGTCCTGTTTTGCCTTGGCAATGACAGCGACCAAGGCATGAGATGCCGGGTTATCCCTGCCCTGATTATCCGGGATAGCCGCAAATTTTGCCGATGTCTGAACAACGGAATCAAGTGTCAGTGCCCCGCCCGCATTCTCGAAGAAAACACGCTCGCCCTCGAAAGGACAGGTATCAACATGGGCAAACCGCTCCCTGATTTCCGTCAGAAGTTCGGGCGAAAAGGGACCGGTTTTGCCTGCATCGTTCATGTTTGTAGTGCTTCCAGTGAAGTCATTATTGTGCATCAGGTGTTACTCGGATTGAAGAATCGGGATTGCCACGTACCGATTTCGGCCATGGCGGTATCGTCGAACATTAGAGAGATCGGTGTTGGCGACAAGCCTTAATTGCGCCTCAGAAGTCTCTTCACAAGACTTTTCGACCGGCTGGAAAGGCTGATGCGCTCCATGACGGCATCAGCTGTTTTCCTGTCTGCGGCAACTACGTGAGTTTGAAAAGCTGTTGTTGTTGGCCACAAGGCACTCATCCAGGATCTGCCGAAATGTGCGAGCGAATCGGCATGGCGAAAATCCTTGCGCGAAGTGATGTCAGCCGTCAGCTTCAGCATGAGCTGGGTTCCGGGAGAATATCTGGCGAAGCTCTCGTTGAAGCATATTTTCCAGGGGAAATAATGCCCGTTCATGATGAACAGGATGGTTGAGGCGATGGCGACATCGTTGACGCGCAGGGTGAAAATTTCACAGCGTTCTTCTCTGGCAAGATCCATTACAGACTGGCGGGCAAAGGCTGCATCCCGCTTGATGGCGTGAATAGAGGTGCCGCGGCGGCCCTTCCAGCCACGGGTCTCCATGAGAAGGTATTCTTCAAGGCGCAGCAGGATTTCGAAGGTTTCAGTCGCTTTTTCATGGCTGACGGCTCCGATTGCTCCGAGTTTTTTCTCGAGCCGTGCATATTCTCGCAGGCGTTTCTTGTTGATTGGCAGATCGGGAATCTTGTCGTTTTCCATTTGAATTGATGCGCGCTCGCCCATCTCGGCCACGCTGGTTGAAACCGGACTCCTTTCATCAATGCCAGACAATGCAACAGCCAACGGCGAAGCCTTGTCGAGATAATCGAGTACAACAGGAGGGAAACCGGTGTCGAAAGCCATTCCCAACAATTGAACCAGCCTTGAGGTAATCTCGCCAACCATCAGCGGGTTTTCGGAATCTTCGCCGATCAGCGGATTACCCAATGGAGCGTATGGATGGGTGAAGGATCGCAGTATCGTCTGCTGCCACAGGCTGCCGTGATCTTCCACAAGCGGAACCTGCAGCCGCGGGAGCGATTGTTCGCCCACCTTCTCCCAAAGGATCAACTGGTGAATCTGGTTTTGGGTGATACGCAACCGGCTGGCGGCAAGTATTGCCGGGTCATAAAACGGATTGGTCGCCAGCGAACTGGAAAGCAGGCCGGTCAGGTCGGGATTAAGGCTCCGCTTGTATTCCAGGGGATGCAGCCGCAATTGCCAGTGGCTTCCGTCAATGGGAGCAATTTCAGCCAATAGCTGACCGTTTTCCGGCAGAGTTTCAATGTTCTGCCGACCGGTTTTTGAAAGGAAAGTTTTTGCACCCAATCCTTTCATGGCTTATTCCGCAGCGCTTGGTTTTGTGGTTGCAGAACCGGACTTTGGCAGAATGAAGATATGCAGGCCCAGGCGTCTGCGGGCAGCTGAATAAAGCGCCAGTGCCTCGAAAACCATCGCACCGGATGTGGCCATTGCCGCTCCGTTCAAGCCATATATCGGGATCAGTTGCCAATTCAGGATGAGATTGAAGAGCAGGGTTGTTGCGTAAACAAACGCGCAGGCCTTTTGTTCTCCGGACATTGTCAACACGCTTTCAGCAGGCCCGACAGCAGCACGGGCGATGATGCCTATGGTGAGGATCCAGATGATGCTCTCCCCTTCGATGACAAAGGAATCATCAAACAGCATCAGAAAATACCGCCCGGCGAACATCATCAGGATTGCAAAGGCAAGGGAAGGCCAGAAAGTCCAGCGCACGGTTTCCTGAATGAACTGCTCATAGCGTTCCTGGTTTCCAGAAGTGCGGTAGATCGAAAACCTGTGAGCTGCCGCCGCTTTCACCGCGAAATAAACAAAGTGAACAAGCGCCAGCGTCTTGGCGGCAGCGAAATAGATCGCGACCTTGTCAGGCTCCATGTAACTGCTGACAAACAGGATATCGACATTGGTCAGAAGGTTGTAAAAGCCTTCGATCAGGAAGATCGGCATGGTGATTGCCAGCCACTGTGTTGGCATGAACTTGCTCGGACCCTTTGGAACCGATTTCCTGAGCCGTGATGCCACGAGGTAGAACTGCCAAAGGCTCGCAATATAGGTTGCGATCACGGTTGCGATCATTGCAGTGGGGGCATTGGCGGGGTATCCCATCCAGATCGCCAGTCCCATGGCGGCGATAATCAGCAGAGGGCGTAAGATGAAGGTTGGGGTAAGTGCAACGCCAGCCCAGTTGTGCGCGCGGGCAACGCCGTCCTGGACTTCCTGAAGGGACAACATGGGAAGGCAGACGGCTGCAAGATAGATCGGGATCAGATAATAATTCTCAAACCAGTCGGCGAAATAGTAGACGCCAGCGGAGCCGATTATGGCAATAAGGGTCGAGGCCAGAACTGCCCAGGCAAGAGAACCCCTGATGGCGCCGCGCAGATAATCATCTTCCCCCGAGGTTCTGTATTCGGAGATAAACCGGATAATCCCGGTTTGAAAACCAAGGCAGGCAATTCCGCCCAAAATAACCGATGCAACCCAGACGCCGATGAAAATGCCGTATTCGAATGCGCCCATCCAGCGCACAAGAAATACCTGGCTCAGATAGGCTATGGCTGCGCTGAGAATGCGAATTGCAAATGCAAATATCGCAATCCGCCCGGAAACGGCGCTGTCTCCCTGGCCGCTGATGACGTCATCAATTCGGCCAAGAATGGGAGCAGCTTTTTCAGCCAAGGCAACAGGCAGGATCTTTCCTGCAATGTGGGAAATGCGCAAATTCAAAATACTTCTCCGAACCGGTGAAGGAATTTGTATCACCAAGCCTTTAACAAAGGGTTCGGGACGATGCGCGCTGTTAAGGTTTGCCCTTGGTTTTGTTTACCATGATCAGGTTTTTGCAGGGAAAACCAGTCGGTTTCAGCCTTTGAAGCCGCCATCATCGAGATAGGCCTGTTCAGCGTCACTCATGGTTCTGCCAAGCACCGGATTTCGATGCGGAAAGCGGCCAAAGCGCTCTATGATGTCGAGATGCCATTTTGCGGCCTTGACGTTTTCAGCGCCGCCATGGATTTCCTGGAGTCTGACGCTTTCTCGCTGGTCTGCCAGTTGCTCAGAATGCATGTAGGGCATGAACATGAATGCGCGCATTTGCGGATCAACTTTCCGCGCATGGTCCTTTTGTAGGGCAATCTGTGCTATTTCCAGGGCCTTTTTATCAGCGGCAAACGCTCTTGCGTCATTGCGGAACATGTTTCGCGGGAACTGGTCAAGAACGATGATGAGCGCAAGACAGGATTGTGGTTCTTCTGCCCAGTGATCAAGCGAACCGGCAGCCGCATCCATGTAAAGATCAAGAAATCTATGTTTTATTTCGGCATCGAAACTATCATCCTTGGCGAACCATTTACCCTCACCAGCCTCTTTCCAGAAGTCGAGAATCTCCTGCGCCACGTTTGTCATCAATTTGGTTCCATTCTGTTTTGACAGTGAGTTAAGAATTGAAGATAAGGCGTCTTCGCGCTAATGGCGATAGCACTGCAAGATGAAAAAGTGAATCAACGCCGGGGTTTTCGAATGGCTGAAGAGGCTCAGATACTTGATGTGAGGGGATTGAACTGCCCCTTGCCTGTTCTCAAGGCAAAAAAGGCAATGACGTCCCTGCAAAAGGGCGGGCTTTTATGGGTTGAAACGACCGACCCGCTGTCCGCCATCGACATCCCTGCTTTTTGCGATAATGACGGGCACGATCTGATCGAGGTCCAGCAGGCAGAGGGATATCAGCGCTTTCTCGTGCGCAAATAGGGATCAGGGAGAAAAGTCCCGGGTTTTTGCCCCGGCTATTGCCAGCGGGTTTGTTTCCAGAGCTGCCTTGTCAGGAGTGTCGATGGCCGGAATGTTCATAAAGCCGTCAAACAGCCGCTGCACGAACTGGCGGTCCATACCATCTAGGAAGACCACCAATCGGGTTGCAGGCGTATCGTCAGGCCAAGCGTTGAGGTATTCGAAATCGGACAGGACGCCACCGACTGCCTGAATGATTACCGGCTGCGGTTCGCCTTCCAGGTATGCAAGACCCTTGAGCCGCAAGACGTGATCGCCGTGGGCTGACAGGAGAAGGTCGAGAAACATGTTGATTTGCCGGGCTGATACGGGCTCGTCACAAGTCAGCGTCAGGGCGGAAATCCGATTGTTGTGAACATTTACATCATGGTCGTTATGATGATGATGCCCGTCATGATCAGCGGCGTCCTTTGTAGTGGCTGCGATATCGGTGTTACCGCCAGCAAGCGGCTGCAGGATTGTGCCAAGAAACTCTCCGGCCCGGCCCAAAAATTCGGCGCTTGTCGTAATGCTGCAATGCGGGTTGAGACTTGTCAGAAATCGTCTTGCCTGTTGCTCCGCGCCTTCGCGTTCGCTTTCCCCGATACTGTCCAGTTTTGAAAGGACGATGTGATCGGCAAGGCTGATTTGCAGAAGGGCTTCGCGATGTTTGCGAACCCGCTGTTTGCCGTGGAGGCAATCGAAAACGGTATAGAGACCGGCAAAACGTATCAGACCCCGCAGCGAGGGCGAGGCGATAAGGGCGCGGATAACCGGCACCGGATCAGCAAGACCAGTTGTTTCGATGATAATCCGCGATGGATTTCTCTGCAGCAGGTCTTCCAGTGTTTCAACCAATTGGCCGCGAACGGTGCAACACAGGCATCCGTTTGAGAGTTCAATGATCGTGTCATTGGCGTTTTCAATCAGGTGATGATCAAGGCCGACTTCACCGAATTCATTGATGATGACAGCCGCATCGCTGAACAGGTTCTGGCGGACGAGGCGGTTCAGCAGCGTTGTCTTGCCGCTGCCTAAAAAGCCGGAAAGGACTGTTACCTGGACGGCTTCGGCAATGGGCGGTTTTTGCCGGGCTGTGCTCATTGGGCAATTGTTTCGGGAGAGGGGGCCGCCGGGCGCCTGCTTGGAACAGGAATTGTTCCGCGCAGGGTTGAAGAGCCGATTGCATCACCATTCGCGGTCACGACTTCATAGTCGGGCCGCTTTACCGGTAGCGGTATGCGGGCGGGTACAAACTTCCGCGCCAGCCAGGCAGGGCTTGGTTCACCGTCAATGCCGCCAAGGGTTACGGGAAAAGGTGCCCTGACAATGGTTCGCTTGTCGAGGTAGGGCGAATTCAGAACTGCATTTTCCGAGGCTGGATCATAGCGGCTTTCGCGTGCTTTCTGGGTACACAGGATAGGGCGCATGTCGGTTGGTCCTGTTGATTGTACGGGAACCGGTATGGCGGCCATTGGCGTGCCGGACGGATTGGCAAACCCCTTTAGGAAAAGACGGGCGGCCACTTCGGCCCGCTCGGTCTGGGAGGATGCGCCAAAGACAACGGCTACCAGTCGTTTCCCGCCGCGCTCGGCGCTAGCAACAAAATTGTATCCGGCAGCACACACAAAACCGGTCTTCATCCCAGTGGTTCCCTGAAAGCGTTCCAGCAGGAAATTATAGGAAGTGTAACGTTTACCCCCGGCCTCAATTGTCGGGGTTTCAAACATCTGGCGATATTGGGGGAATTCGTTCCAGATGGCGCTCGACAGAATGACCATGTCACGGGCAGAAATATATTGTTCACGGTGATGCAATCCGTTTGGATTTTTAAAGCGTGTATTGGCCAGACCCAGCCGCCTTGCCTCGGCATTCATCCGGTCAACAAATGCCGGAACATTGCCGGCAAGGGACTCGGCAAGGGCGACCGCAACATCATTGGCACTTTTCACGATCAGCGTATAAAGAGCCATGTCGAAGCGCAAGATGGTGTCCTTCTTGTATCCCATTTTACCTGGCGGGGTTGCTGCGGCGTTGCCAGTGAAGGTGACGGGCGAGCCTGCGGTGATCTCTCCCGACTCAATGGCTCGAAAAGTCACATAGGCCGTCATCAGCTTGGCAAGGGAGGCAGGATGCCAGCGCTCATCCATCCGGTTTTGGGCGATAACCCTGTTGTCATTGCTGTCGACCAGAACATAGGGGACATCAGGAAGCGGTTGTTCGGCATGCGCCTGACGGGTTCCGCCTGCAAGTGCCAATGAAAACGCCGCGGCGGCGACAATGGCAAGAACAAGGATTGTGGCGAATGCTGACTGAACGGCGGCAAGCACAAGATTTTTTGTCTGCGCTTTTTGCCGAATATGGTTTCTCATCTGCTGGATCACTATATAGTGGCTTCTCAATTATCTGGTCAATTATCCGGCTGGTTCACGTTTGCGGGTTATGCCGATCGTGCTAACCATTGCCGCGCAGCAATTTGTAGAGGTCACAATGGCAGTTATCAACCGCATGGCTGAGCTTCATGACGAAATCACGGCATGGCGCAGAAAATATCATGCAAATCCCGAGCTGATGTATGAGGTTCATGAGACTGCAGGTGATGTGGCAGAAAAACTCAAAGTATTCGGATGTGATGAAATCGTCACCGGCATCGGGAGGACGGGTGTCGTCGGCGTTATAAAGGGAAACGGAAACGGGGACAGGGTGATCGGCCTTCGTGCGGACATGGATGCGCTGCCGATCGACGGAAATCACCGGACTTCCACATGCTTCCAAAAACAACGGCAAGATGCATGCCTGCGGCCATGATGGACACACCGCTATGCTGCTTGGTGCCGCCAGATATCTGGCAGAGACCCGTAATTTTGCAGGCACTGCCGTTATCATATTTCAGCCTGCGGAAGAAGGTGGAGCTGGCGGCAAAGGCCATGGTTGATGACGGGCTGATGGAGCGCTTCGGGATTGAAGAGGTTTACGGCCTTCACAACATGCCGGGCATGGCCGTTGGCGAATTTGCGATTTGCGAAGGCCCAATCATGGCATCAACGGACGAATTCACCATTACCCTGAAGGGCAAGGGGCGCTCATGCGGCACAACCCATGCGGGAATTGACCCATTGTTGCCGCTTCACATCTGGTAACGATGCTTCAAACTATTGTCTCACGTGGTGTCGATCCCCAGGATGGCCTCGTTGTCTCCGTGACGCAGTTTCATGCGGGAAATACCTACAATGTCATTCCGGAAACTGCCGAGATTAATGGAACAATCCGTTCCCTGAACAATGATACCAGGGCTTTTGGCGAGCGGCGTTTGCGGGAAATCACGAAGAGCATGTGTGAAGCGTCAGGCTGCGACTTATGAAATGGTTTTCCGCGAAGGCTATCCTGTCACGGTAAACCATGCTGCAGCCACTCAAAAGGCGATTGAAGTTGCGAAGGAAGTCGCTGGAGAAGGCCGGGTCAATGGCGCGGTCAAGGCGATGATGGGCGGTGAGGATTTCGCCTATATGCTGGAAGCGCGTCCCGGCGCATATATTTTCATGGGTAATGGGGACACTGCAGGTCTTCATCACCCGGCATATGATTTCAACGACGAAGCAATTCCCCATGGTGCATCCTATTGGGCAAGGCTTGTTGAAAGGCTGCTGCCTGCAGCGTAAACTGTTTTCCTGTTTTTCGGGTAGCAGGGCTGTCGGCCCGGATGGCGGGATGGAAGAACTCAATCTGGGCATGAAATGCCCTGATTGCCTCAGGCTCCTTCCCATCCCTCCGATATGCGCTTTTGCAGTTCGCCGACATTGATGATGACGATGCCGCCGCGGGCCTTTTCGATGTGGCCATCGCGTTCAAGGGCGTTGAGTTCCCTTGATACAACTTCGCGCCGCGTTCCGATCCGCTCGGCCAGTTCCCTTTGGGTTGGCGGTGGCGATACAATCCGGTGGGCAGGATTTGCTGCGCGGGATTTCGAAAGGCGCAACAGTTCCGAGTAAAGGCGGTGTTTGGCCTGAAGAAAGGAATGCTCGGCCAGACGCATGTTGAGCGAGCGCACGCGTTCTGCGAACATCAGGAGGATTTTCATCGAGACTTCGGGGACTTCGCGGAGGATTTCCCTGAAAACGGATGCCGGCATTGTGCAAATACGGGATCTCGTCAGTGTCGTCACATTTGCAGAACGCGGAGAATTGTCGATTGCGGATATTTCGCCAAAGAACGACCCTTCGCCCATTTCCCCCAAAATCACTTCCTTGCCGACGGATATCCTGACAATGATCCGCACGGAGCCCGAGACGATAAACCGGACATCGGTTGAATCATCCTCGATATCGATGACAAGTTCATGCTCGCCATAGTCCCGCCAATTGCAGTTCCGCGCATATCGGGCGGACAGGTCGGATGGAAGCTCCGCAAACAGCGGTATATCGGACAGGTCTTGCATGGGTTATCCAACTCTTCGGGCCTGGTTTGACCGACTTTTTGTCACTGGAGAGTTCACTTTAACGAGGATTTCGTCTTAGGCAACTTGAACATTAAAATACCTGTGCAATGGTGACAGCGTCCAAGTCCCGAATCATTCGCCCAAATCGGTCTGAAATCACGGAAGGCAGCGCATCATGCTGGCGGTTTTGCAGGATATGTTGCCTTCGGTCGTACATATGCTGATTGCAATGCTGGTTGTGTTTGGCGCTGCATCGCTTCAAATCTCCACAGGCATGGGATTTGGCATGATTTCAGCGCCCCTGCTAGCGCTTCTTGATCCTGTCTTTGCGCCAATTCCGATCCTGATGATCGGTCTTGTGATTGCCGCCAGCGGGGCATGGCCGGAGCGCTCCAATATCGTACCAGCTGAAATATGGACCGGCTTTGGCGGGCGGTGTGTCGGCATGCTGCTGGCTGTTGGATTGCTGTTCATGTTCACGGACAGGAGTGCTTTCATGTTGCTTTTTGGAACGGTCACACTTGCAGCGATAGCTATTCGTGCCTTTGGCAGAAAAGTCGCCTTCAATTTGCGAAATCACGCGGCGCTTTCAACGGTATCTGGACTTATGGGAACGATTACCTCGGTCGGGGCCCCGCCCATGGCAATCCTGTATTACGGACAACCGGCCCAAAGATCCGCCCCACGCTCAACACCCTGTTTCTGATCAGTTGCATTACCGGATTCGCCGGACAGATGATGGCGAACAATATTACGGTGGCACATGCCATTATTGCCCTGTGCTTCCTGCCCGCTGCCCTACTGGGAATCAGCCTTGCCAGCCGGTTCAGGACTGCCAACTCCCGGAAACTGGCAAATGCAATGCTGATCATTTCGGCTGTTGCGGCCATCGCATTGATCGTTCGGGGTATTTTCGGCTTCTGACAAACTGTTGTGCCTTGCCCTTGAAACCCAGCGTGCCTTCAGTCAAAGCCGGTAAATTAACCATTTGCACATTGTTTTCAGGGATAAACTACCCAGGGCGGTTCCCGTTGGGATGGGATCGTTGGTGGGTGAAAATGAAATTTGCAGATCTTCACAGCAGTGATTCGAGGCGCAGTGCGCTTCCGCTGGAAGTGTATGATTCAGTTGTCCGCTCTCTTCACGGCGATGTCAGGACGTTGATCTGGGGCAAGGTCGCAACGGCCTGCGCGGCGCTGGTGACCTGGTATCGTTCCGAGCAGACAGCGCTTTTGTATTGCTCCATCCTGATTGTGACCCTCGCGATCCTGCGCACGATCCTCATCGTCCGTTTCCACAAGAATGACGATGTGAAGCTGACACATTCGGAACTGAAGAGTGCGGAGTTCAAATACCGCGTCATGTCGGGTGCCTATGTTGCGTCATTGGGTATTCTTTGTTTTTTCTCGCTGGCTGTCACCAATGATGATCTGGTTCATCTGATCGCGATTTCCGCCACCCTTGCCAATGTCGCGGGTATTTCCGGGCGTAACTTTGCGAGCCGCAAGGTGATTGATGCGCAAGCAATGGGCGTAACCCTGCCTCTGGTTCTGGGACTTATCCTGTTTGGCGGACCCTATCACATCTTTCTCGCCTGCCTGTTGATGCCGTTCCTTCTGGCGATTCAGTCAATCTCTGCCCGGCTTCGCTCGATGCTGTTTGCCGCAACTTTCCAGGCGATTGACAACAAGACGATGGCTGACCGCTTTGAGGTGGCGCTTGAGAATGCTTCCCACGGCATGGCGATGATTGATTCAGATGGTGTTTTTCTGGTCGTCAATGATCGCTTCAGCGAGCTTGTTCGGACTGCCAGCGGATTTTGAGCTGGTCGGTTCGTCCTCACGGAAATTACCGTGAAGAAGTGCTGAAAGCCAGGTTCGCGTGGGTGTCTTCTCCTTCAATGACCAGCATTTCCGAGCGTATTCGGCTTTGCCTTAAAGAAGAGCGCAAACGCCGATTTCACCCAGAACACGCCAGGATGGAGCGACCATTGAGGTCAGCTTCAACCCGATGAAAGAGGGGGCGGGCGTTATTGTCCTCGAAGATGTCACCGATCGCGTGAAATCGGAAAGCAGAAATCCGCCAGCTTGCCAATTATGATCCGTTGACGCATCTGCCCAACCGTCGCTTTTTTACCGAGCAGGTAAAAGACAAGGCTTGGCGGATGGTCGGCAATCGTTTCTCGCTCTACTTTGCCGATCTCGACAATTTCAAGACCATCAATGATTCGCTTGGTCATACGGTTGGTGACAAGCTGTTTGTGTGCGGTTTCACTGCGGATGAAATCCTGCCTACCGGAGGGTGGCATGATTTGCCGGTTTGGCGGTGATGAATTTGTGATCGTCTTGCCCGATGTCACTTCGAACATTGACTGCGAGAAATTTGCCAACCGGATTGATTGAAGAAGTCTCCAAGCCGGTGCTGATTGACGGTCATCTCATCATTGTTGGTTCCAGCGTTGGTATTGCGCTTTGTCCGCGAAAATGGCGATATTCGATCAGCTCCTGAAAATGGCGGATGTCTCACTTTATGAAGCCAAGACCCGTGGCCGCGGTACGCTGAACTTTTACACCGAGAACTTGGTGCAGCAAGATATCGCGACCGCCGCAAAGCTCGAAGTTGAACTGCGCCGTGCCGTTCAACGTGGGGAATTGAGTGTTCATTATCAGCCGTTGATCGACATGAAAACCAACAGGTGGCAGGTTGCGAGGCGCTGGTGCGCTGGACACCATCCAGACCTTGGCCCGATTTCCCCAGGCGTATTCATTCCGATGGCCGAGGAAATCGGCATCATTTCCAAGATCGGCAAATTTGTACTGGAACAGGCAACGCCCGAATGCACCAATGGCCAGACAATATCACGGTTGCGGTCAATGTTTCGTCGCTGCAATTTCAGCAGTCGGATGTCTGCAGCGTTATTGAATCGGCCCTGCTTTCCAGCGGACTTGCCGGCAAACTCGGCTTGAGATCGAGGTGACCGAATCCGCCGTGCTCGATGACATGCGCGAGACATCGATAATTTTGCGGACCCTGGCCCAGAGCGGCGTGCGTATTTCACTGGATGATTTTGGTACCGGGTTTTCCGTCCTGAGCTATCTGCATCAACTGCCGCTGGACAAGGTGAAGATCGATCGTTCCTTTCGTTGAATCGATTCGGGATGACAAACGCTCGCTGATCCTGCTTTCAGGGGTTACGCGCATGGCTGCTGATCTCGGTCTTCTGGTCATTGTCGAGGGCGTTGAAGAGATGGAACAGCTGGAAATTCTCAAGCGCGAAGTTCATCTGGATCAGGTTCAGGGCTACCTGTTCGGCAAGGCGATGCCTGCTGAGGAAATCCGCAAGTTTGTTCCGAACTTTGGCAAGACAGAGTATACGCCCAGGAACAAGGCCGCGCTGCCAGTACAGCAGGCCGTCACATCTGTAGTTCACCAGGTCCAATCGCCCCTCAATTGAAGCCATGGTAATCACAAGGGCGTCGTTAACCTTGTTTCATTTTAGTACAAGTCAAAGTGGCATTTATCCCATCTGCACTTTACACTGGTTAACAAATTGTTAATCATGAAGTCCGGTTTGGGCGGACCATGGGGTGGTTATGAGTGTGGGTATTTTGAGTAACGATAGACCTTTCGCGCAAAGGTTGAACGGGTATCTTGCAGGATGCGGATTATCGAGTGGCATCCCAGCAGGAGGATCGTGACGCGATTTTCCAGTTGAGATACGAGGCATACCGGCGGGAAAATGCGATTGCGGAAAACGCAAGGCGGCGTTTTACGGATGATTACGACCAGATGGACAATTGCTGGCTGTTCGGAATTCATCTGGATGACCGTCTGGTCAGTTCAATCCGGTTTCACGTCATCTCCCCGGATGCCCCAAAGGGTCCGGCGTATGATGTTTTTCCGGATATTGTGCGGCCGATGATCAGGGCAGGACAGACGATTGTTGATCCCACCCGGCTGGTTGTCGACCGGGCAATGACCGAACTTTATCCCGAACTTCCCTATGTCACGATACGTGCGGCCTTTATGGCTGCAGAGTATTTTGAGGCTGAATATATGTTAGCCACGGTTCGTCGCGAACATCAGGCATTTTACAAGCGGTTCTTCGGGTTTGAGACAATTGTGCGAGCCACGGCCATATCCAACCCTGCTGAAGCCGATCAGCCTGCTGGCTGCGAACATGCCGCTCCAGCGAGACACGGTTGTCGGGCAAGTATCCGATCTTCCTGTCATCTTTTACGGAACGGCGGATGTTGTTCGAGCAAACACGCATTGATGACGATCTTCTGGAAACATTGGTTCCACACATTGTGAACGGGCAGTTCCTGCGGCGGTTATCGCATTCGGACCACCAGTTCCTCCAGTCCATGGAAATGAAAGCGATTAGCGTAGACCGGTGCTTTCGTCGAGAACAAGGTCCGGCAGGCGTTGAAACAGGATTGGCAGGGCAATCCCGTTTCGAGCCTTGCAAGCGGAGCCCCGAGGCAAAAGTGTATGCCGGCCCCAAAGCTCGACATGCCCTTCCCCGCCACGGGAAAAATCAAGCCTGTGCGGATCCGGAAATTTCCCCCTGTCATGGTTTGCCGCCCCTAGCAATAATCCGACAGTTTGTCCCTTTGACAGTTTCGTGTCCGGCAAATACCAGATCTTCCAGAACGAAGCGGGTAAACAGATGAAGCGGCGGATCAAAACGCAACAACTCATCCACAACCACGGCATTTGAACGGAGGTCTGCCAGCATCGCCTCCCTGGCCATATCTTGTTCCAGTAACGCCTTTACCGCATTGCCGATCCCGTGCACTGTCGCCTCGTGACCCGCATTAAGAAGCAGGATCGCTGTTGTCACCAGTTCATCCATGGACAGTTTCTCGCCGTCTGCACTGCGCCTCGACAAGGCAGTCAGCAAGATCGTCAGACGGAGACTGCTTCCGCTTTTCGGCAAGTCGGCAAATATAGCGGGAAAAATCCGCTGTCGCGCGAACGGCCTGATCCTCGATTTTCCGGGTCCGGTTGAATTGGTACATGGCGACCATTTTGTGTGACCAGTCGAGCAGTTGATCGGCCATGTTCCTTGGCACGCCAAGAAGGTCGGCAATGACAATGACAGGAATTTTTTCGCAATAGACCGCAAGAAGATCGAAGGAGCCGCTGTCCGGAAACCGGTCAACAAGGTCATGGCAAAGGCGTTCAATGGAGGGCCCCAGCTTTTCGATGTTCCGTGTAACAAAGGCGCGGTTGACGAGTTTTCTCAGTCTTGTATGCGCTGGCGGCTCTCGCTCCAGCATTGAATTGGCCTCAAAGGCATAGAAACTTTCAAGATGTTCGGGAACCGGTGCCAGCCCGGCTTCCTCCCGCCTCATGACATGGGTGACTTCACGTCCGAAACGGCGGTCGCGGAGGATGGTATTTACCGCCGCATGGGAAGCAAAGCAGACATGGCCATAGTCGTTCCAGATGAAAGGCCGGCCAAGTTCGTGCATTGAGCGATAGACCGGATAGGGGTTATTGTAAAAATGCGGGTCATCCGGTCTCGCGGAGAACCGGGGAATGTCATCGAAATTGCCAATCATTAGATCTCAGCCGCCTGAAGCGGGCGAGTTGCGCCGCACAAGCGCACGATGAATATCGGCAGCCTCGATCACACCGATGATGCCACCTTTCTCTTCCACATAAACGGGGAGGCCGGACTCAAGCTGCAGTTCCATGATGTGTGACAGGGATGCCTCATCGGGTCCACCGACAAGGCCTTCGCCTCGCCCTTTCGGCGGCGGCTCAGGGCCTGCATCGCATTACTTGCCGTTAAAACCGCAAGCGGGTTCATGTGCGCCACAAAGTCGGCCACGTAAGTGTTGGCGGGATTGGCGAGAATTTCCTGGGCTGTGCCGCACTGGATGATCCTGCCGCCTTCCATGATTGCGATGCGTGTACCGATCTTGATGGCTTCATCCAGATCGTGGCTGACAAATATGATCGTTCTCTTCAATCGCTGCTGCAGTTCAATGAGTTCATCCTGCAGTCGCGAGCGGATCAGCGGGTCAAGGGCAGAATAGGGTTCGTCCATCAACAGGATTGGCGCTTCGGTTGCAAATGCTCTTGCCAGTCCCACGCGCTGCTGCATGCCGCCGGAAAGTTCCTGCACGCGTTTTTCCGCCCAGTCCGACAGGCCGACCAGTTCGAGCTGCTCGCGGACCTTGCTTCGTATCTCCGATCTTGTCACGCCCGGCCAGTTCGAGGCCGAAGCCGACATTTTCCTCGACCGTGCGCCAGGGCAGAAGGCCAAACTGCTGAAATACCATCGATACCCAGTCAAGGCGCAGTTCCCGCAATTCGGAAGTAGAGCACGCATGCGGGTTTCGCCAGCCGTCAATGTTCGGGCAGCGGACTTCCACCTTGCCGCGCACTACCGGGTTCAGTCCGTTCACCGCCCGCAGCAGGGTTGACTTTCCCGATCCCGAAAGTCCCATCAGTACCAGATACCTCGCCCTCTTCGATTTCCAGCGAGCAATTGGCGACCCCGAGGATCTGGCCGGTTTCCTCCTGAATTTCAGCGCGGGTTTTTCCGGCATCAATCAGCGGAAGGGCTGCCTCCGGCTGATTGCCAAAGACAATGTCCACATTATCAAATTTCACGATTGGTTCGGATTTGGCGGTCATGGTTCAGCCCTCCCTACGTTCCAGGCGCAGGAAGCGGTCCAACAATATGGCGACGAGAACGATCACGATCCCCGCCTCGAATCCCTTTGCGATATTTACCGTGTTCAGGGCGCGAACCACCGGGAACACCAAGGCCGGGTGCGCCGACCAGCGCGGCAATCACCACCATCGACAGTGACAACATGATGGTCTGTGTCAGTCCGGCCATGATTTGCGGCAGCGCATAGGGCAGTTCGACCTTTGCAAGCAATTGCGATTTGGTGGCGCCGAATGCCTGGCCTGCTTCGATCAGTGATTTCGGTGTGGATTTCACACCGAGTTCGGTCAGGCGGATTGGTGCTGGAATGGCGAAGATCACCGTGGCGATAAGGCCGGGTACCATGCCGAGCCCGAAAAGGATGAGTGCAGGTATCAGGTAAACAAAGGTAGGGATGGTCTGCATCAGATCGAGGACCGGGCGCAAAAACGAGGAAAACCGAGGATTGTGGGCGGCCAGTATTCCAAGAGGAACGCCGACAATCATGCAGACAGCGGCGGATGCGACGACCAGGGCAAGGGTCTGGATCATTTCTTCCCAATATCCCTGGTTGAGTATGAACAGCAGGGACAGCAGGACAAACACCGAAAAAGTCACGCTTTTCTTGCGCCAGTAAGCGAGGGCAGCAGCAATTGCGACAAAGACGAGAGGTGAGGGAAGCTCAAGCAGCCAAAGAAGGGCATTTATCATCACCTGCAGTTGCGCAGCGAGCCAGTCGAAAACAAAGCCGCCATTGTCGATCAGCCAGTCAACACTGTTTTTTGCCCATTTGCCGATCGGCAGTTTGTTTTCTGTCAGCCAGTCCATGCTCAGTGAATTCCCCCGAATATATCAGAATGAAAAGGGCCATCTTGTGATGGCCCTTTTCTTGTTCAGATTATTACATTCCGAGAGCGGACTTGACTGCCGCCATTGCATCGCCGCCATCCCTTGTTGTCACGCCATCAAGCCACGGGCCAAGGGTGTCAGGATTTTTGGCAAGCCATGCCTTGGCTGCTGCTTCAGGGTCTTCGCCGTCGTCAAGGATAGCGCCCATGATTTCGTTCTCCATGGCGAGGGAGAATTTCATATTGGTAATCAGCTTACCCGCATTGGGACAGTCAGTCACATAGCCGGCCCTGGTGTTGGTGTGGACAGTGGCACCGCCCAGATTGGGGCCAAAGAAATCATCGCCGCCTTCAAGATAGGTCAGGTCGAAATTTGCGTTCATGGGATGGGGTTCCCAACCAAGGAAAACGATTGGCTCTCCCGCTTTTTCCGCTCGTGCTGCCTGCGCCAGCATGCCGGCTTCCGAAGATTCAACCACTTCCCACCCGGAAAGGCCGAAGGCATCTTTTTCTATCATGTCGAGGATCAGGCGGTTGCCGTCATTGCCGGGTTCAATGCCGTAAATCTTTCCGTCCAATGCGTCCTTGTTCTTTGCAATGTCGGCGAAGTTCTTGATGCCGAGTTCGGCACCCTTGGCGTTTGTTGTCAGCGTATATTTTGCGCCTTCGAGATTCATGTTTGTGGATTCAACTGTTCCCGCGTCCAGAAATGGCCGGATATCGGCTTCCATGGTAGGCATCCAGTTGCCGAGAAAAACATCCACATCATTGTTGGCGAGGGATTGGTAGGTCACGGGAACCGACAAAACCTTGACATCGGTCTCGTATCCCAGTGCCTTGAGAATCGTGGTTGCAGTGGCTGTTGTGGCGGTAATATCCGTCCAGCCAACGTCAGAGAAGCGCACCGTGCCGCAACTCTCTGCCTCATGGCCGGCTGCCATCGCAACCTGCGGAATAATGAGCGCCGATGTCACCGCCAGAGCGGCAAAGGTGCGTTTGAAGGTTTTCGTGATTGTCATGTGTTTTCTCCCTGGAAATCCGGCGGGGTTGTTCCCGCTCGGGCAAATCAGATTGCATGTTTGCAATTCGCTGCTTTACCTTCAAGGCAAATTTGTTTATTTTGACTGATGAGTCAATCAAAAAGCGCAGCAGTAATTTTCTGTGTAGATGCCAGGAGATCTTGAATGCCACGAATTGGGGCTGAGCCGGAACGGCGAAGGGCTTTGATAATTGCTGCCATTGATGCCATTGGCGAGCATGGCTCGCTTGATGTGTCGGTCAAGGAAATCGCCAGACAGGCTGGCATGTCCTCTTCGCTGGCTTTTCACTATTTCGGCGGAAAGGATGAAATCATCACTGAAACCATGCGCCATTTGCTGCGTGAACTGACCGGCTCGATGACGGCGGGGCTGAAGGCAGCAAAGTCGCCAATGGCGAGGATAGATGCAGTGATTCAGTCGAGTTTTGCGGCCGAACAATTTGAGCGCAGGACGATTGCCGCCTGGCTGGTTTTTTATCTGCACGCCTATTCTTCCGAGCAGGCTGCGCGGCTGCTGACGATTTATTCAGGGCGGTTAAACAGCAATCTCGTATCAGGCCTTTCAAAGCTGACGGACCGCAAACATGCCTATCAGGTTGCCGCGGGGTTGGGTGCGCTGATTGACGGGATCTATATCCGTCAGGGCCTCTCCAGCGAAGGTCCGGATGCCAATTCCGCCATTGAGCTTTGCCGTGATTATGTGTTCAGCGCAGTGGGTATCAAATCGGCAAACCCCAATCTCCATTAATGGTAACTATCATGAAACAATATTCAGAACTCCTCCCCGAATTGAGCCATTTCATTAATGGCCGGTTTGTTGCTGGAAAGGGCGAGCAGGTTCCCAATGTCTATCCGGCAAACAACGAGGCCTTTGCCGATATCAGATGGGCTACAGACAGCGAGATCGAAGAAACAGTCGATGCGGCAAAGGCTGGCTTCGAAATATGGCGCAGAACACCGCCCGCCCAGCGTGCGCGTGTGCTTTACCGCGCTGCCCAGATTTTGCGGGAACGCAATGACGGGATCGCCAGACTTGAAACGCTTGATACGGGCAAGGCGCTTCAGGAAACCCTGGTTGTCGATGTCATGTCAGCGGTTGAATCCATCGAGTATTTTGCTGCCCAGGCGGCAACCCTTACAGGTGAGCATATCGGCTTTTCCGGAATGGAGGGTGATTGGGGTTATACGGTACGCGAACCGCTGGGGGTTTGTGTCGGTATCGCTGCATGGAACTATCCGATGCAGATGGCGGCATGGAAGTCTGCGCCAGCCCTTGCCTGTGGCAATGCCTTTATTCTCAAACCGGCTGAACTGACGCCCCTGTCGGCATTGAAGCTCGCCGAGGCCTACAGAGAAGCCGGTTTGCCGGATGGTGTCTTCAACGTGCTGCAGGGCGATGGCCGTGTCGGCGCGGCGCTCGTTTCCCATCCTGCAGTTGCCAAGGTTTCGCTCACTGGCGAAACGACCACAGGCACGAAGGTTCTCAAGGGTGCTGCAGACGGAATCAAGAAAGTGACGCTGGAACTGGGCGGAAAATCCCCGCTGGTTGTATTTGAGGATGCAGACATTGATTCTGCTGTCGGTGGTGCGATGCTGGCGAATTTCTATTCGACGGGCCAGGTCTGCTCCAATGGTACAAGGGTGTTCGTACACGAGCGGGTCCGCGATCATTTTGCAGAGAAACTGGTTCGCAGAACCGAGGCCATGATCATCGGGGATCCGATGGACGAGGCAACACAAATGGGGCCACTGGTTTCCGCCGAGCATTTCAAGAAGGTGAAGGCTTATTATGATGCCGCTCCCTCACAGGGCGACTGCCTTTATGACGGCGGGATGCCAAAAATTCAGGGATTTGAAAACGGCAACTGGATCGGGCCCGCGATTTACCAGCCGAAAGACGACCATCAGGCGATTGCGCGGGAAGAGATTTTCGGACCCCTGCTGTCGCTGTTTACCTTCAGTGACGAGGACGAGGTTACTGCCCGGGCCAATGATACCGAATTCGGCCTGGCTGCGGGTGTCTACACGTCTGACCTGTCACGGGCGCACCGGATGATGAGCCGCCTTCAGGCAGGATCGTGCTGGATCAACACGTTCAATGTAACACCGGTTGAAATGCCTTTTGGCGGACACAAGAAATCGGGCCTTGGTATGGAAAACGGCAAATGGGCCATCGAGGCCTACAGCCAGGTCAAAAGTGTCCATGTTGCCATGAGTCCGATGGAATACCCCTATTAGCAATCTTTACTGGTGAGCTAAGCGGGAAGCCAACGAGTAAAACTGATAAAATAACCCATTTGGGAAAACGCCAAAGGAAGCTGCCATGTCAGGCGGATATCTGGATAATCAAATTGCAGAAGCGGATTACGTTATTGTGGGATCCGGCTCTGCGGGATCTGCAATGGCCTATCGGCTGAGCGAGGATGGCAGGAACTCTGTCATCGTCATTGAATATGGT
The DNA here is from genome assembly GCA_963714735.1 of uncultured Alphaproteobacteria bacterium. GTDB lineage: Bacteria > Pseudomonadota > Alphaproteobacteria > Rhizobiales > Rhizobiaceae > Salaquimonas. The sequence continues at coordinate 112,185 of CAVQPI010000017.1, forward strand.
GGCAGTGATGCGGGTCCGTTTATCCAGATGCCCGCGGCGCTTTCCTATCCCATGAACATGGGCATTTATGACTGGGGCTTTCAAAGCGAGCCCGAGCCGCACCTTGGCGGACGGCGAATGGCGACACCGCGCGGCAAGGTGATTGGCGGGTCGTCGTCAATCAATGGCATGGTTTATGTGCGCGGCCATGCGGAGGATTTCAACACATGGGATGAGATGGGCGCAAAGGGCTGGTCTTACAGCGATGTCCTGCCCTATTTCCAGCGTATGGAAAATGCGCATTCCGATACTGCCGATGAAGCGCGCGGGAAAGACGGCCCGCTGCATGTAAACAAGGGTCGGCAGGAAAATCCGCTCTTTCATGCCTTTATCGAAGCCGGACGCCAAGCTGGTTACGAAACGACCGAGGACTACAACGGACTGAAACAGGAGGGTTTTGCGCCGTTCGAACATACCATCCACAAGGGCCGCCGCTGGTCGGCTGCCAATGCCTATCTCAAACCGGCGATCAGGCAAGGCGGCGTTCAGCTTATACGCGGATTTGCAAACCGGGTGGTGATGGATGGCAAGACCGCGGTTGGGGTCGAAATCGGCAGGGGCGACCGAACCGAGATCGTGAAGGCACGCAAGGAGGTGATCCTCGCCGCATCCTCCATCAATTCCCCGAAGATCCTGATGCTTTCAGGCATCGGCCCTGCTGATCATCTCAGGCAAATGGGCGTGGAAGTCATTGCCGACCGGCCGGGTGTCGGGGCCAATCTTCAGGACCACCTCGAGGTTTACGTGCAACAGGAATGCCTGCAGCCGATAACGCTCTATTCCAAGCTGAATCTCCTTTCGAAGGCAATGATCGGCGCGCAATGGCTGTTTGCCAAAACCGGTGACGGGGCAACCAATCATTTTGAAAGTTGCGCATTTGTGCGATCCAAAGCCGGCGTTAAATATCCAGATATACAGCTGCATTTTCTGCCAGTGGCAATCCGCTATGACGGGAAAGCAGCGGCGAAATCCCATGGGTTCCAGGCACATGTCGGACCGATGCGTTCAAAGTCGCGGGGCAGGGTGCAACTGACCTCCAACAACCCTGCGGACAAGCCTTCCATAGTGTTCAACTATATGTCCCATGAAGAGGATTGGGTTGATTTCCGTCATGGCATCAGACTGGTGCGAAACGTGTTTTCCCAGGATGCGATGAAGCCGTATTCTGGACATGAAATCCAGCCAGGCGCTGCGGTTCAAAGACGATGAACAGCTTGACGGTTTTATTCGCGAACATGCGGAAAGTGCCTACCACCCCTGTGGCACCGCACGGATGGGGCGCGTTGATGACCGCAATGCGGTGGTTGATCCCGAATGCAGGGTAATTGGGGTCAATAACTTGCGGCTTGCGGACAGTTCCGTTTTTCCGTTGATCCCAAATGGAAACCTGAATGGTCCCTCCATCATGGTTGGTGAAAAGGCGGCAGATCATATTCTGGGACGCGATATGTTGCCAAAATCCAATCTTGAGCCATGGATCAACCCCAATTGGCGCGAAAGCGCTGTGTGAATCCCTGACCGGGCGAACGCCAAAAAACGGCCGGATCCTAAGCGATCACCATAACAAACGCTGACGGCTGCCGGTAAGCAGACAAGGTGCTGTCAATTGTGACAGCGCGATTGATTTGCAACACACCGGTCTATTAAAGGCCGGTCAGGCGATGGTAACGCAAGTGTTCCTTGCCCTTGGGCTATAGTTTTGGCACTATTGACATTCTGCAAATAAGTGGCGCTGTTTTTCCATGCTTAATCGTCTCTTAACAGGGGCGGGGTAGAAATGGGGGAATATCCCGACCGCAATCGAATTGATCAGGTGTGACAATGTCCGGAAAAATCCTAACCCGCTTCGCATGTGCGGCCTTGGCAGCCACTTTTGTGACCACAATTGATGTTCCCGTAGCAGAGGCCCAGCGCCGGACGCTGCTGGAACAGTGGTTTCCCAAAGCCTCGAAACGCTGGAACCAGAACCGTCGCAGCCCCGATCTGCTTTTGCAGCAGCGCAATGCAGCCCCGGTCAAGAAGGTAAGCGGGCCGCAATATTATACCTACAAAACCGAGACAATCACGACGATTGCCCTTGCCGCCTCCCTGCCGGTTCTTCAAATGGCAAGTCCGGTGGAAGTCAATGCGCTCCTGGGTGAAGACGACCTTGGTGTTGCCAGTGAAGGCGCTATTGATACGGCGAGCACCGGCAGTGTGGAGCCATTGCCGCATGTCTTGCGGGCATCCGCACTGGACGGCTGGTCCATGAAAGCTGAATCGGGAATCGCCCAGGCACTGAAAAAGCACTATTCGTCTGCGGCCGATTACCTTTGGGTGGATCGTGACTTCAAGCCGAATGAGCGCGCGAAAAAAGTATTGGCCGTTTTGAAGCGTGCAGATGAGTACGGTCTTTCGCCGGATGATTACATGGTTGAGGAAATTCCCGGCGGGAATGGTCTTCAGTCAGATGCGGAAAAAGCCGGCGCCAAGTTCGAACTGGGCCTTTCCGCAGCTGTTTTGCGCTATGGTGCTGATGCGAGGAACGGACGCATCAATCCGAACGGCATCAGCGGATATCATGATTTCCCGGATTACAAGCGCGAATATGACAAGGTCGCTGGTGAAGTTTTCGCTTCACAGGACGCTGCCGCCAGGCTCGAAGGATTGCATCCTGACAATGTCCGTTTTGCAAGCCTGATTTCCGAACTGGCTGAATTGCGCAGTCAGGTGAACGAAGATTCGCTTGAACCGGTTGCCGCTGGCACGTTTTTCAAGCCGGGTTACGAAAGTCCTGAACTGCCGAAGGTCGTGGCACTGATTGAAAAAAAGGCCAGCGCTGAATTGAAGGCTGCTCATGCTGTGACGTTTGCCTCCTATGACGGGCGGCATCGTTTTGACGAGCCGCTGGTGGCTTTGGTCAAGGATTTTCAGAAGGAATCCGGCCTTGGGGCAGACGGCATTGTCGGCAAAAACACGCTTGCCAAACTTGTCATTGCCAGTCCGAAAGCCAAAATCCGCAAGATTGAACTGGCCATGGAGCGTTTGCGCTGGTTGCCTGAAAGTTTCGGGCAACGCCATGTGTTTATCAACCAGCCTGCCTATGAGGCGACCTATGTTGTCAATGACAAGGCAAATCTCAGCATGCGGGCAATTGTAGGCAAGCCTACAAACCAGACCAACTTCTTTTATGACACAATCGAGATTGTTGAGGTTAACCCGTACTGGAATGTGCCAAGGTCCATCTTGATCAATCAGAAACTGGGAAAGATCAGGGCAGACCCCGGTTACCTGTCCTCCAACGGTTTCGAAGTTGTTACGGCAACAGGTGTTACCGACCCTTATGCGGTGGACTGGTATTCGGGATCGCTCAACGGTGTGCAAATTCGCCAGAAGCCGGGCAGCGGGAACGCACTTGGTGAACTTAAAATCCTGTTTCCTAACAAACACGCAATCTATATGCACGACACGCCGGAGCGCGGCCTCTTCAAACGTACATCAAGAGCATACAGCTCCGGATGTGTTCGCCTCCACAAGCCGAGGGAAATGGCTGCCGCCGTCTTGGGCACCAGTGTTGACTATGTCAGCGGCCAGATTTCCAGCGGGGAAAACAGGGCGATCAGTGTCAAGAACAAGCTGCCGGTTTACGTTTCATATTTTACAGCCTGGCCGCAGGATGATGGTGTGGTGAATTATTATGCGGATGTCTACGGGCGGGACAAGGCGCTTGGTCAGGCGCTTGATCGCACGGCGGAACTGCGCAATTCGGTCCTGGCAAACGCCAGTTAAGATAACCTGCTGACAATAACGGCAGGTGGTCCTGCAGCAGGAACATCTGCAGCACCATGAGGCAATAACCATTATGGAAAAGCAAAAGGGAGCCGTTGGGCTCCCTTTTTCATGGCGTTCCAACCAGGCTTGTGGCCGGCAAACCGGTCTTTATTTCTTGTTCTGGCGGTTTTCGATCAGATCATCGACAACTGCCGGATCGGCCAGTGTTGACGTGTCGCCCAAGGCACCGAAATCATCTTCAGCGACTTTGCGCAGAATTCTCCGCATGATTTTTCCCGAGCGGGTCTTTGGAAGACCGGGGGCGAACTGGATCTTGTCCGGAGAGGCGATCGGTCCGATCTCGCTGCGAACATGCTTGACGAGTTCCTTGCGCAGTTCTTCAGAACCTTCAAGTCCCGCCATCAGGGTGACATAGCAATAGATACCCTGCCCCTTGATATCATGCGGGTAGCCCACAACGGCAGCTTCCGACACGCTGTCATGGCTGACGAGGGCGCTTTCGACTTCCGCGGTTCCCATGCGGTGGCCAGAGACGTTGATCACGTCGTCGACACGGCCGGTGATCCAGTAGTAGCCGTCTTTGTCGCGGCGGCAACCGTCACCGGTAAAGTACTTGCCCTTGTAGGTGGAGAAGTAGGTCTGCACAAAGCGCTTGTGGTCACCGTAAACGGTGCGCATCTGGCCGGGCCATGAGTCTATCAGGCAAAGATTGCCTTCGGTTGTACCTTCCAGAACGTTGCCGTCATTATCGACCAGTTGAGGTTGCACCCCGAAGAAGGGACGTGTGGCAGAGCCCGGCTTCAGATCAGTTGCACCGGGAAGCGGGGTAATCAGAATGCCACCTGTTTCCGTTTGCCACCACGTGTCCACGATAGAGCAACGCTTATCGCCGACAACATCATAATACCATTCCCATGCTTCCGGGTTGATCGGCTCGCCCACCGACCCCAAAAGCCTGAGGCTCTTGCGGGAGGTCTTGGTGACAAAATCGTTTCCGGCTCCCATCAGGGCACGCAGGGCGGTTGGGGCAGTATAGAATATATTGACCTGGTGCTTGTCGACCACTTCCCAGAACCGGCCCATGTCAGGATAACTTGGCACACCTTCGAACATCAATGTCTGGGCGCCATTGGCGAGCGGACCGTAAACTATATAGGAATGGCCGGTCACCCAGCCCACATCGGCGGTGCACCAGTAGACGTCACCCTCATGATAGTCGAATACATACTCATGAGTCATGGACGCATAGACCAGATAGCCGCCAGTCGTGTGCAAGACGCCCTTTGGCTGACCTGTTGAGCCTGAGGTATAGAGGATGAAGAGCGGGTCTTCCGCATTCATGCGTTCCGGCTTGCACTCGGGCTTGGCCTTGGCCATTTCCTGATGATACCACAGGTCGCGCTTTGGTTCCCAATTTACCTTGCCGCCGGTTCGGCGCACCACGAGCACGTTCTTTACTTTCTGCCGCTTGCCGGCTGCAATATCGCAGGCGGCATCACAATTTGCCTTGAGCGGAATGCCCTTGCCACCGCGAAGACCCTCATCGGCCGTTATGATAAAGGAGGATTTGCAGTCGACGATGCGTTGCGCGAGAGCGTCAGGTGAGAAGCCGCCAAAGACGATCGAGTGAACGGCGCCGATCCGCGCACAGGCCAGCATGGCGTAAGCGGCTTCGGGGATCATCGGCATGTAGATCGTGACGCGATCACCCTTTTTCACACCGTTGGATTTCATCACATTGGACAGGCGGCAAACCTGTTCGTACAGCTCATTATAGGTGATCTTCTTGTCATCATACGGGTTGTCGCCTTCCCAGATGATGGCGGTCTGGTTGCCACGCTTCTTGAGATGGCGATCAATGCAGTTATAGGCAACGTTTGTCACGCCGTCCTCGAACCACTTGATGGATACCTTGCCGTCAAAAGAGGTGTTTTTCACTTTCTTGTATGGCTTGAACCAGTCAATGCGCTTGCCGTGTTTTGCCCAGAATTTCTCCGGCTTTGTCACGCTTTCCCTGTACATTTTTTCGTACTGGTCGTTGTCTATCAGCGCGTGCTTTTTCCACGCCGCCTTGACCTTGTGTTTTTTCACTTCATACATGCTTGCCTCCCCGTAATGTTCCTGGGTTTGGCCGAAAACCGACCTGATGATCCTGGGCCAACTTATGCGTTAGTGGTGGGTTTCGTCCATAATACCATTGCAGGATAGAACGGGGCCTGTAGCCAATCATGAAAATCAGTATCCAATACCCGTTTTCCGGTATGTTTCATTTGACTCATATTGTGATTGAAATCCACAAATCTTCCACAGCTACCGCTTGAATCCGCGAATCCGCGATTCTACAACCTCCCGACTCATCTGCAGGTGAGAAGAAATAGAAGTATATGCCATACTTTTGGTTCCTACTGTCAGACAGGAAGCGAGATTTAATGGAAGCCAGATTCAAAGCCTTTTTCTCGGTTTTTGTTTTTTTGGGCGTGCCGCTGCTGGCGTCCTGCACCTCAACCACCGATACTTCTGGTGCGCTTGGAAGCGTGGTGGCAGAGCAACAGCAACAACAGGCGCAGTTGCTGGCAAAGCAAAAACAGCAACAGGCGGATCTGGTCGCCAAACAGATGGCTTTGGTCGAAGACGTCCGGCAAAAGCAGTTGGCGCTTATTGAAGAAAACCGGCTGCGACTTCAGAGCCAGTCGACGCAGGCGCTTTCCATAAAACCGTCAATCATTGCAGGACACGACAGGGCCGTAGCCCAGCCAAAACCGGAAGTAAAAAAAGCTTCCGTTGGCGGTGTCAGCCGGGCGCCCGGTAATATTACGTTCAACGCGCCATGGGATTGTGTGCCTTCCAAGCTGAAGGCGGTCATTCATGAAGTGTCGCGCAGATATGGCCCCGTGACCATCAATTCGACCCATCGCTCCCATACCAAGAACCGGCGGATTGGTGGAGCGAGGAATTCCTACCACCTTCGCTGTCAGGCAGTTGATTTTCGCGTGCGGGGGGATGGCAGCAAGGTGTTGAGGTTTTTGAGGAGCCACCCTCATGTCGGCGGGTTGAAACGCTATCGTTCCGGCTACTTCCACATCGATTCCGGGCCACGGCGCACCTGGCGGGGATAGTCCGGGCTTTGGCACAGATGGGCGAAGGGTGAAAGGCTGTCAGGGCATCAGCCTAACGCAATCTTAACGGCTTTGATACAAACTCAGGCTTCCTGTTTGTATTTGCGTAAGGAGTGGCGTCGACCCCGTGCCGGGACGCACGGGTCTGCCATGTGGTTCCATGAGCCGATTGAAGCCGATTTCCCTAATTCTTGTTTTGGCCTTTGTTCTGAATGGCTGCGCGCTTTTGCGGCCTGCACCGATTGAGTGGAATGACACGAAATGGTGCGTTCCTCTCAAACTCAAGGGAGTGCTGCGCCGTGTTGCCCGCAAGTTCGGGCCGGTTCGGGTGCATTCGACCCATCGCTGGCCGCTCGAAAACAAGCTGAAAGGCGGAAAACCGAGATCCTATCACCTGAGTTGTCGCGCGGTCGACTTCAGCGTTCAGGGCGGGCCCAGCGGTGTCACCGAGTTTTTGAAATCGCAAAAGGCCGTTGGCGGATACAGTTACTACTCCGGCCAAGGATTTTATCATATCGATACGGGCCCCCGGCGCACATGGTAAAAGGGCAAACAGCAGGATTTTCAAGAATGTGACTGGTCAATGCACCAGACACGGGTGCGTTTGATTTCGCTGTCCTCCAAGGCGCGAGAGACGGGGATTTGATACTCGGCAAGCATCTGCATTCCAGATCGCGGAAAATAGGACCTGCCGGGATCTCCGACGATGACCGTTTTGCCGGCGGTGGCAAGCTGCTTTAAAAGTGTCTCAAAACCGATTGCCATCGTGCGGTCATAAAAGACATCTCCGGCAAGGATCGTGTCATGGTTATCGAACCTGTCGATTGAAGCTGACAGAAGATCATCAGGGTCAAAATCGAGTGCCAGTGAATTGGCCTGCGCATTCAATTCGACAGCTGCGCCACAAAAGGGATCTATGTCGTTGGCCGTGACACTGCTTGCGCCAGCCAGTCCTGCAGCAATTGCCACCAGGCCGGAGCCCGTTGCCAGATCGAGTACTTTCCTGCCGAAAACGGTTTCAGGGTGATCAAGGATATATCGAGCAAGGCCCTGGCCGCCTGCCCAGGCAAAGGCCCAAAACGGGGGAGGCAGGCCAATGGCCTCCAGTTCGTCTTCTGTCTTCTGCCAGAGCTGGTGGGCTTCATCGGCAAGATAGAGCCTGACTTCGGGAACATGGGGCGGGGTGGTCTGCGTCGTGTTTTTGAGTACGAAGCGCACCCTGTCCTTCATGGAAGGGATTGACCTCAAAGCGACTTCAGCGTTTTGCCGTCCAGACCGCCCATGCGGCACACTTCCATCCATTCATCTTCCTTTACCGGTTGAACTGAAAGGCGCATGGAAGTCACCAGGGACATATTGGAGAGCTTTTCGTTGGCTTTCACGTCCTTGAGGGTAACGGGCCTCGGCATATCGCAAACGGCCCTGATATCCACACAGTCCCAGCGCTCGTCGTCTGTGGTCGAATCCGGATGGGACAAAGCGCAAACCTCGGCGATGCCAACAACTTCCAGACCTTCATTGGAATGATAAAAGAAGGCAAGATCCCCCAATTCCATGGCGCGCATGTTGTTTCGGGCCAGATAGTTGCGGATACCGTCCCATTCTTCGCCGGCCTTACCTTTTGCTTTTTGTTGTTCCCAGGACCACTTGAAGGGTTCGGATTTGAATAGCCAATACTGCATGATGATCGCTTTCGGTTCATTCTTTCTTGAGAGGGCGGGCGAGCAGCGCGGAGACTGCCTGTCTGGCAGTTATCGTGCCTTCCATCAATTGGTCAACCGCAGAGATTACTGGTGCCTCGATGGCATTTTCACGGGCGATCCTTGCCGCAATTGATGCGGTCAGAGCGCCTTCGGCCAGTTTCAGGCCGGCAGGCATGGCGGTTACGGTATCGACTTTTCCAAGGGTCATGCCAAAAGAGAAATTTCTGGATTGCTCACCCGAACACGTCAGAACCAGATCACCAAGCCCGGATAGGCCCATCAGGGTTGAGGGTCTTGCGCCCAGTTTGACTGCGAGCCGATTCAACTCGGCAAATCCCCTGGCAATCAGGGCAGCTTCGGCGCTGGCCCCCAATCCCATGCCCCGGCATACGCCGACAGCAAGGGCAATCACGTTTTTCAGGGCGCCACCAAGTTCAACCCCCTTCAAATCATCAGAGGCGTAGACCCTGAAGGCGGGGCCGGAGATGATTTGCGAGAGTTCCTCGGCAAGCTCTATCTGCTCTGCAGCCAGGGTAACCGCTGTCGGCAGGTTATGGGCAACATCCGTTGCGAAGCTCGGACCTGATAGTGCTGCCACCGGGTTGTTCGGCAGATGCTCTGATACGGTTTGCGCCGGCAGTTTCCCTGTCTTCCGATTGATGCCCTTGGCACAAAGAACAAGCGGAACAGCGGGCGAAACCATGCAACTGATCAATTTTGTGATGTCCTCAACGCTCTGGGCGGGGATCACCAGAAATAGTATTTCGGCGTGCCGGACCACTTCGGCCAATTCGGTTGTCGCGTGAAGTTCGTCGGGCAATCTGATGCCCGGCAGATAGGCGCGGTTTTCATGTTGCCGGTTGATGGAGGATACAATGTCGCTTTTGCGCGCCCAGATCAGGGTCCGGTAACCGTTTCTGGCGCAAACACAGGCGAGCGCCGTGCCCCAGGCGCCGGATCCCAGAATGCCGATACGCCGTTGCGGTGCGTTCATGCCTTTGTCCCCCTTCTGCCGGATCCGATCAGGGCCGAGGCCTCCTCATCCAGTGGCCAGCGCGAACGCGGAGCGATATCAAAGGATGACGGTGCAAATTCATCCGGCAATGCCAGGCGTTCGAGCCCTGCCCAGGCAATCATTGCACCATTATCCGTGCAGAGGCCAAGGGGAGGGGCGATCATCTTCCAGCCGGCAAGTGCCGTTTCTGTTTCAAGGCCGGTACGGATCGCTACATTGGCGGCAACGCCGCCTGCCACGACTAGATTGCCTGCAATACCGGGATGGGCAGTTTCAAATCGCGAGATCATTTTGCGGGTCCGGTCGCAAAGTACATCCAGAATTGCCGCCTGAAACGAGGCGCAAATATCGCTTACATCCTGTTCACTGAGGGGGGCAAGCCGGTTGGCGGTTTGTCGTACAGCGGTTTTCAGGCCTGAAAACGAAAAATTGACGTCCGACTTGCCGGAAAGGGGGCGCGGAAATGCGAAGCGATGCGGATTGCCCGACAAGGCGGCCTTTTCAACTTCCGGCCCTCCGGGATGGCCAAGCGACAACAATTTGGCGGTTTTGTCGAAGGCTTCCCCCAGTGCGTCATCAATGGTTGTTGCCAGCCGCCTGTATTGCCCGACACCGCTGACCTCAAGAAATTGTGTGTGGCCGCCGGAAACCAGCAGCAGAAGATAGGGGAAGGCAAGGTTGTCGGTCAGCCGGGCAGTGAGGGCATGCCCCTCAAGGTGATTGATGGCCAGAAACGGAATGCCTGCAGCGGCGCAGATCGCCTTTGCCGTCATTACGCCGGTCAGCAAGCCGCCGACGAGGCCGGGCCCGGCAGTAACAGCGATTGCGTCGAGTTCGTCCAGGGAAGTGTTTGCCTCCTCAAGGGCCTTCAGAATGATATTGTCCAGTCTGCTCAAATGGGCCCTTGCCGCGATTTCCGGAACAACGCCGCCATATCCGGCATGTTCGCTGATTTGCGAATAGACAATATTGGAGATTATCCGTCCGGTTCCGTCAGGCGCGCGCGAAACCACGGCTGCGGCTGTTTCATCGCAACTGGTTTCAATTCCAAGGACCTGCATTGTGCCGCGCATGAATTTTCACTAAACCAATTAGGGTTTGGAGCCGGAAAAGGCAGCTTGATTGTTTCCCCATCCAGTAAGCCTGAGTTATCAGAGGGCAGTTCCAAAGAAAACAGGCCGAAGCAACAATTAAAGGGTTATCAGGTCCATGTCATCGCCAACGAGCTCTCATTCATATCGGAACCCGGGGAAGTGATCTTGCCCTTGCACAGGCCCATGAGGTGCGGGACCGGCTGATGGCGGCCCATGGAAATGACATCGACGTGGAAATCGAGGTCATCAGTACACGGGGTGACCGGGTGCTTGACCGTCCGCTTTCGGAGATTGGCGGAAAGGGGCTGTTTACGCAGGAGATTGAAGAGCGCTTGCTGGACGGGCGGATTGACATCGCCGTTCATTCCTCCAAGGACATGCCGACAGTTCTTCCCGACGGCCTCGAATTATCTTGTTATCTGCCGCGCGAGGCTCCTCAGGATGCTTTTGTTTCCCACAAGGTGAAGACGCTGGATGAGTTGCCGCAGGGTGCGGTGGTGGGTTCGTCTTCGCTGAGGCGGAAAGCCCTGTTGTTGCGTTTGCGGCCTGACCTTGAGGTCGTGGAGTTTCGTGGCAATGTTCAGAACTCGGCTGAAAAAGCTTGCTGACGGAGTTGCTGATGCAACGCTCCTTGCGGCTGCGGGTCTTAACAGGCTTGGCATGGGGGATGTTGCTGCATCCCATTTTGACATAAACGACTTTCCTCCGGCCCCCGGCCAGGGCGCGATATGTATAGAGACGCGGATCGGGGATCAGCGGATTGGCGAGTTGCTGAAGCCGCTCAATGATGCTGATACGCATACTGCGCTTGAAACTGAGCGGGCATTTCTTGCAGCGCTGGATGGTTCATGCAGAACTCCTCTCGCCGGGCATGCGGTGATTTCCGGCGACCAGATATTCTTTCATGGCATGATTCTCTCGCCCGATGGCCGGACGGTTTACGAAAAACGCGGTGAATGCGCGTCAAGCGATGGTATTGCGCTTGGCACTTCCCTTGCCGAGGCGTTGCGCCTTCAAGCTGGTGAGGATTTCTTTGAAGACTGGCAGGGCGCATCATGAAGGTGCTGCTCACCCGGCGACTTGCCGACAGTGAGCGAACTGCCGAAAAGCTGGTAGCAGCCGGTTTTGAACCGGTGATCTTTCCGCTTTTCGGGATAGAACCTGTCGGAAATCCCCGCCCTCAAATCAAACCCGATTTTCTGGTTTTCACTTCGACAGCTGCCCTGGAAGCATTGGATATTTTGGGCACAGCAATGCCCTTTACGGACCTTCCCTGCTTTTGTGTCGGCCCGCGCACAATGGCTGATCTTGTGGCTAAAGGGTATAAAGATGTACGGCAAGGAAAAGGGACGGCAGCTGATCTGGCTGAGTTGATTCCACGCGAGTTTGCCAAGAGTTCGGCCTGTGGCCTCTATATCTGTGGCGAGGTGCGGGCATTTGATTTTGTGGGTGAACTTGAAAAGTCCGGATTGGGCCTTTCCTTGTGGGAGGTCTACCGGATTTGCGAAACAGAGCCCCCGGGGCAACGCTTCATACAAGTGCTCGAATCGTTAAATAACGGAATAATAACGTTTTTTTCGCCCAAAAGTGTTGAAAAGTTCTTTAAGGTCTTGTCTGATTTCGGCGGGATTGAACAACTGGGAAATTGTCGTTTGCTGGCAATATCCGAAAACTGTGCATCCCGGATTCCCGCCACGCTTCAAGGGCAGGTGATAATCGCCAGCAGCCCGGATGAGGAAGGCATGATAGACGCCCTGCTGGAATTTTCTGAAGGTGACTGCTGAAGCGTATAATAGTATACGTTCATTTTTCGATTTGTGTACGGTTTTTTATGGTCATTCGTTGAATGAACCAGGCAGATATGCTTGTGTAATTACCAGCTTCTGTTGATGGAAGCGGGGCAAATGGACGTAAAATGGCAAACACACCTAAAAGACACCCTTCCGGCCGTCGCAAAAAACCTGAAAAGACGATTGATCTCGAAGCAAATCCTGAAAAGGCGGATGACGCTGCCCAAGCCGGGCAAGATGCCGGTGCGGAAGAGGCTTCCGGTAAGCCACAGCCTGACGCTGCAAAGGCCGATACTGACAAGGCAGGGCTCATGGCGGCAAGCGTTGATGACAAATCACAATCCGCAAATGTGAAGCCGGGTAATGGTGAACAAGCCGCGGGCGCCAAGAAAAGCGATCAAGCCGGAAGTGCGAAGGTCGAGAAGGTCAGCAGGGAAGATACGCCGCAGGGCAATGCTGGTCGGGGAATGCCAATGGTTGAAAAATCGAAAACCGGCAGCTCGATACTTTCAATGCTGCTTTCGGGACTGGTTGGCGGTGCGGTGACACTTGGTGGCCTCGGTATCTTGAACAATACCGGTAATCTTCAGGGCGTGCCGGTGATCGGCGGGCTTTTTTCCGGACAGGGTGGTTCCGGCGAAATTGAGGCCGCCAATGCAAAAATTGCAGATATAGCGGCCCGACTTGATGTGCTGAGCGCCGTCGCAGATTCTGGTGCAGGTGAAGGCGATGTTTCCGCCACGATTGCCGAATTGTCTGCAAAGATAGGCGCGGTTGAGGAACAACTTGCGGACAGCGCCCAAGGGGCTTGGCCTGAGACTGCACAAACAGTAGAGCAGGCGCTTGCGACAGCTGAAGCGGCTGCGCAAAAGGCTGATGCGACATCGGCGCAAATCGCCGAGCTCAACGAGCGGATTGTCGATAGTGGTGGAGGTACATCAGTCGACATGGATGCACTTAAGACAGCGCTTTCAGGCGAAAGCCAGGCTCTGGCCCAGCGCCTTGACGCCTTGGAGGCGCGCCTTGGTGAGGCTGCGGCCAATGGTGATACGGCGACGGAACTTGCTGCGGTCAGGCAAGACCTTTCAGTTCTCGATGGGCTGGGCGCAAAAGTTGATGCTCTTGGTGCCAGAACCGAGGAACTTGCAGGAGGTCTGGAAAACGCCCGTCAGACATTGACAGTGCTCGGTGAGCGCCTCGGTTCGCTGGAAGCCTCTGTGAATGACAAAATCCTTCCCTCCATGGGGGAAGTTGAAAAGGCGGCGAGCGCGGCAATTGAAAGCCAGAAGGTGGCACGTTCGGTCAGTGCCAGGGCACTTGGCAATGTGCTCGAACAAGGTGGACGATTTGCCAGTGAACTGGCTGCGGCAGAAGCGCTTGCCGGCGGGATCGAGGCAATCGCCGCGCTAAAGCCGCTGGCCGAAAGCGGCATCAGTACCAATTCGGATCTGTTATCCTCCTTCCAGGCCGTTTCGGACCAGATATTGACTGCCGAGGCAACTGATAGTGAAGGCGGTGGAATTCTCGACAAATTCATGGCGAGTGCCAGGACGCTGGTGCAGGTTCGCCCGTCCGGGCCGGTGAGCGGAGACAGTACGACAGCCGTACTTTCACGAATTGAGGCTGCGTTGATTTCAGCCGATCTGCCTGCGGCGCGGTCAGAATGGGACAACCTCAATGATGCAGCCAAGGCGGTTTCGACCCAATGGGTGGCCGCGCTCGATGATCGCATCATGGCCAAGTCACTGATTGAGACCGTCATTGGTGAATTGAGTGCAGAACAAACCGGCCAGCAGGAGTAACGATCATGATAAGAGTGCTTCTGTTCCTGCTTGTTGTTCTTTTCCTGGGGTTGGGTTTTGCCTGGTTTGCTGACCGTCCCGGCGACGTCGTGCTCGACTGGCAGGGCAACGAATACAAGACGAGCCTGATGGTCGTTCTGGTTGGCCTGGTGGCAATTGTATCTGCCATAATGATTATCTGGTGGCTGGCGCGAACCATTCTGGACTCACCGAAGATCATGCGGCGGTTCTTCAGCGCGAGGAAAAAGGATCGCGGATACAGGGCGCTTTCACAGGGGCTGATTGCGGCGAATTCGGGTGATGCGGCCAGCGCAAGGCGCTTTACTAAGGAAAGCGTTCGCCTCCTGGGCCGCGAACCCCTGGTTGACCTGCTGGATGCCCAGTCTGCGCTGCTCGAGGGCAAGCGTGAAGACGCCCGCAAGCGCTTTGAAGGCATGCTCGAAAATGACGAGACGCGCCTTGTTGCGCTTCGCGGGCTGTACCTGGAAGCCGAACGTCAGGGTGCAAAGGACGCCGCCCGTCATTATGCCGAAGAAGCCCACAAGGCGGCTCCGTCGCTTCCATGGGCCGGCAATGCGAAACTGCGCTACGCGTCAATGGATGGTGACTGGGAAGGTGCTCTCAAGGCTCTCGAAGCGAACAAGTCGGCGGGACTGATCGACAAGGACACCGCCAAGCGCCAAAGGGCCGTGCTTTTGACTGCTCAAGCGATGGCTTGCGAACCGGCAGATCCGGTTCTGGCTGCCAAACTTGCCCGTGAGGCACACAAACTTGCCCCGACGCTGGTTCCGGCTGCTGTTATCGGAGCAAAGGCGTTGGCTCGAAACAGCGATATTGGCCGTGCTGCCGGCATGATCGAGACGGTTTGGAAGAAAGAGCCGCATCCAGATCTTGCTGCATCCTATGTGCATTTGCGCATGGGGGATTCGGCAGCGGACCGGTTGAAGCGGGCAAAGAAACTCGCGGCAATGAAGGCGAACCATCCCGAAGGCAATTTCGCGATCGCGGAAGCGGCGTTAGATGCCCATGACTGGAGACTTGCGCGCGAGGCGTTGAAATCAGTCCTTTTGACCAAGCCAAGTGAAAGAGCCTGTCTGCTGATGTCGGAAATCGAGGAAGGCGAGTTTGGCGACAAGGGCCGTATGCGAGACTGGCTGTCCCGGGCGGTGCGTTCACCAAAGGATGCTGCCTGGACTGCCGATGGCTATATTTCCGACAAATGGCTGCCGATTTCTCCCCTCACCGGGCGTGTTGATGCATTTGAGTGGAAAGTGCCACTCGAACAACTGGATGCGCCAACGGCAGAAGTGCTTGATGCTGAAGGGCTTGAGGACCTTATCCGCGAACCCGAGAAAGCGCCCATCGTTGAAAAGCCGGTTTCGAATGCTCCAACAAAAACCGGAAACGAAACCGCGCCTGTGTCAGCAACTGCCGGTGCGGCTTTGGCAACAAGGGCGGCAGATACCAAACCCGATGACACAATCGGAAAATCTGGTGCAAAGGCTGACACAGATGACGCGGCATTGACGGTTGATGCTGAAGTTATTGCTGATGAAGATCAAAGGCCCGCAGACAAGGACGAGGCAAGTTCCGCAGACCTTGAGCCGAAAGAACAGATAGGCGAAATCACATCTACGGTAACGCCGATCGGCAAGCCGGATGAAGAGGCCAATAATGCTGCGGATGCCACAGTCGATCATGCTGCGGAAAAGGTGGATGAAAAACCGGTTGAAGCTGACGTGGTAACCGGCGGCGGCAAGGAAGAAAAAGCAGCAGCGCCGTCAAAGGCGATCAATGGTAATGATGCAAAGAAAGATGCTTCCAAAAAGAGCGAAAACGGCAAGCAGGATGTCAAACACTCAAAGGCCGAATTCATCCTCGACCGCAGGCCTGATGATCCAGGTATTCGGGACGAAGACCTGAAACCAAAGCCGAAACGGTTCGGAATTTTCTAGGGTTGCCCTGAAATTGGTGAGCCGGCATTTTGAGTGGAAATCATCAGGGGCAGGGGCTTTTATTGCCCCTGCTTTTGTGCTTAATGCCCTGCCAAGTGCCGCTTTAGCTCAGTTGGTAGAGCATCGCATTCGTAATGCGGGGGTCGTAGGTTCAAATCCTATAAGCGGCACCATTTTTCCCGGTGATTTGCGAAACCCTTTTGCGGTTTCAAATTGATAAGACGGAGTACTTCATGTCTGCGATTCCGGTTCTCAAAGCCTATTTTGAAGCCTTCAATTCCGGTGATCTCGAAGCGCTTGAAGCGTTGCTCGATGAACAGGTGGAGCATCACGTCAATCAGGGGCCTGTGCGGCCGGGCAAGGAAAAATTCCATGCCTTCAATTCGCACATGAGCGATTGTTACAAGGAGGAACTCAGCGATATCGTCCTTTTTTCCAACGAGGACGGCACGCGCGGTGCTGCGGAATTTGTCGTCAATGGCCAGTATCTGAAAACCGATGAGGGTCTGCCCAAGGCGATGGGGCAACGCTATGTCCTTCCGGCGGGGACCTTTTTCTCGCTCAGGGAAGGCAAGATCACCCGCGTTGCAACGCACTACAATCTTGAAGACTGGAAACGACAGGTGCTTGGTTGAGCTGAAGGGTTCAAGCGCCAACCGATTGTTGGCTTTTTCCGGTCAGTGTTTGCAGCTTGGCTTTCAGTTCGCCTTCGGGAGATGTGTCCATTGGATGTCCGGATCATTGAAAAACAGGATTTGGAAACGGTCATTCCCGAACTTGCCGAATTGCGAATTTCGGTATTTCGGGATTTTCCCTATCTGTATGACGGGGACATTGCCTATGAGCAGAATTATTTGCAGGCTTACCGGCAAAGCGAACAGGCAGTCATCATTGGTGCCTATGAAGACACGCGGCTTGTTGGTGCGGCGACCGGCACTCCCCTGGCTGATCATCACGATGAATTTGCCGAAGCTTTTTCTGGATCACCGATTGATATAAGCAAGACTTTCTATTGCGCAGAATCGGTTCTATTGCCGCAATGGCGCGGGCGGGGCATTGGGCACCGGTTTTTTGATGAACGGGAAGCCTTTGCCATGGCTCAAGGGTTTACCCATTGCTGTTTTTGCGCCGTGAAGCGGCCGGACAAACACCCTGCGCAACCGGCCGGTTATTCGCCGCTTGATGCGTTCTGGAAAAATCGGGGTTATGAAAAGGCGGACGGGATTACCGCAATGTTTTCATGGCGTGACATTGGCGAACGGCAAGAGAGCGGGAAAATCATGGAATTCTGGATTCGTGAGCTTTGACAAAATCGACTGAAAACAATTCGCGCATGATACGCGTAGCGTCGGCGGCCTACCCGCTGGACTGGTTCGAGAACTGGGAGCAGTTTGAAACCAAGCTGATCAATTGGGTAGAGGAGGCGGTTTCCAATGGCGCGAAGCTGCTGGTTTTTCCTGAATATGGTGCGCTTGAACTCGCCAGTCTTGGCGGGGTTTCTGTAACCGATGACCTTGAGGCGACGATAAGGACGGTATCGAACTACATGCCGCAGGTTGACCGGCTTCACCAGCGACTCGCCGAAAAGCATCAGGTTTATATTTGCGGGGCAACCGCGAGTGTTTTTTCCGATCCGGATCGGCGCCCGACCAACCGCGCCAAACTATTTTCGCCTGCAGGCAAGACCGGCATCCAGGACAAGCTGATCATGACCCGCTTTGAAAGAGAAGAGTGGGATATTGCCCCCGGAGATACGGTGCAGATCCACGAAACTGCCCTTGGCCGCATTGGTATCGTGATTTGCTATGACAGCGAATTTCCGTTGATTGCCCGTTCAATGGCAGAGGCCGGGGCAGAGATTTTGCTGGTGCCGTCGGTAACCGAGACGTTTGCCGGTTACACAAGGGTCAGGACCGGTTGTATGGCGCGCGCGCTGGAGAACCAGTGTGTTGTAATCCATGCGCCGCTCGTTGGAGAGGCGCCATGGACTGAGGCTGCCGATATCAGCGTTGGTGCGGCTGCTGTCTATGGTCCATCTGATAAAGGGTTTCCGGAAAATGGTGTCCTCGCCATGGGTGCACTCAACAGGCCCGGTTGGGTATATGCCGATTTTTCCCTCGAACAAATTGAACAGGTTCGTTCAAGCGGTACTGTTCTCAACCATGCTCATTGGAAGGAACAGGACGGGAGACTTGGCAGGATCAACAACACCCGGCTGACATAATGTTTCAGCCAGGGTTTATTTCTTGCCTGTTTGACCCTAAATCATGAGCATGTTTGATCTCCTGAGAAACTTTTTTAGTGATGAGCGTTCCGGCAGTGAAGATGCCGGAGTGAACCGTATTGCCAATGATCAGCAATTGGCGGAAGCAGCTCTGATGTTCCATGTGATTGCTGCTGACGGGCGGATCACGGATGCGGAGCAGGCAAGAATGAAGGAAATCCTGATAGGACAATACGACTTGTCCGAAGGTGAGTTTTCCCAGCTGTTTGCTGCCGCGCGCGAGGCAGATGGCGAAGCTGTTGATCTTTACCGGTTTACTTCCCTTCTCAAGGCGCGGCTGGATCGCAACCAGCGCATCGCGATTATCGAGCATATGTGGGAGATGGTTTTTGCCGATGGGAAAATGCATGAACTGGAAGACAATGTTGTCTGGCGCATTGCCCAATTGATGGAAGTCGAAACTCAGGACAGGATCGCAATGAAGCAACGGGTTCGCGCCCGGCGGGAGAGCTGAACCGCAATGTATTTCAATCCCGACGAGGCGCTGATTCCTGGCAAGCCAAAACCCCGGATTCTTGCCGTATTACATCAGGAAACATCTTCCTGCGGACGTCTTGGCACAATGCTCGAAGCTATGGGTTATGACATCGACATTGTTCGTCCGCCGCTCGGTCAGGCGCTTCCGCAGACATTGGAAGAGCATGCGGGTGCCATTATCTTTGGCGGCCCCATGAGCGCCAATGACAATGAGGAATACGTCAAGCGCGAGATCGACTGGATCGCCACGCCGCTTCGCGAGAACAAGCCGTTTTTCGGAATTTGCCTGGGCGCGCAAATGCTGTCCAAGCAGTTGGGTGGCTCGGTATCGGCCAATGAGCGGGAATTTGCCGAGATCGGGTATTACCCGCTGGAAGCAACCGATGTCGGCAAGGCAATGATGGATTGGCCGGATATGGTATATCAATGGCACCGCGAAGGTTTTACGCTTCCTTCAGGTGCAGAGCTTCTGGCTGTTGGCCACGAATATGAAAATCAGGCAATCAAGGTGGGGGACAAGGCCTACGGGGTTCAGTTTCATGCCGAATTGACCTTCGCCATGGTTTACCGATGGACCGTCAAGGCGGAGCATCGCTTCTCACTCCATGGCGCACAGGTTCGACGTGATCACATTGCCGGACGGCTGCAATATGACTGGGCAATCAGGGCCTGGTTGCAGAACTTTTTGAATGACTGGGTAGGGCCTGCTGAAAACCATGTTCGTTAGACGTCAAAGTGGAAGTTTTTTACATCCTTGAAACCTCATAACAGCAAGGCTATGTGAAACGAACGGAAATTGCGGGCAACAAGCCCATATGGAGATTGTGAGATGCGTGCCATTCTGGATGTTGTTTTGATTGCCCTCGACTTCTATGTCTGGATCATCATCGCAAGCGCGATCTTTTCCTGGCTGTTTGCCTTCAACGTGATCAACTCAAACAACCAGTTTGTCGCGATGATCGGCAATTTTCTCTACCAGTTGACCGAGCCGGCGCTCAGCCGCATTCGTCGCTTCATGCCCAATCTGGGTACGATTGATATTTCGCCGATCATCCTGATCTTTGCGATCTTCTTTCTGCAGCGCATCATCGTCTATTACATCTATCCCAATGTGATCTGACGCAAGAAGTGCCGGTGAAGCTGTTAAAGTGTCGGTCGTGATGGGTGTTATCGAACCCTTGACTGACGAAATGGTGCGTCTGCGCATCCGGCTGACGCCCAATGCCCGATCTGAAACCTTGGGAGGCCGCCACGAAGATGTCGACGGGAAAACCTGGCTCAAAGCCAGCGTCAGGGCTGTGCCGGAAAACGGCAACGCGAACAAGGCCCTGGTCAGGCTGCTGGCAACACAACTCGGCATTGCGAGAACCTCGATCGAGATCACAGGCGGCCAAACGGGCAGGAACAAGACCTTGCGACTTCCCGCTACGCCGGAAATGATTGAAATGCTGAATCTTCTATAGTGCCCTGACTGACCGGCCGAAAAGTGCCAACGCTATTTTCTGGCGCGCTCAATGGCTTCCATGATCATTTTCTGGGCTGTTTTTGCGCCCATCCAGTCGCCGATCTTGACCCATTTGCCCGGCTCCAGGTCCTTGTAATGTTCAAAGAAATGCTGGATCTGCTGCAGGGTGATTTCCGGCAGATCGGTGTAGTTTTTCACGTTCTCAAAGCGCGCGGAAACACCTTTCGAGGGAACGGCGATGATCTTTTCGTCCTGACCGCCGTCATCTTCCATGATCAGGACGCCAATTGGACGGACGCTGATCACGCAGCCAGGGACAAGGGGTCTGGAATTTGCGATCAGGACATCAATCGGGTCACCATCAAGAGAAAGCGTGTGGGGCACAAAGCCATAATTCCCCGGATAGGTCATCGGGGTATAAAGGAAGCGATCGACTACCAGAGTGCCCGCCTCCTTGTCGAGTTCATACTTGATCGGATGTCCGCCAACGGGGACCTCAACGATTACATTCACATCTTCCGGCGGGTTGCTGCCGACACTGATTGCCTCTACGCGCATGGTAATATCCTGTTTGTGTTTGAGGCGTGTGTATTTCGACTGGCGCTAACATACAATTGGCAAATGGTCGCGAAGTGGGTAGATTTGCGTCATGAAGTGGCGGGGTGGTTAAGAAGGGATGAAAGATGAGACTTGCCGGATTTTCACTTGCGCTGATGAGTTTGACCAACCTCATCTTGGTATCGGGGTCTGCACTCGCGGAATCAATTACCAGCCAATACAGCAAGCTTGACTTTGAAAACGGCTGTCAATGGAAGCCGGCTGAGAGCGAGGAAGAGGAACAGATGGGCGGCGAAGCCGTCTGTAATGGCTTCGGCGATTATCCGGTATTTTTCGCTGAAAGCGACCTGCGCCAGTTTCTGGCTTATGGCCCGGCGGATGATCCTTTCGTATTCAGTTCCGGTTTTTCCCAATGGAACTCGGTACATGACGTGATCGAGTGGCGGCTCGAAGACGGCGTGCCATTTGCGACGATACACCGTTGGTTTATCGACAATATCGATCCCGATACAGGCTCGGCTGATGCCAAGCGCCGCGGGCAGGTTCTGGCGATTGCCACAGTGGCGGAACCAGAGGCCCCGGCCGGCAAAAAGGTTTCCTGCGTGGTTGGTTATGTTGACGCGCTGGCCAATGACAATGCCAATGAACTGGCGAGGGAAGTTGCTGACGGCGTGGGGCGGCTTTTCTTATGCGGCAGAAACCAGCCGCAATTTTATGGCGTACAGGGACCTTATTCGGGAACCGCGAACGCGATTGCGGAATAATACTCAGTCCCAGCCAAAGGCGATTTTTTTCAAATCCTTGCCGTCGAAGGTTTCCTTGCCTTCGGCGATCTTCCTTCCGCCCGCATTTTCGTAAAACCGGATGGCGGAGTGGTTTTCAGCCAGTACCCAAACAACCGTTCCCTTGAAGACTGCGGCGCTTGAGTTCGCCCATGGCTGACAGGAACAGATGCGAGCCAAGGCCCACGCCCTGATATTCAGGCAACAGATAGATTTCGTATATCTCGCCGCCGTGAGGCAGGGTCTTCACGCGGTTCCGGCCAATAGTGGCGTACCCGACGATCTGCTCCTGTATTTCAAGAACAAGCATGACGGTATGGCGGTCAATGGCTTTGGCCCACCAGGCGGGACCGCGCCGCTGAACCATGCGGTTCAGGGCGTTGTGGGGCACCATGCCGGAATAGGCATTGGTCCAGGACTGGTCGTGAACAGCGGGCAATTGCCTCGCTGTCCTCGCGTCTGGCGCGTCGTGTATTGACTGTAATCGTGCTCATGGAAGAATCATACGTTAACTTTTTGTTAACCAACAAGGGCTTTTTACAAAAAAACAGGCTGCGGGTAGAAAAACCCACAGCCTGAAATTCTTGATACAAATTGTGATTCACAATGGCACAGAATTGAACCGGCTCAGTCCCAAACCAGTTAATTGCGCGAAAACAAATGCTTATGCGGCGCCCTGATTCTGGCTTCTTTCAAAGCGCTTGCGCTCATGAGGGTCCAGATAAAGCTTGCGCAGGCGAATCGATTTCGGGGTCACTTCCATCAGTTCATCGTCCTGAATCCAGGACAGCGCACGCTCAAGCGTCATGCGGATCGGCGGTGTCAGCTTGACTGCCTCATCCTTGCCGGAAGCGCGCATATTGGTCAGCTTCTTGCCCTTCAGCACGTTCACTTCAAGGTCATTGTCGCGGGTGTGAATGCCAACGATCATGCCGGCATAGACTTTTTCACCGCTGTCGATGATGAACGGGACCGCGGTCCTCGAGGTTGAACATCGCATAGGCGACCGATTCGCCCTGATCGTGGGAGATCAGCACGCCCTGAACACGTCCGCCGATTGGACCCTTGTAGGGCTCATAGGCATGGAACAGGCGGTTCATGATGGCCGTGCCGCGAGTATCGGTCATGAGTTCCGACTGGTAGCCGATCAGGCCGCGTGTCGGCGCATGGAATACGAGGCGAACGCGGTTGGCGCCGGAAGGGCGCAATTCGATCATCTCGCCCTTGCGCTCGGACATTTTCTGGACAACCGTGCCGGAATATTCCTCGTCAACGTCGATGACGACTTCCTCGACCGGCTCGAGCTTGTTGGCCGTTTTCGTCTTTCTGCATGACAACGCGCGGACGCGATACGGCGAGTTCAAAGCCTTCGCGGCGCATGGTTTCGATCAGAACGGCAAGCTGCAATTCGCCGCGGCCGGAAACGTAGAAGGAGTCCTTGTCGTCTGCTTCCTCGATTTTCAGGGCCACATTGCCCTCGGCTTCCTTGTAGAGGCGGTCACGGATGACACGGCTTGTGACCTTGTCGCCCTCGGTGCCCGCAAGCGGTGAATCGTTGACGATAAAGGACATGGTGACGGTCGGCGGGTCAATCGGCTGGGCGATCAGGGGTTCGTTGACCGAAGGGTCGCAGAACGTATCGGCAACCGTGCCTTTGGACAGGCCGGCAATTGCGACGATATCGCCGGCATGGGCTTCTTCAAGCGCCACGCGTTCCATGCCGCGAAAGGCGAGGATTTTCGAGATACGACCGTTTTCCAGCAGTCTTGCCGTCGGCCGTGCAGCACCTTGACGGCCTGGTTCGGCTTGATCGAGCCGGAGTGGATGCGGCCGGTGATGATGCGGCCTAGAAAGTGGTTTGCTTCCAGGATCGTGCCGATCATTCGGAACGGCCCTTCGGCGACGGTCGGCTCGGGGACATGTTCCAGGATCAGGTCGAAGAGCGGTGCAAGCTTTTCTTCCTTCGACCCTTCAGGCTCGGTATTCATCCAGCCGTCGCGGCCCGAACCGTAAAGGATGGGGAAATCGAGCTGCTCGTCGGTTGCATCGAGATTGGCGAAAAGGTCAAAGACCTCGTTGATGACTTCATCGGCGCGGGCATCATGACGGTCGATCTTGTTGATGGCGACGATCGGCCGGAGGCCGACCTTCAAGGCCTTGCCGACCACGAATTTGGTCTGTGGCATCGGGCCTTCGGCGGCATCGACCAGCAGGACTGCACCATCCACCATTGAAAGGATACGCTCCACTTCGCCGCCAAAATCGGCGTGGCCGGGGGTGTCGACAATGTTGATGCGGGTGCCCTTCCATTCAACGGAGGTGGCCTTGGCCAGAATGGTAATGCCGCGCTCTTTTTCAAGATCGTTGCAATCCATCATCCGTTCTTCGGTACGCTGGTTTTCGCGGAAGGTCGAGGATTGTTTCAGCAAGTTCGTCAACGAGGGTGGTTTTGCCATGGTCAACATGGGCAATGATCGCAATATTGCGGAGGGTCATCGTTTTGGCCTTGTTCGGGAGGTGGGTGCTTCTGGCCGTTTCAGGCCTGCACCTCAAAATCTGGCGGTTCCATACAGTGTTTTTCCCAAAAGTGAAAGGGCAGCAGCTTGGCTTTTTGGGTCTTGCGGTTATGCTTCCATGATTTGGTGCGCGATCGACGCATACGCCATTAACGGGAAGGCGGGATGAAACAGAAACTCGGTGAATTCATCTGGGGCAGGGATCCACGCTACGGACATGCATTTGACTATGTGATGATTGTCCTGATCGTCATTTCAATCAGTCTTATGGCTGTTGAGACGCTTCCGCAATTTCCGGTCGATTGGAAGGGTCCGATCCTGGGGTTCGACTGGGTGATCGTTGTCATCTTCACCGTTGAATATGGCTGCGTTATTGGACGTCCGAGAAAAAGCTACGCTATGTCTTCAGCTTCTGGGGACTGATCGACCTGATTGCGATTGCGCCCTTCTGGGCAGGTTTGCTCTTCGGCCTTCCCGGCGGTGAGGCCCTGTGGACCTTGCGGGTTTTGCGCATTGCCAAATTGCTGCGCTTCGTCGCCAATATGGAAACGCTGCAAAGGGCCTTTGAACTGGTTTGGCGGGAATTGGTGGTGGTGTTTCTTTTTGCCGTGCTCGTGATGTTCTGCACGGCTGTGGGCATCTACATTTTCGAGCATGATGCCCAGCCGGAGGCGTTCCGCTCCATCCCGCACTCCTTCTGGTTTGCGGTAACGACGCTGACAACGGTCGGCTATGGCGACATTTATCCTGTTACCCTTGGCGGAAAGATTATTCACCTTCTTCATCCTGATGATCGGGCTTGGCATTGTTGCACTTCCAGCCGGACTGATTGCCTCGGCTTTCACCCAGGCACGGGAGGAGGAAAAGCAGCGCAAAGCGGAATTCGCCAGGCACGCGAAGATGCGCGCCGGTCGATGAAGGAAGTCGTGGAACTGACCAAGGATCCGGATTGACAGTGAGGATCCGGAATGGTGCGGCTATGCCAGCCCGCGTCCTTCGAGCATTGCCTCGGGTGACGGCATTTTGCCGCGAAAGGCCTTGTAGGTCTTTTCCGGATCAACCGAGCCACCGGCCGAATAGATGTGTTTTTTCAGCTTTTTGGCGATCTTTCTGTTGAACGGATCGCCGGTTTCCTCGAAGGCCGGAACGCATCGGCATCGAGCACTTCCGACCACATGTAGGAATAGTAGCCGGCTGAATAGCCGTCACCGGCAAAGACATGGGCGAAATGCGGGGTGCGGTGGCGCATGGTGATCGCAGTCGGGCATGTTGAGGCTCTTGAGTTTTTCTGCCTCGAATGCCATCGGGTCTTCGACGTCGGCCTGCGGTGTGATAGGCCATGTCGACGATCGCCGACGAGGTGAATTCGACGGTCTGGAAGCCGGAATTGAAGGTTTCGGCGGCGAGGATCTTCTTCAGCAGCGCCTTGGGCATCGGCTTGCCGGTTTTGGCATGCACCGCGTAATTTTGACAGGATTTCCGGAACCATCAGCCAGTGTTCGTAAAGCTGTGAGGGCAGTTCGACGAAGTCGCGGGAAACTGCAGTGCCTGCCACCGACGGATAGGTGACATCCGACAGCATGCCGTGCAGGGCATGGCCGAATTCATGGAACAGGGTTCGCGCATCATCGAGTGACAGCAGTGCGGGGTCGCCCTTGGCGAAGTTCATCACGTTGTAGATGATCGGCATTTGGCCTTTTTTGCCTGTTGCGGTCTTGAGCTTGTGCTGGCTCTGGAATGCGCTCATCCAGGCGCCGGAGCGTTTGGACGGACGGGCAAAATAGTCGCCCAAGGAAGGTTGCAATGCGTTTGCCGGACTGTATCCCTTACCGGCAAAGCGCGCACATCGGGATGATAGGCGGCAATGCCTTCTTTTCCTCGAAATCGAAATGCCGAACAGGCGGTTGGCCACATCGAAGCAGGCGTCGATGATGTTATCCAAGCTGGAAGTAGGGCTTGAGTTCGGCTTCGGAAAAGTCGAATTTTTCTGCGCGCAGTTTTTCCGAATAGTAGCCGCCAGTCCCAGGGGGCGACCTCGTGGTTCCTGCCTCTCGGCGATAATCAGCTTCTGCAATTCGGCCTCTTCCTCGCCGGCGCGCTGGCGGGCTTTTTCCCAGACCGTCTCCAGGAGTTCGTTAACCGCGCCAGGGGTCTTGGCCATCGTGTTGTCGAGCTTGAGTTCCGCATAGTTGTCGTAGCCAAGCAGTTTGGCCTTTTCTGGCGCAGCTTCAGCATTTCGGCAACGATCTTGCCGGTTGTCGGTTTCTCCGCCATTTTCGCCCGCGTGCAGGTCCAGGCCCTGAAGGCCTTTTCCCGCAGTTCACGGTTTTCGCTGAAGGTCAAGGAAAGGTTCAATGATCGAGCGCGACAGGGTGATTGCAAATTTGCCTTCTTGTCGCCGCGTTCCGTGGCAGCGGAAGCCATCGCCGATTTCAGAAAATCGGGAATGCCGGCAAGTTGCGCCTCCCCGAGGAACAAGGCCCAGACTGATTCGTCAGCGAGCATGTTCTGACCAAAACGCGTTCCCAGTCCCGCCAGTTGTTCATTGATTTTGGCCAGTTGCTTTTGCTGTTTGGCGGCGAGTTTTGCTCCGGATTTCACATAGCCTTTCCAGTAGCGCTCCAGCACCCGTGTTTCTTCGGCGGTTAGTCTCAGTTTCTTGCGGTTTTGCCAAAGCGTGTCGATGCGCTTGAACAAGGGCTTGTTCATGGAAATCGTGGAACTATAGCGCGAAAGTTTCGGGACAGAGTTGCGCTCGAGTTTCTGGATCACCTCATTTGTGTGGGCCCCAGCCCGGTTCCAGAAAATTGCCGAAACCCGGTCCAGGGTTTCCTCGGACAGTTCAAGGGCTATGATCGTGTTTTTGAAACCGGGTTTGGACTGTTCTTCGGCGATCGCGTCGATGTCCTTCAGGCCGGATTTCATCGCCGCCTTGAAGGCAGGTTCGAAATCATTGTCGCTGATGGTATCAAAATTCGGCAGGCCAAACTTTCCGGACCAGTTGACGTTCCTTGTTGATCCGATTTTTCTTCTGCTTGTCGGCCTTTGCCATCGCTAAATCCTGTTTTGCGTCGTTCCGGGTCTTCCGCTGCGCACGACCATGGCGCGTGAACCATCCTTACCGCAGTATGGCGGACAGAAGAGAG
The DNA here is from genome assembly GCA_963714735.1 of uncultured Alphaproteobacteria bacterium. Taxonomy (GTDB): domain Bacteria; phylum Pseudomonadota; class Alphaproteobacteria; order Rhizobiales; family Rhizobiaceae; genus Salaquimonas. The sequence goes on from CAVQPI010000017.1 coordinate 139,698, forward strand.
CTGCAAGGCCTTCAAGCCTGCCTTTTGGGGACAGGCTTGGCACTGATTGAAAATCTTCAGGTTGATACAAGCTCGCGGCTACGGTCGTTGATGACCTCACGAACCGATTCCCAAAGCAGCGAGAAAGACTGGAAGCCCTCTTCGGTCACTTCATCGCGTGTCGAGGGCGCGGACAACGGTTTCCAGAATGCCGTAAAGTTCGTTCTTCATTTCCATGAGTTCACCTGAACTGTTGCTGGAACGGGCCCGGTCAGCAATTTCGAGCAGCATGAAATTATAGCTGTCCATGCGGTTTTTCTGGCCGCTGGTCAGGCGTGCGCGCAAGGCAAGCAAACCGGAAAACAGCATCGCCGCGATGGTGATGATGAGGGCAATGGGTTCGGCATTTTCCTGCAGGAAGGAAGGCTGGTCGCGATTATAATATCTGCTGGCACCATCGTGTAGGGGAATTGAGAGTCCGTGTCCAGTATCGGGTTTCTGAATGGCGGAGGCGAGAGCGAAACCGAATGACCAGATCAAGGCGGTTTTCGAAACAGGATGCGGGTCAGTTCGCTGGATGAGCTCGGGGTCCATATCCTCGCGGGTAACCAGCGTGCGGGTTACCGACGCGCTGATCATATCGCGTATCGGCGATCACGGGTGAACCGCTATAGGTGCCCTTGGGCATCTCCGCGCCCGCAGGAACGGGCGCTTGATCGCGATCGCAGGCGCCTGGTCTATTTCGACAAGTTTCAAATCCTGACCCTTGAGCGCCGCGTCTTCGTAAAGATTGAGAATAAGACGGTCGCGCAGCGAGCGAACGGTAAACAGCGCATCAACCTTGCCGGAAAGCAGTTCATCGGCGGCTTGCGCAAACGGCATGGCATGCCATTTTACAGAACTGATCGCGACATCATAGTGATCGGCAATTGCCCAGAAAGAGCGGAATTCGTCTGTGCCGAACAGGGGAATTGCGACGCGCTTGCCTTCAAGATGCTTGAAACGGCGAATATCGGAATTATCGCTGGTGATCACCTGAAAATAGTCGGGAAACAATTCTGCAATCAGTTGAATTGAGGAGGACACCGGTGTATCCGAGCGAATTGTTGCCAGATGAACGGGGAGGTAGGTTTCCGAAACTCCGCGGCTTTTTTCTTCCTGGGCCAATTGCTTCCCGTCGATTACCCTGCCCGGGTTTTCCAGATCGCTCTCCTCGATATTATAATTGTCATTGAATACTCTATGGCCGTTATTGCCTTCCTTCACAGATACCCGTCCAGCATTCAGCAGGGCGATATTCTGGCTTGAATCCTTGGTCGGGATGACAACTATGCGAAGAATATCAGACTGGCGGGAAACAACATCGGCGATTTCCTTCATCAGTTCAAAAGAGTCGGAACGGTAGGGACCGGCGGCGACATTGAGCGTTGTGACCGGGCGCTCCCGATTGATGTAAAGCCATATGGCGACTGCGATGAGAACAAGAAGGGTGAGAAAGGCGAGCGTCCAAATCAGCACGCGCTTTTGTTGCGCTGAACGTGCATTCGCCTTGTGAGCGGCATATGGACTGCCCGATGCGCTTTTTGCCATTTGAAACCTGCCCCTTTGACATGAAATCACGCCATCCCGAAGACAACCTAACGTTAGTGCCGACAGATGACAATTGGTCAGCGTGGTATTCACACAGGCGGATTGCGAAAACTTTTGACAACTAAAAAGGCCGGAGGCACTAACGCCTCCGGCCCGGGTTTTTGATTATCGCATGTGGGTTATCAGAGTTTTCTGTTACGTGCCGCCAGTGTGCGCAGACGCAACGCATTGAGGCGGATAAAGCCGTGAGCGTCCTTCTGGTCATAGGCACCCTGGTCATCCTCGAAGGTGACCAGTTCCTCGGAATAGAGCGACTTGTCGGACTGGCGTCCGGTGACAATCACATTGCCCTTGTAGAGTTTCAGGCGCACCTTGCCTTCCACATGGGACTGGGAATGATCCACGGCGGCCTGAATCATTTCACGCTCTGGCGAGAACCAGAAACCATTATAGATCAGCTCGGCGTAACGCGGCATCAGATCATCCTTGAGATGGGCCGCGCCGCGGTCAAGGGTGATCGATTCGATCGCACGGTGTGCAGCCAGCAGGATTGTGCCGCCTGGTGTTTCATAGACGCCGCGCGATTTCATGCCGACAAACCGGTTTTCAACAAGGTCAAGACGACCTATGCCATTATCACGGCCAAGATCATTTAGCTTGGCAAAAAGAGTTGCCGGGCTCATTGCTTCGCCATTGAGCGCGACCGGATTACCCTTTTCGAAATCGATCACTATATCGGTTGGCTGGTCCGGTGCGTCCATCGGTGAAACGGTACGCATGTGAACATACTCAGGTGCCTCCTCCCAAGGGTCTTCGAGTACCTTGCCCTCGGAGGATGAGTGCAGCATGTTCGCATCCACCGAGAACGGGGCTTCTCCGCGCTTGTCCTTGGGAACCGGGATCTGGTGTTTTTCGGCGAATTCGATCAGGTCGGTGCGAGACTTGAACGACCAGTCGCGCCAGGGTGCGATCACCTTGATGTCGGGATTGAGGGCATAGGCGGACAGTTCGAAACGGACCTGGTCGTTGCCCTTGCCGGTTGCGCCATGGGCGATGGCATCAGCACCGGTTTCCGCGGCAATTTCGACCAGCCGTTTGGAAATCAGCGGACGGGCGATGGACGTGCCAAGCAGATAGACCCCCTCATAGACGGCATTGGCGCGGAACATCGGGAAAACGAAATCGGAAATGAATTCCTCACGCAGGTCCTCGATGTAGATTTCCTTGATGCCCAACATCTCGGCTTTCTTGCGCGCCGGCTCAAGTTCGTCGCCCTGTCCGAGGTCGGCGGTAAAGGTAACGACCTCTGCGTCGAGTTCGGTTTGCAGCCATTTCAGGATGATGGAGGTATCGAGGCCGCCGGAATAGGCGAGAACGACTTTGCTTGCTTTTGGTTTGGCCATGGGAATTCTTTACTGTCTGAAAACGGGAGGAGTGGCAGGCGAGGACATTGCTGAACGGACCCCACCGGACGGATTTGCGCGCAATGTAGCCAGAAAGATATCGAGTGCAAGGGGGGCGGATGCCTGTGACGCAGAATCTTTGACAATCCTGCTGAAGCTGGCCGTTCGAAACAACTGGCAGGCCGGATCGGGCGGTGCTAACAAGCCAGTTCAACGTAATGTGTTCGGCCTTCGAAATGACCCTCTCCTTTGTTCCCGAATTCTCGTTACTGGTGGTTTATGTCATCGGTGTTTTGGTGATTTCCCTGACGCCGGGACCGGATATGACCTTCTTTGTCGGCAAAACGTTGAGTCGGGGTATACCCTTTGGTCTGGCGGCGCTGGCCGGGGCCAATACCGGTGTTCTTCTTCATTCCATGCTGGTGGCCTTTGGGCTGTCGGCGCTGATCGTGGCTTCGCCCAATTTGTTCTTTGCGATGAAGGTGGCGGGCGCGCTTTATCTTTTCTGGCTCGCTATTGACGCCCTTCGAAACGGCTCGACTTTCCGGTTTGAAAAACAGGTATCGAAAAACCGTGGTCTTTTTTCATCCTGGCTTCAGGGTATTGCAATCGACCTTCTCAATCCCAAGATCATTCTCTTCTTCATGACCTTTCTGCCGCAATTCGTTTCGGCAGATGATCCTGATGCCCGCAGCAAACTTCTCTTTCTCGGAGTGCTGTTTGTTGTGTTGTCTGTGATCAGTATGGTTCCGGTGATACTGCTGGCAAGCCATCTGTCTGGCTGGCTCAAGGCAAATCCGAAGGCCACACGCGTGATCGATTATGTTTTCGCGAGTGTGTTCGGGGCGTTTGCGGTGCGGATACTGTTTACCGAACGGGGGTGATACCGGGGCGGTCGAGCCATTTCCCGGCATTTCGCCCGGCAATCAGCCAATAAAAGAAGCCGGCTATAAAACCGGTGGCGAGCAGAACGACCAGCGTGCCATCAGATGGAAGGCCGGTTTCAACTCCCGTCTGCAAAGAGCCGTAAAGAGAAAGACCGGTAAAGAGGGAAACCAGTCCACCCAGAACAAGGTTGATGGTCATGCCCTGCCAGCGCATCATTTCGGCAATGGCGATGGCAATCGTCGCGGGAAGCGCGGCAATACTTGCCACATGAAAGGAAGTGAAAAACCCGGCGATGACGACCAGCAGGGTAACAAGCCCGTCCATCTCATCGGTATGATAGGGGTCGCCATTCAGTGTCCAAGAGAGTTCTTTAAAAAACTCGGTGAAGGCACCGGCAAACATGCCAAATGAGAGGAACATTCCGGCTGCCAGCATTGCAATGAAGATGCCGAACAGAATGGCGACTAGCCGGACGATGAAATGGCCGAGGGTTTGCATCTATTCCCCATGCCCCGCGATCATCATCGCTTCATAGGCCAGTTTTTCCAATTCATCGCGGTCTTTCTTTTTCAACCGTTCGGACTCCGATTTCAATTGCCCGCAGGCGGCAAGAATATCGCTGCCGCGCGGGGTGCGGATCGGTGAGGCGTAGCCATTATCGTTGATAAATTCGGCGAATTTTTCGATCTGTTCCCAGCTTGAGCATTCATAGTCCGAGCCCGGCCACTTGTTGAATGGAATGAGATTGATCTTGGCCGGAATGCCCTTGAGCAGACGCACCAGCTCCTTGGCATCTTCAAGGGTGTCATTAACGCCCTTGAGCATTACGTATTCGAACGTAATGCGCCGGGCATTGGTCGCGCCGGGGTAATTGCGGCAGGCATCAAGCAGTTCTTTCAGCGGATATTTCTTGTTGATCGGCACCAGAACATCGCGCAATTCATCGCGGACGGCATGAAGCGAGATTGCCAGCGCGCAGCCGATTTCACTGCCGGTCTTTTCAATAAACGGAACAACACCGGAGGTTGATAGCGTAATGCGGCGTTTGGAAAGGGCAATGCCGTCGCTGTCGGATGCAATCAGCAGGGCAGTCTTGACATTGTCGAAATTGTAGAGCGGTTCGCCCATACCCATCATGACGATATTGGAGACCTTGCGGCCTTCGGAAGGCACAATCGCTCCCATGGGCGTGTCAGCATCGGGCCAGTCGCCGAGCCGGTCACGGGCGACGAGTAGTTGGGCCAGAATTTCTTCGGCTGTCAGATTACGCACCAGTTTCTGGGTGCCGGTATGACAGAAGGTGCAGGTGAGGGTGCAGCCGACCTGGGAGGAAATGCAGAGCGTGCCACGGCCCTCTTCGGGGATATATACGGTTTCAATATCGACCGGCTTTCCCGCACCCCTTGGCGGAAAACGCATCAGCCATTTTCGTGTGCCATCATTGGAGATTTGCTCGGCGATGATTTCCGGCCTAGCGATTGAGAATTTTTTATCAAGATCGGCGCGCAATTCCTTGCCGATATTGCTCATTGAAGCGAAATCGGAAACACCGCGAATATAGAGCCAGTGCCAGATTTGCGAGGCGCGCATGCGGGCCTGTTTTAGGGGCACACCGTTTTCGGCGAGCGTTTCACCCAGTTGTGCACGGCTCAAACCCGACCAGCGGAATCTTGCCTGCATCGATGCCGGACGCCATGGTTGGCGAAGGCTTGGGGCGTGCGTCAGGATTGGTCAGGTCGATGGAAACGGCCATGGGGAATTCCGGGATCTGTTATGTCTGGCTTGTCGATTTGGGTTTGAACCCTAATCAGAATTGTGGCGACTTACCATGTCATGCAGAAAAAAGCACGCCATGTTACGGGCGCGACTGTCTGTTTTCGCTCACATTCGGCATTTCGAGGTTTCGACGGAAATGTCCGCACCAGGCCGTGATAATGGTCATGACGAGTTTGTCGTCACTTTGACCGGGCTGTCTTGCCGTTTACAGAGGAACGCAACCTGAAACGGAGCCTGATAGCGGTATGATCGCTAATTTCATGTGGATCGCACGGCAAAACGCCGGACTGCTTTCGCGATCCGGCGCTTGAAAAATTCCGTCAACTGCGCCCACTTACTGGCAGTTGGTGATATCGCCAATTGAAGCGGTTACGCCGGAAAGTGAATAGGCATAGCTGGTCTGGGTACCACGCCGCGAGATGGCCGAAACCTTCATGCCTTGCCCTGTCTTCATGGCATCCACAACCGTTGCCTCCTCGGCAGGGTTTTCGAGCCAGGCGTTCTGGCCTCGGGTGAACATGGAGAATTTCTTGCCGTCAATATCGAGCATCGACCTTTGGAGGATTCCTGAAAGGCGTAGCCGGCGGTGAATTGCGGCTCGAGGCGGACATTTTGGCCAGGATGCTGGGCCAGCATGAAGAAGATGTCGCCATGGTCAACATCTGCCGGGATTTTCTCGGTCGGAATGGAAAGAACATAGCAGACCTTGCCGTCACTGCCCTGATGGCTGAAAGCGCCCCAGGCATTGTGCTGCTTGATTTGGGTTGGTGACTGGGCAAAGGCTGCCGGTGTCGCGGCAATGACGGACAGCCCGAAAGACCATTGCGCGATAGGTGCCGCAAGTTTCTTGGCGGTGAATTTGGTTAATCATCTTGCGTGTGTTCCCGGTTTGCTGGTTTTGCCTTGCGGGTTTTATCCGTCTTGGACAACTGAACGTGAATCATTTCCCTCAGAACATGCTTTATTTCCCCTTACCAAAGCGTGAACAAATTTCAAAATTTGCCTGTTACGGCTTGTTTTCGCCTGTAGAAGCTTGCTTCGACCGTCATTCGGAAAAAGCGGCGACAAATCAGTGTCGTGAACGGATGCTGGTTCAAACAAACAAACCGGGCGAAATTTCGACGAAGCCGCACCAATCGCAATCGGGAGGGTCTAGTCGGATGGCTAGCGCCTGTGGGCGAGGCCGTCAACAGCTCCTGGTGCGGCCCTTTTTTGCCCGCTTGCCGCTTGCCGCCGAGATAGATCGGTTTGCCATGTTGACTGGTCGGAACAGGGTGTAAGCGGGACCGCCGACGTGAACCGGGCTCTTTCGGCAAATCGGCCCAGGCATATCATTCTGTCATACATGATGACCGCTCCGGCCATGGCCAGGTTGATGCACATATGATGGGTATCTTGACGACGAATTCGCATCCTGCAATCATTTCCGGTGACAATGACCCGCCTTCGGGGCCGAGGATGTAGGCAGCCCGTAAAGGGTGACGAAAACTTGGCAATTCAATCGCGTCCTCGGTGAGCTCAATGCCGATCAAGGCGGCAATCATCGGGCAGAACAAGTTTGTCCGGTGTTTCGAAAGTATACCAGGGCATGTGTTCACGGGATGCAGCAGTGTCGGATTTGGGCGCACCAATTCGCTCGTCGGGGGAGACAGTAAAAACAAAACTTGCGCCAAAGCCATGGGCGGATCGGGACAGATTGCCGAAATTCATGGGTTTTGAGACACCTTCAACGCCGATGCCGAAATATCCGCGTGGCGGTTTGGAATCGTTTTGGAAACAATGGCCATGGTCTGTATCCGGCAACGGGGTCTAGATTCAGGCGCAGGCACCAGTCAGGCGGCTGCGTCGTCGCCTTTTTCTTTCATTGCAGCCAAATCTGCAAGTTTCTGTGCGGGCCAGATCCGTATGGCGGGGCTGAATATTTCCCCTGATGGAGGCAATAACCGCTGCCAAAACCGCCATGTCGTCCGTGAAACCAAAGCCGATCAGGAAATCGGGAATGGAGTCAAGCGGCAGGACGAAATAGGCGAGAGCAGCAAATAGAACCGCACGGACGCGGTTGGGAGTGTCGGGTCCAGTGCGCAATAATAGGATGCGACAAGATCCTCGAGAAAAGGAAGTTTGTCAGCGGCCTTGGCAAAGGTTTTCCAGAAGCCGCCGCGAACCCTTTTTTCATTCTGCCCGGCATTTTCCTCTGCACCGTACAGAATTTCGCCTTCAAGACCGTCGAGCCGGGTGTCCGAAGATTTTCTCTCATTGATGTTCATTTACACCTCCAGCTCTGTGCAAAAATGCGGTGTCTCCTCCTCCATGTGGGTAGTTTTCAGTCTCCTTGCAAGAATTGCCGGTAAATTGCCCCTGCCGCCTTCGGCACCGGTTGGCCGTGCCATAATTGTCACTGCCCGCTCATGCTGCACGGTTCATGAATTGGGCCAGCTTGATGTCCAGATCTGTTATACCTTTTGAATCATGGGTCGTCAGCGTCACCTCAACCCGGTTGTAAACATTGAACCATTCGGGATGGTGATCCATCTTCTCGGCCATCAACGCACATTTTGTCATGAAGGCAAAGGCCGAGTTGAAACTGTCAAATCTGAAAGTCTTGACAATTGCCTCACGATCTTCTGCCATGGACCATCCGTCAAGTCGGGAAAGCGCCTCGCCGACTTCGCCGGTCTTCAGTTTGTTTTGCATTTTAATACTCGCATTAGTTGTGTTTTAACAAAAAGAGGTTAGTTTTGGGGGAATTGCCAATCCCCAGGTTACTTCAACGCGACCCACGCCCGCCTGTAAAGTCCGAAGCCGGTGACCCGCCAGCGGTCGATCTACCCCAAAGGCATGCCCCGGAACTGACCCACGCGTTTGAGACGATACATGAAAACAGTGCTTTTTGTATGCCTTGGCAATATCTGCCGCTCACCGTTGGCTGAAGGCCTGTTCCTTGAACATGTTGCAAGGCGGGGGCTGGAACAATCGGTTCATGCAGGTTCTGCCGGTACTTCAAACTGGCATGTTGGAGAGCCGCCAAGCGCCGGTTCCCAACAGGCGGCTCTCAATATGGGAATATCGATAGCGCATCAAAGATGCAGGCAGGTTTCCTCCATTGATTTCCAGACATATGACCTGATTCTTGGCATGGACAGGGACAATGTCCGCAGTCTTCAACTGATGAGCGGTCTGGGGGAGCAAAAGGCTGACATCGCCCTGTTCATGGATTATGCGGGAAAGGGCGAAGATGATGTGCCTGATCCATGGGGGAGGCCCGCGCATGAATTCGATCTGGTAGCCGGGCTCATATCAAATGCGATTCCGGCAATTTTGGACCGGCTGGTCGGTCAAAAAACCGCCTGGCAGGATCTTCACTTGTAGTTCAGGCATAAAACGCGGAGTTCCCTGAATACTTCTTGGGCGAGGATTCCCGTTCCTCTGCAGAATAATCGGTCAGGGCAAACCGCTCCTCGCATTTATAGGGCCCCCCGCCAATCGAATCCCTGGAAGACAAAAGCAGAAATTCATTGACGTCAAAGGGGAGCGAATGAAATCCGCCACGTGAGGCGATGAATCCTGCCGCCTCAAGTGATGTCGTTCCCGACAACCTTGCCAGCGTTACATGGGGACAGTATTTGCGTTTTTCCGTCTTGAGTTTCAGCCTTTGGGAAATCCGTTCGATCTCCGACTGCAGTTCCATCAGGGCCGGTGTCTGGCGGACAACAGCGTGGAGATTTCGAGGTTTGTCACCGCCGAAGACGTCAAGCCGGTCGATCTCCAGTTCCATTGCGTGTCGTTCCACGCCTGAAAGTTCCAAGACTAGGTCATTGGCCGTGTGACGGTCAATATCGCCAAAAAAGCGCAGGGTTACATGATAGTTTTCAGGATCGATCCATCGGGACCCGTTGAGGCCGCCGCGCAGTTCGCTCAATTGCATGCAGAGCGAGGCGGGCAGCTTTAATGCACAGAACAATCTTGGCATGGCCCGTGTTCCTCCGACTCAATACGGCTTATGGAATCACGAAAGATGGTGATCTGCAAGTTTTGTCCCGGGGTTTTTACCTGTCAGGCAGGTTGGACTGCAAAAACGGCAAAAAGCGCTCCACGATAATCGAAACACCCTCTGCCGTTGGGTGAATGCCGTCAGCCTGATTGAGGCTTGCCTCTGCGGCCACTCCATCAAGGAAAAACGGATATAAAGGTACGTCATGCTTTGCGGCAAGGTCCGAATAAATCGGATTGAAGGAGGCGGCGTAATCCTCGCCCATATTTGGCGGTGACTGCATCCCGGCAACAAGGACAGCAATTCCGCGATCCTTGAGGCGTGTTATCATCTTTTCAAGGTTGGTTCTTGTTACCTCCGGCTCGATACCGCGCAGGGCATCATTGGCACCGAGTTCGATCAGGACTAGCTCTGTGTCCTCGCCAATCGACCAGTCGAGCCGAGCAAGGCCGCCTGAGGTTGTATCTCCGGAAACGCCGGCATTTTCCACATTGATCGCAATGCCTTTTTCGTTGAGTTTTTTCTGCAGTTGTGCTGGAAAATCCTCGCCAGGTGCGAGGCCGTATCCGGCAACCAGGCTGTCACCCAGGACCACCATTTTCAGGGGTTCGGACGGGTCAGGTTTGGACTGGTTATCTGCCAAGGCGTTGAGGGAAGTGATGAAAACCAGGACCATCATACCGCGAATTCACGAAAAAGGCGAGAGGGTAATTGTTCACCTCCTGATCGCGGCTTTTGATTACATAAGTTTCATGTGAGGTATTCGACTTCCTTGTTAGAGGTTCATATCCGGCTTCGCGCTCGTGTTTCGGGCCTTGGAATGCCGTACTGTCCTTGTTTGCCGGTTGGTCAAACGGACAATCGACGTTGAAACCCGAACTCACCTCACCATATGAGGTTGAACGAAATAATCCAGTTTTCCCTCATGTCCAAATGGAGGCTTTGTGGCTGAATTTCCAGAGCAGGATGAAAAAACCGTAACCGGAAATGGCGCAACAGCCATTCGGCTTGAGAAAGTGCACCTTACACTTGGCAGCGGAGCCTCGCGGGTTCATGTCCTCAAGGGAATTGATCTTGATGTTCCCCAGGGTCAATCTGTCGGAATTGTCGGACCATCCGGTTCGGGCAAGTCCACCTTGCTGATGGTTCTGGGCGGGCTTGAACAGGCTGATGAAGGAAAAGTGGAAGTTGCCGGGGAATCCCTTGCAGGCAAGAGCGAGGATGCGCTGGCGGAGTTTCGCGGGCGCAATATCGGCATTGTCTTCCAGTCCTTTCACCTGATCCCCAACATGACGGCGCTGGAAAATGTTGCCGTTCCGCTGGAGCTTGCGGGAATCGAGATGGCCTTTGAAAAGGCTGCCGCAGAACTGGGTGCCGTCGGACTTGGAGAACGGCTGGGTCATTATCCGGGCCAGATGTCAGGCGGCGAACAGCAGCGTGTCGCGATAGCAAGAGCGCTGGCACCGTATCCCAAACTCCTTGTCGCTGATGAACCGACGGGTAATCTGGACAAGAAGACGGGAGACCAGATTGCAGACCTGCTGTTTGCCAAGCAGAAGGAACGCGGCATGACGCTGCTGCTTGTAACCCATGACCCGAGACTTGCAGAAAGATGCGAGCGCACGGTCCGTGTTTCTTCCGGGCGAATTCTCTCGGAAGCGGAAGCGCTGGAAGCAGCAGAATGAGTGTTGTTTCATCCGAGATAAAAGCGGTTGACAGCCGCGTTGAACGCCTTGCCAGCTATTCCTCGTTCCGGCTTGCCTTGCGTTTTGCCTTGCGTGAATTGCGCGGCGGATTGCGCGGCTTTTATATTTTCCTGGCGTGTATAGCGCTCGGGGTTGCCGCGATATCGGGGGTTAACTCGGTAGCGCGTTCCATTACACAAGGCATTGCCGAGGAAGGACAGCAAATCCTTGGCGGCGATGTTGCAGTTTCACTTGTCCAGCAGGAAATTTCATCCGAACAACGGGCCTTTTTCCAAACCTATGGCGATGTATCGCGCATGTCGGCTTTGAGAGCGATGGGGCGGTTGCCGGATAGTTCCGAGCAGACCCTGATTGAACTCAAGGCAGTCGATGATGCTTATCCGCTTTTTGGTGAATTGGCTGTAAAAAACGCCTCTTTTGAAGTCTCCACCCTTGGCGATGACAAGGTGCTGATTGAGGGTTTGCTGGGTGAGCGCCTTGGCGTTGCTCCGGGAGACAAAATCTTGATCGGCACCCGGGAATTTGCAATTGCCGGTGTGATCGAAAACGAGCCGGACAGGCTCGGCGAAAATTTCGGTTTTGGTCCCAGGGTGCTGATGACACGGGACGGGTTGGTTGCCGCGGACCTCCTCAAACCCGGATCAATTGTCACCCATACCTGGAAAATCAGGTTTGACAACGGATCGCAGGCGCGGGTTGAAGGGTTCGCCGATGCTGCCAAGGCCGCATTCCCTGAAGCCGGCTGGCGCATCCGTTCGCGGGACAATGCTGCTCCCGCACTGTCGCGGAACATTGAACGGTTCTCCGATTTCCTGACACTGGTCGGCCTCACGGCTCTGATCGTAGGAGGCGTTGGCGTTGCCAATGCGGTCCGGGCATTTCTGGAAACCAAGCGCCCGGTCATTGCCACCTTCAAAAGTCTCGGCGCTCCGGGCAATCTGGTTTTCATGGTCTATCTGTTTCAGATCCTGATCATTTCACTTGGCGGCATCCTGATCGGCATGGCGATAGGTGCTGTCATGCCGCTTGTCGCCGGCTGGGCGCTACAGGATATCCTCCCCGTTCCTCAGGCAAATTCCGTTCAGTGGGCTCCGCTGGGTCTTGGTGCTGTCTATGGTGTTCTGACGGCGCTTGCCTTTGCGATCTGGCCGCTGGGGGTTGCAAGGGAAGTGCCCGCGACCGATCTGTTCCGTGGGCAGGGTGAAACGGGCAATGCGAGATACCCACGTCTTGGCTACATGCTTGCCCTTGGTGCTTGCGTCCTGGCGCTCATTGCGCTCGCGGTGTTTCTTTCCGAGAACCGTTTCATCGCCGTCGTTTTCATCGGAGCAATCGTCTTTGCATTTATTCTGCTGAGACTGGTCGCTGTCGGTATCCAGATGCTGGCAAAGGCTTCGCCGAGATTTAATTCAACGGAACTGCGCATGGCGGTCGGCAATATTCACCGGCCCGGCTCGCTGACACCCTCTGTCGTTTTGTCACTGGGGCTCGGCCTTGCCCTTCTGGTAGCGCTGGCGCTGATCGACGGTAATTTGCGCCAGCAGGTTTCCGGCAATCTGCCGGACAGGGCGCCTGATTTCTTTTTCGTTGACATTCAGAATGGTGAAAAGGAAGCGTTTGAAACGCTTCTGAGTGACCAGGCACCCGACGGTAAGGTGTTCTCGGTGCCGATGCTCAGGGGCCGGATCACCCAATTGAAGGGGGTTCCCGCCGAAGAATATATCGTCGGCTCGGAGGGTGGCTGGGTTCTGCGCGGTGACCGGGGCATCACTTATGCGATCAACCAGCCGGAGAATTCCACCCTTTCAAAAGGCAAATGGTGGCCTGCCGATTATTCAGGCAAGTCGCTGGTTTCCTTCTCTGCAGAGGAGGCAGGTGAACTCAATCTCGATGTCGGTGATGAAATCGTCGTCAACGTGCTCGGCCGCTCGATCACGGCGGAAATCTCCTCGCTGAGAAATGTCGAATGGGAATCCCTTGCGATCAACTTTGTGATGGTGTTTTCCCCAAATACGTTTGCCGGCGCGCCCCACTCGCATCTTGCAACACTCACGCTGGATGATGAGGCGGTCAAGGAGGGTGAAGACGCGGCCAGCCTTGATGAACGGGATGGTTCCATCCTGCGGGCGGTCTCGAAAGCCTACCCGGCGGTGACGAGCGTGCGTGTTCGCGAGGCGCTTGAAATGGTCAACAGTCTTATCAACCAACTGGCGACGGCCATTCGCGCCGCCGCTTCCGTGGCGTTGGTCGCATCGGTGCTGGTGCTTGGCAGGGGGCGCTGGCAGCGGGCAACCGGGCACGCGTTCATGATTCCGTTGTTTTGAAAACCCTCGGGGCGACCCGGACAAGGCTGGTGAAGTCGTTTATCTATGAATATGCCATCTTAGGCTCTGCCACGGCTGTTTTTGCACTGGCGGCCGGCGGCCTTGCTGCCTGGTTCGTGATTTCGCAAATCATGGAATTTCCCTATCTCTTTCCTGCCCTCAGTGGCGATTTCGACGATCATCGGCGCGCTGGTTCTGACCGTCGGCTTCGGGCTGGTGGGCACCTGGCGCATACTGGGCCAGAAAGCCGCGCCGGTTTTGCGTGAACTATAGGGAAAAACCTGCTATAAATTCTGCCATTATTGTCTGTTAAGGATGATTTGTGAGACAGTTGACCGCACGGCAGGATTTCTTTCGAAACCTCTTGAATGATGCGAAATCAATCATCATATTCATCTCGGAGATTACTGCCAATCCATGTAGCCACAAGCTGTATGGGCCACCTTAAAGAGGAGACGGATACATGGCTGACTACCGCGAAAATCCATTCCGAACCGGCACGGTTGCCGGACAACACGTCGGGGCGGATATCGATCAGGGCCTTCGTGCATATATGCTGAGGGTCTACAATTATATGGCGCTTGCGCTTGCCGTGACGGGTATTTTTGCCCTCGGCACCGCAACCGTTGCAATGAACAATCCTGCCGTTGCACAACTGCTTTATGGCAGCCCGCTGAAATGGGTTGTGATGTTTGCCCCGCTGGCGTTCGTTATGGTGCTGTCCTTCGGCATCAACAAGCTCAGCTATGGCGCAATGCATGCGACCTTCTGGGCCTTTGCCGCCATCATGGGTGTTTCGATTTCATCGATCTTCCTTGTGTATACAGGTGCATCCATCGCACAGACATTCTTTGTAACCGCCGCTTCGTTCGGCGCGCTGAGCCTTTACGGCTACACCACAAAGCGTGACCTTTCCGCGATGGGTTCGTTCCTGATGATGGGTCTTTTCGGTCTGATCATTGCCTCGATCGTGAACATCTTCCTGGCTTCATCCGCCATGCAGTTCGCGATCTCCGTGATCGGTGTGCTGATCTTTGCAGGTCTTACCGCCTATGACACACAGCGCATCAAGGCGATGTATGACTATGTGGCAAATGACGAGACCATGATGGGCCGTACGGCGATCATGGGTGCTTTGAGCCTCTATCTCGACTTCATCAACATGTTCATGTTCCTGCTGTCGTTCCTGGGTAACCGCGAATAATCTACGGTTGGATTTGAATTCGAAAACGGCGCTCTTCGGAGCGCCGTTTTTGTTTGTGCCAGGCCTTTTTTTCTGGTTTGAAGATGACTGTCACAAAATGGATTGCCATTCATGTCCTTCACCATTCGTCCGGCTGTTGAAAGCGATTTTGATGCCATTGCAGCCATCTATGCAGAGGCGGTCGAACATGGCACAGCCAGTTTCGAACTCACTGTCCCTGACCGCGCTGAAATGATATCCCGCCATAAGGCGCTGGTGTCGCAGAACTATCCCTATCTGGTTCTTGAAGATGAAAGGGGAGTTCGGGGCTATTCCTATGCCGGCCCGTACCGGGCAAGGCCCGCCTATCGCTTTGTGGTCGAAAATTCGGTCTATCTGGACAGCGAAGCAAGGGGCAGAGGCTATGGCAGGGCATTGCTGGTCGAGCTTATCAGCGCCTGTCAGGCGCTTGGTTTCCGTCAGATGATTGCGGTAATCGGTGACAGCGCCAACCTTGCCTCTGTCCGGGTGCATGCTTCGTGTGGGTTTACCATGACCGGCACGCTCAAGGATATGGGCTGGAAGCACGGGCGTTGGCTCGATACGGTTTTGATGCAATTGCCGCTTGGCAGGGGAGGCGATGCGCCCGCTGATGCCGAAAGTATTCCGGGTCGAATGAATGCGATATTCAAAACGCCCTGAAGGCGGGTCTCAGGTCATTTCAGCCGATTTTCACTGGCAGTGAATTGTATCCCCTGAACCTTGCCAGCGGCATTCTGACAGCAGGCCCTGCGGCTTCCAGCTCGGGAAAGCGCCTGACCAGTTTGCCGATGGCAATGCGTCCCTCATATCGGGCAAGCGTGGCGCCAAGGCAAACATGAATGCCGGTAATAAATGCGAGATGCCGGTTTGGTTTTCTGGAATAATCGACCTTTTCGGGATTCTCAAATACACGCTCATCGCGGTTTGCCCCGGCAATCGAAGTGTGAATATAGGTCCCGGCCGGTATTTTTCTGCCACCAATCTCCATGTCAACGCTGGTCAGCCGGTTGCCGATCTGCAGCGGGCTTTCAAATCTCAAAATTTCCTCTACAGCGGAATCAATCCACTCGGGATTTTCTACCAGTTGGCGGAAAGCAGCCGGATGGTCGATAAACATGCCGACTGCGTTTGCGACAAGGCTGGTGGTGGTTTCATGACCTGCATTAAGAAGGAAAATGCAGTTCTGGACGAGTTCTTCCTGGGTGAGTTTTCGTCCGTCATGTTCGCCGAAAATAAGGGCCTCCAGAACCTCGCCTTGTCCAGCGCCCTCCGGATTTTTTCGGCGATGGTCAATCAGACCAGACAAAAGGGCGCCAAATTCGGCAACGGCCTCATTTCCGGCTTCAAGGCGTTCGTTTGAAATGACCGGGTCAAGCGCGCCAAGAATCGCAAGTGAATAGGCTCTCAGCCGCTTTCTATGTTCCTCCGGTACGCCAAGCATGAAGGAAATGATTTCGGTTGGCAGCCGTGTTGCGAAGGCCGGCACAAAATCAATGGCGCCATCCCGGTCTGCTTCTGCCTTCATGTCATCCAGCAGCCGGTCAACGATCCTTTCGATCAGCGGCTCCATTTCGGTGAGTTTGCGCGGGGTAAAGGCGCTGGAGAGCAGCTTTCGGACGATGGTGTGATAAGGCGGATCGTTGAAAATCAGGCTGGTGGTATGATGGGTGTATAATGGTCCGTCGCCGAATTTTTCCCGAAAAG
Organism: uncultured Alphaproteobacteria bacterium; assembly: GCA_963714735.1. GTDB lineage: Bacteria > Pseudomonadota > Alphaproteobacteria > Rhizobiales > Rhizobiaceae > Salaquimonas. The sequence continues at coordinate 156,284 of CAVQPI010000017.1, forward strand.
CCTCCGTCTTGTCGGAAAGCATGGAGCGGTCCGCATAGACCGCCCGTACGTCCTCGTGACGGGTGAGGTACAGCGATCCGTCCGGGTTCCAGTGCACCGGGTCATGTTCGCGCAATGACTTTAACACCGGATAGGGATTGTTGATAAAATCCGGGCCGATGGTATTAAGGTCAAATGCCTTTGCGCCCTCTCTGTCCAATTCTTCACTCATGGGTTTCATACTCGGTTTTGATTGAACTGACCCGAGACCGGATCAAAAGACAGGTTGGATAATTGGGTGGACGGGATCAGATGACCCTCAGCCTTGGTCGTTTTTCCAGAACCTTCAGAACGCTTTCGAGATCATGCCCGCGCTTCAGGATGCGCCCATTGGCCCCACTCACGCTATAGGCTCCTTGTTTCTTCGCAAGTTTCGGATTCTTTTCGATGCAGTGAAGGGGCACATCATTTGCGCGCCGGAACACTGAAAAAATCGCCCGGTCCTTCAACATGTCGATTGCATAATCCTTCCATTCGCCATCCGCGACCTTGAAACCGTAAACCCGAAGGATCTGGTCCAGTTCACGTCGGTCAAAGGTCACTTGCTGGGGAGCAGAACGTTGCTGGATGCCTGCATTGCTGGCGGTTGAAGATGAGTGAAGCTGAACGACCTTGGCATCGGGACTGTCTGCGGGCGCGTCAGGATTATAAACAATCGTCCTGACAATCGTTGATCTGGAAACATCGCGTCTGTTTCCCGCCTGCAAATCCAAATCGTCATTCATGCAATCCCTCCTCCTGGTCGCGTGTCATGATCATTTGGTCGCCAGTTTGTGCGTGTTGGGGAGATTTGGCAAGCTTGGGTGACTTGAAATTCGCTGCACATCCTGATCAATGGGCAGGAAATTTCTTTTTTTGCCGCATTTCCTTCAACATCCAAACAAGATTGAAGCAGAGACTTGCCCTGTTGCCTCAGACGGCCCGGCTCGGAGTGTTTCGGTTTTCAGCCCCCCCAGCCCCCGAAACCACCGGCCGGGTCATCTATTTCAAGCTGCCACGCAGTTTGATTTGTCTGGGCGCAACTCAATCCCCAAACTAAAAAGACCGGCACGATGTAAAATCGTTGCCGGTCTCTTTTTGACTGCCATTCCGGTGTTTGAATGAAGGGGTCATAATCCGCGAAGAACGCTCGCTCCCAGAATTGCACCCGGATTGCCGCCGCTGGTGCTTGCCTGCAAAATGAGCGCACACCCCTCAAAGCCCTTGCCTTCAAGGTCAGCGAGCGAGAACGCGGCGGCCATGTCTTTTGCGCCAACCATTCCGATCATTTCGACCTTGCGGACAATATTGGTGTAGCGAAGCGTCTTTCCGGCATTCTCGCCGCGCTTTATGGTTACCTCCTGGGAAGGATTGAAATAGAAGGCATAAAGCGTTGCATGGCGTGACACATCCGTTGAGGGAATGGATACGGATATTGAATCCGTATTCATCGTGATGTTGATCGGTACGCTCAAGCCTCTTTCATCTTTGGAGAACCTGTTGGCCGTTTCCTGTATTTCCGCCTTGCGTGAGCCGACCAGATGTGTGCGGCCATTGACAATTGCCTGGGGAGTGTAGACCTGCCGTTCGCCGAGAGATCTGGCATAGCGCCACTGGCGCTTGGTGTTTTCCGCGCTGCCAAAGGTATCAGGCCATCCAAGACGGTCCCAGTAATCCACATGGAGAGCCAGGCCGAGTATGGCATCACTTGAGTTGAACTCCTTAAGGGCCGCGTCTGCAGGCGGGCAGGAAGAGCATCCCTGGCTTGTGAAGAGTTCCACGACGGCTTTCGGCTTGATGATTTCAAGCGCGTTGGAGGGGAGGGTTCCAGCCAGGAACATCAATATAGCTGCACCCAGGCTGACCCTGACATTCATACGCGGATATACTGGTTGAAGCATGTAATTGGCCCCGAAAGTTTCTTTGCCGAACACAGGCCTAACGCGGATTGGCGGCTTCAAGGCTCGGATTGACTACAAGGTAGGTGAAAGGCAGATAAACTGAAACTCAAATAAAGGTGAGGTTACGTAGGGTGCGTCCTTTGTGACAGGTGCAGGCAAGGAAAAGGGCGGAAACCGGAAGTTCCCGCCCTTTGAATTACATGTCGCGGTCGCTTTTATGCAGCGCGGTTGAGATTGCGCAGAACAAAGTGCAGGATGCCGCCGGCACGGTAGTAATCCAGCTCATCCAGTGTATCGATGCGGCAAAGCAGCGGTACGGTGACATTGGTGCCATCTGCCTTGGTGATTTCCGCCTCCAGAACCTGGCGCGGTGAAAGATCGGCAAGACCCTTGATCGAGACGATTTCCTCACCGGTAAGGCCCAGTTTTTCCCAAGAGTTTTCATCCTGGAAAACCAGTGGCAGAACGCCCATGCCAACCAGGTTTGAACGGTGAATACGCTCGAAGGATTGAGCAATCACAGCCCGCACGCCAAGAAGACGAGTACCCTTGGCTGCCCAGTCGCGGGACGAGCCGGTTCCGTATTCCTTGCCGGCGAAAACAACCAGCGGCACGTTTTCTTCCTTGTAGCGCATGGCCACGTCATACATCGGCATCTGTTCGCCTGACGGGAAGTGCTTGGAGAAGCCACCTTCCACATTGTCGAGCATCTGGTTCTTGATGCGGATATTCGCAAAAGTGCCGCGCATCATGACTTCATGATTGCCACGGCGTGATCCGTAGGAGTTGAAGTCGACCGGACGAACCTGATGACCTGTGAGGTAGTTACCCGCAGGGGTATCAGCCTTGAAGGAGCCGGCCGGAGAAATGTGGTCGGTCGTGATTGAGTCCTTGAAAAGGGCCAATACACGGGCACCTTCAATATCCGTGATCGGATCAGGTTCCATGGTCATGCCGTCAAAATAAGGCGGGTTCTGTACGTAAGTGGAGGTCGAATCCCAGGCATAGGTGTCACCACCGGTGACCTCGATTTTCTGCCAGCCTGCGTCGCCCTTGAAGACATCGCCATAGCGTGAGCGGAACATGTCCTCATTGATCGAGGTTCGGATCAACTCGGCAATTTCTGCCGATGACGGCCAGATGTCCTTGAGATAGACATCATTACCATTCTGGTCCTGTCCCAGCGGGTCGGTGTTCAGGTTGATCTTCATTGACCCGGCGATGGCATAGGCAACCACCAGTGGCGGAGAGGCCAGGTAGTTGGCCCGCACATCAGGGTTTACGCGCCCTTCGAAGTTGCGGTTTCCGGAAAGAACCGAGCAGGCAACGAGGTCATGCTCGTTGATCGTCGCAGAAATTTCCTCAGGCAGCGGGCCGGAGTTGCCGATACAAGTCGTGCAGCCATAGCCGACAAGGTTAAAGCCCATGGCATCCAGATCGTCCTGCAAATCGGCCTTTTCAAGGTAATCGGTCACAACCTGGGAACCGGGAGCCAGAGAGGTCTTCACCCATGGCTTGGTTGACAGGCCTTTCGCGCGTGCATTGCGGGCAACAAGGCCGGCAGCAATCAGAACCGACGGATTTGAAGTGTTGGTGCAGGAAGTAATGGCCGCAATCACCACATCACCATGGCCAAGGTCATGGTTGCGATTGGCGACAGGGAAGCGCGCATTGTCATTGGCACCCTTGAATGCCTTGAACTCGGTATCCATGGCTTCGGCAAATTTCACGTCGGCCTCGGAAAGCGAAACGCGGTCCTGCGGGCGTTTTGGCCCGGAGATGGATGGAACCACGGTTGAAATGTCGAGTTCCAGCGTATCGGTAAAGACCGGATCAACCGAGGTGGCATCGCGGAACATGCCCTGGGCTTTTGCGTATTCCTCGACCAGTGCGATGCGGTCATCGTCACGACCGGAAGTTTTCAGATAGGCGAGCGAATCCTTGTCAACCGGGAAGAAGCCGCAGGTTGCGCCATATTCCGGTGCCATGTTGGCAATGGTTGCCTGATCTTCGAGGGTAAGGTTGTTGAGGCCGGGGCCGTAGAATTCGACAAACTTGCCGACAACGCCTTTCTTGCGAAGCATTTCAACGACAACAAGAACGAGGTCGGTTGCGGTGATGCCTTCAGCCATTTTGCCGTCAAGGCGGAAACCAATGACCTCGGGGATCAGCATGGTAACGGGCTGACCGAGCATTGCGGCCTCGGCTTCAATGCCGCCCACACCCCAACCAAGCACGGAAAGGCCGTTGACCATGGTTGTGTGCGAATCGGTGCCAACCAGCGTATCGGGATAGGCGACGGTCTTGCCGTCGATTTCCTTGCGTCCAGACGGTCTGGGCAAGATATTCAAGGTTCACCTGGTGGCAGATACCGGTGCCCGGAGGAACAACGCGGAAATTGTCAAAGGCTTCCTGTCCCCATTTGAGGAAGGTGTAACGCTCGCCATTGCGCTCATATTCGCGGGCAACATTAGCCTCAAATGCTTTCGGATTGCCGAAATTGTCGACCATGACCGAATGGTCAATGACGAGATCAACAGGAACCTGGGGGTTGATGGCATCGGTATTGCCGCCAAGTTTCGTCGTTGCATCGCGCATGGCGGCAAGATCAACCACGGCAGGAACGCCGGTGAAATCCTGCATCAGCACGCGGGCAGGGCGGTAGGCGATTTCCTTTTCTTCCTTGCCACGGTTTTTCAGCCATTCGGCAACACCGCGAATATCGTCAGCGGTAACAGAGCGGCCGTCTTCAAAACGCAGCAGGTTTTCCAGAATGACCTTCAGCGAATAAGGCAGCTGTGAAACGCCCTCAAGGCCGTTTTTCTCTGCATCGGGAAGCGAATAATAGACATATTCCTTGCCGCCTGCGGTGAGGGTCTTTCTGCATTTGAAACTATCGAGTGAATTCAGCATTGAGCGTGTTCCAGTTTTGTAAGTGTCTTGCCGAACTGTATACCCTTGGCAGGCTTACGCTTGGCGTTCCGGAGGACCGGAGGGAACACGCCTTTGGCAAGGCATCACTATAGAAGCGAGCCTTCCAGCGGGTACGACCATTTCCGCGCATCAGCCTGCAAGGATAACCACGACTACGGCCATGGTTCCGGCAGGAAAAGGGTTCATAAACAGACCGGCCGCTGGTCTGTTGGTGGCGGTTATAATGAGTTTTCCAAGGAAGGCAAATAGGGCTTTTGGGGAAGGGGGATTTCCCTGAAATTCTGTTACTCTTCAAGCGCGATTTCGGCTTCTCATGGTGGAAAATTCGGCTCGGGAACCGAAGAAATGGTTAACGCCTTGTTTGCAGCTGCACTAAAAAGAACCGGTCTTGCTTATACTTTGTTCATTCGTTGCTGCTAATCTGAACGCTTGTCAAATGCGGAAAATTGACTGGCTATGCGGAAAAAGGGCCTTAAAACATTCTTGACTCACATGGGTGGCAACTTTGCAGTGTCCGCTGGAATACTTGCTGCCCCACTTTTTGGCGCAACGGCGCTGGCGATTGATTACGCCAATATTCACAGCAAGAAAAACGAATTGCAGCAATTGGCTGACGCGGCGGCTCTTGCTGCCACGCGCGAATTGAGCCTTTCGAAACTGACCAAGGACAAGGTTCAGTCGATTGCCGAGAGCTATGTCAGTTCAAACTTTTCCCCGATGTCGACAGAGAACATTACCGTAAAGGCTGTGCCCGGCGGCGATGACAAGGGGGTCAGCGTTGATCTCTCCTATTCCTGGCAACCCTTCTTTGCGCACTATCTGGACAAATCCGCCTTGCCGATTGTTGCCAAGGCCGTTGCGTCGTTCGCCGGGGATCGCTCCAGTATCTGTGTTCTGGCCCTCGATCCCGTGGCTGACAATGCGATAGACATGTCTATGGAGGCTTCGGTCACCGCGAACGGTTGTGCCGTATTTTCCAATTCCACGTCTTCCAAGGGTCTGTCTGTTCGAAATCTGGCGACAATGACCGGGGACAACATTTTTTCCTCCGGCGGATATCAAGGTGCGGGATCGAATTATGCACCAATTCCGATTACCGATGCACCGGTTGTGCCTGATCCGCTGGCGCTTCGTCCTGCCCCAAGTCATGTCGGTTGTGACAAGGTCAACTTCTCGACCAATTCCAGCACGACGATTATGCCGGGTGCTTATTGTGGAGGACTGGAAGTTGGAGGCAGTGCCAGCGTAACGCTTGAACCAGGCATTTATATCCTCAAGGACGGGCCGCTGATCATTCGAGGTAATGCAACCATAATTGGCGAAGGAGTCGGCTTCTATTTTGAAGGTGATACATCCGTATTTGATTTTGGCGTATCGACACAGGTTTCACTTTCTGCCCCGAAATCCGGATCCATGGCCGGAATTCTCTTTTTCGAAGACCGGAATGCCCCTGATCTTCGCACGTTCACCATTCGTAGCAAGGATGCACAGAAATTCGAGGGCGTGGTTTATCTGCCAAAAGGCCGATTGTGGATCGACAAGGCCAGCAAGGTCGGAAACCTTTCGGATTGGACAGCGATCATTGCCAAGCAGGTTTCCATTGGCAAGGGACCCAATCTCGTCATCAATTCCGACTATGCGAACTCGGATGTTCCGGTGCCGCCCGGCATTGCGGCGGCCAAGAATGTCAGGCTGACCAACTGAAGCAGTTTTGCTTCGCCAGTTGTGGTTAGCCCGGTCCGGCTCAAAACTTCCTTCAGGGATTTCTCCTGTCCTGTACCGGCATTGTATCCTGCAAACTTCGCACTTTCCCCGATGGCGCTTCCCCGTTAAAGAAGCGGCATGAAGTTTATGGCTCAAAACATCTGTGTGGACCGAGGTGCGCGGCGGATTGTCGAAAATATCGGGTTTTCGCTTTCCAATGGCGAAGCGCTGATTGTGACCGGCGAGAACGGCTCGGGCAAATCCACCCTGTTGCGCGCGCTGGCCGGGCTTTTGCCCCTGGCCGGCGGAACACTGCATTTCGATCTTCTGGATGAAGGGGCCAATGATCCGCTGGTGATCCGCGAGCATATTCACTATCTCGGTCATCAAAATGCGATGAAACCTTCCCTGACCGTGCGCGAAAATCTGGCATTCTGGCAGGGTTACACCAATAAGGGTGAAGGTGAGGGGCTTGATGGCATGACAATCGGGGAGGCACTCGATTTTGTCGAACTGCCGCATACCGATCGATCTGCCGTTCAATTATCTTTCAACCGGGATGAAGCGCCGCGTTTCGATTGCCAAGCTGCTGATCACGGAAAAGCCGATCTGGATTGTGGATGAGCCGACCGCCGGTCTTGATGCAAAATCCGCCCGGATGTTCACCGGTCTGGTGCAGGATCATTGTGCCAATGGCGGCATTCTGATCGCAGCCACCCATTTGCCCCTTGGCATTGAAAATCCCAAAACCCTTGAAGTGGAACGGTTGTACACTTTTCATGAGGGTGATGATGCTTTTGACAGCGATGCCGGGAACGCCAAATGATAGCGCTCGCTGAAACGCGAAATCATGGTAGCGCTCAGGGCAGGAAGCGGTGCTCTGACCGGTGTCCTGTTCTTCCTTGCCGTGGTTTCGATATTTCCGTTCGGTATTGGTCCCGACCTGAATTTCCTGTCGCGTATCGGCCCAGCGGTCTTGTGGATTGCCGCTCTGCTGGCCAGCCTTCTGGGACTTGACCGCCTGTTTGCCCAGGAGCGCGAGGACGGATCGCTTGACCTTCTGGTCATGCAGGAACACCCGCTGGCGCTGGTTGTTTTTGTCAAATGCCTTGCCCATTGGCTGGTCAGCGGCCTGCCGCTGGTGCTGGCAGCACCGCTTTTTGGCATCATGTTGAATGTCTCTCCGGTGGGAATAGGTGCCGTGATGCTGACGCTTCTGGTCGGCACGCCGGCGATTACATTTGTCGGGGCTGTTGGCGCAGCGGTGACGGTTACGCTTGCGCGGGGCGGCTTGTTGATTGCCATTCTGGTTCTGCCGCTGGTTATTCCTGTTCTCATCTTTGGTGTCACGGCGACCAATGGCGCGATCCATGATCCTGATCCCTTTACCGCGCCATTCCTGATCCTGTGTGCGATGACCCTTTTCATGTCAGTGCTTGGCCCCCTTGCCAGTGCCATGATGCTGCGGCATTCTGCGGACTGAAATTGATGCGCAAAGGCTTTATATCACCCTCATGAACCAGATAGCTGCAGAGAAAACCGGCTTTTGGGCCTGGCTGACAGGCCTTGCCAACCCGACCCGCTTCATGGCCCTGGCCGATCGCTGGATACCGTGGCTGTCAATGGTCACGATCGGGCTTTTGGCGGTCGGGCTATATATGAGTTTCAATGCTCCCGAGGACTATCAGCAGGGCGCTACTGTTCTGATCATGTTCATTCATGTGCCGACGGTGTGGCTTGCCATGTTCTGTTACTCGGTCATGAGCGTGTCTGCACTTGGTACGCTGGTCTGGCGCCATCCGCTGGCGGATGTAGCCTTGCGGGCAGCGGCACCTATTGGTGCGGCCTTTACCCTGTTAGGACTGATTACCGGTTCGCTTTGGGGCAAGCCGATGTGGGGCGCATGGTGGGTATGGGATGCGCGCCTGACCTCTTTTCTGGTTCTGCTTCTCATCTATCTCGGAATAATGGCACTGGCGCGGGCGCTTGAAGAACCGACCCAGGCGGCGCGGGCGCTGGCAGTTATCACGCTGGTCGGTTTCATCAATATCCCTATCATCAAGTTCTCGGTTGACTGGTGGAACACGTTGCATCAGCCGGCTTCCGTCGCACGACTTGCCAAGCCTGCAATGGATACGGCATTTCTTTATCCGCTGCTGATCATGGCTTTGGCGTTTTCGTTTCTTTTTGTTACCCTTCATCTCATGAACATGCGCAATGAAATCCTGCGGCGGCGCATCCGTGTTCTCAAGATGCGAGCGGCCGGGGTTTGAGCAATGTTCGGTAAGTATGCAGCTTTCATCATTCCGTCCTATCTGGCGACCGCGCTGGTCATGATCGGTATTACACTTTGGATTGTGATGGTTTACCGCAAACGCCAGAGGGAAATCGCCCAGCTGGAGGCAAAGGGCATCAGGCGCGGCGGGGCACCGGCCCAGAGGAGCGACCAATGAGCGGTGACGAAGAAACCAGGAGCAGCAGCAAGGGTTGGCTGATTGCTGCCCTGCCATTGATTGTCTTCATGGCGCTTGCCGGAATTTTCTACAAGCAGCTGGCCGCTGGCGGAGGATCACGCGATTTGCCTTCCGTACTGATCGGGCGCAATGCGCCTGCAACGCTTTTGGAGCCGCTCGACGGACTGACTGAAAAGGGCGTCCAGGTGCCTGCTTTCACACCCGATTTATATAAGGGCAAGGTTTCGCTCGTTAATGTCTGGGCATCATGGTGTGCGCCCTGCCGCCAGGAGCATCCGTTGCTGGTAGAGCTCGGCAAGGATGAACGCCTGCAAATCATTGGCCTCAATTACAAGGACAAGAATGCCAACGCATTGCGTTTTCTGGGCCAGCTGGGCAATCCCTATGATGCGGTTGGCGTTGATCCAAAGGGGCGTGCGGCGATTGAGTGGGGCGTTTATGGTGTGCCGGAAACCTTTGTCGTGAATGGTGAGGGGATCATTGTGCACAAACACGTTGGCCCGCTCACTCCCGAGGCAATTCGGGATACAATCCTGCCGATCATTGAAAGAGGTGGCAAGCTGGACAGTGCTTCCTGATGACCTATCCGCTGTCACCATCGCTCATCAAAACCGTTCCTGACGGGGATACGCATGAGCGCAATGTTTGTGAACACTGCGGTTTTGTGAATTACCAGAATCCGAAAATTGTCGTTGGCTCCGTGGTGCGCCACGAAGGAAAGATTTTGCTGTGCCGAAGGGCGATTGAACCTCGCCGCGGGTTCTGGACAATACCCGCCGGTTACATGGAATTGCTCGAAACGCCTGAGGACGGCGCAAGGCGTGAAGCGGTTGAGGAAGCCAATGTCAGACTCGAACTTGGTGAGTTATTGGCGGTTTATACAGTGCCGCGCCTCTCCCAGGTCCAGCTGATTTATCGCGCCACCATGCCGGATGGAGAATTTTCAGCAGGAGAGGAAAGCCTTGAAGTCGGGCTTTTCGCCTTTGAGGAAATTCCGTGGGACGAAATTGCCTTTCCCACGGTGCATTGGGCGCTCAATCATGACAGGATGATCGAGAATGGCGAGGGTGCAGGTCCCTTCAAAAACCCCAAGGACAGCAAAACGGATTTGCCAAAAAACTGATGGTGCATTGGGAAAAAGCTTTTTATGCCTTCTTCCGCTTCCTTCAAGACAAGTTTCAACGATCTTCGCACCGTAAAGGTTTCGTACCTTACGGCTTTTTAATCGTTTCTCACGCGCTTGTGTGAACCACTCTCTTTTGCGCGATCAGTGATCACGTAAATCTCGCCTTCCTTTCATTTCCAAGTGAACAGGGCATTTGCCATATTCGGTTTGTCAGACGGCGAAACCGGAACGTTCTCTTGAACCCTCCCGGTCCTGCTCTTCCTCCCCTCCCCCCCGCAAGCGGGCATCGGGAGGGCTCAAGAGAGCGGTTCGGTTCAACCCTTCTGATGAAACGCCAAGGGAAATCTTTCCCGCGGTTATCAACCAACTCTCTCCCCAAAAGATTTCGGGGAAACATCAAAAGGACCAAAACCATGAAAACTCTTATCGCTGCCCTCGCCCTTTCCGTCGCTGCTTCAACTGCTGCCTTTGCCGGAAATGATGATCCGCGTGATGCAGGCATCGCCTTCAACCTTCAGCATGAAGCCGCCATGTCAGATGTTCAGGTCTCCGGCTTTACCGGTGTTTCAGGTGTACAGGTCAACCTGTCCGAACCACGTGACGGCGGCATTGCCCTGAACCTTCAGGAAGCCGGTTACTCCGGCTATGGCGACACGATGGTCTCCGGCTTCACCGGCATTCAGGCTGCAACGTCTTATGAGATCGAGCATTACGGCCTGACCCGCTAAACAAATCTTGAACCGGCACCAAAAGCCGGCCAATACAAAAACCCCCGGTGATTAACCGGGGGTTTTTTCGTTTATGCTCAGGTGTCGGATTTTTCCTCTTCGCCGCCCAATGGTTCCAGAGAATGTCTGACAATGACCGGATACTGAAACAGCATGAAAATGATGGTCATCGGCATCGTGGCCCATACCTTGAAGTTTACCCAAAAATCATTGGAAAAATTGCGCCAGACAATCTCGTTGACGATGGCGAGGAAAAAGAAGTAGCAGCCCCAACGGAACGTCAGTTTGCGCCAGCCTTCATTATCGAGCTTGAAGGGGCCGTCAAAAAGCAGTTTCATCAACGGATTGTTGAAGGCAAAAAGCGCGATCAGCAGCGCCGAGCCGAACAGGATGTTCACAAGGGTCGGCTTCATCTTGATGAAGGTCTCATCCTGCAACCAGAGTGTCAGGGCGCCAAAGACAAAAACGAACACGCCGGTAATGAGCGGCATGATCGCAATGCGGCGTTCAAGTGCCCAGGTAATGGACATGGAAATCGCCATGGCAACCATGAAGAAGGCGGTTCCAATGAATATTTTCCCGCCCAGCGCCTTTAGTGTTGGATAGGCCTCAGCCAGTTCATTGCCGTAGGAGTTGGCAAGAAAAAAGACCACCAACGGGCCCATTTCCAGCGCAAGCTTCAAGCCCTGGCTGATTTGTTTGTGTTCAGTTGCCATGTCTTCGGCTCGATCCTGTTGCTGTATTGAATGTTGGCGTCATTTTGGAAGGTGACCTGTTTCATTTTTGTGACAAAAGGCCGGTTATTCCTCGGGCGGCAGCCCGGCGATGGAACGGGCAAATTCGCGCGCTTCAAAAGGCTCGAGATCCTCTACCTGCTCACCGACGCCGACAAAAAAGACTGGCAGTTTATGTTTGGCGGAAATCGCGACAAGAATGCCGCCGCGCGCCGTACCATCCAGTTTCGTCATGACAAGCCCGTTCACTCCGGCGACCTCCTTGAAGATTTCCACCTGATTTAGGGCGTTTTGTCCGGTTGTCGCGTCAAGCGTCAACAAAACTGTATGCGGCGCGGTCGGGTCCTGCTTGCGAAGAACGCGGACGATCTTTTCAAGTTCATCCATCAATTCCTTCTTGTTTTGCAATCGACCGGCGGTATCCATCAACATGACATCGCGACGGGTGTCGCGGGTTTCCTGCCAGGCATCAAAGGCCAGCCCGGCAGAATCGGCCCCAAGCGGGCGCGAAAGAACAGGCGAGAGGGTTCGCTCACCCCAGATTTTCAGTTGTTCGATTGCTGCTGCGCGGAACGTATCACCTGCAACAAGGGTTGTGGAAAAGCCGGCATCATACAGTTTTGCCGCCAGCTTGCCGATGGTTGTTGTCTTGCCTGAACCGTTGACGCCAACAACAAGAATCACATGGGGCTGGTGATCAAGGTCGAGATCAAGATCTCGGGCGACCGGATCAAGAATTTTCTCGATTTCGGAGGCCATGACCTCGCGAACCTCTTCATCGGTAACCGTCTTGCCAAATTTCTGGGCCGACAGTGCATCGGTGATCTTCATGGCTGTTTCAACGCCAAGGTCAGCCTGAATGAGCACATCCTCGAGATCCTGCAGGGTGTCATCATCCAGTTTTTTGCCGGTAAAGACCTGGGAAATATTTTCCTTGAGTTGGTTGGACGAGCGTGAAAGGCCCTTGGTGAGGCGCTTCAGCCAGCCGGACTTGCGCTCTTCTTCCTCAACCACTTCCGGTTCGGGTTCGACGCTCTTTCGTTTCTTTCGTTCGGTGAGCGTTACGACGCTTTCTTCAATCTGTAATTCTTGTGACGGGACCGAAACCTCTCCGTCCTGATCGAAATCCGTTTCGTTTACATCATCGTCATCGGCTTCCAGATCATCCGCATCGTCCTCAGCATCGAAATCATCGGCTTCGTTGTCAGATATATCTACTGCAGCCTGCTCTTCCTCGGCCAGGCGGGCAGTTTCTGCTTCGCGTTCAGCCCTTTTCCGCTCTGCCTCGGCCTCAGCCTGAAGCCGGGCCTCCTGAGCAGCCTTTTCCTCTTTAATTCTTTGCGCTTCTTCTTCCGCGTTTTTTGCGGCTTCCGCCTGCTCGGCCTCTTCGCGCAGCCGTCTGACTTGCGCTTCAGCTTTAGCGGCTTTCTCCTCCTGCAACTTGCGGGCGGTCTCGGCAGCTTCCTGCTCCGCTCTCAGGCGGGCAGCTTCGGCTTTTTCAGCCTCGGCCTGCACACGGGCGGCAGCTTCGGCCTTTGCCGCTTCTTCCTTCGCGAGTTTTTCCGCTGCTTCGGCTTGGGCTTTTTCGCGCGCAATCCTTGCCGCTTCAGCCTCTGCTTCAACCCTGGCGGCGGCATTTGCCTCTTCTTCGGCCTTGCGGGCAGCCGCCTCGTCAGCGGCAGCCTCGGCCTGAAGGCGTGCAGCCTCCTCCTCGGCAGCCCTGTCGGGAGCTTCGATTTGTGGCGTTTCTTCCGGTTCTGCTTCCTTCTTCCTGCCGAAGCCGAAGGAGAACATGCGTTTGAGAAGACCGGGTTTTTTCTCAGTCATTACCTTTTTGTTCCCCTTGCGCTAGGCCGCCAGCGTGTTGCCATGGCTGATGATGTCAGTCACCCGGCCTGAGAGTTCGCGTTCATCATGTCCGGTCACTTCCACATGGCAGAGTGTTCCGGGAGCCAGTTTCGAACCGTCTTCCACCTTGATACGGGTAAACTGCTCTACGCGTCCATACCCTCTGATTTCCATCAGAACGCAGTGCTGCATTGTGTTCGCATTACCTGCCATTCCGGCAAGATGGGCCTTGAGGGCTGCGTCGCCCTTTTCACGCAGACGGTTGGCGCGATCCTTGATCAAGGCGCGCTCAAGCTGGGGCATTTTTGCGGCCGGCGTGCCTTTACGCGGTGAAAACGGGAAGACGTGAAGAAAGTCCAGTCCGCATTCATCAACCATTGAAAGGGTTGATTCGAACATCTCCTCGGTTTCCGTCGGAAAGCCGGCTATCAGGTCGGCGCCAAAGGCGATCTCGGGGCGGAGCTTTCGAACCTCCTGGCAAAAACGGATGGAATCGTCGCGCAAATGGCGGCGCTTCATGCGTTTGAGGATCAGGTCGTCGCCATGCTGCAGGGACAGGTGTAGGTGCGGCATGAAGCGCCTTTCACCTGCAATTGCCTCCATCAACGGCTCATCAACTTCAATTGAATCTATGGAAGAAAGCCTTAGACGGGCGAGGTCGGGGACGTTCTTCAATACTGATTGCACAAGCGTGCCAAGTCCGGGAGACCCAGGAAGATCTGTGCCCCATGACGTCGTGTCGACACCTGTCAGCACGACTTCACGATAGCCGTTGCCTACCAGTTTGCGGATCTGTTCAACCACTTCTCCGGCGGGAACGGAACGCGAATTCCCGCGCCCATAGGGAATGATGCAGAAGGTGCAGCGGTGATCGCAGCCATTCTGGACCTGAACGAAAGCGCGTGTATGCCCTTCGACCGATTGAACCATGTGGGAGGCGGTTTCGCGCACTTCCATGATGTCATTGACCCGGACCTTCTCGAACTGGTTGACGCCAAAATCGGGAAGACCGCGATAGGTTTGGGTAACAAGTTTCTCCTCATTGCCGATGACCAGATCAATTTCTTCCATTGCCGCGAAGGTTTCGGGTTCGGTCTGTGCGGCGCATCCTGAAACGATAATGCGCGCATTCGGATTTTCCCGCCGGGCGCGGCGTATTGCCTGTTTTGCCTGGCGCACGGCTTCACCGGTCACGGCACAAGTGTTGATCAACACCGCGCCGTGTTCCAGATCGCCGAGGCCTGCGGCCTCAGCCTTGTTGCGCATCACCTCTGTTTCGTAAGCATTGAGGCGGCAGCCAAATGTCATGGTCTTTATCGACATGGTGCTCTTGTACGTGATCGGCCATTTAAAGCCGGCCGGCCCTTGCGGCCTGTCGCCGAGGACCCTCCGGGGAGTGTTTGTCGGGCGTATATGGCTTATCAGCCGACAAATTGCCAGAGGGCAGGGCAACAGGTTGGGCATGATCCGTCATTGGTGCCATTTGCGGCCTGCGGTGTCTTGCGTGATGGGCGATGCGTGGTAAGAATCGGTGGGGTGAATTGAATATCAAAAGGATGACCCATGGCGAAACACCGCTTGTACCGGCTTACTGCCGGATTGTTTGCCCTGACTGCATTTTCCGCGACACTGACAGAAACCGCCAAAGCCTCTCCCCAGCCGGACTTTCAATGCAAGGTGCTGCCCCATCCGCTCTTGCAGGGTGACGGTTTTTTGTTGGGCGAGAACATCTATTTCATGGGTGATGACCGGGTTGGCCTTGTTGGATTTGCGGATTTGCCAGAGCAATTGCCGCGGGTGGTATCAGGGTCCGGTGAGCAGTTTTCCAATGGTGCCATCACCTTTGGTGCCAAGGGTGATGAGGGATTTCTGGAACTGAGGGACGGGACTGTTTTTCCCTGCAGCGCCGTCAATGCATCTGCGCAATCCGTTCCGCAGACGCCTCAAACAAATGGTGGGCAGGGGGCACAGGAACTGGCGCTTGCCCTTGGAACGATTGTTCGCGGGGGACCTGACAGGACTGCCGCCAGAATTGAAAAACTGCCCGACAACGAGCCGGTTACCCTGATGCGTGAAACAGGGGTCTATTTTGACGGGTTCCAGTGGTTCGAGATCGAGTATTCCGAAGGTCAGCGCGGCTTTGCCTGGGGTGGAACCTTGTGCGTTGACACGGAGATGAGCGGCATCCTGATTGACTGCCGGCGATATGCCGGTGTCACCGCAAGACAGGCGCTTACGGGTGAAGGTTCCTCGCAGGGCGGCAGTGGACCGGTTTCCACGATTTACGGACGTTCACTTTTCGGATCGATCATCCGCAACAGTCCGTCCGCACAGGGACGGAAAATTGACAGTATCCCGCAAGGCACAGCGGTCGAATTCATCGGCGAGACCGGCAGTTTCTTTGATGGCTGGCAGTGGGTCCGGGTGCGTTATGGCAACGGGATCGAGGGATTTGTGTGGGGCGGAACGGTCTGCGTGACACAGGGTTCAGCTCCTGTTGGCGTTCACCAGACTTGCGGCTGACTGGAGCTGGTGACCCCGGGGCGTGAGGCTTAATCGCGCTCAAAAGCCCCGGTTTCGGGATCAAGTCTTCCTGAAAACTCGAATTCGGCCGGGCCGGTCATCAGAACATTTCCTGCATTCGGGCCGTCTTCAGGCCATTCAATCAGGAGTGTCTTGCCGCTTGGTACCCTGATTTCGGCTTTCCGGTCGGTCAGCCCCTTGCGGGCGGCACTGACCAGCGTGGCACAGGCGGCAGAACCGCAGGCCAGTGTCAGTCCAGCACCGCGTTCCCAGGTGCGGATTGAAATCGAATCGCGTGAGTGAACCTCGGCGATCGTGATATTGGCGCGTTCGGGAAAAATAGGGTGGTTTTCCAGGAGAGGGCCAAAACGGTCCAGATCGTATTCCCCGACGGGTTTTTTGACCCAGAAGATGGCGTGTGGATTGCCCATGCTGGCGACACTCGGCGTATGCAGAACAGGCGCATCTATAGGCCCGATCTGCAATTCGATTGCGGTTGTGTCGGCAAATTCCTCGGCAAGGGGAATGTCTTGCCAACCGAAGCGGGGGCGACCCATGTTGACAGTAATCTGGCCGTCATCGCCAATGCTTGCGTCGAGCATTCCTGCCTTGGTCCGGAAAGTGTAGCTGTTCTTCGTGACCTTTGAGTTGAGATAGGAAACGACGCAACGCATCCCGTTGCCGCAGGCTCCTGCGGGGCTTCCGTCCGAATTGTGGATCAGGATACCGGCATCAAAACCCTCACCTTTCGGTGAGCGGATTTCCATCAACTGGTCAAACGGGACCGCGTCTTTATCAGCAAGGGCGATGGCTGCCTGCGGCGTGACATAGGCCTCAACGCCGCGCATGTCTGCGACCAGAATTTCATTTCCGGCGCCGTTCATTTTGGCAAAGGGAATCGTGATTGGCATCCGGTCGATCCTGAGTGCACCCTGATGGGCGTGGGTTATCGGGGAACACATAATGTGGCCGCGCGGAATTTGCAAAGCGTCAATGCGCTATACTGTAACCTCGTTCGTCCAGACCTGACCGGGCCGAGAGGCATAAAAACGGGTCATGTCGATGGCGCTTTCTGAAAGCGCCTTCTTCAGTTTTTCCTCGGGCTCGGTGATCGGTTCGTCGGTCAATTGGAAGGTTCCCCAATGATGTCCGATCGCGCTCTTGGCGCTTAACAGCCTGAAGGCTAAGACGGCCTCTTCGGGGTTCATGTGCTGACCCTTCATGAACCAGCGCGGCTCGTAGGCGCCGATCGGCAGGATTGCGAGATCGAAGCCGCCGTGAAGATCGCGTGCCTTCTTGAAATTGATGCCGTCATGAAAGCCTGTGTCACCAATATGGTAAATCTTCGTGTGCGGGGTTTCGATGGTAAACGCGCACCATAACGTCATCCGCCGGTCGCGCATGCTGCGTGCGCCCCAGTGATGGCAGGGGTCAAAATGGATTTTCGTTTCGCCCGGCAAGTGGCTGATATTCCCCCAGTCGCCGGTTCGGGTAAGGGCGTGGGGAATGGATTTCCTGACCAGCGTGTCATTACCTAGCGGTGTCAGGATTTGCGGATTGTCGCGCGATACCAGGATTTCGAAGAGTCGCCATGTCCATATGATCATAATGGTTGTGGGTCAGCAGAACCGCATCAATGGCCGGAAGGTCCGCCATGCCGACGCCGGGCGGGTTGATGCGTTTGGGGCCGGCAAAACCGACCGGGCTGGCACGGTCAGACCATACCGGATCTGTCAGCAGATTGAGACCGTTAGTCTGAATGAGGAAGGTGGCATGGCCGATATGAGTGACTGTGATCGCGCCGTCTTCAACTCTTGCCTGCGGCCTGGTGCCATGAAAGGGACTGTCAAAGGTATCAGGCCATTTTGCCCGCTCTCCATTGAACTGCCAGCGCAAAAGATCGCCCAGTTTTCCGGGCGGTGTTCCGTCAGGATTGAAGAAAATCCTGCCATCATAATGATCCGACACAGGTCCGTCATAATATGGGTTTGTGGAAAGGGGGCGGGTAAACCAGGTTCCGGTACCAACCATGGCGAGGGATCCTATCGAAAAGAATTTCAGAAGTTTGCGGCGGGTCATCATGCTTTCAGAATATGGTGCGTTCAACACGCCGGGGAAACGAATTTAAATACATGTGCCAATTTGGGGCAGGATCAAGACCGCCCCTGATATGGGTCAATTCAGCATACAGCTTGTTAACGTGGCGTTTACCAGTACATCCAAAAGCAGGGAAATGCAGGCGGTTTTGACCATCTCAAATACCGTTCCCGGTCAAAATCTGGCTGAATATTAAGCCCTTAAGGCTAAGAGTTTACCAAAAACACTGGCACGTTAATTGCTATTGGTTCTGTAGCGATCGAACCGCAACTGATCGCATGACCGAAATTGAGGGAAAACCGATGCGCGAACAAACCACAGGAACAATTCTTGCCGACTGGAAGAACGAGTATGCCGAAATGTTTGGTAATGACGTTCTTCATCTCAAGCATACGCTGGACAAGTCCGAATTGTTCAGTGATGAGCGCCTGGCGAACCTGATCGAGAAAGCCGAACGCAGCCATTATCACGTCAATACGCGTTCATCGGGCCCCGACGGCAAATTGCGTCGGCGCGAAGGTGAGTTTGGTCAATTGTCCGGTATGGAAATCCTTGATGCCGTTCGCAAGGGTGACATCTGGATCAATCTGCGCGCGCCCCAGATTGCCGATGCAGCCTATGGTGAAATGCTGGCCGACATGTACCGCGAATTCGAGGCGCGGGTGCCTGGCCTGAAGACGTTCAAGCACAAGACAACCATTCTGATTTCATCACCCAATGTTTACGTGCCGTATCATTGCGATGTTCCAGGACAAATGCTTTGGCAGATCCGCGGATCAAAACGGGTATGGCTCTATCCGGCAAAGGAGCCCTTTGTCACCCGCAATGCCATTGAAAAACTGATTTTGGGCGAACTGCATGAAACAGACATGCCCTATGACCAGGCGCTGGATGCGCAGGCCGAGATCATCGATCTTGAGCCGGGTCGCATGTTGCACTGGCCGCTGAATTTCCCCCATCGCGTGGAGAATCACGATTGTCTCAATGTTTCGGTGACTACCGAACACTACACCAATGACATCCGTACTTCCTACGCCGTGAATTACGCCAATGGTGTTTTGCGCAAGATGGGAGTGAAGAACCCGCGCAAACAGGAAGGCGGCCTTGCAGCCCTTGCCAAGACCGGCCTGGCGGCCGCGGTGAAATTTTCAGGAATCGGGAAGAAGGTTGCAAAACCTTACACGATTGATTTCGCCGTTGATCCTGACGCGGCCAATTCGGTTCGCGATATCAAAGCTTATCAAATGACATTATGACCTTGCAAAAGAAGCAGCCAGGAAGACCCACACCAAGCAGAATCGCGACCAAACATGCAACATGTTTCAAACAACCGACTTCTCGATGAAGCCAATATTTTACATCTCGGCAGAGATGCGAATATTGCAACTGACGAGCTTGCTGTAGCCGGTGTGGTAGCAATGGCGTTCAACGTGTCTGCAGTACGTGGAATGGAGGGCATTGTTTCCCTGGAAAAGGAATGGCGGACGCTGGAGAATGTCTGCCCAAACACGCTGCTTTTCCAGTCGTTTGACTGGTGCCGTAATCACATGGAATTTGCGACTGGGGACCGGAATTTCGATCCTGTTGTTTTTGTCATCCGCAGCGGCGAGACGGTGATTGGCATCCTGCCGCTTGCCATCCAGAGGACGGGCCGGATGAGTGTTCTGACGGGCCTTTCCGAGCCCTTCCAGCAATATACAGAAATTGTATACAATCCGGATTGGGCGGGCAGGGAAAGACTGGAACTTGTCCGGAAAACCCTGTTTGCCAAAATGAGGGAAACAGGCGCTGACTATTTCCACTTCGGCCAGGTCCGCGAAGAAGGCATGCTCGCCAAGCTGTTCGATGGCAAGGTTTCGGTGTCGGGAGAAAAGGATGCCGCTCCCTTTGTGCGCCTCAGGGATTTTGCGGACCATGATACCTATCTCAAGGGTATCAAATCAAAGACACGCAAGAACCTTCGCAATGCGAAAAACCGGCTTGAGCGAGATGCACCGGTTGAACATGTGGTCGCCCGCTCCGGCGAGTTGATGCAACAGGTGGTGCGGCGCGCTTATGAAGGCAGGGAAGCCTGGCTGGAACGGCTCGGGATTACTTCAAGAGCGTTCCGCAATCAGGATTTTGAAGCCTTCCTGCAACGCTTTGCCAATGGCGATGTCAGCGGTGTTGAGACGATTGCCATGTCACTCAAACATGGCGAAACACCTATCTCTGACCAATGGGGCTTTGTTTACCGGGGGCGATACTATGCGTTTATGGCGACATGGAATCCCGAATATGAAGCCGCCAGTCCCGGTCGTCTGCATCTTGGTGAAGTGATCAGGACCTGTTTTGACGAAGGGTTCGAGATTGCCGATTTCATGATACCTGCATCTAGCTACAAACTGACATGGACAGAGGAGGTTGCGCCGGTGCGTGACTATGTCTATCCGCTCAGCCTGAAAGGCAAGGCCTATACCCGGCTGTGGCTTGATTTTGCCCGGCCGCTCTCAAAGAGGGTCTTTTTCTCGCTGCCGCCAAAACTGCGCGGCATGCTGGTCAAAAGAGTTCTGCCGGTTGTTGAGTGAAGATGCCCATGCGGTGGTTTTCGCCCATTTCGATTATGCCGGAACGTAAAAAGCGGGAACCCGGTCAGGGCCCCCGCGTATTCGTGCGTTACTTCTGATTTTACTGCATTCGCTTCAGATTTATCTGGGCAAGGCCAACGGCAACATTGACGCCTGTGCCTGCTGAAATACTGAGCGGTTGGAGGGCAAAAGAATTTTCTGATCCGCCCAATAGTACGTTGGCGCCCAGCCCGGCGACAAAGGCAGCCGAAGCCGTGGCACCTGAATAGGTTCCCTCAAGGGCACCGGATTCATAAAGATCGGGTTCAGCGGCAACGACGGTCCACAAAATGACCTGTTTTCCGGTTATGCCGATATCAATGCCGTATTTCTGTATATTGCCGGCATAGATTTCGTCAGGGATGCTGCCATCCAAATGACTGAAAGTGCAGGAAAGATTTTTCGACGACCCGAAGATGAAGCCAGCGCCGCCGGCGACCTCGCAGTTCAATTGGCCGATTTCAACGCCCGACTCCTGGGCAGTTGCCTCAAAAGGCAAAAGTGTAGCGGCAAGCAGGAGGGTTGCAGCGAGTGGTTTTGACAGTGTGAACATTTCTTGATCCTCTTCGAAGTGAGTGGTGCTGGTTCCAGCCATTTGTTCCCGTGTTGCCACGAATTCCCACTTTCGACTCTGCAATATGGTTTTTGTTCCATCCTTGACTTTCGTCAATTTTCCCTGTTAATGCGCCCATCTCTTCAGAGACCATAGATACCGCAAGGCCGACCGGGGCCGCTGGAAAGCGACAAACCGATCCCGGAAGCCAACATCTGACAGCGCGAAGCGCTCTCCGATGTTGTTTTGCTTTGAGTGGTTGATTTGGGATTTGATGAGGGAAGCATTATCTTTCGGGAAACAGGCAATTCGGCCCGGACCGGAAGATAACAGGAAGACACATGTTTCAATCGCTCTCAGACCGCCTTGGCGGCATATTTGACGGACTTACCAAGCGCGGCTCGCTTTCCGAAAAGGATGTGGGCAATGCGCTGCGCGAAGTGCGCCGGGCGCTGATCGAAGCTGATGTGGCGCTGGAGGTGGTGCGGGAGTTCACAGACCGCATTCGTGAAAAGGCGGTTGGTGCGGAAGTCGTCAAATCCGTGACACCCGGCCAGATGGTGGTCAAGATCGTCCATGACGAGCTGGTGGAAATGCTGGGTTCGGATGCCGAACCGATTTCGCTTGCCGCCGCCTCGCCCGTGACCATCATGATGGTCGGCCTGCAGGGTTCGGGCAAGACCACGACTTCCGGCAAGATTGCCAAGCGCCTGACTGAAAAGCAGAACAAGAAGGTCCTTATGGCCTCGCTTGATGTGCGCCGTCCGGCGGCACAGGAGCAGCTTCGCCAACTCGGAGAACAGACCGGCGTTGAAACCCTGCCGATAATTGAAGGCCAGTCGCCTGTTGACATTGCCAAACGCGCCAAACAGGCGGCAAAGCTTGGCGGGTTTGATGTCCTCATTCTTGATACGGCGGGCCGCACTCATATTGATGAGCCGCTCATGGTCGAGATGGCTGACATCAGGAAGGAAGCCGATCCCCATGAAATCCTGCTGGTGGCTGATGCGCTGACCGGTCAGGATGCGGTGAATTTGGCGCAGAATTTTGACAATCGCGTCGGGATCACGGGCCTTGTCCTGACCCGTATCGACGGTGATGGACGCGGCGGTGCGGCGCTTTCCATGCGAGCTGTTACCGGCAAGCCGATCAAGCTGATCGGAACAGGCGAGAAAATGGACGCGCTGGAGGATTTCCATCCTTCAAGGATTGCCGACCGTATTCTCGGCATGGGCGATATTGTTTCGCTGGTGGAAAAGGCCGCTGAAACCATCGACGCAGGAAAAAGCCGAGGCGATGGCCAAGCGGATGCAGAAGGGTGAGTTTGATCTCAACGACCTTTCCGACCAGCTTGAGCAGATGAAAAATCTTGGCGGAATGGGCGGCATCATGGGCATGCTGCCGGGTATCGGCAAGATGAAGAAACAGATCGAAGAGGCGGGTATTGACGACTCGATCTTCAAGCGCCAGCAGGCGATCATTTCCTCGATGACCCGCAAGGAGCGCAAGGCTCCGAAAATCCTAAACGCCAAGCGAAAGCAGCGTGTTGCGGCCGGTTCCGGCACGTCCGTTCAGGAAGTCAACAAGCTTCTCAAAATGCACCAGCAAATGGGCGGTATGATGAAGAAAATGTCGAAGGGCAAGGGCGGCCTGATGGGTGCCATGGGAAAAGGCATGATGGGCAAGATGATGGGTGGCCTCGGCGGAGGCATGCCGGGCCTGCCTGGAGGCATGGGAGGAGGCATGGGTGGTGGCATGCCGGATCTTTCCAAGATGGACCCCAAGGAAATGGAACGTATGGCGCAGCAGATGGGTATCAAACTGCCCAAGGGATTGCCGGGGAAAAAATAGATCATGAACAATTCAAAGACCGGCGCACCCGAACAACTTCTTCATTTTCGCAAGTCGATCGACAATCTCGACGACGCGCTGATCAGAATTCTGGCCGAACGTTTTCGCATCACCAAGGCAGTGGGCGTTCTCAAGGCCACGCACGACCTTCCTGCGGGTGATCCGACCCGCGAGAAACAACAGGCCGAACGGCTCCGCGCGCTTGCGGTGGATGCCGACCTCGATCCCGATTTTGCCGAAAAGGTTCTTCGAATTTCATTATCGATGAAGTGATCCGGCACCACGAACAGGCGCGCTCATAGGCTCGTCTCAACCAGTCTGACAAAAGGAAATCATTATGGCTGTTAAACTTCGTCTCGCCCGTGGCGGCTCCAAAAAGCGCCCGTTCTATTCTATCGTTGCTGCTGATGAACGGGCACCGCGCGATGGCCGCTACATCGAGAAACTGGGCACCTACAACCCGATGCTGCCAAAGGATGGTGAGCGCGTTGTTCTCGACACCGAGAAAGCTGCCGCATGGCTTTCAAAAGGTGCCAAGCCGACCGACCGTGTTGCCCGCATGCTGGATGATGCCGGCCTGATGAAGCGCGAAGCCCGCAACAACCCCAAAAAGGGCCTGCCGGGCAAGGCTGCCCAGGAGCGCATCAAGGAAAAGGAAATGAAGGCTGCTGAAGCCGCTGAAGCTGCCAAGGCTGCTGAAGAGGAAGCCAAGGCTGCCGCTGAGGCTCCTGCCGCTGAAGAAGCTGCTGCCGAAGCACCAGCTGAAGAAGCGCCAGCTGCTGAAGAAGCAAAGGCCGAGTAAGGCATTTCGCTTTGACATTAATGTACAAGTTCAGGACCCGGGTGGCAGCAATGCCATCCGGGTTTTTTGCCTGTTGTTATGGGCAAGGGCCGGAAGGTCTTAAATTCCCGTATCAGGACAGAAATTATCCGAGGCCATATCTTCAAGGCCGTTCAGGCCAGGCAGTATTTAAACTGCGTGCAAAACGGATATCAACTTCTTATGATTGATCAGGATCAATTCAAATAGGCGATCGGGATTTATAATTTGATTGGGTGTCCAGTAAGGGCTTTCATTTTTAGTGAGGTGTGAGATGAAAAATTACAGCCTGATAAAGACTGTTTCTGCAGTCGTCCTTTTGTGTGGAACTGTCTTTCTAGCAGGATGTCAAACGGACACTTCCTCGCAGCCGAGTTCATCTTCTGTCGCTCCGGAATCTGCCCCGAATGTCGGCTTTTCAGCCGATGTGACGCAGGTTGCGATTGACGCTTGCCGTGCTGCTCTCGCGCAAGAGGCTCCCAATACCGCAATTGAGGTGACGGGAAGCGAATTCTCCCAGGCAAATTCGGTGGTATACATGGCTCTTGGGCCTCAGCGTGCGCCGTGGCGTTGTCTGGTTTCAAATGGCGGGCAGGTTTCCGAAATCATGTTCATGGGCAGCGAAGGCGCACTTTGATTGCCCTAGCAATCGGTCTTTCCATAATCTGCTGTTGTTGGCTGCGGTCATATTGCTGCCCTTGTTCAAGACAACCTTTCGCAAGGTGAACCTTTGTGGTTAGCTGTTTCAGTCCGCTCCGGCCCATAGCCGTTAATGGCGGCAGGTATTGCGTAGGAGGGGCTGGAAATGCTCGAGAATAATCAGCCGGCGAAAATCAAGCAGTCCATTATCGGGCTGGAAATGATGACACGGTTTGCCCTTGCCATTCTGGCTCTGGCCAGCGGTGTCTACACCTATCTGGGCGTGCGCAGTCTGCTGGATGGGTCTGCGGCGCAGGTGTTTTTTGCTGCAGTTGTCTATTCGGCCGCGGTATCGGTCGGGATATACGCCTTCTGGTCCTACATGTTGCGGTTTGTGCCGTTGATCAGCGACGGTGCGCGCCGTGTCATGCTGTTTGGCACGATGGTGGTTGGTTCGCTGATGATCATTGCCATGTCGTCCTGGCTAAATGCGGCTGCGCTTGCGGGATCAGCCGCGCTTGAACAGCATCTTGCTGTGACACTGGAAGAATATTCCGGCGATTTCGACAAGGCGCATGCAAGGGCGCTTTCCGCCCAAAGCCTCCTGCCGGATGTGCAACGCGCCTCGGAGCGCTTCAAGCGGCTGGCTGAGGATGAACGTAATTCCGGCGCGCTGACCGGCACTTCGGGGTCGGGCAGCGTGGTCCAGCTTCTGGTGCAGATGTCGGCGCAGCTTGATGAACTGGGCGAATCGATCAGGGGATCGCGTCAGGAAACCGAACGCCTCTTTGCCGAAGGGCGCGAGCATCTTGCCACGATGCGCAGCCTTGTATCGGCTTCCGGGGCCGTGCAGCCGCGTGCCGACCGGTTCGGGGAGCAAGCGGTGGAGTTGAGCGGGGTTATCTCCGCCCTGCAGGAAACATCAATTGCGCCTTCCGTGCGTCGTGCTGCCGAGGATCTGTCGCTGGGCTTTATCGCGCCTATTGCAGATGGTTCAACGCAGGATCTGGTATCACGACAGTCCGAAGTGATGCAGACAGTACAGGCTTCTGTCGAGGCGCAGTCGGCGCAATTGACTGCGGCTGCTGATGGCATCATTGCCGAAGAGAGGGTGCCGGCGCGCCGTTTTGTTCCGCTTTCAAGCGCTGAAGCGGTGCTGCAATATGCAGGAGATTTCGGGCCAAGTTGGGCGGGCGCCATTTCAATTGATCTCTTGCCCGCCATGCTGGTCCTTATCCTGACGGTTGCCCATTCGGCCATGCGGCGCGATTCGGCAATGCTGGAGCCGGCTGAAAAGATCACGGCGGCGGAAATGATCCGTGCAGTTTCGCTCTATCAGGAAATGACACGCAGGGATGCCAGAAGAGACGCCGGCGGCGACATTGGCCAATCTTCTGAAATTGCGGATGACCCGGAAATTGGTGAAGCTGGACAGGAAGTGCATTTGGGTGAAGGGCAGGCGACGGCTTCCGGCGAGCGGGTTGATCACGAACCGCCCAAACTGCTCAGGCCCATCAGCAATGATCAGCGCAAGCGCATAGAGGAAAGCCGTGGCCAGGGTTGAGGCAAAACAAGTTGGCATCTGGAAACCTGCCCTAAAAGCTGGCAGGAACGCCAGTGACGGTGCCTCAAGGTGGCGGGACAGATTGCCGGACGACGGCGCTGTCATGCGTGGTCTGTTTTATGCCATGCTGGTCGCGATCATTGTTGGCCTTGGTTATGATTACCGATTGCTGTTGGAAACACAGAGCCGGACGGAAGCGTTCCAGCCGTTACGATCGCAACCGGTCCTGCCATCCTATCGGCCAAATAAACCCGGTGACAGGGCGCCGGCACAGTCTGTTCCGAATGTTACCGCAAATCCGGATGATCTGCGTTCCAGGTTGTCTGTATCGCTCGGCAGTGGCGGCGTTTTGAATGTCACCGGCACAATTGATCCCGGTTCGGCAGAGCGTTTCAGGGAGGAAATCAACCGGGTTGGTGAATATGTGAAAACCGTCGCGCTCAATTCACCGGGTGGTTCGGTCCGTGATGCCCTGAGCATTTCCCGTCTCATTCGCGAGAAAGGGCTCAATACCAGTGTTGCAACAGGAGCGCTCTGCGCGTCCTCTTGTCCGCTTGTCTTTGCGGCTGGTATCGAGCGGATCGCGGGCAGCGGGGCAGCAATTGGCGTTCACCAGGTGTTTTCGGGAATGCGCGAAGGGCCGCGCAATGTGGATCTGGAAATTTCCAGTACCCAGAGATTGACCGCCGATATCAACCGGCACCTGGAAGAGATGGGGGCGGTTCCAGATCTTTGGCTGCATGCGCTGGATACGCCGCCGGACAAATTGTACTATTTTACCGACGAGGAATTGACCGGGTACCGGCTGGCTACCGGCATTCAGGATAAATCAGGTTGATAATCGCAGACTGCGGCTCTTTACAGGCGCGGCAATTGCCCGCAAAACGCATCCATGGATACAAATGAAATTCTTCTGGCCGTTATCGGCGCGCCGCATGGCATCAGGGGCGAAGTGCGGGTGAAATCCTTCACCGGCGACCCGCTTGCCTTTGCGGATTATGGCAAGCTGCCATGATCACGAGGGGCGCAAGTATCAGGTGATCAATGCACGGGTGTCAAAGACCGTTGTCGTTACCCGGTTCAAGGGCATTGATACGCGTGAAAAGGCCGAAGCTCTCAAAGGGGTCGAACTGTTTGTCGACCGCTCGGTACTTCCCGAGGTCGAAGACGAAGACGAATTCTACATGAGCGATCTCATTGGACTCGAGGCTGTTTCACCGGAGGGGGAGAAGCTTGGCATTGTCAGGGAAGTGCATGATTTCGGTGCCGGAGACATTCTGGAAATCAAGCTGGAGAACGGTCCGCTGGAAATGTTTCCCTTCACCCGTGCAATTTTCCCCGAAGTCAATATTGAAGGCGGCAGGGTGGTGCTCGTGCCGCCGTTGAGCGTAAGCGAGCGGGAGGAGGGAGAGACTCCGGCGGGAGATCAGCAATGACCTTTGCCGCTTCGATCATCACGCTGCATCCTGAAATGTTTCCCGGTCATCTCAGCCATTCGCTGGCGGGTCGTGCGCTTGAAGAAGGCGCGTGGTCGCTGGAGACTGTGGCCCTTCGTGAATTCGGCAGGGGCAAGCACAAGAATGTTGATGACACGCCTGCTGGGGGCGGTGCCGGCATGGTGTTGCGTGCCGATGTGCTGGGAGAGGCGATCGACAGTCTTGGAACCGATCAACGCCCGCGTCTCCTGATGAGCCCGCGGGGCAGGGTGCTTGATCAGAAATATGTGCGTGAATTGGCTGATGGGCCGGGGGCGGTGATTGTCTGCGGACGGTTTGAGGGGGTTGACCAACGGGTGATAGAGGCGCGTGGCCTCACGGAAGTTTCCATTGGTGATTACATTCTGTCCGGCGGCGAACCGGCGGCACTCATCTTGCTTGATGCGATCGTGCGACTTCTTCCCGGTGTGATGGGCAATCAACAATCCGGCGAACATGAAAGTTTTGAAACCGGATTGCTGGAGCATCCCCATTATACGCGTCCTGCTGAATGGGAAGGGTTATCGATCCCTGAAATTCTGACCTCGGGCAATCACAAGAAAGTTGCCGAGTGGCAACGCGAGCAGGCGGAAAAACTGACACGCGAACGCAGGCCGGATTTGCTGGATCGCAAGTCCTGAATTCTTGAACATTGCAGGGAATTAATTTGAGCTGCTCCCGCTGGTTGTCTATTCAGTATGTCGGAGGCTGAAAGCGCAAAAGGAATCTGCCATGCTCATGAAAATCTGGAACTCCCCCTATACCTTCTGGCTGCTTCTTGCGCTTCCCTCGTTTTCGATGATCGGCGGTGCGTTTTCCGGCGATGATCTTGAGCACCTGTTGCACCCAACCGGCGAAT
Source organism: uncultured Alphaproteobacteria bacterium (assembly GCA_963714735.1). GTDB lineage: Bacteria > Pseudomonadota > Alphaproteobacteria > Rhizobiales > Rhizobiaceae > Salaquimonas. The sequence goes on from CAVQPI010000017.1 coordinate 184,738, forward strand.
TTGCCGCGCGTTTCATGATCATCGCAATGATGCTTACGCCCCTGAAGATGCTCTTTCCCAAATCACGGCCATTGCAATGGCTGATGCGCAGAAGGCGCTATCTCGGTGTCGCCGCCTTTGGCTATGCAGCGCTTCATACGCTCTATTACGTGATTGATCTCGGGTCGATGTCGGCTCTTGTTACTGATTTCGTCAAACTGGGAATATGGACCGGATGGCTCGCCTTTGTCATTTTTATTCCGTTGGCGCTGACGTCCAATGACTGGTCGGTGCGAGCCATGGGCAGCAAATGGAAATGGCTTCAGCGATTTACCTATGCGGCGGCGGTCGCTACGCTCGCTCACTGGATATTTCTCGAATTTGAATTCGGCCCGGCGCTGGCGCACTTCCTGCCGTTGGCAGTATTGGAAATCTACCGGATCTGGAAAAACTACAGCGTGGGTGTTTTCAGGACAGCGTGAGCGGATTGGAGCAGGTCTTCCGGCATTTCCCAGGTAAAAAGAATCGTCTTTCCTGTCGACAAACCCCTCGTTTTCGCCTATAGCCAGCTTCAAATTTCCGACAAACCGGAAAGAATGAGCAAACGACCAGGTTCAAAACCATCTGGTGGTCAGCAAGCGGGTTGCCGCGACTTGAGGCGGCTGATAATCGGTACAAGAAGGTCGCTCTGGCTTGTTAAATCAACAACAAGATTGCCCGTAAAGACGCGCGATATACCCTGCGCCCCTGACAGGTGACACAAACAAAGGTTTGCACCGATGAATATCATCCAGCAGCTCGAAGCCGAGCAAATTGCAGCTATTGCAGCAAAACGTACATTTCCAGCATTTGAACCAGGTGACACAGTTCGCGTTATGGTTCGCGTGACCGAGGGTGCCCGCACCCGTGTACAGGCCTATGAAGGTGTTTGCATTGCGCGCTCAGGCGGCGGGCTGAACGAAAGCTTTACCGTTCGCAAAATTTCCTATGGCGAAGGCGTTGAGCGTGTATTCCCGATGTACTCTCCACTTGGTTGAAGCTGTTGAAGTGGTTCGCCGTGGCAAAGTGCGTCGCGCGAAACTCTATTATCTGCGCGATCTTCGCGGCAAGTCAGCCCGTATCGTTGAAAACACCAATGTTCGCGCCAAAAGCTCGAACGACATTGAGCGTCAGGCATTCCTTGGCTGAAAAGGCTCGTCTGGAAGCTGAAAAAATCGCTGCAGCCGAGGCTCTGGCCGCTGAAAAGGCCGCCGAGGAAAAAGCAGCTGCAGAAGCTGCTGCTGCAGAAGCAAAAGCCGCAGAAGCCGCTGCCGCAGAAGCGCCGGCAGAAGATGCAGCAGCTGAAGGCGAAAACAAGGAATAATCGTTTCTTCATTGAAATGAATGGAAATGACAAAAGGCGGCTTTTGAGCCGCCTTTTTTGTTTCTCCCCCTGTCTGCGGAATTTATTGCGTATTCGATCGCGTTCAGGAGGGGCGCTTTAGAATTGCGTTTGCCTCTTCGCGCAGGATCTCGCCGAGACGAAGCAGGCTGTCGGCAAGGGTCGAGGTTTCGCGCCAGATGAGCGATACTTCGCGCCTTGCCTTCGGATCATTGATCCGCCGGATGATAAGGTCAGGATCGCGGCGCGCCTCGGTCGTTGCATAAAGGCTTGGCAGAACCGCGACACCCGCTCCCATCGCCGCCATCTGGCGGACCGCATCAAGGCTTGTTCCCTCATATTCAGAACTCAAGGTGCTGCCTGAGCGGGCCGCCAGATCACCGGCAATCACGTTCAGTCCGAAACCGTAACCGAGGCTGAGGATTTCATGGCCGGCGAGATCGGTGAGATTAACTTCGCCGGTTTTTCCGGCCAGGGGATGATCGGGAGCGACACAGATATAGAGGCTTTCCTCGAACAGTGGCATTGCCTGTGTGCCCGGATGATCGGCGGCAGCGGAGATGATCGTATCCAGCCGCCCCTCGCGCAGGTTTTCATCAAGGTCGAGGGTCTTTTCCTCACGCACGAACAGGCGCAGTAACGGGTATTTCTGGTGCAGGCTGCGGGTTGCGCTTGGCAGGAGGTAGGGGCCGATGGAGGAGAGGACGCCCAGCCTGATGCGCCCTGTAAGAAGGTTTCTTTGAAGGCCGACGACGGCTTTTAGGTTTTCGACCTCGGTCAGGATGTTACGTGCGCGTCTGACGAGCTCTTCTCCGGCGGGTGTCAGCAATGCACCTTTCCTGCCGCGCTCGAACAGGGCGACGCCAAGTTCTGTTTCCATGTCAGAAATCATGGTGGAAAGAGAAGGTTGGGAAATGTTGAGGTTTCGGGCTGCTATCCCGAATTTTCCGGCATCTGCAACCGCTACAACATATTGAAGCTGGCGAAGGGTAGGGCGCACAGGGTTCTCCTCTCTAATGGCAGCGCTCTTATCATAGTTTAAAACTATCAAAAAGAAAGTTTCTTTCGATTTGAATTATGTATTAAATTCACCCAGATTGGTTTCTGTAAACAGCAGGAAAGGCAGCGCTGGCCGCGTTGCCATCCAAACAGAAGACAGAAAGGCAAGCTGAAATGACAAATTCACGCCCTCGCAGAACACGCAGAATGGCCAACGCCATTTGGGTTCCCGAAGGCATTCTCCAGGAACAGGCCGGACTGGCAGAGCGTGCAGGCAGTTTTCACGGAGAAGATGCGCACGGCAAGGACAGCCCTTACAGGGAGTTTTTTGGCTCCAGGCCGCCCAGAACTGCTTCGGCCCGACGCTGGGGACGACGGCCATCGTCCGTGCGAGAGACTTCGCAAGCCGAAGTCCTATCCTCATGAGGTGAAATCCGCTAGACTCAGGGGATGGAGACACTTCCCTGATGTGAAAGGAAACCGATCATCCGAACTAGACTACCAAACCTTACCCCTAACCTAACAAGGAGACGAACGTGAACATCGCTGTGCATCCAGGCAGCTTAATCAAGACAACCGGCCCGCATGAGGAAAATTGCGAACAGGTCCGTCCAATCATAGCCAACCCTGCCGACCTGAAAGAGGAGTTGCGATGGGAAGATGATGGCGGAGCCTTACTGCAGGTTGCCAAAAGCCGAGCCACCAGCTTCCCCGGCAAAGCCCGGTCCGCCATGTGCGGCATCGCTGAGCCGGTTGCAGGAAACAGTGATGATGAGGCGCGCAGAGGCAGGAAGCTGACCTGGCTGCAATATGCCGGCAAGCGATCGTTTCAGGAAAAGATCAAGCCGGATCATGCGTTGGCAAAGTTCGCGGTACTTCTCGGACGTTGCAAGAAAACGGTTCAACCAACAGGAAAGGCAGCTTGAAATGGGTTTTCGTGATCATTTTTCACTTCAAAGATTACAGGCGCTTGAATCCAGATACCGTTCGATCAGACGGCGGCTGGCCAACGAGTTGAAGCGTCCGGCGCCGGATATGCTGACCATCCAGTCCCTGAAGCGCCAGCGGTTGAGACTGAAAGACCAGATAACGGAACTGGTGAAGCCTTCATCCCCAAAAACGCCGATCCACAACTGAAGGCAGAACCTGGGCGCAATTGGGCAGCCGCACACCATACCAGAATTGCGCCAATGGTGGTTTTCTTTCCTCAAGTGAAAACCGCAAGCAAAGGCCGGGGCACCCCCCGGCCTTTTGCTAATTGTGCACTCAAAGAAAGTTTCAGCACGCACGTGAAAGCATTGGATACAAAATGCCTGGTGGCATCAACTCATTGAGGGAATATCTGTTGGCCCGTTTGCAGTGGTGTTGTTTCGGCTGACGCCGGCTGCGCGCCTTAAAACTTCTCGGAGCGAATGACCTCGACATCCGAACGGATGACGACAAGGCCGTAGGCATCCAGCAACGGTTCGAGGGCGTTGACAAAGGTATCGGCATTTTCCTCGCTTGTGATCGCTGAAAACATCACCTTGGTTCCTGCGCCGCCCGTTACCCGGTCGTCATACCAGCGGCCACCCGTGCCACCGCCGCCACGTGTTGGCTGGATGGTGTAAAACTTGACGCCTGCCTTTTCCGCGATTTTTTCGACACGGCCCAAAAGCGGCATATCCACCAGAACCTCGATGCGCTTGCGCTCAACCGTTTTGGCCATGATCAGAATCCTCCGGAGGTAAAGGCAGTTGCCAGCGCCGAATAGAGCGGGATGCCGAAGACAATGTTGAACGGAAACGTCACCGCTAGTGACAGCGTCAGATACAGCCCGCTATCGGCCTGGGGCAGGGCAAGGCGCATGGCTGCGGGAACCGCAATATAGGAGGCGGAGGCGGCGAGGATCGCAAGCGCGGCGGCTGAACCCGAATCGAGCCCGATCAATGCGCCGAGGGCTGCGCCAATCGTTCCGTTGATCAGCGGAAAGACAATCGCCAGAAAGGTCAGCCGCAGGGTCAGCGATCGCGCCTCGCGCAGGCGGCGGGCGGCGATCAGGCCCATATCGAGAAGGAAGAGGCACAGGACGCCGCGAAAGCCCGCCTCGAAAAACGGTGCGATGGGCTGAAAGCCGTCCTTTCCGGCCACAAGGCCTATGATGAAAGATCCGGTGAGCAGGACAACAGAACCGTTGAGCAGGGTTTCACGCAGCAATTCGCCGCGCTCCTGATGGCCTGTGTCCGTTCCGCCTGTCGCCATACCGGCTGGCGAGAAACAGCCCGACGATGATTGCCGGAGTTTCCATCAGCGCGAGGACCGCCACCATGTATCCGGCAGCGCCCATGCCGTTTGTTGTCAGGAATTCAGCGCCCGTCACGAAGGTTACGACCGAAACCGAGCCGTAATGGGCCGCGACTGCCGCCGCATTGACCGGATCAAGCCGCCCGAAACCGCGCAGCACGAAGAACATCACGAGCGGAATACAGACAGAAAGCGCAAGTCCGGCAAGGGCTGCCGCCAACAGATCAGCGGTGAAACCTGCCTCGGCAACCTCCACCCCGCCCTTGAGGCCGATGGCAGCCATCAAATAGAGCGACATGCCCTTGGCGATTGCCTCGGGGATTGTCAGGTCCGAGCGGGCAAAGGCCGCCAGCGCGCCAAGCAGGAAAAAAAGGATAACGGGGGAGAGCAGGGTTTCGATGGTGCTGGTCCGTTCGTTGGTGCGTCAAAATCTTGGAAGGCGTTTCCCGCTCCAGTTAACCCGAACACCTATCGGAATCAATTCTCCGAATATACGTGCTCCAAAAAGTTGCCTGCAATTTTTGCCCGGCGGAACTTTCGTAATCGGTCGGGTAAAAATCTTGACCTTGCCACACGGCCCGCGTAGATCAGCGCCAATGAAATTCTCATACAATCTGCGAGACGAAAATGGCCAAAACGCTTTACGACAAGATCTGGGACGACCACGTGGTCGACCGCAAGGAGGACGGCACCTCGCTGCTCTATATCGACCGCCATCTCGTGCACGAAGTGACCAGCCCGCAGGCCTTCGAGGGCCTGCGCATGACGGGCCGCAAGGTGCGCGCGCCGGAAAAGACGCTGGCCGTCGTCGATCACAACGTGCCGACCTCGCCGGACCGGGTCAACGGCATCAAGAACGAGGAAAGCCGCATCCAGGTCGAGGCGCTGGCGCAGAACGCCGAACGATTTCGGCGTCGAATATTATTCCGAGCACGACAAGCGCCAGGGCATCGTCCACATCATCGGACCGGAGCAGGGCTTCACGCTGCCGGGCATGACGATCGTCTGCGGCGACAGCCACACCTCGACCCATGGCGCGTTCGGCGCGCTGGCCCACGGCATCGGCACGTCCGAGGTCGAGCACGTGCTGGCGACCCAGACGCTGATCCAGAAAAAGGCCAAGAACATGCTGGTCGAGGTCGATGGCAAGCTGCCGGACGGCGTCACCGCCAAGGACATCATCCTCGCCATCATCGGCGAGATCGGCACGGCCGGCGGCACCGGCCATGTCATCGAATTTGCCGGCGAGGCGATCCGCGCGCTGTCGATGGAAGGCCGCATGACGGTCTGCAACATGACGATCGAAGGCGGCGCCCGCGCCGGCCTGATCGCGCCGGACGAAAAGACCTTCGACTACATCAAGGGCAAGCCGAAGGCGCCGAAGGGCAAGGCCTGGGACATGGCGATGGACTACTGGAAGACGCTGCTCCACCGACGAGGGCGCGCATTTCGACAAGGTCGTCACGCTCGACGCCGCCAATCTGCCGCCGATCGTTTCCTGGGGCTCTTCGCCGGAAGACGTGGTTTCGGTCACCGGCGTGGTGCCGAACCCGGACGACATCGCCGACGAAAACAAGCGCAACTCGAAATAGCGCGCGCTCGACTATATGGGCCTGAAGCCCGGCACGCAAGATCACCGACATCACGCATCGACCGCGTCTTCATCGGCTCGTGCACCAATGGCCGCATCGAGGATCTGCGCGCCGTCGCCAAGGTCGTCGAGGGCAAGAAGGTTGCCGACACGCGTCGATGCGATGATCGTTCCCGGCTCCGGCCTCGTCAAGGAACAGGCGGAAGCCGAGGGCCTCGACAAGATCTTCATCGCCGCCGGCTTTGACTGGCGCGAGCCGGGCTGCTCCATGTGCCTTGCCATGAACGACGACCGGCTGAAGCCGGAAGAGCGCTGCGCCTCGACCTCGAACCGCAATTTCGAGGGCCGTCAGGGCTTCAAGGGCCGCACCCATCTCGTCTCGCCGGCCATGGCCGGCGCGGCCGCGATTGCCGGTCATTTCGTGGATATTCGCGACGGTTGGACTTCCTAGGAAACAGGAAGTCCGGGAAATCGATTGAGTTTCGATTTCAGGAGCTAGCCGTGGCTGATTACAGCCCTGCGCACGAAGTGTGACGTTTTCTTACCTGACTGCGACTGTTTTAAATGTTGAGGCGGCAGTTCCGCGCTTCGCGCGGGGCTACCTCATCATGACCGGCACCCCCGCCGGTGTCGGCCCATGCGTGAAGGGTGATCGCTTGCATGGCGAGATCGATGGGGTTGGGCATTTGGTGTGTGAGGTGGGGTGAGGTTGAAATTACTACTTGCAATAGTCTCAACCATAAGTAGTTTTAAGTTATAGGAAGTCATATAATTCACAAGCCAAAAGCAATTGATCTATTTTCCGGTTGTGGTGGAACGACGGTTGGCCTCAAGGCTGCCGGTTTTGAAGTTGTGTGTGCCGTTGAAAATGCGATTGATCCTGCAAGCACGTACGCTTTGAATCTATTCTGAAGTATTGCTTTTGCACGAAGATATTTCATCAATCGACTGCGATAATCTGATGGAAAAACTCGGTATTTGCTCGGGCGAACTTGCACTTCTCGCTGGTTGCCCTCCTTGCCAAGGGACTTTTCCAGTATTAGAACGAAAAATGCATTTCACCAAGTAGATTAACATGCCGTGGAATTGCGATATTCTCAAGGGCAAAAAATTGGTAAATAATTTCCCCAGAATATTTTTCTGATAATCTAATCAAGCCTATGTCTTTTCATACATCACCCTGGGAAGGTTGAACCGCTGATTTCATTGTACGATTTGCCTGAAGACGTTATTTCAACAAACCGCCCAATCACTACATTGGGATCATCCCGATGCTGACGCTCATGAGATTCACAGCTTCCAGTACAGATTCGCTATGTCGTGCATTCGCCACTGGTGTGAATTGGTCGCGAACATGAAGTGATTCACTTCGAATAGTTCAAACGACATCATTGGCCTCTCAGATAATCTCATCTGCGTCATTAGTTAGATATTGAGGATTGGTTTGAAAAAATCCCCGAATCGGTTCGAAATAGCGTCGGCCCGCTCTTAAGGACAGTAGTCGAGGACTAGAACTTGGTTCACAACGAACAGGCTGAAGCCATTTCAAATCTGAGAAAGCTGGCACCTGATTATACTCTATTTTCACTATCGACAACTGCATCCAAGAATTCGTGAAGTTTCCAAAAAGAATTATGAAGACGGGAACTATTACGCAGCCTTCTTAGCAAGCGATGAAAAGATATATCACTGAGTGTAGAAAAAAGGCTCAGGTGGCTAATGTAGGAAACGAAAACAGCCAGTTGGAGCAAGCTTTGAAGTTGAAAACCCGGTAGTATTGTCTGCAATTGGAGAATATAAAAAATCAGATGGTTCGGATTTCCATCCAGATACAGTTAATGAATATTCAAGAAGCATTCCGGGAATTGTCATTGGCGATTTACAAGGGCGGGCGACATCCACTTTCGCATGAAGAAATCATCGAGCTGAAAAGATCGGATTTGTTTTCTGAAGCCGATTGTCTAGATGCACTTAGCCTACTTTCACATCTGTTCAAAAGACTAGATAACTCAAAAAAAATTTAGGAAACTTATCCCCGCACCTCAAACCTTGAGGTAATTTTCCCCCACTGTCTCCCGTGCAAACATTGGTCTGAATTCGCCAATCGGAACAAGGATGAGGCAGCAGCGGAGCGTTGGCTGAGAGGGTTTGACTCCCGGGGGCTTAACTTGAAGCGTGGGCTGGACAGCGTGCTGAAGAGCCTCCGACGACTAAAAATCTCCGCGCGGGACCCGGTGGGTCGCATGCACCATGGCCCAGAGGAACGGCTCCGGGTCCCGTGTTTGCCAATTAAGCGCTGCGCTCAGGTGCAGGGTGGATGCGGAAGTGTGTCTTGTTTTCCCTCACGCGAGTAGCTTCGCTACCGCTCCGGGAGGGCGGCGCAGGGACGCCGGACACCTCTTCGGTGTCTGGGAAGTTCCCTGAGAGGCCGCGAAAATTCCTTAAGTAACTCAAAAATAGAGGAAAATCCTGTCGCGTGACGGATTGCACATCGGCTCCGGCGCCGGTTTTGGCACATTGGCGTTACAGAGAGGGAGAAAACCAATGACCAACGCAATCGCATCATTCGCAAGGAAAGCACTCATCGCCGCCGCGCTGATCGGCACCGTCGCAATGACGGGTTGCTCATCAACGGCCTCTTCAACCTCCAACACCACGCTGGGCACCGAAATCGCTGCTCCCGAAAGACGAGATCAGGGATGTTGACGCGATCCGCCCGGTTGACGTTATCAACCGCTCGAAAGATCATGTTACCCGCTCCGGCGAGGTTTACCTGATGCGCGGTCTTGCCAATATCTTTTCACGCGGCATTGACGACATGGCCGACAAGATGCGCGCCAGGGGTTTTGATGCGGCGAATTTTTCCTACAAATACTGGAAGCCGATTGCGCAGGACATTGTTGCCCGCGCCAAGAACGACACGGTTTCCTATCCGGTCATCATCATGGGCCATTCGCTCGGCGGCAATGAAAGCTCGAAATTCGCCAACTATCTGGCCGCCAACGGCGTGAAGGTCGAGCTGGTTGTCACCTTCGATCCGGTTGAAACCGGCCGGGTTGGCGGCAATATCGGCGAAGTCGTCAATTACTACCTGCCGATGCAGAAAACCGACAACCGCATTCATGCCGCTGCAGGATTTGAAGGCGAACTGAAAAACATCGATGTGACCACTGACAAATCCATCACCCACACCAATGTTGAAAAGAATGCCGCTTTCCAGAGCGCCTCGATCAAAAAGGCAATCGCGATCACCTCAGCTCTTTGAGACAAGGCCGAAAACCAACCCACGGGACCTCCAGCCCGTTCTATACTGAAAGCCCCGGGTCTGAACCGCCCGGGGCATTTTCTGTCTCATGGCAGTTGCTGCGCATTGCCTCCACGGGGGCGAGACACAAGTCCCGGAGGGCTCTTCGCCCGCTTTGCTGACCTGATACGGACTTGACTGGTGTCAAAGTGTGGAAAGGAACCAGATCCAGGCCGAAATGGTGAAGATCGAAAGGCCCGTGGCGATGACAATGACGGAGGCGGAAAGGCTGATCGCACGATTATACATGTTGGCGAAGATATAGACATTCATGCCGGGCGGCATGGCGGCAACGATCACGGCGGCGCGGACCCATTCAATCGGCAGGCCGAACAGTGTGTGGGTGATCGAAAAAGGCGATCAGCGGGTGGAGGAAGAGCGAAAGGGCGGAAACCATCAACGCTTCGGAAAACTCTTCACGGACACGGTATCGCGTAAGCGCAGCGCCGAGGCCGACAAGGGCGGCGGGAATGGCGGCACCTGCGATCATGTTGACAGGAACGGCAAGGACTTCGGGCAGGGTGAGGCCGGAAAGGTTGACGAGAAGGCCGGAGATGATGCCGATCATCAGGGCGTTTGACGCAATCGATTTTCCCGCTACCTTGAGTGTTTCGGCAAATGGGCGGCCGTCTGCGCGGGTGATCTCCATCGTCAGGATGCCGACAATGTACATGATGACGGGATGAAGGGCGATGATGCCGAAAACGGGGGTCATGGCATTGTCGCCGTAAGCGCGCTGCATGATCGCAATGCCGAGAAGGACGGTGTTGGAAAACAGGGCGCAAAAGCCGACGGCAACGGCTTCTCCCGGTCTTCGCTGCCAGAAAAGGCGCGACAGGATAATGGCGGCTGCGAAGGCCGCAAAGCCGCCGAGGTAAAATCCGGCAAGCATGGGAAGATGAAAGGCCTGGGAAAAATCAAGCGTCAGCATGGCGCGGAAAAGAAGGACTGGAACGCCGACTTTCACGGTAAAGGCGTTGAGATGGTCGGCGATGGCGTCATTCAGGTAGCCGGATTTCACGGCAACATAGCCCACCGCCATGATGATGAAGACAGGCAGAATGGTCAGGAGAATGGACAGCATCGGCAAACATCTCAAAAAGGCAGGAAGGCCTGCATATCGAAGTTTGGCGAAATCTCAAAGGGCGCAGGGCAGGAAAAGGCGCAGGCCATGAAGCGCTACAAATCAGGTAATGGGCTGTCAATCCGTCATAAAGAGAGGGATGCAGATTCATTTGTGCCATTTGCGTGATTGACGCGATGCGTTGAGGGGATTAGCGATAGGCTTGAGACAGGCTTCGCCTTCATGCAGCAAGGATGTTGGACACACACAGATGAATGATACGCCGAAAATTGAAATTGCCCCCCTCCGGCTCAAGGATGCGCCGGTACTTGCGCCGCTGATAGCGGAATACGGTCAGGCGCTGAAACGCGGGGCGCCACGACGACCGGACCAGTTTTATGCGGAACAGCTGTTGCAGGATCGCAATGCGGAGTTTCTAGGGGCATCGATGGACGGGGAAATGGTCGGCTTCATCATGTATTACGATCTGCCTGAGCCGGTATCGGGAAAGCGGGCAGGCCAATGCGATCATCTCTATGTGCATCATGAACATCGCGGCAAGGGTATTGCAAAGGCACTGGTCGATGTGCTGGCGGATCAGGCGGAAGGCGGGGCTGGTCGAAGCTGGTGCTCAATGCGCCACGCCAGCCCGAAACCGGTCGCAAGGTATTTGAAAAAGTGGCAGCACCGGCAGACTGGCATTCCTTTGTCATGCGTTTTGACAACTATCGTCAATCACGGTTGGTGAAGCCGCACTGATAGATTGTGACAATTAGCCTTTTGTCGCTTTGACCTCGCCCTTCAAGCGCACTAAAACAGGGTTTCTTCTATCGGGCATACTTCAATTCAGGATCAGGATTTCATGAGCGATACAAAAGCCCAGGCATCAGCGAGCAATCGGCCGCTTTCGCCGCATCTTGTCAATCTACAAGCCAATTCCGACAATGGTGGCGTCGATTTTTCACCGCTTCACCGGCATCGGGCTTTATTTCGGCATGTTCCTTTTTGCCTGGTGGCTTTTTGCCGCTGCAGCAACCCCGGCCTATTTTGACTGGGTCAACGGCCTGTTTGGCTCCTGGTTCGGGCGGATTGTTCTGCTTGGACTGACATGGGCGCTGATCCATCACATGCTTGGCGGTATCAAGCATCTGGTGCAGGATACCGGCCGGGCGATGGAAAAGAATTTCACGACAAAAATGGCAAAACTGCATTTTGCAGCATCGATCCTTGTGACGATCCTGCTTTGGGTAATTGCCTATATGGCCCGATGAAAGGGGAACAAGGATGAACATGCGTACACCTCTTTCGCAAAGTTCGCGGATCTTGGATCAGCAAAGGACGGGACGGAACATTTCTGGCGTCAGCGCCTGACGGCGGTTGCCAATGTGCCACTGGTACTGATCGGTATCTGGCTCGTGATATCCATGGTTGGCGCGCCCTATGAGGAAGTTGTTGCAACGATTGTCTTCGCCGCTTGTGGCGATTTTCCTGTTTCTGTTTTCGACGTCCGTCCTCTATCATATGCGTCTTGGCATGCAGGTGGTGATCGAAGACTATGTTCACGGCGAGCTTCGCAAGGTGACCCTGCTGATGCTGAACACCTTTTTTGTATTCTTTACCGGAGCACTGATCGCTTACTCGGTCTTCCGACTTGCTTCCGGCAGCTAGTCGGAGCCGCATATCGTCCCTTCCTTCAAACGACAGACAGATTTCAGGACCATTTCCGACATGGCAAAGCAGACAGAAAAAACCGGCAAGAGCTACGAATATCGTCGATCACTATCATGATGTGGTGGTTGTGGGAGCAGGTGGCTCCGGCCTTCGGGCAACGCTGGGCATGGCCGAGCAGGGTCTGAAGACGGCCTGCGTCACAAAAGTTTTCCCAACCCGTTCGCACACGGTTGCTGCCCAGGGCGGTATTGCCGCTTCGCTTTCCAACATGGGTCCCGATCACTGGCAGTGGCACATGTACGATACCGTCAAGGGATCCGACTGGCTTGGTGATACGGATGCGATGGAATATCTGGCGCGTGAAGCGCCGGCTGCGGTTTATGAGCTGGAACATTACGGCGTTCCGTTTTCGCGCACCGAGGAAGGCAAGATTTATCAGCGTCCGTTTGGCGGCCACACAACCGAATTCGGTGAAGGTCCTCCGGTGCAGCGAACCTGCGCGGCGGCGGACAGAACCGGCCATGCCATTCTGCACACGCTTTACGGCCAGTCACTGCGCAACAATGCGGAATTTTACATCGAGTATTTTGCACTTGACCTGATGATGGATAAGGACGGCGCCTGCACCGGTATCATCGCCTGGAACCTTGATGACGGCACCATTCACCGGTTCAACGCCAAAATGGTGGTACTGGCAACGGGCGGTTATGGCCGATCCTATTTCTCCGCCACTTCTGCCCATACCTGCACAGGCGACGGCAACGGCATGGTGGCACGCGCAGGCCTGCCGCTTCAGGACATGGAGTTCGTGCAGTTTCACCCGACCGGCATTTACGGTGCCGGTTGCCTGATTACCGAGGGCGCGCGCGGTGAAGGCGGTTATCTGACCAATTCCGAGGGCGAGCGTTTCATGGAACGTTATGCGCCGACCTACAAGGATTTGGCCTCGCGTGATGTGGTCTCACGCTGCATGACAATTGAAATTCGTGAAGGCCGTGGCGTTGGCCCGAACAAGGATCATATCCATCTCAATCTCAACCATATTGACCCAGATACGCTGGCCGAGCGCCTGCCGGGCATTTCCGAATCTGCAAAGATCTTTGCCGGTGTTGACCTGACGAGGGAGCCGATCCCGGTCCTGCCAACGGTTCACTACAATATGGGCGGCATTCCAACCAATTATTTTGGTGAGGTGCTTAATCCGACCAAGAATCGAATCCGGACCGCACTGTACCGGGATTGATGGCTGTCGGGGAAGCTGGTTGCGCTTCGGTTCATGGTGCGAACCGTCTTGGTTCCAACTCGCTGATCGACCTGGTTGTGTTTCGGGCGCGCTGCTGCAATTCGTGCGGGCAAGACGATCGACCGCAATTCCTCCATTCCAAAGCCCGACGAAGCACAGCGACAAGATCATGGATCGCTTTGACCGCCTTGCGCCATGCTGACGGCGCGACTCCGACTGCCGATCTTCGCCTGAAGATGCAGAAGATCATGCAGGAGGATGCGGCAGTTTTCCGGACGTCCGAGACGCTGAAGTCCGGCTGCAAGCGCATGGCTGACCTGTGGAAGGAAATGCCGGATGTGAAGGTGACTGACCGCTCGATGATCTGGAACTCCGATCTCGTGGAAACGCTGGAACTTGAAAACCTGATGATCAGTGCTTCGGCAACGGTTGTGGGCGCAGAAGCGCGCAAGGAAAGCCGCGGCGCCCATGCCCGTGAGGATTACAAGGATCGCGATGACAAGAACTGGCGCAAGCACACCCTGTCGCTGGGTCGATGACAAGGGCGGCGTGAAACTTGACTATCGCCGTGTTGTGACCGACGCCCTTGACGACGCGAAAAAGAAGGCGGCATTGACTTGAAGAAGATTGCGCCAAAGGCACGGGTTTATTGATCAGGCGACCGGCCTTGCGCACGCTATTTCATTTATCAACCCGGTTTACTGCGTTGTTATAATGTGCGAGTCCATTTTCAGGGTACGAGGCCCTGCGGGCGATGACACGGGTTTTTCCGGCATGTCCATTGGGCAGGGCAGGCATTAACCGTTCTGCCGGTGTTGCGTATGAAGGCTTTGGTCGATGAGCGATAACAAGACTTTTCTGATCGGCCTTGGTGCGCAGAAGACCGGAACAACCTGGCTTCATCGTTATCTGAACTCTTCACCTTCTGCGGATTTCGGGCGCATGAAGGAATATCATGTGTTTGACGCCCTGCATGTTCGCGGTAGCGAGCGCTACCGGTACGAACGGGTTCATCCCTGGGAATATGTTCGGCATGTCTTTTCGCGCGGTTCCCGACCGCTGACCATGAGCCGCATGCAAAATGACACCGGCTATTATTTCGATTATTTTGCCAGGATTCTGGAGCGCGATACGATCAGCCTGACCGGTGACATCACGCCTGCCTATTCCGGTCTTTCATCAACGGTACTGAGAGAAATCAAGGAAGGTTTCGCGCAGCGCGGTATCCGGACTCGAGCCGTTTTCATCATGCGGGACCCGTTTGAGCGTTACTGGTCGGCGATCCGGATGTTTCGGCGAAAGTATGAAAAACGTGCGGGAGCCCGTGCGCAAGCGGACTGGAAGGTTTTTGAAAATTCCTTTCGTGACAGCGAAGCGCAGGTGCGATCGCGTTATGACCAGACACTTGAGGCGATTTACGGAGCGTTTGGACCGGAGGAATACCGGCTTTTCCTTTTTGAGGAATTTTTCCGCGAAGAAACCGTCCTGCAATTGAGCGGGCTTCTGGGAATGGAATTGCCAAGGGCTGATTTTGACATCAGGGTAAACACCTCAAGGAAAGCCGGCAACGAGATACCCGATGAATTGAGAAAACAGTTTGTGGATTATTATCGCTCTGCCTATCTGGCTGCATTTGATGCTTTTGGTGAAGAAAAAGTCAGGAGCCTTTGGCCCAATGCCTCGCTTGTTTGATACAGTAAAAAAAATGGCCTTTGCGGGTGAAATTCACTGGCGGCTGGCCATTTGGCGGGCGAACGGCAAACCGCGCAGAAACAAGGGATGGCTGTGATGTTTGACCTTTCGCGATGGTTCGGGTCGAAAGCCACCTGCAACCGTTATTATATCGATCCGCCAAAACCTGCTCCGGATCGCGAAGGCATTGTCGTCGCGGCAGTTGTCAAGGATGAAGCGCTGATCATGCGCGAGTGGCTCCTGCATCACCGCAATATCGGTATTCGCCATTTTTATCTTTATGAAAACGGCAGTTCCGATGGAACGGCGGAGGTTGCCCTTTCGACACTCGGGCCGCAGAGTGTCACCATTATCCCGTGGACAATGCGTGCCAGCATCGGCAAGGACCGCATGCGCCTGCACCAGCAAAGCCTTGCCTTTGTCCATGCCATCGAGACATTTGGTTCAGGCTGTTCGCAAATGGCTTTTATCGACCCGGACGAATTCATAATTCCAAAGCATCATCTGCTGTTGGGGAATGCGCTTGAGGATGCTGGAAATCCGCCCTGCATGGCCCTGCCCTGGCACATGTTCGGGCGCAACGGTCATACCACACCGCCAGCGCAAGGGGTTGGAGAGGCTTATCTTGAGCGCGCGGGGGACCTTTTGTCGGATCACAGTATTGCGAAGTTCAAATGCATTGTTGACCCGTGCGAAATTACCCGTGTTGGCATACACAACTTTGAAACCCGCTCCGAGGGCGCAGTCAGTGCCAATGATACCGGGAAGCGGAGTGACAATCTGAAACGCCATTCGTCGGAATTCATTTCCGCTGAAGCCATCCAGCTCAATCATTATTTCACCCGTTCTGATGCAGAGTTGAAGGCAAAGATCGCCCGTTCCAGCAATCAGGCAATGAAACAATCGACTTATGAAAGACGCGTGATGGAGCGGGTGGAAAAAATCGAAAGGGATACGGTGCGCGATGACGTTATCCTGCAATTGAGGGCGCGGGCACCGGAACTTGAGTGGGTTTGACGGCTTCAAAGACAGGAGCGGCGAAGATGAAAAGTGTTTCGAACCCGAAACCTGTTCGAGTGGGAAAGAACGAAACAGCCAAAGCATGAGTGACACTCCAGCGAGGCCCCAAGGCATGGCAAGAAAAATCATATTGCATCTGGGCGCACACCGGACCGGAACAACCTCCCTTCAAACGGCACTGGATGCTGCTGCGCAACAATTGCTGTCATCCGGGATTGTGGCGCTGACCCCGCCCAGGCCCGGAAAACGCAGCCTTCTGACAATGCGAAAACTCGGCAATATTCTGGTATCGGCAAAAGGGACGGGAGGGTTTTTCACAGCGCCATTCAAGCGGCGTACGGCTGCTGCACTTCTTTCCGACCTGCTTGAAGGCCAGACGGGCAATTCAGCCCTGCCGGAGCGGCTGATCCTTTCAGATGAAAAGATGCTGGGCAGGGCATTTGACGCAGACGGCCGCTCGATATATCCGTTTGCCCGCACCCATCTTGCTTCAATCCGCAAACTGTTTCCGGGCAAGATTGACGAGATTCATCTGACTATTCGTTCCTATGATACATTTCTTGTCTCGGTTTATGCCATGCGGGCGCTCTATGCCCATGGTGTCAAGCCGTTTGAGCAAATTAGCGAAACCCTGCTCCACCCGCAGTTGAAGTGGAGCAATCTGGTTGATGACCTTCAGCAGTTTTTCCCAGATGCGCGAATTGTGCTCAGCGTTTTTGAAGAACATGGCCCAAAGCAAAGGCTGCAATCGCTTTTGGGCGAAGTGGGAAGGGGGATCGATATCGGCGGATATTTGCCGCCACCGGTCAACATGGCGCCTACCCTTGATGCTATCAATGCGGTTCAAATATCTGGCAAAAAACCCCGGGATCCCGACCGGATTGTGCTGGAATATTCTGGCGGCAAGCCTTTTGATCCGCTCGATGATACAACGGCGAAGGAATTGCGGGCGGTCTATCAGGCGGAAGTGGAGGTTTTGCGGGTACGCAGCGGGATCGAGTGGCTTGCCTGAAATGCTGAATATTCCAGAGTTGTCAGCCGCTGATTTCATACCGGATCATGGTAGATCATCTGGTGAGTGGCGCGGTGAATCCGGTTTCCACATAGCGGCCGTGAAGGGCCTTTTTGGCGTAATTGAAAAGATAATCTCCCGATTTGCGGGCCGGAGCCGCTTCACTGCCAAGTTGCTCCCAGAGTTCGATCAGGCGAAGGGCGGCAATGGTCGGGCGAAAAACGGTCACCGGACTTTTGTCGGTTTGTGGTGGTTTGGCACCGGAGGAAATGCTGGCGGTGGCAATGTCCCAATCTCCTTCGGGAAGGTGGACTGGCCCGCTGATCCGGGTTCCCGGATCAAGCCAGAGGACTGGTCTGCCAAGGGTGAGAAGTTTGAACTTGATGAACCCCGGCTTGAAAAGCTTGAGCGTCTCCAAGTTTGTCGCGGGTATTGTTTCGAACCGGAGTTCCTGGCCGCATTCCTTGCAGGATTGATGAAGCCAGGTTTCTTCAGGGGGCGGGTTTTCTCCGCGCTGCGCAAAGGAAAGAATGACAGGTTTTGCTGCCAGAACCGGATCATCGCTCAATGCAAACCCGTTTGTCCTGCCAGGGCCGTAATTGTCGCCGGCGGTTTCTTTTCTCCGTTTGGGCAGCATGTTTGATTTCCGTCTTATTCACTTGTCTAATTCAGTTGTGGCATTTTGGCTGATATGCATACTTGACGGTGAGCAATTTACAAGCAATCAAAAAACCCTACATAGCCGGATACCCGGTGGGCGGGAAAAATCGCCCGCAAACAAGAAGAACAGGTTCAAGGACACATAATGGTCGAGCTAACCCTCCCGAGGAATTCACAGATCACAGAAGGCAAAATCTGGCCAAAGCCGGAAAATGCAACCAATCTGCGTGAGTACCGGATTTATCGCTGGTCACCTGATGACGGCAGTAATCCGCGCGTCGACACCTATTATGTCGATATGGATGATTGCGGACCGATGGTTCTGGATGGACTGATCTGGATCAAGAACAAGATCGACCCGACGCTGACATTCCGCCGCTCCTGCCGCGAGGGTATTTGCGGCTCATGTGCGATGAATATTGACGGGACGAACACGCTCGCCTGCACCAAGGGTGCGGATGAGATTTCCGGCACAGTGAAAATCTATCCACTGCCGCACATGTCGGTGGTCAAGGATCTGGTGCCCGATATGACGCACTTTTATGCGCAACACCGTTCGATTGAGCCATGGCTCAAGACAACAACCCCCGAGCCGCAGGAAGAGTGGCGCCAGTCCCATGAGGATCGCGAAAAACTGGACGGCCTTTACGAGTGTATCTTGTGCGCATGCTGTTCAACCTCCTGCCCGTCCTACTGGTGGAATGGTGATCGCTATCTGGGGCCCGCGGCTCTCCTTCAGGCTTATCGCTGGCTGATTGACTCGCGTGATGAAGGAACGGGTGAGCGTCTTGATGATCTTGAGGATCCGTTCCGGCTCTATCGTTGCCACACCATCATGAACTGTGCACAGGCATGCCCCAAGGGTTTGAACCCTGCCAAGGCGATTGCCGAGATCAAGAAAATGATGGTTGAGCGCAGGGTCTAGATCGTCGCAGGAAAATTCGCTGGCTAGAAAAATCGACCGGCCAATCTTGATTTCGATCAAGGTCGGTCTTTTCCAATTGTCCATAGTCACCTCAACAGACATGACAATGGAGAAACGGAATGGCAGCCACCAACTGGCCTGAATTCACCGATCAGACGAATGCCCGCATGGCGCGCTTGCGCAAGGCGATGCCCGAGCCGTCTGCGGCGTTTGCCGGACTTGCCAAATCGGCGATCAGTCCGGGTGTTCTCAATTCCAAGACAAAGGAACTGATTGCGCTCGCGATAGGGATTACGGCGCGCTGTGATGGCTGTCTCGCCTTTCATGCGAAAGCAGCAAAAAAACTGGGCGCAAGCAGGGACGAGATTATCGAAACCATTGCAGTCGCGCTTTACATGGGCGGTGGACCGTCAATGATCTATGGGGCGGAAGCCCTTGATGCGTTTGACAGCGTTGCGGACTGATCTCACGAATTTGTGTAAGCTTGTCATTTCGAAAATCGTCGTGAATGCGTCATATATCGCATGAACAAAAGAGATTTGGAGCTATGATGACTTTCAGGAAATCTTTGGCGCTCGCCGCCGCTGTTTATGCAGGAACCCTGTTGACTGGCACCGGCCAGGCTTATGCGGAGAATCAGACCGCCATTTTTGCCGGTGGGTGCTTTTGGTGCATCGAAAAGGACTTTGAACAGGTCAAAGGCGTAGTTGATGTGGTTTCCGGTTATACGGGCGGCGAAAGCACCAATCCAACCTACAAGAATCACGTGAAGGCGAAGCATATCGAGGCTGTAAAGATCACCTTTGACCCGGAAAAGGTCAGCTATGAAAGCCTGCTGGAAACGTTCTGGCGAACGGTGGATCCGACCGATGCGGGCGGCCAGTTCTGTGACCGGGGCCATTCCTATACGACTGCGATCTTCGCGGTGGATGACATGCAGAAAAAACTCGCGGAAGAAAGCAGGAAATCGGCAGAGGAAGCATTGGGCAAATCCATAGTTACCCCGATCCGGGATGCTGCGCCCTTCTATAACTCCGAGGACTACCATCAGGATTACTACAAGAAAAACCCGAGCCGCTATAAATACTATCGCTGGTCGTGTGGACGCAATCAGCGCGTTGAAGCACTCTGGGGCGCCGAGGCTTACAAGGGTGTCAAGGGGCACTCCAGTTAAACGGGTAGGGCTGGCGGTTAAGTGTTCACTCCTTTCGGCGGAACTTTACTTTCAATCGTTGAAAAACCTTCCTTTAGGGCACTTTCAGCTTCCGTTCAGGTTTGATTTACCATATTGAGCGATACTTGTGTTTCGAATCCGGACATATTTCCGGCTCAACCGTTGTCTATGGATGGTTTGATTTCGAAATGAGGTGGTGATTGGGCATTTTGCTTCTACATCACATGAAAAGGGGCTTGATATGAGACTGAAGACCACTGTCTCACTGGCGGTGCTGGTTTTGGCACTGGCCGGTTGTAACCGATCCATAAATTCGATTGCGCCCAGCGGACAACCGCAGCGGCTGCCTGCAGCGCCGGTGGAGCCTGTTGAGCAAAGCGGCCTGCCTGAACCAGTCGGTGCAGAGCAGTTGGCTGCCAATCAAGCGGATCCGGCTTTGGATGCGTCAGCCCCGCAGGCACCGGCATTGGCTGAAACCCAAACGGCAGCAGCACCGCCTGCTCCCAGCGGGAACGGTCAAAATGTGACCCGCGAAGGTGTTTCAGGTGCGTGGATTGTTGCCAGCGACAACCCAAACTGCCGGATGATCCTGGCCTTTACCAAATGGTCTGGCGGGTATCGTGCGGCCACCAAACGCTGTAATTCGCCGGAGCTGGCGAGTGTGAGTGCATGGGATGTGGAGGGCCAGCAGGTCAAGCTGATGGATGCCTCCGGCAATACGATTGCACGGCTTTACCAATCTGCCAGTGAGCGCTATGACGGGACGACTAATGGTGGTCAGCCGATCAGCTTTACGCGCTAGGACGTCGGCCTGAAAGGCGAGACAGCAGGAATTTTCGTGCCCGGCACATCTTCCGACACCCAAGAACTTTCGATAGAGGAAGCCTATCGCAAACGCATTGCGTCCGGCGAGTTGCAGCCCGATCCTGTTCAGGCTGCCCTTGCCGAGCGCCTCGACGAATTGCGGTTGGCGCTTGAAACAAGAAAACTGTCCTCAAAATCCTCTTCGCTTGGCTGGCTTTTCAGCAGGAAGCAGAAAGGCGAAAAGCTGAAAGGACTGTATATCTGGGGCTCAGTCGGGCGAGGCAAGTCCATGTTGATGGATTTGTTCTACTCCCAAACCCGTTTCACGCCAAAACGGCGCGTTCATTTTCATGATTTCATGGCTGATGCGCAGGACCGTATCCACCAGCACCGTCTGGACCACAAGGCAGGCAAGACCAAGGAAGAAGACCCGATTCCGCCCGTTGCCAAGGAAATGGCCAAAGAGGCCATGCTTTTGTGTTTTGACGAGTTTTCGGTGACTGATATTGCCGATGCGATGATTATCGGGCGGTTGTTTCAGGGCCTGTTCAACGCTGGTGCTGTTATTGTAGCTACATCGAATGTGTGATCCCGATGACCTTTACAAGGATGGCCTTAACCGCCAGCGTTTTCTGCCGTTTATCGCCCTGCTGAAGGAAAACTGCGAGGTTTTTGAGCTGGATGCCAGAACGGATTATCGTCTGGAAAAACTCTCTAGGGCCCCGGTCTATCTCGCGCCGCTTGGGCCCAAGGCCGACAGTGCCATGGACAAGGCCTGGGCCACGATGACCGGTGGAAACCGGGAAACGGCAGAAACACTGGTGATAAAGGGCCGGAAGCTGGAAATTGATCGCGCTCATGACGGGCTTGCCCGTTTTACCTTCGCGGAACTTTGCCAGAAACCACTTGGCGCGCAGGATTATCTTGCCATTGCACGGCGCTTTCATACTGTTTTCATCGAAAAAGTGCCGATGATGGGTAAGGAAGACCGGAACGCGGCGAAGCGCTTTATCAATCTGATCGATGCGCTTTATGACCAGAAGATCAAGCTGGTGATTTCGGCGGCGGCAAATCCACATGCACTGTATCAGGGCAAGGGCGGAACCGAAGCCTTTGAGTTTCAGCGCACGGCATCCCGGCTTATCGAGATGCAATCGCGGGAATACCTTTCTGGAAATGTGTAAATTCGATTTCCCCGGGTGATTTTGCTTCAAACAAGCATATGAAATCATTCGGAATTCGCAAAAATTCTTACTATTACGTAAGCCCCGAAAAATTTAAACCATTGAAATCAGTACGTATTTTCGTATTCAGCTTGTAAAAAAGTCATTTTTCCGTTATTGGGTACGGGTTTTTGGCCTGCTGTTTCTGCCAATGCCTGGTTGTCGGCCGGGAATTGCCGGAGGGAATGTGGTCCAAAGACGAATGGTTTGCGGTTGCGATCATCTGGTAGAGGCGACCGTCAGTTTTGTTTGCAGCCCTGATATTGCGGGCGGCAAGGCGGGACGACCTAATTACCCGAGCCGCAATGCTTGGCAAAGCATTTTCCGGTCCGGGGCATTCATTAGCAGGCGGCATGGTGCTGCCATCGACAAACAGGGATTTTCAAGAACATGGCGAGAAACAAGATCGCACTGATCGGGTCAGGCATGATCGGCGGCACGCTGGCCCATTTGGCCGGCCTGAAGGAACTGGGCGATATCGTTCTGTTTCGATATTGCCGAAGGCATTCCTGAAGGAAAGGCGCTAGATCTTGCCGAATCTTCCCCGGTCGAGGGTTTTGATGCCAAACTGTCCGGCACACAAAGCTATGCTGCTATCAAGGGTGCGGATGTCTGCATCGTGACCGCTGGTGTTGCCCGCAAGCCCGGCATGAGCCGCGATGACCTTATCGGGATCAACCTCAAGGTCATGGAACAGGTTGGTGCGGGTATCAAGAAATATGCCCCCAACGCTTTCGTGATCTGCATCACCAATCCGCTGGATGCGATGGTCTGGGCCCTGCAGAAATTCTCTGGCCTGCCGAAGAACAAGGTAGTGGGCATGGCCGGGGTGCTTGATTCAGCCCGCTTCCGCTATTTCCTTGCTGATGAATTCGAGGTGTCTGTTGAAGATGTAACGGCATTTGTTCTGGGCGGTCACGGCGACACGATGGTGCCGTTGATCCGCTATTCTACGGTTGCCGGCATCCCGCTGCCCGATCTGATCAAGATGGGCTGGACCACAAAGGCACGCATCGACGAGATTGTTGACCGGACACGCAAGGGCGGGGGTGAGATCGTTGCGCTGCTGAAGACCGGTTCAGCCTATTATGCACCTGCCTCATCGGCCATTGCGATGGCTGAAAGCTATCTGAAGGACAAGAAGCGCGTTCTGCCCTGTGCTGCGCACCTCAAGGGTGAATACGGCGTCAAGGACATGTATGTTGGCGTTCCGACGGTGATCGGTGCCGACGGCATTGAGAAGGTTATCGAGATTGACCTTAACCGACAGAAGAGAAGATGCTGCAGAAATCGATTGATGCCGTGTCGGAACTTTGCAGTGCGTGCATGGAAATCGCGCCAACCTTGAAGAAATAAGTCTGCTGCTCCGGCCCTGATCTGCGATCGGGGCCGGATTTTCATTTGCCTGTAACCACTCAGGCATGGTTCCAGAGGGAGGCGGCAATGCCGCATAGAAGCCATGGCGCGTGAAGAAGCCAATCAGGAATTTGCCAGTTCATCTTTTCTATATGGCGGCAATGCCGGTTACATCGAAGAGCTCTATGCCCGGTATGAGAACGATCCAGCTTCGCTCAGCCAGGACTGGCAGGATTATTTCGGCTCCCTGAAGGATGAGCGCGCTGATGTTCTGAAGAATGCCGAGGGTGCTTCTTGGAAGCGCTCAAACTGGCCTATCCATGCCAATGGTGAAATGGTTTCCGCCCTTGATGGCGACTGGGGAACGGTCGAAAAGGAAATCTCCGAGAAGATTGCCCGGAAAGAGCCAGGCCACGGTGGCGTTTCCCTCAGTGACGAGGATATCCAGCGGGCGGCCAAGGATTCGGTTAGCGCTATCATGATGATCCGCGCCTACCGCATGCGCGGCCATTTGCATGCCAAGCTTGATCCGCTGGGCATGGCTGGCAAGCGCGAAACCTATAACGAATTGCATCCCTCATCCTACGGGTTCACCGAGGCTGACTATGACCGCAGGATTTTCATCGACTACATGCTGGGACTGGAATTTGCCACGATCCCGCAAATGCTCGAAATTCTCGAGCGGACCTATTGCTCGACGATCGGCGTCGAGTTCATGCATATTTCCAACCCTGAGGAAAAGGGCTGGATCCAGGCCCGTATCGAAGGACCGGACAAGGGCGTTGCCTTTACAGAAATGGGCAAGAAGGCGATTCTGCAAAAACTGGTCGAGGCGGAAGGCTTCGAACAGTTTCTGGATGTGAAGTACAAGGGCACGAAACGCTTTGGCCTGGATGGCGGCGAATCGCTCATTCCGGCCCTTGAACAGATCATCAAGCGCGGCGGTCAATTGGGCCTCAAGGAAATCGTGCTGGGCATGGCGCATCGTGGCCGCCTCAATGTTCTGACCAATGTGATGGCAAAACCGTTCCGCGCTGTATTCCATGAATTCAAGGGCGGCTCTTTCGCGCCTGAGGAAGTCGAGGGCTCTGGTGATGTGAAATATCATCTTGGTGCTTCATCGGACCGCGACTTTGACGGCAACAGCGTACACCTCTCGCTGACGGCCAATCCGTCACATCTTGAGATCGTCAATCCCGTGGTGCTTGGCAAGGTACGTGCGAAACAGGACCGGCTAGAAGATGTCAAGGAAGACGGATCACGCACCCGCGATACGGTGCTGCCGCTTCTGCTGCACGGTGATGCTGCCTTTGCAGGTCAGGGTGTTGTGGCGGAGTGCTTCGGACTTTCGGGCCTCAAGGGACACCGGACCGGCGGTTCCATCCATTTCATTATCAACAACCAGATCGGCTTCACGACCAATCCGAGTTTCTCGCGATCCTCGCCTTACCCGTCCGATGTGGCGAAAATGGTTGAAGCGCCAATCTTTCACGTCAATGGCGATGATCCCGAAGCGGTTGTCTATGCGGCCAAGGTGGCGATCGAATATCGGCAGAAGTTCCACAAGCCGGTTGTTATCGACATGTTCTGTTATCGCCGGTTTGGACACAATGAGGGTGATGAGCCGGCGTTTACCCAGCCATTGATGTACAAGAACATCCGTTCACACCCGACAACCGTCAGCCTGTATTCAAAAAAGCTGATTGGCGAAAAACTGATTGATGATCAGGAATTCGCCGATATTAAAGCCGACTTCCGCAAATTCCTTGATGAGGAATTTGAAGCAGGCAAGAATTACCGGCCGAACAAGGCCGACTGGCTAGACGGCGCCTGGAGCGGATTGAAAGCAGCAAAGGGACTTGATGATCCGCGTCGCGGCGAAACCGCCGTCCCGGTCAAGGATCTCAAGGAAATCGGCCAGGCTCTCACAACGATCCCTGCTGATTTCAACATCCACCGAACCGTCAAGCGTTTCGTCGAGAACCGTGCCGAGGCAATCAAGACCGGTAAGGGAATTGACTGGGCAACAGCCGAGGCACTCGCCTTTGGCTCGCTCATAAAGGAAGGCAATGTGGTACGTCTTTCCGGCCAGGACGTGGAACGCGGCACTTTTTCCCAGCGCCATTCGGTTCTTTATGACCAGGAGAATAATTCGCGGTTCATTCCGCTGGCCGAACTTGCCACCAAGGATGCCGGTTATGACGTGATCAATTCCATGCTGTCGGAAGAGGCTGTGCTTGGTTTTGAATACGGCTACTCACTCGCCTCGCCATCGGCGATGACCATCTGGGAAGCCCAGTTCGGTGATTTCGTCAACGGTGCGCAGGTGGTGATCGACCAGTTCATTTCCTCTGGCGAACGAAAATGGCTGCGGATGTGTGGCCTCGTCATGCTCCTGCCACACGGCTATGAGGGCCAGGGCCCGGAACATTCGTCAGCAAGGCCGGAACGGTTTTTACAGCAGTGTGCGGAAGACAACATGCAGGTGGCCAATGTTTCGACGCCTGCCAATTATTTCCATATTCTGCGCCGCCAGTTGCGCCGAGAATTCCGCAAGCCGCTGGTGCTTTTTACCCCGAAATCGCTTTTGCGCCACAAGCGCGCCGTCTCCGAGCTCTCTGAAATGAGCAAGGGGTCAACCTTTCACCGTCTTCTGTGGGACGATGCCGAGTACAAAAAGGGTGAGGCGATCAAGCTTCAGAAAGACAACAAGATCCGCCGTGTCGTGCTTTGCACGGGCAAGGTCTATTATGACCTTTACGAGGAGCGCGAGAAGCGCGGCATAGATGACATCTACATCCTGCGAGTCGAGCAGCTCTATCCGTTCCCGGCCAAGGCTTTGATTACCGAACTGTCCCGGTTCAAGAATGCCGAGATCGTTTGGTGTCAGGAAGAGCCCAAGAACATGGGATACTGGTCATTTATCGAACCGTATCTCGAGTGGGTTCTTGATCACATCAAATCGAAACACAAGCGCCCGCGTTATGCCGGGCGTCCCGCAGCAGCTTCGCCCGCAACCGGGCTAATGTCGAAACACCTCGAACAACTCAATGCGTTTCTGGAAGAAGCGCTGGGCGATGATGCCTGAGTTGATCGGTTTAACCGAATAATCCCTTGTGGCCGATTGGCCAAATTGAAAGAGACCAGATATGGCAACTGAAATCCGCGTCCCGACACTCGGCGAATCCGTTACCGAAGCAACCATTGGCCAATGGCTGAAAAAGGAAGGCGATACTGTTGCGGTGGATGAGCCGCTGGTGGAACTGGAGACCGACAAGGTTTCCGTTGAAGTTCCTTCGCCGGTTGCCGGTGTCCTGTCTGCCATTGACGCGAAAGAGGGTGACACGGTTGAAGTTGGTGCGTTGCTGGGGTCCATCGGTGAAGGTTCAGGCACTGCACCGGCACCTGCCGCCAAGGCGGAAGAGCCGACTGCGAAAGCCGAACCTGCGCCTGCGGCCAAATCGGAAGGCGGAATGCCGCCTTCGCCTGCAGCCGGGAAGATGATGACGGAAAAAGGTATTGATGCGGCTTCTGTCGAGGGTTCGGGAAAACGCGGTCAGATACTCAAAGAGGACGTGATGAAGTCGGGTTCGGCGCCAAAACCGGCACCTGTGGCAGCGCGCGCACCCTCCTCAGCCGATGATGAGGTTCGCGAAGAACGGGTAAAGATGACCCGTTTGCGCCAAACCATTGCCCGGCGCCTGAAGGATGCCCAGGACACGGCTGCCATGCTCACCACTTTCAACGAAGTGGACATGACGGCGGTCATGGAAATGCGCAAGAAATACAAGGATCTGTTCGAGAAGAAACATGGCGTTAAACTGGGCTTCATGGGCTTTTTCACCAAGGCTGTCTGCCACGCACTGAAAGAGATCCCCGCAGTAAATGCCGAGATTGACGGCACGGATATTGTTTACAAGAACTTCGCGCATATCGGTGTTGCGGTGGGAACCGACAAGGGACTTGTGGTTCCGGTCGTGCGCGATGCAGATAAAATGGGAATTGCCGAGATCGAAAAGGAAATCGGACGCCTCGGCCTTGCCGCGCGCGACGGGCAACTCTCCATGGCAGACATGCAGGGCGGTACCTTTACCATCTCCAATGGCGGGGTTTACGGCTCGCTCATGTCAACGCCCATTCTCAACGCCCCGCAGTCGGGTATTTTGGGCATGCACAAGATCCAGGAACGCCCGATGGCGATCGGCGGGGAGATAAAGATCCGGCCGATGATGTATCTGGCGCTTTCCTATGATCACCGGATCGTGGACGGCAAGGAAGCCGTTACTTTCCTTGTTCGGGTCAAGGACAGTCTTGAAGACCCCGAACGTCTTGTACTTGATCTTTGATGCCGGATGGCTTTGTCTGGAATTAGTCTGAAACGGGAAATTCTGCCATGTCCATTGAACTGACCATGCTGCTTTACGCAATCGTGCTTCTGATTATCCAACTGGTAATGCAGACGCTGGCCGGGATCATCCAGAACGGTTTGGGTTACCAGCTCAGCCCTCATGATGAAGGCTCAGACAATCAGGGCATTGCCGGACGTATCGAGCGGGCTTTTTACAACATGCTTGAAACCTTCCCCGTCTTTGCCGCTTTGGCGTTGATGGTAGAGGTAACCGAAAGCTGGACCGCGCTTACGGCAATGGGTGCGCAGCTCTACTTCTGGGGCAGGGTGTTTTATGTGCCTGCCTATGTGGCGGGAATTCCGTTTGTCCGCACGCTGATCTGGTTCGCGGCTACAATCGGCATGTGCCTGCTGGCATGGGAGCTGATTGGTGTTGCCATCGGGGCAGTCTGACATCCGTAGATCAACAGGACCGTATAAGCATGACTGACGTTATCATCATAACCGGCGGGAGCCGGGGCATCGGGGCCGCCTGTGTTGAACTGGCCGCTGCCGAAGGAAAAACAGTCGTTTTTTCCTATATTGCCAACCGGAAGGCCGCAGATGACCTCGTCGCGAAAGTTGCGGCAGCCGGCGGAAAAGCTGTTGCCGTCAAAAGCGATGTGGCGAGCCGGGCAGACTGTAACGCGCTTTTTGACGAAGCTGCCAAATACGGAATCATCAAGGGCCTGATCAACAATGCCGGTATTGTCGGGGTGACCGCCCGTCTTGATGAAATGACTGATGAACGCATGGAGCGGATCATGCAGGTAAACATCATGGGTACCTTGTATTGTTCGCAGCTTGCAGTCAGGGCCATGTCAACAAAACACGGTGGAACGGGCGGCAATATTGTCAACCTGTCGTCGGCTGCCGCGGTGTTGGGATCGCCATCAACCTATGTTGATTACGCGGCCTCCAAGGGGGCAATCGACACGTTCACGATCGGCCTCGCGCGTGGAAGTTGCGACAGAAGGCATTCGTGTCAATGGGGTTCGTCCCGGCATTATCGATACGGAAATTCATGCCTCCGGCGGCGAACCGGACCGGGTTGCCAAAATGCGCGATGCAGTTCCCATGAAACGCGAGGGCAGCGCCATGGAAGTTGCGCAAGCCATTCACTGGCTGATGAGCGATGCAGCCTCCTATGTGACCGGCACAACCATTGATGTAACCGGCGGGCGTTAGGCGTTCACCGACAAAAACCGACAGGAAAAACCATGTCCTATGACGTTATAGTAATCGGTTCGGGACCCGGCGGCTATGTCTGCGCCATCAAGGCAGCCCAGCTTGGCCTCAAGACGGCGTCGTCGAAAAGATGAAGACGTTTGGCGGCACCTGTCTCAATATCGGCTGCATTCCGTCCAAGGCGCTTGTTGCATGCTTCCGAAATGTTTCATGAGGCAGAACACGGTCTTGAGGCGCTTGGCGTGAAGGTCGGCAAGCCGAAGCTCGACCTCAAGGCGATGATGGCGCACAAGGATGCGACCGTTAAGTCCAATGTTGACGGCGTCACTTTCCTCTTCAAGAAGAACAAGATCGATGCCTTCATCGGCACCGGCTCCATACCCGAAGCAGGCAAGGTTTCGGTGAAGGGTGAAGATGGCAAGGAGCAGGTGCTCGAAGCGAAGAACATCGTCATTGCCACCGGCTCTGATGTTGCGGGCATTCCCGGCGTTGATGTTGAAATCGACGAGAAGGTGATCGTTTCCTCCACTGGCGCGCTCGAGCTGTCAAAGGTTCCCGGTCACCTGGTCGTGGTCGGCGGCGGTGTGATCGGCCTTGAAATGGGCTCTGTCTGGAAGCGCCTTGGTGCAAAGGTGACTGTGGTTGAGTATCTCGATACGATCCTTGGCACGATGGATGATGATGTCTCGAAGCAGTTCCAGCGTATCCTTGCCAAGCAGGGCATGGACTTCAAGCTGGGTTCAAAGGTCACTGATGTGAAGAAATCCGGCAAAGGTGCCAAAGTCACCTTCGAACCGGTCAAGGGCGGCGATCCGGAAACCATTGACGCTGATATCGTGCTGGTTGCCACGGGGCGGCGCGCCTATACGGACGGTCTCGGCCTTGAGGCGCTTGGTGTCGAAATTGAGCGCGGCAAGGTCAGGACCGACGGCCATTGCGCAGACCAATGTCAAGGGCATCTATGCGATTGGCGATGTGATTGACGGACCGATGCTGGCGCACAAGGCCGAGGATGAAGGCCATGCTGTCGCCGAAATTCTCGCCGGCCAGGCCGGGCATGTGAATTACAATGTCATTCCGGGTGTGGTTTACACCCAGCCGGAAGTCGCCTCGGTCGGCGCAACCGAGGAGGAGCTGAAGTCAGCCGGCATCAAATATGTTGCCGGAAAGTTTCCCTTCACCGCCAATGGCCGCGCGCGGGCGATGAATGCCACTGACGGCTTCGTCAAGTTTCTCGCCGATGCCGAAACCGACCGGGTGCTGGGTGCGCATATTGTCGGCTTCGGTGCAGGCGAGATGATCCACGAATGCGCGGTCCTGATGGAATTCGGCGGATCGTCCGAGGATCTGGCGCGGACCTGCCATGCGCATCCGACGATGAGTGAAGCGGTGCGCGAAGCGGCCATGGCAACCCATGGCAAACCGATCCATATGTGATCCGGCTTTGCAGTTCCACAACCTGCCTGTCGGCAATTCAGGCCGAAAATGAAAAAGCCCGAATGCTCTGATGTTGAGCATTTCGGGCTTTCTCGTCTTGGTTCACAGGACTGGAGGCCCTGATCTGAAATCAGGCCTTGAGATAATCGACAAGCCACGCATCTTTCAGCGAAGCATAGTCAAGCGGCTTTGAGATTTCAGGGGTTACGCGTTGGGATTGAGCAATTGTTTCCGACTTTTTGGCGTGGCTCATTTTGGCCATGCCGAAGGAGCATTCAGCAGACGCTGATCCTGCAGCAAAAGCTGCAACGGTCAATCCCAGGAGAAGTGACTTCATGGTATCTCTCCCTTGTGCGGCTGCGGGAATACGCAGGCCGTACAACCAAAGTATCATGAAATCGCGGTTATTGCAATTTGATTTGCCCGAGGGCCGTTTGGCAAGGCTCAGCCAGCCGGTGACACGGTATAGCCCGCCTTGGCAAAGCTGTTGATCAAACCGCTTTCCCCCGGCAGATGCAGGGCACCGACCGCGATAAACGCCGCACCCTTCTCCAGCAATGGCAGGGAACGCTCAACCATCACGCCATTGCGCTTTGTGATCAGACTGTCCTGAAACCCTGCATAATCCTTGGAACTGCTGGTTTTGGGGGAGACAATTTTAGTGAGGGGAATGATCATCCCGATCTCGCCTTCAAGATAGAGATCTTTCATGGTCCTGATAACGTCCTCCGCCAGGTCGCCCATTTTCAGGGTTTCGCGCAGGGCTTCGAGATGGAAATCCTCCGGCAGATTTGCCATTGCAGAAAACTGCTCGCCTATGGTCTCGAGACCAACGAGTTCCTTGCCCTGTTCGCGGGCTTTTTCGGCAATCAGACCGTCAAGCACGGGATTTCCGGACTGTTTGGCCGCCATTTCGCATGTCGGCAGAGCCATTGAGGTGGCGATTAGCCAGGGGCGCATAATCTGCACAACAGCGAGCGGCATGCCGCGTTCTTCCGCTGCCGCTTTCAGTGCGGCCTGCGTTTCCGTGTCAAGGCGATCAAACAAGGTGGTGCCGTCGGTATAAAGCGTCATGTCCTTGTGTTGAAGGAGCGCTGCCGATGCCTGTGCCTGATCGAGGGCTTCGATATTTTCGACAATCACCGTTTGCGAGGCGTTGAAACCTTCCAACCGTGCACCATCAAGATTGGCGATCCGTGCATCGGCCATGTGCATGGTTCCCAGCACATAGGAAGCTGGAATGCCCTCCTTTTCGATTTTCCAGAAAATAGAATCGCCAAAAATTTCCTTTTTGGCCTCTTCCTGAAGGGCCGCAAGTTTATCGGGGTCATTGGCCCGATACTCTTCGATGAGGTTTACGCCGCCACAGGCCTGCAGTTCCGCAGTTTGTGCACCGGCATGGCTTGCCTGTGCCAGAACCATCAGGAAACTGGCAAACATGGCCAGCATGACGGCTGTGACTGCGGTGAGTATCCGCGCTGCGTTTTCTTCGAGGGTGATGGCGATCTTGTCGAAATGTGTCATGGCTTAAACTTAGGTCCAATGGGTGGAAATGACGTTAAACACGGTGGTTAAGACAAGCTTAATCCTACTGGTTCGGGATCAACCGGGCGTGGTGCTTCATGCGCGCGGATGCGCCTTGTCGTAAATATCGAGAAGGCGTTCGGTATCGACACCGGTATAAATCTGTGTCGTTGACAGGGAGGCATGGCCGAGCAGTTCCTGAATGGTTCGAAGATCTCCGCCATTGCCCAACAAATGCGTGGCGAATGAATGGCGCAGGGCATGGGGCGTCGTGGTTTCCGGCAGGTTGAGTGCCGACCGCAATTTGCGAATCTGCCGCTGGATGATTTCCGCGCGCAAGGGACCGCCCTTGGCCCCGCGAAACATCGGTTCGTCGTCAGCAAGGTAAAACGGGCAGATTTTTTGGTAGGCAAGCATCGCCTCACGCACGACAGGGAGAAGTGGAGCCATGCGGGTTTTCCCGCCCTTGCCGGAAATTGGCAAAGCGTTGCTGTTGTCATTGAAAGCTCGGGGCGTCAGGGTGAGTGCTTCGTTGATCCGCAAACCGCATCCATACAGAAGCGTGATTACTGCGACATCGCGGGCGGCGATCCAGGGTTCCTCACGCATTTGCTCTATGGGGTCGGTAAGGCGGATCGCTTTGGAAACGCTGATCGGTTTCGGCAATGTCTTGGGTTGTTTCGGTGCGCTAGTTGCAGAAAGCCCTGCCGATGAAGCCAGCCCCTTTCGCTCCAGAAACCGGATGAAGGAACGGATACCGGCCAGTCCGCGACCCAGTGTTCTTGCGCCTGCACCGTCCCGCCTTCGTTCGGCCAGAAAGCCACGCAGATCCATCGGGCGCAAATTGGCGACATCGGCAATGCGCGGTGGGGCGCCAAGATAACCGGTAAGAAACTGCAGGAATTGTCTCAGATCGCGTTCATAGGCATCCAGCGTCTTGTCAGACAGGCGGCGCTCGGATTTGAGACTTTCGAGCCAGTGCCGGCGTTCCTTCAGAAGGTCACCGGCTGCGAATTGGAGAAAGGGTTCGTTCATCCCGGCAGATTGCCAGAACAAGGTTAGCGAAGGGTGAAAGCCGGGCGTCAAACAAACTGGCGTACTCTTTTCATGTATGCTGCAAATTCTTCGTTATAGACGGTTTCGAGCCGCTGTTCCTCAAGGAAAACAGCCAAGAAGTAGATCGCCGCCCATACCATCAGAACCAGCGAAAGCAGTCTGTCAGGCCAAGGGCCAGTATTGTAAAGCGACAGATCATGCCCACTGCGAAAGCGAGCATGAACAGATTTGAGAACCGGCGCCTGTTGTGACAGTCGCCGATTTTGAACCTGGAGGGTTAGCCGATTTTCTGGCCGGTTTTGGCCCAATCGGCAAGGAATGCTTCAAGGCCCTTGTCGGTCAGTGGATGCTTGACCAATGCCTTGAGGGTTGAGGGTGGAACGGTGACCACATCGGCGCCGATCATGGCGGCTTCCTTGACGTGATTTACCGTGCGGATGGACGCGGCGAGGATTTGCGTCTTGAAATCGTAATTGTCGTAAATGACACGGATTTCCTC
The DNA here is from genome assembly GCA_963714735.1 of uncultured Alphaproteobacteria bacterium. Taxonomy (GTDB): domain Bacteria; phylum Pseudomonadota; class Alphaproteobacteria; order Rhizobiales; family Rhizobiaceae; genus Salaquimonas. The sequence goes on from CAVQPI010000017.1 coordinate 218,209, forward strand.
GATCAGTTCCATGCCGTCGATGGCCATATCATCGAGGCGTCCGATAAAGGGAGATATGAAAGTCGCGCCCGGCCTTGGCGGCCAGCAGTGCCTGATTGGCGGAGAAAGCACAGGGTGACATTGACCAGATGGCCCTTTGACGTGAGCGCCTTGCAGGCCTTCAGTCCATCCATGGTCAGTGGCAGCTTGATGCAGATATTGTCGGCAATGGTTGCAAGCACTGCCGCCTCTTTCATCATGCCGTCGAAATCGGTTGCAGTGACTTCGGCAGAAACCGGACCATCAACAATGTCGCAGATTTCCTTCGTCACTTCGATGATGTCACGGCCTGACTTCAGGATCAAGGGACGGATTGGTGGTCACGCCGTCGACCAGGCCTGTATCGTTGAGTTCACGAATTTCAGCAACATCGGCGGTATCTACAAAAAACTTCATATCATCCTCTTGGGAGCTTTGGGGGGTGGAGTTTGGCGGTCAATCGTGCCGCTCCGGAAATGCTCTGAATTCCCTTATAGCAAAAACTCGTTGAGGTCATTACGTTCGGGGGGATTCGGCAGCATATTTTTCAATCGATTTAGACTTCAAGGCGTTTTCTGCGCAACAACTGTATTGAAGGCTCCACTTGAACCAGATTGTATCCGTTCTCCTGCCCATTCCGACCGAGCGGCCTTACAGCTATGGGGTTCCGGACGGCATGCACCTTGCTCGAGGTGATCATGTGCAGGTGCCGCTGGGTCCGCGCAGGTTGCAGCGGTTGTCTGGAAACTTGAAGGTCGACGACACTTGATCCGAAAAAACTAAGGGCAATAGCACTCAAATTCGACTGCCCGCCGGTCTCGGCAGAATTGATGCACTTTGTGGACTGGGTTGCCAATTATACCTTGTCGCCGCCGGGCATGGTCCTGCGCATGGTGCTGCGAGCGCCTGGCGGCCTGGAACCTCTGCCCGCCGTATCGGATACCGGTTTCGGCGGCAGTGAACCAGACCGGATGACCGAAGCACGTCGCGGGTTCTTGAACTTGCACGCGATGGCATGGCCTGGTCAAAATCCGGCCTTGCCCATGCGGCCGGTACAAGTGCTTCGGTGATCAATGGTTTGATCAAGCAGGACGTGCTTGGAGCCGGTGGAAATTCCGGCGGGCGCCGCTGGTTCCGCTGCCTGACCCGCATTACGAACAGCCGGAATTGCTTGAAGAGCAGATCGGTGGCGGCGGAGGCCTTGAGGGTTGCGGTGGCAAACTGCAAGGCTTCTCGGTTTCGCTGCTGGATGGTGTGACAGGCTCGGGCAAGACGGAAGTCTATTTTGAGGCAGTGGCCAAGTGCTGCGACAAGGCAGGCAGGCGCTGATCCTGCTGCCGGAAATCGCCCTGACGGCCAAGTTTTCTGGAGCGGTTTGAAGACCGCTTTGGAGCGAAGCCGGGCGAATGGCATTCGGACATTGCGCCGAAAAAGCGCGAACAATTGTGGCGGCAGGTGGCAACAGGCGAGGTCCGTGTCGTGGCGGGAGCGCGTTCGGCGCTCTTCCTGCCGTTTGAGAATCTTGGACTCATCGTCGTCGATGAGGAGCATGATCCGGCCTACAAGCAGGAAGACCGTGTCTTCTACAATGCACGGGACATGGCGGTGGTGCGCGGGCAGCTCTGTGACTGCCCGGTGATTCTTTCCTCGGCCACACCCTCGATTGAAAGCCGGGTCAATGCCGACCGGGGCCGGTATCAATATCTGCGGATGGCAGGACGCTACGGTGCTGCCAGCCCTGCCGCGATCTTGCGACCATCGACATGCGCAAGCATCCGCCGCCAACGGGGCGGGTTTATCTCCGCGGTCTTGCTCAAGGCGATGGGGGAGACCCTGGAGCGCGGGGAACAGTCGCTGCTGTTTCTCAACCGCGGGGCTATGCGCCGCTGACACTTTGCCGTGTTTGCGGGCACCGCTTTCAATGTCCCAATTGCACGACCTGGCTGGTGGAGCACCGGTTCCGGCGGCAATTGCAATGCCACCATTGCGGCCACAATGAGCCGGTACCGGAAGCCTGCCCGTCCTGCGGGACATTTGACCATCTGGTCGCCTGCGGTCCTGGGGTTGAACGTCTGGCCGAGGAAGTGGTGGCCGAATTTCCCGAGGCGCGCACGCTGATCCTTTCCTCTGACCTGATGGGCGGGATCAAACGTTTGCGACTGGAGCTCGAAGCCATCGCAAAGGGCGAGTGTGATATTGTCATCGGTACGCAGCTAGTCGCGAAGGGCCACAACTTTCCGCTGATGACGTTGCGTCGGGGTGGTGGATGCCGATCTTGGCCTTTCCAATGGCGATCCGAGGGCGGCGGAACGCACCTTTCAGTTATTGTCGCAGGTGACCGGCCGGGCCGGGCGGGCGGGCGGCGAAAGCTTCGGCTTTCTACAAACCTATCAGCCGGAGCATCCGGTGATTCAGGCGATTGCAAGGGGGGACAGGGAAGCGTTTTACGAGCGCGAGATTGCCGGTCGCCAGGCATCCGGCCTGCCGCCATTCGGACGGCTTGCCTCCGTAATCATCTCTGCCGGCAGTCGCGGGGAAGCGGAAAACCATGCAAGGGCGATGCGCCGGTGCGCGCCGCCCTTGGAAGGCATGTCGGTTCTCGGTCCGGCCGAGGCGCCGATTGCCATCGTTGCGCGAACGCCACCGTTTTCGCCTGCTCGTCCACGGAACGCTGGGGCTTAATCTTCAGGCCTGGCTGCGGCAGTGGCTATCGGCCTGTCCGAAAGAGCGCGGCAGTTTGCGGGTGCAGGTGGATGTGGACCCGCAGAGCTTTCTTTAACCGGTTCATTTGAAACGGATCTTACATCCCTATTCCCTAATTCACCATTATTTCGCAAAAGCGTTGGCAATCCCTTCTGCTTTGGTAATAGAGGAGCCGAAGTAACATACGGGGGAAGATCGGGGGCTTCACCAAATAAGATTATGGGTGAATGGGGCAATCAGAATGAATAGCAGTTTTTCCGATCCTTCCGCATTATTGGACATGCTTGCGCCGATTTGGCTTTTGTTGACCGGCACAGCGTTTTTCTTTTTTCCGCGTGCCATGTTGCGGCAAATGAAACTTGAAGGCGTTGCCAATCATCCCGAAGCGTTTGGCGAGGGTCGCTCGAGCTTTGCCGGTTTTCTGATTGCCTCGGGAATTCTCGGCCTTTCAGTCAATTTGCCGATTGTCATGTTCTCGATTGCAGCCAGCCTGGCTATTGCAACTCTCGGGAAACTTTTCCACATCGTTTTCGACGGCGCGCGTAATGCCGGCGTGCTGATCCGTTTTGCGATTGTTGCCGTTCTGGCGCTTTTCTGTTTTTCGCAGGTTGATATACCGGTGCGAACCCTGACGCTTCCAGGAACACTTTCGGAGATACTGCCGGCGATCAGCGCGATCGTGACAATTCTCTTCGGCCTGATCAGCTTTTTTGCGCCGATTACCGCGCTTCATCTGATGCGGCTTCGCCCTAAGGATGCCTTTCCATCCGCCAAGGGTGAGGTTCGGGGGCTTCTAGCCGGTTTTTATCTTGGCACCGGCCTGACGGTCCTGCTTATCGGCGGCTATTATTCCTTCCTGCTTCTGGCGCTGGCATGGGCTGTAACAGCATTCGGGCGAATCATTTCGATGCTTTCGGACGGTACAAACAATGTTTTCAACTGGATTTCACTGATGTTGGAACTGGTACTGGTGATTTTGCCGTTGAGTGTGGTGCTTGGATTGACCGGTTAAACGGCACTGTGTGCCCGGCTTGCGGCCTGAATGGCGGCTTCATCGAGGGTTCCGGCATGTTTCAACCCGTCCTGCATGCGACAATAAACTCATAAACTAAGCGCAATTGCTTAGAGTTCCTTGGTTGCGACTCCCAAACCAGTATGCTAGTTGAAGCGCGGTTGCGGCGGGCACAGGTGTGCCCAAAGCTGTGGCATTTAGAAAAAGATCATTTTGTTCAATGGCTTGTCTTGTTTCCGGTCGGAATTCACCGGGCAAAACCAAGTACAGGCGGTTTGAACACATTTTGGGGATTTTTTGAACCTTGGCCCAATCTGAGAAATCAGCTGGCTCGCCTGCGTCGGGAATCACATCGCGCTATGCCAGCGCGTTGTTTGATCTTGCCCTGAGCGAGAACAAGCTTGGACCTGTCGAGAAAGACCTTTCGCGTTTTGATGCCCTGATGAAGGGGTCAGATGACCTGATGCGTTTGGTTCAGTCTCCCGTATTTTCCGCCGATGACCAGTTTAATGCCGTGGACGGCATTTTGACGAAGTCGAAAATTTCCGGTCTTGTCGGTAATTTCATTCGGGTTGTTGCAAAAAACCGCAGGCTTTTTGCAATGCCGGACATGCTCTCCGCTTTTCGTCGGCTCGTTGCCGACCACAACGGAGAAACCAGTGCCGAAGTCAGCGTTGCAAAGGCGCTTACAGCAGCACAAACAAAAGAATTGAAGGCAGCGCTGAAGAGCGTTGTCGGCAAGGACGTCGCGATTGACGAAACAGTTGATCCGTCGTTGCTCGGCGGCATGATTGTGAAGGTGGGTTCACGCCAGATCGATACGTCACTTCGTACTAAACTCTCCTCGCTCAAGCTAGCGCTCAAAGAGGTCGGATAATGGATATTCGTGCAGCGGAAATTTCCGCAATTCTAAAAGACCAGATTAAAAATTTCGGCAAGGAAGCCCAGGTTTCCGAAGTCGGCCAGGTGCTCTCCGTCGGTGACGGTATCGCCCGTGTTTACGGCCTCGACAATGTTCAGGCTGGTGAGCTCGTGGAGTTTCCTGGCGGCATTGCCGGCATGGCCCTCAACCTTGAAACCGATAATGTCGGTGTTGTTATCTTCGGTGATGACCGCGGCATTCAGGAAGGTGACACGGTCAAGCGGACAGGTTCCATCGTGGACGTTCCGGTTGGTCCCGAGCTGCTAGGCCGCGTTGTCGATGCTCTCGGCAACCCGATTGACGGCAAAGGCCCGATCAAGGCGAAAAAGCGCATCGCGCGTTGACGTCAAGGCCCCCGGCATTATCCCTCGCAAATCCGTTCATGAGCCAATGTCTACCGGCCTCAAGGCAATTGATGCCCTGATCCCTGTTGGCCGCGGCCAGCGCGAATTGGTGATTGGTGACCGCCAGACTGGCAAGACGGCAATCATTCTCGACACCTTCCTCAACCAGAAGCCTATTCACGACAGTGGGCCCGAGAAGGACAAGCTTTACTGCGTCTATGTTGCTGTTGGCCAGAAACGTTCAACAGTTGCACAGTTCGTGAAGGTTCTTGAAGAGCGCGGCGCGCTTGATTATTCGATCATCATCGCGGCAACCGCGTCCGATCCTGCACCGATGCAGTATCTAGCCCCGTTTGCCGGCTGCACCATGGGCGAATACTTCCGTGACAATGGCCAGCATGCCCTGATCGGTTACGATGATCTTTCCAAACAGGCTGTTGCCTATCGCCAGATGTCCCTGCTGCTGCGTCGTCCTCCGGGTCGTGAAGCTTATCCGGGTGACGTTTTCTACCTGCACTCCCGTCTGCTTGAGCGTTCAGCCAAGATGAACGAGGAAAATGGTGCCGGATCACTGACCGCCCTTCCGGTAATTGAAACCCAGGGTAACGACGTGTCAGCGTTTATTCCGACCAACGTGATCTCGATCACTGATGGTCAGATCTTCCTTGAAACCGATCTGTTCTACCAGGGTATCCGCCCTGCCGTGAACGTTGGTCTGTCAGTTTCCCGTGTGGGTTCTGCTGCCCAGATCAAGGCGATGAAACAGGTTGCCGGTTCGATCAAGGGTGAATTGGCCCAGTATCGCGAAATGGCTGCCTTTGCCCAGTTCGGTTCTGACCTTGATGCCGCCACCCAGCGCCTGCTGAACCGTGGTGCGCGCCTTGACCGAATTGCTCAAACAGCCGCAGTTCTCGCCGCTCAAAACGGAAGAACAGGTTGTTGTATTGTTCGCTGGTGTGAACGGTTATCTTGACAAGCTGCCGGTTTCTCAAGTCGGCACTTTTGAAAAGGGCCTGCTTGCCAATATGAACAATGAGCATGCTGATGTTCTTGAAATCTATTCGCAAGGAACAGGCGATCACAGACGCCATCAAGGCAAAACTGGTAGCTGCGATTGACGGCTTTGCGAAAAGCTTTGCGTAGGCAAGGGGAAGCTCTCCGGTTCATCCGGGGAGCCCCCTTCACGACAACTTCTAAAGAGATCGGGAAAAAAGCGTAATGGCTTCTCTCAAGGATCTGAAAAACCGGATTGCCTCAGTCAAGGCGACGCAGAAGATCACCAAGGCCATGAAAATGGTTGCGGCGGCAAAATTGCGTCGTGCGCAGATGCGCAGCTGAGCAGGCACGACCTTATTCAACCAAGATGGCAAAAGTGCTCGGCGGCCTTGCCAAGGCCATGGAAGGCCGTGAAGACGCGCCCCAGCTGCTCGCCGGTAATGGCAATGACCAGATGCATCTGCTGGTGGTTGCAACGGCTGAGCGCGGCCTTTGCGGCGGCTTCAATTCTTCCATTGCCCGTCTTGCCCGTGTTCATGCCCGCAAGCTGATGGCCGAGGGCAAGGAAGTCAAAATCTACACGGTCGGCAAAAAGGGCTATGATGCCCTGAAAATCGGAATTCGGTTCGAAAATTGTTGAGCGGATTGATTTCCGGTCCGTTCAAGCTATATCGGTTTGATGATGCGGACAGCGGTCGGCAAACGCATTCTGGAAATGTTTAACGCCGGCGATTTTGACGTTTGCACGCTGTTTTATTCGGAGTTCAAGTCGGTCATCAGCCAGGTGCCAACCGCACTTCAGATCTCATTCCCGCCTCCTTCCCTGACAGCGAAGGCGAAACCGGGGAAGTTGCTGCTGATCTGGTTTATGAATATGAGCCGAGCGAAGAAGCCATTCTGGGCGATCTTCTGCCGCGCAATATTTCCGTGCAGGTTTTCAGGGCGCTGCTTGAAAATGCCGCATCCGAACAGGGTGCGCGGATGTCCGCAATGGACAATGCGACCCGCAATGCCGGTGAAATGATCGACAAGCTGACCTTTAGCTACAACCGTCAGCGTCAGGCCCAGATCACCAAGGAACTGATTGAAATTATCTCGGGCGCTGAAGCGCTCTAAGTCCGGAGAAAAGAAACATGGCAAAAGCTGCAACACCAAAGGCACCTGCAAAGACTGCTGCAAAAAAGCCAGCCGCTCGCAAGACGGTTGCCGCAAAGGCCCCTGCCGCCAAGAAATCCGCATCGGCGGCGAAGGCAAGGTAACCCAGGTTATCGGTGCTGTTGTCGACGTTCAGTTTTCAGGCAAGCTGCCGGACATTCTGAACTCACTGGAAACCGACAATAACGGCCAGCGTCTTGTTCTTGAGGTTGCCCAGCATCTTGGTGAAAACACCGTTCGCACCATCGCGATGGACTCGACCGAAGGTCTGGTTCGCGGCCAGCCGGTTGCTGACATGGGCAACCCGATTGAAGTGCCGGTGGGTGATGAAACCCTTGGCCGAATCATGAGCGTTATCGGCGAGCCGATTGACGAGGCCGGTCCGGTAAAGACAAAGACCAAACGCGCCATTCACCAGCCTGCTCCCGCCTTTGTCGAGCAGTCCACGGAAGCTGAAATTCTCGTAACCGGCATCAAGGTCGTTGACCTTCTCGCTCCTTACGCGAAGGGTGGTAAGATCGGCCTGTTCGGCGGCGCCGGTGTTGGCAAGACCGTTCTTATTCAGGAACTGATCAACAACATCGCGAAAGCCCATGGTGGTTACTCTGTGTTCGCCGGTGTGGGTGAGCGTACCCGCGAAGGAAACGATCTCTATCACGAAATGATCGAATCCGGCGTGAACGTCGATCCCAAAGAGAACAAGGGTTCAACGGCAGGCTCAAAATGCGCCCTCGTCTTCGGCCAGATGAACGAGCCGCCAGGTGCGCGTGCCCGTGTTGCCCTGACCGGTCTGACAATCGCCGAGCATTTCCGCGATGAAGGTCAGGACGTGCTGTTCTTCGTGGACAACATTTTCCGCTTTACACAGGCCGGTTCCGAAGTGTCGGCGCTGCTTGGCCGTATTCCTTCCGCTGTGGGTTATCAGCCTACCCTGGGTACGGACATGGGCGCGATGCAGGAACGCATCACCACGACCAACAAGGGTTCGGTTACTTCCGTGCAGGCCGTTTACGTTCCTGCGGATGACTTGACCGACCCGGCTCCGGCCTCAACCTTTGCGCACCTTGATGCGACGACCGTTCTTAACCGTGCGATTGCTGAAAAAGGTATTTATCCTGCGGTGGATCCGCTCGATTCAACCTCGCGTATCCTTGATCCGCTGGTTATCGGTGAAGAGCATTACCGTTGTGCCCGTGACGTGCAGGAAGTGCTGCAGCGCTACAAGGCCCTTCAGGACATCATCGCCATTCTCGGCATGGACGAATTGTCCGAGGAAGACAAACTGGCCGTGGCCCGTGCCCGCAAGGTTGAGCGCTTCCTGTCACAGCCGTTCTTCGTGGCCGAGGTATTCACCGGTTCTCCGGGCAAACTGGTTCCGCTGGAAGACACGATCAAGGGCTTCCGTGATCTGGTTGACGGTAAATATGACCACCTGCCGGAAGCTGCTTTCTACCTCGTCGGCTCCATTGAAGAAGCTGTCGAGAAAGCACAGAAAATGGCTGCAGAAGCCGCCTAAGCGGCTCTTGCATGGCTACAGTGTAAAGGGAAAACTAAATGGCAGAAGCATTTGCTTTTGAACTGGTATCACCGGAAAAACTGCTCGTATCGGGTGAGGCCACTGAGGTGCTCATTCCCGGTACCGAGGGATATTTTCAGGTGTTGGCCAACCATGCACCGTTGATGTCGACGATCAAGCCGGGTGTGATTGAAGTGACCATGGCGGGTGGCGAATCAAACAAATATGTCATTTTTGGCGGATTTGCCGATGTTTCACCGGCCGGCCTGACCGTTCTTGCCGAACATGCGGTAAATGTGAATGATCTGGATCGTGAAGACCTGGCAAAGCGCATTAAGGATGCCCAGGAAGATGTGACCGATGCCAAGGATGATCATGCCAAGGCAGCCGCATCAGACTATCTTGATCAGCTGACGACGCTGCAAGGTGCGATCCTGTCTGCTTAAGACGGCATGTGCTCAATTTGTCAATTGGACGGGCCTCAGAGAATTCAGGGGCCCGTTTTTGTTTTTGATGCAAGATTAACCTGCGAAATTACCACTGGCAGAATTGTGGCCGGTACGCTTTATTCAATAAGAACCAATTCGGATAACCGGGAGAAGACGAAATGAAACTCAATGAAACCGTAGCCATTGTCACCGGCGGAGCCTCCGGGCTTGGAGAAGCAACTGTCCGCAATTTTGTTGAGGGCGGTGCGAGGGTTGCCATCTTCGACATGAATGTTGAGCGCGGCGAAATGGTTGCGAAGGAATTGGGTGATGCTGTCATCTTTCACAAGGTGGATGTGACAAGCGAAGCGGATGTAAAGGCAGGTATTGATGCAGCCATGAAGGCATTCGGGAAGATCACCGCCAACGTAAACTGTGCCGGTATCGGGGTTGCCTCAAAGACGCTTGGAAAGGAAGGACCCCATGATCTGGGTCTTTTCAAAAAGACAATCGATATCAACCTGACCGGAACGTTCAATGTCTTCCGCCTTGCCGCCGAGCAGATGGCAAAGAACGAACCCAATGAGGATGGCGAACGTGGCGTGATCATCAACACCGCTTCAGTGGCTGCCTTTGACGGGCAAAAGGGACAGGTTGCCTATTCCGCAACCAAGGGCGCGATTGTCGGCATGACGCTGCCGGTCTCTCGCGATCTTGCCTTTTACGGCATTCGCATTTGTTCGATTGCGCCGGGCCTGTTTTTAACACCGTTGTTCGAGGGCCTTGGCCAGGAAGTGGTGGATTCGCTTTCCGCGCAGGTCACTTTCCCCAAACGTCTCGGCAAACCATCCGAATACGGCTCTCTTGCCCGCACGATTGTTGAAAGCCCCTATTTGAATGGCGAGACTATCCGCCTTGATGGTGCGATCCGTCTTCCGTAAGGGGGATTAGCCGCCCAGCATTTTGACCATTTCGGCGTATCCGCGCTCCTGGGCAAGCATGAGCGGGGTGCGGCCGGATGCATCCGTTATGGAGGCGTCCGCCCCGGCATCGATCAGGTATTGAAGTGTGCGCTGATGGTTCTTGCCGCCGTCTCCCAAAACAACCGCTTCTATCATTGCTGTCCAGTTCAGATTGTTGACATGGTCGAGGGGGGAGCCTGCCTCAATGAGTATTTTTACCACTTCGTAATGGCCAAGATGGGCAGCTGCAATCAGCGCCGTACCAATATATCTGCTGGTAATATTGGTTGCCTTGTTTCCACCCTTGAGGGCGGCAAGCAGCATTGGCGGGTCGTTTGCAACGGCGGCAATCGTAACCGCGTCATAAGCATCCTTCTCAAGGCTGTTCATGTCGGCCCCGGCATCGGCAAGAGCGAAAATAATCTCTTCATGCGAGGCATGGGCGGCGATGTGGACAGCGGTTCTACCCCGGCTGTCGGTCACTTCGAGATCCGCCCCCGAAGCTATCAGCGCCTTCAAATCCGAAAGGTTTCCGGTATGGGCCGCCTTCAGCAGCCCGTCATAGGCCGCAATTTCTACGGAAGTGGGTTTTACCTGCGCTGCTGCGCCAAAAGCCAGCAGCAAAAAGGCCGAAACGGCTGCCAGTAACAATCTTGTCGGATGCAACATAAAAATATTCTCCCGATGAATATGACACCGGGAGATTGAAGATCAGCAAAAAGTGGCAAGCAAGGCAAACATCGTGGACACTGTGTTTACCTTCCGGTCAGGTTAACCGTACCATTTGCCCATTTTGACCTCGATTGCATCGCTCAGAAGGTCGGCAAATTCCTGCGGGTCCTGTGTGCCGTTGTCTCTTCCCCGGTAGTGGTAGGGGTAGACAGCCTTGGGCGCAAATTCGGCCACAGCCGACGCTGCCGCCTTGGCATCCATGGTAAAAGGCAGGTTCATGCAGACAAAGGCAAGATCGATGTTTTCAAGGGCGCGCATTTCGGGAATGTCTTCCGTATCACCGGAAATGTACATTCTGAAGCCTTCAAAATTCAGGACATAACCATTGTCGCGGCCCTGGGGATGGAAGTTCTTTCGTTCTTCGGTCGTGTTGTAAGCCGGGATGGCATCAATCTTCATGCCGCCAAATTCGGCAGTACCGCCATTGGCGACTTCGCTGGAAATGGCCTTGAGGTTGTCAGACAGCTTTGCCATCACAGCCGGATTGGTGATCATTTTTGTTTGTTCACCAACGACGGCATTGAGCGTTTCTTCCTTGTAATGGTCACCATGCTCATGGGTGATGAGGATAAGATCAGGCCGTGGAAACGCGGAATAGGCGTCCGCCTCTCCGACCGGATCGACATAAATAACGCCAACAGGTGTTTCAAGCACGATTGAAGCATGGCTGATCGGGTGAACCGTTATGTTTCCACCAGCGGTCTCGAATACATCGCCACCATGGGCTGCTGCATTGGCAAGCCCGGTGGTCAACCATGGCATCAGTGTTATGCCGCCAATAGTGGCGACTGAACGCTTGATGAAGAGGCGCCGAGGCATTGAATGTGTTTGGGATGTTTCTTGGGGCATGGAAAGTCCTCCTTTTTAACCCTATCAACCTATTGCCAGCAGAAGCGGTTTCAAGGGAATGCCTGACGATTAGAGGGTTGAAATCAGTTGACAGTGTGTCCACCAAAGCTGAATGTTTCACGCGTTAACTTTCCGAAAGTCGCCCCTTGTACAAGTCCGCCACTCCGATTGTCACCCGGTCAGCGCCAACAGTTGCGGGCCGTGTCCAAAACAACGGACTGGGAATTGTATTCATCCTGACAGGATTTTTCCTGTTTTCCGGGGCTGATACGATCGCGAAACTGCTGACCACCGATTTTCACGCTGTGCAGATCGCCTGGGCGAGAATGTTGGGCCTTGTCCTGACCATTGTGTTTCTTCTGCTGTCCAAGGGGCTGCAGATCATGCATACGACGAAGCCGTTTCTGCAGATTGCAAGGGGCTGTGTCGCGGTCGGCTCGGCAACGCTTTTCATCCTTGCAATTGCCTATGTGCCGCTTGCCGATGCGGTTGCCGTCAGTTTCGTTGCACCCTTCATGGTGACAGTTCTCAGCGCGTTTTTCCTGCGTGAGAAAGTGGGTTTGCGACGCTGGATCGCCGTCACCATCGGTTTTCTTGCCACTCTGATTGTCATCCGGCCCGGCATGGGGGTGATTCATCCTGCTGTTGGGCTGGTTTTGATTGCCGCGCTGCTTTTTGCCTTCCGGCAGGTTATTTCACGCTTTCTCAGCGGATCGGACAGGACCATCACCACGGTCGCCTATACAGCGCTTGTGGCCGGTTTCCTGCTGACACTCCCCTTGCCGTTTTTCTGGCGGACACCAACGAGCGTTGAACAATTGCTCCTGTTCGGCGGACTGGCGGTCCTTTCGGGATTTGGTGAACTGCTCATCATCAAATCCCTTGAGATTGCCCAGGCTGTTGTTCTTGCGCCGGTTCACTATTCCCTGATCATATGGGGGACGTTTTATGGCTGGATGGTCTTCAACCAGTTACCAGACGGCTGGACCTTGCTTGGCGCGTCGATCATCATCGCGACAGGCATTTACACCATCCACCGTGAAACGGTGAACAAGAGCCGGGAAGCAAGAGCGCTTGAAACCATGACTCCCAGTTCCTCCGAAAAATGAGTTTGAAAAAGTTCGCTCGACCCGCTGGCAGGGTTCGGCGATCAGGCCAGAAGTGACTTGCAGATCGGGCTTTGAGGGTCAGCCAGTCCCTCGATAACGTCGAAGTGGTGGCGGTCGGACTGTTCGACATGGGTGATCCTGGCACCGAGGCCATGCCAGGAAGCGGCCAGCAGCAGATTTTGCCGGATGAACTCGGAGCGTTCAGCTGCCCCGACCCAGCACGTTAACCTCGCATTTGGTAACGGTGTCAAAAGGGCAGGGCTTTCGGCTGCCGCTTCCTTGTCGGTAAGCTTGAGGGTCTCGTTGAGCTTCAGGCAGCACAGCGTCCGCAAATCGGAAACCGGGGAAATCGCCATTGTATGTTCAATGCGGGCCTGAACGGTTTTCTTGAGGGGAGACTTGTTGCAGATCATTCGCGAAACCAGGTGCCCGCCTGCCGAATGTCCTGCCAGCCTGATCGGCCCATCGATTTTTCCGGCCACAAACTCAATGGCACGGGCGACTTGCTTCGTTATTCCGGGGACAGAGATGTCGGGGCAAAGCGTGTAGGACGGCATGGCGACAATCCAGCCGCTTTGCAGTGCGCCCTCGGCCAAATGTGACCAGAAGGACTTGTCGAACCGGTACCAGTATCCGCCGTGAACAAAAACCAGAAGGCCCTTTGGCTCATCTTCAGGATAGAAAATATCGATCAAATTGCGTTCACCGGCACCATAGGCAAGATCGATTGCAGCACGCTCTTCCTTCAAGAGCCGCTTACGAAAGGCGGCCGCATCTTTCGGCCATCTCTTGATAAAGCCCGCCGCATTGGGAATATGATCGGCATTGGCGTAGGCATCGTCCCAATCGGTTACCTGATGAAATTGCATGGAAAGAGCCTCGTGAAACCGGATCAGTAATAGAGCGATACAGCGTGTTTTGCCTCGGCAAAAAACAGCCAGCGCTCGGCAAACAATCCGGCCATCATGCTGACAAAGGCAATCAGGAGCAAGAGGGTTGTCCAGCCGGTTGAAAGCGCAAGGAAGCAAAGCAAGAGGGGCAGGGCCAGGCCAAGCACAAGTGCTATCAGACGAAGCTTGCGGGCGTGTTTGCGTCCGATCTGGTGAACCATTTCCCGGGTCAGGTAATTTTCGCCGGAATGCGGTTTTTCCAGCAGTTTGACTTTTCCCAGATGGCCGAGGCCGGTGGCTGTTCCGGTGTTCGAACCGGTGTCAGAAAAGCCGACCTTGTCCGCGCGGTTCCACCACATCAGCTTGGCTATCCAGGCTGCGACCAGCGCAAGGGCTGTAATCATGGAGACCGGAAGCGAAGCAATCATCTCGGTTTGTCCGACTGTCTGATGCCAGGACCAGACCGGAAGCAAGGGAAAAGGCAAGATAGCAAAGCGGTGTCAGCGCGCTATGCCAGTTGGGAACGGTCTTCAATTGCGCATAGATCATTGCTGTCGCATAGACTGTCAGCGCCGCAAGGATGGCAATCGAGATAACCAAGTGCCGAGCAACCGTTTTCCTGTGAACATCCAGACGAGTGCATAAATGGCAAAAAGCACCAAGCGTTATCACCGCCAGTACGCCTTCGCGCGAAAGCCATGAGGAGCGCCATTGGGAAAAGGCACGCCAGGCCCGCTCGGGATGTCCGAGGTGAAAGGTGGAAGATAGCAAGCCGGCAACGGTCAGCCCGCCGGCCAGCATGCAGGAACGAGAAAGGCCGGTATCATGCCATCATGCATTGGCCAGCCAAGGCCGATCAGAAAAATCAGGCCAAGGCCAGCACCGGAGGTAACGGTAAAGAAGATGACTGAGACTGCTGGATGCATGGTGTTATCCTAGTTTCTCAAGGGCGCGGTCAATCCAGCCAAGCAGGCCTTCACCGGCTTTTGGGGCAAAGGCCGGTGCAAGTTCGGCCGTACTGCTGTTGCGGGTTTGGTCTTTCGGGCGGGGCGGCAGATATTTGTTGACCGGTTTCGTGTCCATTTCCGGCATCAGGTCATAGCCGCCGCGTTCAGCGGTCATGATGGAAACGGCGGATTGCGGATCGGCAAAATCACCGAAATGGCGGGCATTGGCCGGGCAGGTTCTGACGCAGGCCGGGGTGCGGTCGATTTCGGGCAGATTGTCATTGTAAATGCGGTCGACGCAAAGCGTGCATTTCTTCATGACGTTTTCGACCGGGTCCATTTCCCGCGCGCCATAGGGGCAGGCCCAGGCACACAGGCCGCAGCCGATGCACTTGTCTTCCTCGACCAGGACAATGCCGTCTTCGACGCGCTTGTAGCTTGCGCCGGTTGGGCAAACCGTGACGCAGGGCGCGTCCTCGCAATGCAGGCAGGATTTGGGGAAATGAACGATCTGCGCCGGCGCATCTTCGGGTGTGACCTCGAATGTATGAATGCGGTTGAGCCAGGCACCGGACGGATTGTCGCCATAGGCGTTCGATATCGCCAAGCGGCGCGCCATAGCCGCCGGTGTTCCATTCCTTGCAGTTGACCACGCAGGCATGGCAGCCGACACAAACATCGAGGTCGATGACGAGGCCGAGTTTCTTTCGGGTTGGTTTCGGGTAGAAGGGTCATTTCGTCCACTCCTTGCCGTAGGTCAAGGTTTGGTCGGTGTTCCGGTCACCGGATTGTTCTGGGCGTCAAATTGCGGCAGGCTGAGGCTTCATCGCCAGCTTCGGCCTTTTCGACGCGAACCCGCAAGTCAAACCAGGCAGCCTGACCGGTAATCGGATCGGAATTGGACCAGCGATGACCATCGCCCTTTGGCGGCAGCAATTCATTGATGATGTGGTTCAGCAGAAAGCCCTTGGTCGCTTCAGGCGCGCCCGGCGACAAGTGTCCAGGCGCCCTTGCGCTTGCCGATGGCATTCCAGGTCCACAGGGTTTTGTTGTTGACCGCCTCCATGCGGGCAACCGGCACTTTGATCTTGCCATGGGGGGAGATGATCCAGGCCCAGTCGCCGTCCTCAAGACCGACCTCGTCGCAAATTTCCGCCGGAATATACATCGGGTTTGAGCCGTGAATCTGGCGCAGCCAGGCATTTTGCGAACCCCAGGAATGGTACATGGCCGCCGGGCGCTGGGTCAGAGCATGATAGGGAAATTCGGCTGTGTCAATTGCGGTGCCCTCAAACGGCGCATACCAGTCTGGCAGGGGATCAAAGCACTTGCAGAATGCGTTCGCGATGGCTTTCGGGGGAACCGGCTTCGCCTTGCCCTCGGCGCAAAGCTGGAATTGGCGCAGCGGCTCAAGATAAAGCTGGAAGACATTTTCGACCGGCGCGTCCTGCAGGCCCATTTCCACGGCCCAGTCCTGCCAGGCCTTGTTGGCGTGTTTGAAATAGAGCGCCTCTTTTGGAACATGGGTTTCGGAAAAGCCGCCATTTTCAATATAGCGTTTGATCTGATCCGGATTGGGTTCGCCGCGTCCGGTCTTTGCGCCGTCCTTGCCGCGCCATCCGGCCAGCGGGCCGATGCCCGGCTTGCGCTGGTGGTTGGTGATGTAGTCGGCATAGTCCTTGAATTTTGCCGTACCATCCTCATTGATCATGCCGGGCAGGTCGAGGCGGGCACCAAGATCAATCAGGACCGACTGGAAGCCGCGCACATCCCGGTCCGGTTCGATCACCGGCCAGCGGATCGCATCGCACATGGCTTCGGGTTCGCTAGATCGGGCGGTCGAGCAGCGGAGATCGCATCATGGCGCTCGAGATAGGTGGTGTCGGGCAGGATCAGATCGGCAAAGGCGACCATTTCCGATGAATAGGCATCGGAATAGATGATCTTGGGAATGATGTATTCGCCGTTCTCGTCCTTGTCGGTCAGCATTTTCATGACGCCGTCGGAATTCATCGACGAGTTCCAGGACATGTTGGCCATGTACATGAACAGGACATCAATGCCGTAGGGA
This sequence comes from uncultured Alphaproteobacteria bacterium, assembly GCA_963714735.1. Taxonomy (GTDB): domain Bacteria; phylum Pseudomonadota; class Alphaproteobacteria; order Rhizobiales; family Rhizobiaceae; genus Salaquimonas. The sequence goes on from CAVQPI010000017.1 coordinate 234,863, forward strand.
TCGCGGGCATGGGCATTGGAAATGACCATGTGCATCAGGCCGTGGGACGACATCGGCGCATCCCAGGAAAACGCCTTGTCGATGCGCTGGGGTGAGCCGTCCTCGTTGATCAGCATATCCTGGGGCGAGCGCAGGAAGCCGAGATGCGGGCCCGCAAGCGGCTCGTTCGGCTTGTTGCCGCCATGGGGTTTGGGCTGGGCCGAAACAGGGCGCGGATAGGGCGGTTTGAAGCGGAAACCGCCGGGACAATCAATCGAACCAAGCAGGATTTGCAGCAGATGAATGGACCGGCAGGTCTGGAAACCGTTGGAATGGGCGGAGATGCCGCGCATGGCGTGAAAGGCGACCGGTCGGCCGATCATTTTGTCGTGCTTCTCGCCCTTCATGTCGGTCCAGGGCTGGTCAATCGACCACTTCCTTTTCAAAGGCTGCCTCGGCAATCTCCGCTGCCAGGCGCCTGATCTGGCTGACAGGAATGCCGGTTGCTTCACTGACATTTTCAGGGGCGTATTTCTCGTCAAGATATTTGTCGGCGAGCAGTTCAAATGACGGCACGGCCTTGCGGCTTGCGAAGCGGCCCAGTTTCACTTCGCCTGTCAGGTGCGGGTTTCACACCTTTTTTGTTGTAGGCGACCGGCTTTGCCGGTTTTGCGGTCCAGGACGAGGGCATTGCCATCCTTGTCGCGGGCAAACAGGCCGTGATCATGCGCCGCCGGGGTCGTCGATCACCAGCCAGGGCGCATTGGTGTAGCGGATCAGATAATCGAGATCGATCTTGCCGGCCTTGAGCAGTTCATGGACGAGGGAGAGGACAAACAGGCCATCTGTTCCAGGGGTGATGGCGACCCATTCATCGGCAATGGCGTTGTAGCCGGTGCGGACCGGGTTGACGCCGACGATTTTCTTGCCGCGTTCCTTGAGTTTGGAAAGACCCAGTTTGATCGGATTGGAATCGTGATCCTCGGCCACGCCAAAAATCATGAAGAATTCCGATTTTTCCCAGTCCGGAGCGCCAAATTCCCAGAAGGCACCGCCGAATGTGTAGATGCCGCCAGCGGCCATGTTGACCGAGCAGAAACCGCCATGGGCAGCAAAATTCGGCGTGCCGTATTGCTGCGCCCACCAGCCGGTCAGAGACTGGCTTTGGTCGCGACCGGTGAAGAAGGCAAGTTTTTTCGGATCGCTCCTGCGAACATCGCCAAGCCATTTGGTGGCGATTGCCAGCGCCTCTTCCCATTCGATTTCCTCGAAATTTGCCTTCGCCGCGTTCGCCAACACGCTTCAGCGGCTTTTTCAGGCGGGCCGGGGAATAGTGCTGCATGATCCCGGCAGAGCCCTTGGCACACAGTACGCCCTTGTTGATCGGATGGTCGCGATTGCCTTCGATGTAGCGGATTTTTGGCTTGCCGTCTGCGCCCTTGCGCAAATGCACATTGATGCCGCAACGGCAGGCGCACATGTAGCATGTGGTCTTGCGAATCTCGTCAGAGACGTGGGGAGATGGTTCAGCCCTTTTCGATGGCACAGCCATTCAACACTCCAAATTGCCCGTCGGGAAAGAGCGGTCATGCCGCTGAATTGATTTACCTCGATACAAGCATATTGGGGCAGCGCCACACCGTAAAGGTCATTGGGGCCAATTCTGCAATAAAGAGAATTCCAGTCTCATTTTTTGATGTAAACACAGCCAATGTGACTTGAAAAAACCGCCATATTGTCAAGTATGCACAAACAAACTCTCCAGACAGGAAAACCAGCGATATGACCACTTCCATTGAAAAGCGGCTTGCAAAACTCGGCGTCCATCTTCCCGATGCGCCGAAACCGGTCGCGAGCTATGTTGGTTATGTTCAGCAGGGAGACCTCGTATTTGTGTCAGGGCAATTGCCGTTTCTTGACGGGGAACTGGTGGCGACGGGCCTGGTTGGACGTGATGTTGATGCCGCGACAGCGGCGAACGCGGCCCGCCAGTGCGCGATCAATCTGCTGGCGCAGATGAAGGCGGCCTGCGATGGCGATCTGGAGCGCATCAGCCGCTGCGTGAAGCTTGGCGGTTTTGTTGCCTCCATGCCTGATTTCACTGGTCACCCGGTTGTGGTGAACGGCGCCTCCGATTTCATGGGTGAGGCCCTTGGTGAAAGGGGTGTTCATGCAAGGGCTGCGGTCGGCGTTGCCGCCCTGCCGCTCAATGCCTGTGTCGAGGTTGAAGGCATTTTCGCCATACGTTCCTGACGAAAACCATGCCTGAAGAATTCTCGGGCTGTCAGGAAAAACTTGTGTTGACCGCTTCCAGTTTTTGCCAATTGAATTCGACGCCGGTTCCTGGCGAGTCGGGTGCGATTGCAAGATGGTTTTCAACCACCAGCGGGCGGGTCGTGTACTGGTCAATCGGGAAGGAGTGAACCTCTATCCAGCCGGCGTTACTGGCTTCCGGTGCGGTTTGGGCGGAAACGAGACTGACATGGAGTTCCTGCATTCCATGACTGCAAACCGGGATCTGCCTTGAGGCAAAGAGCCGGGCCGCGCGCATCCAACCGGTAATGCCACCGCAATTGGACGCATCAGGCTGGATAAAGGAAAGATCCGAATAGTCGAAGGCGTGCTGGTATTCCTGCTGGGTATGCAGATTTTCGCCCATGGCAAGCGGAACGCTGGTTGCCATGGCAATTTTGCCATAAGCGGCAAAATCATCAGGCAGTGTGGGTTCCTCGAACCAGTAGATTTCATAAGGTTCAAATGCACTGGAGGCTGCAATCGCTTCCTCGACGCTCATCGAATAATTGGCATCCACCATGAAGATGACGTCAGGGCCGATCAGTTTACGGACAGCCGCAATCCGTTCGATATCCTCATCCAGTGTCGGCTGGCCGATCTTGATCTTGATGGCATTGAATCCCCTATCAAGATAGGTCTGGATACTTGCCAGCAGTTTTTCGAGAGGAAAGCCGAGATCAATTCCGCCGCAATAGGCCTTGCAACTGTTTCCGGCACCCGGTTCGCCGAGGGAATTGGCCATCTGCCACAACGGTTTGCCGATGGTTTTACCGCGTATATCCCACAAGGCAATGTCAATGGCGGAAATCGCAAAAGAGGCTATCCCGCCGCGACCGACATAGTGAACATGCCATTGCATCTCATCATAAAGATGATCAATGAGGCCGGCTTCCCGGCCAATCAGAATTGGAACGAGATCATGATTGATCATCGCCTCTATGGCTCGTCCGCCCTTGCCGCCAGTGTAAGTATAGCCGGTGCCGATTTGGCCATTTTCCAGCGTGATGGTGACGGTGACCAGTTCGAAATGGGTATGGTCGCCATGCTTTGCGTCAGTCAGCACTTCCTCGAGTGGAACACTGAAATGGCGGCAGTCGATTTTCCGGATAATGGACATGGCGGCCCTCAGGTTCTGGCGATTGCCGCGCATTCGGGAACAGGTGAAATCACCGTTCCGTTCTCAAAATACCGAAGCAGATTGTTGACAGTCAGGTCACCCATGGCCTGACGGGTTTCAACTGTGGCGCTTGCAACATGTGGGGTGAGAACCACGTTTTCCATCGCGAACAATTCCACGGGTACCTGCGGTTCCTTTTCAAACACGTCAAGGCCGGCATTGCCAAGACGTCCGTCCTGAAGGGCCTTTACCATTTCCGCCTCATCAACAACGGTGCCCCGCGCCACATTGATGAGTGTGCCTTCAGGACCAAGCGCATCCATCACGTCGCGGTTGACGAGCTTGTTGGTTGCCGCTCCGCCGGGTGTGATGACCACAAGGTAGTCCACATCCCCTGCCATTTCTTTCAGATCACCATAATAGCGGTAAGGCGTGTTCGGCTTTTCGTTGCGGGTATGATAGGAAATTGCGCAGTCAAAACCTGCGGCGAGCTTTTTGGCGATGGTCTCGCCAATCCGGCCAAGTCCGACAATGCCGACTTTCTTGCCTTCGATCGAGGTGGTCAGCGGAGCGTTGCCCTTTGCCAGCCAATTGCCGGAGCGCACCCATTGATCATCGCGAATCAGCCGCCGGCTGACCGCGAGCATCAACATGATGGCTGTATTGGCAACATCATTATTGAGGACATTGGGGGTATGGGTGACAACGATCCCGCGCTGCACCGCCTCTGCGGTATCAATGGCGTCATAACCGACCCCGTAACAGGAAATCACCTTCAGATTGGGCAGGGCGCTCATGATTTCCGACTTCACGCCATCATGGCCATTGGTGGCAACCGCTTCGATCTGCCCGCCGTTTTCTGCCAGAAAACCTGCGAGGTCGGCGATCTTCCCGGCTTCATGGATTTTGAATTTCGCCGCCAGATTTTCCATCATTCGCGGCGTGGCACCGCCAATCAGCAACATTTCGGTCATTGTATTTCCTTCCCGGGTGTGACGGATCTTTGCACGGAGGAACCCGCCAGCAGGCCAATGGTTCCAGCCGTGGGGCTAATAGGTTGCACGACCGCCTGAAAGGTCGAACACGCCAGCTGTAGTAAAGCTGTTTTCACGGCTGACGAGAAAGCCGATCATGGTCGCGATCTCGTCGGTTTCAACGAAACGGCCGCGGGGTATTTTGGATAACATGTAGTTGATGTGTTCCTGGCTCATCTGGTCGAAAATCCGCGTCCTTGCCGCCGCCGGAGTAACGCAGTTTACGGCAATGTCCATATCTGCGAGTTCCTTGCCAAGCGACTTGGTGAACCCGATCACCGCCGCCTTGGAGGTTGAATAGGCAGAGGCATTGGGGTTGCCTTCCTTGCCCGCCACCGAGGCAATGTTGACGATGCGCCCATAGCCATTCTGTTTCATGTAAGGAACGACGGTGCGATTAGTGTAGAAAGTGCCGTTGACATTCAACTCCATGATGCGGTTCCACTCATCAACAGGGTATTGATCGACCGTGGTGTTGATGCCTGCCATGCCGGCCGAGTTTACCAGAACGGAAATCCTGCCGAAGCGCTTTGCGATCCGCTCACAGGTCCGCTCCACCTGGGCCAGTTTGGTTATATCCACCTTGTAGGGAAATATCCCCCTGCCAATTTCAGCCTTTGCGGCGTCGAGGCGTTCCCTGTCGATATCCCAAATACAGACTTTTGCTCCCGAGGAGACAAGACGTTTGGCTGTCGCAATGCCTATGCCCTGCGCGCCGCCGGTGACAATGGCGACTTCGCCCTTCAAATCATATTTGTTCATCAGCTGTCATCCAGTATGTTTTCGGCAGTATGTTTCCGGCAGTATGTTTTTGGCCGTGTATTGATGATGCCTATTTGTCAGCCTTGACCTTTTGCTTCTGGCTGCCGAGACCGGCGATATGCACTTCCATCACGTCACCTTCGCGCAGATATTTCGGCTTCTTCATGCCCATGGCGACGCCCGGAGGAGTGCCTGTTGAAATGACATCACCTGGATGCAGCGTCATCAGTTGAGAAAGATGGGAAATGATTTCGGCAACGCTGAAGATCATTGTGTTGGTGTTGCCGGTCTGTCTGCGCCTGCCATTGACATCCAGTTGCATGTCGAGATTTTGAGGATCCCTGATCTCATCGCGGGTTACCAGCCATGGGCCGATCGGGCCGAAGGTGTCGCAGGATTTTCCCTTGGTCCACTGACCGGTCAGTTGGGTCTGGAAATGGCGCTCTGAAACATCATTGGCAACGCAATAGCCGGCGACATATTTAAGGGCATCCTTTTCAGAGACATATTTGCATTTGCGGCCGATCACGACACCCAGTTCGACTTCCCAGTCTGTTGATTTGGAACCGCGTGGCAGAATGACCGTATCGTCGGGGCCGATGACAGCAGAAGTTGCCTTGTGGAACAAAATGGGATGTTCGGGAATGGCGGCCCCGGTCTCGGCGGCATGGTCTGAATAATTCAGGCCAATGCAAAGGAATTTGCCGATACCCGAGACGCAGGCGCCCATGCGCTGTTTTCCTTTGACCAGCGGCAGTTTTCCCGGGTCGAGTTTGCGCAGGGCTGCGAGTGATTTGTCAGAGATGGTTTCGCCATTGATGTCTGCGATGTGTTTTGACAAATCGCGCAGATTGCCATTGCCATCGATCATGCCCGGCTTTTCAGCGCCCTTTTTCCCGTAACGAACAAGTTTCATTTTTGAAATCCCCAGATTCGATTGTTTTGTCTTGATTTGATTTGATTTGGTCTGCCGCTCAGCCGGACCATCCACCGTCGATGACATGCGGCTGGCCTGTGGTAAACCCGCTTTCATCGGAGGCTAGATATACGACAAGTGCGGCGATTTCCTCTGCCTTTGCAATCCGTCCCATGGGCTGGCGGGCGATGAAGGCTTTCATCGCGGCTTCATAATCGCCTGTGGCGTGGAGCCGCTCATGGAGTGAGGGGCTTTCGACTGTGCCGGGGCAAATCGCATTACAGCGAATGCCCTTGTCGATGTAATCGATCGCAACGGATTTTGTCAGTCCGATCACCGCCGCTTTGGTGGTTCCGTAGATAAAGCGGTTTGGCGCGCCGATCACGGATGAGCAGGCTGATGACATGTTGATGATCGAGCCTGAACCGCGTTCCAGCATGCCGGGTAGTGCGGCCCTGATTGTGCTGTACATGGAGCGGACATTGAGGTCGAATGCGAAATCCCATTCATCGTCCGAGGCGTCAAGTATCGTTCCGTGATGCACAAAGCCGGCACAATTGAACAGAACATCAGGGGATGCCTTTTCCACGCCGCTGACGACGGATTTCTCATCGCGTGCATCGAGACGGAATGTCTCCAGACCGGGCAGGTTCAATGCTGCCAGTTCGACAAGTGCCGCCTCGTTTACATCTGTTGCGAAGACGTGTGCCCCCTCTTTGGCCATGGCGATGGCCGATGCCTTGCCAATGCCCTGACCTGCCGCTGTGACAAGCGCGCGCTTGCCTCCCAGCCTCCCGTTTTCAGACATTTTTCCTCCAGAGAATTTCCCGAACTTTCGGCGGACCCTATCACCTTTTTACGGTTTTGCCAGTTTGCATCTTTCGAAACTGTGGCTAAAGGTTTTGAAAAAACGGAATGTCGGGAAAGAAAAATGAGCAGCGTTAAAGTCAGTGTGTTGGGAACGGGACTGATGGGCGGGCCAATGGCACGCAATCTCCTGAAGGCAGGTTTTGATGTTACTGTCTGGAACCGTACCCGGCAAAAGGCTGAAGCGCTGGCAGATGACGGGGCAAGTATTGCCGATACACCGCAAGACGCGGTGAGCGAAACCGATTTCGTGATCACAATGCTGAGTGACGGACCTGCGGTCAGGGACCTGATGTTTGATCAGGGGGTAGCCGCGGCAATGAAAAAGGGGGCAATGCTCCTTGATATGAGTTCGATCAAACCTGCCGAGGCGCGAGCGCATGCCGCGATTTTACGGGAGATGGGGCTGGACCAGCTTGATGCACCGGTATCGGGGGGGACGCGAGGCGCGCAAGCTGCAACGCTCGCCATCATGGTTGGCGGCACCAGTGAGGCTTTTGAAAAGGCAAAGCCGGTTTTTGCAGCCATGGGAAGGCCCGTCAGGGTCGGGCCGGACGGAGCGGGTCAATTATCGAAACTTGCCAATCAGGCGATTGTGGCGGGGACGATCGGCCTGGTTGCCGAAGCAATGCTCCTGGCTGAAAAAGGCGGCGCTGATCCTGCCGCCATTCGCGATGCGCTGAAGGGGGGATTTGCCGACTCGGTCATCTTGCAGCAGCACGGCGAGCGCATGACCACCGGCAATTTTGAACCGGGCGGCCTGTCAAAATTCCAGTTGAAGGATATCAACAATGCACTGGAAGAGGCGCAGAGCCACGGTCTGGAATTACCGATAACGCTGCAAATGCAAGAGCGGTTCAAACGCTTTGTGGAAGACCTTGATGGTGCTGACAAGGATCATTCAGGCATTTATCTTGAGTTGAAAGACCGAAACGGTCTTTAGGCGAGGTTAATCCGGCCCGTTGGCGGGGGGGACGGCGGTTACTCTTGCGGACGCAGGGGTTCTCTGTTCCGCCAAAAGGTATTTTGACTGACCGGTAAGGTTCTTATTGATGTGTGTGGCCAGCCTTTGGCAACATATCTCACTATCGCGGGCAAGAGCGGCTTCCATGATTTCCCGGTGCTCATTTATGTTTATGTCGCGAAATCCGTAAAGAGTATCATCGCTCAACAGGTGCATGCGGAAACGGTTGCAAATGTTTTCGTGGGTCTGGATCAGGAGAGGCGATCCGCAGGCCGATATCAGGGCCTGATGAAAGTCCAACTCGGCGGCGTTCCATTCACTCAGAAGGTGCGCCCGCTTCTGGGCGTTGTTCAGCGTATCCTCGATCCTGGCAAGTTTGTGATGGCTGGATACAATCGCAGCCTCCCAGTCGACATCGCCGTTGGCGATGGAAAGGGTCACGCCCTGCTGCTCAAGCATGATGCGCATCATGACAAGGTCATTGCGGGTCATGGGGCTGGTTCGCGGGACCCGAAAGCCGCGCTGGGGAATTGCTTCGAGAAAACCTTCCGCCGCAAGTCGCAGAAAAACCTCGCGCAGGGCACTGGCAGAGCAATTGAAATTATGGCGCAAACGGTCGGCTCTCAGCCTGCTGCCCTGGATGTATTTTCCTGCAACGAGTTGTTCCTTCAGGGTCGAATACAGATCAAATGTACTGGTTGGGGCGGCTGGCGGTGTTGCCGCGTTTTCCCTTGCCTGGCCAGTTTCTGTTTCCATTTGTGACCCTTCAATGAATGGTGTGTGCATCGCAGTATGCCTCAAATTTCGAGAAAATTAAATAATCACGAAATTTTTTTGAATCCCCATCTTCATGCTTGCCTTTTGTTTGCGGCTCGGTAACGATTAAGCAGCCCTTTGGGAGAAGGGACAGGCATTGGGCGATTGTTCGTTGAAACGATTTAATCGCCGGTGTGAAAGTAAACAGGGAGGAATTTCCATGAAGATTTTGAAATCTGCATTGACCGCGCTTGCGGTAACCGGCCTTCTGGCAGGCAGCGCGATGGCGGCAAGCCATGGCGGCAAAACCAAGCTGCGCATTCAGACGCATTACGCACCTGAAACACCTTCGGGCAAGCTGGCCGCTGAATATGTCGACAATATTCAGACCATGTCCAATGGCGAGATCGAAGTGGAAATGTTCTACTCGTCTTCCGTTGTGAATTCGGTCGAGACATTTGATGCCGCTGCAACGGGCATTCTCGATTGTGACATGACTGGTGGCGCCTATCAGACCGGCAAGAACCCCGCCTTCCAGTTTGTCGGCGACATCATGGGCGGCTATGACACGCCCTACCAGCAGCTTTCATGGCTGTATTACGGTGACGGCATGGCCGCCGCCCAGAAGCTCTACAACAAGTTCGATATGGAATTGATCGGCTGGTGGGTTTACGGTCAGGAATCACTGGCTTCAACCAAACCGATTGCCGGCATCGCAGATCTGAAAGACTGGAAATTCCGTTCACCTCCAGGCATGGAAACCAAGATTTTTGAAAAGCTCGGTGCCAAGCCAATCGTGATGGATTTCACAGAGATCTTCACCGCGCTTGAATCCGGTATCATCGATGGTGCGGATGCGTCCGGCCTTGCCAACAATGTGGGCCTTGGTCTTTACGACATCGGTAAATACACAAACTATCCGGGCTTCCACTCAATGCCGTCCGATCACCTTGCCTGTAACAAGGCGGTATTCGATGCCATGCCTGCGCACCACCAGCGCATCATGAAAGTCGGCATGGAATCATTGGCCCTGCGCACGGCGCTGACCTTTGAAAAGAAGAACGCCGAAGCGGCTGCCAAGCTTCGCGCCGACGGTGTGACACTGTCCCAGTGGTCTGCTGAAGACCTTCAGACTTTCCGTGACGCGGCCCAGGCAACATGGCCTGAATTCGCAACCACTCCGGAAGCCAAGGACCTTGTCGAAGCGCACCTGACCTATTTGCGTCAGCTTGGTCTTGCCAAGTAAGCGACTTGAATTGCCGGGAGGCCTTTTGGCTTCCCGGCTTTTTCTGCTTCAACAACACCTGCATCGCTGATTTTGATGACAATGTGTTTTGCCGAAGGCATGAATTCTGCCTTGCGTAAAATATATTTCGGATTGTTTCGGGCGGAGGCACCGGAAAATCAAATGCTGCAATTTCGGGGAGGGATTGATGGTAGAACATGAGCGCTCGGGACCGGTGGATTGGCTCAACTGGTCTTTCAGCCGGATAGCGATGTGGGGCCCGGCCTTTATCGTGGCTATCATTTTCTACGAAGTTTTCATGCGTTACATCCTGTTCAAACCGACCTTGTGGGTAAACGAGATGTCGCTTTGGATCGGCGGGGCGATTTATGTGACGTCCGGACTTTATGCCATGCAGCAGCGCTCCCATATCCGAATCTTCGTCCTATATGACATGGCGCCTCAATGGCTGAGGCGGGTTTTTGATGTGTTTTCAGTCCTTTGCGTCTGCATTTTTGTCTTCGCAGTTGTCTGGGGTGGTTACGGCGAGGCGGCAGCCAAGTTCTGGCGATGGGAAACATTCGGCACCGCCTTTGATCCGCCAATCCCTGCCACCAACAAGCCGTTGATTCTGTGCACCCTGCTCATTCTGGCACTTCAGGCCATATCCAATCTCATTCGCGACTGGCCATCGGCTGCCTGGGTGCGCAAGACGTTCGACATTCTGTGCGTCGCCATTATTCTCTATCTGGCCTGGATGTTTTTCCCCGTTCTCTTCAACTTCGCAGAAGACGGTCCCAAATATCCGTTTAGGTGGCGGCTTGGTATCGGGCTGACGCTTGTCTTCGCCGTTGCAGTTGTCCTGTATGGGCTTTATCGCGATTTCAACCGCACACCGGTTCTGATGGTCATCGAGGATGATGAACACGATATCGGAATGGCCGGCAAAAAGCCTGATGAAGTCCTGAGCGGTAATCCGCCAAAACCGCAAAGCTGAGGTCGTTCAAATGGATATCGGCACGATTTCCCTCATTCTCCTGATCGGCATGCTTGCGCTGCTGGCAATAGGCATGCCGCTCGGATTTGCCTCCGGTTTTCTTGCCGTCCTTGTGATGGTGCTCAAATTCGAGCCAACGCTGATAACCGATCCGCTCAGCTGGGGATCGGGCATATTGACCCGTGAATTCGGTAGCGGCCCGATGAATATCCTCGCCCAACGATTATACGGTATCACGACGAACTACGTCCTGATATCGGTGCCACTGTTCATCTTCATGGCGACACTGCTGGAACGCTCGGGCATTGCCCGCGACATGTATTCCTCGCTGAACATGTGGCTTTCGCGTACACGTGGCGGGATTGCTGTTGTCACTGCACTCATGGCGATTGTGATGGCGGCCATGTCAGGAATTATCGGCGGTGAAGTGGTTCTGCTGGGTCTGATCGCCCTGCCGCAGATGCTGCGCCTTGGCTACAACCAGAACCTTGCCATCGGAACGATTTGTGCCTCCGGTTCGCTCGGAACCATGATCCCGCCTTCCATCGTGCTGATCTTTTACGGCCTGATTACCGAGACGTCGATTCATGCGCTTTTCCAGGCCGCCTTCGTGCCGGGCTTTATTCTGGCTGGTCTCTATATTGTCTACATCCTCATCCGCACCAATCTCAATCCGTCGCTGGCTCCGCTGCCCGCGCCTTCGGAAAATGACATGAGTTTTGATGACAAGTTGAGACTTGGCGGCACCCTGCTGATCATGCTGATCGGCGGTGCCTGCGCCCTGATTATGCTGCGCTATGTTTTCCTGCATACGGTTGGCACGATCGAGGAAGACACCTGGTTTCAGTCAAATCTTTCGCTGGTGACTTATCTTCCGGTGGCACTGGTTTGTGGTGCCTATCTGTTTCTTCATGTGGGCATCGATAATGTCAAAATCGCCTGGGAAAACGGCAAGGGACTGATTGCGCCGCTGCTTATTGTCTTTGTGGTCCTTGGATCCATTTACGGTGGTGTGACCGGTATTACCGAGGCTGCGGCCATGGGTTCAGTCGCGGTTGCCCTGCTGATCTGGCTGCGCGGCGAAATGAGTTTCAATCTCCTGCGCGAAGCCTCCATGCGGACTTTCAAGTCCACGGGGACCATCATCTGGGTGACGTTTGGTGCCACGGCACTGGCGGGCGCCTACACGATTGCGGGCGGTCCTTCCTATGTGGCCAATCTGATCATCGGTTACGAATTGCCAACCCTGGGCGTTCTTCTGGTCATGATGGTGATCTTCCTGTTCCTGGGTGCCTTCATGGACTGGACCGGGATCGTGCTGCTTGTCATGCCGGTTTTCCTGCCAATCGTGTTGAAACTGCCAGTGGAGGAAATTGGCCTGTTTGCACCGTTGGTGGATGCGCGAAGCTTCGTATCCGTGTGGTTCGGAATATTATTCTGTGTCAATATGCAGGTCAGTTTCCTGTCGCCGCCTTTCGGACCCGCAGCTTTCTATCTCAAATCGGTGGCCCCTTCCTATATTACGCTTCCCGACATCTTTCGCGGCTTCCTCCCATTCATCGGCATCCAGATCTTCGTCTTGATGCTAATCCTGTTTTTCCCCGAACTGACCATGTTCTTCCACGGAGGGTAGGTGAGGCCAATGCTGTCGGCGAAGCAGAAAGCTTTTTTTGAGGATAATGGCTATCTGGTCGTCGAGGATGTCCTTGATCAGGAAAAGGTTGTCGAACCGATCAGGGCCGAGTATCGCGCTTTGCTCAACAGGCTGTATCAAGGCTGGTTCGCCGAAGGTCGGGTGAAAACGCCTCCGGAGGAACTCGACTTTGAAGGCCAACTGCTGGAAGCCTACAAGGCAGGTTGTGACTGGTTTCAGCCGATGGATATTTCCCTGCCGGGAGATGAAATAAGGGAAGATACACCGTTTCATTTCGGCCCGGCGGTTTTTGACATGATCACCAATGATCGGCTTCTCGACCTGGTGGAGGAACTAATAGGTCCTGAAATAACCTCCAATCCCATCCAGCATGTGCGGATAAAGCCGCCATCCACCGATCTGCGTTCTGATGAAATCCGCGCGCACATTACCGCCACAGACTGGCATCAGGACAGGGCGGTGGGCCATGAAGAGGCAGACCGGACCCGGATGATTACGGTGTGGTGCGCGATCAGTGATGCGAACGTTGAGAACGGGTGCCTGCAGGTTATACCCGGTGGTCATCGAGAGGGTATGAAGCCGCATTGTCCAAAGGTTCAGACCGCCATTGCCGATGCATTCATTGACGAAACGAAAGCAGAACCGCTGCCGGTCAGGAGTGGCGGAGTGGTCATCTTCCATCCATTGGTGCCGCATTCGTCACTGGTCAACCGGACATCCCGGTTCAGGTGGTCGTTTGACATTCGTTACAATGTCACGGGAGAACCCACCGGAAGATCCCATTTCCCCGATTTCATTGCCCGGAGCAAAACTGTGCCGCAAACGGAGTTGCGGGACTGGGGAAAATGGAAAAAGATGTGGGAAGAGGCGCGTTCGGCCAATTCCAAAAGGCCGCATATTCCCATTCACCGCTGGCAATCCGACGCACCCTTCTGCGCCTGACTTGACCGCCAACACAGAGCAAAGCAATGACCGATTTTGTGCGACTGCACGAGAGTGACAATGTGGTGACGGTTACCCGTCCGGCAGAGGCGGGTTCAGCCATCGAGGGGGCTGTTACGCAAGCCCTTATTCCGCGGGGTCACAAGGTTGCCACCCGCGACATCGCCATGGGTGAGGCGATCCGCAAATATTCCCAGGTAATTGGCTATGCCAGCGCGGCGATCAGGGCGGGTGAGCATGTTCACACCCATAATGTCGAATTTCGCGGGACCAGCGCCACCTATGAATTCTCCACGGACCTTCGCCCAGCAAAAATGGTGGAAGAAGCAAAGCGCGATAGCTTCATGGGATATCGCCGGGCCAGTGGCAGGGTGGGAACGCGAAATTACATCGGTATCATTACCTCGGTGAATTGTTCGGCCACTGCCGCGCGAATGATAGCCAATGCGTTCGGACCGGAGGAACTTGCCGCCTATCCGAATGTGGATGGTGTGGTCGCTTTTGTGCACGGCACGGGTTGCGGAATGGCGGATTCCGGAGACGGGTTCGATGCCCTGCAACGGGTAATGTGGGGCTATGCCAAACATCCCAATCATGCGGGCATTTTGATGGTTGGTCTTGGCTGCGAGATGAACCAGATCGACTGGCTGCTTGAGGCGTTTGGCCTGAAGAACGGCCCGCTTTTCCAGACCATGAACATTCAGGATGTTGCGGGTCTGAGAAAGACGGTGGAGATCGGCATTGAAAAAGTCCGTGCCATGCTGCCGGAAGCCAACAAGTTTGTCCGTGAACCCTGCCCGGCCTCCGAACTGATGGTGGCGCTGCAATGCGGCGGATCGGATGCCTGGTCTGGCATCACGGCAAACCCGGCGCTCGGTTATGCCTGTGATCTGCTGGTCGCGCAGGGCGGGACAGGCGTACTGGCGGAGACACCTGAAATCTATGGTGCCGAGCATTTGCTGACGCGGCGGGCGGTTGACGAAAAGACCGGGCGCAAGCTTGTCGGTCTGATCAACTGGTGGGAGGATTACACAGCTCGAAACAAGGGTTCGATGGACAATAATCCAAGCCCGGGCAACAAGAAGGGCGGGCTTACGACGATACTGGAAAAATCCCTCGGGGCGGCGGCAAAGGGCGGAACCACGCCGCTGACCGGGGTCTACAAATACGCCGAACCCGTTACCGCCAAGGGCTTCACCTTCATGGATTCACCCGGCTATGATCCGGCTTCTGTAACAGGGCAAATAGCCAGCGGTTGCAATCTGGTCGCCTTTACCACGGGGCGCGGATCGGCATTCGGTTCCAAGCCTTCGCCTTGTATCAAGATCGCCACCAACAGCGAAATGTACAACCGGATGACAGACGACATGGATGTGAATGCCGGTACGATGTTGGCTGAGGGTGTGCCGCTGGAGGAAAAGGGCCGCGAGATCTACGACCTGCTTTTGCGGGTTGCCTCGGGAGAACAGTCCAAGTCCGAAATGCAGGGACTGGGCGATTATGAATTTGTGCCCTGGCAAATCGGAGCGACAATGTGAAGAATATCCTGGTCATCGGAGCAGGTTTGATCGGCGCTCGGCATGTGCAGCATGTGATCGCCCATGAATTCTGCCACCTCGCCGGAATTGTCGAGCCGAACCGAGAGATTGCCGCGGAATTTGATGCTCCTGTTTTTTCCTCGATCGAGGATGTGAATGTCCCGGTGGATGGTGCCATTATCGCGACTCCAACCGGTCTTCATTGTGAACACGGAAAACAATGCGCCGTGCGGGGATGGCATATCCTGATTGAAAAACCGATTGCCGAAACGCTTGATGAGGCCAATGCGCTGGTTGAAGCCACGAAAAATGCGGGCGTCAAAACCCTTGTCGGCCATCACCGTCGTTATCATAAAAAAATCGGCGTTCTGAAAAACCTGCTTGCCTCCGGCGAAATCGGTCAACCAGTGACCGCGACCGCACATCTGGGCGGTCAGAAAGCCGGATGCCTATTTTGAGGGAAACTGGCGTGAGGGCCCGCACGGTTCACCGGTTCTGATCAATCTTGTTCATGACATTGACCTGCTGCGCCATCTCCTTGGTGAGGTTGAGGATGTGGCAGCTTTTGGGGGCTCGCCGGTCCGTCAGGCCGGAAGGGTCGAAAGCGGTGCACTTATCCTGAAATTTGAAAGCGGATGTGTTGCGGCGATTTCCTTTGCGGACACGGCGCCTTCCCCGTGGGGGTTTGAAGCCGGTACTGGTGAAAACCCGAACATTGGCAAAAGCGGTGAGGATATGCTTTGGATAACCGGAACAAGGGGTTCGGTCAGTTTCCCGTCCATGTCCGTATGGACCGGAGCTGAAGAATGGTCTCAGGTGCCGTGTTGTTCGCGGCTTGACACCACAGAGACTACGCCCCTTGTCGCGCAGCTTGACCATTTTTGTCAGGTCATTGAAGGATTGGCAGAACCGCTCATCAGTGCAAAGGATGGCCGCGAGACTCTGGCAGTGGCGCTTGCCGCGCAACAGGCAATCAGTTCCACCATGTATCGTGAACGAATGAGGGAAGGGGCGTGAGATGAGCGAAGCTCTCAGCAGGGACCAGATCGAATTCTATAACGAATACGGCTATCTGGTAATCGAAAACCGGATTCCGCCGGGAATCATCGATGCGATCCGCTCGGAGATTGCGCGCTTTGAAGAAGAAGCAAAATCGATGAGCGTTTCAAACGACCGGATTGATCTCGAGGACACGCATACGCCCCAAGCGCCGCGCCTTCGGCGGATCAAGCTCCCCCATACAACCAGCGAAGTGGTGAATCGACTGATGCGCTCGGACCATGTGCTTGGCCCGGCGCGTGATCTCATCGGATCCGATATCCGCTTGCACACGACCAAGCTAAACATGAAATCCGCCCAGTATGGTGCGGCGGTTGAATGGCATCAGGACATGGCGTTCTACCCCCACACAAATGATAATGTCCTTGCCATTGCGGTGATCATTGATGACATGGGGCATGAAAACGGGCCGCTAATGGTGTTTCCCGGATCCCACAAGGGCCCGACCTACGACCATCACAGCAACGGGGTTTTTGCCGGTGCGATGGATATGGAGGCTTGTGGCCTCGACATGAAGGATGCAGTCGAATTGACCGGACCTGCGGGTTCGATTTCGATTCATCACGGGCGGATTGTTCACGGCTCGGCGCTCAATACGTCCGACCGGGACAGAAGACTGCTGTTTTTTGAGATGATGGCAGCGGACGCCTTTCCGGTGATGGGCTCAATGACCACCTTTGGCAGTATTGAAGAGTACAATGAACGGTTGCTTTGCGGGCAGGCGACCCTCACCCCGCGACTGTCCGACTGGCCGGTGCGTATTCCGCAGCCCCAGCCTGAACGCAACAAGTCGATTTACGAAATTCAGAAAAATGCCCAAAAGCCTGCATTCAAGCGGGTTCAATAGGAAGGAAACAAAATGTCCAAACCATCCATAGGATTTATCGGCCTTGGCCTCATGGGTTCAGCCATGTGCCAAAGGTTGCTTGACCTTGAATATCCGCTGACTGTTGTCGCTAACCGCTCGCGGGAAAATGTCGAAAAGGCAGTTGCCCGCGGCGCGAAAGAGGTCAAGACGGCCCGTGAGGTGGCAGAGGCGAGTGATATTGTCATGCTCTGCATGGATACGTCCGCCTCGGTCGAAAGCCGGATGTACGGGGATAACGGTGTCATTGCCGGTGCGCGCAAGGGCGCAATCATCCTTGATTTTGGCACCTCGCTTCCTGCTTCCACCCGGGCAATCGGTGAAGCGGTGGCGGCGGCTGGTGCAACGTATCTCGATGCCCCGCTGGGACGCACCCCCTCGCACGCGCTTGAGGGAAAACTGAACATCATGTGTTCGGGTGATATTGCAGCCTTTGAAAAGGTCAAACCCGTTCTGCAGGACCTTGGTGAAAACGTCTTTCATCTCGGCGCGCTCGGCTCCGGTCATACAATCAAGCTGATCAATAATTTCTACGGCATGACCACAGCCATGGCGATGAGCGAGGCATTTGCCATGGCTGACAAGGCAGGCGTTGAACGCAAGATGCTTTATGACGTCATGTCCGCCGGACCGCTGCATTCCGGCATGATGGATTTTGTGAAGGGTTACGGTGTCGATGGTGATCCGAACCAATTGGCCTTTGCGATCAAGAATGCGCGAAAGGATGTCGGCTATTACGCCACCATGGCGGATGATGCCGGTGTCACCAGCCTCATGTCGCCTGGGACCAAACAGGCTTTTGGCATTGCTCTGGCAGAAGGACGCGGAGAGCAGATGGTTTCGCAGATGGTCGATTTCTTCGCCGATCTGTTTGGCACCCGAAAAAGCTAACCGGCGCCAATGAGCCGTATTGCTGCAAAGGCGAATGAAGACAGGGCGATGCTGGGCATCACCCTGATGCTGCTCGCCTATTTTGCGTTTTCAAATATCGATACCAGCGCAAAATGGCTGGCGGCGGCTGGCATACCGGCGATGCAACTCGCCTTCATGCGCTATGTCGGGCACTTCGCGATTTCCTTTGGCCTCATAGCGAAGGGGGGTATCGACCGCGAACGTTTTGGCAGCGAGAGCATGTTCTGGGTGATCGTTCGCGGTATTCTGCTGATGGCTTCAACCATTTTCAACTTCATTGCTGTCCAGTATCTGCCGCTGACGCTGACATCGACAATCCTGTTTTCTGCGCCCATCCTGATCTGCGCGCTTTCCTGGCCGCTGCTGGGTGAGCGCGTTGGCCTGTTTCGCTGGGCTGCCATTATGCTCGGTTTTTGCGGTATCCTGATTGCCATCCGTCCGTTTGACGAGAGTTTTCACTGGGCGGTATTTCTGTCCCTCGCCGGTGCGGGCTGTTTTGCGCTCTACTCCATCCTGACGCGTAAACTGGCGGGTCTTGTTCCCGTTGACGTGATGCAGTTCTATTCGGGGCTTGTGGGAACCGTGGTGCTGCTCCCCTTTGCCGTCTATCTGTGGCAATCACCAGCCACTCCCTTTGAGTGGCTGGTGATGATCATGCTTGGCGTCTTCGGATGGATTGGTCATCAGTTGCTGACCACGGCGCATTCCTATGCAGGGGCAAGTGTTCTGACGCCGTTCGGCTACTCGTTTATTCTTTACCTGTCGATCTGGAGCTACTTTGTCTTTGACCATCTTCCTGACGGATGGACGATTGTAGGCGCGGCGATCATCATTCTGGCAGGTCTTATCATATGGTTGCGCGAGCGCCAGATTGCCAAGCGCGTGATCGCCCGGGCGACGGACCCGCTTTGATAAACCTGAAAGATTTGAGAGAGTGGTGATCCCGAGAGGACTCGAACCTCTTACCTCAAGATTAGGAATCTTGCGCTCTATCCTGATGAGCTACGGGACCATTGCTTGATTGCTGCCCCGCTTTTAGCCAGACAATGGCGGTTTTTCAAACAAAGAATTTGTTGCACAGGGCGTTGAGCAAGGCTTGCTTGTATCAGGCAGTTTCTTTAGTCCAGTTGCCAAAAGGTTTTCCGCCCGGCCCAAACCTGCCGCTTGGTGCGGATTGCAAGAATCTGGAGAGTTTTATGCGCGTAGTAATGATTGGTACGGGCTATGTCGGCCTAGTTTCAGGAGCGTGTTTTGCCGATTTTGGCCATGACGTGACCTGCGTTGACAATAACGAAGAGAAAATTGACGCCCTCAACAATGGCCAGATTCCGATTTTCGAACCCGGGCTTGATGATCTTGTCGCCAAGAATGTTGAAGCGGGCAGGCTGGTCTTTGCCATGGATGCCGCCGAAGCGGTCGGAAAGGCCGATGTGGTTTTCATTGCAGTTGGAACGCCAACGCGACGCGGCAGCGGCCATGCGGATTTGCAATATGTCTATGCGGTTGCCGAGGAACTGGCTCCGCTGATCCGCGACTACACGGTGATTGTTACCAAATCGACAGTGCCGGTCGGGACCGGGGATGAAGTCGAGGCCATCATCCGCAAAACTGGCGCCCAAGGCTGATTTTGATGTTGCCTCCAACCCGGAATTTCTGCGCGAGGGCGCAGCGATCAATGATTTCAAGCGTCCTGACCGGGTGGTTGTCGGCGCTGAAAGCGAACGGGCGGCCGACACGCTGAAGATGCTGTACCGACCGCTCTTTCTCAACGAGACGCCGGTGGTTGTAACAAAGCGGCGCACGGCCGAACTGATCAAGTATGCTGCCAATGCGTTTCTTGCGGTCAAGATCGGTTTCATCAACGAAATTTCAGATCTGTGTGATGCGGTCGGCGCCGATGTCCAGCAGGTTGCCAAGGGTATCGGCCTCGACAAGCGGATCGGTTCGAAATTCCTGCATGCGGGCCCCGGCTATGGCGGGTCGTGTTTTCCCAAGGATACGCTGGCGCTGTCGAAGACCGCCAAGGACTATAATGCCCCGGTCACGATTGTGGATACGGTCGTTCGGTCCAACAAGAAGCGCAAGAAATCCATGGTCGAAAGGATTGTTGCAGCCTGCGGAGGCACGGTGAAAGGCAAGACGATTGCCGTTCTTGGCCTGACCTTCAAGCCGAACACCGATGACATGCGCGACTCGCCCAGTCTTGTGATTATTCCTGAACTGCAGAAGCTTGGTGCGAAGATCAGGGCCTATGATCCCGAGGGCATGGAAGAGGCAAGCCACCTGTTGAAGGGTGTTGAATATTGCCGCGATGGCTATGATGCCATGAAAGGCGCGAATGCCGCTGTCATCGTTACGGAATGGGACCAGTTCCGCGCGCTTGACCTGAGAAAAGTGGCTGATCTTTTGAGCGACAAGGTGTTCGTGGATTTGCGCAATATCTACCGCAAGGATGAACTGGCCGGCGGCAGTCTCAAATACTCCTCGATCGGCAGGCCCTGACCGACATTGCCGTTTTGTGCTGACGGGTGTGCAAAAGATCGGTAGGTGGTACTCTTGTTTGTGCCACAATCAGGCGTATTTTGATCATTTAGCGACAAGAGCCGGGGTGGCAGTCCA
Organism: uncultured Alphaproteobacteria bacterium; assembly: GCA_963714735.1. GTDB lineage: Bacteria > Pseudomonadota > Alphaproteobacteria > Rhizobiales > Rhizobiaceae > Salaquimonas. The sequence goes on from CAVQPI010000017.1 coordinate 255,364, forward strand.
GCATGGTGTTTACAGGTGCAGAAATCAGAAGAGGTACTCGCGCTCATGCTTTGAAGAGCTTGGGCATGGTGGCTGTTTGCGGCCTGTTTGTCCGCCTGTACGCTTACCAATTCGCTCGATGATGCCGCACTATCCCACACCTCAAGCTGGGTAAAGCCGGATGATGCGCAATGCTAAGATCGGGCAGCGCGAGCATCCGGTTGTTCTTGCAAAATACGGCGGTGAATACCGCGATCCGGAAGCCGAGAAGGTTCTGGCGATCATTGTCGGGCGGCTTGTCAAGGCGTCGCCGGACAAGGCGCAGATTTTCAAGATAACGATTCTGAATACGCCCAAGGTCAATGCTTTCGCGCTGCCCGGCGGCTATCTGTATGTGACGCGTGGCCTGCTGGCACTTGCCAATGATTCGGCGGAACTTGCCGCGGTCATTTCCCATGAAATGGCGCATGTTTCCTCCAACCATTCGATCCTGCGAAACAAGAAACAGGCTTACACGCAGGTTGGCGAGGAAGTGGTTACCGAGGTTCTCAGCGATAGCGTGGCTGCGCGGGTTGCGCTGGCGGCCAACCAGATGCAGATTGGCGGATTTTTCCAAGGAACAGGAATTGCAGGCTGATGCGGTGGGGATCCGCACGCTTGGCAATGCCGGATTTGATCCCCATGGCGCGGCCCGTTTCCTCGAAACCATGCAGGCCTATCAGACGCTTTCGTCAGGGCGAAGCGATGCCCTGTCCGATGGTGCGTTCATGTCGAGCCATCCCAGCACGCCGCAAAGGGTCGATCTTGCCAGGCGCATGCAAGGTTCTTTGGTGCACCGGGTGTTCTGCGCTGCCGACCGGGATCGCTATCTGAGCGGAATAGACGGTTTGCTGTTTGGGGACAGTGCCGAGGAAGGCTTTGTCGGGGCAACAGTTTTTCCCATACGGGTCTGGGCATAACCTTTGAGGCGCTTGATGCAACAAAGGTGGAAAACCAGGCGACGGCGGTGGTGGTTTCGGGTCCCGGAGATCTGGCAACGCGCTTTGATGCGGCCGTCCTGCCCCGGGGCCAGAACCTTGAAGACTATCTCAAAAGCGGATGGGTCAAGGGGATTGATGAGAGTTCGATTGCAACGGGTGTGTTGAATGGCCTGCCATCGGCTTCAGCGCGTGCAAGCGGCGGCAGTTGGGATTTTGTCATACGGGTTATTCAGCTGGACCGTCAGGTTTACCGGTTCATCACGGCGGGGGCTGGTGATACGGCAGCCATTGAAGCAGCTTCAAGGCGAATTGCTACCACTTTCCGGCGAATGAGCGAGGCTGAAAAGGCTGCCCTTCAGCCGCTGCGCATTCGGGTTGTGCAGGTTTCAGCAGGCGATACACTGGCAACGCTTGCCGCCAGAATGAAAACCGGTCGCAACGCCTTGCGCTGGTTTCAAGTTCTTAACGGTCTCGCCCCCGGTGAAATACCGGCGGCGGGCAGCAAGGTCAAACTGGTGCTGGATCAATAAACCTGCCTGGGCTGTATCTCGAACCGCGCATCAAGGCGATTCGTCAGTTTCTGGCATACTCAATAAACTCGGGATTGAGCGCGAGAAGCTCGATCTTCATCTTTTCCAGCGCTTTTGCCTCGATCTGCCGCACACGCTCTTTTGATATGCCGAGTTCTTCGCCCAATTCCTCAAGGGTTGCGCCTTTCTCCTGCAACCGTCTTGCATCGATGATGCGGCGTTCGCGTTCGTTCAAAATTCCCACAGCCTGGTACAGCCAGCCGTTTTCGCGCTCGCCATCAATCATGGCGCTGACGTTTTCCTCGGGCAGCTTTTCTTCGCTGACCAGAAAGTCCTGTCGCTCCGAATTGCCTTCGCTGTCGTCGCTGATGGGGGCATTCAGGGAAAAGTCGGGGCCGGAAAAACGCGCATCCATGTTCGCGACGTCTTTCACCGAAACCTTGAGGGCACGGGAAAGTTCTGCGTACAATTCCTGGCTGTTGGTGATGTCGTCATTTTTCGCAATCTGTGAACGCAGGCGGCGCAGGTTGAAAAACAGCGATTTCTGATTGGAACTGGTTCCGCCTCTGACAATCGACCAGTTGCGCAGAATATAGTCCTGCATGGAGGCGCGTGATCCACCAGGTTGCATAGGTTGAAAACCGGACCTCGCGTGCGGGTTCAAACCGTGCCGCCGCTTCCAGCAGGCCGATATGGCCTTCCTGGATCAGATCTGCGGTCGGCAGTCCATAGCGCTTGAATTTGAAGGCAAGCGAAATCACCAGACGCATATGCGCCTGTGTCAGCTTGTGCAGGGCTTCCTGATCCTTGTTCTCCGCCCAGCGAATCGCCAGATCCATTTCCTCATCGCGCTCAAGGTAAGGCGCATTGGTTGCAGCCTTGATAATCAACTGATTGGGATATTCCTGATACGCCATGATAACTGTCCTTTTGATAGCGGCCTTGTACGGAGGTGCACCCCGGAACCGGCCAATGGGGCAGATGAAATTGCAGTCCTTTTTTCTGCTTGCGGTTGAATGCAAGAGGGGTTTCAAAACAGTAGACGAAAAAAAGCCCGGAAAAGTTCCGGGCTTTTTCACTTTTTTTGAATTTTTTTTGATCGCAAAAAGCCAGATCAGGCGGTTTGGCGCAAATCAGGCAGCCTGCTCTTCGGACTTCTTCGGCAGGAGCAGCACCCCTGCGAGGACCTTTGGCAAGGTTTTTCTCAATCAAAACAACAGCTTCCGTGCTGGAGATTTTGTTGACTGCAGAAATCTCGCGAGCCATGCGATCAAGTGCCGCCTCGTAAAGCTGGCGCTCGGAATAGGACTGCTCCGGCTGGTTTTCAGAGCGGAACAGGTCACGAACCACTTCCGCGATCTGGATAAGGTCGCCGGAATTGATCTTTGCTTCATATTCCTGGGCGCGGCGGCTCCACATGGTGCGCTTGATGCGGGCACGTCCCTGAACGGTTTTCAGTGACTTTTCCACCAAGGTCGGCTCGGCCAGTTTGCGCATTCCGGCAGAAGTCACCTTGGCAACAGGTACGCGAAGGATCAATTTGTCCTGCTGGAAGCTGATAACAAACAATTCGAGTGTGTGTCCGGCGACTTCCTGCTCTTCAATGGATGTGAATCTGTCCCACGCCGTGAGCGGGGTAGACAACGAATTCATTGATTTTGAAACCTTGACGCTGGGTAGGTTTTTTGGCGGTGGCCATAGGCTACTTTACTCCCTCTAGGGTTTTGCAGTTTTAGTGCAAAACAAACACTGGCCGGCAAATACGCAACCGACCGTGAAAACAGAAAAAAGATTCCTGTTTCCGGTTGTCCAGTCGTATGTTTAGGAGGAGATACACCCTTTATCGTTCCCGCCGCAAATAAATCGGGCTGCGCAATGCGCCCCTTGAATGACGAACGAAAAGGTGATTTTCCCTGTTTGAAGACGAAAATACCTAACCTTCACAATGAGTTTGAACGGTGAAGGCTAAGGATTTCCGTATTTTTTCGACTGTTAACCTATCAATAACACAAAAAACGCCAAAAATCAATGGTTTCCGCATAATAGGTCAGTAGTGCTGCCTAAAATGCCTCCGGTATGCTTAACGCGAGCGGATGATCCCGCTTAAAGCCTGATTCAAATGCCGCTTACTGCAAAGGCCCCCTGTTCACGGCAGCCATTTTGAGGGCAGGTTCCGCCTAATCGCCCTGACCGGGTTCAGGTGAGAAATATTTCTCGAACTTGCCTTCCATGCCGTCAAATTCCTTGCCGTCGGCAGGGCCTTCGCGCTTGATGGTGATGTTGGGCCATTTTTCAGCGTATTCGGCATTGATCTGAAGCCATTTTTCGAGACCCGGCTCCGTGTCCGGCTGAATTGCCTCTGCCGGACATTCGGGCTCACACACCCCGCAGTCAATGCATTCATCGGGGTGAATAACGAGCATGTTTTCACCTTCGTAAAAGCAGTCCACCGGACAAACTTCAACACAATCCATGTATTTGCATTTAATGCATTTGTCGTTGACGATATAAGTCATTTTCACTCCGGCCTGCAGGTCAGGTTTTCTGGTTTCCTACAGGCTTTCAATTGTCGCTTCAAGATAGTTGAGGATGTTTCACTGTCGCAGTATTACTGCTTGGTATCCGGGTAATTTCCAAACTGATTATCGGCTGGTTTGCCTTCGGGGCCAAGCGCGTTTCGGGGATCATTTTTGCGTTCTTGCGTCCGGTTGCGCCAGATTATTCCTTTCCGCTCAATCTGCGGGCTGCTTTTCTTTCGCGACCCTCTGGGCGTGCATGTGCTGTTGGCAATCCCTTTTCGGCATTGGTAAGGCTGGCCGTCCTGGGGGTGGGTGGAGACAAATCCTCATAAAGGGTTTGTGCCTCTGCATAGGGTCCGCGACGCTTGCCACATTCAACAATTCTGAGGACCCTGACCGAAGCAGGCATAGTCAGCGTCAGAACATCGCCAGGTCCAACCATCTTGCTGGGCGAGGCGACCTTGTTGGCATTAATTCGGACATTGCCGCCGGTAACCAGTTTTTGTGCCAGTGAGCGCGATTTGGTTTGACGCGCATACCACAGCCATTTGTCCAACCGTATCTGTAGAGCAGATTCACTCACCCTTGTTCAGGTTCTCCTTGAGAGCGGCGAGTTTTGCGAAAGGCGAATCGGGGTCAATCTTCTTTTCGCGGGGAGGGCGCGGAGGCGTTGCGGATCCGCTGCGGGATTTCGAAGCGAACCGGCCATCGGCACGGTCGCCGGGTTTTCCGCGGTTTTTCGAGCGGTTCTTGCCATCGCTATTCCTGTTGTCGGGCCGACTGTCAGCGAAATTGGATTTTGAACCGGACTTTCCTGCGAATTTGGCATTATGGCGCTGATTGCCGCGATTCTGCTTGCCGACCGGTCGCCAAACCAGAATGGTTTTGGGGCCTTCTTCCTCTTTTGTATCCGCTTGTTGCGGGGCTGGATCCGGGGTCTGCACCGTTGTTTCAGCGGATGGTGAAGCCTCGGCCACTTCTGTCTGGCCGGTTTGCCCGCCGGCATCGTTTACAACCCCGACCGACGCCGTCATATCAGCGGAAGATGCCTCATTCCCTGTACCTTCCACACGGGCCTGTTCATCGGGAGCAGGCGCATTTTCGGAAACTGCAACAGGCTGTGCTGATTCCGGTTTTATTTCAGTCTCCGGCTTTGGTTCGCCGCGATAGCCAAGACCCTTCAAGATCAGTTCCATGTCTTCATGCGTGGCGCCGAGAATGGACATCATGGCTGGTGTTACATAGAAATTGCGCCCGTCAATTGCGCCTTCCGGCTTGGCGGCTGATGGGTTCTCGGTATCAGCCGCAGGGGCTTTCCAGTAAAGTGCCGGGCGGATCAGATCGGCAAGACGTTCCAGGATGTCGATGCGAACCGCCTTTGCGCCAAGGATTTTGTAGCCGCAAAGGCGGTAGGCCTCGGGCTCGAATTCCGGGATTGAAGACGGTCGAGGTTCTGCCAGAAGCCAGGATTCGCGGCACTTCGTCGATACCAGGCGGCTTCGAGCCTGGTCGTTTTTCAGGCCCCAGAGCAGGCACAACAAGCTCTGCAGGGGCCGGTTTCAGCAGGGCAGGCACGAAAATGGTGTAGGCACCAAATCGCACGCCGTGGCGGCGCAGGCCGGCGCGCATGTCCTGGGACAATCCCTGGATGTCGGCGGCAATTTCGCGGCGGTCAATGTTGCCAAGGGACTCGACCAGGCGAAAGCCGACGCCGCGGGCCATGCCTTCAAGGGTTTGGTCGCCCCGACATTTCCACCAGCGGCTTGAGGATGATTGGAAATATGGTTTGCGATCCAGCGATCAAGGCGTGGGCGACGCCATCGCGGGCAGGGCCTGTCAGTTGTTCATCGGCGAGCAGAATTATGCGCGGCTTGAGGATATCTTCACCGGCAGCCAGTTTTGCAACCGGATCGCCCTTCCAGCGGAGAACCGCATCCCGGGACAAGATGAAATCGGTGTTGGCGGAAGCCGCCAGCCGGCCGGCACGTTTTTCGATTTCACTGGCAAGGGCTTTTCATGGCAGCGGCGTTCTGCGGCCTTTGCTTCAGGGCTTTCACCCGTTGATGTCAGGCTTGAATCTGAATCCGTTGAGCTGACCAACATGATGGCCTTCGACTTCAACATCGCCATTCGGCCTTGATTTCTGCTTCCATGTGCGTGTTTTCCCGCAGTCTCTTCATTAGCAGGCTTGTCCTGCGATCAATAAATCGTTTCGTCAAGCTTCATGCAAGGCATCGGACAAGTCTGTCCTCCGTCTCGCGCGTTTTTTCCTGCCAGTGAGGCGTATTTTCCAGCCAATCGGCCCGGTGGGACAGATAGGTCCAGGTCCTGATATGGGCAATGCGGGCAGACAGTGCATCGATATCGCCATCGGTTCTGATCGGACAACCAATTTGCCTTGCAAACCAGTCGGCGTCAATTTTTCGCCGTTGCTCAATGATCTGCGAGAAGATTCGTTGCAGCATATCCGGCATGATTGGCCGGGCGAAATTTTCCGGTAATCGGGAATGCAGCAAATATCCCAGAGCAGTTTGAGTTGTCTCGGCCTTTTGCAGGCGTCGATAATCCACGGATCCCGGGCGAGGGTATCGAGGGCCACCAGATCGGTGGCGGGAAGTGCCTTCATCAGCAGGCGGTTTGCTGAAGGCGTTTCGAGCAGGCGCGCAGGTGTTCCAGTGGATGAGAATTCGAGATCACGGTTGCGCCAGGTCAGAACCTTGGAGGGTGCAAAGACATGGGTTTCCAGTTGCTCGACCAGTTCATCCTCAAGGGCATGAACCTGTCCGGTGACGCCGAAAGTGCCGTTTCTTGTGTGCCGTCCGGCGCGTCCTGCGATCTGGCCCATTTCGGCGGCGTGTCAGGCGGCGATGGCTGAAAACCGTCAAATTTCTTGTCCTGGGCAAAGGCCACATGGTCGAGATCGAGATTGAGGCCCATGCCGATGGCATCGGTCGCAACCAGAAAATCGACATCGCCGGACTGGTAGAGGGCGACCTGGGCGTTTCGGGTTCGCGGGCTCAGGGAGCCCAGTACAACTGCTGCGCCGCCACGCTGGCGGCGGATCAGTTCGGCAATGGCGTAGACCTCATTGACGGAAAAGGCAACGATGGCGCTGCGCGGCGCCAGGCGGGTGATCTTTTTTGAACCGCTGTATTCAAGCTGGGACATGCGCGGCCGGGTGATCACGTGAAGGCCGGGCAGCAGGCTTTTAAGCGTTTGTTCAATGGTCGCTGCGCCCAGCAGCATGGTTTCCTCGCGGCCGCGCAAATTCATCAGCCGGTCGGTGAAGATATGCCCGCGTTCGAGGTCGGCGGCCAGTTGCACTTCGTCGATGGCAACAAAGGCCGCATTGGTTTCGTGACGGCATCGCCTCGACCGTGCAGACCTGGTAGCGGCTCGGGCTTTTGAGCCGGGATTGATCTTTTCCTCGCCGGTGATCAGCGCGACATTGGCAACCCCGACCTTGTCGCACAGGCGCTGATAGACCTCGCGTGCCAGGAGCCGCAACGGCAGGCCGATGAGCCCGGAGGAGTGGGCCGCCATGCGCTCGATGGCCAGGTGGGTCTTGCCTGTATTGGTCGGTCCCAAAACAGCGGTGACACCGCGACCGCTGGCCGTAGGGTTGATAGCGTGTGTGGCTGACATGAAAGAACCGGAGGATGATGTTTGTTTTAGCCGGTTCATGGCCGGCCTGTCCGGCCTCATATAGGATGTGTTCGAGCAAATGGCCATAGGTAACGGTTGGGCCGCCAGTCTGCAGCCTTATGAGGCTTGACAAGGGTGCAAGTCCGGCGACAAGGGCCGGGCACATCACGAACCGGCGGGGCCGAAATATTCGGGTTCAGCCGTAAAGGTTCCAACCCAGGAGGGAACGGTGATGCGGATGGCTGTGAAAATGCTCTGGTCCTTCGTGCCGCCATCAATCGGGGCGAGCCAGATTTCCATGTCGTTATTGGTGGCCATGCGCTCGACGTTTTTCTCATCGTGCTTGTGGCCTGCAACCGGAACATATTTGAACCGGCAGACATAGGCGTTGCCGTCATAACCCTTTGTCTTGACCGGCTTGTTTGCCTTGTAGGAGAGTTTCATGTCGAAGCGGGTTTCGCCGTCATAGACACGGAAGGTGCGGTTGCAAACGGCACTTGGATCATTTGCCTTTTCGAGCGGGACCGGAATCACCATGGTACTTGCAGGATCGACCACGTTTTTCAGATCATCGGGCGTAATGACCACGTATTTCTTCTTGTTCTTGCGCTTCTTGCGCTTGTCAGGTTTCATCGAGACATTCTGAACGGCGCCACCGGCAAACGACATGTTGAGGACCGCAGTCTTTTTGTCCTCGGTTACCGACAGGTAATGGCTTGAGGCCCTGAGTGCCTGGCCGTCAACGGCACCATCGCTTTTGATCACGGCGTTTGCCGGGTGCAAACCACTCTGCAAGTCCCTTGGTCTTGCCGTTTCCGGTGAAGGTATAGTCATTGCCCTTCATCGAGACACCGAATACCAGTTTGCCGACGGATACGCCGCCGAACTTGACGTTGAAGTGTGTCTCGTGCCGTTTTTCTGCTGCTGATGCGGTTTGGTGGCATCAAGGCCGGCGCAAGAAGGCCGGCCGCGACGAAAACAGATACAGCAGCGCCGGAAAGCGCCTTTGTGAGGGTATTGCACATTTTACCATTATTGTCCCCGGTAAACGATTTGGTGAATGAATGCTTTCTTCAGATTCGACCTGAATATTTTGCTGATCTTCCGTTTCAGACTTCAGCCACCCTAGCAATTCCTTGCTGAACAGCCGATGAACCGATCTTCCCCCCTGTTGCAACGGATTAATGGCCATTAATGGCAGCCAAACAGCAATCTGCGATCTGCCATACCGCATTTGGCACTGTCTTTCGTAACGGGTAAGGCGATTGAAGGCGGAAATCGGGTGTTTGCAAGGGCGATTGCGGGCAGGCTGTGATTCCTGTCTTGACGATTTTGCCGTTCAAGACTATAGACAGCGCAACTTTTCCCGAGACTTGCGTCATTTCCGGCGCTCGGCAAACAAGCTGGGCGAAATTCGGATGGTTATGCGGGCATCAGACAGCTGCAGGTCTGGCGGTTCGGGGAAACCGAAATTTACACAAAGGTGATCCTATGTCCAGAACTTGCGAATTGACCGGTAACTCCGTGATGTATGGTAACAATGTCAGCCATGCGAACAACCGCACGCGCCGCCGTTTCCTGCCAAACCTCGTACATGTCACATTGATGAGCGAAGCGCTGAACCAGCGCGTGCGTATGCGGATTTCCGCTGCCGCCCTGCGCACGGTTGAGCATCGCGGTGGTCTTGATGCGTTTCTTGGCGAAAGCCAAGGATGGACGAACTTTCCATGAAAGCCCGTCTGCTGAAGCGCCAGATCGCCAAGAAAGCCGCCGAAGCCGCCGCCTGATTATTGGTTCCTGGTGACTGAATGATTTCGCCTGAGGGGGCCTTGCTGCAAAGCGGGGCCTTGATTGTTGAAGCGCAATCAACAGGCTGTGTTGACGACGCCATATCTTGCTGGTGCCATCTCCCAGCGGAAAAAAATGGAATATGAAAATGCTTGTCTCCTTCCCTTGTCGCGGCGATGACCCTTGTCGTCGTTCCTCTCCAATATTCTCGTTCAATATCCGTTTGCGCATTTTGGCCTTGGTGAAATTCTCACCTGGGGTGCATTTACCTATCCGTTTGCGTTTCTGGTCAATGACCTGGCCAATCGCCGATTTGGCACATCTGGCGGCGCGCCGGGTGGTTTTGCAGGCTTTGTCACTGCCGTTGTCCTGTCGATCTGGCTTGCATCGCCGCGCATCGCGATTGCCTCGGGCACGTGCCTTTCTCGTGGCCCAGCTGATTGATATCGGTGTTTTTGACCGTCTGCGCGCATCCAGCTGGTGGAAGGCACCGCTGATCTCGACCTTTATCGGCTCGGCAGTTGATACGGTGCTGTTTTTCGGGATTGCCTTTGCCCCGGTCTTTGCCGGCATCGATACGTGCCTTCGGCATGGAAGACGGTTCGCTCGGCTTTCCCGGCATCAATCTTCGGCATCGCGATGCCGCTTTATGCATCGCTGGCGATCGGCGATTTTCTCGTAAAGCTTGTCATCGGCCTCGTTGCCCTCGTGCCTTATGCCGGCGTGCTGAAAGCCAGCGGAGTAGAGTTGAAGACTGCCGGATAACAACCTAATCAGGTTGGCAAACGCAGGTCTTTTACACGGGCATAAAGGTCGGTGATGTAGGGGTCATCGACGCCCAAATGCGCGAGATGCGAATAGGTGTCCGAAAGATAGGCGAAATTGGTGCCGAGATGCCCTTCGGCCACCGAAATCATCTGCGCCTGATCATCCAGCGGTATACCCGGCACAATGCGTTCGTGGTCGCGGTTTGCGGCAAAGGAAAGCGCATTGATCTCGCCTACAGCGGTTTCCACCGTCAGCCAGGTGGGCCTGTAGGCGCCGGCAATCATTTCACGCCGGAACAAGACAAAGGTTTCGTGATCGAGCTTTTCGGCGCTGATCCGGAAGGCGAGCCCTTCGCAGCCGGGCCCTTCGTCTATTGCCAGCATCAGTCCGGGCTGTCTGGGCGTGCCGCGCCCGCCTTCATCCCACAGGCAGAAACTGCGTGAATATGCACTGGTTCGCGCACGCCTGACCTCGGCAAATTCCATTGCCGGGTCCCACATCAGCGAACCATAACCGAATACCCAAAGGTCCTTGTCCCAATGCCCTTCGAGCCAGGCGCGGCGGCCTGCTTCGCGCTGCTCACAGGGAGTGCGCCAGTCCGGCGCCCTGCCGTTTTCGGCTGCCTTGGCATCGATCTCGGCCAGATCAAGTTCGCGGAAAAACGATTGTGCGGCAGGCTTGATCTGCCCGCGCAGTTCCGGATGATGACGAAACGGGTTTGATTGTCGCAAGGGTTTGCTCAACGGATTTTCCGGACTATCGGTTCAACAACAGTGCGCCGGATATCAGCGATTTCGTCTGCAGGCAATGGTGAAGCAAGCCCTGACAGTGGGGTTGCGCTGGTCAGCGAGAGGCAGAAAGAGCACCAGTCGGCATCCGATTGTTCGCAATGCAGACAAATTTTCCCCGACTACCAATAGGACGGATCGTTTAATGCCTCGACACAGTAGGATGGACCTGCCAGAGGTTCCAGCTCGGGTCTTGATAGCGACTGGCCCAGCCAGCCTTGGGGATATTGAAGTGGCAGGGGCGCCCTTGCCGTTTCTTCGCTGATTTGGGCAAAGCCGACCTTGGCGTAGAAGTTGATGTCGCCATAAGTCAGCACCGCATCGACACCGTTATCACGCAAAACCCCAAGACCGTGGGCGATCAGCTTCTGTCCAACTCCCGTGCCCTGATGAGCGGTCGCCACTGCCACGGGAGAAAGAAGGAAAACCGTCCGCGATCATCCGGGAAGGTCAGACGGGTGAATGCGATGACGCCAATCAGTGCGCCTCCATCATCATTGGCTGAAAAAACAAAAATATCTTCGTCCGGTGTATTGGACAAAATGTTTCTTGCAAGTTCGCCGATAATCCGGCCTTCGGCATCTCCCTCGGATTGCGCGAATGTGGTTGCGAACAGGGCAACAATGCTGTCGGCTTTTTCCTTGTATGTGTCAGTGACTTGCATGGCGATGTATTCGGGGTGTTCTGTGGCATGCAACTTAAATATCCATCGCGGGATTCGGCAGATCTGCTTCGCTACGGGGATAGGTAGCAAGGCTTGACGAAACCATTTGTCGTTCCGGGGCTGCAAGGCAGAACCCGCAATCCGGTCCCGAGAACCTTGTGGCATCACGTATTGCACAGGCAACCAGTGCGCTCAGAATTAGAACTAGTATCATAACGCTTGCTCTCTCGCTGACTGTTTTGCAAAGCCGACAGAAAAACTATCGAGCTGTCCAACTCTCTGCAGCTTACCCTGAGCGATCTTCTTGATTTAGCTTAGCAAATCAGATTCAAGACGTCCAATCATGGAGGTTTTGATGGCAAGATTTGATTTATCCGATGAAGAATGGGCCGTTATCGAGCCGTTGTTGCCGGTTCAGGGACGCGGCGCAAAGCGCGGCGATGATCGCAAAGTCCTCAATGGTATCTTCTATATTCTGCGAACCGGCGCACCCTGGCGGGATCTGCCGGGCAGATATGGACCGCCCACCACGGTTTATAATCGCTATGTCAGATGGGGTCGCAAGGGCGTGTGGAAGGATGTGTTTGATACCCTGGCACGAGAGGTCAAGGACAGTCTGATCTTCATTGATGCTTCGATTGTCAAAGCTCACCGCGCAGCGGCCGGCTCAAAAAGGGGGAACTGGCAGAATGTATTGGCCGCTCACGCGGAGGCCGCACAAGTAAGGTTCACGCGGCTGTAGACGAGTATGGAAGGCCGCTCCGGCTGGAGATTTCCGGCGGTCAGGTGCATGACAGCCAGATGTTTGATGCCTTCACCGACTGGCATGAAGAGCCTCTCGCCATCGTTGCCGACAAGGCTTATGCCAGCGCCAAAATCCGAAGGCAGATCAAAGACGAAGGCGCTGTTGCTGTCATTCCTTCAAAGTCCAATGCCAGGAAACCGATCCGGCATGATCAAAACCTCTACGCCATGCGCAACATCGTCGAGCGATTCTTCTGCAAGATGAAGGACATGCGGAGGCTGGCAACGCGATTTGAAAAACACGCCGTCAACTTCCATAACATGGTATACATGTTCGCAATCCGGTGTTGGACCATCATCCAAAACCATCGAACTTTCCGATAGTTGACAGGGTCTCCGGCCAAAAGAAGTCATGGACCTGGTGAGTGCCAATCGGAAAGTTATCCCCGCTACTCAAACTGTGGAGTAGTCTTCCTTCCACTGTTGCCCGGCAAACGTTGGTCTGATCGATCGCCAATCGGATCAAGGCGCAGCAGCGGCGGAGCGTCGTGCTGGTGGGATCGATCCCATGGGTCGGCTTGAAGGTTGAGCGGGACCGTGTACTGAAGAGCCCCTCAATGCTGCAAATCTCCGCGTGCGGCCTGTTGGTCCGTACACATTGGGCCATAGGAAATGGCGAGCAGGTCGCACGTTTGCTTAAGGCTAAAATGGCGAAGCGATTTTCGCCGACAGCGCAACAGGCTTTTCCTGAAAGGAAATGCCGAGTGCGCACTATTATGTCCTCCCTCACGCGAGCAGCTTCGCTGCCGCTGCGCCCCTCTCAGCGTTTGCGAGCAAACGCCTGCGGGCAGTGGGGTGCGGGCTGACCGCCCGGACACCTCTTCGGTGTCTTTGGAGGTTTCCCGCATGTTCTTTCTCATAATGTTGAAACAAGGGCTTCAAGTGAATGGACAGGTGTGATCTGTCGATCGGTCATTCCCGGGCCCGTAGTTGTATTTGACTCGAGGACCCAGCCTTGAGGTTGCTCAATTGCATCGCGAAACAGATGCTGGCTTACTCATCCAGCCTGAATTCGAGCAACAGGGTTCGCTGGATGCGGGAATAATTGTCATCGGAAAGGATCGCGATGCGTGTGTCGCCGTTTTCATCGCGCCAGGCGGTGATCCCTTCCATATTGTCGATCCGGCTGGCAAGGCCCGCTTGCATCAGGACCTCTCCCGAAAGGATTGTTCCGGGCCTGATGTCATCAGCCTTGAAGCGGCGAATGCGAATACCGACACCGACGGAAAGTCCGAAGCGCCGTTCCATGATGACGAGATCACCACTGGGAAGAAATGCGGCATCGGTTACGGAGAAGTCTTCGGTTCTGCGGATGGAGAATTCATCAACCGTGTCCACATCGGCAAGAAAGGCGCGATTATTGCCGCTGGCATCAAGGCTGTTCTCGGCAATGGCTATGAATTTTCCGGCAAGATGAGAATTGTCCGGAGCCAGCGCAAGAGCTTCCAGGCCCTCGCTGTAGTCAATTTTTCTGGCTTTCAAAGAGGATGTCGCCTGTTTGGGCGGGCCGAGGCGATACTGATCCGTCAGGTCGTAGCCATTGATGCGGTTCAGGCGTTCAAAAGCGATGTAGGCTCGGTTTCCCCGGACTTCCACAGCCTCCGCATCCCCCCAGTGCTTCGATCCGTACGGCGTGCCATCGGTGCGGCAGATGCAGGAAAGATCGCTGTCACCAAGGCCGGCAAGCCTGCCTTCCGGATCGCGGCGGATTGTTGCGGTGAGCCAGAAACCGTTGTCCGAGACTGAAAAAAGCCTGCCCGTTTGGGGGTCGATGCGCAGTCCGGAAAAGCCGCCGAAATCCGGGTTTCCCGATGTCAGTTCAAGGCCACTGAGAAAGGTGAGTTTACCGGCTTTGGGATCGGAATAGCCAAGATGGAAATTGGCGATGGGCTCGCCCGTTACATTTATCGGATCGGCCCATGCTGACGACACGGCAAATGAAAACGAAAACGCGGCGCAAAAGAATGTGCGGATTAGCCCGGTGATTGGTCCTGGCACTGAAATCAGGCCCGCGCTGCGCGCCGCTTGCCGCGACCCCGCCGTTCTGTCTCCGGATTCTCGGCAAACAGCGAAGCAAGCTGCTCGGTCATTGCCCCGGCCAGTTCCTCGGCATCGACAATCGTTACGGCGCGCTTGTAATAGCGGGTCACGTCATGGCCGATACCGATGGCCAGCAATTCGATGGGAGAATGGTTTTCGATGTCTGCGATCACGTGGCGCAAATGCCGCTCCAGGTAGTTTCCAGGATTGACGGAAAGAGTTGAATCATCAACCGGGGCTCCATCGGAAATCATCATGAGAATGCGGCGTTTTTCCGAACGCGCCATCATGCGGTTGTGGGCCCAAAGCAGGGCTTCGCCGTCAATGTTTTCCTTGAGCAGGCCTTCGCGCATCATCAGGCCGAGATTGCGGCGCGAGCGGCGCCAGGGTGCATCGGCGCTCTTGTAAATGATATGGCGCAGATCGTTGAGGCGGCCGGGCAAGGGCGGTTTGTCGGCCTTCAGCCATTTTTCGCGGGACTGGCCGCCTTTCCAGGCTTTTGTGGTGAAGCCGAGGATTTCGACTTTCACGCCGCAACGCTCCAGCGTGCGGGCAAGAATATCGGCGCAGGTGGCGGCAACGGTAATCGGACGGCCGCGCATGGAACCGGAATTGTCAATCAGCAAGGTGACGATAGTGTCACGGAAAACGGTCTCACGTTCCATCTTGAAGGAGAGCGGCGTCATCGGGTCCATGATGATGCGGGGCAAGCGGGCGGTGTCGAGGTAGCCTTCTTCGAGGTCGAAGTCCCAGCCGCGATTCTGCTGGGCCATCAGGCGGCGCTGAAGACGGTTGGCAAGGCGCCCGACGACGCCCTGCAAATGGGCAAGCTGTTTGTCGAGAAAGGCGCGCAGGCGCTCGAGTTCGACATCATCGCAGAGTTCTTCGGCAGTAATGGTCTCATCGAACTCATAGGTGAACACGCGATAGTCGCTGTCCGGCGGCAATTCGGAAAACGGCAGTTGCGGACGCTGCGCCTCGCCGGGCGTTTCGGCATCCTCCATGTCGTCGTCATCGAAATCATCCTCGCCCATGTCGGAGGCTTCCATTTCGCCATCCTGGGTTTCATCGGATACTTCGTCGGATTCCTGCGCCTCACCCTGGTCTTCGCTGGTCGCCTCCTCGTTTTCTCGCTGGGCGTCGCTTTCGTCCTCGTTGGCCTCGTTTTCTTCCTGCTGCTGTTCGTCTTCGTCAGGTTCGTCATCGCCGAGTTCGTCGGCCATGTCGAGAGAGGCGATCAGGTCGCGGATTGCCTTGGCAAACTGCTTCTGGTCAACGAGGTCATCATCAAGCGCGTCGATGGCGTCGCCTGCCTTTTCCTCGATGAACTCCCGCCAGAGATTGACGAATTTGCGGGCCGATTTCGGGAGGCTTCTTGCCGGTAAGCTTTTCACGGACGATCAGCGCCACGGCCTCTTCAAGCGGGGCATCGGAGCGGTCGATCGCATTGGTGTAGTTGGCCCTGGAATATTTTTCCTCGAGCATGGCGGTCAGATTGGCAGAGACGCCTTCCATCTGGCGCGAGCCGAGTGACTCTATACGGGTCTGTTCGACGCGGTCATAGATGGCACGCGCCAACTGACCGACAGGAGCGTGGCGGTTGTGGATCGTCTTGTCGTGACAGGCAAGACGCAGGGCCATCGAATCGCCATAGCCGCGATTGGCGGCAAGTTGTTCCCGGGTCATCTTGCGGCCCGGTTCCATCAGCTTGACCTGGTCGCCGACAAGGGAAGGGCGGTCGTTGGAAAAGACGACCTCTACACCGGGCTTGTTGGCAATCGCGCGGACGCAGTTCGACAACGCCTGTTTAAGCGGTTCGAAATCCTGCGGCTTGCTGCCCTTTTTCTGATTGTCGCCCTGTTTGCTCATTTTTGGCCTGCCATTTTACGGCCTGTTACGCCAAGACGAGGTTGGCGGTTGATTCAGGTAATTCCTCGCCAAAGACACGCTGATAGAACTCGGCGACTGTGGCGCGCTCCAGTTCGTCGCACTTGTTGAGGAAGGTCAGGCGGAAGGCCATGCCGACATCGCCGAAGATCGTGGCATTCTCGGCCCAGGTGATCACCGTACGCGGACTCATCACCGTCGACAGATCGCCATTGATGAAGGCGGCTCTGGTCATGTCGGCAATGCGGACCATTTTGGAAACCGTGTCACGGCCCTCTTCGGTATCGAATGCCTTTGCCTTTGCCAGAACAATGCCGACTTCCTTGTCATGGGGCAGATAGTTGAGAGTCGTCACAATAGACCAGCGGTCCATCTGGGCCTGGTTGATCTGCTGGGTACCGTGATAGAGACCGGTCGTGTCGCCAAGGCCGACGGTGTTGGCGGTCGCAAACAGGCGGAAAGCGGGATGCGGTGTGATGACGCGGCTCTGGTCGAGCAGGGTCAGACGACCGGAAGATTCAAGCACGCGCTGAATGACAAACATCACATCAGGCCGACCTGCATCATATTCATCGAACACCAGCGCGATATTGTTCTGATAGGCCCAGGGCAGAATGCCGTCACGGAATTCGGTGACCTGCATGCCGTCGCGAACAACGATGGCGTCCTTGCCGATCAGGTCGAGACGGGAAACATGGCTGTCCAGGTTGATACGGACGCAGGGCCAGTTGAGGCGCGCGGCAACCTGCTCGATATGGGTGGATTTACCCGTGCCGTGATAGCCGGATACAATCACGCGTCGGTTGTGGGCAAAACCGGCCAGAATGGCCAGGGTTGTTGCCTTGTCAAAAAGATAATCCGGATCAATTTCAGGTACATGCTCGGTCCGTTTCTTGTAGGCTGGGACTTTCATGTCTGAATCGATATTGAACGCTTCTCTCACCGAAACTTCGGTATCCGGCATGCCATCACTCATCCGCTTAATCTCCATGGGCGGTTTCTCATTTGCCGGACTGTTCTGAAAGAAAGGATCAAAAACCGACAGTACCAGAGCGGAACAAAACCATGGCCTCTGGCAAAAATTTCGGTATTCAGCCTGTAATCTCAGAAAAAGAGCTAGCGGCGGAAAAGGCCGCACCGGCGTCAACTGTGTCAAAGACTTCGATTAGCGTTTTTTGAACGCATGAAACAATGGCAGAAAGGGTCACGAATGCAAGGTTTGTGTTCCTGCCATCAAATCAGGAGCAAAATCCGGCCTTTTGCAGAATTTTGTAGGCCAGAATGATTTCGCGCAAACGATCCTCGGAACTGCGGTCGCCGCCATTGGCATCAGGATGGTTCTGTTTCACCAGCAATTTGTAACGCGCCTTGATGTCCTCGCCGGTTGCGGTGTGCGGCAGGTTAAGATCGTCAAAGGATTTTTTCTCCAGCGCTTTCAGTTTGCGCGGCGCGGATTCGGCCTGTTCGGCTGCTGCGCCGCCGCTTGCCTGGTTCATCCGGTTATACAGCCGTTGCGCGCCTTCCGCATTGGGGTTGCGCTCGTTGAGAGGCGGGTGCTTGCTGGTCTTGTTGGTACCCATCTGCCAGGTCGGACGCGACCCGGTAATTGCATCCTTCTGGAATTTGGCGATGGCCTCGTCGTCAAGCCCGGAGAAATAGTTGAAATTCTTGTTGTAGTCGCGGACATGGTCAATGCACATCCACAGATACTGGCCCTCACGATTGCGGCCCATGGGCGCCTTGTGCGTTCCGGGTTTGTCACAGCCTTCCCACTGGCAGGGCTGCTTGCAGCAGGCTCTTCCTTCTTCTTCTTGCTGCTCTTGTTGCCGACGCGGATCGAATTGAAAAGGGATGATGTAGGTTTCATGGCTATTGTATAGGGTCTAACTGCGGGATGAACAAGAATTGACAATGCGAATTGTCTTACCGCAGAAAGCGCGGTTGTGGCGGCTCGTGATTTGCTGTTGTCACATGGTGATCAGTCACGATACATAAACACTGGCACAGGTCATATCAATCTGACACGGGATATTAAGCTTATGAGTTTTTCAAAAAGTATTGAAAAGAAGATCCGAGGCAAGCCCTGTCGCCGGAATTCGCTTGAAATTATCAATGAGAGCCATTTGCATGCAGGCCATCAGGAAAGTTTTGACGGTAGCGGGGAAACCCATTTGCGAATCAAGGTGGTTGCCGAAGCGTTTGAGGGAATGAGCCGGGTAGACCGCCATCGCGCCATCAATGAACTAGTTCGCGACGAAATCGAGCAGGGACTTCACGCGATTGCGATGGAAACAAAGGCACCGTCGGAAGTTTCCTGAAGCCCACGAAAATGGCAGCGCAGGCTCAGAGTCAGGAAGTCAGGTTCCTGATCCGCAGCTTGGTGATCCGGTTTTTCTGCCCGTTCAGAACAACAAAGCGTTTCCCGAAAAAGGTGAAGGCCTGCTTTTCCTCGGGGATCATCTGGGCAGCGTGAATGACCAGGCCGGCAATGGTGGTTGCCTCTTCATCGGGAAGTTTCCAGTCGAGCGCCCGGTTGAGGTCGCGGATTGGCACATTGCCGTCGACGACGATTGAGCCATCGGTATCGGTCGTTACACCACTGACTTCCACATCGTGCTCGTCGGCGATTTCGCCGACGATCTCCTCAAGAATGTCTTCCAGCGTGACCAGACCCATCACCTCGCCATATTCATCGACCACGAGAGCAATGTGGGCCTTCTTGCGCAGGAAAGCGTTAAGCTGGTCCCGCAGGGTTGTCGTTTCAGGCACGAACCATGGCTTGGCGGCAATTTTCTGCACATCAATGTTCTTGAGTTTTTCGCCCATGCCGATTGCGCGAAGCACATCCTTTGAGTGAATGACGCCAACAATGTTTTCACTTTTGTCCTGCCACAGGGGAATGCGCGTATAGGGACTTTCGAGGATTTCCCGGACGATTGTTTCGGCTTGGTTGATCGATGTTGATCGAGAGCATGTTGGTCCGGTGGACCATTACATCGGAAACTTCCAGTTCGTGCAGGTCGAGTACGCCGCCGAGCCGGTCGCGATCATCCTTGATAACCACGCCATCCTTGTGGAAAACCTCAAAGGCACCGCGCAATTCGTCATGGGCAGTCAGCATGTTCTTGGAATTCGTCAAGACGAACGCCAAAGATCTTCAGGATTGATTTTACCAGCCAGTTGGCGCTGCGGGCAAAGGGAGCAAGAAGCAGGACGAAAAACCGGACGGCCGGCGCAACGGCGAGGGCAAACTGGTCCGCGCGGGCAATCGCCCATGATTTCGGCATGATTTCGGCAAAAATCACCACGATGACGGTCATCGTGAAGGTGGCGATAAAAATACCGCTTTCTCCAAACATCCGCAAAAAGAAGCTGGTCGCCAAGGCGGATGCCAGAATATTGACCAGATTGTTGCCGATCAGGAGTGTTCCGATAAGGCGGTCCTTTTTCGCGATCAGGCGCTGGACTATGGAGGCGCGGGCATCCCCATTCTGTTCCAACTGGTGCAACCGCGCGCGTGACGCTGCCGTCAGGGCGGTCTCAGAGCCTGAGAAAAATGCGGAAAATGAAATCAGGACCACTATGGATCCAAGCAGCAGCCAATCTGCGGGTGTCATGTTGATAACCTATCTGATGACGTCTTCAAGAAACGCCAGCACTTCGCCTGGCGCTACATCTTTGGAGATATAGGACTTTCCAATGCCGTTTGTAAGGATGAAGGTCAGTTTACCACGAGAGACTTTTTTGTCTTGCTGAATATAGTCCAGTAATTCGGCCGGATCCGGCCTGGGACCGGGTATCTGGGCGATGCTGACCGGCAAGCCGCAGGATGAGAGATGTTTTTCAACCCGTTCGGCGTCCTCGATGCTGCAATGGTTCAGGCGATTTGAAAATCGGTGCGCAAGCGCCATGCCGATCGCCACGCCTTCACCATGAACAAGGCGCGAGCCATCATATTTGACGAAGCCCTCAAGTGCATGACCGAAAGTGTGGCCGAGGTTCAAAAGTGCCCTTGCACCCGACTCATGTTCATCCATCGAGACAATGTCGGCCTTTGACTTGCAGGAAACGGCGATCGCTTCGCTCAGCGCATCACCAAAGGCGAATATATCTTTGTGATTGTCCTCCAGCCAAGAGAAAAAGTCGGGATTGTTGATCAGGCCATATTTGGCAACCTCGGCATAACCGGCAGCAAATTCGCGCGGGGGAAGCGTCTTCAATACATCCGTATCTGCCAACACAAGTACGGGTTGGTGAAAGGCGCCGATAAGGTTTTTTCCCCGAGACGCGTTGATCCCGGTCTTGCCACCCACAGAACTGTCGACCTGTGCAAGCAGGCTGGTCGGAATTTGAACGAAATCCATGCCCCGCCTTGTGATCGCGGCTGCAAAGCCCGCAAGATCGCCCACGACCCCTCCGCCCAAGGTGACGACCAGATCGTTCCGCTCCAGTTTTGCGGCAAGCAATTGATCAACGACCTCTTCCAGAACGCCCATGCACTTGGTTGCTTCGCCCGGTTCAACAATGATTTCGCATGCGTCGATTCCGGCTTCCGCAAACGAAGTGCGTAGTGTTTCACCATGCAGCGCAATGACATTGATATCGCTGATGATTGCGCAGCGGGCACCTGGACGAAGGGCGGCTATCCGCTCCCCCGCCTCTGCCAAAAGGCCCTTGCCGATTATGATCGGATAAGAGCGCTCTGCGAGGTCAACGATAATTTCGCGGCTCGTTGTTTGCCGATTGCCTGTTTCGTTCATGGCGATGGTGTTCCGACAAGTTTTTCGCTGATGGCACTCAGAACTGAGTCTCTTGTGTGATTCTTGGAGACCTTTGATGACGGGACATGAAGGTCTGCTTCTGCATAAACAGGTTCGCGCTTTTCTATCAGCCCGGCAAGCGTTGCCCGCGGATCGGCGGTCTTCAGTAGCGGCCTAGTGGCAGGGCGTCGCATCACTCGCTGCATTAGAAGGTCCAGATCAGCGGTCAGCCAAATTGAAATTCCCTGTTTTTTTATTTCGGAGCGGGTTGCCTCCGACATGAATGCTCCGCCGCCGAGAGAAATGACTGCCGGCCCCTCGGAAAGCAGCCGTTGTATGACGCGTTCTTCGCCGGCGCGGAAATAGGCTTCGCCATGACGTTCGAAAATTTCAGGTATTTCCATGTTTGCTGCAGCTATGATTTCGTGATCGGAATCGAAATAGGGTATGCCGAGTGCCTGGGCCACAAGGCGGCCGATCGCTGTTTTGCCGGATCCCATCATGCCGACAAAAACCAGGCACTTGTCATCAAGCGCCTTGAGAATTGCTTCCCTGTCGACAAGATTGTCGGTAGTTGGGGTCACGGGGGTCTCCACCAAAGTCACATGGATGCTGTAGCACAACAATAAGCGCGCCACGTCAAGACTTGCGATGGATTGTCAGGTTTTTTGCCTGAAATTTCCTCGCCGGTCATTATTTATGATATTCCGGCAGGTGACTGTGCCTGATGTCCATTGATCGGCCTTAACCTGATCAATTGAAATTTCGGCTGGCGCCTGTCATAAGTGTTTTGGTGTTTGAAAGTTGTTGATCCGTCCGTCTGGCAGAAATTGCCGGTCTGAAGGTCCGGTTCGATATTTGTGAGGTTTATGAGTAACGATGCCCAGTCTGATCCGATTCATCGTTTTTTGCGCCATCCTGGCGGGTCTTGCCTATGGCGCGATGTTCGCTCTGGTGGCTTATGTTGAACCCAAGCCGAAAGAAGTCCAGATCCGGGTGCCCTCAAACAAGCTTGATCTGAAATAGCGGGAGCTGCGGTCGTCGGTTCAACACGTCTTGCGCGAACCGCTTCCAACTACGGGGTTGATGGCCTTTGCGTGACCGCCACCTGATTGAAGGTTTTCTGGAGATGATGAGCGCCGAGCGGGGGGCGAGCGCCAATACGCTGGCGGCCTATCAGCGTGATCTCCAGCGCTATCATGATCACCTGGCGGCCAACCGAAAAAGCAGTCGTGATTGCGGATCAGATGATGTGCGGGCCTTTCTGGGTTCTGTGGAAGCGGAAGGCCTTTCGGCGTCAACGCAAGCGCGTATTCTTTCTTCGCTGCGGCAATTTCACAAATTCCTGTTTGCGGAAAACCTGAGGGGCGATGATCCAACCGCGCCGGTTGATGCCCCAAAGGCGCGCCGTCCGCTGCCGAAGGTCCTCAGCGTTGGGGAAGTTGACCGCCTTATCCTTGCTTGTGAAGAAGCAGCCGGAAGGGCAAGGCCGGGCAGTCTTTCCGGATTGAGGGCATTGCGCATGAACGCGCTGCTTGAAACGCTTTATGCGACAGGGATGCGGGTCAGCGAACTGGTTTCCCTACCGGTTGCGGCAGCGCGCACGGACGGGCGGTTCCTGATCATTACGGGAAAAGGAAACAAGGAACGGCTGGTGCCGTTGTCAGAGCGGGCAAAAACAGCCATGCAGGCCCACCTGGCAGGGATGCAATCCTGCGGAATTCCAATTGAGGGCAGCGGTTATCTTTTCCCGGCAAATTCACAATCGGGTCACTTTACCCGACAGGCTTTTGCGCGCGACCTCAAGGATGTGGCTATCAGCGCTGAAATCGCTCCCTCACGTGTTTCACCGCATGTATTGCGCCATGCCTTTGCAAGTCACTTGTTGCAGAACGGGGCGGATTTGCGCGCAGTCCAGCAATTGCTTGGTCACAGCGATATATCCACGACCCAGATTTACACCCATGTGCTGGATGAACGCCTGCGCGAACTGGTGGAGAACCATCATCCACTTGCCAAACAGTCGGCTCGCCATGAGCGTTAAGGAATTGGCCTGATAATCAAACTGGCTATGGAAAAAACGCCTGAAACCGTCTAACACCCTTTCAAAATGAAGCCCTGATCCATATCTTCCGGGTAATTCAATAAATGCAATTTGCAGTCAGGTTTTCTGGATTATGCGTCTCTATCTCGATTTCGAAAAGCCGGTAGCCGATATCCACGGCAAGATACACGAACTCAAAAGTGTCAGTGAACCTGACGCCAATGTCGATCTGTCTGCGGAAATTCGACAAGCTTGAGGCAAAAGCCGAGACAACCCTTGAAGGCCTTTATGCAAAACTCACTCCCTGGCACAAGACACAGGTTGCCCGTCACCCGGACCGTCCGCATTTCGTGGACTATCGCAAAAGCTCTGTTTACTGAATTTCACTGACCTTGCCGGTGACCGGTATTTTGCGGAGGATTTTGCCATTCAGGCCGGATTTGCGCGCCTTGATGGCGAGCCGGTGGCGGTGATTGGTCAGGAAAAGGGAGCAGATACCGAAAGCCGCTTGAAGCACAATTTCGGCATGGCAAGACCGGAGGGATACCGCAAGGCCGTTCGAATCATGGAACTGGCAGACCGTTTTGGAATTCCGGTGGTGACTCTCGTGGATACGGCCGGAGCCTATCCCGGAATTGGAGCGGAAGAGCGCGGCCAGGCCGAAGCGATTGCGCGTTCGATCGAGGCCTGTCTCAAGATCAAGGTTCCACTGGTAACTGTTGTTATCGGTGAGGGCGGCTCGGGTGGGGCGATCGCGATTGCGTCTTCCAATCGCGTTTACATGCTTGAACATTCCATCTACAGCGTCATTTCGCCGGAGGCAGGTGCCTCGATCTTGTGGCGTGATGCTTCCAAGGCGCAGGACGTTGCGACTGCAATGAAAATGACGGCACAGGATCTCAGGCCGTTGGGCATAATCGATGGAATCATTTATGAACCGGTGGGCGGTGCCCATCGCCACCTGAAGCCGTTATGCAAGGCGACAGGCGATGCGATTCGATGCTTCGCTTCGCGAGTTTGACGGGATGGACGGCGATGCAATTCGTCATCAGCGCCGCGAGAAGTTTCTGGCCATTGGCCGTAATCTTGCCTGATTCGAAGTGGTCAACGCTTTTCGCAGTTTTGTCAAAATCGAATGCGGTGACTGGCCGGTTCGGCGAAAATGACATTCGCGTGAAGACGGGTAGATAACGTCTTGTCAATGATTTTGAAGGCAATATTCTGCATCTATAATGGTGGAGCGACGAATGCGCCGCAATCCGGTGCAACGTAAAGACAGGTACATGCCAGTTGATGAAACTGGTCATTGGCATTCACGGTGAAGTTTTTAATTGAGCAATTTGTTCAAGGCTTGCAGGGAATTCGCGAGAGCCCGGAGCGTGGCCGGAATGGTAGCGTGTGCGGTTTTGCTTGTCATCGTGCCAGGGCGGCATAGACAGCGTCTTTCCCAAAGCGGAGGTGCCGATCCCGCCAGCGCTTGCCCAGAAAATGAAAGCCAAGGGGATGAAGGCAACATCTCCGATCCTGCTTCAGAATTTACAAGAGTGAAAATGTTCTTGAGGTATGGAAGCAGAAGGATACCGGGCGGTTTGCGCTGCTTGAGACCTATGAGATCTGCAAGTGGTCCGGAAAACTCGGACCCAAGTTCAAGGAAGGGGACCGGCAGGCCCCCGAGGGTTTTTACCGCGTAGGCCGGGCCCAGATGAACCCGAATTCCGAATATCATTTGTCTTTCAATATCGGTTATCCCAACACATTTGACAGGTCTCACGGACGTACCGGTTCTCATCTGATGGTTCATGGCGCGTGTTCATCTGCGGGCTGTTACTCGATGACAGATGAACTTGTCGAGGAAATCTATGCGCTTGCCCGCGATGCCATCAAGGGTGGCCAGGATTACTTTCAGGTACAGGCATATCCCTTCCGCATGACAGCGGCCAATCTTGCAAAGCATGCGGCAAACCCGCATTTCGAATTCTGGAAAATGCTCAAGGAAGGCTCTGATCTGTTTGAGTTGACCAATTATCCGCCCAAGGTTGATGTGTGCGAAAAGCGCTACCTGTTCAATAGAGTTGCAGAGGAGGGCGAGGATTTCCGTTCGCGGGATGAATGCCCGCCGGTTACCATGCCCGGATCTCTTCTGAGCGCATGGCAGAAGCATCTCGAGAAGGAAAAGATCGAATTCAGGAAAGCCCTGACCAGACACAAGCTGCTTGGAACTTTCAAGGAAACCGCTCTTGCCGGAACAGATGTCGAAAATATCAGCCTGATGGCACAGGGGTCAGAAATACTGCCTCCAGCGACACCTGAAAAAGTGCCGGAACCGACAGACGAAGCAGCGCCTGCAACTGCATCCGCCGCAGAGAACTCCGGCATTGTTTCAGCGGCTGAAAACGAGGCTGTGCTTACCGGGCAGCCAATCGAATCCCAACCTGATGGCGAGCAACAAGCCGCCCGGTCCGGAACAGGCGTTGCCGCAGTCCCGGAACAATCCCCAAATGCGGTCGCCGTGTCGGCGGAACCAGACGAACCGCTGGATGATTCGGGAACGCAGGGCAATATAGTCAGGGCGATTCCTCTCCCAGAGCGGGCACCGCGTGCGGGTGAACAGGTGGCTGGTGACGGTGATGCAGTGGCCACGCCTACTGCTGCGCCGGTTCAGGGCGCTCCGGACCCGGTGAAGAAAAAGCCATGGTGGATCAGGAAGACGAAGGAAGAACCGACGTCGCTGACGCAATAGTGCAACTGACCGCCTGATTTGCAGTTAACGCCTTCATCACAATCGAACTCTTGGAGCGGATTGGGCTGGTCCTGTTTTGAATTCGCAATTGCTGATCAAAAAAGAGGCCGGAATATCCGGCCTCGCATTTCAGGTTCAATCGAAATTCGCAGCGTTTGAGGATCACACGTACTTTCCGTGGCAGTGTTTGAACTTCTTGCCAGACCCGCAAGGGCATTTTTCATTGCGGCCCGTGTTCAGCCATTCTGCAGGCACTGGCTCGCCGTCATCCTCGAAAAGCACGTCATCGGCGAATTCATCACCTTGACTTTCCAATTGTTCGGCTTCAGCCTGGCTGGACAATCTCAACGCGGGCTAGTTGTGCTGTTACGGCCTGGCGCAGATTTGCCAGCATTGACTGGAACAACTCGAAGCTTTCCTGCTTGTATTCCTGAAGCGGGTCGCGCTGGCCATAGCCGCGGAAACCGACCACTGAACGCAGATGGTCGAGATTGACCAGATGCTCACGCCACAAATGATCGATGGTCTGTAGGACGACTGATTTTTCCACATAGCGTGTGATTTCGGGGCCGAATTCCCCTGCCTTCTTGGAGGCGGCCTTGTTTGCTGTCTCCGTGATACGATCAATAATGTCTTCGTCTGCGATGCCTTCCTCATTGGCCCAATCCTCGACTGGCAGGTCAAGATCAAGATAGGCGCGGATACCTTCCTTCAACTCGGCAGTTTCCCACTGCTCGGGATAGGCTTTTTCTGGAATATGTTTGGCTGACCAGATCATCAATGACCTCGTTGCGCATATCCACGATTGTATCGGAAATGTCTTCGGCTTTCATGAGGTCAATGCGCTGTTCAAAGATCACCTTGCGCTGATCGTTCATGACGTCATCGAACTTCAGAAGGTTCTTCCGGATGTCGAAGTTGCGGGCTTCAACCTTCTGCTGGGCTTTCTCCAGCGCCTTGTTGATCCACGGATGAATGATGGCTTCATCCTCCTTGAGGCCAAGCTTGCTGAAGCATGCCGTCCATTCTGTCAGACCCGAAAATGCGCATCAGATCATCCTGAAGTGACAGGAAGAATTTTGACTGCCCGGGATCACCCTGACGGCCGGAACGGCCACGGAGCTGGTTGTCAATCCTGCGGCTTTCATGGCGCTCGGTTCCAACAACATAAAGTCCGCCGGCCTGAAGGGCCTGTTTTTTCAACGCTTCGATTTCGGCCTTGATGTCCTCGATTTTCTTTTCACGTTCCTTGCCTTCGGCCAGGTCGGAAAGTTCATGCTCAATGCGCATGTCGAGATTGCCGCCGAGCTGAATATCGGTGCCTCGTCCGGCCATATTGGTGGCGATGGTGATGGCTCCAGGTACGCCGGCCTGAGAAACGATATAGGCTTCCTGCTCGTGGTATCTGGCGTTGAGAACCCTGAAATCCTCTATGCCGGACTTGCGCAGTGAATCGGCCAGCATTTCGGACTTTTCAATGGAGGTTGTACCGACCAGAATTGGCTGGCTACGCTCCTGACATTCGTCGAATTAGTGAGGTGATGGCTCGGAATTTCTCCTCAACGGTCCGGTATACCTCATCGTCTTCGTCGATTCGGGCCACCGGGAGATTGGTTGGAACCTCGATGACGTTGAGGCCGTAGATACTCCATGAATTCCTCGGCTTCGGTCATTGCGGTGCCCGGTCATGCCTGCCAGCTTGTCGTAGAGACGGAAGTAGTTCTGGAAAGTGATGGAGGCGAGGGTCTGGTTTTCCGGCTGAATGGTGACCTCTTCCTTGGCCTCCAGCGCCTGGTGCTGGCCTTCGGAATAGCGCCTTCCGGGCATCATGCGGCCGGTGAATTCGTCGATGATGACGACCTCATCATCCTTGACGATATAATCGCGATCCTTGAGGAAAAGCTTGTGGGCCTTGAGAGCGTTGTTGACATGATGAACGATCGACACGTTTTCGATGTCGTAGAGCGACTCACCCTTCAAATGCCCGGCTTCGCTCAGCAGTCTTTCAAGTTTTTCGGTGCCGCTTTCAGTGAAATTCGTCGATTTCTGCTTTTCGTCCAGCTCGTAGTCGCTTTCATCCAGCTGGGGAATGAACTTGTCGATGGTGACATAAAGATCGGAGCGGTCATCCAGCGGTCCGGAGATGATCAGCGGTGTGCGTGCCTCGTCGACAAGAATAGAATCAACCTCATCGACAATGGCGAAGTTGTGCTTGGGTGAATAGTCTTCGCTGTTTTCAAGATCATGATCTATGCCGTCTGTAGCCAGCAGTCTGGCAACGTCACGAATGGGGGTAAATACCGATTTCTCCAGGGTTTCAGCATCCGGTATGCCTTTTTCAATGGAAGCCTCAAGATCGACAAGTGTCTGAATCCCGGTGGAAATCTGTTTCAGCCTGTCACCCCAGAATGCCATGTCCAGGGCGTTACTGTTGTTATTGGCCCAGTTTTCGACCTGCGCGGTAAAGCCCGCCATTCTCTGGATGTTCTGGCGCACAGCATTGCGAAAGGCCGCAATGTGTTTTGCAACATCGTCAGTCTTGTCTTCTGCAATTTGTTGAATGGACGAGATTTCACGCTGCAATATGGGTTGAAAAGTCCGAAAGCCGGGCTGTACCATTTCGGCCAGCTGCATTTTCATGTTGTCGCGCAGATAATCGAAACCGAACTCATTGTTGGTTCCATAAGTAATGTCGCAGGCATAGGCGGCACGGCGCTGATTGTCGTTGAGGCCGTGAATGATAACGCCCGTTGTCAGTCCAAGCCAACCATAGAGCTTGCCCATCCATTCGGCGTCGCGGCTGGCAAGATAATCGTTTACCGTGACGACATGGACGCCCTTGCCGGCCAGCGCATTGAGATAGACGGCCAGGGTTGCTACCAGTGTTTTTCCCTCACCCGTGCGCATTTCCGAAATGTCGCCGTTGTGAAGGATCATCGCGCCGATCAGCTGCACATCAAACGGGCGCATTCCCAAAGCGCGTTTCGAGGCTTCGCGGACCACTGCAAAGGCGGGAACGAGGATATCGTCAAGGCTTTCACCGTTCAGCAGTCGGGTTTTGAACTCGCCGGTCTTTGCTTTCAGCTGGTCATCTGACAGGGCGGAAATCTCGCCCTCCATTGCATTGATTGCTTCAACTTTCGGCTGGAGCGCCTTGATTTGGCGATCATTGGATGATCCCAGAATTTTCTTGGCGATACCGGAAAAAATACCCATCTTGGGGTCCTTTGAATTTGCACGGAGATACCTGTTCGGGACCTTGGTTCTCAAGCCAGTCAGGCCGTGCTGCGTTTATTTGTCAATTGGATGGTATGTGATGCCATCCTTGTTGGGTAGTCGGCATAATCCGACTTTGAGATGCGGAACGGGTGCTGACCAAACAATTTTCCGTCAGGCTGTGGACGCATGTTCAAAGGACAGATAAGAGGGGGTTAAAGTGATGTCAACGCCATGCTAGGATCGGCGACAACTTGCCGGTGCCCGGTTGGCGGCCCATATATCAATAGTCTTGCTGACAACGGACTATCAATAACCTGCGAACGGCGGGCAATCAGCGAGCATAAACAGGTGTTTGCTGTAATGTTGCCGTTGTAAGAATAGAGACAGAATCCCACTTTTTTCAGGCATTTCAGTAACCCTAACCCTCAAGATTATGTTCCCAGAAGGCGCGCAATGCGAGAGGCGGGAGACAAAGACGACAAGGAAAATTTCATGCAATTCTCCAATAAAGCCGCCGCATTTGCCACCATTTTCCTGCTGACGGCAGGGGCAGCCGGGCAGTCATTTGCACAAAGCAATGTAGTTGCACGGGTTGGCGATACTGAAATCACCCAGCAGGAACTAACCTTCGCCGAGGCGGATTTGCGTGAACAATTTGCCCAGATACCTGAAGATAAGCGCCGAGGGGCGATTCTGTCTGCGTTGATTGACATCAAACTGCTGGCAAAAAAGGCCGAGGAAGCGGGAACGGATCAGGAAGAACTGTTCAAGTCGCAGATGTCATTTGTGAAGTCGCGCGCACTGCACAATCTTTATTTCCAGAAAAACATTGTCGAAAAGATTTCCGACGAGGAAGTAAAAGCGCGTTATGACAAGGAAGTGGCTGCCATGACTCCTGAAAAAGAGGTTCGCGCCCGCCACATTCTGGTAAAGAGCGAGGAAGAGGCAAAGGCGATTATTGAAGAACTTGATGGCGGTGCCGACTTCATCGAACTGGCAAAGGAAAAATCGACCGGCCCTTCCGGCCCCAATGGCGGGGATCTGGATTATTTTGGAAAAGGCCAGATGGTCCCGGAATTTGAGACTGCGGCTTTTGCGCTCGAAAATGGCCAATATACCAAGGAACCAATCAAAACCCAGTTCGGTTTTCATGTCATCAAGAAAGAAGATGAGCGCGATGAACCATTGCCTACTTTCGAGGAGGCAAAGGATCAGGTTCGCCAGATCGTGATGCGCGAAAAATATTTTGACACCGTGGAACAGGCCAGGGAAACCATCACGGTTGAAATTACGGATGCTGACCTCAAGGCTGCGGTTGATGCCGTAAAGGCGCAGTAATACTGCTGTTGAAAATCGACGGAATCAAACCATGAGCAAAGTCTCACCGCTTGCCCCAAAAACCTACCCTGACCTTCCCGGCCTTGACGGTGTACGCCTTGGAACGGTCGAAGCCGGAATAAAGTACAAGAACCGAAAGGATCTGGCGGTCATCAGCTTTGATCGTCCGGCAGCTGTGGCGGGGGTCTTTACCCGTTCGAAATGCAGTTCGGCGCCGGTTGACTGGTGCAGACAAAACCTGGGCGGAGGAAAAGCCGGCCTTGTCGTCGTCAATTCGGGAAATGCCAATGCCTTTACTGGCAAAAAGGGCATTGCGAGTGTGAAACAGACTGCCAAGGCAGCAAAAAAGGCATTTGGCACACCTGCAGGGCAGGTTTTTCTTGCTTCGACCGGTGTTATCGGCGAGCCGCTCGACACCAGTGGCT
Source organism: uncultured Alphaproteobacteria bacterium (assembly GCA_963714735.1). GTDB lineage: Bacteria > Pseudomonadota > Alphaproteobacteria > Rhizobiales > Rhizobiaceae > Salaquimonas. The sequence goes on from CAVQPI010000017.1 coordinate 286,282, forward strand.
TTGAGGGGCACTTGGAAAAGGCAAGAAACGTTGTCGCTGCTGACAACTGGTTTGAAATGGCCAAGGCCATCATGACAACCGACACTTATCCGAAACTCGCAACCCGCAGTTTTGATGCCGATGGCAAGACCTATTCGATCAATGGCATCGCCAAGGGTGCCGGCATGATTGCGCCTGACATGGCGACGATGCTCAGTTTTCTCGTGACCGATTTTCCGATTTCAAGCGACGCGCTTCAGGAGTTGCTGAACCGGACCATTGGCGGCACATTCAACGCGATCACGGTCGACAGCGATACTTCCACCAGTGATACTGTATTGCTGTTTTCCGCCAACGGGCGCAAACCGATAACAGGGAAAAAGGCGATTGCCGATTTCCGCTCAATGCTGGGAGAGCTTTTGCACGAACTGGCCATGTATGTGGTTTGTGACGGTGAAGGGGCAACAAAGCTTGTCGAGATTACCGTTAGCGGTGCGAAGTCGGCCAAGTCTGCCAAGATTATAGCGATGTCGATCGCCAATTCTCCGTTGGTCAAAACGGCAATTGCCGGTGAGGATGCCAATTGGGGACGTATTGTCATGGCGGTTGGAAAAGCTGGCGAACCGGCTGACAGGGACCGGCTGCGAATTCAGTTCGGCGACATTTGCGTCGCGGAAAATGGGGAGCGCAGTCCTGGATATGACGAGGCAGCTGCGACCAGGGTGATGAAGAACGAGAAAATCGAAATTGGTGTTGATCTGGGAATTGGCAAAGGCTGCGCCACTGTGTGGACATGCGATCTGACCGCAGAGTATATCGCAATCAATGCCGATTATCGCAGCTAGTTGGATCGCAATAGAAAACGGAACAGGCAATGGCGGCTTCGTCTGGTTTGAAGATTTATGTCAAAATTGTCTGACGGAAACACCATGGTCGTCGATCCCGCCCGCATCAGGTTGCTTGAGGCAGTCAGTTTTCGTTCGTTCCCGGCCACAACCACCCACTATGACGGCACGTGGGCGATTCGCCTGACGGCCGGTCATCCGGCAAAGCGGCTTAATTCCGTTAATCCGCTTGACCCCAATGACAGCAAGGATCTGGAAACACGGATCAACCGGGCAAGGCAAAAATTCCGCAGTTTTGGCCGTCCGCTGGTGTTCAGACTGACCCCGCTTGCACCACCCGGCCTTACGGCCATATTTGAAGAACAGGGCTGGCTGATGCACGAAGAGAGCATCGTCATGGAACTGGATCTGGCCTCCGCCGATATTGCAGATGCCCTTGACCAGTTGCCGCTCAAGGACCCCGGTCGATGGGTCGATGCATACATATCTCTTTCGAACGAAAACAGGGAACTCAAGCCGGGTCTCGTCGAAGTGATAGGGGCGACCGAGCCCGAGACCGGGCTTTTTGTCCATTATGATAATGAAATTACGAACGGGGCCCAAGCCCAGCTTTCCCGTGAAGCGGCGAGTGTTGTTCGCTGTGTTTGCGACCGTTCCTTGGCTGGTGTTTTTGATCTGGTGACGGATCCGGAGCAGCGCCACCGTGGAAACGGGCGCGATATCATGAAGACTGCGCTTTTGTGGGCTCGGCGCAAGGGAGCCAGAAAGGCATGGCTGCAAGTGGTAGCAGACAATCTTCCGGCAAACGGGCTTTATACTTCCCTCGGGTTTCGCGAGGTCTATCGATACCGCTACTGGAAACCTGGCGATGCATGACAAGAAGATCGTACTTGTAAGTGCCTGTGCCCTTGTCGACGCTGACAACAGGGTATTGATAGCACAACGGCCCGAGGGCAAATCCATGGCAGGCCTTTGGGAGTTCCCCGGCGGCAAGGTGGAAGCAGGCGAAACGCCGGAAACAGCGTTGATCCGCGAATTGAGCGAGGAGCTTGGCATTACCACCTGGCATAGCTGTCTTGCGCCGCTTTCCTTTGCCAGTTTTGCCTATGAGACATTTCACCTTCTCATGCCGCTCTACGTTTGCAGGAAGTGGGAGGGAACACCGATTTCCGGCGAAGGCCAGGCACTTAAGTGGGTCCGTGCCAACAGGTTGCGTGAATATAATATGCCACCTGCCGATGAGCCACTTATCCCTGCGTTAATTGATCTTTTATGAATTCATGACAATTTGAACTATCGCAAGGGAAATCCCACGCATTCGTGTGCGGGACAGGTGCCAGTATAGTGAGGGTTCAAGAATGAAAGATCTATTATCAAAGCTGACGGATAAATCTGCCAAACTGATTTTTGATAATTATGGCGGTGCAACCCTTCATACAGCGTTGCTGTTTGGCGCTGTGGCGCTGGCCCTTTCAGTGCTTATTGCACCGCAGCTTAAAAATGCGGCAGATACTTTTGCTGAAAACCGAGCGCTTGGGATCGACAGGGTGATTACCGGTACAATTTCCAAGGAACCCAAGACATACACAATCCGCAAGAGTGTACTTGATAAGTAAAAAGTAACCTTTGCGGCATTTACGAATTGTTATTCATAATTATTAACCCGGGCTACAGTAGCTATCTGTAGTCTGGTGATCCAGATCAAGGGAGTATTGAAGTGGCTGGCATGTTTCTGAAATTTATCAAAAACGAAAGTGGTGCAACGGCTATTGAATACGCGTTGATTGCGACCTTGATCTCTGTTGCGATCATAGGCGGCGCGACAACACTTGGAACGGCCCTAACGGGCACCTACAACACTGTAAGTTCCAATTTCTGACTTCAGGTCCAGAATTAGAGAAAATCCTTCAAATTGTGTCTGGCTGACCCCGGGCGCAATGGTTTTTGTTGGCTTTGATCCTCTTTCCAACCACTTAGAAAAGTCATGTTGAAGGTGGCCCTGATTTTTCCATCGGGATCACCAAACCTTTCATGATAAATTTCCTCAGTCCTATTTCTCAGGCTGCGTGATATCGGTGGATTTGTATCAGGCGATGCCAAGGCGGCACCACCTGCGCGCAGATCGTCGATCAATCCCGACAGAGCGCCATAACGGATTACCCTCTCCTCAATATCGCATACCGGCAGTTTGAAGCCGGTTTTTTGCAACAAATCGCCATATTGCCGTATTTCGGGAAACAGATCGGTGCGCAGTGCTGCGCCTCCGGTCATTTCCAGTTCAGCCTGCATGAGCGATGCTTTCAATTCCTCAAGGGTTCCCGTGGCTGGCATCACTGCCAGAAAAAGCCCGTCCGGTTTCAACGCAAAATTGATCTGCAGCAGCATTGACCGCAAATCCTCCATACGATGGAGATCAAATACTGATACCGCCAGATCGAGGGTCTCAGGTTCCAGATCAAGGATCGGATTTTGGCTGTCTGACAATCGGATATGCGCAAAGGCGCTTTCAACTGGCGGCCGACTTTCAAGCAGCGCTTCTTCAACGAGGGACGAATAGGGACCCTCGAAAAAAATTGCAGGCGCAGTGAAAACCCTTTTGGTAGCTGCAAGGCGCTGGCCAAGTATCAGGGCAGCTTCTTGATGTAAGAATCCATGGTGAGCTGCGCCTTTTCGGGCCGCTACCCTGCCTGCTCGCTGCCGAGAGTTCAGCAGTTTTTTCTCGTCAAATCTGGTGCCTGGTGTCATCCGGGAACAACCTAAACCTTCGCCCCGACTGGGCAAGTAAAAAGAGTTGAATATTTCCATTGCAATCGATACAATTCAAGGTGGAGGGTTTGAATTGACAAGCGCAATGAGAGATATGGCGGACCGGTTCAAGGGCAGTTTGGCGCAATTGCGAGATATCGTGGTGCCGCCGCTTTGCCTGACCTGTGATACAATTGTCGATCAGGCAGGAGGCTGTTGCCCTGCCTGTTGGCAGAAAATCCGGTTTATTGCACCTCCATTTTGCGGTGTCACCGGCAAGCCTTTTTCTCATGACCTCGGTGAGGGCATGTTGTCTGCCGAGGCTATTGCCGATCCTCCGCCCTATGAAAAATGCCGATCCGCAGTGGTTTATGACCAGCGCACCAGGCGACTGGTTACAACTCTGAAATATGGCGACCGGACGGATCTTGCACCCTGGATGGCGAAATGGATGATCCGTGCCGGAAGCGAGTTGCTGGCGGAGGGAAGCATGATTGTTCCTGTGCCGCTGCATCCTGCGCGCCTTATCCAACGCAGATTCAACCAATCTGCCGAACTTGGCAGAGTTATTGCCGGACGAACCGGACTTGAATTCAGATCTGACATTTTGAAGAAAGTTCGCCAAACAAGGCCGCAGGTCGGGCTATCAAGCAATGAGCGTTTGCGCAATGTTCAGGGGTCATTCCGGGTCGCTGTCGAAATGAAACCTGTCCTTGCTTCAAGAAAGGTGATCCTGGTTGATGATGTCTACACCTCCGGAGCAACCGCAAAGTCTGCAAGCCGGGTATTGTTGCGCGCAGGGGCGGCGAGTGTCAGCGTTCTCACATTTGCCAGAGTTGAAAATCATGATGATTAAGCCCTATATGACCCCTTGAGGCGTGAAGCCTTTTGTTTCCTTTTACGGACTGTTGATGACCATGGCCGAAGTTCTGATTTATACCCGCAAGATGTGCGGTTTTTGTACCGCTGCCAAAAGCCTGCTTTCAGGAAAGGGAGCCGCATTCCGGGAGTTTGATGCCACTTTTGACCCGAAACTGCGTCAGGAAATGATGCAGAAATCGGGAAGGGCGACCTTCCCGCAGATTTTTATAAACGGCAAACATATTGGCGGCTGTGATGAACTGCATGCGCTTGAACGGGCCGGAAAACTGGATCCCATGTTGAAGGCGGACGGATGATCATTCGGGCAGCATGTGCACAATTATGTTCCGGCACTGATCAGGCGGCAAATATTGCGGTTCTGGAGAAGCTGGTTGCCGCTGCAGCCCAAAAAGGTGTCCGTTATGTGCAAACGCCGGAAATGACCGGAATTTTGCAGAAGAATCCGAAAGCCCTTCTCGAGACGATAAGGCGGCAGGAAGATGATCCGGTATTTGCCGCTTGTGTCAAAATGGCCGAGCGCCACCAGGTGTATCTTCATTTGGGGTCGACTGCGGTGGCCGTGCCTGAAACGGCGCAAAATGGAAAGGCTGCCAATCGCGGCGCGGTTTTCGCACCCTCGGGGAAACTGCTTACAGTTTATGACAAGATCCACATGTTCGATGTTGATGTAGATGAAAACAACCGGTGGCGCGAATCGAACCGGTATCTGGCGGGAGCCGAGGCGAAGGTCGTCGATCTTGATGAATTGGCACAAAAGCCGGTGAGGCTTGGCATGTCGATCTGTTATGATATGCGATTTGGTGATCTGTACAGGCAACAGGCCAAGGCGGGTGCGCAAATATTAACGGCACCGGCGGCATTTACGCAGCCGACCGGCGAAGCGCATTGGGAAGTTTTGCTTCGCGCCAGGGCTATTGAGAACGGTGCATTCATGATTGCAGCTGCCCAGGCCGGTAATCATGAGGATGGGCGTGCAACTCATGGCCATTCGATCATCATCAACCCCTGGGGCAAGGTAATCGGTGAACTGGGCCGGGACGCGCCTGATCTTCTGGTATGCGATATTGATCTCGACGAGGTTGATCTGGCCCGTTCCCGTGTTCCCTCGCTTGAGAATGACCGCGAATTCACCCTGTCACTGGTGCAGGCCTGATGGTTCTAATGTTAGTGAGTTGAGAGATGATCAAGTATTCCCTTGGCTGTGAAAAGGACCATGAATTCGAAGGCTGGTTTTCCGGCAGCGATGAATTCGAGCGTTTGTCGAAAGGCGGCCTGTTGGATTGTCCGGTTTGTGGCAGTCGCAAAATCAGCAAGCTGCTGATGTCTCCCTCTGTCAAATCGACCAAGGGAAAGGATCAAATCCCGGTTTCTGCACAACCGGTTCCGGGCGTTGGTCCTTCCGATCCTTCGGCGAATGTTTCGATGGCAGCCAGCCCGCCAATGCCTTCCATTCCGCCCGGGGTTCGGGAAAAGGTGATTGAGCACCTGCGTGAAATCAAGAAATATGTTCAAGCTAATGCTGAAAATGTTGGTGACAAATTCACCGAAGAGGCGCGCAAAATACATTACGGGGAAAGCGAGCAACGCGGAATTTATGGCAGTGCTACGCCCAAGGATGCAGTTGAACTGATGGAAGAGGGTGTCGAAATATTGCCGCTTCCCGCTTTGCCGGAAGACAAGAACTGACTAGGGTGCACTGGTTTGCGGGTCTACGCAGCCGGTGGAAACCTATTTTGCAGGCCGCTCGGCCAGGAGCATGTAGTTCACATCCATGTCCCGCGACTTGTTCCACCGGTCCTGCAGGGGGTTGTAGAAAACGCCTGTGCGGTCGATGATTGACATGCCCTCGGCAGATAACGGTTTTTCGATTTCTTCCGGCTTCACCAGCTTTTCGTACTGATGCGTGCCTTTCGGCAGCCAGCGGAGGATATTTTCCGCCATGAAAATCGCGAGTGCCCGTGCTTTTGGCGTCCGGTTTATGGTGGCGATGAACATGAGACCGCCAGGTTTCACCATTCTGGCGCAGGTTTCTATGAAAAGATCGACATCTGCGACATGTTCAACCACCTCCATGTTGAGAATGACGTCAAATTTTTCACCGGCGGCCTCTAGCGATTCGGCTGTTTGCGCCCGGTAATCAATTTCGAGACCGGACTGGGCCGCGTGTATCTTGGCAACTTCGATGTTCACTTCGGACGCATCCGCGCCCACGATTTCAGCGCCCATTCTGGCCATGGGTTCGCACAACAGGCCCCCGCCGCAGCCTATATCGAGAAACCTGAGCCCCTTGAAGGCTTTCGGGTCATTCATGTCACGTCCGAAACGTGCACAGACCTGTTCCTTGATGTGGGTAAGGCGGACAGGATTGAACTTGTGGAGCGGGCGAAACTTGCCTGTGGGGTCCCACCACTCGGCAGCCATTGCGGAGAAACGGTCAACTTCCGCCTGATCGATGGTGGTAGAACCTTTTGTTGCTTGTGCCGACTTAGCCATTTTTTCCGTCTTCTGATTGCCAGTTGTGAAAGTGCCTGTATGTCACAGTTGGAGCGCGGATCGGCAAGGTCAATCCGGCCACCTATGCAGTGGATCGTTTCCAACCGGTATGTTCTAGTATCCAGCTTCTTGCAAGGCAAAGACATATTCAGTATTGAAGCGGCGCCCCAAGGGGCATTCTGTATGAAACACATTCAATCCGGTTTGTGTTTTTTGATCCTTGCAGTTGAAAGTTTTGAGTGATGGCGCGTCTGGTGCTGAAATTTGGCGGAACTTCCGTCGCTGATCTTGAACGCATTTACAATGTGGCAAAGCATGTGAAGCGTGAAGCTGATGCCGGTCATGAGGTGGCTGTTGTCGTTTCAGCCATGGCCGGGAAAACCAATGAACTGGTGGACTGGGTGCAAAGAATGCCGAAAGTTACCCAGTCCAATGCTCCTTTTTTTGATGCCCGCGAATATGATGCGATTGTAGCCTCAGGCGAACAGGTGACGGCCGGTCTTCTGGCTGTTGCCCTGCAATCCATGGGGATTGATGCGCGATCCTGGCTTGGCTGGCAGATTCCCATCCGAACCAACAATGCCCACGGCGCGGCACGAATCGAGGATATTGACGGTAGCGAACTGGTCCGCCGTTTCGGTTTGGGCCAGGTTGCCGTCATTGCGGGATTCCAGGGTATTGGCCCTGACAACCGTATAGCAACGCTCGGGCGCGGCGGATCGGATACCAGTGCTGTTGCGATTGCTGCTGCGATCAATGCGGACCGTTGTGATATCTATACGGATGTTGATGGGGTTTACACGACTGATCCGCGCATCCAGCCAAAGGCCAAGCGACTTGACCGGATTTCCTTTGAGGAAATGCTTGAGATGGCGTCACTGGGCGCAAAAGTTCTCCAGGTGCGCTCGGTGGAGATGGCAATGGTGCACGGTGTAAAGACTTTCGTGCGCTCAAGTTTTGATGACCCAGAATCGATTGATTCCAGCCCGGGTGCGTCCCCTCCCGGAACGCTGATTTGTGATGAGGAAGACATCGTGGAAAAAGAAGTTGTAACCGGCATTGCGTATGCGCGCGATGAGTCCCAGATTTCCCTGCGCCGTGTTCCGGACAAACCGGGAATCTCGGCAGCGATTTTTGGTCCTCTTGCAGAGGAAAACGTCAATGTGGACATGATTGTGCAAAGCGTATCGGAAGACGGCTCGCGCACCGATATGACCTTCACGGTGCCCGATGCCGATCTTGACCGGGCAATCCGCACACTGGAAGCGCGGCGTGATGAAATCGGCTATGAAATCATTCAGCATGACAAGGGTCTGGTGAAGGTTTCGGTTATCGGCATCGGCATGCGGAGCCATGCCGGTGTTGCAGCAACGGCTTTTGCCGCCCTTGCGCAAAAGGGAATTAACATTCGGGCCATCACGACTTCCGAGATCAAGTTCTCGGTTCTCATTGACTCAGAATACACTGAACTTGCAGTGCGAACATTGCACTCAACCTACGGGCTTGATAAGGCATCCTGATCACAATAACCCGGTACTGGCGCTAGCCCGGTATCGGTGCAGATTTGCAAGAGCGTTGAAGCGCAACGCGGACGCGCATTGATGTCGGCACGATGTATCAGCAAGTTCCGGCCGACATTTGCTGATATAAAAATTTAACATGCGATTGTGCTGACAGTCGCATGATAAGCCGATAGTCTTGGCTTGGAGGGTCTTGGAAATTGCGCCGGCCCGAATTGCATTTGGAAAGCCTTTAACAGAGTGGAAGCAAATACCGGACCAAGAACTCTTTTGAAGCGGCTGCGGGAGGTGATGGCTGAATCACTGGCTGCGCAGGACCGGCTCAACAAGATCGTGCGCCATATCGCCGCCAATATGGAGGCGGAGGTTTGCTCGGTTTACGTTCTTCGCTCCGATGATGTTCTGGAACTGTTTGCGACCGAGGGCCTCAATCCCCAGGCGGTCCATGAGGCCTCCCTTGGAGTGGGGCAGGGACTCGTTGGAACGATTGCGGCCACGGCAAGGACGCTTAACCTGGAAGATGCCCAGGCGCATCCGGCTTTTCGTTTTATTCCTGAAACGGGTGAAGAAATTTATCATTCGTTTCTCGGCGTGCCCATACTTCGATCCGGTCGGGCACTTGGCGTGTTGGTGGTTCAAAAACAGTCAAAGCATGTTTATCGCGATGATGAGGTTGAGGCACTTGAAACCACTGCAATGGTACTTGCCGAACTGATTGCTGCTGGCGAACTGGAAGGTCTGAACAAGCAGGGAACCGGCCTTGACTCCTCGCGTGCATTTCGTCTCGAGGGAGCCTCGCTTTCAGATGGTGTCGGGCTCGGTCATGTCATCCTGCATGAACCACGGGTCGTGGTGACCAACCTTTTCAACGAGAATGCCGAATATGAAACCAAGAGATTGCATGATGCCCTCGGCAAATTGCGCATCTCCATTGATGACATGATGGACCATGGCGAAGTTGCCCGTGATGGGGAACATCGCGAGGTCCTGGAAGCCTATCGGATGTTCGCCAATGATCGCGGATGGGTGCGCAGGATGGATGAGCAGATCCAGAATGGCCTGACCGCTGAAGCGGCAGTGGAGAAGGTGCAAAGTGACAACAGGGCGCGGATGATGCGCCAGTCTGATCCCTATCTGCGTGAGCGGCTCAATGATTTCGATGACCTTGCCTACCGCCTTTTGCGAGAACTGGTGGGGAGGCCTCACGGACCTCTGACGGACAAGGTGGATTTTGATTATATTGTTGTGGCCCGCAACATGGGTGCTGCCGAATTGCTTGATTATGCAGGGCCGCATCTGCGAGGATTGGTTCTTGAGGAAGGCGCTGCCACCAGTCATGTCGTGATCGTGGCAAGAGCACTTGGGATTCCGGTAGTCGGCCAGGTTCGCGATATTGTCTCGCTGGCAGACAGCAACAATGCCATTATCATTGACGGGGAAGCCGGAGAGGTTTTCCTGCGTCCTGGCGAGGAAGTTGAAAGCTCCTTTGCTGAAAAAGTCCGCTTCCGTGCCAAGCGCCAGGAAGTCTACGATGCGTTACGCGACAAGAGCGCTGTTTCGAAAGACGGTATCGTCGTCGATCTTCTCATGAATGCCGGTCTTTTAATGGATCTTCCGAACGTTGAAAAATCAGGGGCCGCCGGTATTGGCCTCTTTCGGACAGAGCTGCAGTTCATGGTTTCTTCGCGGTTTCCGCGGCCCGGTGAGCAGGAAGAACTCTACCGCAGCGTGATTGAACAGGCCGCGCCGAAACCGGTAACCTTCAGAACGCTGGATATTGGTGGTGACAAGGTCTTGCCTTATTTGAGGAGCGAGCAGGAGGAAAACCCGGCACTTGGCTGGCGCGCTGTGCGTCTTGCACTCGATCGCCCCGGTTTGATGCGCTCGCAAATAAGGGCGCTGCTGCGTGCTGGCGGCGGGCGCGAGCTGCGGGTCATGATTCCGATGGTAACCGAAACCCGCGAGATCTACCGAGTTCGCGAGATTATCGACCGGGAAATAGAACTGCTAAGGAAGTTCGGACACTCGGTTCCCGAAAAGCTTCTGCTTGGCGCAATGATCGAAGTGCCTTCACTTTTGTTTCAGCTTGATGATCTGATGGGTGCTGTCGATTTCGTTTCGATCGGATCGAATGACCTTTTTCAGTTTGTAATGGCGTGTGACCGCGGGAACGCCAAGATTTCAAAGCGTTTCGATCCGCTGAATCGCGGATTTCTGCGTGTTTTGCGGAAAATCGTTATGGCTGCGCAGGAAAACAATACGCCTCTCACGCTTTGCGGCGAAATCGCCGCGCGGCCACTTTCAGCACTTGCCCTGTTCGGACTTGGTTTTCGAAGTGTATCGATGTCAGGCGCAGCGATTGGCCCGGTAAAAGCGATGCTTTTGGAGACCGACATCTCCAGGCTTGAACCGGCACTGCTGGCAGAAATTGACAAACCCTATGGTGGTCAGACAATCCGGGAGTTTCTTGTTGACCATGCTTCTGCAAACGGGATCCCGTTCTAGCCACCTCTCCCATTTTCCAATCGAAAAACTCCTGAAAGCCAAAGATGCTTGACGACGCTAAACTCGCACAACTGATCAACCGATACCAATCTATCGAAAAGAAAATGGCGGCCAATCCCGATCCTGAAACCTATGTGGCGCTTGCCTCGGAATATTCGGGACTTGAGGATGTGGTTGGGAAAATCCGTGAACTTCAGGAGGCCCAGACAGCGCTCAAGGGGCTGGATGAACTGCTTGAAGACAGATCCACCGACCGCGATATGCGTGAACTTGCGGAGATGGAATATCCTGAAGCGCGCGACCTGGTGGAAAAGCTGACGGGTGAAATAAAGCTACTGCTGCTGCCGAAGGATTCTGCGGATGACAAAAGCGCAGTGCTTGAAATAAGAGCCGGTACCGGCGGCAGTGAAGCTGCGCTCTTTGCTGGTGATCTCTTCCGGATGTATGAGCGCTATGCTGCGGACAAGGGCTGGAAAGTCGAGGTTCTTTCTGCAAGCGAGGGGGATGTGGGTGGATACAAGGAAATCATCGCCGCAATCAATGGAAAGGGCGTTTTCGCCAGACTGAAATTTGAATCCGGCGTCCACCGTGTGCAACGGGTTCCGGAAACGGAAACCGGCGGGCGGGTGCACACCTCGGCTGCCACGGTCGCGGTTTTGCCGGAAGCGGAGGATATTGATATCGCCATCCGCAATGAAGACCTTCGGATTGATACCATGCGCGCTTCAGGTGCGGGAGGCCAACATGTAAATACGACCGATTCGGCTGTCCGCATTACCCATTTGCCGACAGGCATTGTTGTTACGTCCTCTGAAAAGTCACAACATCAGAACCGCGCCAATGCAATGAAGGCTCTGCGCGCAAAGCTCTACGACATGGAGCGCCAGAAAATGGATCAGGAACGTGCAGATTCGCGAAAGGGGCAAGTCGGGTCAGGCGACCGCTCGGAACGCATCCGTACCTATAATTTTCCACAAGGACGACTGAGCGATCACCGGATAAACCTGACCTTGTACAAACTTGACCGGATCATTCAGGGCGAGGGCCTCGACGAGGTTATTGATGCGCTGATTACCGATCATCAGGCCACACTGCTTGCGGCAGAAGAAGACGCGTGACCAGAAAGACAACATCAAGCGATCACAGTTTGCGGTCGCTTCAGCGCGAAACGGCAATGCGTCTTGAAGCTGCCGGAATATCCGGGGCAGGAAAGGATGCACGTTATTTGCTGGGATATTTGACCGGAATTGAGCCCGGACTTGTTCCTGCCAGAGGCGATCTGCTTGTTGACGAAAAGACTGTCGAACGGCTGGAAGGCTGGATCGGGGAACGGATATCAGGCAAGTCGGTTCATCGCATCACCGGTTCGCGGGAATTTTTCGGGCGGAATTTTTTCTTTGATGAGTTCTGTCTTGAACCGCGCCCTGAAACCGAGCTGCTGGTTGAGCGTGTCCTTTATGATTTCAAGGGTGATAATTGCGTTCGGTTTGCAGAGATCGGGATCGGCAGCGGGGTGATTGCGCTCAGTTTGCTGCTGGAACTGAAAAACGCCCGTGCCGTTGCAACGGACATCAGCGAAGGTGCGCTTTGTGCAAGCAAAAGAAATGCGGAAAACCTTGGCGTTGCTGAACGTCTTGGGCTTGTCCGCACAAGCTGCCTTGAGGGCGTTGACGGACCGTTTGATTTCATAGTGTCCAATCCACCCTATATTGAGACTGAAGCCCTTGCCGGGCTGTCAAGGGAAGTTCGTGAACACGATCCCCTTTCAGCCCTTGATGGCGGGGGGGACGGGCTTGATGTTTACAAAAGCATTTTGAGTGGATCGGCGTTGAAACTGCGCCCGGCAGGCAGGCTGTATCTTGAGACCGGCCACGGGCAGCATTCGGCCATTTGTGGGCTTGCAACAGAAAATGGCTGGGGAATAGTCTCCTGCCATCTTGATCTTTCAGGGCTTGAGCGCATTGTTGTTCTGGAAAAGCCTGCCGAATATGCGCTCACACAGTGTTAAGGGTTAAAGAAGAAAAGACTTGGAATTGCCACAATAAACCGCTATTGGGGCTTTGTAGGCATCAACTACCGAATGAATCGGTTGGCTGCCATAACAATCCCAAAACTCGATTTTTTTCAGCAACCCGGAATTGTTGCAGAATGAATTGAACAAATCGCGTGGTGCGATGTCCGGGATATCCGGTGGGATATGGGGAACCGTAAGGACACAGCTGAAAATCATGAAGTGACATCCGATGAACCTGCTGACCTGCAGGTATGCTTGGATTTCGTTTCCTTGGATTGATCGCAAGCGATCAAACCTGATCACAGCGAAATTGATCAAAGTGGCGAACCTTGAATGAAATCGTTCAGGTCGCGTTATTATAAAAAGCCGAGAGATTTATGAGGCAACAGCAGAATAGTAATAAAAACCGTATGCGTGGTAGGGGCCGCAAGCCCTCAAACAATACGAATCGCAATTACGAGAGCAACGGGCCTGATGTAAAAATCCGGGGCAATGCCGCTCATATCGCCGAAAAATACACGACACTTGCTCGCGATGCCCTGTCTTCAGGCGACCGCGTGATTGCCGAAAACTATTTGCAGCATGCCGAGCATTACAATCGTATCGTGCTGGCCAATAACGCAGCACGGGAAGAAGCGCAGGCGCTGCAGGCGAGAAACCAGCCGAATGACCACGATGATGATGATCAACCGGAAATCCAGGCTGAAGAAACAGATAGCGTTTCTGACGACAATTCAAACCGCGGAAGCCGTCGGCCACGTCGACGCGACGCCAATGGCGATGGCAGAAATGAAGTCCGCCAGGATAGCCGGGCCCGTAAATCTGATGATAGCGACGATGGCGCGGATTCGGAAAACAGGGAAGTTCGCGCCGCTGGTCCAGCAAGTGATGAGAGCGGTGACGATGGTGAAAAGAATACACCAAAGCCAAAGACTCGCCGCACAAGCCGCAAGAAACCGGATGCTGCTGAAAAAATCTCGCCGGACGCTGCCGGTTTGCCGCAGGGTCTGCTTGGCGATGTTGTTGCCCGCGAGCCTGCCGGCGCAGAAGACTGATTTTTCAACTGTCACCAGTAATTACCAAAGCCGGGAAAATGTTCCCGGCTTTTTTGTTTGGGCCAGAATGTTGCGCCCTGAATTTGGGAGATCCGGCGTCCGCGTTATTGGGTGCATAAATACTGCTGCATGATAGTTTACCTGTCCCCTTCAAAAGTACTTTTGGCCTTCCTATATCTGTCTTGACCAAGGGTTTGCCGCTTCAGGGGGCCCTGTCTTCAATCAGTTTGCCGTGCCTTAAGGGCGGTCGACGCAAGGAGATACAGATATGAACATTGAAAAGTATTCCGACCGGGTGAAGGGTTTCATCCAGTCCGCCCAAACAAAAGCGCTTTCCGAGGGCCATCAGCAATTCACCGCCGAGCATGTTTTGAAAGTCCTTCTGGATGATCCTGAAGGGTTGGCCGCATCCTTGATGCAAAAAGCAGGCGCGCGTCCGAAAGATGCGTTGATGGCCGTTGATCTGGCCCTTGATGCGATGCCGAAAGTGGAGGGCGGTGACGGTCAGTTATACATGTCTGCCCCATTGGCAAAAGTCATGGCAACTGCCGAGAAGGCCGCAGAAAAGTCGGGAGACTCTTTTGTCACTGCAGAGCGTCTGCTGCTGGCCTTGTGTATCGAGAAATCCGCGAAAACATCCGACATTCTTTTAAAGGCCGGTCTGACGGCGAATGCGCTAAACGCCGCGATCAATGAAATCCGCCAGGGGCGGACTGCCGACTCTGCAAATGCGGAGGCCGGATATGATGCGCTCAAGAAATACGCGCGTGATCTGACAAAGGATGCGCGGGAGGGGAAACTTGACCCGGTTATCGGTCGTGACGATGAAATTCGGCGCACCATTCAGGTGCTGTCCAGGAGGACGAAGAATAACCCGGTCCTGATCGGGGAGCCGGGAGTTGGCAAGACCGCTATCGCCGAAGGCCTCGCCCTGCGGATAGTCAATGGCGATGTGCCCGAATCCCTGAAGGACAAGAAACTGATGGCGCTTGATATGGGCGCGCTGATTGCCGGCGCGAAATATCGCGGTGAATTCGAGGAACGCCTTAAGGCAGTTCTTTCAGAAGTTCAGGCAGCCAGCGGCCAGATCGTTTTGTTCATTGACGAAATGCACACTCTTGTTGGCGCGGGCAAAGCCGAAGGTGCGATGGATGCATCGAACCTGCTCAAACCTGCACTGGCACGGGGTGAACTGCATTGTGTCGGTGCAACGACGCTGGATGAATATCAAAAGCATGTCGAAAAGGACGCGGCGCTTGCCCGTCGCTTCCAGCCTGTCTTCGTCAATGAGCCAAGTGTTGAAGATACGATTTCTATTCTGCGAGGCATCAAGGAGAAGTACGAACTTCATCACGGTGTTCGGATAACAGATTCGGCACTGGTTGCGGCTGCAACGCTTTCCAACCGCTATATCACCGACCGGTTTCTGCCGGACAAGGCCATTGACCTGATGGACGAGGCGGGTTCACGTCTTCGCATGCAGGTGGACAGCAAGCCCGAGGAACTCGATGAGCTGGATCGCCGGATCATACAGCTGAAGATTGAACGTGAAGCGCTTTTGAAGGAGTCTGACAAGGGTTCAAAGGAACGTCTGAAATCGCTTGAATCCGAACTTGCCGGACTTCAGGAAAAGGCGGATTCGCTGACGGCACGCTGGGAATCGGAAAAACAGAAGTTGTCGGGTGCGCGTGATCTGAAGGAAAAGCTCGATCATGCCCGGGTTGAACTGGAGCAGGCCCAAAGGCGCGGTGATCTGGCAAAGGCCGGCGAACTTGCTTACGGCGTTATTCCCGGCCTCGAAAAGGCACTGGCAGAAAAGGAAGGCGAGGATACCGGTGACATGGAAGCCATGGTTGAGGAGGCGGTGACGCCTGACCATATTGCCCATGTTGTTTCCCGTTGGACCGGAATTCCTGTCGACAAGATGCTGGAGGGCGAAAAGGATAAACTGCTGCGGATGGAAGACGAAATTGCCAAACGGGTTGTCGGCCAGGCCGAGGCGGTTCAATCGGTTTCAAAAGCAGTCCGTCGTGCCCGGGCAGGTTTGCAGGATCCGAACAGACCTATCGGTTCGTTCATGTTTCTTGGGCCGACCGGTGTCGGCAAGACCGAGTTGACCAAGGCGCTTGCCGGTTTCCTGTTCGATGATGACAGCGCCATGGTTCGACTGGACATGTCGGAATTCATGGAAAAGCACTCTGTTGCGCGTCTGATTGGTGCCCCTCCGGGGTATGTCGGTTATGATGAGGGCGGGGTCCTGACTGAAGCCATTCGTCGCCGTCCGTACCAGATCATTCTGTTTGACGAGGTGGAAAAGGCACATCCCGATGTCTTTAACGTCCTCCTGCAAGTGCTTGATGACGGCCGGCTTACCGATGGTCAGGGCAGGGTTGTGGATTTCCGCAACACGCTGATTGTCATGACGTCAAACCTGGGTTCGGAATATCTCACCGGATTGCAGGAGGGACAGGATGTGGAGGATGTGCGCGATGATGTAATGAATGTCGTCAAGGCAAGCTTCCGTCCTGAATTCCTGAACCGGGTGGATGACATCATCCTGTTTCATCGTCTGCAGCGCAGCAACATGGCCGAGATTGTCCGCATTCAGTTGAAGAGACTTGAAAAACTTCTTGCTGATCGCAGAATCACGATCAGCCTTGATGATGACGCGATCCAATGGCTTGCCAACAAGGGCTATGATCCTGCGTATGGTGCGAGGCCGTTGAAGCGGGTCATGCAGTCCACGCTGCAGGACGAGCTTGCCGACAAAATCCTGCTTGGCAAAATCCATGATGGTATGGACGTCAAGGTATCGGTCAGCGCGGACCGGCTTCATATAGAAGGCCGTGCCCGGGATACTGTAACACAAAAGGATGCCGCCTGATGGCGGCTCCTTTGCCTGGTTAAGGCATTGCGATTGAAACTCGAAGTTTTCAATAATTATTGCGCCTCGTTCCCGGTAGCCACCCATGTGGTCCAATGGGGCGGGGCGCATGTGTGGAAGGTTGGCGGCAAAGTGTTCGCCATTGCCGGATGGTCGGGTAGCGATACGCCCCATATCGTTTTCAAAACGAGTGATCTCGCCTTTGATATTTTGAAGGAACAGGAAGGCATGCGCCCGGCACCCTATCTTGCGCCGCGTGGTGGCAAATGGATCCAGATCTACAAGGAAGGCGCAATGTCCGACGATGATATCTGTGATTATCTTGCTGAGAGCCACAGACTGGTTTCGCTGAAACTCACCCGGAAAATGCGAGAAGAATTGGGCCTGCTGGTGTCCTGACGCTTCAAACTCCCGAAGCGCTGATGCTGCTCGCATTAAACTGCATTGCATTTTGACAGCTCCCGATTATGTATGGACGAAAGTGAAAAACGCTTCTGGGGGGACTTGAATGCGTTCATTGTGCAATGCAGGGAGATTTAAACGGTTTCAGACCTCAGTCATTTTTGGTATTTTCCTGGTTTTCGGTTTTTCCCCGCTCACTTTTTTGGAAAATCACAAAAGTGATTTTGCTTTCGCGTCGCAGGGCGCAGGCACCTATGTGACCAGCGAAGACCTTGATTTTATTGATCCGAACAAGATCAATGACGGCGGTTTGAATCAATTTGATCAGGGCGAAGCGCCGGGATCTAGCCCGGACATGGAACTGGCTGCCCTTCAGGTATTGCTGGACCGAGAGGGTTTTTCCCCCGGAGCAATCAACGGGGCGATGTCGGGTCACCTGCAGCGTATCATTCGTCTTTATGAACAGCGCTCAGGCCTCGAGCGGTTAGTTGGGCAGGGCGAACTTGTATCCAGGATGCTTGCGGAAAATGGCGGCGAACCCTTTTTCGAGTACACGATCTCATCTGATGATATTGCGGGGCCTTTCATTTCCGAATTGCCGAGCCGCATACAGGATCAACGCTCCCTCAAGAAGCTGGCCTATCTGAGCGTCGAGGAAGCCATTGCCGAACGCTTCCATATGGATGAAGGCTTTTTGAAGTTTCTCAATCCGGGCGCAGATTTCATGACGGCGGGTACGAAGCTTAAGGTGGCAAATGTCGGCAAGCCTTTGGACAAGTGGGTTGGACGCATTCATGCTGACAAAGATTTGCGTCAGCTCACGGCCTATGATCAGCGCGGTCGCATTCTGGGCGTTTATCCTGCGAGCATCGGTTCGCTTCAAACGCCATCACCCAGGGGGAGGTTCACCGTGCGAAACAAGGCGGGTTTTCCTGCCTATACGCTTTCGCCGGATAACGGCTTCGAACCTCTCGACGACGGACGCCAGATCGTTATTGCACCGGGGCCGAACAATCCGGTAGGAGCGGCATGGATCGGCTTGTCGGAAAAAACCTACGGAATTCACGGGACGCCCGAGCCTTCCAGGATTGGGTTGGCGGAGAGCAATGGCTGTATTCGTCTCACCAATTGGGACGCAATGGAACTGGCGCGCCTTGTGCGAACCGGTGTTGAAGTCGTGATTGACTGAGTGATTCGGGTTCAGTTGCTGGCGAATCGCTGATTTGCCAGGCGGCGCTCCTCGAGCAAGCTGTCGATCCTGTCGCGCTCGGCTTCAAAAGCCTTCAACTCATTGCCCTTGAAAACCTTGCCGCTCGGCAATTTGATCTTCATGGGGTTCACCCTGTTATTGTTCACGAACATCTCATAATGAAGGTGGGGTCCTGTCGAGAGGCCGGTAGAGCCGACATAGCCGATCACCTGGCCCTGACGCACCCTGGCCCCTGTTTTGACACCCTTGGCGAAAGCGGTCTGGTGATTATAGGAGGTTTTGTACCCGTTTGCGTGGCGCAGGATGGTTTGCTTTCCGTAGCCGCCAGCCCAACCGGCTTTTTCAACAATCCCGTTACCGCTTGCCAGAATCGGAGTGCCGCGAGGCGCTGACCAGTCAACGCCGGTGTGCATCTTTCTCACCCGGGTGATGGGATGGCGGCGCATGCCATAGGGGGAGCGGAACTTGCCGTTTGGCACGGGTTGACGCAGGAGGAACTGTTTGGCGCTTCGACCTGTATCGTCGTAATAATCAACGATCCCTGAAACCGGATCGCGAAAACGATAGTATTGGCGCACGATCCCACCCTGTTTCAGGCCGGCGTACAGTATTTCCGAATCAGCGGTTGGTTCGCTAGCGCCGTCCGGCAGGGACATGAACAACTCGATTTCATCATCGCGGGAGACAGGTGAGCGGAAATCGACATCAAAAGCAAAAATCCGGATCAGTTTTCCGGCCGTCTCGGGTGTCAGATCCTCATTCAGAGCGGCCTTGTATATGGCATCATACAAGTTGGGCATGTTGGATTTTGCAAGAAGCGGTACAGCATTGGGGCCGACCGGCTGTTCGGGAACGGGATCTGGCTCCCTGCCCAATACCAGTGAACCGTTTTCTTTTCTGACAACACTGACCAGATGCTGTCCGCCACGGTAAACACTGATACGTGCTATTTTCTCGACAGGCTCAGC
>CAVQPI010000018.1:0-242432 GCA_963714735.1 uncultured Alphaproteobacteria bacterium
TTACGTCGATTACCGGAATGATCATCGTGGCATTGTTGACGATGAACATGTCTGAACCCGCGCATTTCTACGGGGCCGTTGTGGCCGGGGCGGTCATTGCTGCAATTGCATCCATGATCATTTCCAAAAAGATCAGGGCCTGAATACGTCGCGATCGGGGCCAATCTTTTCCCTAAACAGCCTGAAAGTATGCCGGTTTGCTCACGCTGCCAGATCAGGTGTCCTAGTCCATGCTGTCCCTTACTGCGGACAAAGACGTCCTCAAACATCTCTGCGGTAAGCCGGTTGGTATTGGTGTTGTATCGCGAACAGTGATAGCTCGCAAAAACCTTGTATTGGCCCATCCGGTATTCACCAGCGTGGCGAAACGGATGGGAAGCAACCCGCTCGCCCAGTGAGCGGGCAGTCGTATCATGGGAAATCTTGCCTAGGGTCACCAGTGTTGTCAGCTTTGGAAAGCGGGCAAGTGTTGCCAGTAGAAACGGTCTGCAATTATTGATTTCCTCGCCTACCGGCTTGTTCTGGGGGGGCACACAACGAACAGCATTTGTGATCGCACATTCCCGCAATTGCATTCCGTCATCGGGGCTGGCCTTGTAATCGCCATTCGCAAATCCGAATTTGAGCAAGCGTGGAATACAACAAGTCGCCGGCATAATCGCCGGTGAAGGGCCTTCCGGTCTGATTAGCACCGCGTAGGCCTGGTGCAAGGCCGATTACCAGCAGTCGAACATCCGCATCGCCCTTGGATGAGGCCCAGGTATCAACCGGACGCGTTGTGCCAGTCAGGTTCCTTGCCCCGCCATTCCATGCGAAAAGAGGCAAGCCGTGGGCAGAGCGGGCAGTCTCTTGGAGGGTCAGGCTCAATGGATGATTTCGAATTTGACATCCTGCGTACAAACCAACACCGCAGGGAGAACGCAAACGGTTTGGTTGGGGATCAACAACTATTTGGATGAGCAAACCTAGCGGTCGGCGAAATCGTCATCATCATCGTAAATCATCGTCGTCCACATCATCATTTCCCTGCATGGGTGCACGCTCGGAAGGATCCCTGCCGATTTCCTCTTTAGCTTCGACAATTCGATGAAATGATCGGCCTGTCGGCGCAAATCATCGGCAATCATCGCAGGTTGGGTGGTGACCGTCGAGGCGACGCTAACCTTGCGGCCTTTCTTTTGCAGCGCTTCCACCAGATAGCGGAAATCACCATCACCGGAAAACAGGACGAAGTGATCGACCGTACCTGCAAGTTCCAGTGCATCAACGGCCAGTTCAATGTCCATGTTGCCCTTGACCTTGCGTCGACCGGAGGCATCGGTGAATTCCTTTGTCGGCTTGGTAATGACCCGGTAGCCGTTATAGTCGAGCCAGTCGATCAAGCGGCCGGATCGATGAGTATTCCTGATCCTCAATCAGCGCCGTGTAGTAATAGGCGCGCAGCAAGATAGCCCTTTTTCTCGAAATACTTCAGCATCCGCTTGTAATCGATATCAAATCCCAGCGCCCGGGAGGTCGCGTAAAGATTGGCACCGTCGATAAGCAAAACGATCTTTTCTCTCTGATCAAACATTACAGGCTCCAAAACCAGACAAAAGTATTAATGACCGTGACAGGCTGACAGTATCTGTCGCTTGCCAGCCACCACTCAAAATCCGTCGCAGTTCAAAATACCAGATAACTGACCACAAGGTTTCCAACCCACATGCTTATATAGTAGCGTTATCTTTCGGCAGTGAACCCCCTGCGTCAAATCAACTTGCTCTTTATCCGTCAAATTGCATAGTCCGGACCGGTGTATATGCGCGACTGATCTATATCGCCAGCATGGCAAGTTTGACCGGACCGAAACGATTGGACCAGTTTACGGTTTGCAAAAGGGCCTATTTGCCTTGAAATTATCACGGTTTCGCGCTAGCTAGCGCCCAACAATCCTTTCTCTTCAGATTTCAGGAGCCTCTAATGGCACGAGTTACCGTCGAAGATTGCGTCGACAAGGTTGAAAACCGCTTTGAACTGGTTCTGCTTGCCGGCCACCGCGCCCGCCAGATTTCAAGCGGCGCGGCGATCACCATTGACCGCGACAATGACAAGAATCCGGTTGTTGCACTGCGTGAAATTGCCGATGAAACCCTTTCGCCGGGCGATCTGTTTCGAGGACCTGATTCATTCCCATCAGCACCAGGTTGAAGTGGATGAACCCGAGCACGAAATGCCGGCAACGCCAGTGGCGGCGGTTGAGGGCCCGGTTGATACTGACGCCGAAGCGCCGGTCTTTGCTGAAAGCTGAAGACAAGCCGGAGAGCGAAGTCACGTTCGACCAGCTTTCGGAAGAAGAATTGCTGGCCGGAATTGAAGGTCTCGTTCCGCCGGAAAAGAGCGACGATTACTAGAAAATAGTCGGCTCTGGCTACGCTCCGGGAACACCCGGTCATATTGAAAATTTAACACCCCGTCGCTCTTTCAAGTGGCGGGGCGTTGTGCATATATTCAATATCCGAGTTGATAAGAGCATGCCAACAAGTTATGATGCGCCAATACGAACTCGTTGAGCGGGTAACGAAGTACAAGCCCGACGCCAACGAAGCCTTGCTGAACAAGGCATATGTGTACGCGATGCGAAAGCATGGTGAGCAAAAACGCGCCAATGGTGATCCGTATTTTTCCCATCCGCTTGAAGTTGCAGCAATTCTGACGGATCTTCATCTGGATGAAGAAACGATCGCGGTTGCTCTGCTGCACGATACGATCGAAGATACGGACGCAACGCGGTCCGAGATCGATGATCTGTTTGGCGACAGTATCGGAAATCTGGTCGAGGGTCTGACCAAGCTGAAGCGAATTGACCTGGTCTCGAAAAAGGCCGAACAGGCCGAAAACCTCCGCCGCCTCCTGCTGGCCATTTCCGATGATATCAGGGTCCTTCTGGTCAAGCTTGCCGACCGGCTGCACAACATGCGCACCCTGCATCACGTCAAGCCGCACAAGCGTGCCCGTATCGCCCAGGAAACAATGGAAATTTACGCGCCGTTGGCAGGGCGTATCGGCATGCAGGACCTGCGTGACGAATTGGAGGAACTGTCGTTCCGCTACATCAATCCGCAGGCATATGATACGGTTACCAAACATCTTGCCGAACTCGCCGAGACCAACAAGGAGCATATCCGCTCCATCATCAGGGAGCTGACAACGCCAGCTTGAGGCCGAGGGCATCAATGCCACGGTCAAAAGCCGCCAGAAAAAGGCATGGTCCGTCTTTCGCAAGATGGAGGCCAAGGATCTGGGTTTCGAACAGCTTTCAGATATTTTCGGCTTTCGTGTCATCGTCGATACGGTTGAGCAGTGTTACCGCGCTCTTGGCATCGCACACACAACCTGGTCCGTTGTACCCGGTCGCTTCAAGGACTTTATTTCGACCCCGAAGCAGAACGGTTACAAATCCATTCACACAACGGTTGTTGGTCCCGGCAAACAGCGCGTCGAACTGCAAATTCGCACCTGGGAAATGCACAACATCAATGAATACGGTGTTGCCGCCCATGCACTCTACAAGGATCGCGAGAAAGCAGATCACAATGAAAGTGAGGTCTATGCAACCCTGCGCCGGACTATTGAACAGCTGGCCGAGGGCAACAATGCCGAGGACTTTCTTGAGCACACCAAGCTGGAACTCTTTCTCGATCAGGTCTTTTGCTTCACTCCGAAGGGACGCGATCATTGCCTTGCCGAAAGGCGCAACGCCAATCGATTTTGCCTATGCGGTTCACACCGATGTCGGCAATTCCTGCGTCGGCTGCAAGATCAACGGCAATGTCATGCCGGTGATTACCGAATTGCAGAACGGCGATGAGGTTGAAGTAATCCGCTCCCGCTCTCAGTCACCGCCGGCGGCCTGGGAATCCATCGTGACAACCGGCAAGGCACGCTCGGCAATACGCAAGGCAACCAGGACGGCAATTCGCAAACAGTATTCCGGTCTTGGAACGCGGATTCTGGAACGCGCCTTTTCACGCATCAACAAGACGTTTGACCGCGAGGCGCTGGCGTCTGCCATCTCGCGCCTCGCCCGCGAAAGCCTTGAGGACGTGCTGACAGATGTTGGACGCGGAGAACTGTCGTCGCTTGACGTGATCAAGGCGGTTTTCCCTGATCACAAAGAAGAGCGGGCCACCGAGAAGCCGAAAAAGGAAGAAGGCTGGTTCAATCTGAAAGCCGGCGCAAATATGCTGTTCCGCCTGCCCGGACGCGAAAACAAGCGCGAAAGACTGAAGGAATTTGCCAAGGAAAAGCGCAATGCGATCCCTGTTCGCGGGGCCGGCAACGAATTGCCCATTCATTTTGCCAGTGACGGCGGTGCGGTTCCGGGCGATCGAATTGTCGGTATTCTGGAGCCTGGTGTAGGCATTACGATTTATCCCATCAACTCACCGGCGCTCGCCAGGTTTGAGGAAAGTGACCGATGGCTCGACGTTCGCTGGGATATCGACGAGGGCAATACCACCAGGTTCCCGGCAAGAATGAATGTTGTTGCGATAAATGAACCGGGAACGCTGGCCAAGATTACAGAGGTTATCGCCAATAATGACGGCAACATCCAAAATCTGGAAATGAAGCGCACATCCACCGATTTCATGGACATGACATTTGATATCGAGGTTTGGGATCTCAATCATCTGACCCGGATCATACGCCAATTGGTTTCCAAGCCGATGGTCAGCAAGGTTGAACGCATTATCGGTTAGCAGATAATTTGCGTTGCTGTGTCTTTTGTTCTTGGTTCCGCCGGAATTGACCCATATTTAAATCACAAATGTCCCAATTTGGTATTTTGCAAACCCGCTGTTAAGTCTATCGGGTTATGGTGTGCCCACTTTTGATATATGCAAATTGGGGCTGGCACCGCAGGTGAACGCACTTGGGGGCACCGCCGGGATACATTCCGCTTTCTGGCAAACTGGTATTGGGTAAGTAGACGAATGCTCTTCAGGAGACGTGATCCCGCCGACTGGCGAGAAAAATTGAGAGTTGCGGTTTGGCCGCGGCGCTCCTGGGGACGCTCGATCAAGTATCTGGCAAAACGGGTTTTGCGGCTGACCGCCTCACCCCATGCCATTGCCGGCGGCATTGCAGCCGGGGTGTTTGCTTCCTTCACGCCCTATATGGGCCTGCATTTCTTAATCGCATTTGCAGTTGCCTATATCATTGCCGGTAACATGGTTGCCGCTGCCATGGGGACGTTTTTCGGCAATCCGTTGAGTTTTCCCGTTTATCTGGGCGGCAACCTATTCCACGGGAAATTTCATTCTCAGCGGCAATACGGGCGAGGGCGGACCTCACGAAACACTGCGTATGCTCAAGGAAATCAACTTCTGGGACGTAGGCCTTTCAGGTGTTTCTGATGTTGTTGCCAGTATTTGGGAGCCTGTGCTCAAGCCGATGACGGTTGGTGCCGTCCCGCTTGGTGTCGCGGTCGGTGTATTGGCCTACGTAATCACCCGCTGGTCTGCGGTCGCTTTTCAGCTTTCACGCCGAAAAATGCTGGCTGAAAAGGCACGTCACCTCAAGGAAGAGGCCATGGCGCGTCTCGACAGTACGGAAACCAAGGGCGCTTGAGTTCTTTCTCATCAAAGACAATGAGCGATCATCTGCGCGCCATCTTGCCAAGAATTGGGCCAGCGCCTAAATAGGCCGTATGATTATTGGCCTTGGCAGTGACCTGATAGATATCCGCCGGATTGAAAAGAGCATCGAGCGCCATGGCGAGCGGTTCCTTAATCGCGTTTATACGGAGATCGAACAGTCAAAATCCGATAACCGCCGGGAGCGGGCAGCATCTTATGCTAAGCGGTTTGCGGCAAAGGAAGCCTGCTCAAAGGCACTAGGCACGGGTATCAGCCAGGGGTGTGTACTGGCGCGATATGGGCGTCATTAACCTGCCGGGCGGCAAACCGACCATGAATTTGACAAATGGCGCCGCAAAAAGGCTTGCCGAACTCATTCCTGATGGATACGAACCCTTTATCCATTTGACGATTACCGATGACAAACCGCTGGCACAGGCTTTTGTGATCATCGAAGCCAGTCAGGGCCGAATAAACAGGCATATGGTCACGGTAATTGCCGCAGGCCAAATTGAACAGGAACAGCAAAGTGACCGATACGATCGACAAGAAAGAAGAAAGCGGCTTTAGCGAGACCGTGAAAATCATCGTACAGGCCCTGTTGCTGGCAATTGTGGTGCGAACCTTCTTCTTTCAGCCGTTCACCATTCCCTCCGGCTCAATGATCCCCACGCTTCTGGTCGGCGATTATCTGATGGTCTCAAAGTACTCCTATGGATATTCCAAGTACTCGCTGCCATTTTCCCCCGATATCATGGATGGTCGGGTATGGAGCGGCGAACCGCAGCGCGGTCAGGTGGCCGTATTCCGTCTACCAAGCAATCCGTCAATTGATTATATCAAGCGGGTTATCGGTCTTCCCGGAGACAAGGTTCAGATGCGCGACGGCCAGCTGTTCCTGAATGGCGAACCGGTAAAACAGGAATCTGCCGGCATGTATGAGCATCCCGATGGCGGCCCGCAGGTACCGATGTTTACCGAAACGCTGCCCAAATGGCATCAGCTATCAGACGCTTGACACCAACCGCCGGGGGCAGGGCGACAATACCGGCGTGTTCGAAGTTCCCGAGGGACATTATTTCATGATGGGTGACAACCGTGACAATTCTCTGGACAGCCGGTTTGATGTCGGTTTCGTGCCACTGGAAAACTTTATCGGTCCGGCCCGCACGATTTTCTTCTCGGTCAGCAACGGCTCCCATCCCTTGGCGGTTTGGCGCTGGCCGTCAGACATGCGCGCTGATCGGATTGTTCAAGGGCCTGTGACGATGTACACGACCTCCAAGACACGTGGCAGCAAGCGTTTTGGAAATCTTGAGGCACGCCTCGGTTATGAATTCTCAGAATATGAAAATCTCGAACGCGCACTGACCCATGCCAGCGTTCGCAAGAAATCCGACAATAGTTTTCACTATCAGCGTCTGGAGTTTCTCGGTGACCGGGTGCTTGGTCTGGCCGTGGCCGAACTGTTGTTTGAAAAATATCCCGATGCCAATGAGGGCGAGCTTGTCCCTGCGGCTGAATGCGCTGGTAAAGGGTAAGACACTGGCGGAAATTTCTGACGACCTTGAACTCCATGAATTCATTCGAACTGGCGGCGACCTTAAGGAACTCAAGGGCAAGCGCATGCAAAGCGTGCGCGCCGATGTGTTGGAAGCACTGATTGCCTCGATCTACCTTGATGGCGGACTTGGAGCAGCAGTGGAATTCATCAAGCGCTTCTGGAAAGAACGGCTGCACTCGGTTGAGGAAACCAAGCGCGACAGCAAGACGGCGCTTCAGGAATGGGCACATTCAAACCGGCTCGGAACGCCGCGCTACAAGGAGCAAAAACGCTCAGGGCCGGACCATGACCCGGTCTTCACCGTAATTGTTCAGGTCAATGGACAGGAAGAAACCAGCGGCAGCGGCCGTTCAAAACGGGCGGCAGAACAAAATGCTGCCAGAGCCATGCTGATCCGCGAGCAGGTTTGGCAGGAAGGCGACGCGTGACCCAATCTGATAATCCTGAGAATGCCGGCACGGACGAGACGTCCGATGCAGGAACAGCAAACGTCGGCTCCCCGCAGCGTGCGGGTTTTGTCGCCCTGATCGGCGCACCCAATGCCGGCAAGTCCACACTGATGAACCAGCTGGTGGGAACCAAGGTTTCGATTGTCACCCACAAGGTGCAGACGACAAGGGCAATCATTCGCGGTATCACCATCCATGACAATGCCCAGATTGTCTTTGTTGATACGCCGGGTATTTTCAAGCCGCGCCGCAAGCTGGATGAGGCCATGGTGACGACCGCCTGGGGTGGTGCCAAGGACGCTGATCTGGTCGCACTGCTGATTGATTGTGAGCGCGGACATCGGCGGCGATGTCGAAAAGATACTGCGTGGCCTGTCACAGGTGCGCCAGAAAAAGGTGCTTGTTCTGAACAAGATCGACCAGGTAAAGCGCGAGGAACTGCTTGCGCTTACTGCAAAGGCCAATGAACTGGCCGAGTTTGAGGATACGTTCATGGTTTCTGCCCTCAATGGAGATGGCTGCAAGGATCTGCTCGCGGCTTTTGCCGAACTACATGCCAGAGGGTCCGTTCCTGTTTCCCGAGGACGACGTTTCCGATCTGCCGATGCGCCAGCTCGCGGCGGAAATCACCCGCGAAAAACTGTTTCTCCGACTCCACCAGGAATTGCCCTATGCTTCCCATGTGGAGACCGAAAGCTGGAAAGAGACCGACAAGGATATCCGCATTGACCAGGCGATCTATGTTGAGCGCGACAGCCAGAAGAAAATCGTCATCGGCAAAAAGGGCGAGACCATCAAGGCAATATCCACGGGCGCCAGAAAAGAGCTCGATGGAAATCCTTGAAAAGCCGGTTCATCTGTTCCTCTTCGTGAAGGTGCGCGAAAACTGGGTCAATGATCCCGAGCGCTACCGCGAAATGGGACTTGAATTCCCCCGCTAAACGCGGCCATCTGTCCACACATGGAATGGAGCGACAAAGGCGTGATTCTCGGCGTGCGCAAGCACGGCGAAACCAGCGCCATCGTTGAAGTGATGAGCGAGGCCCATGGCCGCCATCTGGGCCTTGTGCGCGGTGGCCGCTCGTCACGCATGCGCCCGGTTTTGCAGCCGGGTAATTCGGTAATGCTGGATTGGCGCGCCCGCCTTGAAGACCATCTGGGCACTTTCAGGATTGAGGGAGATACCCTTCGCGCTGCCAAGCTGATGGAAGGGCAGTCTGGGCATTTACGGCCTGCAGACCCTGGCCGGCCATTTGCGATTGCTGCCTGAGCGCGATCCCCATGCCTGGTCTGTACCGCGCGGCACTGGTCATGCTGGATCATCTTGATGAACCGGAAAAGGCGGCACGCATGCTGATCCGCTTCGAGATCGCGCTGCTTGAGGAATTGGGCTTCGGCATTGATCTGAGCGAATGCGCGGCAACCGGCACGCGCGCGTGATCTGGTCTGGGTGTCACCAAAATCGGGCAGGGCGGTTTCGCGCGAGGCGGGCGACGCCCTATGCCGACCGACTGTTGCCCCTGCCGGATTTTCTGCTTGAAGAATAAGACCGTCCCGCACGCAACGGGGTCCTGAAACAACGCTGACGAATACCGCCGGTTGCGGGAGGGATTTGATCTCGCCTTTATTTCCTGGAACACAACGTGTACGGCCCAAGGGGCATACGACCGCCGGATGAGCGCGCCGGCCTGGTCAAACGCATTCTGCGAAATCTGGGCGATGAAGCTCGGCGGCAATATCGGCCGACAAGGCGATCCCGCTGATGAGGAGATGATGGACCAGTGATCTGAAGCAACACTGCCAATACCGAAACAGTTGATCGGCTCTTTGCCGATGGAACTGGTCGCCAAACACACCGGGATCGAACTTTTTCACATGATGATCGCCGGCGAAATTCCGCGTCCGGCCATGGGCGAGACGCTGAACTTCTATCTCGCAGAGGCAGAGGAGGGCCGGGTGGTCTTCAAGGGCACGCCAACCGAAGCCCATTACAATCCGATGGGAACCGTCCATGGCGGCTGGCCGTCTGCAATCCTTGATTCAGCGCTTGGCTGCTGCGTCCACACCATGCTTCCAAAGGGCATGGCCTATACAACGGTCGAATTCAAGGTGAACCTGGTGCGCCCGCTTTTTGCCCATTCAGGTGAAGTAACCTGCGAGGGCAAGATCATCCATGTGGGCCGAACCATCGCGACATCCGAAGCCTTTCTGCGAAATGCGGACGGCAAGCTGATCGCCCATGGCACGGAGACCTGTGCGATCTTTCCGATGGGCTCCAAGGGATAGGACAGAAATTTGGCTGCGCCTTCTCATCATCTACCACTCGCAGGACCGGCGGCTCGCGCCAGATGGCCGAAGCAGCCCTTGAGGCTGCAAAGGCGGAAGGTGAGGCAATCCTGAAACAGGCCGCAGAGCACGAGTCCTGACGATCTGCTCGAATGCTGACGGCTATCTGTTCTGCGCACCGGAAAACCTCGCCGCCATTTCCGGCGAAATGAAGGAGTTCTTCGACCGCTGCTATTATCCGGTTCTGGGCAGGATCGAGGGGAGGCCTTATGCCCAGATGGTGTGTGCGGGATCAGATGGTGAAAACGCGGTGCGCCAGACGGCGCAGGATCGCAACCGGTTGGCGGCTCAAGGAAGTCCAGCCTCCGCTGATTGTCTGCACCCATGCCCAGACACCCCAGGAAATTCTTGCGGAAAAAACCATTCCTGAGGAAGACCTCGAAAAATGCCGCGAAATTGGCGCGGCGCTGGCCGCCGGAATGGCAATGGGCGTATTCTGAAGGGAGGGAGACTACTCTCCCGCTACAAGCGGCCTTTCAACGGGCGCATCCTTTATAGGCCAGTGAACAATGGCAGCGAAGATGCCGAGCGCCACGCCAAGCCACCACACCGGGTCAAAAGAGCCGTACAGATCAAACAGCACGCCACCAAGCCATACGCCCAGGAATGAGCCGATCTGGTGGGAGAAAAACACCAGCCCGCCCAGCATGCCGAGATAGCGCGTGCCGAACATCAGCGCGACCAGCGCATTGGTGGGCGGCACGGTCGAGAGCCATAATATGCCCATGACCGACGCAAAGATGACAACCGTGGTCGGCGTCTGCGGGAATGAGCAGGAAAGCAGTGACGGCGACCGAGCGGGCGATGTAGATCAGCGCCAGGAATTTCGGCATGGAATTGCGCTGGGAAATGAAACCCGAGGCGAGCGAGCCGACAATATTGAAAAGCCCGATCAGCATCAGCGCCATTCCGGCCCAATAGGCATCGATCCCGATATCGCTGATATAGGCGGGAAAATGCGCGGTGATAAAGGCCACCTGAAAACCGCAAACGAAAAAGCCTGCCACCAGCAGCAGATAGCTTTGATGCTTGAGCGCTTCTTTCAGCGCGGCAGCAACGCTCTGCTCCATTTCCTGGGCTGAAAGGGCGCTGGTAGAGGCATTGCCAACCAGCGGAATGGCGAGCAGCGGAATGAACATCATCAGCACCCCGAGCCAGACAAGCGTATCCTGCCAGCCCAGATTGGCGATCATGGCGACGGCGAGCGGCGAGAAAAACGCCATGCCGGCAGAACCTGCGGCCGTGCCGATACCGAATACAATGGTGCGCTTGTCGGCAGGAACATTGCGCGCAAAGGCTGCCATGACCAGCGAGAAGGAACCCGCCGCAATGCCAAGTCCGATCAGAACACCGCCCGGACAGGTGCAGAAGCCATACGCTTTCGGCAATCGACATGAGATAAAAGCCGAGGGCATACAAAACGCCGCCCAGCGCCATTACGCGCCAGGTGCCGTATTTGTCCGAGATCATGCCGAAGAAGGGCTGCCCGGCTCCCCAGAACAGATTTTGAATGGCAATGGCCAAGGGCGAAATCCGTTCGGCTCCAGCCGCGCATTTCAATCATCGGCAATTGGAAGAAGCCCATGGTGGACCGCCCGCCAAAGGTCATCATGGCGATCAGGCAACCGCAAATGATCAGCAGCCAGGGAATGGTGCTCTTTGCAGGCGTTTTGGCTGTCATAGTTGTGATTTCCATTTTCCCGGATTTTTCCGACCAACCTCTATGCTGGTACAAACGAGCAGGGTCAAGTGAAGAGAATTCAGCGATGGATTGAATGATTTTGATGATTGGGGTGATCAGATTGCCAGCTTTGTCAGCTGTCATTTTGACCTTGAAAAACCCGCGTTAATTTCCTAAGTAAATAATGCCTTTTCGAAGGCATGTTTTTTCACCTCTATTATACTCAAATTGAGCATAAGTATCTCAGAGGCATCAGGATCGGGTATAGGCGGACTGAAAAGTACCGCTCCACATTTCCCGGAAAGGGGAGGCGGCAATGGCCACTGCACAAACCGCAACAACTACCAAAAAAGACGTATCGAAACGCGACAGGTCCAAGACGGCGGCCGAGCGGTTCGGTGTCATCGAAATGCCGGACCTGACCTATACCAAGGCTATCGCCAGGGCGACCGCTCCGCTTTACGACAAGGTCCGCCACCATATTCCCGAGATCGAATGGCCGATCCATGCGCCCTATGTCTACTGGATCAACAAGCTCAAGAAAGAGCGCAACGCCACCATTCTCGCCCATAATTACCAGACACCGGAAATCTACCACTGCGTTGCCGATATTGTTGGCGACTCGCTCCAGCTTGCCCGCGAGGCAACGCTTGTGGATGAGGAAATCATCATCCAGTGCGGCGTGCATTTCATGGCCGAAACCTCCAAACTGCTGAATCCGGAAAAGACAGTGCTGATTCCCGACATGAAGGCGGGTGCTCGCTTTCCGATTCGATCACCGGCGCTGATGTGCGCTTGTTGCGAGAGGCCAATCCCGGCGTTCCGATTGTCACCTATGTGAACACCTCCGCCGATGTGAAGGCCGAAACCGATATTTGCTGCACCTCTTCCAATGCGGTGCGGGTGGTTGAGAGCTTCGAGAGCGACACGGTTTTCTGCATTCCCGATGAATATCTGGCGATGAATGTTGCCAAACAGACGAAGAAGAAAATTCTCACCTGGAAGGGCCATTGCGAAGTTCATGAGCGCTTCACCGCCGATGAATTGATGGCATACAAGGAAGCCGATCCCGCGATCCAGATCATTGCCCATCCCGAATGCCATCCCTCGGTCGTCAAGGTCGCCGACTATGCCGGCTCCACCGCCGGCAT
Organism: uncultured Alphaproteobacteria bacterium; assembly: GCA_963714735.1. Taxonomy (GTDB): domain Bacteria; phylum Pseudomonadota; class Alphaproteobacteria; order Rhizobiales; family Rhizobiaceae; genus Salaquimonas. The sequence continues at coordinate 12,813 of CAVQPI010000018.1, forward strand.
GATCGAATACGCCAAGACCCGCCAGCCGGGTTCAAAAGTGCTGCTCGTTACCGAATGCTCCATGGCTTCCAATATCGAGACAGAAGCCAAGGGTGTCGAATTCATCAAGCCGTGCAATCTCTGCCCGCACATGAAGCGCATCACCCTGCCGAAAATTCTCGAAAGCCTTGTCTACATGAAAGAGGAAGTGCTGATCGATCCGCATCTGATGAAACCGGCCCGCCGCGCCGTCGAGCGCATGATCAATCTGAAACCGAATTGATTTCGCACTTTGAATTAGTCATCCTCGGGCTTGTCCCGAGGACCCGGCGACACAAATGCAAACAGGGCTGCATCCTCGGGACAAGCCCGAGGATGACTAAAACATGATGGATAAACAAGCCGACCTATTCCCCCCGCAATCCTGGACCGGTGTTGATGATGTGGTGATCGTTGGCGGCGGGCTTGGCCGGGCTGTTCTGCGCCCTGAAACTCTCGCCGCGCCCCGTAACCGTCATTGCTGCCGCCCCGATCGGGCGGGGCGCTTCGTCCGCCTGGGCGCAGGCAGGTATCGCCGCAGCAGTCTCTCCGGGCGATACGGTCGAGAAACACGTGGCCGATACACTCGCTGCCGGTGCCGGCATCGTCGATGAACGGATCGCCCGGCTGATGGCCTCCGAAGCCGCTGACCGTATTCACGACCTGCTGGAATATGGTGTGCCTTTCGACCGCGACCTCGAAGGACGTCTGCAAACCTCGCGAGAAGCCGCCCATTCGGAAAACCGTGTTGTCCGCGTCAAGGGCGACATGGCCGGCCGCGCCATCATGGAGGCGCTGGTGGCCGCCGTGAAAGCAACCCCCACCATCCGCCTGATGGAAGGTTATGTCGCCGAGGAAATCACCACTGCAGGCCGCTTCGTCACAGGGCTGGTTGCCCGTCCGGAAGGCGGAAAATCGCCCAAGCGCATCCTCTTTCCCGCAAGGGCGGTTGTCATGGCCGCCGGCGGCGTCGGCCATCTTTACGAGATCACCACCAACCCGACGGAGGCCCGCGGCGGCGGCATCGGCATGGCGGCACGGGCAGGCGCGATGATTGCCGATCCCGAATTCGTTCAGTTTCATCCCAACCGCAATCAATGTCGGCAAGGACCCGGCACCTCTGGCCACCGAGGCCCTGCGCGGCGAAGGCTGCACCCTGCACAATTCCGCCGGTGCATCGTTTCATGCTGGATATTGATCCGGCAGGCGAACTGGCCCCGCGGGATATCGTGGCACGCGGCATTTTTGCCGAAGTCATGTCCGGGCGCGGCGCATTTCTCGATTGCACCAAGGCCGTCGGCTCGCACTTCTCGGAGGAGTTTCCGACCGTCTATGGCTATTGCAAGGAGGCCGGCATCGATCCGGTAAACCGAAATGATCCCGGTCATTCCTGCTGCCCATTATTTCATGGGCGGTATTTTGACCGATGCCGATGGCCGCTCCTCACTTGACGGACTTGTGGGCATGCGGCGAGGTGACTTCGACCGGCGCCCATGGTGCCAACCGCCTTGCCTCCAATTCGCTTCTGGAGGCCGTGGTTTTTGCAGGACGCATTGCCCAGCAATATTTCCGGCCTGTTGCCCGATCCGCGCACCAATGCCTGGAAAGACAAGTCCGGCCTGGACGAGGATGCCTATACCGCAGAAGATGGCCCTGCCATGAAAAAACTGCGCTCGGTCATGTCATCGCCAAAATCGGTGTGATCCGCGACGGTGAGGGCATGAAGGAAGCGGTGTCGGAGATCGACAAGCTGGAGCGCGAAAACCGCTCCCACCGCTTTGCCAACACGCTGACCACCGCCAAGATGATGGCAATTGCCGCCTTGACCCGCGAAGAAAGCCGGGGCGGACACTTCCGCTCCGATTTTCCGGTGGAGCGCGAGGAATGGAAGCATCGAACCTTTATTTCACTTGAAGATGCGGAAGGAAAGATCGCGGAAATAACCGGGCATGCGCCTGTGGAACAGCCGGCCTGACTTCGGAAAACGAAATTCAAACCGTCAAAGGAAATAGCCTTGGCCAGCAAACCGAAAAACAGGCCGGCAAAGATCGAATCCCTGCCTGCTCATCTGTCTCCAATCCTGATTGAGGAGGCGGTGCGCGCAGCCCTGCTTGAGGATCTCGGCCGGGCAGGGGATGTCACCTCCAACGCCACCATTCCTGTTGACGCGAAGGCGAGGGCAGTGCTGGCAAGCCGCGAAGACGGAATTCTGTCCGGCATCGAACTGGCAGAGGCAGCCTTTCGCGCCATTGATCCGGCATTGAAATTCAAGGCACTGGCAAGGGATGGCGATCGCATCAAGGCCAAACAGAAAGTCGCTCGTATTGAGGGCAATGCCCGCGCCATTCTGGCTGCTGAACGGGTGGCACTCAATTATCTCATGCGCATGTCCGGCATCGCAACTTATACCGGCCAATTCCAGGACCTGATCAGCCACACGAATGCGAAAGTAACCTGCACCCGCAAGACCATTCCCGGCCACCGCGCCTTTGACAAATATGCCGTCAAATGCGGCGGCGGATCAAACCACCGTTTCGGCCTTGATGATGCGATCCTGATCAAGGACAATCACATAGCGGTCGCCGGTGGCGTGGATCTCGCCATCAGGCGCGCGCGGGCCTATGCGGGGCACCTTATGAAGGTGGAGGTTGAGGTTGACACGCTGAAACAGTTCCGCGAAGCCCTTCGGGCAGAGCCGGATGTGGTGTTGCTCGACAACATGACTCCGGCGCAATTGAGCGAAGCTGTTGCAATCAACAAGGCGGACAATCAGGGACGCGTGAAGCTCGAAGCATCCGGCAATGTCAACATCTCCACGGTAAAGGAAATCGCCGAAACAGGTGTCGATTATATCTCAACCTCCAAGATCACCATGGCCGCGCCAACCCTTGATCTGGGGCTTGATATCGAAATCGGCTAGGTTTCGATATCAGGGCTTGCTGGCAAGAAAAGTTCCCAGAACCTCGATGGCTTGATCGTCAGTCATCCTGAAAACCACCGTTTCACCGGATGCCGGATAGACCCCGGTGAGAGCCGTAATATTTACCTGGTGAGTTACCAGAACGACAGACTTGGCATTTTCCTGCCTACCGAGCCAATTTCGCAGTTCTTTCGTCTGGCTCACGCCGCTTGCCCTGTTCTGGAAGAACGAGTTCAAAGGTGCCAGTGTTTCAGGCGTGCCAATGCCAAGCAGCGCAGCGGTCTCGCGGCACCGGCACCACTCGCTTGTCATGACTTTCGCGTCCTTTATTCCGGCCTTGATGAACTCGGAACCGATATTTTTTGCCTGCTCTCTGCCCTCATCCGAGAGATTGCGCTGCGTCGCGCAATCATTCACGTAAAAATTTGAAGGATCACCTGTCCCCGGTGCCAAGGCATGGCGCATCATCGCAAACGCTTCACCTTTTTTTACCCGTTGCAGCAATTCGGACTGACTTAACTCCTTTGTAGCTGCATGGGTAAGTGAGAGGCAAAACAGGAAAGCCGAAAGGAGTATTGATTTGAACAAGGCGGTTGTAACGGGTGGGAATTTGGCAAACATGGAAAACCGTTCCTGCAGGTTGCGACTATCCATTTACATATGGCGCCTACTTGGAACGTCACCCCCGTTGGGGGTGAAAACGGGGTGACTTACCCTATTTTATTCCTTTGACTGTCAAACCCGCATAAAGAGTGGGTAACGTCTCTAACGCCCGTCGAATGAAAGGGTTGCATGGGAGGAGATGCTTATCCGCGCCCGAGTTTCAATCCTGGGGCAGGGCGCTCGGCCAGGACTTCCCTCCGGAACTTGAAGAGTGCAGCGGGGCGGCCTCCGGTGGAAAGCGAGGTCTTTCCGGTCGGCTCCACCAGGTCATTGGTCTCCACCAGTCGGCGGAAATTCTGCTTGTGGACCTTGCGGCCCATAATGCTCTCAACGGTCTGCTGAAGGGACAGGAGCGTGAATTCATCCGGCATGAGTTCGAAAATCACGGGGCGGTATTTCAGTTTGGAGCGCAAACGGGCCAGTGCCGTTGCCAGAATTCGCCGGTGGTCATGCAACATGGAAGTGCCAAGCGGATGCGCCATGGAAGTTGTCGTAACGCGTCCGTCTGCGACCGCTTCTTGCAGCAGTCCGGCCGAATACATCAATTCGTATCGCTCCAGCACGCGCTCCTCGTCCCAGCGAACACCGTCAAGGCCAAAGGCAATACGCACGCGGTTCCGGTTGCCCTGGTCTATCGTGGCAAGACCTGCTGCAACTGAAGTGTTGCCCTTCATGGTGACCCAGTCCATCAGCCTTGGAATAATCACATCATCAAGAATGGCCGGTCGCCCCTCGCGCCAGTCTTCCCAGGGCAGGAAGAGATAGCTATTCCTGAAACTGGCTCCTGACAGCTTCAGTCTTGCGTCCTGATCAGCCTTGAGACGCGTTAGGGCAAGGTATCCGACCGACACCACATGCGGACCGGCATCGCCTTCCTGACGATGGCGGCCACGGTCCCCGAAGGTGTAAAGCTGCTCAACATAGCCAAGTTTCAATGCTGTTTGTTCTTCGACCCATTGGCGAAGGCCGCGTTCCATGGTCCGGTGCTGCGAGGGATCAAACGGGCCGAAGGGCAATGCATCCAGTTCACCATCATCATCGCCGGGAATTCGCAGTATGGCAGGCGCGTTGTCCACCATGGCGATAATCGCCGCGTTGAGGCCGATCTCGATCCCGCTTCTCGTAATCCTGATTGCCTTGCCCGTTTCAGCCATTGGCAGCGCGCCTCGGTCCGGGAGCTGCTGCGGCTGTTTTCCAGAGCGTTGAAACGCTTCAGGAAGTTGGCCATGGCCAGTTTCGCAGGCCACGGCGATAGCGGCAGGCCATCAGGCGAAACGCCTTGGGGCCTGCCGAAATATTCATGCGCCTCGTCTGTCGCTGAAACCGGCCAGCTGCGTTGCCTCGAAAAAGGCGGCAATCGTGTCGGCTTTCTTGATTTTCTTCTTGAGTGTCACGCGGTTCGTACCGGCAGGGAAAAACGCAGATGAATGGCCTCCTGCAGACGTTCCTCGACACTTTTGTAGTCACCGCCCACAACCGCCTTGAACGGTGAGATCATGTCACCGACCACATATTCCGGCGCATCATGCAACAGGCAAACCAGTTGGTGTTCGATGTCAGGGCCGGTTTCCAGCCGCGGTAAATGTCCAGCACAAGCAGCGAGTGCTGGGCAACGCTGAAGGCATGATCGCCCTTGGTCTGGCCGTTCCAGCGTGGCCACCCGCGAAAGGCCCTGGGCGATGTCCTCGATTTCCACATCAAGGGCCGATGGCTCAAGCAGGTCAAGCCGTCGGCCCGATAACATGCGTTGCCATGCGCGCGTTTCTTTCGGTATGGATTTCCTTGGTGATGCCATGGTGACTTCTGTGCTGACGAATTTCCCAAGGTATGAACGGCGCAGCCGATTCAATCAAGGTCCACGAAGCCTGCAAGCGAGTTGTATGCCTTGGCGAGAGATGTATTCCATCGGATTAGCGCTGTCAGACTGGCCAGTCAAATGTGCACCAATGGGGAATGGTGAGCGAGACGATCTGACTGCCAGCCATGGCAATCTCGCCGCCATGGTGAGGCGGCCGCCTCGTCAAGGCGCACCATTGCAAGGCCGCATTTCCGAGGGTACTGCTGATTTCTCCGACAGTTTTACCGCCAACAATGATTTCACAACCCGGTGTGGGAAGCGGCTTGTCGCTGGCGATTTTGATAATACGCTTTCTCGCTGTGCCGCGATGCTGCATGCGCGAAACCACTTCCTGCCCCACATAGCAACCCTTGGCAAAATCAACGCCCTTGAACTGATCCATAAGGACTTCGTGAGGAAAGGCATCACCAAAGGCGAAATCCTTGCCGCCTTCCGGCATACCAAGCTCAATGCGGCATTTTTCCAGGTCAGTGGATGTGCCGGTATCGACCGCCTCAGGCAGTCTGCGCAAATAGCCCCTTGCCCCCATGCCCGAATGTCTGGGGTCCATGGCAATCACGCCGTCAGCAATAATGTCGGAAGGTTTCATATCATCGCCGGTAATGGCAAAAACGGAGGACCGTTCGTCCATGGGTTCGATATCGACCTTGGCCCGCAACCGGTAAAACACCAGCCGTTTTATCAGATCGTCTGCCATGGATTGATCAACATCCACGATAAAGCCGCTGGTTGAGGCAAGAATGAAGAAATCGAAAAGGATTTTACCTTGCGGCGAAAGCAGGGCACCAAAGGTCAACTCACCAGGCTTGAGATGTTCCACATCACACGTGACCAGGCCGTGCAAAAAGACTGCGGCATCTGCTCCTGCGATCCGCAACAATTTTCTGTTTTTCAGTTCTGTTAATCGGTAATTTCCCATGACCCTGACATAGGACCAAATGCGTCAGGAAAATACAATCGCTTTCTCCTTATGGGGCATGAGCCCGGGAGGATCAGTCTCCTGCCACCAGAAACCGCCAGCGTCCTTCAGGCGTGATGCCGAGGCGGTAAAAGATGTAGCTGCCGAAGGTGGCCATCTCTTCATAGTCGCCATAGGTGATGATCCTGAACAGCTGCACCCGCTGCTCCGGCGTCAATTTGTCAAACGGATAGGCGTAATAATAAGGCCAGACATAGATTTCCTGGCCGGGCACTTCCTCGATTTTCACAAAGGGTGCTTCGAGAATTTCGGTAATGATGGCGAGAATTTCATGCCCCTCGGGGTCTCCTGACAAGGCCTTCAAAAAGCTGATCGGATCTTCATCATGACCGCCAAGGGAGAGCATGGTGACATCATCGCCATAGCCGATATAGCGCCGCAGCTTCTCGATGTCGCCGCTTCTGGCAGCCTCCAGAATGAGTTCCCGCATCTTGCGGACCGGGAAGGGAATGTCGTTTAGGTCGCTCAGTATTTCAGGCAGGGGTGGCCGCTATTAAACTGCTGTCAGCCGGGCTGGCCGTACTGTCGTCAGTCGTCGCTTTGCCTCCCGGTGCGGTCTCTTCAACGCCTTGTTCTTCGCCGGCGGCGGTATCGTCCTGATTGTCACTGCTTTGTGCGAATTGCCTGAGATCGTTTTTACACGCTCCCGGCGGGCAGGGGGAGTGCCGGGGCGGCAGCGCAAACCGATACCGCAATGCCGGTGGCTGCCAACCCCGCCAACACGCTCTTCCAACTCTATTGTAAGGCGCAATCATCCCGAATGGTCCAAACCCTGTTTCCGCATCGCAACGCTGCAATGCTACGCTGAAAGCGTGGAAAAGTCAAAATTTCAATTGGAGAATTCATGACGCTGGAAAGCACCAACGGAGATCAATGCATCATCGACGACAGGTAGGGATGAAAATATCAGTCAGGAAGTAAGTCTTGACCCAAACTACTGAATGGTTTTGCCAACGATGAAATCGCCCGACTCATGCATGACCGTTCAGCTATGTCGAGAAGCTCACCAACCGCATCCGTGACCATTGGTTTTTGCCAGCTGATAAACAAGCTCTTTGGCAAAGGCAACCAGCAATGATCTCGTTTTCGATACCGTCACCGATCCCTGCTTCCCAGGCTTCCAGAAGATGCTCCTGCGCAATCAGCCGTTTTTCTTCGGCAATCAATTCTTCCAGGTTTTCATGGGGTTCATAATTCATGGCAAACATCAAAATGGGTTGGTTCTGTTGCAAACCTTATAATGGAACGGCGCTGCATTTCGAGAGGGAAACCTGCAGTAGGGTTAACGCCCGTACCGGTTGGGTATTTCGGCGGCGAGCCGCGTGCCCTGTTTGAGGAACTGGTTGGCGGCATCCGAGGCGGGTTTGGTGCATTCCCGGTAAATCTCCGAGTACCCCCTGAACCCGCGGTTGAAATGTGCTGTCAACTGGGCGCGGCGCTCGGGCGTTGGATCTTCAGCTTCGAGAAGTTTCTGCATTTCCTCGCGCCACAATTGCCCTTCATCAGCATCACACAGGGCCCGCAGGTAATGAAGCGCCCCAAGAACCTCTGCAAGCCGCAACATCTGCTCGCCATAGGCAGGCGGCAGGGTTCTGATTTTCGGCGGTGCGAGTGTTTCCTCAGCGGCGGGGGCATTTTCGCTCTGGGCAAGTGCCTCTGGACCGCCGCCGGCAAACACACTGCCAACGGCAATCGAAAAGACCAATAGGCTATTGCGAACCATGAAACGCATTTATAACGGCCTGACCAAAGCTGAACACATGAAACCTTTGCCCCGCCATCGCGGCAAAATCAAGGTCTGGCGGCTTTCACGGTAAATACGAGGCCCAACGGACTTTGAATCCCCTGATTGGCTGGCTGATCAAGGCCAAATCATTGCCTATTGCTGTATGGAAATTTCCGGGTGGAAGGCATGGGCAACAAAGGCGAAGGTGATGTCATGAACCGCATCGCGGGTTTCGCCATCAATCATCTCGGTGACAACCAGATTGCCCACATCCCGCCCTTCGGCAATGATCCCTTCATCAAGGGCAGACGCACGTCCGGCCTGCCAGGAAATCATGAAACCCTGTTCTTCCAGGGTTTTGGTCGCGGCGCACCTTGTCGAGGGCGATTACTGAAACTGCTTTGCCTTCCCGCCGCAGCACGATAACCCGCGCCATGGGGCTGATACCTTCCGGCATGTCTCCGGTATAAAGCGGATAGGGGGCAGGGCGGCTGTCATATTTGACATAGGGATTGCGCCCGTAGTCCCGCAGGCCGGGATTGTTTGGTACAAGGACCTTTCCTTCCGGATAGCGCTTTTTGAAGTTCGCAAAACTCTCGAGGCGGGAAGGCACAATTGTGAGTGTCCTGCCAACATAATCGCCGATGACGGCTTCCCCGGAGAATTGCTGCCACCAGCTTTCGGTTTGCCTGTCATACATCAGGAGATCGGAATTGCGCAGCCTGCCGGTGGTACCAAAGTCATGGCGTTTCCCGTCAATCAGGGCATCAAAGACAATCGCCGCATTGCAAAGCGGGCAATAGGTAACGGCAAAGGGGTGGCCGCCGACCATATCATTGGCAATTTCATGCCACATCAAAACCGATAGCGGATAGGCTTTCGCTTCGCCATTATGCTCAAAGCCGATGACCGGTTCGAGATCCTCGATTTGCGCTTCAGCCAGGCTGACAAATACCGGATCATCAATTGCCGGAATTCCATCCTTGGGCGGCCCGCCCGACAACACTTCGCCAAAGGGAATGGACCGTTTCTCAAAATCGGTTTTCCATTTTTCCCAGACATTGGGATTCGGATCGGCGAGAGCCGCTGAAATGGCGAGCATGACCAGCACAACGCTTAAAACGGCAAAGGCCAGTTTGCGCGCAAGAGATATCTGCATGATCAATGAATGCGGAATTCTTTTGCCGAAAATAATAGTCTGAAGCGGATACGAATGTCTCATTACACTCTCCTCTCCCGGAAACATGCCATTGTCCTGGAGTTGCTGCCAGTAAGATATGTTCATTTTTCGGTGAATACCGTTTCAGGGCAGGTGCTCTTCCAGGATTTCCAGACTGGTTCCGGTAAACTCAAATTGCGCGAGTTCGCTTCGCATCACCCATCACGCCTCGTCAGCGTCATCTCCCGCCTGCAATATGCCCGTTACGTTCTTTGGTATGAAAAACGCCCAGAACATAATGGCTGTGGATACTGCCGTCATCGCCGAACCGCATGGGTTCTATCAGTTGGAGCATGCCGCATGTTCATGGGCGGTCAGGGCGGTTTCTTCATGCAGTTCACGCCGCGCTGCCTCTTCGAGGGTCTCGCCAAATTCCTGCCTGCCGCCCGGAAGCGCCCATAGCCCCTTAGAAGGTTCCTTGCCGCGTTTGACGATAACCGCACGTCCGCCGGTAATGGCCAGAATGGATGCCCCGGTAACCGGCCCTGAGAGAAGGGATCGCGAGGTTGTTGTAGATTTTGAAATGGGAGTAGTTCAAAATCAGCGGATTGCAACCTGCAAGATGTGAAAAATTTCAGCCAGATTGGCGTTCACGGCAGGATTGTTTCCGCTTCCATGCCAGGTATTCCCGGTTGCCTGAAAGCTATCGAGGTCCAGACCCTGGTCAAAACAGTTCGGATGAAAGGCCCTGGAACAGCATGTGCGGCAGATATTCGCTGACAGCAACACCGGAAGAAGTGGCGGAACTGTTTCGAACTCGACGAGATCGATCCGTTTCCGCCGCGCTACAATATCGCGCCGACCCAGCCAATTCTCATGGTCGCAAACGGGCCGGCAGGAAATCGCACAGGCGACGCTTGTGCGCTGGGGCCTGGTGCCTTCCTGGGTGAAGGACCCGCAGGATTTTACCCTGCTGCTCAATGCCCGCTCTGAAACGGCAGCCGAAAAACCGTCCTTTCGCGCGGCCATGCGCCATCGGCGAACGCTTGATACCGGCTTCGGGCTTTTACGAATGGCACAGGCCGGCCGACAAATCCCTGCCGAAGCAGGCCTGGTGGATCAGGCCGGCGGACGGCGGCGATTGTCTGCTTTGGCGGGTTGATGGAAACCTGGTCCGATGCGGGCGGCAGCGAAATCGATTCCGGCTGCATTCTGACGACTTCGGCCAACACGGCAGATCGGGGCGATCCATCACCGCATGCCGGTGGTTATCAGGCCGCAGGATTTCGACCGCTGGCTCGATTGCAGGATCGCAGGAACCACGCGATGTTGCCGATCTGATGAAGCCGGTGGAGGACGGTTTCTTTGAAGCAATTGCGGTCAGCGACAAGGTCAACAAGGTGGCCAATGCCGGACCCGATATCCAGAGCCGGTGAAACTCGAAAGGAATGACCGGCTCGCCAATGGTCGCAAAGCCGGCAAAACGCCGAGGTAGGTAAGAAACCCGACCAGTTTGATTTGTTTTAGGGAGGGATCCATGATGTTTTCCGCCGCGCTTTCAGGTTTCATTTTGGGCGGGTCGCTGATCATCGCGATAGGTGCGCAAAACGCCTACATTCTGCGCATGGGGCTGTTGCGCCACCATGTCTTCTGGCTCTGCCTGTTTTGCGCGGTTTCCGATGCCGTCCTTGATCATGCTGGGGGTGGCAGGTCTGGGCGCAATCGTTCAGGCCCAGCCGCTGTCTACTTGACGGCGATTGCGCTTTTTGGCGCGGTCTTCCTGTTTGCCTACGCGCTGATTGCCGCCAGACGGGCAATGAAACCTGAAGTCCTCAAGGCAGCTGATGCGGATCGCGCCTTCACTGGCATCGGCCATTGCCGTTTGCGCCGGGTTTCACCTGGCTCAATCCCCATGTCTATCTCGATACGGTCGTTCTGGTCGGGTCGTTTTCGACGAAATATGTCGGCAATGCGCAGGATTTACTTTGCGGGCTTGGCGCGGTCCTCGCTTCCTTCGTCTGGTTTTTCGGCCTTGGCTATGGCGCCCGCATACTCAAGCCGCTGTTTGCCAAATCCGCGTGCCTGGCAGATACTCGACGGGCTGATTGCCATGGTCATGGCCCTGCTGGGGTTTTCACTGCTCAAAAGCATCATTTGACCACCAGCCAAAAAAAGCGCCTGTTCTGGATTGCACAAGCAGGCGCAAGAACCGGACGGAAAAAGTGGGGCTAATTCGACCCGAGCCTTCCAATGAGTGAACAACGATACATTAATGGGTGGTAAACAGCCTGGACGCCAAAAATGGGTTAAAAGCAGTATTGCTCAATTCCAGGACGATTTATTTGAGAATGCCGTTTAAGGATACGCGATGCCTTCCACATTTTGTCGGCTGACAGCAAAAGCTGGCAGTTAATGTCGCCATGAAAAACCGCAAAAACATTACTGGCATTATCTGTTGCCGCATTATTTGGCTGCTGAGCGCGTCCAATCGGCAAGTGACCGGGTTTTTGTCAAATTTCCAAACATGATTTCGACAATTCGGCCTTGCCGGGAAAAGCCGCATGGTCGAAACAGGTCAGAAGCTTCAGCTGAGCTGGCGAATTATCCATGGAATCCGAAATGACTGCAGAAACTGAAATCAAACCTCTACAACACGCTGACGCAGACAAAAAGAGGTCGTTCGAGCCGATCGATGCCGACAATGTCCGGATGTATGTCTGCGGGCCGCGTTTTGCAGCCCGAAAAGTGGGAACCGGTTTTCGGACAAGCTGCAAAACAAACTTGAATGCGGGAGGCCCGTCGCTGATGAGCTGAACTGAAACTCTACAACACGCTGACGCGGCAAAAGGAGATTTTCGAGCCGATCGATGCCGACAATGTCCGCATGTATGTCTGCGGGCCGACCGTCTATGATTTTGCCCATATCGGCAATGCCCGTCCGGTGATCGTGTTTGATGTGCTGTTCCGCCTGTTGCGCCATCTTTATGGCGAGGATCACGTCACCTATGTGCGCAACATCACCGATGTGGACGACAAGATCAACGCCCGCGCCCTGCGCGATTTCGGCGACCGAGATCGCCGCCGGCAAAATGAGCCTCAACGAGGCCATCCGCGAGGTCACCGAAAAAACCGCCAACCAGTTTCACGCCGATGTGAAGGCGCTCGGCTGCCTTGAGCCGACCATCGAGCCGCGCGCCACCGAACATATCGACGGCATGGTCGCGAAATGATCCAGACGCTGCTCGACAAGGGACACGCCTATGTCGCGCACGGGCGCGAGGGCAGCGGAGATCCTGTTTCGATGTCACCTCCATGGGGACACGGCATTCCGCCCTATGGCCGACTGTCAAACCGCAAGCTGGAAGACCAGCAGGCTGGCGCGCGGATGCGAGGCAAAGGACCACAAGGAAAATCCGGGCGACTTCGTCTGTGGAAAGAATCCGTCCGACGACCAGCCCGGCTGGGACGGCGCATTCACGGTCGACGGCGAAACGCGATCACATCCATGGCCGCCCCGGCTGGCACATCGAATGCTCGGTCATGAGCGAAGGCCCATCTGGGCGAAACCTTCGACATCCATGGCGGCGGGCTGGACCTCATCTTCCCGCACCACGAAAACGAGATCGCCCAGTCCTGCTGCGCCCATGGCACGGACAGGATGGCAAACATCTGGATGCACAATGGCTACCTTCAGGTCGAGGGCAGGAAGATGTCCAAGTCCGACGGCAACTTCGTGACGATCCACGATCTGCTGCACACGGAAAAATTCGGCGGGCGCAAATGGCCGGGCGAAGTGCTGCGCCTCGCCATGCTGATGACCCACTACCGCGAGCCGATTGATTTCTCCGTGAAGCGACTGGAGGAGGCGGATAATATTTTGGCAAAATGGCATCGAAAGGTTGATTGCGAAGCACAGGGTAGCTTGCCTTCCACTATAGTCAACGCCTTGGCGAATGATCTGGACATGTCTTCGGTGATAGCACAGCTGAGCAGAAACGACATTGCTGCCGGGCGAGGTTGCTAACGGTTCTTGAACATGCTTGGTTTTGAGCATGTCGAAAGACGGATTCTGCGTTTGATCCGTCAGAACTGGTCAGCCCAACGCCTCGCTTTCATCGCCGAGAAAAATTGGGCTGAGGCGGACCGCATCCGAGATGAACTTCTTTCGCAGGGAATCCAGCTAAAGGATTCAAAAGACTCAGAAACCGGCGAACGCATCACAACCTGGGAGGTAAAGCGGTGAGCGGTTTTTCAGGCGGTTGCCAGTGTGGTGCTGTTCGTTATCGTTTTGCCAAACACGGTCGCGCGTCGATTTGTCATTGCCGCATGTGCCAGAAGGCGATGGGCAATTACTTCGCCCCGCTGGTTGAAGTGGAGGGCTTTGAGTGGACCCGCGGCGAGCGCGCTGCCTATGCCTCATCGAATGTCTCCGAACGGGGCTTTTGCGGCATATGCGGCACGCCGCTCACACTGGAAACCCCTTCAGAGAAACGGCCTGGTTTACGAGATCGCGATTGGTTCGCTGGATAATCCCGATGCCATCGACATCGACTATCACGCCAACGTCACGGACCGCCTTGATGTGGTGATGCATCTTGAAGAAATCCCGGAAGCGACAACCGAGGGCCAGCAGGAAAACAACGTCTGGAATGCCTGTGTCATCTCCAATCAGCACCCTGATCATGACACTGACAACTGGACAGTAAAGGGAAAACAATGAACACACCGCAAGGCAGGCGCGATCCTGACAAGGAAATGCCGAAATGGTTGATTTACGGTTTTCTGATAAAGGCGGTCGTTGTCATTCTGATCGTCCTTGCCGTGCTTTGGTATTCAGGTGTTTTTTGATGATCGGTGCAAAAGTGGAAACCTCCTTGCCCGCAGCAGCCCAAGCTGCGAGGACAGGCAAACAAACGAAAGCCGGGCATACTGGGCAATGACCATGACGAAACAGCACATCTATCTTTTCGACACGACACTTAGAGACGGGCAGCAGACGCACCCCGCCTTGCCCGCAGCAGCCTAAGCTGCGAGGACAGGCAAACAAACGAAAGCCGGGCATATTGGGCGACATGGAAACAGCGCATCGATCTTTTCGACACGACACTTAGAGACGGGCAGCAGACGCACCCCGCTTGCCCGCAGCACCCAGCTGCGAGGACAGGCAAACGAACGAAAGCCGGGCATACTGGGCAATGACCATGACGAAACCGCATCTATCTTTGCGACGCTAGAACGGGCAGCAGACGCACCCTTGCCGCAGCAGCCTAAGCTGCGAGGACAGGCAAACGAACGAAAGCCGGGCATACCGGGCAATGACCATGACGAAACAGCGCATCTATCTTTTCGACACGACACTTAGAGACGGGCAGCAGACGCACCCCGCCTTGCCCGCAGCAGCCTAAGCTGCGAGGACAGGCAAACGAACGAAAGCCGGGCATACTGGGCAATGACCATGACGAAACAACGCATCTATCTTTTCGACACGACACTTCGAGACGGGCAGCAGACGCCCGGCATTGATTTTTCGGTGGCCGACAAGATTGCGATTGCCGAAATGCTCGATGAATCTCGGCTTGGATTATGTCGAGGGCGGATATCCCGGGGCCAACCCGACCGACACGGAGTTCTTTTCCAGAAAACGCACGAAGAAGGCCTCCTTTGTCGGCTTTGGCATGACCAAGCGGGCAGGGGTTTCTGCCTCCAATGATCCAGGCCTTGCAGGCCTGATCGAAGCCGAAACCGATGCGATCTGCTTCGTCGCCAAGAGCTGGGACTATCATGTGAAGGTGGCGCTTGGTTGCACCAATGAGGAAAATCTGGACGTCCATCACGGATTCCGTCAAGGCGGCAAAAGGCGCCAGCCGCGAGGCGCTGGTCGATTGCGAACATTTCTTTGACGGCTACAAGGCCAATCCGGATTATGCAATCGCCTGCGCAAAAGCCGCCCATGAGGCGGGTGCGCGCTGGATTGTGCTTTGCGATACCAATGGCGGCACGCAGCCCTCTGAAATCAGTGAAATCATAGAGCGGTCATTGCAGCCGGTATTCCCGGCGATCATCTCGGCATTCATGCCCATGATGACACGGGGCAGGCGGTTGCCAATTCGCTGGCGGCGGTGGAGGCGGGCGCGCGCCAGATCCAGGGAACGCTGAACGGCATTGGCGAGCGCTGCGGCAATGCCAATCTGACCACGATCATCCCGACCCTGGCGTTGAAGCCGCGCTATGCCGAGCGCTTTGAAACCGGCATCAATGCCGAACAGTTGGAAAGCCTGACCCGCATTTCCCACAAGTTCGACGAGATGATCAATCAGGCACCCTATCATCAGGCGCCCTATGTAGGCACGTCGGCCTTTGCCACCAAGGCCGGTATTCACGCGTCGGCAATCCTGAAGGACCCTGAAACCTATGAGCATGTGAAGCCGGAAGTCGGTCGGCAATAACCGCCGGGTCATGGTGTCGGACCAGGGCGGCAAATCCAACTTCATCAACGAATTGAAACGCAAGGGCATTGACGTTTCACAAGGACGATCCGGCCCTTGACAGCCTGATCTCCATCGTCAAGGAGCGCGAGGCCAAGGGCTATGCCTATGAGGCGGCGGAGGCGAGCTTCGAACTGCTGGCCCGCCGCAGGCTCGGGCGCGTGCCGGAATTCTTCAAGGTCGAGAGTTTCCGGACCCAGGTCGAGCGCCGCTTCAACGCCAATGGCGATATCATCACGGTTTCGGAGGCCGTGGTGAAGGTCGAGGTTGACGGCGAAATGTATTTTTCCGTCGCCGAGGGCAATGGCCCGGTCAACGCGCTCGACCGTGCCCTGCGCAAGGACCTCGGCAAATATCAAAGCCAGATCGAGGATCTGGAACTGGTGGACTACAAGGTGCGCATCCTCAATGGCGGCACCGAGGCAATCACCCGCGTTCTGATCGACAGCATGGACGACAGCGGCGAGCGCTGGTCGACCATCGGCGTTTCCGACAATATCATCGATGCATCGTTTCAGGCGCTGATCGACTCGATCAATTACAAGCTGATGAAGGCGGGCGCAGCGTGAGGCGATTTGTTGTGAGAATTGCCGAGGCTGAAAAGACGCTCCAAGACCACGAGCCAATCCGGCGACACCCGCGCCGGATTTTTCTATGCGCTCTCCGCCTATCTGCTTTGGGGCTTTCTGCCGCTTTACATGAAGCTGCTGGCCGATATCAGCGCGGTGGAAGTCATGGCCCATCGGGTGCTTCTGGTCGCTGCCGGTGGCCTCGCAATTCTGTGGTGGATTGGGCCGTACCAATGACATTCTGCCCACGCTTCGAAAGACCCGAAAAAGCTCGGCATCTTGCTGGTCACCGCGACCATCATTTCGCTGAACTGGGGCATTTATGTCTGGGCGATTTCCGTTGAGCGCACGCTCGAAACCGCCATGGGTTACTACATCAACCCGCTGATCACGGTCGCCATGGGGGCCGTGTTTCTTGGCGACCGCTTCAAGCCGGCACAGATGGCGGCGCTTGGCCATTGCCACCACTTGCGGTGGTCCTGCTGACGGTACAGGGCGGCATTTTTCCCGTGGATCAGCCTGGTGCTGGCCTTTTCCTTTGCGCTTTACGGCTTCCTGCGGAAAACGGTCGATGTAGGCCCAACCCAGGGTTTTCTGGTTGAGGTCATCCTGCTCGCTCCCTTTGCCCTTGCCTATCATCATCTGGCTGATAGCAAGCCAGCGGGCAGGGTAGTTTCTTCAAACATACCTCGATAACCACGCTGCTGATCGGCTGCGGCCCGGTAACGGCCGTACCGCTGATCCTTTACGCTTTCGGCGCCAAGGGACTGCGACTCTCCACCATCGGGCTGATGCAGTACATCGCGCCGTCGATGATTTTCATCATCGGGCTTTTTGTCTTCAAGGAACCATTTGGCTTCTGGCAGGGCGTTGCCTTCGCGATGATCTGGATCGCACTAGCGATCTATACCTGGTCGGCATTCAGGAAATAACGGACGGACGCTAATCGCCATGGCAGGGTAAATCTGAAAAAGACCGCACGGCGATATCCCGAGCGGTCTTGATTAAAGCTGTTTGGCGAAACGTCTACTTCAAACCCATGCAATTGGCATAAAAGGTCGTAGTGGCCGGCCAGTCGGAAAACAGACCTTCAATCCCGACCTGCTCATGCAGGACATTCATCAGGCTATACACATCACCATCATTGTCTATCGGCTTCAGAGACGCTTTGGAAATACCATCCGCCACCGGTGCTGAGCAGACCTGATCGTTCGGCTGTCCAGGTGATGATCTTGATGCCAGCGTACTTTGCCTCTTCTGCATAGGTGGACGGAACCATCTTTCCGTCATCAGCCAGAGCAACGAGCACCCACAGTGGGCGGCGCAATATAGTTGACTCCCATCTGCTTCAGGTCACGCATGGTATGAGTTGCAGGTTTCCGGCTTCATCGGTGACCAGCCTTGGCAATACCATAACTGTCGTCGAGATAGACTGCCTGTTTGCCGAATTCCGGCTCGTTCTTTACCCAGTAGACCACGTCTTCGAGGTTGAAGGACTGAGGCCAGACCAGGGACGGGTCAACGCCGGCTTCCTTGTATTCATCGATCATCTTCTGGGCATACATATCCTGGGTAAAATCGCCCTGGAAAGGCATTTCAACCGACGGTGTTTTCAGTTCCGGCGTGAAATTGGCACGTCCAGTGAGTTCGATCAGCGCAATGGATTCCTTGTGGGTCATCAAAGTGCCCCGGGTGGCATAGAGATCGGTTCTGCCAGTCGGCGGTTCCGTTCATGAAACCCGGCAACATCGGTTGCCTTGCAGAATCGGCGGCGTCCATCTTGCCGTTGAGCGTCTTAAAGTCGGCAAGGGTGAGTTCAGAAGTACGGCATTCAGCGCTGGCAGGAGCCTTCGCGTCTGCGGTTTTGCCGTCTGCAGAGGCCGGCTGGGCGGCAGTTGCCGCAGCGAACGGCTTTACGCAGGACGAGGCCAGATCGCTGGAAAGAATGTTGGTGGTTGTGTGCAGGTCGTTTTGCGCATGGCGGCAAACCAGTTCGCGGTCTTTGGTAAAAGTGACATCACATTCGACAATGCCTGCGCCCATCCGCGCTGCTGCGGTGTAGGATTCGCTGGTATGTTCGGGAAACTGCAGGGCAGCGCCGCGGTGGCCGATGGACCAGTTCGATTTTACAGGCGTATTTGAAAAACAGGCCTTCAGCCTTTCCTTCAATGGTCCGTCATCCATGTTCTCAACAAGGAAAAAGGGGCGCGGTCCAAGCTGGACATTATTTGAAGAAGCGTAGGTTCCGGTGGAGTTTGCAAGAAGCGTGGCAACAGTCAGTGCCGTTGAGGCAACAATTTTTTTCATGGGACTCGTTTCCGTTTGATAGCAGGAATACCGGATCAGGAAATCAGCCCCGTGTTTCAGTTTCGTTGCGGTTTGCTGACAGCCCAATGACAATTAACAAGTTGACGCAGACTGGTTGGGTTTAACCCCGAATTGATTTGCGGATTTCAGAAACGATATCTTTCGCTTCATGCACTACCATAGGCTTCAGTTTGTTCGCCGTGTGGATGAATCCGGCTTCCGCCATATGCGCCATAAGGTCCAGCATGGGGTTCCAGAAGCCGTCGAAATTGGCAAAAACAATGGGCCGGTCATGGCGCCCAAGTTGCGCCCAGGTCATGATCTCTACAACTTCTTCCAGCGTGCCGATGCCGCCCGGCAGAGCCACAAAGGCGTCGGAATTTTCAAACAGTTTCGTCTTGCGTTCATGCATGTCGGCTGTGACGATGACCTCGCCAAGTTCATTGCCATCGGCTCCCATGTTTCCGCGCTCCTTGGGGATCAGGAATTCCGGAATGATGCCCAGAATGTCGCCGCCGCCGCCTTTGACCGCCCGGGCCACTTCGCCCATGATGCCCGAGCCGCCGCCGCCGTAAACCAGCCGCAAGCCGTTGGCGGCGATGTCTGCCCCGAAAACCCGCGCGGCTTCCCGGTAACGCGGATTGTTTCCCGGCTGTGATCCGCAATAGACACAAATTGAACGCAGGTCAGACATGGTGACTTTATTCCGGTAATTAACGGAGATTTGCAATCAGATTTACGAGGGACTTCAACAAAGAATTGCACAGATACCATGAAGGCAGAAAATATCGCAAACAAGTGAATCGGAAGTTCTTTGCCAAATCGGGGTTTAGCCGCTCGGGCCAGCGACAGTAGCGCCCCCGGGGAAAGCGGTGAACCTTACGAATGGTTAATGGTGACTGCCTGAGTAAATTACAGTATGTTAACACAACATCAGGACAGCCTTGCAGGGCGCAACACGGGGTGTGATACAAATGGCAGGATTATCCGGCAGTACAATCAAATTGATAGCGGCCATGTTTGCGGGAACCTCGGTTGCCGCGGTGGGCGGTGGTTACCTCATCAAGGATGATGCGGTCAAGCCGGTCATTCAGGGCCTTCTTTCCGGCCAGCCGGAATCCGGCAGCATGAAGGAAGCGCCGAAAACGAAGAGAAGAAGTCGCTGCGCTGCCGGTCGAAATAGAAACCGGCCGACGCACCGGCATCGAACCGGCGGTCGAAAAGCCGGTTATTACCGGGATTTGATATTTTACGGGTCGAGCGGGATGGCTCTGTTGTTGTGGCCGGACGCGCTCCAGCCAATAGCGAAGTCGAAATTATTGAGAATGGCGAAGTTCTTGCCAGCGGGAAGTCAGGACCGTCAGGTGATTTCGCGATTGTGTTTGATACACCGCTCGCCCCCGGCGGTCATGAATTGATTATCGGGCAACACCCGCTGCTGGAGGATGGGCAAAAAGGGTGAGCCGATCCTCTCGGCCGAGGCGGGGATTGTTACCATCCCCGAAAAGGAAGACGCAAAGGGAGAAGTTCTGGCGATGGTGCAGGAGCCCGGCGAGGCATCGAGCATTCTCCAGCAGCCTGAGGCCGTGCTGACGCCCAAGGCCGAGCCCGAATCTGTTTCAAAGGCTGAAGAACCGAAGATGGTCGAGCCTGAGGCCGAAACGCCTGCCAAGGCCGAAGAGGTGGCTTCTGTTGAACCGGAACCTTCACCAAAACCGGATGAAAGCGAAAAGGTACAGGTGGCGGTGAAGGCTGTCGATGTGGAAGCCAGCAAGGTTTTTATCGCCGGAACAGGAGAGCCGGGACGCCAGGTTCGCGTTTATATCAACGACGAATACAAGGGCACAGCCAAGGTCAATCCGTTTGGCAATTTCCTTCTTGAACTCAATGAAACGCTAGGATCAGGGAATCATGATCTGCGGGTCGATATGCTTGAAGAGGGTGCCGGGGAGGTTGCCTCGAGAGTTGCCGTGGTAGTGGATCATCAGAGCGAGGAAGTGCCGCAGACGATGGCCGAGATAGCAAAGCCGGAGGCTGAACCTGCCCCTGTTGTTGAAGAGGCTCCGCCTGTGAAATCAGCTGATGTGAAAATGGACGCTGAAATCATCAAACCTGCCGTTGAGGCTAATGTCCCCGCACAGCTGGAGACACAAGTGGCGGCAGTTGAGCCGGTGAGTGAACAGCCTGTGGCCAATCAGCCAACGGCAGAAGCGACAGAACCTGAAGTCATCAAGACCGGGCGCTCCGTTATTATTCGCAGCGGCGATAGTCTTTGGCAGATCTCGCGCAGGATGCTCGGGCAGGGGCGCAAATACACTACGATATTTTCCGCAAATGCCAACAAGATCAAGGATCCCCACAAGATTTATCCGGGCCAGGTGTTTGATATTCCAGACGAGGAGACCGTTCAGCAATCCGAAAAACAGGGCTGATATCCGAAATCGGTTTGCTTGGCTTTGGTTTTCGTTTGCATTCATCGGTGTTTGCCGATAGATAAATATCGGTAAACACCGATAAAGTACTTTGTGGGCATTCATCAAAGCACTTTCGACAAAACACAGACAGGCGATCTTGCCGATGCCCTGAAGGCGCTCGGCCATCCTTCCCGTCTTGAAATCCTGCGCCAACTGGCAATGCGTGAACGCTGCTGCGGTGGCGATTTTTGCGACTTGCCTTCCTCTGGCTCAGTCAACGATTTCCCAGCATCTGGATCTGTTGAAATCGGTTGGACTTGTGAATTGGCAACAGGAAGGTACGCGCTCCATATACACTCTCAATCGTGCGCGCCTTGCGAGCTGGGCCCGATCATTGAGGGACCTGGCCGCAATGAACAGCCTGAATGTTTGCGCAACCCCGGAAAACGAAAGTTCCAATTCATGACTGCATCCGTCAGGGAAACAGAAGCCGGGCAGGCCGTCCCGGAGCAAACAAACCCCGTTGAAACGAACCCGGGTAAACAAGATTGTAAGTGCGGAGAGCGGGGCAACCATGTCCACCATCCGCAATTTGTGGCCCTATATGTGGCCGACGGATCGCCCGGATCTCAAATTGCGCGTGGTCTGGGCCATGGCGGTTCTGATCCTGGCCAAGATCATCACGGTTCTGGTGCCGTATTTCTACAAATGGGCAACCGATGCGCTCAACCAATGGAAGGAAGGCGCGCTGCCCGACTGGCTGCCGACGATTCTGATTGCCCCGGTCATGCTGGTCATCGCCTATAATGTCGGGCGGGTAATGGTCGTTGGTTTCAACAATTTGCGCGATGCCGCCTTTGCCAGCGTCGGCCAGCACGCAGTCCGCCAGCTTGCAACGATCGTCTTCAGGCACATGCACGCCCTGAGCTTGCGCTATCATCTGGCAAGGCGCACCGGCGGCCTGTCCCGGGTGATCGAGCGTGGAACACAAGGGCATTGAATCGATTGTCCGCTTCACCATTCTCAATGGCGCTCCGACCATGATCGAGTTTGCCTTCATGGCGGTCGTTATCTGGTTCCAGTTCGGCTTTGTCTATGTCGCCATCATCTCGGCAATGGTCTGGGCCTATACCTGGTTTTCCGTCAAGGCCAGCGACTGGCGCATAGCAATCCGCCGCGACATGAACACCAATGACACCGATGCCAATTCCAAGGCAGTCGATTCGCTGTTGAATTTCGAAACGGTCAAGTATTTCGGCAATGAGGAAATGGAGGCCCAGCGCTTTGATTCTTCCATGTCCCGCTATGAAAAAGCCGCCACAAAGGTCTGGACATCGCTTGCCTGGCTGAACTTTGGCCAGGCCGTTATCTCGGCCTGGGCATGGGCGCCTGCATGGTACTGTCAGCCATGGCTGTTTCACGAGGAGAGCAGACCCTTGGTGATTTCGTCCTGATCAACGCACTGTTGCTGCAGCTTTCCATTCCGCTCAATTTCATCGGCTTCATCTACCGCGAAATCCGCCAGGGGTTCACGGATCTCGAGGCAATGTTCGATCTTCTTGAAGAGGAAAAGGAAATTCAGGATGCTCCGGGCGCAAAGCCGCTTGCGGTGAGCTCGGGCGCAATCCAGTTCGACAATGTGGATTTTCACTATGACCCGTGAGCGCAAGATCCTGAAGAATGTCAGCTTCAAGGTTCCCGCCGGAAAAACAGTGGCCATTGTCGGTCCGTCCGGCGCGGGCAAATCCACGATTTCCCGTCTGCTGTTCCGGTTTTACGATGTGACGGGCGGCTCTATCACCATTGACGGGCAGGACATTCGCGACGTTACACAGGCAAGCCTTCGCGCAGCCATCGGCATGGTTCCGCAGGACACTGTGTTGTTCAACGATACCATTGCCTACAATATCCGTTATGGTCGAATTGATGCTAGTGAGGGAGAGGTTGAACAGGCCGCCGAAATGGCCCAGATTGGTGACTTTATCCGTCGCTTGCCTGACGGCTTCCAGACCCAGGTGGGCGAACGCGGCCTGAAACTTTCCGGCGGCGAAAAACAGCGTGTTGCGATTTCCAGAACCCTGCTCAAGGCCCCGCCAATTCTGATCCTCGATGAGGCAACTTCGGCGCTGGATACCCAGACCGAGCGGGAAATCCAGTCAGCCCTTGATATGGTCTCGAAAAACAGGACGACCCTGGTTATCGCCCACCGTCTTTCGACGGTAATTTCCGCTGATGAAATCATCGTGCTGAAGGCCGGAGAAATCGCCGAACGCGGCACCCACAGGGCGCTGTTCGACAAGAAAGGCCTTTACAGCGAAATGTGGGACCGCCAGCGCGAGGCAACTGAAGCCGAGGAACGCCTGCGTGCCGCCCGCGAAAACGATCCGTTGGGTGTCCTGAACCGCTAGGCGCCCCTATACCAAAGAAGCCGGCCGGCAATCGACGTAAACCCGTGGCATGTTGTTCAATCTTGCCGACGATACGCTGGCGAAGCGCCTTGAATGCATTAGCAGGTCACGATAAGACCGTGCACAGAAGATACTGACCGACTTTTCGATGCGGTCACAACAACGGAACCCAAATGTCTGTCTCATCCTCAATTCGCAATGCGCTCATTCCAATTCATCCCGAAGGCTACAAGTTCATCGCAGTCTTTTTCGTGGCATCAGTCATTCTTGGCTTGGCTCTGGGGTCCGCTGTTCTGGATCGGTCTGCTGTTGACAGCCTGGTGCACCTGGTTTTTCCGCGATCCACCGCGCGTAACACCGGTCAATGACAACTTCATCATCGCGCCGGCCGATGGCAGGATTTCCCATATCACGCAAAGTGGTGCCGCCAGCCGAACTGGGCCTTGGCGATGAGCCCGATGACCCGCGTTTCGGTTTTCATGAATGTTTTCAACTGCCATATCAACCGTGCGCCGGTTCCCGGTCGGATTCCGCAGGTGATCTACAAGAAGGGAGAGTTCGTCAATGCCGAACTCGACAAGGCATCCAGCTGACAATGAGCGCAATTCCCTGCTGATCGAAAGCCCCCATGGCACGATCGCCGTGGTCCAGATTGCCGGTCTTGTTGCCCGCCGCATTCTTTGCTGGGCCAATCAGGGCGATCAGATCGCAACCGGTGAACGCTTTGGCCTGATCCGTTTTGGTTCACGCCTTGATGTTTATGTGCCTGATGCGGCAACAGTAACAGTGGCGCTTGGACAGACCTCCATTGGCGGCGAAACCATTCTGGCCCGCTATGATGATCACTCGGTCTCCCCGGTTATCAGGGTGGACTAAAGATGAAAATGGAACCACCATTTCCACCCTTTGAACCCGATGAGGACGAATGCCGCACCGCAACAGATTCGGTTGCGGGATATTCCCCTGCGCACCCTTTTTCCCAATATCCTGACACTGCTGGCGATCTGTTCGGGTCTGACAGCCATTCGTTTCGCCATTGAAAACCGGATCGAGATGGCGCTGGGTGCGATCATTCTGGCCGCGTTTCTCGATGGTATTGACGGCCGTGTGGCGCGCTTTCTCAAATCAACCACCCGCTTTGGCGCGCAAATGGACAGCCTTGCGGACTTCGTCAATTTTGGCGTGGCGCCCGCCATGCTGCTGTATTTCACGCTGCTGGATGAGCTGCGGCCCGATGGGCTGGGTGGCAGCCCTGGTTTATGCCATGTGCGCCTGTCTGCGTCTTGCCCGCTTCAATGTGCAACTCGACATGCCGAAACAGGCCATCCTTCCAGAATGATTTCTTTGTCGGCGTTCCCGCTCCAGCCGCTGCAATGATTGTCCTTTTGCCGATTTACCTGTGCTGCTCGGGCTTGGAAGAGAATCTCTTCATTGATCTGGTGGCAGCCATCTATGTGGTGGTCGATCGGCCTGTTGATGGTTTCCAACCTGCCGACCTATTCGGGCAAAAGCCTCGGCAAACAGCATTCCGCGCAATGTGGCAATGCCGATGATCCTGGCCAGCGTGGTCGTTATTGCTTTGTTGCTGAGTTATCCTTGGCAGATGCTGACACTGGCAGCGATTGCCTATCTGGTGGCGCTGCCGGTTGGGCGCGCCTACTATTTCAGACTGGAGGAAGCGCATAATCAGAATGGCAGCCGTTGAGGCATGTCTGAAGATGCCAAGCGTGAAAAGTCCAGCTGTCCCGAAAAACTGTTGCCAGAAAGAAAAAGGCGACCGAATAAACGGCCGCCTTGATATCGTCTAACCACTTTCGAACTCCTGCAGGAATGAGCCCGGTGTGAGGCCCTTACTCCGCTGCTTCCGGATAAGCTGCTCCACGTTCCTCGGTCTTCTTTAGTCTTTTTTCTGCGTCTTGCTTTGATCAGGCTTGGCGGCAGTATCATCATTGGCGTGGACCGGTTCAACAACAGGCGCCGTCCGGCTGGTCACCGCTTCAATGCCAGTTTCGTCAACGGTATTATCTTTTGAACGGCGAATGCGCCGTTCGAACAACTCGCGGACATTTTGCGGAAGCGACAGCATCACTGGCGTCAGAACCAGCGTCAGCAGGGTTGAGAAGGCCAGGCCGGAAATAACGGCAGTCGACAGTTGCACCCACCAGATCGAGGTGATCGAACCGTAGGAGATGGTACGGTTGATATAGTCAAAGTTGATCGTCAGCGCCATCGGGACAAGGCCAAGAATCGTCGTAAACGTCGTCAGGAAGATCGGCCGCAGGCGCTGTGCCGAAGTTTTCAGTACAGCCTGATGCACGTCAACCCCCTCCGAACGCAGCCGGTTATAGGTGTCGATCAGCACGATCGCATTGTTCACCACAATTCCGGCAAGCGCCACGACACCGGTTCCCGTCATGATGATCGAGAATTTCTGTCCGGTGATCATCATGCCGATCAGCACGCCGACAATTGCCAGGATCACCGTCGATAGCGTCAGAAAGGTCTGGTAGAAGGAATTGAACTGGGTCACCAGAATGATGAACATCAGAAACAGGGCACCAGCGCAGCCTTGCCGAGGAAGGCACCAGCTTCTTTTTGGTCCTCATCTGCACCGCGGAACCGGAACCGGAGATCTTCAGGCCATTCCTGGCTGTCGAGCCAGGTTTGTATCTGTTTCACCTTGTCATCGGGCGTCATGTCGCGGCCTTCAAACTGCGCACCTTTGCCAAGGTTGGCCTTTACATCCATGGCGTAAACGCCGTCGCGCCGGGTGATCGAGGAAACTTTCTGCTGCGGCTTGATATCGATAAAGTTGGAAATCGGAACCTGGCCATTGGGTGTGCGCAACCGCAAGCTCCGACAGTTTGTCGAGTGACCGCTCATCTTCGGGCAGGCGGACAATGATATCGACTTCGTCTTCGGAGTCGTTGGGCCGGTATTTGCCGATCTGCACGCCATTGGTTACCAGTTGTACCATTGCACCAACAGCAGAAATGCCGGCATTGTAGCGGCCGGCCTCCTCGCGGTTGACGTCGATTTCCCATTCGATACCGGGCAGGGGACGTGCATCCTCGACGTCCTGCAAGTCCGGCTGTGGCATCGAAATAGTCTCGGACCCGGGCAATCTGCTCGATTAAGAAGATCATAATCTGGACGAGGTCAATCTGCAGACGCGATATCCTTGCCGGTTGGCGGTCCGCCTTCCAGTTTGCGGATCTCGACCTTGATGCCGCCAATGTTGGCGGTGCGCTCGCGTGATTTCGTCGAAAATTTCGACAGCCTTGCGGCGCACTGCATAGTCTGCCAGTTCGATCTGCATGGTCACAACCACATCTGCAGGCATGTCCTGCGGTGCGCCAAGCGTGATACCGCCGCCGCTGCCGCCGCCGCCCGGCGCAGTGGCTGTCATCACCACATTTTCGATCCCGGCTACCTGCAGCACCTGATTTTCAACTTCGATGCCGATATCGCGAATATCCTGGCCGGACAGGTTGCCGCGTGCCTGAACGAAGACGGTGGCAATATCAGGCTCTTCGTCAACGAAGAATTCGACACCCTTTGAGTTCTGGCCAAAGGAGATGAAAGTGAGGACAGTCAGGGCCATGACCGATGCAATGACAATGAAATTGCCGAACAGATTGCTGGATACATCATCGAGAAAGCGCACATAAATGCCCCATCACGCCTTTCAGCTTTTTAGGGTCCAGTTCCGCTTCCGCATGACAGCATTTTGGCAGTGGTGTTGTGCCTGTCGGTGTTTTTGCGCGCTCACGCGAGGCCTTTCATCGCACCCCCGAGTCTGTGCCATCACCGTGCCGGTAACAGGAACGAAAACCAGCGCCGTCAGCAGGGAGGCCGTCAAAACGATGATCACCATGATCGGCAGATAGCTCATGAACTCGCCGGAAACACCTGGCCACAGGAGCAGCGGCAGGAAGGCGGCAAGCGTCGTGGCGGTGGACGAAACAATCGGCCAGAACATCAGCTTGGCCGCCCGGTTGTAGGCCTCTTTCGGCGGCAGGCCCTCGGCCATCTTCCGGTCGGCATATTCGATCATCACAATCGCGCCATCAACCAGCATGCCGACAGTCAGCACCAGACCGAACATCACCATCATGTTGACGGTCATGCCCAGCGAGGCAAGGATCAGGAAGCCGACCATGAAAGAGGTCGGAATGGCAAGGCCCACCAGCAGGCCCGAGCGCAGACCCAGCGAGCCGATAACGACAATCATCACCAGGGAAATGGCTGTCATGATCGAGGATTGCAGCGAGCCCAGGACTTCGAAAATGAAGCTCGACTGGTCGATCATGTAATTGATCTTGACGGTTTCGGGCCAGTCCTTGGTAAAGGCGTCAACCACTTCACGCACATTCGTATTGTTGTCGATGATGTTGGTACCGATGCGCTTGACCACTTCCAGCGACATCGCCGGCTGGCCGTTGACCCGTGTATAGGTCGAGGCATCCTTGAAATTGCGGCGGATTTCGGCAACTTCGCCAAGGGTAACAACGCCTTCGCCATTTTGCTTGATCGGGATCGAATAGACATCCAGCGCACTTTCAACCAGGCCCGGCAGCTTGACATTGAAGCGCGATGCGCCATCATCAATGAAACCGGCAGGGACCAGCTGGTTGTACTGGGCAAGCGCGTTGAGCAGTTCGGCCTGGGTAATGTCATAGGATTCGAGCTTCAGCAGATCGAGAATGACTTCAAGCTGCTCAACCCGCGTACCCTTTAGATTGGCTTCGCGGACGGTCGATAACCGATTCGATCTCATCCTTCAGCTTGCGCGCCAGATTGTAAAGCGTCCGCTCGGGCACATCGCCGGAAAGGGTCACGATGATCGTTGGCTGCAGGGCAAAATTCGTTTCGAAAACAGCCGGTTCGTCGGCATCCGCAGGCAGGTCGGCCTTGGCCAGATCCACCTTGTCGCGGATATCGGCAAGCACCTTGTCCTTGTCCGAACCGATCTGGAATTCAAGCACAATGCCGGCATGGCCTTCCGAGGCAATGGCAGTGATTTCCTTCAGGCCCTTCCAGCCCGCGCAATTCGGTTTCCATCGGCTTGACAAGCAGGCGCTCGGCATCCTCCGGCGAAACGCCGCGCTGCCCAATGGAAACATAATAAACCGGAACATCAATATCCGGATTGGCTTCCTTGGGCACGGCAATATAGGACATGACACCGGCAATCGACCATCACGATCATCAAGGTGAGAACGGTCTTTGGCCGCGAAAGTATGGTTTCGAGTGGTCCGGTCATCAGTTCTTGTCCGTCTGGTTCTTGTACTGGTCTTCAGATGGCCGGCCAGTCTTGTCTGCAATGCGCTCATCAGGTGCGGTCTCGACCTTTTCCCCGGCCACCACATATTCCTGGCCAAGCGTGATGATCCGGTCACCGTTCTTTGGTCCGGTAATCCAGAAGCCGTTTTTTTCCTGGGCGACGATCTGCACCGGCACGAAATTCAACAACATTGTCTGCATTGACAGTGCGAATGCCGATTGTGCCGTCATCATCAAGCGTTATCCATGACGGCAGGATGCGAAACGCTTCACGCCGGCAGGCAGGGCGATCCGTGCCTCTGCAGTCATGCCGTCGCGCAGATTGTCTGCCGTGCCCGATCTCGATTTCAATCGCAAACGTGCGGGTTTGGGGATCAGCCGATGGCGCAATATAGCGGATGATTCTCCGTCAACCGCTTTCACCGGAAATCAGATTCGACCCTGGCCGTCATTCCCGGGCTGATCTTGTTGATGTCACGCTCGGAGACCTGTCCGGTGAAACAGCATCGGGTCGGTGTCGATCAGCGTTACACAGGCCGCGCCCATGGACAGCATGTCGCCAACTTCGGCAATCGGGTCCTGCACCACGCCATTCGCATTGGCCCGGATTTCCGTGCGCTTAAGTTCCAGTTCGGCTGCAGCCACTGCTGCCCTGGCCGCATCCAGGGCATGCCTGCAATGCGGTCATGCGGTTTGCCGAGGCAAACCCCTTTTTCTTCAGTTGCTGCATTCGCCTCGAATTCCGTCTCAGCCTGGGCCAGTTGCGCCTTCGCCTGGGCCAGTTGGGCTTCACGTGCACCGCGTTCGATAACGCAAACCAGGTCACCGGCTTTCACCTTGTCGCCCTTGGAAACCAGGCGCTGTTCAAGAACACCGGCTGTCTCTGCGCGTACCGTGACAACCGCATCGGCCTGGGTGCGTCCGCGAACCAGTATGGTTTCGTGCGCGTTTCGGCGATCAGCGGCACATAGCGCACCTTGAAAAGTTCACTGCCGCGCTCTGCTTCGCGCTCGGCAATGGTCGGCGTTGTCATGGTCGGCGTCTGTTGCCGCCAATCTTCATGTCACCCGTTGCCATCCACCATCCAAGGCCGCCGGCAAGCGCCAGTAGCGATGATATGGGATCCCTTGATCCTGAAAGCCATTTTGATTTCCGTCTCGTGTTTTCATTGACCACATTGATCAATGTGATTGTTTGAATCTATTCGGCAGCTTCAGGCAGCTGCAAGTCTCGTTCCGGCGATCGCCATCAGTTCGCCGCGTTTTGATTTGAGATATTCAAGATCCGTCTGCATGACATGCTGTCCGTATTCACCAACCCAGCAGGTGCCCGTGTGATCACAATCGGTCACGTGATTATTGATCATTTCAATCTGCCCTCCAGATAGGCAATGCGCTCATCAAGGGCGCGTTCGACATAACGCGGGTGGAATGAACTCGGCAGACATCGCAACCAGCAGAAATTCGGATTTGAACTTGTCC
Source organism: uncultured Alphaproteobacteria bacterium (assembly GCA_963714735.1). Classification (GTDB taxonomy): domain Bacteria; phylum Pseudomonadota; class Alphaproteobacteria; order Rhizobiales; family Rhizobiaceae; genus Salaquimonas. Next base: position 43,086 of record CAVQPI010000018.1, read on the forward strand.
ATCGCAGGCGGCTGGGTCATCGCTTCGCAGAACGCAGCCCGTCCGGCTTCAGTGATCGAATAGACCTTGCGCTCGGGCTTGCCGGGGTCCTGCTCCACGACGGCTGATAACCAGTCCATCCAGTTCGAGCCTGGCAAGCGTCGGGTAAATTGAACCATAGCTGATTTCCGCGAAATAGCTGAACGGACCTTCCGTCGACATCTTCCGAATTTCGTATCCGGTCGCTTCATCGAAATTCAGTATGGCCAAAATGAGGGTTCTGGCGTTCAAGTCGTTTTTCTCCGTTGCACCAGGCAAGGCCAAGCGCATTTCCATTCAGTTCTCTATCCGATATATGTCAGTCCGATATATATCAAGTATGAATATGATCACTTTTTACGGAGAACGTCATCGTGTGTGAAAACTCGACACACACACCTGTCAGTGCGTTGAACGCGACATACCGGATCAAATTGCCAGATCAATGCTAGAGCGGTTGAGCAGTCATGACGGGACCGATCAGGCTGGCTTTTCACATCAGTTTCTGGGTCGTGACATAATCGGTCTTGCCTGAACCAAGAACCGGAATTTCCGCAACCTTCACGATCAGGTTGGGCACCATCAGTTCGGTATAGCCGTGTCGCCTGCTGGCTTCCACCAGCGCGCCCTTTTCCGCTGTCTTGCTGGTGGTCACCAGAACAATTTTTTCGCCGCGCTTTTTGTCCGGTATGGTCACCGCCGCATGGTTTTCCTCCGGCCAGAGCGAGTTGGCGATGATTTCGATCGCTCCAAGGGAAACCATTTCGCCGGCCACTTTGGCAAACCGCTTGGCACGGCCCTTGATGGTGACATAGCCGTTTTCATCAATATCGACGATATCGCCCGAGTCATGCCAGCCATCGCCAAGCGGCTGCAATTCGCCGGGCCTGTCATGGGTCATGTAGCCCAGCATGACATTGGGTCCCTTGAGCCATAGCCGGCCATCGGCCTCGATCCCGTCCACCGGTTCCAGGCGATGCTCGATGCCCGGCAGCAATTTGCCCGACCGATCCGGGCTTGTTTTCATCCGGCGTGTTGACTGCAACAACCGGCGCAGCCTCGGTCATGCCAAAGCCTTCCAGCACCAGCGTGTCAAAGCGGTCCTGCCAGGTCTGTCGGGTTTCCGCTTTGACCGCCTCAGCACCGGCAACCACCAGCCGCACCGAGGCAAAATCGCTGTCCTTTGCCGATCGCGCATAGCCGTTGAGAAACGTGTCCGTGCCAAACAGGATGGTCGGCTTTGTCCGGGCAACAGCCTGCGGAATGATCTTCAGATGCAGCGGCGAGGGATAGAGAAACAGCCTCACCCCGAACAGCAGCGGCAGGATCATGCCCCCGGTCATGCCGAAAGAATGAAACACCGGCAGCACATTGAACAGTTTGTCCTTGGGTCCGAAATCGATCCGCTGGCCGATCTGCGCGCAATTGGAAAGAATATTGTCATGGGAAAGCACGACGCGCCTTCGGCATGCCCTCGGAGCCGGAAGTGTAGAGCACCAGCGCCGGGTCGTCGGGCCTGTTTGGCGATATCGCGCGGCGTGAAAAGACAGCCGCCATCAGCTTTTCCAGCGTGCCGATGCTGGCCGCCATGTCCTCCAGCCAGAAGAAATCGAGCCCGGCTTCTTCAAGTCGCCTTTTGCAAATCCTGCAGTTCGGCCTTTTCGATGAACTGGCGCGAGGCAATCACCGTCTTCGCCTTGACGGTCTGGCAGGCGGAGACAACGACCTTCGGTCCGGCCGTGTAATTCAGCATGGCGGGAATTCTGCCAGCCGATTGAAGACCCAGAACCGTGCTGACAACGGCATTGGCATTGGGAAGAAGAACCGGAACGATTTCGCCCGGGGTGGTGATTTTTGCAAACCGTTTGCCCAGAATGCGCGCGCCGATCAGAATACGGCCATAGGAGAATTTCTGTCCGACGGCGTCTTCAAGCACAATGTCCTTGGCGCCATATTCGCGTGCGGCCGAGACAAAGGCATCGAAAATCGTTTGCCCGGAAAATTTCGATTTGAATGCTGATCCTGCCATCCGGCCCTCCCAAACCAAATGCTTCCCTTGACGCGAGTTTGGCAGGGAATGGCACGGAAGGGAAGGGGTGGAGGCTAAACCCACTCGCCCTTGCGGAAATCATAAGTGCCGCCGTTTTGGGTGGTTTCCTCGCTGGCAAGGGTTACCAAAAGGTCCGAAATTTCGGACGGATGCGGCAGGGTTTGAGGGTCTTCGCCCGGCATCGCAAGCGCGCGCATCGCGGTGCGGGTTGCACCGGGATTGACGATGTTGACCTTCAGATTGGTGATGGCGCTTTCGGCGGCCCAGGTCTTGCCAAGGGCTTCCATCGCCGCCTTCGAAATCGCATAGCCGCCCCAGAACGGCTTGCAGGAATGGGCCGCCCCCGAACTCATGCAAGATGGCGCGACCGGCATCCGAGGCCTTGCAGCAGCGGATCAAGCGAACGCACCAGCCGCCAGTTGGCTGTCAGATTGATTGCCAGCATCTTTTCAAATTCCTTGGGATCAAGATGCCCCAGCGGCGAAATCGCGCCGAGCATGCCGGCATTGGCAAGGAATATGTCAAGCCTGCCCCAGCGCTCGTCAATCGAGGCACCAAGCCGGTCCAGCGCGTCATAATCGGTCAGGTCAAGCGGAACGAGGGTTGCGGTGCCGCCTGCCTCCCGTTATGGCGTCATCAAGTTCTTCAAGACCGCCAACGGTGCGCGCCAGGGCAATCACATGCGCGCCTTCGCGGGCAAAGGCCAAGCGCTGCATAATAGCCGATGCCGCGTGATGCGCCTGTTACCAGCGCGATTTTTCCGTCAAGTTTTCCCATGGTCGAGTCTGCTATTTCGGATTCTCAGTCGCCTTGAAATGCTTATCGCCCTGGCGCTCGGCCAGCAAGGGCAACATTGCTCGGTCTTTGTCGCCATCGCACCTGATGGTCGGTGAGTTCGGTCGGATATTCCTTGGAGAAACAGGCATCGCAATATTGCGGCAGTGTCGCTGTTGCGCGCCGCTTCGCCAGCTGCCCGGTAAAGACCGTCAAGCGAAATGAAAGCCGAGGCAATCCACCCGGATGAATTCCTCCATTTCCTCAATCGATCATGCGCGAGGCCAGCAGCTTCTGGCGCTCCGGCGTATCAACGCCGTAAAAACACGGCGAGACCGTTGGCGGGCTGGCAATGCGCATATGCACTTCCGCAGCGCCGGCATCGCGCACCATCTGCACGATCTTCTTCGATGTCGTGCCGCGCACGATGGAATCATCCACCAGCACAACCCGCTTGCCCTCAATCATCTTGCGGTTGGCATTGTGCTTGAGTTTGACGCCCATATGGCGGATCGCAGTCGGTCGGCTGAATGAAGGTGCGGCCCACATAGTGGTTGCGGATGATGCCGAGTTCGAACGGCAGGCCCGCGCCCTGCGCAAAGCCGATGGCCGCAGGCACGCCAGAATCGGGAACCGGAACCACAATATCGGCATCAACCGGCGGTTCTCTGCGGCCAGTTCGACGCCGATCTGCTTGCGCACATCATAGACATTGTGGCCTTCAAGGATTGAATCCGGCCGGGCAAAATAGACATATTCGAAAATGCAGAACCGCTTGCCGGTGGTGGCAAACGGCTTTGAACTGGATAATGCCGTAATCGGTGATGATGACCAGTTCGCCCGGTTCGATATCGCGCACGAACCGCGCGCCGATAATATCCAGCGCGCAGGTTTCCGACGCCAGGATATAGGCGCCGTCAAGATCGCCCAGCACCAGGGGGCGCACGCCCAGCGGATCGCGGCAGCCGATCATCTTCTTGTTGGTGATGCCGACCAGCGAAAACGCACCTTCAAGTGCGCAGGAGCGCATCCGTCAGACGCTCCTCAAAACCGTTGGCCTTGCCCATGGCAATCAGATGCAGGATGACTTCCGTATCGGAGGTGGAGTGGAAAATCGCGCCGTCGCGCTGCAATTCGCGGCGCAGCGACTGGGCATTGGTCAGATTGCCGTTATGGGCAACGGCAAATCCGCCGCCGGCAAATTCGGCAAAGAACGGCTGCACATTGCGCATCTCGTCGCCGCCGGTGGTCGAATAGCGGTTATGGCCGATGGCCCGTGATGCCCTTGAGGCGCTCAAGAACATCCGGCTTGGTAAACGTGTCGCCGATCAGGCCGCGATGGCGTTCGGCAAAAAACTGCTTGCCGTCATAGGTGACAATACCGGCCGCTTCCTGGCCGCGATGCTGCAGCGAGTGCAGACCGAGAGTGGTCAGGGCAGCCGCGTCCTGATGGCCGAAAATGCCGAATACGCCGCATTCCTCATGCAGCTTGTCACCATCTGGAATCACTGCAAGGCATCGAAGGTCATAACCTTCATCCGTTGGATCATAGGTTTCAATTGCAAGCCGTCATGCAGATCGAATTGTGTCAGATCAGGTTTCCTGTTCGCCGCTCTTCAGCTGCGCCGTCTTTTGGCTTCAGGCGTGTCAATGATCGATTTTTCCGGATCATCCGGCAGCAATTGCACAATACCTTCGCCAATTGATTCAAGCATCGGCTTGGATTTGGCATTTGCAACCCAGCCCGGCTGGTTGTCAGGCACCAGCCAGTTGAAAAACATCAGACCGACAACAACCAGCAGCGCTCCGCGCACAGCACCGAATACAAAACCGAGGGTCCGGTCCAGCGGACCGATCTTGCTGTCGACGATGAAATCGGCGATTTTCATGGTGATCAGGCTGACAATAATCAGCACAACCAGAAAAATGATGCCTGCTGCAGCGATGTCGCGCAACGGTCTTGCTGGATGAAATCGAAGCTGTGTAAGGCGCGACCATCGGCGAAAGGGCGCCGTAAAAGATATAGGCGGCAAGGGCTGCAACAACCCAGGATGCAATCGACAGCACTTCGCGCGAAAAGCCGCGGATCATGGCCAAAACACCCGATACCAGCATCAAGCCGATCAGTACACCGTCAAATAAGGTAATCATCATTCATGTTCCTGATGCAAACTGCAGCGCCCCATGGCCTGTCCATGGGGGACCTGTCCATACGGGCAGAAAAGTCTGTAAGGACATTCATCAAGCTCGCCCCTGCTTTTCGAGCCCTTATTGCCGTTTTGTGACGAAAAAATCAATCAAGAACGACCCGCCGCACAACATTTTCCTGTTGAGAGGTGTTTTAAGGCAACGATTGTCCTGCATTGATCCTGCTGCAAAAACCGGTTCTCGCTCGCGGTATTGATATCAGTGCAGCGTTCGCTCGGGGGTATCAGGCGTCAGCATCATCAGGATTGTGCGGATTTTCGTGCTTGCCCGCCTTGGCGAGAATGCGCGCAGCCAGATCCGCCAGTTCCTCGATTTCCACCAATTCCAGCGCTGGCATCGAAGTACTTTTCGCGCCGTTCTTCTTCGGCTTGGAAGTCGAGCCCTTCGGCAGAATGGCCCGACCAAAGCCAAGTTTTTCCGCTTCCTTCAGACGTGAAGGCGCATGGGATACGGGGCGGGTTGCGCCCGAAAGGCTGATTTCGCCAAAATAGACGCTTTGCGCCGGAAGCGGAACGCCGGCCAGCGAGGACACCAGCGCGGCAGCAACCGCCATGTCTGCGGCAGGTTCGGAAATCCGGTAGCCGCCCGCCACATTCAGATAGACATCATGCTGGCCGAGCCGCACCCCGCAATGGGCTTCCAGAACCGCCAGCACCATGGAAAGGCGCGAACTGTCCCAGCCGACAACCGCCCGGCGCGGCGTGCCAAGCGTGGAGGGCGCAACCAGCGCCTGTATTTCCACCAGAACCGGCCGCGTGCCTTCCATGCCGGCAAAAACCGCAGCGCCCGGCGCATTGGCATTGCGCTCGCCCAGAAACAGTTCGGACGGATTGGCAACTTCGCGCAAGCCCCCATCGGACATTTCAAAAACGCCGATTTCATCGGTCGGGCCGAAACGGTTTTTCACCCCGCGCAAAATGCGGAAATGATGCCCGCCTTCGCCCTCGAAATAAAGAACGGCATCCACCATGTGCTCGACAACCCGCGGACCGGCAATCTGGCCGTCCTTGGTGACATGTCCGACCAGAACGACAATCGTGCCGTGCTTCTTGGCATAGCGGATCATCGCCTGGGCCGAGGCGCGAACCTGCGTCACCGAGCCCGGGCGCAGATTCTGCCGTGTCGGTCCAAAGGGTCTGGATCGAATCGACGATCAAAAGGGCAGGGGGCGGCCCGGTGCGCAGCGTGGCGAGAATGTTCTCGACACTGGTTTCGGCAGCAAGGCCGATATTTTCCTCAATGGCATTGAGCCGCCGCGCGCGAAGCCGGACCTGCGCCACGGCTTCCTCACCGGAAACATAGACCACCCGGTGCCCCTGCTTGGCGAGCGCGGCGGCAGCCTGGGTCAACAGGGTGGATTTTCCAATGCCCGGATCGCCGCCCACCAGCAGCGCGGACCCGGGCACAAAGCCGCCGCCCGTCACCCGGTCAAGTTCCGCCATGCCGGTTGAAAGACGCGGCGCCTCGTCAATTTCGCCGTCCATGGCTACCAGTTCCACGGCATGGCCCGATTGCATCTTGCGCGCACCCGGCGCCGCGCCGACACCGCTATCTGCGCGTTCCTCGACCAGCGTGTTCCACTGCGTCGCAGCCATCACACTTGCCCGACCAGCGCGGCGCCACCGAGCCACAGTTCTGGCAGATGAATTGGGATTTGTTTTTAGCCAAGGGATAATCCGCACGTTATATGTTTATGGTTTGTTCTAGTTAATTCAGCCTTGGTTTGCAAGGGCGTTGCTTGCTAATCGCTATTTTGGACATATTTGACAGCCAATGATCAGGCAAACGTAAAAACGAAATCATAATAACCAGGGAATCAAACAACATGCGGTCATATTTTCGCGCATTGATTGCAACCGGCCTACTGGCCGGTTCTGTTGCTGTTTCTGTCGGAGACCAGGCCATGATTGATGATTTCAAGTCGAATCCTCAGGCGAAATGGCGGTTCTTCGCTGACACGGTAATGGGCGGCGTTTCGTCAGGACAGGTTGAATTCAAGGAAGAAGATAGCGTAGCGTTTGCACGAATGACAGGTAAAGTCAGCACCGCCAACAATGGCGGCTTCATCCAAATCCGCCATGAATTGGCAATCACGCCTTCGCCAGACATTAAGGGCATTCGGCTAAAGGTTCGGGGAAATGGCAAGCCCTATTTTGTCCACCTGCGGACATCCGGCACCATTCTGCCGTGGCAGTATTATCAGGCGGGCTTTGATGCGACGCCGCAATGGCGTGAAGTGAAGTTACCGCTCTCGGCCTTCAAGGCTTCAGGAAGGATGTTGCGCGGCATACCCAAAGCGACAAGTCTGAGGTCGGTCGCAATTGTGGCCTTTGGCATGGATTATGATGCTGATGTTCAGGTGAGCGAGATCGGATTTTATTGATCAGGCATTTACCCGCCAACATATATCCGTTCATAGCGACGCCCGAGGCTAGTCAGGATTTCATAGCCGATGGTTCCTGCCGAGCGGGCAAGGTCATCGACGCGCAGGTCCTTGTTGATCAGGTCAACCCATTCGGTTTTGGCGAGGGTGCGGGCAGGGATGTCTGTCACATCAAGCGTGATCATGTCCATGGAAACGCGCCCGACAATCGGAACGCGGTGCTTGCCGATCATGCGCTTCGCCGCCCGCGCCGATACTGGTCTTTTGCGAAGGGGCGTGCCGGAGCCTGAAATCGCCCGGTGAAATCCGTCCGCATAACCAATCGCAACGACGGCCAGAACGCTGTCGCGGGCGAGCTTGTCGGTTGCGCCATAGCCGACACATTCGCCCTTTTTGGCGGTCTTTTTCTGAATGATCCGGCCTTCAAGGCGAATCACCGGCTTCATCGGGTTTTTAACATCATTGACGGCCTCGCCGCCATAAAGCGAAATGCCGGGGCGCAGCAGATCGAAATGCGCTTTCCTGCCAAGGAAAACGCCGGCACTGTTTGCCAGGGACTTCCGGGCATTGGGAAAATGCGCTGCCGCAGCCTTGAACGCCTCGATCTGGCGATCGTTCATGGGGTTGTTCGGATCATCGGCGCAGGCAAAATGGCTGATCACAAGTTCAGGATTTAGCCGCGCCATGATTTCAGGTGAACCGGTCAGCCATTCCAGTTCTTCGTCAGTAAGCCCCAGCCGGTTGATTCCGGTATCCACATGCAGCGCGGCTCGCATGCCTGCCGCGGTCTTTCGCGGTCCAGTCCTTTATACCGACAGGCGAGTTAATCACCGGAATCAGCTTGTGCTTTGCATAGGTGTCTTCGGCCCTCGGATTGAAGCCGTTGAAAATGTAGATGTTCGCCTTTGGCGCAACACGGCGCATGATAAGCGCCCTCGGCAATCGTGGCTGTGAAGAAATCCCGGCAGCCGGCCTTGTAAAGCGCCGCACCAACGCGCTCAGCACCAAGACCGTAAGCATCGGCCTTGACCACGGCTGCGCAATTTCCATGGCTCGACTTTGCGGCAAGTTTTTTCCAGTTGGCAACAATCGCATCAAGGTCAATGGTCAGGCGGCCATTGGAATGGATCGGCCATTGGGAAGTCTCGGATCGTGCCATGAAAAAATGCCTGCGCGGTAAACGTATTCGCGAAGCCTTTAACGTGAATCCGGCTGCATTTCCAGCACTCCGATAGACCAAGCTGGTTTCAAACGGCATTACTCAAACCGTTCCGGCAGATGGTCATCTTCTGCCAGGTCGCGAGAAGCGGGTGAATTCGGCCTGGAAGCCGAGCTTCGCGGTGCCGGTCGGGCCGTGGCGCTGCTTGGCGATGATCACTTCCGCCTTGCCTTTGCGCTTCGCGCATGTCCGTATCCCATTTCAGCCACTCCTCGGTGCCTTCCTTGGGTTCGCGGTTCTGGATGTAATATTCCTCGCGGTACACGAACAGCACCACATCCGCGTCCTGCTCGATCGAGCCGGATTCGCGAAGGTCGGAAAGTTGCGGGCGCTTGTCGTCGCGGCTTTCCACCTGACGCGAAAGCTGGGACAGCGCGATGATCGGAACGCTGCAGTTCCTTGGCCAGCGCCTTGAGGCCGGTGGTGATCTCGGTCACTTCCTGCACGCGGTTGCCCTGCGTTCTTGCGATGAACCCTGCATCAGCTGGATATAGTCGATCACCATGCACATCAAGCCCGCGCTGGCGCTTCAGGCGCCGCGCCCGTGCCGCCAGCTGGGCAATGGAAATGCCGCCGGTCTCATCGATGAACAGCGGAATTTTCTGCATTTCCTGGGCGCAGAATGACAGCTTTTGCGAAATCGGTTTCGGTGATTTCACCGCGCCGGATTTTCGACGAGGAGACTTCCGCCTGCTCGGAAATGATACGCGTCGCCAGCTGGTCGGCGCTCATCTCCAGCGAGAAGAAACCGACAACGCCGCCATCCAGCGCCTTGGGCGAACCATCGGCTTCCACATCGCCTTGATAATTATGGGCAATGTTGAAGGCGATATTGGTGGCAAGCGAGGTCTTGCCCATGCCCGGACGTCCGGCCAGAACGATCAGGTCGGAATTCTGCAATCCGCCCATGCGCTGGTCCAGCGTGTGAATGCCGGTGGCAATGCCCGACAGCCCGCCTTCGCGCTGAAAGGCGGCGGCGGCCAGATCAATCGCCTCGTTGATGGCGGATGGAAAAATCCTGAAAGCCCTGCATTGCTGCCGCCGGTTTCGGCCAGTTCGAACAGGCGCCGCTCGGCATCCTCGATCTGGCCGGCGGCGGCATGTCCACCGGCGCATCATAGGCGATGTTGACCATGTCCTCGCCAATGGTGATCAGCGAGCGGCGGGTCGCCAGATCATAGATCGAGCGGCCATAATCCTCGGCATTGATGATGGTCGTCGCTTCGGCGGCAAGGCGCGCAAGATATTGCGCAACCGTCATGTCGCCGATTTTTTCATCGCCGGCAGAAAGGTCTTGATCGTCACCGGATTGGCGCGTTTGGCAGCGCGGATCATGTCCGAGGCAACCTTGTAGATCTGCTTGTGAACGGCTTCCTGAAAATGCTCGGGCTTCAGAAAATCCGAAACACGGTAATAGGCATCATTGTTGACCAGGATCGCACCCAGCAGCGCCTGTTCGGCCTCGACGTTTTGCGGCGCCATGCGGTAGCCGGGATCGGCTTTCGGCATGGCCTGCGTATTGGAAGCTGAGGTGGAATTCAGTTGAAGGGAAGGGAACAGTCTCGGCCATTATGTCTTTCAGGTCGCTCTGGTCCGCAATTTGCGGTATTTGTCATCAACGCGGCGATTACTCAGCGGAATGCTTTGTGTCATTTCCACCAGCTGATTGCCAGTCTGCAAATGGGCAATTAACCAGCGGGTAAGTCCCCGTTATTAACAGGGCATCGCACAAGACCGGAAACAATTTGAGCTACAATATTGACAGGTATAACTGATTCGCCTCGTTGTTATCACATCGGCCGGGCTGGTAAGGGGCAACTGCGTGAAAACACGATGTTCCGGCAACGAAATTTCTTCACAAGGAAACCGGACGGCTGGGTAAGCCGCCCGGTCGAAACGCCGTACTCTTTGGGGGGTGCTTAACGGCGTTTCATTCCGGTAATCATCGATCTCACCAGGTTCTCGCCATGTTCGAGGGAGGCAAGAAGAACGCCACGAATATGTAGGGCAATCAGGACCAGCGTGGCATTGACCGCAATTTCATGCAGTTCCTCCACCCATCCAACACCCCAGAACATGTCTGTGGTCATCATGATAGCCCGAGATGACTGATCACCGTGATTGCGATCAACAGCGCAATCACCATGGCGCCGCCAGCCGGATTGTGGCCGATGTAACGCTTTGCCCTGAGATAGACACTGTCCTTCAGGAAACCGAATATCGTGCGATGGCCGAAAAACAAAGCTGGAAAACCTGGCATGCTCGGAGCCGACAAATCCCCAGATAATCCGCGCCGCGATGAGTGCCATGATGCCGTATCCGGCAATTTCATGGGCATTGTCCCATTCATCCCCGGTCAGATAGGCGAAGATGAACAGGCCAACCAGCGACCAGTGAAACAGGCGGACAAACACATCCCAGACCCGGATCTGTCCTCTATCCGGTTCCGGCCGCAAAGCACGACCGGAACCGGTTGAAGCAGAAGCCTCAGTCATCGAGTTTGACCTTCACCACTTCGGCGCTGACCGGATGGAAATAGATCTCGGATTTCACACCGTCCTTGATGCCGTAGACTTCGTAGCAGCCGTCATCGACTTCGACCTTGCGCACATCATAGCCCATTTCGGTTGCCTTGGCGGAAATGGCTTCAATGCTCATCCAGTCGGACTTGACTTGGTTGCCGCATTTGTCCTGGCTTGTGAATGCCAGCAAAGGCCAGAATGGTTGAGTGCGGAAGAAGGGAAGTGAGAATAGACTTTTTCATTTTGGTTGGTCCTTTTTTCTGAGTTGCATTAAGGTTGAGTTGAGTGGGGAAACAATTGCTTGATTACCGGAGTTGAGAGGGTTAGACTAGATCAGTCATGGTCTCCGCCGTCGCCGTCGCCATCATGATCACCATCACCATCACCGTGACCTTCACCGTGTCCGCCATCATGACCTTCTCCATGGCTGCCATGACTTCGTGACCGTCGCCTCTCATTGGCTGTCATGATTGCCACTGTCGTCGTTTCCGTTTTCAGTGGGAATCGGAATTGCTGTAGCTGAATTTGCCGAAGTAGCGACGATGCATAGGCTTGCGGCGACAGTACCGATCATCAAGGTTGCGAAGTGCTGGAGAATGGTTTTCATGGATGCTCCTTCTGTCGGGTTTCGTTGTTTAGACGGGAGCGAAATTTGCCTCCGTTGAATCCGTAATAGCAGGAGACGACTGACCGAAAGCTGATCGCAATTGTCAGTGAATTGTCAGCTTCGAGGTGCTACACATTTTATTATGTTTCGCCTTTTCCGCATCTTTGCTGATTATTTTGCTGCAGGCCACGCGCCTTCTGGCGTCGATTTCCTGTTTGACTTCGACCACGTCGCCTATGCCAGTGAGGGCGACGGGGACAGCGATGGCGATGGCGATGGAGACGGGGAAGTGACGGAGGCAGACGATGACGGCGGGGATTATGGCGGTGACGAACGGCGTCGGCAGAGTAATGGCGGCGGCAACTCTGACGAGGTTACAGTAAGAAGCTGAACGAACTTCATAAAGGCGTCCAGAACAAGACCCTGCTGCCGCTGTCGTGCTGAAAGCGATCGTGTATGCAAGATTCGGGGGATCAATCATCGAAATCGAACCCGAGAGAAAAAGCGGTCGCTGGCAGTATGAATTCAAGGTGATCAACCGCCAGGGACGGTTGGTTGAAGTTTATGTCGACGCCCAGACCGGACGGATTATCAAGGTGGAAAACGACTGATGCGGATTCTGCTTGGTTGAAGATGATCCGACTGATCGCGCGCGATGTGTCGCAGAGCCTGGAGAAGATCGGGCTACCTGGTTGATCACGAGTCCAATGGCGAGGAAGCCTGGTTCAAGGGGCGACACCGAGGACTATTCAGCCATCATTCTGGATCTGGGCCTGCCGGGGATGGATGGCCTGTCAGTTCTGAAAAAATGGCGGGAGGGTGGATGCTCTATTCCGGTATTGATTCTGACCGCAAGCGGTAATTGGACCGAGCGTGTTCAGGGTATTGATGCCGGCGCAGATGATTATCTTGCCAAACCCTTTCAGATGGAGGAGCTGCTTGCCCGATTGCGTGCAATCATCCGCCGCACGCTGGCCAGTCCTCGCCAATGATCACCTTTGGCGACGTTGCGGATCGACACGACCCAGAAGCAGGTAACGGTGAATGGGCGGGACGCCAATTTGACGCCGATGGAATATCGTTGCCTTGCCTATTTGGCACTGCATTCTTCGCGGATTGTTTCCCAAATGGAACTGACCGAGCAATTGTATGCCCAGGATTTTGACCGGGACAGCAATTCGGTTGAAGTTCTGATCGGCAGATTGAGGAAGAAGATCGGTGCCAGGACTTCATCAGAACAAACGCGGCTTCGGCTATACGATTGGCGATGGAAGCTGACAGCATGAAATCCATACGCCCCCGCTTTCTGTTTGTTGTCCGCAATCATTATTGCATTGGCGCTCACTGCCACAGCATTTGCGTTTCATTGTGATCTTCGAGCGCAATATTGAACGGCGCATCGATGCCGAACTGACTTCCTGGGGAAATCAGATAGCGGCCAATCTTTCGTTTGATGACAGATGGCAAGTTGCTCCCGCCCGAACAAATGTCGGATAGTCGCTTTTCCACTCGCTTATGGGGGCTTTACTGGCAGATTGATGATCCCGAACGGGCGATCAACTTCGCTCGCGATCACTGTGGGATTTCGTATCTGGATATTCCCGAGGATCAGCACGATGCCGGGTACACATTCATATCTATACCCTGCCCGGTCCTGACAACTACGAGCTTTATGTGCAGGAGCGCTCGCTTATTGTCGCAACGCCAGTCGGCGCACGAACGATCCGTATATCCGTGGCGATTGACCGGGCTTCGCTTACGCTGGCCCGTGACCGTTTCGTGCAGACATATCCTGCCTTACGTTATTGTCCTCGGGGCATTTCTGTTGCTGCTTCCGCCTTTCAGCTTTCCGTTGGGTCTGCGGCCGCTTTCGAAAGTTTCAAGGGATCTCAAACTGATCGAAAAAGCACCCGGAAAACGGCTGACGGAGATTATCCGCGTGAGATCAGCCAATTGGTTGATGCGGTCAATTCGCTTCTGGATGCAAAGGAAAAAACCATCACCAAATCGCAGATCACGTGCCGCTGATCTTGCCCATGGCCTGAAGACACCGCTGACGGTTCTTGCCAACAATGCGGAGAAGCTTCGCAAGGCGGGAAATGCCAATATGGCAGATGAAATTGCAAGCCTGTGCAGCGTCATGCAGAATCACATCGACCATGAACTGACCCGAAGCCGCATTGCCGAAGCATCGTCCCTTGGCATCGCAAAGGCGGAATTCACTTCGGTTATGGACGAAATCCAGCGCACTCTTGCCAAAACTCCGAAAGGCGAAAACCTCAATTGGAAACGGGAAGGCGACATGGCGTTCACCGTCAGAATTGACCCGCACGATCTTAGAGAGCTGATTGGCAACATTGTCGAAAATGCGGTGAAGTGGACCTCTGGAACGATTATGATCAAGGCAAAAAAAACTGACGGGTTCTTGCAGGTCTCGATTGAGGATGACGGACCGGGCGTCGCATCCGACAAGATCGATCAGATGACCACACGCGGTAAACGGTTTGATGAAACGATCAGCGGTACGGGTTTTGGCCTTTCCATCGTCCAGGATATCGTGGAAAACTACAAACTTCCGTTTTCCATCCAGAACCGCCAGACCAGCGGCCTTCTGGTTACGGTTGGCCTGCCGATTGCAGGAAAGTCAAAGAGGCAAGTGTAACAGGCAGAGGGACATAAGATGTCACTTTGATAAGGTGCAGCCTTAGCGATTTGCCAGTCCTGTCCTGATCGCCTGATACCAGTGGCCGATGAAGATGCGGTAGGCATCTCTCAACCCGTATTTCGGATCGTAGGCATGAACAGGTTCCGAGTAGAGCGCGTTGGCTTCCAGCACCTTTATACCCTTGCCGCAAACAAGTGCAGCAAAATCAGGTGCGCGAATGTCCAGTCGGCCATATTGATAGCCCTCGATCCGGTCGAGTTCGGAACATACCGCGGCTTCAAGTTCTGGCGTGATGCAATTCCGAAATATCCTGAAACGTTGCACCAAGATGATGGTTGCGGACCGCGAATAAGATCGATGGTTCTGCCCGCGGCGGGAACTTCGAAAGGCGGTTGCTCGTTGGTCTTTGGCAACCTGGCTTTTTCGTGGCGCTGGTCAGCATCGCGCCCTCTATCAGTTGCGCAATGGTTGCATTCCCGTCCGGTTGATCTCAAACCCCCATTTGCTTGTCATCGAAAGAATACGTCCGGGCTAACCTGACAACGACTGATTGTAGAAGATCGCCGCCTCCATGCCCGCCCACATATTCCTGCAGCAGCCAGTTGGCCTTGCCTTTGCCGTACGATTTCCAGAAGGCTTCAGAGCTTCCTGGAACAGTTCGAAAAAATGGATATCCTGTCCCTGAATCCCTCATCCGGTTTTACGACGAATTTACCTGTCTGCTTGCCAATGCGTCCGATAAAATCGCTCCATTTGGTTTCCAGTTCCGATTGATCAAGGCCCGCCTCCAGTTTTTCACTAACCGGAAGGAGTGGGGAGTTCACCGGAAAAAGCGCGAAAAAATCCTGCTTAGAATTTGGGAAAAAGACCGCCCTTCTCAAGCCCCGGATTGGCCATTGCGGCGCCCTGAAGCTGCGGTAACGCACCATCATGGCAATGATTGCGATCCCGATTGGCACATAAAACAGCCCTATGGGAATTTCGTGCCACCACCGCCGCACAAGGGGAGGGCGTGTTGGGGGTTTTGAGGATTTAGGGCCATGACGGTTTTTGCGCATCGGGATGTTCTGCCACAAATAGAAATGGGCGCGGTGAATTAGTCACCACGCCCCGTATTTAATCAGACTGCGAAAAACTTACGAAGCCTGTTCTTCTTCACCAGCGTCTTCAGCAGCGGCCTCTTCGCCCGCATCTTCAGAAGCAACGTCAACCTCATCAGGGTTCTCGAAGATTTCTTCCAGATCGATGTCGTCTTCTTCCTGCGCGTCCATTTCAAAGCGGGCATCACGGCCTGTCAGATCTTCACCGGCTGCCTGACGAATGGCTTCATCTTCGGAGCGCGCAACATTGACAGTCACGGTTGACGTGACTTCCGGATGCAGGATCACTTCCACCGCATGAAGACCGATCACCTTGATCGGGTTTTGCAGAACCACCTGTGAGCGGGCAACCTTGAAGCCCTCTTCATCAAGAGCGGCAGCAATGTCGCGGGTGGAAACAGAACCGTAAAGCTGGCCTGTTTCACCTGCAGAGCGGATAACGATGTAGCTGGTGCCGTTGAGTTTGTCGTGGACGCCATCGGCCTCTTTCTTGCGCTCAAGGTTGCGGGCTTCCAGATCGGCACGCTGACCTTCAAAGCGCTCGATATTGGCCTTGTTGGCGCGCAGTGCCTTGCCCTGGGGCAGAAGGTAGTTGCGGGCATAACCGTCCTTGACGGTTACCGTGTCGCCCATCTGGCCGAGTTTGGCGATGCGCTCGAGAAGAATGACTTGCATGGTGATTTTCCTTTGTTAAGTCGGTTTATTCGGTTGGATTGTTTGGCCCGCTTCCCGTTTGGCCGGGAGAGGTAGGGCCGGATCGGTTTTGTGAGAAGGAGCGGATAAGCCCCATCACGGTGAAGATGAAAAGCGGCACGGTAAACAGCACGATCATGCCATAGGCAGATGCCGAGAATGAAGCCGCGCGAGGCCATCGGCCGCGTGCGGTAATGCAGTTGGGCAAGGCCGATCAGCGCATAGCCGCCAAGGGCAATGCCGAGAAACACTGACCCTGCCGAGGCAGCCGTACCGGACAGGAACATTGAACCGATCAAGCCCGGCCGCCATGAAGCCGGCAGCCTCGATCGGCAGGTTGATCGTTGCGGCAATATCCTCCGCCTCGCGCGCCAGAAGGCCCGAGCGGCGGGTGATGTTGGCCGCATACAAACGCGGTCATTACATGCAACAACAGCCAGATGCACGGAACAATGATCGGGATCAGCCTTGCATAGTTTGCCGCCCGCGCCATCAGCAGATCTTCATCAAGCGCAGGCAGATCCGGATTGGCGGCAGCACATCTGCTTCATCATGTCGACAAAGGCGCTGACAAACATTTCAGATGAATAGCCGGAAGCATAGCCAACAATCAGAAAGCCGATGGTGAGAGCGCTCATCAACCGCAGCAGGATCGACGATAGCGGATACCAGACAACACCGCCGCGCCTTCAGGGCCGTTTGTCGGCGGGTTGGCCGAGATTGACGAGATGCCCGACCCAGGCAGCAGGCGCAAACAGCAGCAGCCCGGTCAGTACTGCAAAGGAGGAGTGAGCCGAAAATACCCGCCATGACAGTCGCAACGATCGCCGCGATAAGCCCGGCGAGCAGTGCCCCATCCCATGGAGGCGATATAGACGGCAGCAGGCGCGGCAAACAGCAGCACAAAGGCCAGAAGACCTGCATTGAACGCGGCAAGCACCATCAAGCCCGCCGGCAATTCCGGCAAGCGCACCAATAACAATGGAACTGTTCTTGTTCATGTTCGCTGTCCTGTCCTTTGACAGTTAGATGCGCCTATGCCCATCAACTCGGTTCAATTTGCCGGAAGTTCCGACCCGTGACCCTCTCACGGCAGGCGGTCATACTCTGTCTTGAACCGGAAGGGAAGCGGAGCAATTGTTGCCAACAACTCCGCCCCCGAATTGTAACTGGAGGTCTTCCCGTTTCATCTTTCGTGAAACGAAAGCAAGCCCGACCAAATAATCAGGAGATCACGTAAGGCAGCAGGCCAAGGAAACGGGCGCGCTTGATGGCCTGGGCCAGTTCGCGCTGTTTCTTGTTGCTGACGGAGGAAATCCGTGAAGGAACAATCTTGCCGCGCTCGGAAATGTAGCGCTGCAGGAGTTTCACATCCTTGTAGTCGATCACGGGCGCGTTCGGTCCGGTAAACGGGCAGGACTTGCGGCGACGGTTAAAGGGTCTGCGACCAGCTGACATAGCCATTATGCATCTCCTTCTGAAGCGGTTTCAGTGCGGGCAGGCGCGTCACGGCGCGGCGGACGGTCCCCTGTCCCACGATTGTCGCCACCACCGCGTGGGCCACGATCACCGCGATCACCACCACGAGGGCCGCGGTCGTCACGGTCTGATTTTTTCATCATCGCAGAAGGGCCTTCTTCATGCTCTTCAACGCGGATGGTCATGTAGCGCAGCACGTCTTCATGAAGGCGCATCTGGCGCTCCATTTCAGCAAGCGCAGCGGCAGGCGCATCCACATTCATCAGAACGTAATGGGCCTTGCGGTTCTTGTTGATCTTGAAGGCGGCGGTCTTCAGACCCCAGTTTTCAACCTTGGCCGACCTTGCCTTCATTGGCTTCAAGAACGCCCTTGAAATGCTCGGTAAGCGCTTCAGCCTGCTGGCTGGAGATATCCTGGCGGGCCAGGAAAACGTGTTCGTATAGTGGCATATCAGCCTTTCCTTTCTTTATTCTGTCGGGCGATGCGCGCAAAGCCTCCAAACCGCTTTTCGTGTCGGAACGCATGAGGCGCACCAGGAAAGGCGTTTGGGAACGGGTTAGAGCAGAGACAAGGGAAGCCGGTTTCCTTTTGAAACCCTGTTTAAAGGCCCGTTTCCTGGCCCAAAAACCTTCCTTTCAGCCTCCGGCGAAACCGCCCGAAACTCGAATAGCGCGGTGTATACAGGGATTTGGGGGGAATGCAAGCCTTAAGGCGCGGGGAAACAGGCGGCCTTAAACCACGGTGATATCGTCATGGAGATCAGCCTCCGTAATGCCGGTGGCGAGGATCTTGAGAACGTCGCCATTGCCGAAATCGAGGTCAATCCGGTTGGCGTTGACCTGATTGCCGTAGGTCATGACGATATCGATGATGCTCATCCCTGCAATGGCGCCTCCTGCGAGATTGCCGTCGAGTTCAATCGTGTCGATATCGTTCTCGAAGTCCGCCACCCAGTCCGCGCCTGAGCCGAGGTCGAACTCGAAGATATCGTTGCCTGCATCGCCGAACATGGTGTCATTGCCTGTGCCACCATTGATCCGGTCATTGTCAGCGCCGCCACGAAGCGAATCCCTGCCGCCCATGCCGTTGATGATGTCATTGCCGTTGCCGCCAAGCACCTTGTTGATGCCACCGTCCATGATGATCGTGTCATCAAAGTTCGAACCGCGAACGCGCTCGATCGAGATGTAGGTGTCACCATTGGAATAGATACCGCCGGACCCGACGCCGCCCAGATCGACAGTCACCCCATGATCGGCATCATTGTACATCGCCCAGTCATTGCCATTGCCGCCGTCAAGAACATCAGCGCCGCGGCCGCCATAGAGGAAGTCATTGTTCTCACCGCCGAAGAGGTTGTCGTCACCATTGAAGCCGCGCAGTATGTCATCTGCGCCCAAACCATAAAGGTCATTGGCTCCTGCCGTTCCGGTGATATCATCGCCGCGTGTGGCAGAGCCGATCACGTTCTCGATGTTGAGGAAGGTGTCATTATTGGCAAAGCCGCCAATGTTCACATTGGTGACGAGATTCACCTTCTGGGTGTTGGTGGCACCGGAAAGATCCAGCGTATCAATCCCGTCACCACCGTTGACCGTGTCAACGCCTGTGCCGCCATTGAGCGTATCATCGCCAGCACCACCATTGATATTGTCCGATCCTGCGCCGCCATCGATCATGTTGGCATTGCCATCGCCGGTCAGCGTATCGGCAAAGGCTGATCCAACCAGGCTTTCAATCGCTATCAGCGTATCCATTCCCGCGCCGCTCGTGTCCTGGGCGCTACCCTGCAGCAACAGGCTGACGGTTACACCGGAACCGATATCGTGATAGCTGGCCGTATCATTTTGGTTTCCGCCATCAAGTATGTCATCTCCCATACCTCCTACCAGAATGTCATCACCGTTTAAACCATAGAGTTCGTCATCGAAATTGCCGCCGAAAATCGTCTGGCTCGCACCAGATCCTTCGCGCACGACAGCAAGAGAAGGCCGACGGCCGAAGACCACATAGGTCTCTCCGGCAAAGCTGTCGCCCCCGGATCGGCTCCATATGCCCCGATGATCACATCATCAATGCCATCGCCGTTGATGTCTCCTGCTGAGGAGACCGAGATAGCCGCTCTGGTCACCGGCATCAATGCCCTCCAGCACGAAGCCATTGCTGCCATTGAGGGTGGACAGATCAAGGCTCGACGACCAGCCCGATGCCTTGCCGAAGACCACATAGCTCTCTCCGGCAGAGAGGTCGCCCCCCGGGTCGGCTCCATATGCTCCGATGATTACATCATCATAGCCATCGCCGTTGATGTCTCCTGCTGAGGAGACCGACCAGCCGCTAAGGTCACCGGCATCAATGCCCTCCAGCACGAAGCCATTGCTGCCATTGAGGTGGAAGATCAAGGCTCGACGACCAGCCCGATGCCTTGCCGAAGACCACATAGCTCTCTCCGGCAGGCTGTCGCCGCCCGGGTCGCCTCCATATGCCCCGATGATCACATCATCAAAGCCATCGCCGTTGATGTCTCCAGCTGAGGAGACCGACCAGCCGCTCTGGTCACCGGCATCAATGCCCTCCAGCACGAAGCCGTTGCTGCCATTGAGCGTTGACAGATCAAGGCTCGACGACCAGCCCGATGCCTTGCCGAAGACCACATAGCTCTCTCCGGCAGAGCTGTCGCCCCCCGGATCGCCTCCATATGCCCCGATGATCACATCATCATAGCCATCGCCGTTGATGTCTCCCGCTGAGGAGACCGAGATGCCGCTCTGGTCACCGGCATCAATGCCCTCCAGCACGAAGCCATTGCTGCCATTGAGCGTTGACAGATCAAGGCTCGACGACCAGCCCGATGCCTTGCCGAAGACCACATAGCTCTCTCCGGCAGCGCCGTCTGCCCCCATGGATCGGCATCAATGCCCCGATGATCACATCATCATAGCCATCGCCGTTAATGTCTCCTGCCGAGGAGACCGAGTAGCCGCTAAAGTCATCGGCATCAATGCCCTCCAGCACGAAGCCGTTCGTACCATTAAGCGTTGACAGATCAAGGCTCGATGACCAGCCCGATGCCTTGCCAAAGACCACATAGCTCTCGCCGGCACCGCCGTCTGCCCCAATATCGGCATCATATGCCCCGATGATCACATCATCATAGCCATCGCCGTTAATGTCTCCTGCCGAGGAGACCGAGACGCCGCTAAAGTCAACGGCATCAATGCCTTCGAGGACAAAGCCGTTCAGGCCATTAAGTGTCGACAGATCAAATACTGCTGAAAAGGCCATGTTTACCCCAATCGGTCAGGATTTATTATTAATGCTCTGTAATAACCATGGCGCCAAAATTAAGCGGCATTGTTGGAACCCAAAGTTGCATCAAAAATTACGTTAAGGCAACTTAATAGTCAAACAACCCAAACCCGGATTGGAATGCTAATAATAATTATAGCGTTGGGTTGAGAGCAGTTTAGGTTGAGAGCAGTAATGAGTGCTCGCGCAATGTGAGTTGCGTTTGAATTGTGTTGAAATTTACTGCCTCTCGCCTTGCTCGAACGCGAATTTCAACCAAATGAACTCAAGTAAACGTAACTCACTGAAGCAACAAATAGCCTACGGCTTTCCCATTTAATGGGGAAAACCTCGCAAAAAACCCGGCTGCTTGCGCCGCCGGGTTTGAAGTTTACTAATTGTCAGCACCGCGCGAATTGAGCGGTGAAGCGGGGTATTGCTTACGCCAGATCGTAGCGGTCGGCGTTCATCACCTTGGTCCAGGCCGCAACGAAGTCGGAAACGAATTTCTCCTTCGCATCGTCCTGGGCATAGACTTCGGCAATGGCGCGCAGCATGGAGTTGGAGCCGAAGACGAGATCAGTTCTCGTTGCGGTCCATTTCGTGCCGCCGGACTTGCGGTCAACGATTTCGTAGCTGTTCTCGCCGGTCGGCACCCACATATAGGACATGTCGGTTAGGTTGACGAAGAAGTCGGTGCTCAAGGCGCCTTCATTGTCGGTGAAGACGCCATGCTTCGTGCCGCCATGGTTGGTGCCCATCACGCGCATGCCGCCGACAAGGGCAGTCATTTCAGGCGCGGTGAGGCCCATCAGCTGGGCGCGGTCGAGCATCATTTCCTCGGGCGTGACGACATAGTCGGTCTTCAGCCAGTTGCGGAAACCGTCTGCCAATGGCTCGAGAACCTCGAAGCTTGCCGCATCGGTCTGCTCGGCGGTGGCGTCGCCCCGGCCGGGAGTGAACGGCACGTTGACGTCGACACCGGCGGCTTTGGCGGCCTGTTCGACACCGACATTACCGGCGAGCACGATCACATCGGCAACCGATGCACCATGCTTTTCGGCAATCGGCTCGAGGACGGAAAGGACGCGGGAAAGGCGCTCGGGCTCATTGCCTGCCCAGTCTTTCTGCGGGGCGAGGCGGATGCGCGCGCCGTTTGCGCCGCCGCGAAGGTCGGACTGGCGGAAGGTTCGGGCACTGTCCCAGGCAGTCGAGACCATGTCGGCGGTTGAAAGGCCGCTGGCGGCAAGGTCTGCCTTGACGGCGGCAACGTCGTAAGAGGTGCTGCCGGCGGGAACCGGATCCTGCCAGATCAGGTCTTCGGACGGTGCGTCCGGGCCGATATAGCGGGTGCGCGGACCAAGATCGCGGTGGGTCAGTTTGAACCAGGCGCGGGCGAAAGTGTCGGAGAAGTATTCGGGATCGGCCATGAACTTCTGGCAGATCGCATTATAGGTCGGGTCGACTTTCATCGCCATGTCTGCATCGGTCATCATCGGCATGACGCGCTTGGAAGCATCGGTCGGATCAACCGGCATGTGCTCTTCCTTGATGTCGATCGGCTGCCACTGGTTTGCACCGGCAGGCGACTTGGTCAGTTCCCACTCATAGCCGAACAGGAGGTCGAAATAGCCCATGTCCCATTTGGTCGGGTGGGTGGTCCAGGCGCCTTCAACGCCGGAGGTCACGGCATTGGTGGCCTTGCCGCCGAGATTGGGGTTCATCCAGCCAAGGCCCTGGTTCTCGATACCGGCAGCCTCGGGCTCGGCGCCCAGTGCCCCGGCATCGCCATTGCCATGCGCCTTGCCGACAGTGTGGCCGCCGCAGGTTAGCGCTGCAGTTTCCTCGTCATCCATTGCCATGCGGGCAAAGGTTTCGCGGACCTGCGCGGCTGTCTTGGCAGGGTCGGGCTTTCCGTTGACGCCTTCAGGGTTCACATAGATGAGGCCCATCTGTACGGCGGCAAGCGGATTTTCCATCGTGTCGGGCTTGCCGACATCTTCATAGCGGCTGTCGGAAGGGGCAAGCCACTCTTTCTCGGCACCCCAGTAAACATCCTTTTCAGGGTGCCAGATGTCTTCGCGTCCGAAGGAGAAGCCGTAGGTTTTCAGACCCATGGATTCATAGGCAATTGTGCCGGAAAGAAGAATGAGATCAGCCCAGGAAATCCTGTTGCCGTATTTCTTCTTGATCGGCCAGAGCAGGCGACGGGCCTTGTCGAGGTTGCCATTGTCCGGCCAGGAGTTGAGCGGTGCAAAACGGATGTTTCCGGCACCGCCGCCGCCACGTCCGTCAGCAAGGCGGTAGGAGCCGGCAGAGTGCCAAGCTAGGCGAATCATCAGGCCGCCGTAATGGCCGTAATCAGCCGGCCACCAGTCCTGGCTCTCGGTCATGAGAGCGGTCAGGTCTTTTTTCAGGGCGTCAAAGTCGAGGCTTTTCAGCGCTTCGCGATACTTGAAGCCCTTCAGTGGATTGGACTTGGCGTCGTGCTGGTGCAGAATGTCAAGGTTCAGCGAGGCTGGCCACCAATCCATCACAGAGGTCCCGGTTTCTGTGAGGCCCCCATGCATGACAGGGCATTTGCCGGCATTCTTGTCTATGGAATTCATTGTTCGCTCCCGTTGTTGAAAATCGGATATTTGGAAAATCGCGCCCGCATCGGCGCTCGAAAAAGATCCTCCGCCCCAATGGTTGGAGCGGCTTACACAACAAACATATCAAATTTGTGCGATTAGTTGAAGTTGTATTTACTGATTATTCTGATAAGAAAAACTTATGAATAAACTGACATTGAAACAGCTGCGTTATTTTGAGCGCCTTGCCCTTCACAGGCACTTCGGTCGCGCGGCTGAAGCCTGTTCAATCAGCCAGCCGGCGCTATCCATGCAGATAAGGGAAATGGAGGCAACGTTGGGGGCGGCGCTGTTTGAGAGGGATGCGCGGCAACTACGGCTAACGGCCTTTGGCGAGCAATTGGCGCTTCGCTGCCGGGAAATTCTTCGCTCAGTGGATGAGTTGGAGGAGCTGGCGAGAGCAAGTCACGAATCATTGTCCGGCCGTTTGCGGATCGGGATCATCCCGACCATTGCGCCTTATTTATTGCCGCTTGTGATCGCAAAATTCGCGCTTGAATATCCTGATCTAGATCTTCACATACGCGAAACCCAGACAGCGAAACTGCTGCAGGAATTACGCGACGGGCACCTTGATACTGCAATTGTAGCCCTCCCGGTTTCCGAATCGACGCTGGAAGAGGTTGCCCTGTTTGATGAGTGTTTTGTTCTGGTCCGTCATGCTTCAGAAGCAGGCAAGCCTGTGCCTAACCTTGATGCGCTCAGTCGGATGCGCCTCTTATTGCTGGAGGAGGGGCACTGTTTTCGCGATCAGGCACTGGAGTTCTGCAACAGGCGTGCAACGCTTCCGCGCGAGAGCCTGGATGGCAGCTCGCTTTCCACCCTTGTCCAGATGGTTGGCGCGGGCATTGGCGTTACCCTCATTCCGGAGATGGCGGTTGGTGTGGAAACGCATTCTGCGAATGTCAGTCTGGCGCGGTTCGGTGATCCGCAACCCACCAGAACAATCGGCATGATCTGGCGCAAGACCAATCCGCTCGCAAGCCATTTCACCAAATTGTCAGACACTGTAAGGAGAGCGGGTAAAACCCGTTAGGGATGAAATGCAAACCGATTTGTTCATCAAGCCAGTAGTTTTACATGCGCACTGAATTTTCATTCTCAAGGATTGCCGGAACGGCATTGGTCCCGGGGCGGGCATTGAAGGTGTCACTGACAAGAGCCATTTTCCTGACTGTTTGCTTGCTTTGGCCAATGTCCATGGTGCTGTCTGCCTGCCAGACATCCGAGACGCTGTCATCGGCAAGACAGGAAGCGTCGGGACGGGCCGCCATCAATTCGCCGATTAAGCCGTTCAAGGACAATCTGTTTTCTTATCGAACGCCACTGGAAGCACGCGACGGAGGTGCCTATCTGCGCGTGCCGTACAATGAACTAACCGATATCAACGGACGCGATGAAGTGCCGGTCCGAAAGGCAAAGAGCCAGTATATCAAGCGCTTGCCATCTTCGGTTATTGGAACAATCGAATGGACTTCCGAAGGACGCAATCTGACAGCCCTGGCAGCGGGAAAGTTCAATGGCGGTGCACGCTTCACCGTCATTTACCTTCATGGAAGGGACGGAACCGCAGAATGGGGGTTTGACGACGAACGTTTTGGTGGCAATTTCAACAGGGCAAAAAACCTTATGGTGGAAAACGGTGGTGCCTGGGTCAGTGCCAATTTCACCAATTTTGAAATCGAAGGAACTGCTGATATCTCGGTCTTGATTGATCGTCTGCATTCCGCCGGAAGTGGCAGGATCATCCTAGCCTGCGGCTCGCTGGGCACAAAAGTATGCTGGTCCATCGCCAGTAATGAAAAAAGTCGCAGGCAAATCTCGGGTCTTGTTGTCCTGGGAGGATTCCCGGACAGTGGTTTTTTGCGTGTCGCCTATTCCGGCGTGTTTGACCCGCTACCGGTATACATCGCACACGGCTCGGATGATCCGGTTTACGACGTTGCTGCGATGGAGGATTTTCACAACGCCCTCAACGCCAAAAACCAGCCTTCCAGAATGACGGTCTTTGAAACCGGTAATCATGGGACACCGGTGCGCATGATCGACTGGCGCCAGGCGCTCAACTGGTTGTTGACGCGTTAGTCTGTCGATACCGCTCAGGCAACCTTTCGGACAATCGCAGGTTCGACATTTCCAGTGATCGCACGGCTCCCGTTACGGTAGCGTATCAAAAGCATGGAGCCTTTGGCATGGATATCAGGATTATTGTCAGGCAACCTTTCGGACAATCGCAGGTTCGACATTTCCAGTGATCGCACGGCTCCATGTGAGCATCGATTGAATGGAGGCAGTGGACCACATGCCGCAACTGATCTCCAATCCGTTTTCATCGGTCTTGGTAGAGATGATTTCAGCCTTCGGCCCGTAAGCGCCGGACATGTTGAAAAAGTAGTGTTCGCAAACAGCAATCACATGCGAAATCCCATTGGCATTTCCAAAATCGGCAACTGCAATCGAAAGCATCAGGGTTGTGCGGTTCAAGAGGTTCTTCTTGCGTGAACTGATCTCCTCGTCGACGCAAAAGCGGGTCGCTTCCCAAATGTTGCTTGAGCGATAATCATTGTTTGATGGCAGCATGTCGCGCCAGATTGTGTTGAGCAGGGTAGGGCCGGTTGTGGGCATCAGCCGAACGCCGCCAGCCACCTGTCCACTGTTATCGTCTATGCACAGGATATAAACGTTGAACAGTGCATCGAACCTGTCCACCTCTCTCTTGTCCGTTCTTGCGGGAACCCAGTTCAGTTTTTCGCAGAAAACCTTGTGTCGCAACTGGAAGAATTCATCCATCTTCTGTCGGTGCTGCGCTCGGTTGGCAGGGGTAACGTATAAAATCATTTGCAGGGCTCCTTTCGAGGGGAACCGGCGTGTTCTCCCCTTTTTGAACTCTGCTATTTTCAGGTGTATTCCAATCGCCATACAATCACCCATATATGGCCCGCAAAATATGGGTGATTGCCTGATCTGGCTTCTTCGTTATATGGCGCGGCGCAATGCAATGATTCCATGGACGATCGCTTTGGCAACCGCGGCAGACCGGCTTGTGCAGCCAAGTTTGCTTTTTGCGCTTTGCAAATGACCGTTCACCGTCCATTTTCCGATATTGAGAAGAACGCTGATCTGGTCATCTGTTTTTCCAAGCGCCACCCAGTAAAGGCATTCGGTCTCGCGTGGCGTCAACTTGTAGTCGGTCATTCGTCTGACGCGAAAAAGCCGCTTGTATGCCTCGCTGGTATTGTTTGCCTGAAACCGGATTATTTCAAGATTTTCCGATTTGAATTTGTTCCATTGGTCATCGCCGACCTGAAAGGTTGTGGACAGGACGCAGTAGAGTTCATGCTCCATTTGATCAACCACAGTGACGGCGTTGTTTCCAAGGCCATGGTCTGTAAACTTCTTGAGCAGCCGCTCCTGATCGCTTGAACCATACAGTTCACGCCAGTCAACAAGGCGGATTGTCCTGAAATCAACTTTGAAAAGCGGATCAATGTCGCTGTAAAAATTCATTACATACTGCGATATCCAGTCGATTGGATAGGTCAGGTAATGCACGGCTTCTGTATTTGGACCGCTGAAGTCGTAGAAGCTCGCATTGACGTACCTGGCGCTACAAGCCTGCCTGGTGGATATCAGGCTGTTAAGCAGTGCCGTTTCATCGTCATCGTCCTGCGAAGATGGTCTGAAGTCGGGAAATACCTTGATATTGAACATTCTTCACTCTCCGGTCTCCCCTTTGGAGTTTCAAGATTACCTGCCAACATACCGGGGCTGAGCATTGCTGGCTGGTAATCGTATTTGGCGAATGTATTTCAGTCACAAGGCATCCGGAGGAATGCTGGCGGTTTGGAACAGTTGCCTGCGTTTTCCAAGCAGACATGCTCTGTGCGGAAGCTGTAAGCCCCATCGCTCGAAACAATGATATGGTCCAAGATCTTTGCACCTATCGCGTTTACAAGGCGTGATATTTCGCGTGTCATATTGATGTCTGCCCTGCTAGGAAGGGCGTTACCTGAGGGATGGTTGTGAACCAGTATAATGAAGCTGGCATCATGCCGGATGGCCAGTCTCAGCAGCTCTCGCGGATACACACTGACATGGTCAATAGTGCCGCGCTGGAGGCAGTCATCACTGAGCAGTTCCCCCCTTTTGTTGAGAAAGAGCGCATGAAACTCTTCTCGGTCTGCCTCTTTTAAAAGCGTTTGGCAGTATTCAATTATACCGGACTGGTCATCAAGAAGAATCCGGTTTCTGATCTCGGCGAGGTTTACCGCCCTGGTAATCTGGCGGATATGTATAAGCGCCATGGCGGCATTCAAAGTCAGTCCTTTCACCCTCAGAAGTGAACCGAGATCTGAACGCAGCACTTTGCCAAGGCGTCCGAATTTGCCGAGCAGTACCCGTGACATGCGCCTTGCATCAGTTTCATTAAGATGGCGGGCCAAAATGACTTCCAGCAGCCGCTGGTCATCAAGTTGTTCGCCACTGGCGAGTGCCAGTTCAAGCGCGCTCGAGCGGCATTCCATTTCCGGCAAATGAATTTGGGAATTGGTGATACACATTACTTTACTTCCTCCCCTTCAAAGTTTGCCCAACCTAACAACGTATGTGCTGCCGGTAAGCCCCAAGAAATTGGCTGAACCCCCAACTTTCAGGGATGGCAACCGAATTTTCTGGGTGTACCTGTCCGGCGAACGTGTCTCTTCGCGCCCTTTACCGAAAGCAGGGCGAACCTCATCAGGCTTGACTCGCAGACGCATTGTGGACATGACACGGCCCGGTTCAGATCAATTGCCTGTTCCAAACGAATGAACATGTTGAATTCTGCCTCCCACGGGGCCATGCTGGCTGAAAAGCCATCCGGACCGGAAGGCAATGGGGAAAAGAGGGACAACCAATGAAAGCTGCATTCACATTTCCAGGGCAGGGAAGTCAGAGCCCGGGCATGGGCAAATCGCTCGCTGACAGCTTTTCTGAAGCAAAGGCAGTCTTTGAAGAGGTCGATGATGCCCTGGGTGAAAAGCTTTCGGCAATTATCTTTGAAGGGCCCGAGGACACGCTGACACTTACCGCAAATGCCCAGCCGGCACTGATGGCGGTGTCAATGGCGGCGATGCGCGCGCTTGAGAGCAGGGGGTTTTCGCTCCCTGATTCCGCACTTTTTGTCGCCGGTCATTCGCTGGGTGAATATTCCGCACTTTGCGCGGCCGGGAGTATTTCCGTTGCCGATACGGCGCGGCTTCTGCGCATTCGCGGCAATGCCATGCAGGCAGCAGTTCCGGTTGGCAAGGGTGCCATGGCCGCAATTATCGGTCTTGAAACTGATGAGGTGGAAGCCATCTGTGCTGCAGCGAAGGGGAGCGGAACCTGCCAGATCGCCAATGACAATGGCGGCGGCCAATTGGTGATTTCCGGCTCGAAGGCGGAAGTTGAGGCAGCTGCCGAGGTGGCAAAGGAAAAGGGTGCCAAACGCGCGCTCCTGCTGCCGGTATCCGCCCCCTTCCATTCGGCCATGATGGCCCCTGCGGCCGATGCGATGCGCGAGGCCCTGGCAAAGGTTGAGGTAAACGCTCCGGTCGTTCCGCTGGTGGCAAATGTTCTTGCCGCTCCGATTACCGATCCCGATGAAATTCGAAATCGCCTGGTCGAACAGGTTACCGGACAGGTGCGCTGGCGCGAGAGCATAACCTGGCTGGGTGAAAACGGTGTGGATACTCTGGTCGAAGTTGGATCGGGCAAGGTACTGAGCGGTCTTGCCCGCCGCATCAATCGAGATCTGGCATCGCTTGCAGTCGGCTCTGCCGAGGATGTTGAAGCCTTTTTTGAAAAGACCGCCTGATACCGCTCCGGCATTCAGGCACTTGGACAAACATAAATGTATGACACCCGGTATGATAGCCAATGACAGGTGTCCCAACCCAGTTTCAGGAGATAGTTCATGTTTGATTTGACCGGCAAAAAAGCACTGGTAACCGGTTCCAGCGGCGGCATTGGCGAAGCGGTGGCCCGCGCCTTCCATGCCGGCTGGCGCAACTGTCGGTCTGCACGGCACACGCGAGGAAAAACTCAACGCGATTGCCGCGTGAACTCGGTGAGCGGGTCATGTGTTTCCCGGCCAATCTTTCGGATCTTGATGCCGTCGACGCACTTGGCAAGAAGGCCGAAGAGGAAATGGACGGCGTCGATATTCTGGTCAACAATGCCGGCATCACCCGCGACGGTCTTCTGGCGCGCATGTCGGATGAGGACTGGGATGATGTTATCCGCGTTAATCTGACAGCCGTCTTCCGCCTGACCCGCGCAATCGCCTATCCGATGATGCGCCGCAAGGCGGGCCGCATTATCAACATTACCTCGATTGTCGGCGTCACGGGAAATCCGGGCCAGGCGAATTACTGCGCCTCAAAGGCCGGAGTGATCGGCTTCACCAAATCCCTCGCCCAGGAGATTGCCAGCCGCAATGTCACGGTCAACTGCATCGCACCCGGCTTCATCGCGTCAGCCATGACCGAAAAGCTGAACGACAAGCAGAAGGAAGCCATCATGGGTGCAATTCCCATGAAAAAAATGGGCGGTGGCGAGGATATCGCCGCTGCTGCAATTTATCTGGCAGGCGATGCCGGCAAATATGTCACCGGCCAGACGCTTCATGTAAATGGCGGAATGGCGATGATTTGATAGCCGCTGACCGCTGTTGGCAAAACCGGAAAATCGGCGCGGCATTCGTGAAAGCGTCGATAACTCGATTTTCCACTTTTAACACGGAAATTTCTGTGTTACGCGGCTGGCAAATAGAAAGCGGGGATTAAATCGCACAGATTGATATCCGATGTTTTCCCTTGAATTTGGCAGCAAAGCCAACTAACAAAACCCGAACTTTTCTAACGTGAGGAATGCCAAATGAGCGACGTCGCTGAACGCATCAAGAAAATCGTGGTTGAGCATCTTGATGTGGATGCCGCCAAAGTAACCGAATCTGCAAGCTTTATCGACGATCTGGGTGCTGACTCCCTCGACAACGTTGAACTCGTCATGGCATTCGAAGAAGAATTCGGCGTTGAAATCCCTGATGATGCAGCCGAAACCATCCAGACTGTTGGCGATGCAGTCAAATTCGTGGAAAAAGCCACTGCCTAACACGCAGTATGGTTTCAACACCATATCGGTATGCTATTGATTTCAGGCGGCCCAAGGGTCGCCTGTTTTGTATTTAGGTCAGCTTTTAACGGCGCGCTGAACAGTTCCTGCCACTTTTGAAGATATCGGCTTGCCACAGTTGACACGCGCATGGAAAGGTCCGAAATGAGACGAGTTGTTGTAACCGGATTGGGCATGGTCTCGCCCGCTTGCCTGCGGAGTTGAGGAAACCTGGAAACGAATTCTTGACGGCAAGAACGCGGCCGCCCGGGTCACGAGTTTCGAAGTCGAGGACATTGCCGCAAAGATCGCCTGCCAGATCCCGCGCGGTGACGGCACGAACGGCACCTTCAATCCTGATGACTGGATGGAACCCAAGGAGCAGCGCAAGGTCGATGATTTCATCATCTATGCGATGGCTGCAGCCGATCAGGCGCTGGCAGATGCCGACTGGCATCCCGCAAACCGATGAAGATCAGTGGCGCACCGGCACGCTGATCGGCTCGGGTATCGGCGGCCTTCAGGGAATTGCCGAAACCGCACTGGTCCTTGCACGAGCGCGGCCCGCGCCGTGTTTCGCCCGTTCTTCATTCCCGGCCGCCTGATCAATCTGGCTTCCGGTCAGGTTTCCATCAGGCACAAGCTGAAGGGCCCGAACCATTCGGTGGTCACCGCCTGCTCGACCGGCGCGCATGCAATTGGCGATGCGGCACGGCTGATCATGCTCGGCGATGCCGATGTCATGGTCGCCGGTGGAACGCGAAAGCCCGGTCTGCCGCATTTCGCTGGCCGGATTTGCCGCCTGCAAGGCGCTTTCAACCGACTACAATGATGATCCGCAACAGCGCCTCACGTCCCTATGACCGCGACCGCGACGGCTTTGTCATGGGCGAGGGCGCCGGAATCGTGGTGCTTGAGGAGTATGAGCATGCCAAGGCGCGCGGCGCGAAAATCTATGCCGAAATCGTCGGCTACGGCCTGTCCGGTGATGCCTATCACATCACCGCGCCTTCCGAGGATGGCGATGGCGCCTTCCGCTGCATGAGCATGGCGCTCAAGAACGCCGGAATGCAGGCAGCGGATATTGATTACATCAATGCCCATGGCACTTCGACCATGGCCGACACGATTGAACTGGGTGCCGCCGAGCGGCTGTTGGGCAAATGCTGCGTCGAAGGTATCAATGTCCTCGACAAAATCGGCCATTGGCCATTTGCTGGGTGCCGCCGGATCGGTCGAAGCCATTTTCTCAATTTTGGCCATCCGCGACCAGATTGCTCCGCCAACACTCAATCTCGACAATCCGGAACGTGAAACTGCAATCGATCTGGTTCCGCACAAGCCAAGAAAGCGGGAAATCCGCGTCGCATTGTCCAATTCATTCGGATTTGGCGGAACCAATGCCTCGTTGATCATGAAGGCAGTGGACGACTGTAAGCATTGAAATTTCTCTTGGCGCTGTTTCCCGTAAATAGCCGGTAGGATCATATTTTTGTCCAAGAATTGGTCCATCGCAGCTATAGGGTTACCCAGGGAATAAATCGTTGAAATCGGACTGATTCCGAAAACGATGACCGAAGGTTTGATGATCGGATCACCAGAGACGGCAGAGATGGTTTGAACGACCAGCGATGAAACAGGCGGGAATAGTCAATCCTCGCAATTCGGAAATCGCCGGTCAGAAGGCACAGACCACAATGACTATGTAGCCCGTTCGCCACAGGAAATCCTGCAGCCGCGGGAAGTGCCCGAGCCGCCAAAGCGTTCGCGTCAGGCCCGCAACCGGTTTGTCGTTTTTCTGAATTTCTGTCTGAGCCTGCTGGTGTTTTTCACGCTCGCAATGGGCGTTGCGTTTTACTTCGGCAAATTGCAGTTTGAAGAAGCCGGTCCGCTGCAGAAAGCCAAGACAATCCTTATCGAAGAAGGCTCCGGTCTGAGCACCATTTCCGGCAAACTTGTCCTCCGCGGGCATTATCAACAGTGATTTCATCTTTTCACAGGGCGTAAAGGCAAGTGGGAATGCCAAGGCACTCAAGGCCGGTGAATACGCCTTCAAGCCGGGCATGAGCATGCGCGATGTGATGGAAACAATTGTTTCCGGCAAGGGTATCATTCACAAGGTCACCATTCCCGAGGGCTTTACCAGCGTCCAGATCATGCAACGGGTTGCGGAAAACGAGATTCTGGAAGGCCCGATGCCGACCGAAATTCCGGCAGAAGGCAGCATCATGCCTGATACTTATCCATTCCAGCGCGGAACGACCCGGACGGAAGTGATTGAACAAATGCGACGTCCAGCAGGAACAGTTTCTGGCGGAAATATGGGAAAAACGGATCGACGGTCTGCCGATCAATTCGCCCGAGGAAATGGTGATCCTGGCATCAATTGTTGAAAAGGAAACCGGCAAGGCGGACGAGCGCCCCCGGGTTGCCAGTGTCTTCATCAATCGGCTTGAACAAGGGCATGCGCCTGCAGTCGGACCCTACCATCATCTACGGCATTTTCGGTGGACAGGGGAAACCCAAGGACCGGCCGATTTACAAATCCGATATTGATCAGTTGACCCCTTATAATACCTATCAGATCGACGGCCTGCCGCCGACACCGATTGCCAATCCGGGCCGGGCAGCCCTTGAGGCAGTCGCCAATCCTTCACGCACCGAAGACCTGTTTTTTGTGGCTGACGGAACAGGCGGACATGTGTTTGCCAAGACGCTTGATGAGCACAATGCCAATGTGAAGCGTTGGCGCGCTATCGAAAAGCGCCTGACAGGAAGAAGCCGAAAAAGCGGCAATTGAAGCTGGGACTTCCGGTAAGGAAAACGAGGCCGAAGCATCATCAACATCCAACTGAAGGCAGGTTTGGAAAACTGTGGACCTGACGTTGGTCAGGTTCCTCGGGGGCTGAAATGATCCAGAGCATGACGGGTTTTGCGCGCGCCGAACAATCCCACGAAGCGGCCAGCTGGGTCTGGGAGCTGCGTTCGGTCAATGGCAAGTCCCTTGATATCCGATTCCGCTTGCCATCGGGCTTCGAGCGTTTTGAACAGCGCTTCAAGGAAGTGGCGGCTAAACATGTTCAGCGCGGAAATATTCAGGTTTCATTGCAGATGGAACAGCTTGCAGGCGGAGTTGTGCCAACCTTAAATGAGGCCGCATTTGATGCGGCAGTGGCAATCTACAAGAAGGCATCGCAACGGGCAGACATTCCCATGCCGGGACTTGAGGGTATCCTCGCCCTTAAAGGGGTGGTTGAATATGCGGCGCAGGAAGATGACATTGAAGCCCTTGAGGCACTGGGTGAAGCGTTGGTTTCAGGTTTCGAGCAAGTCGTTAAGTCATTGGCCACTGCGCGCCGGAATGAGGGTGAAGCGATTGCCAAAGTGGTCAACGCGCAGGTGGAAAGGATTGCCGGACTATACAGCATCGGTGAAGAAACGATCCGTCGCGTTCAAGCAGCGGCGATCCGCGATCGGCTGGCCGCACAATGTTGCTTCCCTGCTGGAAAGCGTCGATTCGCTTGATTCCCAGCGCCTGTATCAGGAGGCCGCGATCCTTGCGACCAAAGCCGACCTGCAGGAAGAAATCGACCGGCTGGAGGCCCATGTTGAGGCTGCGCGCAAACTGATCGCCTCAGGCGAGCCGGTGGGCCGCAAGCTTGACTTCCTCGCCCAGGAGTTCAACCGTGAATGCAATACCATCTGCTCGAAATCCAATGCGCCATCGGTAACGGCGGCAGGTCTTGAAATGAAAGTGGTAATCGATCAATTTCGTGAACAGATTCAAAATATTCAGTAATCAAGAACCGGAATCCAGACCTTGCCAGAATCGCAAAGCCGCCGCATCAAGCACTTTGCAATCGATTGAGACGGCGCGGCGTCATGCTCGTTCTCTCTTCTCCCTCCGGTGCCGGGAAATCAACGATTGCTCGCAATCTACTTTGCAGAGTTTACCGATCTGACACTATCCGTTTCGGTGACAACTCGGGCAAAACGCGGCAGCGAAATAGACGGCAGGCACTATCATTTCATTTCCGAACGCGAGTTCAAGATGATGGCGGCATCCGACGCTTTGCTGGAATCTGCGGAAGTCCATGGCAATTTCTATGGAACCCCGCGCGAACCCGCCGACAAGATCATGCGCGAAGGCCGTGACATGCTGTTTGATATCGACTGGCAGGGCGGTATGCAGTTGATGGAAAAGGCGCGGGCGGATGTCGTCAGCATTTTCATCCTTCCGCCATCAATGGAAGAACTCAAGAAACGGCTCGTTAGACGCGCGCGAAGATGCACCCGAGGTCATCGAAAAACGCCTTGCCAATGCGCTGGAAGAAATCACCCATTGGAATGAGTATGACTATGTGGTTATCAATGATGATCTCGAACGGGCCTTCACCGAAGTCAAATCCATACTGATTGCCGAGCGGCTGCGCCAGGACCGTCGCCATGGTTTGTATGATTTCACTGCCACGCTGACTGATCCGGGCGCTGCAAGAGCCTAATCTTCCCGGAGTTTCCGGGAAACCGGCTCGGGCGCAGCCGTCTAAATGGCATTAGCCAAGGCAACAAACTCTTCAACGCTGAGTGTTTCTGCGCGTCTTTCCCCGTCAATTCCCGCTTTTTCCAAAAGGCTGGTACCACCAATCGCCTTGAGTGAGGCTCGGAGCATTTTGCGTCGTTGCCCGAACGCGGCCTGCGTAACGCGCTCCAGTTTTCCGGCTTCACAGGCGAGCGGTTCTGGTCTCGGCTCAAAAACAACAATTGAGGAAGTCACCTTGGGTGGCGGCGTAAACGCCTTCGGGCCGACATCAAAGGCAATATGCGCTTTCGTCCGCCATTGGGAGAGAATGGATAACCGTCCATAGGCCTTGCTGCCAGGCTCAGCGCAGATGCGTTCGGCGACTTCCTTTTGAAACATCAGCGTCATTGAGGAAAACCAGGAAGGCCAAGGTTCGCTCAGCAGCCAGCCGGTCAGCAGGGGCGTTGCGACATTGTACGGCAGGTTGGCGATGATGCGGGCAGGGCGTTCAATGTGACTGGCATAGTTCACCTTGAGCGCATCGCCTTCAATGACCATGAGGCGGCCTGGATAGTGATCGGCAATTTCCGCCAGCGCAGGCAGACATCTTGGATCACGTTCGACGGCTATCACACGTTCTGCACCTTCGGCGAGGATGGCCCGTGTCAGGCCGCCGGGACCGGGCCCAATCTCCACAACGTCATATCCCTTCAGGGTTCCCGCCTGCCGCGCAATCCTTGAAGTTAGGTTGAGGTCGAGCAGGAAGTTCTGGCCGAGTGCCTTTTTTGCCATCAGTCCGTGAGTTTCTATGACCTCACGCAGCGGCGGCAGATCATCAATCCGACCGCTCATTTGTTGCCGCCCTGCAAAGTTGTGCATCGCGCATGGAGTGCCATATCACCGGCCATTTTCAGGGCTGCAATCATGCTGGAAGGATCGGCGATACCTTTTCCGGCAATATCAAAGGCGGTTCCATGGTCCGGCGAAGTGCGGATAAAGGGCAATCCAAGGGTAACATTGACTGCATCATCAAATGCCAGCGTCTTTGCAGGAATCAATGCCTGGTCATGATACATGCAAAGCGCAACATCATATTGCGCACGCGCGCGAGCATGAAACATCGTATCGGCTGGGAGCGGTCCAAAGGCGTTTATGCCCTCGCTTTGCAGCCTGCTTATGGCGGGCGAGATGATTGTTTCATCCTCGCTGCCCATCGCCCCGTTTTCACCGGCATGAGGGTTCAGCCCGCTGACAGCAATTCGGGGGTTTTTGATCGCAAATTTCGATACCATGTCTTGGGCAATGATGCGGCCCGTTTCGACAACAAGTTCCTCGCTCAGGGCAGCAGGAACATCTGCCAGCGGGATATGAATAGTTGCCGGAACGGTTCTCAATTCAGGACCTGCCAGCAGCATGACGGGCCTGCAAGGCTTGCCGCTGTGCCTTTCGGCAAGATCAGCCAGAAATTCAGTGTGACCGGGGAAACTGAAGCCCGCATCATACAGCGCCTTCTTGTTGATTGGCGCCGTCACAACTGCACTGAACTGACCATCAAAACATCCATTTACTGCAGCGATAATGGAGCTGGAAATCAGTTTCGCATCAATTGCGCTGGCGTTTCCTGCGCTCCCATGAACGCCAATCTCGTCGTCAAGTGGAATGACGGGCAGGGCAGTTTCGAAAATCTGTGCGGCGGAAGCGCTGGTCGTCGCAGCCACCTTGATATCAAGCCCGAGATCACGGGCAAGTGCTTCCAGATGGCGCGCGCCACCAAGAACCACAAAGGGGGCAATAACGCTCTTTCCGCGCGAAAGCCATGCCTTCAGGATGACTTCCGGACCGATGCCGGCAGGTTCGCCAATTGAGACCGCAATCGGACTTCTTGGAGGAAGGCGCGTGCCGCCCGTCATGGCCTGTCCTTTACCGGTAAATGATCTTGGATTTGGATTTCAACTCGGCGAGAAAGGATTTTGAAAACTCGTCACCCTTGTCGTTGAAGGATTCAAATTCCTTTTCCTGTTCCAGAACCCGAGCTGTGGTGTCATCCGAGACACTGCGCTTTGAGCAGACAGCCAAAAATTCAACGCCGTTGTCGGTTTCCTTTACATCTGTAGTTCCGCCCTCTGGCGTATTGATCAGTTCTTCTTTCCAGTCCGGCGGCAATTGTGGTTCCAGCCTTCTGGAAAGCGTGCGAACCGTGACATCACGCACGGCAGCCGCCTGCTTCACGGTTTCGACCGCAAGCAATGAACTGCTGGCGGAAAGCGGAGGCTTCAGCCTTGCGTTGTTTCAGCGTTGCGGCATTGCGTTTCGCCTGGGGAAGCACA
Organism: uncultured Alphaproteobacteria bacterium; assembly: GCA_963714735.1. Classification (GTDB taxonomy): domain Bacteria; phylum Pseudomonadota; class Alphaproteobacteria; order Rhizobiales; family Rhizobiaceae; genus Salaquimonas. The sequence continues at coordinate 80,706 of CAVQPI010000018.1, forward strand.
AAAATCACCTGCTCCAGCAGGTATTCGTTTGTTTCCGGTTTCCGGCCACCATTTTCTCGCAGCGCGCTCAAGGATTCCTGGGTGGATTTGCCGGTCGTTTCCGCGCGGAACTTGGAGCCGACAGTGCGGTTCCAACTGATCTGTGCGCGGATGAACTCCTTGAAATGATCAGTGGTGACACCAGACCGGGTAAGGATGTTCGACATCTGCGCGGCTGACATGCGGTTTGATTTGGCAAAGCTGGCAAAGGAGGTGTTGACTTCACTGTCGCTGGCAACGACCCGGCGACGCTTGGCTTCCTGCATTTTGATCTTTTCTTCGGCCAGTTCCTCCAGCGCCTTGGCACTGCGGTCTCCGCCTACGCGCCTCAGCTGCAAGAAGGCAGCCCGGCGCTGAACATCGAAATTGGTAATGGGTTCACCATTCACAATCGCACGAATATTCGTGCCCTTGCGACTAACGGTGGAAGGTTGGCGAACGATTTCGGGTTGCCCCTCGGCAGTGGCATCTGCAGCGGCCTCGGTGCCTTCCTCGGCCTGTGCTGTTTGCTGGTCAGCACCAGACTGATTGCCCGCTGAATCAATTGCTTTTGTCGGCGTGTTGCATGCTGCCAGTCCCAGCAGAAGAAGGGCTGCAAACAAACGCAGAATGTGTGCTGGCCTGATCGGCGTCAGTTTGCCGGCAGTTTGCAGAAATACGGACATGTTAATCAATCTATTTTCCCAAAATGCTTTCGAAGGAACCGCTCAGGCCGGAACATGCCTGTATTTGAAGCCACCTCTTGGCGAAACTGTGGCGGTGTGGATTGACAGCTCGCGGCCCTGCCGTTGCATGCCTACTGGTCGTCTTCTTCCTCGGCGAAATCATACAGCTTGCGTTGGAATTCGGTCTGGCCAATGGTTCTCAGGCCGAGTGTAAAGTTGATTGAACGCGATACCGCCTCGCCTGAATAGCGGTCATCCGTTTCCCGGTAAGCAAGGGAGAAGTGAGGTACAGCTGTCATCATAGGCAATGCCGACACCCCGGGTGAACATTTCACTATTCTCGATATCGTAGGCGACATTACCAAACAGGCGGAAATACTCATTCAATTTGACGCTACCCGATGTGCGCACTTCATGCCTGTCGCGCGCAAAACCGTAATTTGGCTGCTCGTCGATGAAGATATACGAAGTTGAGAGGGCAAATTCCGGGTCCACGTAGCGCGCACCAACCTCACCGCGTCGCAATTCAGTGGTTTTCTCGTCAAACCGCCCGGAAAGGGCAAGCGACAGCCCTGTGCCGGAATTTAGGTCCAGAGAGGCAACATAATCGGACTTGTCTGTCTCAAGCCCCGATTCCATGGCCAGCATTGACAAGGTCGCGTTCGGCAAAGGAATTCTTTCCGTGCAAGTGGAACGATTGGCCGGCAGCCACGTTGATCGAGGCAGCCATTAGCAAAACTTGCCGAATAACGGAAGCCGATATTGGCACGGGTGCCGCCTTCCACCCGGTCAAAGCCGGAAAACTTGTCGCGCTCAAACAGGTTCGTTGTATCAAAGACCATGCTTTGGGCATCTTCGTTGGGGAATTCGCCGATATGGGTTTCGTTCGGGCGCACAATGACCTGGGCAATCGGCTCGAAAATCTGTGATGCCATGCCGTTACTGGCAATCAGCGGATATCGGATTTCCAGCATCGCAGCAGGCATTCCGCGGTAAATGTCCTCATTGCTCATCAGCGGATTGTAATTCGGTGCGCAATCTTGTCGGTGTCGAGCATCATCGCATCGCCGCGCGCCTGAAAGGGATGTGGTTACCATTGCGCCATTGACAATGTTGCGAGGCCTTCCACTCTGCTTCGACGCTGGCTCGGGTGTATTCCCCGCAATACCGTGATAGCGCTCATTAGCCGAAGTGAGGCCTATGCCCTTGTCGTAATTGGCGATGTCAACCAGTTCGCGTTTGGTCCGCGTCACGTTCACATCAAGCGAAACCTGACCTCCGGCAACCTTGTCATCTGAGACACGGTTGTAGTCCACCACCGGCAGAACGAGCGCCTGTTGGTCTTGCTCGCAAATCCTCGTCGGGATAAAGCTCTGTACGCCGGGCAGTAATGCCGAATTTTGCCAGTGAATTGTAGTCGCGTATTTTCACCTGGTCCACGGCCAGTTCCTGAATCAGGAATTTCTGGGCCCGCAGGTCGAAATAGTTCTTGCCGTTCAGTCCGGTCAGCCAGATCTGGTTGGTGATCTGTTGCGACTGTCATAATCCAGCAGTTCATAGGTTCTGGCAAAATTGTCGTCACTCTGCGCCAGCACATTCCAGCCCCATGACCAGCCTCGGATTGATCTCGAAGTTGCCTGTCGACATCACGGCCGAACGCTCGGTCACATTCGCATCGATATAGTCGTTCGTCAAACGCTTCCGGGTCTTGCTGGTTAAGTTTCGCAAAGCGGATATTGTATTCACCATTGGCTGTGCGGTGCCGCCATTCAGCCTCACCCAGAAAGCCCTGGCGGGAGAAATACTTGCCGGTCAGCGGTCAGGTCGTAATTGGGTGCAAGGTTCCAGAAATAGGACAGCACCGCCACTAATAGCCCAGTTCTTCCGACATTGCCCGGACGCACCAGCAGGAAACCGGATTTGCGCTTGACCGACGGATCACCGTGGGAAAACCGTGGCAGATAGGCAATCGGCCTGCCGAACAATTCGAAGCTGGCACCTTCATAGGAAACCGTCTTCGTCTTGTTGTTGATGATCACGCGGTTGGCGCGGATCTGCCAGAGCGGCGGCTTTTCAGGATTTTCCTTGCAGACTTCACACGCGGTATAAACACCATTGTTGAATACCGCGATTTCGCCGTCACGCCGTTCAGCGCTTTCAGCGGCAAAACGGGTGTTTTCAGGCGTTTCCACCCGCAGGGCCGCAACAAAACCGTCCTGGAAATCGTCTGTAATATCGATTTCCTGGGCAAATACCCGGTTGCCGTTGGGTTCAACAATTTCGACACCGCCAATGGCAAGCACACGACCGGATGTGCGGTTATAGGTAACCCGTTCAGCAACCAGTGTATATCCGTCATAGGCAATCTGGACATTGCCCGACCGCGGCCACAGAGTTGTTGGTTTCGTCATAGATCAAGTTCGTCGGCTTCAAGCAGCATCTGTGCATCGGGATTGGCCTGGGCACTGCCAAACAGTGTGTCACCGGAAACCTGGGCATGGCGATGCCCGCATCGGCAACAAGCCCGACTCCGGCAGTTGCCGCAATCAGGCCAACGCGAGGCAACCCGAAGGGATCGTTGTGCAAAACGCGTGACGGAGGATAGCAGGCGTCGGATTTCAGACGCGCAATATCGCCGCTCTGCGCACAGCTGTCAGCCATGCGGCTCGAACGGTTTGGGGGCAGCATCTTGACGCCGTTCAGGAACTCAGGCATCAGCCGTCCTCCTGATACAAAAGAATGCTCATTCCAAACAATATTGCCACCAATGAAGGGGACCATGCCGCCACACAGCGGCGGCACGATCCCGTTACTCCCCAATGAAGTCACCAGTCTTGTCGCTGCATAAAGCACGAACCCGCCCAAAATGCCACCCAAAATCAGCCTTCCCGCCTGTCCTGAACGCACAAATCTGAGCGATGTTGTCGCTGCAATCAGTACCATTGCAACAAGGAACAGGGGAAGAGCCAAAAGGCTTTGAAACTGAACAAGATAAGGAAGATGGTTAAGGCCGGACCTTTTCACTCTTTCGGCGATGTGATTGAGATCCCAGAAGCCGATTGCAGCAGCATCAGCGCTTGATCCCAGCAGGTATTCGGTTGACAGATTTGTCGGTACTTCGTAGCTTTCGCTTTTGCGCCACTTTCTGGTCCTTGTCGGTGATGTTGGCATCAATCAAAAGCCAGGTGTCACCGCGATGAATGGCGCTTTTGGCCTCGATGCGTTCATACACCTCGTCCTTGTCATCGAAACGGATGACGCGGACACCGTCAAGCAACACACCGCCCTTGCGCGCCACCCGGGCATTGATGACAGTACTGCCGTTTCCATCATCCTGCCGGAGCCAGAAACCTGATTTGGTCTTGGCATTGGTCTCGGCCTTGCCGCCTAGAAGTTCCGCCTTCAGTTCGATGCTTTTTTCGTAAAATGCCACCGCCACCGGATTGTAGATGGTTGCAGCCAATACTGCCGATCAACATTGCAGCCCCTGCAATCGGCATCAGGAACTGCCAGACCGAAATGCCGGCAGCACGTGCGACCACCAGTTCCATTTTGTTGTTGAGCTGAAACAGGGTGATCATCGCGCGCAAACAGGCAGGCAAAGGGAAATGCCTTGTCGATGAAAAACGGGGCAGTATAGAGCGACATCAGATAGACTTGGCCGACCGACACATCGGTTTCGTCACTAAGGCGCCGCAATCCTTCGATGAAATCCACGGTAACGATCAGGAACAGCAGCAGGGCCATCATCGCAAGCAAGGCCTTTGGTGAACCGCCAGGCAATGTATCGAAGCAGGGTGCGGCCGATCATGCGCCTACCCCCGCCAGTCTGCGCCGGAAAGCAAAATAACGCTGCCGCATCGTGGCAATCTGTTCATTGCACCGCCTTGTCCATCCGGTCGAATACCGGCTGCAACCAGCCCGGCATGGTCACGCAGGCGGTTGTTGTAGAGGTAGTAGCTGGACCAGACCATGGCGCATAGCGGGATGACATACAAAAGTACCGCCATGGATTCATTTGCCTTGATACTGCTGGCCGCACTGAACGCAAAGCCGCGGGCAACCAGCAGGACCATCATGCCGGTTCCGATCGCCGAACCGTAGCCCTGTCGGCTTGATCGCGCCTGTCCGCAAAAGGCCAGAATCACCATGACATAGGCAAACGGCCAAAGCATCTCTGAAAACCGTTGATGGATTTCCGAGGTAAACAGTTCCGGACTTTTCTTCAGATATTCATCATCGGGGTCCGGGAAACAGTAATTCAGGCGTAGTGCGTTCTTTCGGGCGGCGCTTGAATCCCGTATCATCTTTCGCCGAAAGTGTATTCAGGTCAAAGGCATAACTGTCATAACGAATGATCGAAGAGGAGTTCTCAAGACTGTCGCGTTGCTGGATTTCACCGTCGCGCAGATAAAGGATTGCCTCGTCATCGCTGCGCGCCAGAATGCCCTCACGGGCCAGATAAACCTGGGTTTTGCCTGGTTCACGGTCATCGGAAATCAGGATGCCGCTCAGCCGACCATCCGGCAGGCGCTTGGCAACATGGAAGGTCAATCCCTTTTCGACTTCGGTGAAATTGCCCTCTTTCACCATGATTGAAACCAGATCGGCCTTCATTTCACGAGAATAGGTTTTCAGGCTCGTCAGGCTCCAGGCAATCACGAAATGCCCGACAAATCCTGTAAAAAGCGAGACCAGAAGGGCCAGAATGATGAACGGCTTCATAACGATGCGGTTCGATGCGCCACTGGCATTGATGACCACCAGTTCAGAATTCGTGTTGAGCTGGGTGACGGTAGCAACAGTCCCCAGCAGCAGCGCAACGGGAATCACCGCCAGAAACAACATCGGAATCACCAGCGTCGTCAGCATGAAATAGGCCTGAAGTGTCTGGCCCTTGGTGGTGATCACATCGATTTTGCCCAGCGCCTGCACAATCCACACGACACCGGCGAGCGAAAGCAGGATTGCGAGCGTCGCAATCCCGGCCTTTTTGAAGATATATCGCTCTATCAGTTTCATGAAGGTGCGGTTGCCCTGTTGGTTTCCCTGTTTTTCAGGATCCGGAAAACTCCGGGAGAATAATGGCTTTAGCCACTGGAATGCGCTTACATTGTGTCGCCAATCGCAATATGTGAGTGTCCGGAGCGTTGTTTCGCATGGCCGGAATCAGCTTGGTTAGCAGTCGGTTAAACAGTAAAGCCGGAATTGGCTAAAAATGGGCGAAAAAAGAAGGTTAACGCCCGGTAAAGGGTTTTTTCGGTCAAGTGTTGCGCAAGCGCCACTTGCATAATGGAATTAGGGCCTTATCCCTTGTACTAAACACGATTTCGCGGCGCCGAATCGCCTTTTTTCGGCGCAAAAATTCTTTTCAGGAGCCTACATGACCAAGATGCCATCCATCAGTTTTTCCAAATCCGTCTCATCACCGAAGGGAACACTGGCTTTTTTCGTCGCTGAGAAAGGAAGCCTGCCTGCCTCCGCCAGCCAATTGAATGGCGATGGCCGCCTTGATGACGCAATCACCGCATCGGAATTCGAAGGCGCTTTCGGCACAAAAGTCGATGTGCTTGCGCCCGCCAAGGGCATTGACCGGATAGTGATTGTCGGCCTTGGCGATCTGGAGAAAATCGATGAGGACGGATGGCTGAAAATCGGCGGCAAGATTTTTGCCTCCAAAGGCAAGTCTTCCTCCGTGACAGTTCATGGTGATCTTGGGGACGGCAAGGAGCCTGTTTCTGCCGATGCCCTTGCAAAGATTGCGGCGGGCACAAAATTGCGCGCTTATGAGTTTGACACCTACAAGACCAAAAAGAAGGAAAAGGATGTAGCGGTAAAAATCGGCTTCGTGACCAGTGATGATACGGCAGCCAAAAAAGCCTGGAAATCCATGGATGGCATTGCCGACGGCGTAATGTTTGCCCGCGATCTGGTCAACGAACCGGCCAATATTCTTGGCCCGGTGGAATTTGCCAAAAAGGCCGAAAGCCTTAAAAAACTTGGCTGTGAAGTTCAAATTCTCGATGAGAAAAAGCTCAAGGCCGAAAAAATGGGCGCGCTGCTTGGGCGTTGCGCAGGGATCCGTGCGTCCGGCCCGGGTTGCGATCATGCACTGGAAGGGCGGCAAGGCGAAAGACAAGCCCGTTGCCTTTGTCGGCAAGGGGGTTGTGTTTGATACCGGCGGCATCTCGATCAAGCCGGCCGCCGGCATGGAAGACATGAAGGGTGACATGGGCGGCGCTGCTGCCGTTTGCGGCGTCATGCATGCGCTTGCTGCTCGCAAGGCAAAGGTGAACGCCGTTGGCATTATCGGCCTTGTTGAAAACATGCCCGATGGCAATGCCCAGCGTCCCGGCGATATCGTGACCTCGCGCTCCGGCCAGACCATCGAAGTGCTCAATACTGATGCCGAGGGGCGTCTCGTTCTGGCTGATCTGCTGGATTATTGCGAAGACAAGTTCAAGCCGCAATTCATGGTGAACCTTGCCACGCTGACCGGTGCGATCATCATCGCCCTTGGCAATACCCATGCCGGGCTGTTTCTCCAATGATGACAATCTGAGCGAACAACTGACCAAAGCCGGCCTCGATACGAAAGAGCGCCTGTGGCGCCTGCCGCTTGCCGATGAATACAACAAGCTGATCGACTCAAAGAACGCCGACATGAAAAACATTGGCGGGCGCATGGCCGGTTCGATTACCGCCGCCCAGTTCCTCCAGCGTTTTGTCAAGGATACGCCCTGGGCGCATCTCGATATTGCCGGAACGGCAATGGGTTCACCGAAAAACGATTACAGCCAGGGCTGGTCATCGGGCTTTGGCGTGCGGTTGCTGGATCGTCTTGTCGCCAACGATTATGAATAGACTTTCATGACCGAAGTCCTGTTCTATCACCTGACCGAACGGACCCTGGAGCAGACGCTTCCGGGGCTTCTGGAAAAATGCGCCGAGCGCGATTGGCGTTCGGTTGTGCAGGTCGGATCGGACGAGCGACTTCAGGTTCTGGACGCTCATTTATGGACCTGTCGCGAAGACACGTTTCCTGGCCCATTCGGCCCTGCGCGATGGCAATGAAAAACACCAGCCGGTCTTCCTGACACTGGAAAAGGACAACCCCAACGAAGCGCAAATCCGCTTCATGGTCGATGGTGCCGAGCCGCCCGAACTCGATTGCTACCTGCGCGGGATTTACATCTTCGATGGCCATGATGAAGCGGCACTCAATCAGGCCCGTGAGCGCTGGAAAATTGAAAAGGCAGCCGGTCATGAGGTCACCTATTGGCAGCAGAAAGCCAATGGCGGCTGGGAGAAAAAGGCGTGAGCAGAAAGCCTGCCGACTTGAGTTCAGATTTTCACAAACGCCGCGACGAAGGCGCGCGCAAAAATCAATGCCATGGATGATGACACCGTACATGATGAAGCCGGAGCGTCAGGCGTTTTTCAATGCGGTCTATGAACAGGCGGCAGGTGATGCCGCCTTTGTCCCCTGGGCTGATTTGAAAGCAAAAGAACAATTAAACAATGGCTTGCGGAAAATGACGGAATCAAATCCTCATCCTGCATTAACGGCCATGGATGTTGCCTGCGGCCTTGGCGACAATGCCGAGGCACTGGCAAGGGCAGGCTACGCGACAACGGCATTCGATCTCGCTGGTGATGCGATTGACTGGGCGAAAAAGCGCTTCCCCGAAAGCGCCGGTCTCCTATCATCAGGCCGATCTTTTCGACCTGCCGGAAGACTGGCTCGGCGCCTTCGATCTCGTCCATGAGTGCTACACGCTTCAGGCACTGCTCGCCGGACATGGTGGAAAGGACCGCGGCCGCGATTGCCTCGCTCGTAAAGCCCGGCGGAACGCTGCTGGTCTTCACCCGAATTCGCCCGGACGGGGCAGAGGCTGATGGTCCGCCCTGGCCGCTGGAGGAAAGCGCAACGCGCATCTTTGAAAAGTTGGGCTTTGCGCTGGTTGACGAAAACCGGTTTGAAAATGAAAGGCGCGGCCCGGCGGGAACAGGATCATTCCGCACACTTTCATGGAATGGAAAAAGCTGTAGGTAGCGTCGAAAATTGCAGAAGGGCAGACCATGAGATTGATCGGATTTTTGCTTGTTTTGGCGGGCCTCGCTTTGGCAGTCGGTTATCCGCTTTACCAGTCGGATTTTACCGGCACCGAGGTTCACCGCGAGCGCATTTATGACCGGGCAGTTTCGGCGGAAACACGCGAAACTGGAAACGTGGCAATTGTCGAGTTACGGGAAAACCAGAACCCGCTGCGAATTCGCCTTGAAGGCATGCGCGGCGACGAGCAATTCATATATCGGCACCAATTATCCCGTGACGATTGAACTGACCGGACCGGACGGCAAGGTGCTTTCAGCGGCGTTCGACATGAAGCTGGCGGCTGACCCCGACCGGCCCAATCCCGGCGAGTTGCGCCTCTATATCAACGCCCCGGATTTTGACGTGATCTCCAGCGGGGCGCACACACTTAAGGTTACGCCGAACCTCGAACGCGATATCTCGCTCTTGTGGATGGATGCGGTCTTTCTTCCAAAAGTCGAACGCCCGACCAGCGAGTTTATTCGCCCCGGCCTGATCATGGCGGGTTTTGGAGCGGCGCTGTGGTTCGTCGGCAGCAGGCGCAACCGTCGGAGCGGGCAGGAGCGGAAGGAACAGTCGAAGCCCGAGCCTAGGCGTTGGGGAAGAGGTTAGAGCCTTTGCGTTCGCCGTTTGGAATCGGTATGCTGCTTGAAACGGTGGCATCGAAAGCGATTTGCATATCGATGTATTTCTCTTATAAATTTATGAGGATTTGTCGCTGCACGAGCAGATCAATTCCATCATTTGCGCATAAAAGATATGAAGTAATGACAATCGATTGGCTGATAGCGCAATTCGATCAATCTATTGGGCATTGGAGCGAATTGGCAGGCTATCTGGCGTCTGTGCTTGTTTTTCTGACATTTTGCATGAAAACTATCGTTCCGCTGCGTATGCTTGCCATATCCTCGAATATTGCTTTTATTGTCTATGCAGTGGCTGCCGGTCTGATGCCAGTTTTGCTGCTGCATGCTACCCTCTTGCCGCTGAACATATTGCGCACGGTGCAACAGATAAGACCTTTTGCGGCGAGTGCGACATGCCTCACTTGGCAGCGCCAGGATCGAAGCGCTCGTGCCCTTCATGACAGTCAAGACCTATCCAGAGGACACAGTTCTTTTTCGGAAGGATGACGTGGCTCAGAAGATCTTCTTTCTGCACAAGGGACAGATATTCATCCCGGAAATCGAAAAGTTTCTGCAGCCCGGAACGCTGTTCGGGGAAATGGGGCTTTTCACGCCCGATCGCACGCGAACTGCGTCGGCCATTTGCTCTGAAGACTGTGAAATATATGAAATTGGCGACCAAGACATTATGCAACTCTGCATTCAGGACCCGGCGTTTGGATTATTCCTTACCAAACTGATTGTTGGGCGAATGCAGGAGAATCTTTCCACTACTGAAAATGACAAAGACTTTGCTAACGTGTCCGTATGAGAAATGCATATTGACCATGGTGCCGAATATTTTGTCGGGCCGACTTTCTGGCAGGAGTGGTCAGCTTTTTACTGTTTACTGAATCAAATCTGAACAGCGCAAATCGTCATTTTTTCCAGTCTCCCCCGTCCTTGGTTCCAGCGGTAGAGGGCAGGGAAGGAGTTGCTGGTATTCGTCGTCGGTAATGGCGTCTACCGAAGTAGATTATCCCGCTTCAAGTTCGCTCGAAAGTTCCAGCCATTCGTTTTCCACTTCCGCCAGGCGGCGTTCGAATTCGGCCTTCTTGGTCGCAAGATCGCGAATGCGGGTCACTTCGCGGTTGGTGGAGGCGGTGGCAAGCAGCTTGTCGATCTTGGCAATCGCCTCCTGGGCCTTTTGCCATGATGCCTTCAAGTTGCTTCACCGTTTGCGGGCGCTTTCCTGTTCACGGCGCAGCTGTGCCGCATCCTTGCGCTTTTCCTGTTTTTGTCACCGGCGCTTTCGCCTCTTCGCGCTTTTTAGCGGCCTTGGCTGTCCGGGCGATTGGCGGCTCTCGTCTTCCGGCCCTTTGAGGATCAGCTTCTTGTAATCCTCCATGTCGCCGTCATATGGCCCGACGGTCCCATTATTGACCAGCCACAGCCGGTCGGCGCTCGCTTCCACCAGATGGCGGTCATGGGAAATCAGGATCACCGCGCCCTGATATTCGTTGAGCGCCATGACCAAGTTGCTCACGGCTGTCGATATCGAGATGGTTGGTCGGCTCGTCGAGGATGAGCAGATGCGGCGCATCGAAAGTCACCAAGGCCGAGCAGCAGGCGTGCCCGTTCGCCGCCGGAAAGGTCTCTCGCCTTGGTGTCCATCTTGTCGGCGCCAAGGCCCATCCGGGCAACGCGGCCGCGCACCTTGCCTTCGGGTTCGCCGGGCATCAGCTTGCGCACATGGTCATAGGGCGTTTGTTCGGGAACCAGATCATCCAGCTGGTGCTGGGCAAACATGGCGATGCGCAGTTTGTCAGCCCGCGTCACGCTGCCGGCCTGTTCCTTCAGGCGGTTGGAAAGCAGCTTGGCGAAGGTCGATTTGCCGTTTCCGTTCGCGCCCAGAAGCGCGATCCGGTCATCGGCATCAAGGCGCAGGTTCAGATTGGCGCAGGATCGGCTTGTCAGCCTCATAGCCGACCGCAACGCTTTCCATGTTGATGATCGGCGAGGCGGCTTCCTTTTTCGGGCTGGGAAAGGACAAGGGCGCGACGCGCTCATCAACGGCGATGGAGATTTCCTGCATCTTTTCAAGGGCCTTGAGGCGGCTTTGGGCCTGTCTGGCCTTCGAGGCCTTGGCGCGGAAGCGGTTGACGAAAGCCTCCATGTGCTTGCGCTTGGCGTCCTGCTTTTCCTTCATCTTGCCGAGCAGCATCAGCTTTTCGGCGCGGGTGCGCTCGAACGTGTCATAGCCGCCGCGGTAAAAGGTCAGCTTCTGGTGTTCGAGATGCACGATCGCATTGCAGGCCTTGTTGAGCAGGTCGCGGTCATGGCTGATGATGATGACGGTGTGCCGGTAGCGGGCAATATAGTTTTCCAGCCACAGCGAGCCTTCAAGGTCGAGATAGTTGGTCGGTTCGTCGAGCAGCAGCAGGTCCGGTTCGGAAAACAGGATAGCGGCAAGTGCAACGCGCATCCGCCAGCCGCCGGAAAAATCGGCGCAGGGCCGCTGCTGCGCTTCGGCATCAAAGCCGAGACCGTGAAGGATGGCCCCGGCGCGCGCTTCTGCCGAATGGGCATCGATATCGCCAAGCCGCGTATGAATATCGGCAATGCGGGTCGGATCGGTCGCGGTTTCGGCTTCCTTCAAGCAGCGCTGCGCGCTCGGTATCGGCCTTCAGCACGGTTTCAAGCAGCGTGTCCTGCGTGCCCGGCGCTTCCTGCGCCACCTGGCCGATCCGCGCGCCCGCGGGACGCTAATATCGCCGGATTCAGGCTGCAATTCTCCGGTGATCATCTTGAACAGCGTGGTCTTGCCGGTGCCGTTGCGCCCGACAAGGCCAACTTTGGCACCAGCATCAATGGCTAACGCCTGCCTTGTCAAAAAGCATGCGGCCCATCATTCGGAAGGTGAGGTCATTAATCGTTATCATGCGCGCCCTAATGGAACAGCTATCTGTGCAGATGCAAGGCAGGGTTGCCGCATCGCGCAAATTCGTGCGTTTGCTGGAGATATTCGGGCTGAAAAAGGCTTGCGGTCTGCTAGCCCGAAAGTTAAATTGCCATCAAAATTCACTTTCCGCCAATCACAAATACTTCAATCCGGAATTCTTCATGGCAATCAAACTCTATGAACTCGTCGGCAAGGACGAAACACGCCCCTTCAGCCCCCATTGCTGGAAAACCACGCATGTGTCTTGCGCACAAGAGGCTTGGAATATCGAGTGCGGTGCCGATACGTTTCACGGAAGTCGCCGGTATCGAGAATGGCGGATAGCCGCCGGGTTCCGGTGATTCGCCATGGCGACAAGATGATCGCAGGATTCGTTCGATATCGCTGATTTATCTGCGCGATACCTATCCCGACAAGGGCGGACGCCTGTTTCGGGTGATGGGGCAATGGCCTTGACCAGGTTCATGGAAAGCTGGACGCAATCGCAAATCCACCCCTGGATCGCCAAATGGGCGCTGATGGATATCTACAACATGCTGGTGAAGAGGATCAGGCCTATTTCCGAAAGACGCGCGAGGCAGCCTTCAAGATGCCGCTGGAAGAAGTGGTTGCCGACCGCGAAGGCCGCATTGACCAGTTGAAACCGATCCTTACGCCGATCCGTCTGACTTTGAAACATCAGCCATTTATGGGCGGCGATAAGCCCGACGTTTGCCGATTATATTCCCTTTGGCGCATTGCAGTGGCTGCGCATTTGTTCCGGGCATTTCCATGCTGGAAAAGGATGATCCGGTCATGGTCTGGTTCGAGCGCATGCTGGATCTCTATGACGGCATGGGCGCAGTGTTGGCGCGGCCGACGCATAAGGCCGGTACCTGACTTAATTATCCTGATCTTGCCACGCATGTTGAAATTCATGGCTTGGCAGACGGTAACCATGCGCGTATAGAGGCGCAACTTTTCCTTCCATTACACAACATACAAGGTGGACCACGATGGCCATTGAACGTACTTTTTCCATGATCAAACCGGACGCAACAAAGCGCAATCTGACAGGTGCAATCACCGCTCGTCTCGAAGATGCAGGCCTTCGCGTCGTTGCCTCCCGCCGCGTGCATATGAGCCTGCGCCAGGCCGAGGCCTTTTATGCGGTTCACAAAGAACGTCCATTCTTTGGCGAATTGACCGAATTCATGTCTTCCGGCCCGACAGTTGTTCAGGTTCTTGAAGGCGAGAACGCCATTCTCAAAAAACCGTGAAGTCATGGGCGCAACCAACCCTGCCGATGCTGCTGAAGGCACAATCCGCAAGGATTTCGCCCTTTCACTTGGGCGAAAATTCAGTTCATGGTTCAGACGCTCCCGAAACGGCCGCCGAAGAAATCGCATTCTGGTTCGCCGGATGCGACATCGTCGGCTGATTTGCCAGGGTCGATGCTCGCAAGTGATTGAAAGAGCCGGAGCTTTGCTCCGGCTTTTTTTGTTTGGCGAACTGTGCGCTACGAATGATCCGCCATTGGTCACGAGGTGGTCTCCAAACATGGCATTGAGTGGTCACATTTGGCTGGGAAGATCACCGCAGAGTGTTGTGCTCGGTCTACCGTAGGGCCCGGGATGAAGAAACTGCTGCTTTTTGGCTTGCTGTTGATCGGGCTTGCATGGCGGGCTCTTTAGGCGAACCGCTGCGGCGCGACCTAACACCTGCCTGTCATATCACAATGGAAAAGCTGTTTCCGCGCGATGACCGATTGCCGTGGAAGCGATTCTCTCGCCAAACAGCTCCATGATATCAGATGGAAAGAGGGTGGCGAGGTCTTCATCCGGATTTTCAAGGATGAACATGTGCTGGAATTGTTCGGCAGGCATGAGGGTGCCTGGCAGTTGCTGAAGACTTATGAGATATGCCGATACTCGGGCAAGCTCGGGCCAAAATTCGCCGAAGGTGACAGACAGGCTCCCGAGGGTTTTTACATGGTTGGCGAGAAAGCAGCTCAATCCTTTCAGTCGCCATCATCTGTCCTTTAATCTCGGCTTCCCCAATCAGGTTGAGCAGGCCCAGGGCAAGACCGGATCGTTCCTGATGGTCCATGGCGGCTGCACATCGATCGGTTGCTACGCAATCACTGATCCGGCGGTCGATGAAGTCTACAAAATTGTTGAGGCCGCCCTGAAGGGCGGCCAAGAAGCGGTTGCGGTTCACGCCTTTCCCTTCCGCCTGACAGCCATGAAACTGGCCCGCTACCAGTCACATCCGGCAATCGGGTTCTGGGAAGAACTAAAGCCCGGCTATGATGCATTTGAAATGCAACGGACGTTTCCGGTGGTCTATGCCTGTAATGATAAATACGGATTTGCCAGCAATGTTGAAGCCGGTCCTGAACAATGCTCTCCGCTTGAGGCCTGGTAAAAACTACTGCAATCATGTTGAATTCAACGCCTTAGCAGAAGGATTCAGTTTCGAAACACGGGGCGCCAAATCCTTGAAAAGACTCACATTTCCCAAAATCGGAAATTGACGTATCCGGCCCTTCCTGCTTGCATGGGCACAGAAACCGGAAAACACTGCCGCCATGACCATTGATCAGATTATTCTGTTTATTCTGTTCGCCGCCGTCTTTGCGATGCTTTTGTGGGGCCGATTCCGCTACGATCTGGTGGCTTTTTCCGCCCTGCTGATCGCATTGGTCCTTGGGCCTGGTTCCCACCGAAGATGCCTTTTCCGGTTTTGGCCATCCTGCCACGATCATTGTTGCGATGGTGCTGGTGGTGTCGCGCGGCCTGCTGAATTCTGGCGCGATTGATCTTGTCACAAAGCGGTTAGTGGATGCGGGCCGATCAGTAGGCAAGTCACATCGCCATCATGAGCGGCATTGGCGCGGTTCTGTCCGCCTTCATGAACAATGTGGCTGCGATGGCGCTTTTGATGCCGGTTGATATGCAGGCTGCGAAAAAGGCGGCACGCCCGATACGGCAGAGACGCTGATGCCGCTCTCCTTCGCAACCATTCTTGGCGGCATGATCACGCTGATTGGAACGCCTCCCAATATCATCATTGCCTCCTTTCGCGAGCGCGCCTCTGGGCGAACCCTTTGCGCATGTTCGATTTCGCGCCCGGTGGGCGGCGCGGTGGCGCTGGCCGGTATCGCTTTCGTTGCCCTGATCGGCTACCGGCTCATTCCCAGGGGCAACGAAACGGAAGCCAGGGATCAACTCATGGCGCTGGAGGGCTATCTTGCCGAACTTGTCATTCCGGAAAAATCGAAATCGGTCGGCAGGCAGGTGCGCGATCTTTACCCGGATGCTGACGAAGACGATGTTGCCATTCTTGGGGGTTAGTCAGAAATGGCAAACGCCTTGGCGGCTTTTCGGCTGGCCTGGAATTGCGCGCCAATGACATGCTGATCGTTGAGGCCGCTGCGGAAAACATTGACCAGTTCCGCGGCACGCTCGGTCTTGAATTCTTTGGGGAGAAGCCCACAGGCGACGAGGCTGTGGGTGATCTGTCGCTCATGGAAGTGGTTGTTCCCCGCGAAGCCCGAATTGAGGGGCGCTCTGCCATTTCAATGCGCCTGCGCGCCCGGCAGGGGGTAACCCTTCTCGGCATCTCCAGACAGGGCACAAGATTTCAAGAAGCGCGTGCGGCATGAAACAGTAAAAGCTGGTGACATTCTGCTTCTTCTGGGACCTGCGGAATTGCTTGGGGAGGTCGCCAACTGGCTCGGTGTCCTGCCTCTGGCCGAAAGAGGCCTTAACGTCACCCAGCACTCCAGGGCAGGATTGGCAGTTGGCATTTTTGCCGCCGCGATCGCCATAGCCTCAACCGGCTGGCTTTATCTGGCAACTGCGCTCGCCATCGTCGTGGCGCTTTATATCTTCCTCGACATCGTGCCGATCAGGAGCGTTTATGATCATATTGAATGGCCGGTGATTGTTCTGCTTGGCAGCATGATCCCGCTGGGCGTGGCGCTGGAACAATCCGGCGGTACCGAACTGATAGCCTCCGGTATTGTCGATCTTACCGAGGGTATGGCCGCCTGGGCGGTTCTGACTGTCTTGATGATCGTGATCATGACGCTTTCCGATGTTCTCAACAACACGGCAACGGCAGTTGTGGGCGCGCCGATAGCCGTTGATATAGCCGCCAAGCTGAACGTGAACCCCGATCCATTCCTGATGGCGGTTGCGGTGGCTGCGTCCTGCGCCTTTCTTACGCCGATTGGCCACAAGAACAATACGCTGATCATGGGGCCGGGCGGTTACGCCTTTGGGGACTATTGGCGCACCGGACTGCCACTCGAAATACTGGTAGTGGCAATCTCTGTTCCGATGATTCTTCTTGTCTTCCCGCTTTGAAGACAGACCCTGATTGAATGCGAGGCAATGAAATGTTTGCAAAGTCAAAATTGGGATACAGCGCCGTTGCTTTAACAGATCACCGGAAACGGATGCCGGAGGAAATGCGGTCTGCGGCCAGGGCATTTCTGGACGAGATGAAAACCCGCCACACGATACGCGATTTCACCCCCGAATCTGTACCGCAATCCGTTATCGAGGATTGCATCGCCGCAGCGGGCAGGGCCCCTTCCGGCGCCAATCACCAACCCTGGCATTTTGTGGCCGTAAGAAGCGCCGAAATAAAAGCGAAAATCCGCGAGGCGGCAGAAAGGGAGGAGGAGGAATTTTATGCCGGCGGCGGCGGCGACGAGTGGATCAAGGCCCTTGAACCCCTCGGAACGGGCGTGTCCAAACCCCATTTGGAGATTGCCCCCTGGCTTGTTGTGGTTTTCGCCCAGCGCTACGGCGAGTTTGATGACGGAACCAGATACAAGAACTATTACGTGCCCGAAAGCGTAGGCATTGCCACCGGTTTTCTGCTGGTGGCTCTCCACAAGGCCGGGCTGGTTTCCCTGACCCACACGCCGAACCCCATGCGGTTTCTCAATCAATTGCTCAACCGGCCCGATTCGGAAAAACCGGTCATGATCATCGCCACCGGCCATCCCGCTGACAATGCCACTTACCCCGAAGTGTCAGCAATCAAGAAGCCGCTGGATGAGATTTTGACTATTATTTTAGGCAAATCAACAAAAAGATCGAATATATAGCGGCGCGATGCCGCAGTCGCGGCAATTGCCTTGCCTTTGACACAAATTCACATCACCCTGTTGATACCGTGGGAGGAATGAACTTCACGAGAAGGAATACTGCCATGCGTATCAACCTTGAAGAAGCGGTTCCGGAAATCAGGCGGCTGACCAAATCGGATCTGCCGCAAATGAAAGCCCATTTTTTACGCCTGAGCCAGACCCAGCGCCGGCTTCGTTTCGGCAATGCGGTGAACGACAATTTTCTGGTTCGCTATGCTGAAACGGTTTTTGATTCGGTTTCGCTGGTTTACGGCGCCTTTATCGGGGACGATCTGGTCGGTGTTGCCGAAATACGGGGCCTTCCCTCCACCTGGACCATGACAGCTGAAGCTGCGCTTTCAGTGGACGAGAAATGGCAGAACCGGAAAATCGGGAACGCCTTGTTGCAGCGCCTGATAGCGACGGCACAAAACAGGGGCGTTAAACAGCTTTGCATGATCTGCCTGAAAGACAACAGGAAAATGCAGCATCTGGCGTCAAAGTATGAGGCTATCCTTCAATATGAGGTGGATCATGTGGAAGGGCGGATTCACAGCCTTCATCCCACATTCAATTCCCTGTTCAGTGAGTTCTCAGCTGAAGCCCGCTCTCTGATGAAGGCAATACTGACGCCGTGAAATCAAGGGGTTTATTCCCAGCGTTTGAGCGCTTCATCGTCAGCGTCCCTGGCCTCCACCCATTCTCCTGACGAGCCGTCTTTTCTGTGTTCCTTTTTCCAGAACGGCGCCCGTGTCTTGAGAAAATCCATCAGGAAATTGGCTCCGTCAAAGGCCGCCTGACGGTGGCGGGAGGCAGCAATCACCAGAACAATGTTTTCGCCCGGCGCGATCTTGCCGTAGCGGTGAATGGCGGTGAGGGCTGACAGGTTCCAGCGCTCGAACAGCCTGTTCGCCAATTCTACGAATTTCCGCTTCGGCCATGCCGGGATAATGTTCAAGTTCAAGGGCTGACAGTGTTGCGCCTTCATCGCGGCAAAGTCCACTGAAGGTTACCACCGCGCCGATATCGGTTCTGCCCTCGGCCAGCGCCGCAATTTCTTCGGAAACGTCAAAATCCTCCGGCTGAATGCGAACATCAATTGCCATGCTCATCTTTTCACCCGCCTCCATTCAGCCGCCAGTCATTGGCGGGAAGAACGCGATTTCGCTGACGCCTTCAAGCGAGGTTGAGCGATCATCCACATGCTCCTGATTGAGCGCGACACGGACGATTTTGTCATGGCTGAAAACTGCCTCAAATGCCTCACCGCGTGTCTTTTGCCAATCCAGCAGGTCGCCAAGCGTTTTGACCTCGCCGGGAAGATCAACCTCTTCATCGGGCGTATCCAGCCGTTCACGAATCCATGAAAAATACATCAGCTTCATTTTGCTTCTTCAGTCCATCACATGCTTGATGCCGGCCCGGAAATAATCATACCCCGTATACATGGTCAGGATGGCCGCCACCCAAAGCAGGAAAATTCCCGTCTCGGTGATATAGGGAATGATCTTGTCACCGGCAGGACCGGCCAGCAGAAATCCGATGGCGATCATCTGAACAGCCGTTTTCCATTTCGCCAATTGGGTCACCGGAACGCTGACCTTGAGTTCGGCAAGGTATTCGCGCAGACCCGAGACCAGAATTTCGCGGCACAAGATAATGATGGCGGCCCAAAGAGACCAGCCTGCGATGGTTCTGTCTGTATCAGCCGCCAAAAGCAGCAGGCAGGTGGAAATCAGAAGCTTGTCGGCAATCGGATCCAGCATTCTCCCAATGGTTGAGGTCTGCTGCCAGGCACGTGCCAGATAGCCGTCAAAATAATCGGTAATGCTGGCAACAATAAAAATACCCAGCGCCGACCAGCGGGCAAAATCACTCGACTGCAATTTGCCTTCAAGGAAAAAGCACAGCACCAACAGCGGCACAGCGACAATCCTGCCATAGGTCAACAGGTTTGGCAGAGCCAGCCAGTGGCTGTCCGGTTTCTTCACATTTTCGCTCATTACCCCAACGCAATCCTGATTTTCGGCCTGCTTCCCGCCGTATCAATTGTTTTTCGCAACTGCGGATCACATTTCGCGGTTTTAGCCCGCTAATCAACCGTTTTCATGAAAATGATTGTAAATTGTCTGCGCCATTTCATGGGAAATGCCCTCAACCGCCAATAAATCGCTGAGCGCAGCCCGGCTGACGCCCTTGGCCGAACCGAAATGGTGGAGCAGGGCGCGCTTTCTGGCCGGACCGATTCCCCCGATCTCATCAAGCGGATTTTTCACCATTTCCTTCTTGCGCCGCGTGCGGTGCGAGCCGATGGCAAAGCGGTGCGCTTCATCCCGCAGCCGTTGGACAAAATAAAGCACCGGATCGCGTTCGGGCAGCATGAAGGAAGATTTTCCGGGGATGAAGAATTTTTCCCGCCCTGCATCCCGGTCCGGCCCCTTGGCAATGCCGACAACCGGCACGACTTCCTCAATTCCCAGTTCACGCATGACTTCCATCACGGCGTTGAGTTGTCCCAGCCCGCCATCAATCAGAAGAAGATCGGGCCAAACTGAGATGGCCGTGGTTTCGGACCCATCGCCGTCATTTTCCGTCATCCTCGTTTTCCGGCAGGCCGCTCTCCTTGATCAGTCGGGAAAAACGCCGCGTCAGCACTTCACGCATCATGCCGTAATCATCACCGGGAACCAGATCCTTGTTCTTGATGTTGAATTTCCGGTACTGGTTTTTGACAAACCCTTCGGGCCCCGCAACAATCATCCCGCCAACAGCATTGGTTCCCATGATGTGGGAGTTGTCATAGACTTCGATACGGTTGGGAATTTTATCGAGGTCAAATGCCTCGGCAACTCCCTTGAGCAATCTGGTCTGGGTGGAGCTTTCAGCCAGCTTGCGATCCGAGCGCTTCGCGCGCATTGAGCGTTGCATGTTTGACCAGATCGAGTTTTTCCCCGCGCTGCGGTGCGGCGACAAGAACCTTGTGATCCGCCTTCAGGGAAAGCGCTTCGCTCAACAGTGCTTCATCTTCAATCTTGTGCGAAAGCAGGAGTTGGCGCGGGCAGGGCTTGTCATCATAAAACTGCGCGATGAACGCCGAGAGAATTTCGTCAGGCGCCATGCCTTTGTCTGCCCGCGGAAAATAGGCCCGGTTGCCCCAGTTCTGCCCGGTGCGGAAAAAGAACACCTGGACGCAGGTCATGCCGTCCTGTTGCGCGACAGCAAAGACATCGGCTTCATCAACACCGCGCGGATTGATGCCCTGGTGTCCCTGAACCATGGAAAGCGCAGATATCCGGTCACGGTAAACAGCAGCCCGCTCGAAATCGAGATTGTCGGCAGCCTGTTCCATTTGTCGCGAGAGATCTTCCTGAATACGCGAACTTTTGCCCGACAGAAACTGCTTGGCCTCATCCACAAGACCCGCGTAATCGGCAAGGCGAAATTTCACCGGTACAAGGAGCTGAACACCGCTTGATCTGATAAAGCAGGCAGGGCCGTGTCCGGCTTTCATAGACACTGTCGGTGCAGGTGCGAATGAGGAAAACGCGCTGCATGGCATTGAGGCTGCGGTTGACCGCGCCTGCCGAGGCGAAGGGCCCGAAATAGTCCCGGGTTTTCAACCGCGCACCGCGATGCTTGAAAACCGCCGGCGCTTCATGATCATCGGTAACCACAATATACGGAAAGCTCTTGTCGTCGCGCAAAAGCACGTTGAAACGCGGGCGCAGCCGCTTGATCAGATTGGCTTCGAGCAGCAGTGCTTCGGTTTCAGTGCGGGTTCGCACAAATTCCATATTGGCGGTTTCGCTGATCATCCGCGCAATGCGGTTCGTATGCCCGCCCATTTTCGCATAGGATGCCACACGCTTCTTCAGCGATCTTCGCCTTGCCCACATAAAGCACATCGTCCTTTTCGTTGAACATGCGATAGACGCCGGGCGAGTTTGGCAAATGCTTCACGAATTCGGAAATGACTTCCGCGCCTTTTGCCGGTGCACCTTCAGCCTTGGGAAATGCGGTTTCCTCCCAGGCAATGTCTGAGCCGGTGGTGGCGGCAAGATCAGGTTTTTTGACAGGCGTATCGCTCATGGCGCACTCCGAAGCCACTGGCAGGATTGCTGCCATGCTGAAACCCAAGGGGGAAAACAGGGGCTTCATATAAGCCGGATCGAAAAACTCCTTCGATTCCACGTTAAAGCTTTCGGGAATGGCCGCCAGATGAAACTCCAGCCCGTCCCGCTGCGCGATCCGTTCTATTCTGCGGACATCGGCTCGCCCCTGAACCTTGATCAGCGTATTCAGCGAGCGCTCAACGATCTGAACGGTTCTCGATTTGAGGGATTTGTAAGTAGATGCCAGTTTTGCATTTCTGACAACAAATACCCGCTTGTCCATCTCGTGTCCAAGCGCTCGCTCAAAACTGGTGATTGAGATATTTGCCGGATAAAGAAACACCTGCTCCGTTACCCCGCCATCAACGTGCAATTCGTCAGAAGTATCGCCCGCATGACTGACCTTAATGCGAACCGGGGGAAAAGCACCCGGGATCGATGCTGAGGCACGAATGATCTGCCTGAGCAATTCGGCTTTTTGCGGATAACCGCTTTCTGCAAGAACACCTATGTTCCAGATTACACCGCGCTCAGCTTCCAGATTGGTTGTGCCAATAAGCAGCATTCTCCCCTTTCTGGTTTCCCGGGCAATTTCTTCGACCAATTGCGGCGTGACATATCGCGAAAGCAGGTCTTCAAATCCTACCGCATTTAAAACCCCGCCACCGGCGACAAGGCCCTGAACCACTTCGATCTTGCCAATATCCTTGGTGGTAGTCGTCGTATAGATCGTTCTCAGTATCGGGTCATAGCGCGGACCCAGAAATGCAAATGGCGCAATTATTGCGCCGGTGCTTATGCCGGTGACAACATCGAATAACGGGCGGGTGCCCTCGTCTGACCAGCCGTTCAAAAGCCCGGCACCAAAAGCGCCGCTCTGACCGCCGCCGGACAAGGCCAGAACGTTGAATGTTTTGCCGTTTTGCAAGTTGTACTCACGGAACCGATCGGCAAATCCGGCAAGCACCTCAGCTGGCAGATCGGTGTCATTGTCAGCCCAGCTGCGCAAACCCGTCAGTCCGGACACGCTGACCACATCCACCAGTTCCACCGGCACCGGTGTGGTTTCAAGCACGGTGCAGCTGCTTGCAAGGTTCGTGAACAGAACCACAAGCAACACCTGAAAGGTGCGCAGAAGGTATCGGCGAAAACTGATATGCATCATGGCGGGACAATAGCCTTGCTTGCGTCAAATGCAATTCATTGCGGGAAGCGGTTACGGTCAATGCTACTCTGTAATTCACACCACGACATCGGGCGTCTCCCAGCCAAGGTGCTGGCCTCCGTCAAGCGCGATCATCTGTCCGGTGACAGACCTGGCTTGCCAAAGCCATGATATCGTCTGGCCGAATTCCTCAAGTCCGGGCGCCCGCTCCAAAATCAGACCATCGACCTGTTTTTGAAAATCGGCCATCTCCTGGCGTTCATTGGGAAGGGTGGGGCCCGGACCAATACCGTTTACCCGTATTTTCGGGGCAAGCGCCTGGGCCATGGTCCGCGTAGCGGTCCAGAGCGCGGATTTTGACAGCGTATAGGAGTAGAAACTCGGGTTGAGGTTCCAGACCCGCTGGTCAATCATGTTGATAATCAGACCCTCATTGAGTTCCGGCTGTTTCGCCATTTCCCCGGCCAGAACCGATGGTGTGCGCACATGAATGGCGAAATGCGTTTGCCACAGTTCGTCGTCAAAATCGCTCACGCTGTCCGGCTCGAAAATCGAGGCGTTGTTTATCAGCAGATCGACAGGGCCAAGCGCGTCAACTGCATTGGCGAACAATTTCCGGGTTTCGCCCGCACCGCCAAGATCTGCTTTCAGCGCAACGGCTTTGACGCCAGACTGGCGCAAATCAGCGCATAACGCTTCGGCTTCATCCGATGAATTGTGATGGTGAATGGCGATATTCGTGCCGCAAGCTGCCAGATGGCGGGCCATGGCGGCCCCAACCCGCCGGGAAGCCCCCGTGATCAATGCGTTTTTCGGGCCATCCGTATTTTGCGATTTTTGGCCCATGCCTGTCCTCTAGAAATAAAACGCAGATGCCAGATACAATATGTAAGCGGTCAGCATGGCAACCCCGACGCGTTTGCCGATTTTCACCTTCCAGTGGGCAAGCACCGCAACAACCAGGGCGCAGGCCAGCATAACCCAGGCATCCACCTGCAGAATGCGGCTGTTATCCTTCATGGGCGCTATGGTCGCCGCGACTCCCATGATCGATCCGATGTTGAATATGTTCGAACCGACCACATTGCCGATTGCCAGCGCTGTGGAGCCGCGTATGGTTGCCATCACCGCAGTTGCCAATTCGGGCAGCGATGTCCCGATAGCCACAATGGTCAAGCCGATAACTGCATCCGATACCTGCCATCGCTTGGCAATGGTGGTTGCGGCATCAACCGTGAAATCCGCGCCCAATGGAAGCGACACAAGACCAAACAGAAGGCACCCGGCGATTGCCAGATTTGACGCAGGTACGGATGACACCTCCTCCTTGTAGTCGAGCGGATTGTCACCGTTTTCCGCAGCCGCGCGGCGGGCAATTCTGACCTGATCAAACAGGAACAGCGAAAGCAGCATCAGGAGAACAATGCCTTCAAACCGGGTAACGACCCCGTCCACCAGCATGAGGATGAAAATAATGGAAAAGCCGATCATGACCATGATGTTGCGGCCAATTCCCGCGTCGTCGCAGCGCGAGGCCGCGATAAGGGCCGGCAGTCCCATAACCAGCAGCACATTCGCGATGTTGGAGCCGACCACATTGCCGATGGCAATCCCCGATGCGTTGTTCAGGGCCGCCTGCACCGAAATGAACAGTTCAGGCGCGGAGGTGCCGAATGCCACAACCGTCAGGCCGATGACAAGCGCAGGAATGGCAAGTTTTTCCGCAAGGCCGACTGCGCCGCGAACCAGAAAGTCACCACCAACCACGAGAAGCGCCAATCCGGCAATCAACATGAAATATTCAAACATCTGATATTTTTCCCGTTTCCCGGCGATCAGCCACTAATTCGTGGGCCGGCAACCTTTAAAATTTTTACAATTAAAAAAGAAGATGCCACGATATAGGAGCACTGGAGTGTTTGAAAGGGGGGGCGCGGTTGAAATGTTGATTTGCAGGGAAAAATTTTGGTTGCGTTTGTTTCCTTCGGGCATTCTCGTCCGGGTCTGAGCCCAGGTTCAAAAACCCTGTCCACTATTCGCCTTCTTCCCGCCAAGCTTCCTCACAAATCCGGCCAGAATTGGCGGATACGTTTGTCTTGCGGAACAACGAGGATACTAGTTCATGAAAACGCGTTTAAAGATTTCAGCTTTCATCGTCTCCGACCTTTTGCCGGCGGGACATTCCTCTAATGCAATGGCAGCGGACATCACAACGGACATTGATACTCAATCCATGGAACCGATACTCGATCCGGTTCAGGCAAGTTCGATCTGGAATGGCGCCTATGCCGGTCTTTATGGCGGACTGAACTGGCAGAGTGTCGGCGTGATGGGCTCATCGGAGGTGGATATCAACAACCAGAAAGAGTTCGGCGGATATGTCGGTATCAATCAGGCGCTCGGCAGTTCGATCGTTGGCGGCCTTGAATGGATGGGCGGATTTTCCGGTCAAAGCGCCCAATGGGGGCGTGAAGGCCGAGCAGGATTGGGAAACTTCCTTGCGCGCCCGCATGGGTTATGCCTTTGAACAGAATCTGGTTTACGGACTTGCCGGCGTTAGCGCCACCCAGCTTGAGCTAACGCAGGGCGGTGATTCTGACCGCAATCTGCTCACCGGTTGGACCGTCGGCGCGGGCATTGAACGAAAATTTACCGATCAGCTTTCCGGACGTCTTGAATATGACTATTCAGATTACGGAGCCAGCCAGTTTGATCTGGGCAGGGAAAAACCGATGCCGATCTGACCGGCCATGGCCTCAAGGTCGGCGTGGGCTTCAACTTCTGATCAGTTTACGGCCCCAAGTCGAGTTTTAACAAAGCGCCCGATGTCTCGATGGTGGCTTGCCTGATCGAGTGCTACCGGTTGTCGCCATCCAGAAGGTCTCCCAGCGTTCCCAAAACGGAGCCTTCACCGCGTGACCCGCCGCGCGAGGGAGCTGCTGCAAGCATCCGTCCGGCAAGACGGGAGAACGGCAGGCTCTGTATCCAGACTTTTCCCGGGCCCGTAAGCCTGGCAAAGAAAGACACCTTCACCGCCGAAGATCATCGATTTGACTGACCCGGCCCGTACCAGATCAAAATCGATATCTCCAGTATAGGCCGCCACACAGCCTGTATCGATATGCAAGTTCTTCACCGGCCGGAGGATCTTTTCAACGGTTGTCCCGCCCACATGAACAAATACCCAACCATCCCCTTCAGGTTGTTGCATGATGAAACCTTCGCCGCCAAACAGGCCGGTCATGATCGGCGCTGAAACGCGATACCCAGCGAAACACCGCGCGCTGCGCACAGAAAAGCATCTTTCTGGCAGACCAGCCGCCCGTCGATTTCATCCAGCTTGATCGCCAGAATATGCCCGGGATAGGGGGCAGCAAAGGCTACCCGCGCCTTGCCCTGGCCCTCATGGGTAAACACCGTGGTGAACAGGCTTTCGCCCGGTAATCAGCCGTTTTCCCGCACCCACGAGCTTGTCGAAAAACCCGCCGCCGGTGCGCTCTGAGATCCGTCGCCGAAAACGGTGGTCATCTCGATATCGCGATCCTTGAACATCATCGATCCGGCTTCGGCGATGGCCGATTCGCCGGGATCGAGTTCGATCTCGGCGAATTGGGTTTCCAGCCCCTTGATCTCGAAATCAATGTCATCGGCAATGCCGCTGTTGCGGTCATGCCGGGCAATGGGAACATTGGGGACGGTGCCAAATGCCATGATAGTCAATCTCCTGTCAGCAATGATTCACGGAGGCAAGGATGGCACTGGCGCAGGAAAAAGAAAAGCGCCCACGTTATTGCAAGGGCGCATTAATCAGGTCCGTAATCCATTATTCAATTTTGGATGCCGGTGGTTCGCGCGAGCAGATGGTGGTCGAAGTTTATGTCAGCACTTCTACTCAGCGGATAGCGCGGCATTCGCCGTCATGGTTGCGCCACGGGTCAAGGCCGATCACGCAATGGGTTACATCCCAGTTCAGTCCGACAAAGCCGCCAATGTCTGATATCATGAAGTAGATCGTGCGGTTCTCTCCGTTGGAGAAATGCGCCTTTGCCATGCAATAGCGGCGGGATACTTCAGAGCCGGAATATTGAACTGTGCGATGCTCGTGGGCACCGGAAAACCGAACCATCTGAAAACCGCGCTGCCAGGTTTTTCGTTCTGCCCAGTTGAATTCGCGCACAATCCTGAATTCGACCGGAACGTCGTCGCAGTTCGGATATTGTGCGGATTGGGCACGATTGGTGCCAGCGACAAAATAGAACACGCCAAGCAATACCAGAAATGCGATTGCAGCCGAAATCTGTGCCAAGCGTCTGCGTTGTACGGTCATGGCAACGGCTACTGCCCTGACCCGGTTGCGATGACGATTTGAATGAGATTGCATACTGTTTTCCGTTTCAATCCCGAATTTGCTTACGATGGAATATCTGTCCGCCGGTTTCAAGTTAATTCAGCAGGCTATCAGGCGGAAGAGCCGCCTGGGCACCTCATTCCGGTGTCACCATGTCAATGCGCCATTGGCCACTTCCGGGCTTGCGCTCAAGCAGGCGAACCAGATCCGGCAGGATGGCTTTCATTTCCCCGGCCAGTGTATAGGGAGGGTGGCGAACAATCATGCCGCAGCCATGAAGAGCGGGAACGGCGGTCGGCCGGTCAATTTCCATTTCGAGCCGCATTAGATCACTGACACCGCTTGCAGCCAGCTGAGTGTGAAAGTGCTTGACCTGGTCGCGATGTTTGAGCGGATACCAGAGGCAAACACTGCCTCCCGACCAGCGTTTGGCCGAGATTTGCATCGCTTCGGCCATCCGGTCAAAATCATCATTTCTCTCGAAGGGTGGATCAATCATCATCACGCCGCGACTTTCCTTCGGCGGAATTTGCGAACCGGGAATGAGCCAGCCGTCGAGATTGAGTACCCGCACCTGGTAATCGCCCTCAAACAGCTTCTTGAGACTGGCATGGGCCTGCGGATGACAGTTCGCAAACCACAGCCTGTCCTGCTTGCGGAGCAGTCTTCGCGGCAAGTAGCGGCGACCCGGGATAGTGGCGTTACGCCAGGGTCGGCCTTCTGGACAGGCATCCAGATAGGGCATGACGATGGATTTCAGGTCCTCAGCCGGTTGCCATCCAGATAATCGTCCAATGCCGTCCACCCATTCGGGCGGTTTGCCGCTGGCAGATCGCTTGTCTTGTCTGAAGGCAGTTCGTAAAAGCCCGAACCTGCATGGGTATCAATCACGCGAAACGCCTTTTCCTTGCGCTTGAGATGTTCGATGATCCGTGCTCAGGATCAAGGTGCTTGAAGACATCGGCAAAATTGCCGGCGTGAAATTCGTGCCGGTAATTCATGTTCCTGTTATTGGGCAGGGGTGGCGAATACAGCACCGCGCTTTCGTTTTCGGCGTCTGCACGTGCAACCACAATGCGTGACCCGCTCAGGCGGATTGCGCCCGAGGCAACCAGTGCCAGGGCATGCGGATAGAGCGCATGTTCGGCCTCCAGAACCCGCGCCGCCAGGCTGTCATCATCATCATGGATGTACCGGCACAGCAGCCTGGGCTATGATCTGTCCACCATCCAGTACTTCATCGACGAAATGCACGCTGGCACCGTGGATCCGCATCCCGCTGACCAGTGCCCGGTGATGGGTGTCAACGCCCTTGAAGGACGGGAGCAGGCTTGGGTGGATATTCAGTATCTTGCCCCGATAGCGCCGCACAAAGCTTCCGAAAGGATTCGCATGTAACCAGCCAAGGCAGATCAGGTCGGGTTTCGTTGCGTCTATCGCCTCTACCACCGCCTCTTCATGCTCTTCGCGTGAATCAAATGCCTTGTGATCGATCACGCTCGCCGGAATGGAGTTGAATTCTGCGATCTGAAGTCCGCCGGCTCCAGGAACATTGGTTATCGCATGGGTAATGATTGCCGGATAAGTCGGCTGCCATGGAGGCCGTAATCAGGCTGGCCATATTGGTTCCGCGGCCTGAAAAAAGAACAGTCACACGTTTGCGCAACACATCCCTTGTCCGGTTTTCGGTCTGTCACTCATTTCAGATCGCACCTGCTGAAAGCTTCCCCTGATACACAACAGCATTACCCGTGCGCTCACCAAGGCGCCCGATTGCCCTTGCCTGCTCGCCGTTTGCGGCCAGGCAGGCGAGAACATCATCGAGTTTTGGCGGGTCGATTACGCAAACCATGCCAATGCCGCAGTTGAAGGTTTTCAGCATTTCGTCTTCGGCAATGCTTCCGGTTTCGCGCAGCCATTCAAATACCGGCGGCAGACTGACTGCATCAAGATCAATTTCCGCTGCCAGGACCTTTGGCAGAACCCGCGGAATGTTTTCGGTAAATCCGCCACCGGTGATATGGGCCATTGCCTTGATCGCCGCCGGTTTCCCGGATCGCCGCCAGAAGTGGCTTCACGTAAATTCGTGGTTGGTTCAAGCAGGGCGTCCGCCATGGTCCTGGTCGGAATCGAACGGCGCAGTATCGGCCCAGGCAAGCCCGGCATGTTCCACCAGCTTTGCGGACCAGCGAATATCCGTTCGAATGAACACCCGAGGAGGCAAGTCCAATGAGAACATCACCGTCAGCAATATCGGCACTCGGCAAGCAGCGTTCCACGCTCGGCCGCACCAACGGCAAATCCCGCAAGGTCATAGTCGCCTGCGCATACATTCCGGGCATTTCGGCGGTTTCGCCGCCAATCAGGGCGCAACCGGCCTGTCGGCAGCCCTCGGCAATCCCCTCAACCACTGCCGCCGCAGCTTCGACATCCAGCTTGCCGGTGGCGAAATAATCGAGGAAGAACAGCGGCTCAGCACCCTGCACGATCAGGTCATTGACACACATGGCAACGAGATCAATGCCGACCGTATCGTGCTTTCCAGCATCAATGGCGATCTTCAGTTTCGTCCCGACACCGTCATTGGCAGCAACCAGAACCGGATCCCTGAACCCGGCCGCTTTAAGATCGAACAAACCGCCAAAACCGCCGATCTCGCTGTCAGCGCCAGGTCTCCGGGTGGATTTGACTGCAGGCTTGATGCGTTCAACCAGCGCATTGCCCGCATCAATATCGACACCGGCATCGGCATAGGTTATTGAGACTTGACGTTTTTGTCAGTGTCCTGTGCCATTTAATTGTCCGTATGTTTCCCTGTTCGCTTCAGGTTCTGATTTGCCCGTTGGCGCGCAGTATCGCAAGACAAAAGTCCAGACCCATCTTTTTCAACCGTTCAATGGTCTTGAATTGCATTCGTCCCAATGCAACGGCGTCGGGCAATCTCTTGCAGGGGCCGTTGGCAATCGCTAAACAGAATCATCGAAAGCGGTCTTCCGGGACTTATTTTGCAGCAAAACAATAAGGACGCTATCATGAGCGATCACTCAGCATCGGAAGTTCGCCGGCAGGTGATCTTCTGGCTGATCACCTTTGTGATCTTTCTCGTTTTCGTCTGGCTGTTCAACGATATTCTGTTGCCGTTTCATTGCTGGCATGGCACTGGCCTATTTCCTTGATCCGGTTGCCGATATTCTGGAGCGATGGGGCCTTTCAAGGCTGATGTCCACGGCGATCATCACCGCGTCTTTCCTGATCCTGTTCATTCTTGCGCTGATGATCGTTGATTCCTGTTCTTGCGTCCCAGCTCAGCGGGCTGATCGAGCGAATGCCCGAACTGGTCACCCGACTGCAGGCGCTGATCGCCTCCACCGAGAGCACATGGCTGCGCGACATGATCGGAATTGATGGCAAGACCATCCAGGACAACATGAATGAAATCATCAAGCAGGGCTCCAGCTTTATCACCATCGCTGGTCAGTTCAATCTGGGCATCCGGCAAATCCCTGCTCAACGTCATCTCCCTGCTGGTGGTCACGCCAGTTGTTGCCTTTTACATGCTGTATGACTGGGACAACATGGTCGCCAAGATTGACGGCTGGCTTCCCCGAAAGCATCAACCTGTAATCCGCCAGATATTTGCAGATATTGATACGGCCGTTGCCGGTTTCATTCGCGGGCAGGGCAGTCTGTGTCTCGTGCTCGGTCTGTTTTACGGAGTTGTCCCTGACAATTGCAGGATTGAATTTTGGCCTGTCTGATCGGCCTTGTTTCCGGCCTGATTTCCTTCATTCCCTATGTCGGGTCCCTGACCGGTCTGGTACTGTCGGTTGGCGTTGCACTGGTCCAGTTCTGGCCTGACTATTTCTCCATCGGTCTCATTGTCGGGATTTTTGCAGTCGGCCAGTTTCTTGAGGGCAATATCCTGCAGCCGAAAATGGTTGGTGACAGTGTCGGCCTTCATCCGGTCTGGCTGATGTTTGCCCTGTTTGCCTTCGGCTCACTGTTCGGCTTTGTCGGCATGCTGATTGCGGTTCCTGCGGCTGCGGCTGTTGGCGTTGTGGTTCGATTTGCCCTGGCGCAGTATCTGGACAGCGATCTTTATGACGAAGGCAATGCACCACCGCACCGCCGGGCCAGGAAGAAAAGCTGAGCTCAAATGACGAAATCCGGGAAACAAAAGCCTGCCGGCAAGAATGGTCCGGGAGCACAGATTCCGTTGGTGCTGCCGGTGGAGCCCAGCTTGGAGCGTGATGACCTGCTGGAAAGCCCCTCAAACCAGCTGGCAGTTGATCTTGTTGACCGCTGGCCTGACTGGCCCTCCAACACCATGATTCTGGCCGGCCCGGTCGGATCGGGAAAATCGCATCTCGCCAAGATCTGGGCGCAAAACTCCGGAGCTCATGTCTGAAAATGGCGGATATCGACAATGATGCCGCACTATGGTGCATCTTCCCCGATTGTCTTGAAGATGCCGACATCGGCATCATCAATGAAACAGCGCTTTTTCATGCATTCAACCGGGCGAGGGCGGCCGGAAATTTCATCGTGATTACAAGCCGTTCATTTCCCGGTTCCTGGAAAATCGAATTACCCGATCTGGCTTCACGGCTGAAACTTGCCCATGTGGTGGAATTGCATGAGCCTGATGATACGCTTCTTTCCGGTATCATTTTCAAACTGTTCGCGGACCGGCAGCTTGAGGTCAGTCCGTCAGTGGTGAGCTATCTTGTTTCGAGAATGGAACGCTCCATGGAAACAGCGGCGCGTTTGGTTGACTGGATCGACCATGAGGCCCTTGCAAGGCGGCGGAAAATAAACCGCACACTCGCCGGAGAGGCGCTCGAGGCACTTGGTCAGACATGATGGATGAGGGATAGGTACCAACATCCTGCGTGTCATTGCGCTGTTGTCATCATATTGTCATTAACATCAATGCTTAAACTGTCGGACAAGTCCCTCTGAATTGGCTATACTGGATTGATGATGGAAAACGCGGAACACACCTCAACACAACAAAGGCCGGCTCCGGCTGAAAAGTCTGGCACGCCTGAGCATGCAAATGCAAAAAACGAACCGCTTGGTTCCCAGGCCTGCATTTATGCTCCCGATGACCCACAACGCTTCGTCAACCGGGAACTTTCATGGCTTGAGTTCAATCGGCGCGTTCTGGAAGAAGCTGAAAACCCGAGCAATCCGCTTCTCGAACGGGTACGTTTCCTGTCGATTTCCGCCAATAATCTTGATGAATTCATGATGGTGCGCGTTGCAGGGCTGATCAACCAGATCCGTCAGGGCATTGATGCAAGATCTGCCGATGGCCTTACGCCTCGTGAACAGCTCAACGCAGTTGATGAAGCCGTCAATCAGCTTCAACCCGATCAGCAGGGAGCCTGGAACAAGCTGGATCAGGAACTGGAAGGCGAGGACATTATTGTTGCCCATCCCCGTGAACTGGGAAAAGCAGACAATGAGTGGCTTGAAGACCATTTCATGGATGCCGTGTTCCCGGTTCTGACTCCGCTGTCAATTGATCCGGCTCATCCCTTTCCGTTTATTCCCAACCTTGGAAGTGCGCTGGTTTTTGAGTTGAAAAGCAAGCGGGACGGTGAAACCATGCAGGCACTTCTGCGCCTTCCCCTAGGCATACGCCGCTTTGTCGAAATGCCCAAAAGGCGCGACGGCAAGACGATCTTCATTTCAATTGAGGAGGTTGTCAGCCGGTTCATCGACAAGCTCTTTCCCGGATATACAGTGGTCGGTTCAGGCAATTTCCGGGTGATCCGTGACTCCGATATCGAGGTCGAGGAAGAGGCCGAGGATATCGTGCGCACCTTTGAAACGGCGCTGAAACGCCGCCGGCGAGGGTCGGTCATTCGCCTCGAATTCGATTCTGACATGCCCGCTGAATCTGGTCCGTTTCGTGCGCGATGAACTTGAATCTGAAAGCACGCAGGTTGCCTTTCTCGACGGCATGCTGGCCCTGCACAATCTTTCGGAGATCGTGGCGGTTGGAGCGTCCGGAGCTGAAATTCGAGCCATTCCATCCGCGCTATCCAGAGCGCATCCGGGAAATGAACGGCGATTGTTTTGCTGCCATTCGCCAGAAGGATATCATCATCCATCACCCGTACGAATCCTTCGACGTGGTGGTTCAGTATATCCGTCAGGCTGCAAATGATCCTGATGTTGTTGCCATCAAGCAGACGCTTTACCGGACTTCCAACGATTCCCCGATTGTCGCTGCCCTGATCGAAGCTGCTGAACAGGGGAAATCCGTAACCGCCCTCGTTGAGCTGAAGGCGAGGTTTGATGAAGAAGCCAATATCCGCTGGGCGCGTGATCTTGAGCGGGCAGGGGTTCAGGTCGTTTTCGGTTTTGTTGACTGGAAAACCCATTCCAAGCTCAGCCAGGTTGTTCGCCGGGAAGACGGCAAGCTGGTCAATTATGTTCATATTGGAACCGGCAATTATCACCCGATCACGGCCAAGATTTATACGGATCTTTCCTATTTTACCGCCGATCCGCAGGTCGCCCGCGACGTGGCCCATGTATTCAACTATCTGACCGGATATGCCGAACCCGATGAACTGAAAACACTGGCGATTTCGCCGAACTTCCTGAAACAGCGCATTCTTCAGCATGTTGATGAGGAGATCGACCACGCAAAGGCTGGCAGGCGCGCCCAGATATGGGCAAAGATGAACTCCCTGGTCGATCCGGTCATCATCGACGCGTTTTACCAGGCCAGCCAGGCAGGGGTGAAAATCGATCTGGTCATACGCGGCATTTGCTGCCTGCGCCCACAGGTAAAGGGCCTGTCGGAAAACATTCGGGTCAAGTCCATCGTCGGTCGATTTCTCGAGCACAGCCGAATCATCTGCTTTGGAAATGGCAGCGGCTTGCCCTCGCGTGAGGCTATTGTCTATATCGGCTCTGCCGATTTGATGCCGCGCAACCTTGACCGCAGGGTTGAGGTTATGGTGAAGCTGACCAATGAAACAGTTCGCCGGCAGGTTCTGGACCAGATCATGGTTGCCAACCTGATGGACAACGAGCAGAGCTGGGAAATTCTGCCGAATGGAAAATCAAGGCGGATGATTGCCAACAAGGAAACCGAGTCATTTAGCGCGCAGCGTTATTTCATGACCAATCCGAGCCTGTCGGGCCGTGGGGATTCGCTGAAAGATGATGCTCCGGAAAGTTTCGCGGAACAATTCTTCGAATAAGGCCGGAAGGCCGCTCGAACTGGGTCAGGGCCGTTTGAAGGCCCGCATTCCCATCGCTGTTATTGATATCGGATCGAACTCGGTGCGTCAGGTCATTTATGAAGGTCTGACACGGGCACCTGCCGTTCTGTTCAATGAAAAAATTCTTTGCGGACTGGGCGAGGGACTTGTTGCGACCGGCAAGCTCAATGAAATGGCCGTTGAGCGGGCCCTGCGCGCGATCAGACGGTTTGTAGCGCTTGCAGGAACAGGCCCATGTCGGGCGAGGTGCATATACTGGCGACCGCAGCTGCCCGCGATGCATCCAATGGACCGCAATTCATACAGCAGGTGGAGGAGCTTACCGGCAGCGAGGTTGAAGTGCTGACAGGCGAAATGGAAGCCCACTATGCCGGCCTTGGAATTGTCAGCGGATTTCACAAGCCCGTTGGGCATCGTGGGTGACCTTGGGGGTGGTTCGCTGGAACTTGCCGCAATCAATGACGGTGTCACGTCAGGCGTTACCCTGCCGCTGGGCGGTTTGCGCCTGCGTGAACTGGCCGAGGGTTCCCTTGAGAAGGCACGAAATATTACCCGTGATCATCTCAAAAAGTCCAGAATTGGCTGGCCGAAAGGCAAAAAGACTTTTTTCGCTGTCGGCGGCACCTGGCGCTCGCTGGGCAAATTGCATATTGCCAATCAGCATTATCCGCTGCCAAGCGTTCATGAATACATGATCGATGCCGATGACATGATGCGCTTCTGCCGCAAGGTGGTGTCCGAGGACATCAGCGAATTTCGCGGTATGACTGCAGTTTCGAAAAACCGTCGTGAACTGCTGCCCTACGGCGCAGTGGTTCTGCGGGAGATTATCGATATCTGTGAGCCGGAAGTGATTGCCATGTCCTCACTTGGGTGTGCGCGAAGGGCTTTCTGTTTTCACGCCTGAAGAGAAGGAACAGGAAAAGGATTCGCTGCTGGTCGCTGCCCGCGATCTGTCGATCCTGCGCGCACGTTCACCTGATCATTGCCTCGAACTGGCCGAGTGGACCGGCAATGGCCTTTGATGCGCTCGGTATTGAGGAAAGCGAGGATGACCGCCGTCATCGCATTGCCGCCTGTTATCTTGCTGATATCGGCTGGCGTGCCCATCCCGGATTATCGTGCGCAGCAGGCACTGGAAGTGATCGCCAATGCTGGTTTTGTCGGGATCAACCATGAAGGCCGCGCCTATCTCGCCATTGCCAGTTATCACCGCTATCAGGGCCTGTCTTCGAAGGTCGGTTCACCTTTGGTAGCGGAACTGGCTAGCCGGGAAACCATACGAAAGGCGCAGTGCCTGGCCGCGCTGTTCCGGGTTCTTTACCTGTTTTCAGCGTCAACGCCCGGCGTGCTACCGACGCCTTGCGCTTGAAAAGAAGTCCGAGGACGCTTTCAGTTTTGTAGTGCCGGAAATTCATGCCGATCTGATCGGCGAGCGCCCTGACGAGCGCATCCGCCAATTGGGAAGAGAGTTGAAGTTGAAATCGAGGTGGAAATCTGCTGAAGCGTCGGCCTTTGTCGGCTCATTCGGCAGCCATTCGGCCGCTTGATTCTGCCTCGCCAGATTTCTTGTCAGATGGGTTGTCCAGATCCACCATGACGATTTTCCGGTTCTGATAGGAGATGGCGATCTTCGCCGTGCTTGAGTTTCAGCGCCTTGTTGCCGAAGACTTCCCTGCGCCATCCCTTGAGCGCCAGCACATCGGCATCATCATCTGCGGCGATTTTCTCAAGATCATCCACCGTGGCAATAACTTTCGGCGCAACACCATTCTGGTCGCAAACCAGCTTGAGCAGCAGTTTCAGCATTTCGGTTGCAGCGGTGCAGCCTTCGGGAGCCTGTTTCTGTCTTGGGAATGCTCGGCAGATTGTTCCTTTGGCTGTTGCCAGCACCTCGGTGGCAATTTCCACCAGTGCAGCGCCCCAGCGGTTCTTGTCAAACCCGCGTGAAAGGCCCCGGTAACGATCAAGATCCTCGGCGGATCGCGGCGGATTGCCGGATATTTCGTAGATTGCCTCATCCTTGATGATGCGCCCGCGCGGTACATCATTGCTCTGCGCTTCGCGCTCGCGCCATTCGGCAAGTTTTTTCAGCATCACAAGATCGCGCGGCTTGCGAACCCGCAGTTTCAGTCGGCGCCAGGCATTTTCCGGCGGCATGTCATAGGTGTCGGGCGAAGTGAGAACGTCCATCTCCTCACCGACCCAGGTGCTGCGCCCCTGTTCTTCAAGATTGGTGGAGAGCTTTTGATAGACCGTCCGCAAATGGGTGACATCGGCAATGGCATAATCAAGTTGCTTCTGGCTCAGCGGGCGGCGCTTCCAGTCGGTGAAGCGCGAGGATTTGTCGACCCTTGTGCCGGTGATCTTGAACACCAGCTGATCATAGGAAATGCAGTCGCCAAACCCGCAGACCATTGCCGCTACCTGGGTGTCGAACACCGGATGCGGGATCAGTTTGCCCAGCTTGTAGATGATCTCGATGTCCTGGCGCGCGGCGTGGAACACCTTGACCACGCCCTCATCGGCCATCAGGTCAAAGAAACGGCTCGAAGGTCCATGCCCATTGGCCAGCGGATCAATGATGTAGCCTTCGCCGCCATTGGATTTGGGCGTGGCGCACTGGATCAGGCAGAGCTCCGGCCAGAAGGTCGATTCCCTGAGGAATTCTGTATCAACTGTAACGAATTCGGCTTTGGCGAGGTGGGTGCAGGCGGTTCGGAGTTCATCTGTTTTGGTAATGATAATCATGGGTTACCTTCATCGGGCTGCCGGGAAACCGGCTCAGTCACCTTAGAGAACACAAAATCGCCAGATTTGCAATTAGGCCCTTAAATGGCCATTCCGGCAATCGCTCAGTCAGTCTTTCTTCCGGGTCAGTTTCATCATGACGGGAGAGGTTCGCAACAAGCCCGACAAAACTGCTGCGCTTGTCTCGCGGAACCGTTGCGCGGACGGTCATGCGCCAGATTGTTACGACCACCAGGAGAGCGTGAACAATGCTGGTGAAGATGAAAAGCACTCCCGGGCCGTAAACCTGCATCAGGGCGGATGCAACAAGCGGTCCGGAGATCGCGCCGATTGACCAGAAAAACATCATGCCTGCAGAAATCAGTATGTAATTATTGCCATGGGCAAAGTCATTGGCATGGGCGGCGGACAGGGAATAGAGCGGCAGGGCAAAACAGCCGAACAGGAAGATGCCGAAATAGTTCAGATTGTCATTGGTTCCCGGCAAAAAAGTTGATGAACAGACCGGCAAGGACCGCGCCGCCAGATGCGATGATCAGGGCTATGCGCCGGTCATATTTGTCTGACAGCCAGCCAAGCGGATATTGCAGCACCGTCCCGCCAAAAATGCCAGCACTCATGAAGGTGGCAATCCCCGCAACGGACATGCCGATTGATTGGGCATAGACCGGACCGATAATCCGGAAGGCAGAGCCGGTAATGCCGATGGCAATACAGCCGATACAGGCCAGGGGAGACAGTCGCCACAAGAAAGCCGCACGTCAAACTTGAAGGCGGATGTGGGCGGTGGGATTGGAGCGGTCGGCCAGCGAAATCGGCACCAGCGACAGGGTGATCATGATCACCATGATGCCGAAGATCATGAAATCCGTCGGCACCAAAGCATCGGTATGAGAAACTGCCCGCCGATCACCGCAAACAGGTCAACCAGCCGGTAAATCGACAAGCACCTGACCGCGGTTTTCATTGGTGACACCCGAATTGATCCAGCTTTCGATCGTTGAAAACAGCGAGGCAAAGCAAAGACCGAGAATGAAACGCAGGATCAGCCATGCCCAGGGATCGACGATCATGATCAGCAGCAGCGTGGCTGATGCGCAATGGCGGCCATCGCCGAAAAGACCCGGATATGGCCCGACAGAGCGCAGCAGCGGCGAGATCAGGAAACACCCGGCCATGAAACCGGCAAAATAGCCGGCGCCAATCATTCCGATCAGCGCGGTCGAAAAACCTTCCTCCGCGCCGCGAACAGCAATCAGCGTTCCCTGCATGCCGTTTCCGGCCAGCAGAATACCGGCGGCAATCAGCAAGGGAATAAGGGGCCGCATGGCCAGCATGGCAGGGTCCGTCACAAATCAGTCAACGCCAACCCTAGCGGCATCGGCGCAAACGGCAAGGCGTTAAAGCGACATCGCGCGCCAAATCTGGTCTATTCAGGAAGGTCGCGAGCCTGCAACCGGCAGCGTTAAACCTTGACAAATCAGGCCTGAAATGTGTTTGTCCGCAGCGAATTGATCTGGCGACTCTGTCCATCCGGATTTCGTCCGAAGACACACAATTTTCCATCGAGAATGACATGACCATGCACCGCTACCGCAGCCACCGCTGTGATGAACTTCGCAAGTCCGATGAGGGCAAAACCATCCGCCTGTCCGGCTGGGTCCATCGTGTCCGCGACCATGGCGGCGTCTTGTTCATCGATCTGCGCGACCACTACGGCATGACGCAGGTGGTTGCCGATCCCGATTCAGCCTGCTTTCAACACGGCCGAAAAGGTTCGCAGCGAATGGGTGATCCGAGTCGATGGCGAGGTGAAGGCCCGCTCGGCCGAAACCGTCAACAAGAACCTGCCAACCGGTGAGATCGAGATTTTTGCCCGCGATATCGAAGTGCTGTCGAAAGCTGAGGAACTGCCGCTGCCGGTATTCGGCGAGCCGGAATATCCCGAGGATACCCGCCTGAAATACCGCTTCCTCGATCTGCGCCGCGAAACCCTTCACAAGAACATCATGCAGCGCACCCAAATCATTGCCGATATGCGCACGCGGATGAACGAGCGCCGGCTTTACCGAATTTGCAACGCCGATCCTGACGGCCTCTTCGCCGGAAGGCGCGCGCGACTTCCTGGTGCCATCGCGCATTCATCACGGCAAGTTTTACGCGCTGCCCCAGGCGCCGCAGCAGTACAAGCAGCTGATCATGATGTCCGGCTTTGACCGCTATTTCCAGATCGCGCCGTGCTTCCGCGATGAAGACCCGCGCGCCGACCGTCTGCCGGGCGAGTTCTACCAGCTCGATCTGGAAATGAGCTTTGTCGAGCAGGACGATGTTCTGTCCACGATGGAGCCGGTTCTGCGCTCGGTGTTTGAGGAATTTGCCGACGGCAAGCCGGTTACCAGAAACCTTCCGCCGCATTCCCTATGATGAGGCGATCCGCAAATACGGTTCCGACAAGCCGGATCTGCGCAACCCGATTGAAATGCAGGATGTCTCCGAGCATTTCCGCGGTTCCGGCTTCAAGGTGTTTGCCGGCATTCTCGATGCGGACGCAAAAAACGAGGTCTGGGCAATTCCGGTCAAGGGCGCAGGCAGCCGCAAGCATTGCGACCGCATGAACTCCTGGGCGCAGGGCGAAGGCCAGCCCGGCATGGGCTATATTTTCTGGCGTGAACTGGAAGGCAAGTTCAACGCCGCCGGACCAATCGCCACCAATATCGGTGAGGAACGCTCCGAAGCGATCCGCAACCAGCTTGGGTCTTGACATCGGCGATGCGGTCTTCTTTGCCGCCGGTGATCCGAAGAAATTCGCAACCTTTGCCGGCGATGCCCGCACACAAGGCCGGCGAGGAGGCCGGCCTGATTGACGAGGCACGCTTCGAACTGTGCTGGATTGTCGATTTCCCGTTCTACGAATGGGACGAGGACAACAAGAAGGTCGAATTCGCCCACAACCCGTTCTCCATGCCCCAGGGCGGCAAGGAAGCGCTGGACGCTGCTGATACGCCGGAAAAGCAACTGGCGCTCAAGGCCTATCAGTACGATCTCGTCTGCAACGGCTTCGAAATCGCCTCCGGCGGCATCCGCAACCATCTGCCGGAAACCATGGTCAAGGCCTTCGAAATCGCCGGTCTCGACAAGCAGACCGTTGAAGATCGTTTCGGCGGTCTTTACCGCGCATTCCAGTATGGCGCTCCGCCCCATGGCGGCATGGCGGCCGGCGTTGACCGCATCATCATGCTGCTGGTCGGCGCGAAGAACCTGCGCGAAATCACCATGTTCCCGATGAACCAGCAGGCCCAGGACCTGCTGATGGGCGCACCCTCCGGCGTTTCCGCTGCGCAATTGCGCGATCTGAACATCCGGGTGAACCCGAAGGCAAAAGAAGAGTAGGCTTTGCCCAACGACACAATCCGCCCCGGCTTTCCGCCTACGCTTACCCGTGAAGCTGCCGAACTCTATTTCGCAGCGTTCGAAGGCAAGATCGGCGGAATTCTGGGCCGCGATGGAAGGGGCGTACGCTTTATCGAAAGCGTGATTGATCCGGCTCACGCCATCTGCGCGGTCAATTCGGAACAAACCCGGCTGCTTGGCATTGCAGGCTTCAAAACCGCTGAAGGCAGCATGGTTGGCGGAGAACTGTCAGACCTTGCTGCCGTCTATGGGTGGTTAGGTGCACTATGGCGGGCATTACCGCTTTCCCTTCTTGAACGCGAACTGGAAGATGACGTTCTTCTGATGGATGGCATCGCGGTTGCGGGCGATCAGCGCGGAAAAGGCATAGGCACAAAACTGCTCGACGCTATTCTGGCTGAAGCGAAAAAACGCGGCAAAAAACGTGTGCGCCTCGATGTGATCAACACCAATCCGCGAGCAAAGGCACTTTATGCCAAAGTGGGGTTTGTGGAAACGGGAACCGAGAAACTCGGCCCGTTCAAATATCTTTTCGGGTTTTCTTCCGCGACCAAAATGGAATATGTGTCTGAAAAACAACACAGGCTGAAAACTCTGCCAGTATAAACCCCTGCGACTATCATCCCCCTTGAGTTTTTCACCAGTCTCGGCGATATGTCGCGTGTTGGGGCACAACACAAATTCAGGATTATCGATGACTTCCGCCATCCGCGTTACCGCATCCCGTATTGTCTATGGGCTGATCGCTCTCTTGTTGTTGGCAGCCTTTGCGGTTCCCGGCCTTGCCCAGGAACTCAAGGCGGATATTCCGGTTGGCGGCGGACAATTCGTTGATGTTTATGTTCCCGATGCGGCCAAACCGAAGGGTATTTTTCAAATCCGCAAAAAGGCACCCGTGCTGCTTTATGTCCATGGCGGCGGTTGGATCAAGGGGGATCGCCGAAAAGTCTATAACCTGCCATCCTACGCCAATTCACGCGGTTACATGCTGGTTGCCATCAGCTATCGTCCCGTGCCGCGCACCAATATTGATGGGCAGGTTGCGGATGTGGCGCGGGCGATCAACTGGACCCGCAACAACATCAAGAGATATGGCGGCGACCCGCGCAAAATCGTTATCATGGGCCATTCCGCCGGCGCCCATCTGGTCTCCATGATCGGAGCCCAGAAAAAGGGCGGCCAGCTTCGCGGCATCATTGCCAATGATGTGCAGGCCTATGACATGGTTGCCTACGCGTCCATACGCGGCGGCATTGACGGCGTGTACCTGCGTGCCTTCGGTTCCAATCCGTCAAATTGGGTAAAGTGGTCCCCTGCGACTTATGTCCAACGCAATAGCGGCTTTGCGCCCTTCATGGTGATGTACTCACGCTCTCACCGCCCGAGGCGCGCCGTGGTTTCGGTGGCATTCGCCAAGCAGCTGAAAAGGCGCGGGGCACGGGTGACCCTTTTCAATGGCGCCCGCTACACCCACGGCTCTATTGCACGGGGCATTGGCCAATCACCAGAGGTCACCAGCGCGGTTGATCGCTTTCTGCGTACCGCATTTCGCTAGGATTACTGACCACTGATTTTCAAGTTGAGCCTTTCGATCACTTCGGCAGGTTTAACGTTACCGGCGCGAACACCGGCAGCAATGCCCATGATTTCGGCAAAGGAAACAGGCTCGTCCGGGTTGGCCTCAAGGGTCAGACTGCCCTGATTATTCAGCGCCGATGTGAAATAGGCCCCGATTGCCGATGAAACACTGGCGGCAAATTCCGGCACATCCAGTTGCGCCAGCATGGCTCCTGCCATGAAGGGAAGCGCTGCTGCCATGTCATCGGCGGTTTGCCCCGACCGTTTTGCCTGAGACTGCATGATACGCCGTGTCAGCGAGGCATCATCCAGTTTCAATTTGATCCCGCGAACAGCCAAAGCTGACATTTCCGCAAGCAATTGCATGGAAAGCGCCTGCTTCATGGCGACATCATCAGTTGCGTTCATCTTGTTGGAAATTTGCTGCAGCTTACGGGCGAATTCGATTGTGTATCCGTCGAGCTTCAACGCGATATCAAATGCCGCCATGTTTTCAGCATCGAGTTTGTAGGATTGAAGGTCCAGCATGCCCGTGGAAAGGTTCCAGCCGCCATTGATACTGACATCCAGGGTGACATCGTCATAACCAAGATCCAGGAACTGCTGCACACCCTTGGCGTTTTCCGGCGTGGTTGGAATGGCTTTGACATTGATGAAAAGATCGTTGAGCGCGCCGCTGAAATCGTAGACCCCGGTAGCGGCATCAAATTGTGCCACGGATATGCCGCCCGCCA
This sequence comes from uncultured Alphaproteobacteria bacterium, assembly GCA_963714735.1. Lineage (GTDB taxonomy): Bacteria > Pseudomonadota > Alphaproteobacteria > Rhizobiales > Rhizobiaceae > Salaquimonas. The sequence goes on from CAVQPI010000018.1 coordinate 123,546, forward strand.
TCGTGAAAATATCGTTTCCACCTACCGAAAATCGGGCAGCGCCGATATCAAACTCGGTCTCTTCCTCGGGGAAAACGGCGCATCGTCGCGGGAGTAATCCGGTCCGAAAATGTCCGGCCGCTCAAGCCTCCAAAGGTGAATTCGATATCTTCACCCTTTGAATTGGTGCCGCTCGCCCGGATACCGTCAAATGAAAACGCCTCTATGCTGAGCCCGGACTGGCCCATGCCTTGCGCCATTGGAAATCTCGATTTTGCCCGTTGAAAATTCGCCGCTGGTACCGTCTTCGGATGCGAAGGTCCCGGACCCCGCCGCAAGGATCGCTTGATCAAGGGTAAAGCTGATACCGTCGCTGCCATGTTGCAGGCCGCTGATCGTGAAAGACGGGATAGAAAGGGAAACCGGATTGGCCCCGCCGGAAACCAGGCTGATTTTTTCAATATATCCGTTGCTGATATCCATCGGCCAAAACGGATTTTTGCGGTTCTCGGCAGGCAGCACGCGAAAATCCTCGGCGCTCACCCGTCCAAGAGTAAGTGTGGAATTTCTGCCATCTTCGGTTTTCGGAACGAGCTTGAAATCGACAGCCTCCATCGTCTTGAACGAAAAGCCGTCATTGCCGAGAACCTTGTGTTCCCGTAAGCGTCATTTCCCCAATCGTGATCTTGTCGCCTTTTTCAGTGTTGAAAATGCTTATGCCGCCGGCCCGCGCACCATCGGCCCCGGTTGAATTCGAGGCTCTCGAAGGTCATGGTGTTGCCATTCTTCTCCGCTTCGTTTTGAAGCGCCTTGAAAAAATCAGTCGCATCCAGGGCCATGGCAGGATTGGCTGCCGCGATGACTGTCGAAGAGGCAAGGGCAAGCATCACCGCCCTGATCCGGCGGGATCGATTGCAGTTGCATTTCGAAAAGGCAATATTGTTTGTCATGGCTTTGGTCCTTCCTTGCCGCTGCGACATGCCCCGCATGATGGCATACTTGATCAACAATCAGTGTGACCGAAAAAAGACGGTTGGCAAAGTCCCCGCCTGAACACGATTTTGCGACGGGTTGCCAACAACTAGCTGGCGCTGTTGCCCTTGTCACGAATCACTCCATTGGTTAAGGCCAAGGACAATGATGTGACGGATAGAGTGCGGCCATGGGAAAAGACCTTTTACCACCAGGGGGTTCTTCAGACGGTTCTGGCGACGGAATTGAGGGTATTGACCTCAAGTCCGCGCTGGAAGAGCGTTACCTGGCCTATGCGCTTGTCCACCATCATGGGCCGCGCCCTGCCGGATGTGCGCGACGGCTTGAAGCCGGTTCACCGCCGCATTCTCCATGCCATGCGGGTGTTGAAGCTCGACCCCAATACCGGCTTCAAGAAATGCGCCCGTATCGTCGGTGACGTGATCGGTAAGTTCCACCCCCATGGCGATCAGTCGGTCTATGATGCGCTGGTGCGTCTGGCGCAGGATTTTGCCCAGCGCTATCCGCTGGTCGATGGCCAGGGCAATTTCGGCAATATCGATGGCGACAATGCCGCCGCCTACCGCTACACCGAAGCACGCATGACCGAAGTCGCGACGCTTCTTGCTGGAAGGCATCGACGAGGACGCGGTTGATTTCCGCCTGACCTATAATGAGGAAGACAAGGAACCGGTGGTTCTGCCCGGTGCCTTTCCCAATCTTCTGGCCAATGGTTCCTCCGGCATTGCCGTCGGCATGGCGACCAACATTCCGCCGCACAATGCTGCCGAATTGTGCGAAGCTGCCCAGCACCTGATCAAATTTCCCAATGCTCGCGTTGAGACGCTGGTTGAGAAATATGTCCAGGGACCGGATTTTCCGACTGGCGGCACGATTGTTGATGATCAGGCATCGATCATTGAAGCCTACAAGACCGGGCGCGGCTCGTTCCGCGTTCGGGCAAAATGGGAAAAGGACGATACCGGGCGTGGCGGCTACCAGATCATCATTACCGAAATTCCCTATCAGGTTCAAAAGTCCCGGCTGATCGAGAAAATCGCCGAACTGCTGATCAACCGCAAACTGCCGCTGCTTGAGGATGTCCGCGACGAAAGCGCCGAGGATGTGCGCATTGTTCTCGAACCGAAAAGCCGGACGGTTGACCCTGAAGTCCTGATGGAATCGCTGTTCAAGGTGACGGATCTTGAGAGCCGCTTTTCCATGAACATGAACGTGCTGTCCGGCGGCAAGGTGCCGAAGGTCATGGGCCTGCGCGAAATCTTGCGCGAATGGCTGGATCATCGCCGCAACGTTCTGGTTCGCCGTTCGAAATTTCGCCTCGCCCAGATCGAACGCCGTCTGGAAGTGCTGGGCGGTCTGCTGATTGCCTATCTCAACATTGATGAAGTGATCCGCATCATCCGCTTTGAGGATGAGCCGAAGCAGAAGCTGATCGCCAAATTCGATCTGACGGAAGTGCAGGTTGAGGCGATCCTCAACATGCGCCTGCGCGCCTTGGCCAAATTGCAGGAAATCGAAATCCGCCGCGAAAACGAGGAACTGTCGGCCGAGAAGGAAGCAGATCGAGGCGCTGCTCGGTTCGGAAGATGCCCAGTGGAAAATCCTCTACGCCGATATTGGCGAGATCAAAAAGCAGTTCGGCAAGGATACCGTGCTGGGTGCACGCCGCACGCAATTTGCCGAAGCCAAGGAAATCGACCTTGAGGCCGTTCAGCAGGCGATGATCGAAAAGGAGCCGATCACGGTTGTGATTTCCGAAAAGGGCTGGATACGCGCCTTGAAGGGCCATGTGGCCGATTTCACCTCGCTGACCTTCAAGGAGGGCGACAAGCTCAAGACCGCCTTTCACTGCCGACAGCCATGACAAGATCATCCTGTTCACCACCAATGGCAAGTTCTTCACGCTTGGCGGCGACAAGCTGCCCGGCGGGCGGGGCCATGGCGAGCCGGTGCGCGTGATGATCGACATGGAAAATGATGCGGATATCGTCACGGCCTTCAAGCACGATCCGAAACGCAAACTGCTGCTGGTTTCGCGCGTCGGCAACGGCTTTACTGTTCCTGAAGTCGAGATCATCGCCAACACCCGCAAGGGCAAGCAGGTGATGAATGTCAAACTGCCGGATGAGGCACTGCTATGCGCGGCCATCGGCGAGGGTGATGATCACCTGGCGATCGTTGGCGAAAACCGCAAAATGCTGGTTTTCCCGCTGGATCAATTGCCGGAAATGACCAGGGGCAAGGGTGTGCGCCTGCAGAAATACAAGGATGGCGGCGCGAAGGATGCCCGCACCTTCAAGATGGCAGACGGGCTGACCTGGCAGGATTCTGCCGAGCGCACCTTCACCAAATCGAAGGACGAACTGGCTCGAATGGATGGGCGAACGCGCCCAGGCCGGCCGCATGGTTCCAAAGGGCTTTCCGAGGAATGGCAAGTTCGGAGCTTAGCAAAAAAGAAAAAGGTCGGCTGGAGGAGCTTTTAAGACACCCAACGGCTGCATTCATCTCTGGGCTATCTGTCGCCTCCATCCTCTCCAGCCAGGGACGAGGGTAGGAAGGTTTCTATAGACGCTACTGCCATCAACCACACCAAAAATATTGGCGGCGGGTTTGTTTCTGTGAACTGTCAAAAAACTGTCAGGGGAGCGTCACAAAAGGCTGGTTTGTTTGCGCACAAGAAAATCTTTTTGCGGGGTGCGAGATGCAGAAACCTGAAATCAGAATGCCGCGGAAAGAGCAGGTACTTTTGCGCAGCCATTATGAAAAAGCAAATGTGATCCTTGAATACGGCTGCGGCGGTTCGACTGTCCTTGCCAGCAAAATGCCAGGCAAGAAGATCATTGCCGTCGAAAGCGACCGCGCTTGGTGTGACCGCCTCAATGGGTGGTTCAGCGTCGACAAACCTGCCTCCATGCCAACGCTTCTTCATGTGGATATTGGGCCGGTGGGCGGTTTTGGTAAGCCGTATTCATCAAGCGGGTTTGAAAGGTTTCCCGACTATTCGCTAGCAGTCTGGGATCAGCCGTTTTTCGAGCAGCCCGATGTCGTGCTGATAGACGGGCGCGCCCGCGCGGCCTGTTTCCTTGCAACCATTTTTCGAACCAAAAAGCCAATCACTATCCTGTTCGATGATTATGTGGACCGCCCGAAATATCACCGTATTGAAAAATACCTGGCTCCGGGCCGGATCGTCGGTCGGATGGCTGTTTTTGAAGCAGAGCCAACGCCAATCCATCCCGAGGATCTGCCTTTGATCGCGAGCACGTTTTCAACAATGGCAATCGAGCAAAAGCCGTTGAAAACATGGCTGAACAGGATGGGCCGGATGGGGCAGCAGAGCCTTTCACGCTTCATGTTCTAAGGACTTGCCCGGGATTCAGTGGTAATTTCCCTCCGTCATATCAATCCGGTCTTGCGCTTGTCCGGTGCATCTTCCATGTTGAGCCGCTTGGTGTCTTTGGTGAGGCTGGACGATGAAAAACAGGTCGGAAATGATACGCGCAACGGCACAGCGCCATGTCGAAAATGGAGCGTTTGCGTCCATTGAATGGTTGGTCGAGCGCGACGGCAAAACCTGGCAGCGTGGCACGGTCGGCATGGCTGATCCGTTGAACAATGTGGAACTGCCCGACAATCCGATCTACCGCATCTATTCGATGACCAAGCCGGTAATTTCGGCAATCGCCATGATGCTGATCGAGGAGGGCAGGCTGCACCTTGCCAATCCGCTGGCGGCTTACGTTCCGGGTTTTGCCGGAAGCGAGATTGTCGAGAAGGACGGGAGCAGGCGAAAATCGCGAACCCCGATCAATATTGCCCATTTGATGACTCACACCTCGGGCCTTTCCTACGGGTTTCTGCCGGGTTGCCCGGTTGCAAAACTCTATCGCGAGGCGCGGCTGACAGACAACACCGTCCCATTGAAGGATCTGGTGGAATCACTTGCTGGCTATCCGCTGGCATTTGAGCCGGGAAGCCAATGGCGCTATTCGGTCGCCACCGACGTTCTGGCGCGGGTTGTCGAAATCGTCGAGGGCAAGCCGCTTCAGCAGGTTGTCCGTGACCGGATCATCTCGCCGCTGGGCTTGAAAGACACTGACTACTCGTGTGGCAGAATCGGCCCGTGACCGGCTTTTGCCCATGTTCGGCAATGCCAATATTGACGAGTTGATGAAGGTCGCGCCCGGCCCGCAAAAACTGACGCCCTGCGATGTGAGCAAGGGGTATCCGTCAAACGACCCCGGCTTCGCTCGCGGCGGCCACGGCCTGTTTTCCACGGCGGAAGACTACATGATCATCGCCAATTTTCTGGCCAGCGGCAAATCGCCCGATGGCGAACCGGTCCTCTCCCGAAAGGCAGTTGAACTGATGTGGGGCAACCGGACGGATCCCCGATTGCGCCCGCTGTCCATCGGCCTTATCCAATTGCCGGGATATGGTTTCTCACTGGCGGGCCGCACCATGGTCGAGCCGTCGATCGCCAATGTGTTTTCAAGCCCCGGAGAATGCGGATGGTCTGGCGCCGCAAGCACTTACTTTATTATTGATCCAAAGGAAAAACTGACCGCAGTTATCATGAGCCAGTATCTTGGCTCCAAGATAAGGCTGGCTGATGATATGCAAAACGCAATCTATCAGGCGCTATAAACAAAGAGCTGTATGGAGACCGTAAATGACTGATTTGTTCTTCGTAAAAGCCGGGTGGTGGCTGTTTGTCGTTTCGGCCGTGTTGTTCTCCATCGCCTCATGGCGGGCGGGTGACTGGATTGCGCTTTGCGGAGCCATCGCCTTTTTGGCCGCCAATATCAGTTTCATGACACCAATCTACAGAAAGAAATGACCATGCGCCTTTATATCGGCAACAAGAACTATTCATCCTGGTCGTTCCGCCCCTGGATTGCCATGAAAGCAAAGGACATCGACTTCGAGGAAGTGCTGGTTCCTTTTGATGACGAGGGCGGCAATCCGAAATTTCGGGAGTTTTCGCCGACCGGCAAGGTGCCGACGCTGGTGGATGGAGATCTGACGGTTTGGGAATCGCTGGCAATTCTCGAATATCTTCATGACAGATTTCCGGAAAAGGGCTTTTGGCCGGTGACCGGAAGGCGAGAGCGCTTGCCCGCGCCGTTGCCAATGAAATGCATGGCGGCTTTGGCGGTTTACGCAATGAATGCCCCATGAACATGCGACGCGAAATCCGTGCCATTGAAGTCAGCGATCAGGTTCGAAAGGATGTTGCCCGCATCGAGGAATTGTGGAGCGACTGCCTCGAGCGATCGGGTGGTCCGTTTCTTTTCGGTGATTTCTGCAACGCCGATGCGATGTTTGCGCCTGTCGTCAACCGGCTTGAAAAATATGATCTTTCAGATCATAAAGCCGTCCTTGCCTATCGCAAGGCCATGAAATCCCATCCGGCCTGGATGGAATGGGAAGAAGCTGCCCTGAAAGAGGAGTGGATTGTTCCGGCTGACGAGGCTTGAGCAGATCGCCTGCAGGTTAAACCAGATTGCCCAGTTTGATGCCCGTCAGGGAAAGCACAACAATTCCAAGAACGAAAGCGATCCGCAGCATGCGGAATTTCGCCAGCAAAATCCTTGAAACAGCGCTGTTGCTGAGCGCAACGGAATGAACCAGTTGTGAAGCCTCGCTGGTTTGCATGAACCGTGAAAACGTATCGGCGGACAGGTTTTCTGAGGCCAGTGCTGGCCACGACCAACGATCAGCATAAGCCATTTCATTGCGAGTGACGCGCCCTGGATAACGCGGAAATACGGCAATAAATGCGCACAGCGTACACAACGCCATTGCGGCGAGGTAGACAGTTAAAAACGCATTTGGTGTTTCGCCGTTTAGCTGCACCGGCCCGCGAAATGCCAGCAGTCCAACAAGGGTAATAAGGACTGCAGCCTTGGCATCGGCAAACTGGGTCTGGGTAACCAGCGCATGATGCTGCGCAAACAGATACTGTGTCCTTACCCTTGTAACGTAATTCGGATCAAGACCTTCCGTACCGCTAAGCGGCAGGGTCAAATCCACATCCTCAATGGTTCTTGATTTTCCCATGGAAGTCTCCAGTCTCTCCCGATAGGCAGGCTATATGACAGATCAATAACAATCCAGACATCTTACCTTGGCAGGGCGAATTCAGCAGCCGTTGGGCGAGGCCTGCGCAATTGCCAGAGTGAATGGCCGCCAATGGCGGCAAGGACAATGGCCCCTCCAATCAGGGTTTCCCGGGTGACGGTTTCACCAAAGACCATCCAGACCCAGATCGGAGCCAGAACGGTTTCCAGCAGATAGAAGATCGCCGACCTGGGGCGCCGGAATGAAACGAGGCGCGGCTGCCAGGCAGATCGCGGCAATTGGCACCAGCAGTGGCGGCATTGACAATCAGCCACGCCCAGCTGCCAGGTGCCTGGAAATGAACAGATCACCATCGGCAGGGCAAACATGCCCGACAACAAGCCCGCCAAGGCCGGGCGCCAGGGACATGTCGGCCTGCGACTTGCGGCTCAGTGTCAGTGCCAGTGCCAGGGTGAACGCAGCGCCAAGGGCAAAAAAATCGCCGAACCATGTTCCCGCCTTCAAGCCCGCCGCCAACAATGATGGCAACTCCGATATGGTCATGGCAATGGCAATCCACGTTACCGGTTTCGGGTCGTTCGCCAATCATCCACCATGAAAGGATTGCCGCCAGCAGCGGGTTGAAGGCCAGAATGAAAACAAGGTTTGCGGTCGAGGTGTTGAAGACGCTGATCGAAAAGCAGATCTGGGACAGCGCCGTAGACAATACCCACCTGTACCCAGGTGAGGCTGGCAAACGGCATGCGTGGCGTATCGTGAACGCGAAGGAACAAACAGCAGATAACGAGATAAATCGGCAGCGGAACCAGGCCAGCGCGCCAGCATCATCAGCCACGGATCGCTTTCCGAAGCCGGATGATCCGGCAACATCAAAGGAAATCACCAGTCCGCCGATCAGACCCAGCGTAATTCCGGTCAGCTGTTTGCTCTGAATTGACATTAGACCGTGCAATTTCCGCAGCGAATGCAAGCGCTCAGCGGGGCTTTTAGCTCAAAAAGCTTGATATCAAAAGCGAAGAATACTGCAGGGTCAGTTGTTGGCAGTGCTCAATCGATTCGACCTGCTGTCTCGGTCTGCATCCAGCCTCATGGAGTGAGATGTTCCTGCGGCCTGAAGCGGGTCTTGTAGTCCATTTTGGGAGAGCCCTTTACCCAGTAGCCCAGATAGACATAGGGCAGGCCCATTTTGCGCGCCCGGTCGATATGATCGAGGATCATGAAACTGCCAAGACCGCGCCTGCGATTCGAACGGATCGAAGAAACTGTAGACCATCGACAGGCCGTTGCCGAGAATATCGGTCAAGGCCGCGGCCACCAGCGGACCTTCGCCACGCCCGGTAATGCCGCTGTCAGGCCCGCGCAGGCGGTATTCGATCAGCATGGTTTTCACATGGGTGTCTTCCACCATCATCGCATAATCAAGCGAGGTCATGTCCACCATGCCGCCATCCCAATGGCGCGCATCAAGATAGGAACGGAACAGCGAAAACTGTTCGGAGGTCGGGCGGGCCGGCAGCTTCCTGGCCGATGATGTCGCGGTTGCGTTTTTCAAGCCGTTTCAGGTTTTTGCTCGGTCTGAACTGGTCAACGATGACCCGTGTCGAAACACAGGCACGGCACCCCTCGCAGGCCGGGCGGTAGGCGATGTTCTGGGATCGCCTGAAGCCCGCCATGGGTCAGCATGTCATTGACCTGCGGTGCCTTGTCACCAACCAGATGGGTAAAGACCTTGCGCTCCTGTCTGCCCGGCAGATAGGGGCAGGGCTGCGGCGCGGTCAGGTAGAACTGGGGTGTGTCAAGTGAGTGTTTCGTCATAGTCCGTAATACCAGGGTCCGACAAAAGAGTAGGTGAGCCAGATCAAAATGACAAGCGGGGTTCCTGCCTTGATGAAATCAGAAAACCGGTAGTGGCCGGGGCCCATCACCAGCAGGTTGGTCTGGTATCCGACCGGCGTTGCAAATGAACAGTTGGCAGCAAAGATGACACCGGCAATAAAGGCTTCCGGCGGAGCGCCAATGCCCTCGGCGACCTTGATGGCGATGGGCGTGAACAAGACCGCCGTTGCGTTGTTGGACAGGAAATTGGTCAGAACTGCAGTGGCCAGGAAAAACGCTGACAGGACCACCGCCGGCGATGCGTCCGTCAAAGGCAGTTGACGACACCATTGGCAAGATATTCGGCCCCGCCGGTTTTTTCCAGCGCCACAGCACCTGCAAGGGCGGCTGCGACCAGCATGAATATCCGCCCGTCAAAAGTCCGGGCGGCCTGACGCATGTTCAGGCAGCTGGCCGCAATCATGGCAAAGACACCGGCCAGCGAGGCTACCATGATCGGCAAAATGCCCGGTTGAGGCGACAGAACACAACCAAGCGCAAAAATGGTGAGTGCGCGCCAGGCAAACCGGCGCATGGGCACAGCTGCTGCCGACCATTCCAGCAGCAGCAGATCACGGCTGGAGCGCAGCCGGTCCAGATGCTTCGGTCTTGCCGCCAACCAGCAGTGTGTCACCCGGCTCCAGCCTGATCTGGCGGAATTCGCGATGCTGCATCCGGCTCTTGCGCTGAACGCCCATCACCACGACGCCTTCGATGAATCGGATATTCGCACCCTGCACGGTCCGCCCGACATAGCGCGAACCGGGTGACACAACCACTTCGGCCAGATGAAAATCCGGCTTCGATTTCCTTTTCCGCAGATGGCTCGTCTTCCTTGGGATGGGAAGGCATATTTGCCGAGCCTGACGAAAGCGCCTTGGTCAGCGCATCGCGGGTTGCCGCAACAATGACTATGTCACCCTGGGAAAGCGTGATATCCTCAAAGGGGGGCGGAATGGGAATTTCCCGCCGCACCACCATCAGGACCGTCATGTTGGCCAGTTGCGGAAAAAGGCCGAGTTGCGATTTCATTCCGAGAAGGGGATGAGTCCGGCGTAATTTCGATCTGGGAAACAAATTGCCGGCCGGAATTTGCCTTGATCTCATCCGCCATGCCCGGGCGCTTTTTCAGGATCAGCGGCATGACGAAAATGATGTAGAGCGCACCGACCGCTGCCAGAATGACGCCGGGAACGGTGAAATCGAAAAAGTTGATGATATAGCCTTCCCTGCCCGCAACATCGGCAACCAGCAGATTGGTCGAAGAGCCGATCAGGGTCGTCATGCCGCCCAAGAATGCAAATGTAGGAAAGCGGCATCAGGCCCTTGGCCGCATCAAAATTGCGCTGGGCGGCAATGGCGGTCAGCACCGGAATGAACATCACGACCACCGGCGTGTTGTTGAGAAATGCCGATATGACTGCCGCCGATCCCAGCAAAACCATCAGGGTGCGGGTAATTCCGGTGCCGCTGATCCGGGCAAGAAACTTGGTCGGCCCGTCCAGCGCATCTGTATTGAACAGGGCCTGGCCGATCATCAGCAGGGCAGATCACGGTGATCAGCGCCGGATTGGCAAATCCCTGAACCAGTTCAGCACGGGCGTGATCGAGATAGTCTCGCTCGGAACCACGGAAAACAGCAGGACAAAAGCAACAAGCGTTGCCAGTGAAATGATTTCAATGGACCATTTCTCCAGGGCAAAACCGATCACCGACACCGCCGATGATCAGCAAAGCTTGCCCACATCAGGAATTGATCAGCAGCCGAAATAATTGAAACGCCCTCGCAATATTTCGGCGAGGGGCAGTTTTCCATGATTGATCAAATTACAAGCGCGAAGTTGCCAAGTGGCAATCTCAAACGGTCAGACTTGTCCTAGACATCGGAGCGGACGATCACAGGTTCCAAGCAGCATGTCATGAACCAGCCGCTTTCTGTGCGGAGAAAAGTGAGACAACGCAAGAGGAACGGGCGTCAGGGTGATGTGTGCGACCCAGAACAGGACGCCATGCAGAACCGCCAGAAACGGGTCGACCAACTGGCCGTCATCGCGCTCTATGCGCAGGGCGAAGAAGCTCATTCCAGGGGTTGCCTGTCTGGGGCCGCCCATGGTGAAGCCCACATAAGCCATGGCAACTAGCGGGGCGAGGAACGAGATAAAGCAGCCAGCCAAGGCCAAGGGTGAAAATGCCGATGAAAAACACCGCAATACCTGCACATGAAGGTCAACAGCGCGATCAAGAGATAGTCAACGCAAAAAGCAAGGACACGTCGGGTACGCACGCCATCCAGACGGTCCGTTTCTTGCATGTCATAGGCATAACTGCTATTGGTGTTCATGCTATTCTCCTTGCTCCTGAGATGGGATGCTCAACAGGGCTGTTTCAAGTGCTGCTCAATGATGAAATCAAGGCTGCTATCTCAGTTTGACACTTGTGCCGGTACAAACTTCAACGCCAGTCCGTTGATGCAATGACGAAATCCGGTTGGCTCCGGCCCGTCATTGAAAATATGTCCGAGATGGCCACCGCATCGCCGACACACTTCCTGCCGTTTGAAGCCGAAACCACGGCTTTCGTCCCGGGTCAGTGTCGCCCCGGCAATGGCCTCGTAAAAACTTGGCCATCCGGTCTTGCTGTCATATTTGGTATTCGGATGAATAAACCGGCAGATCACACCCGGCGCAGACATAGGTACCTTTTCCATATTCATCATTGAGATGGCTGACATACGGCTTCTCGGTTTTTTGCTCGCGCAGGATCTGATACTGATTATCCGTAGGAAGTGCGCGCCATTCGATTTCGCTGCGGCTAACTCAAATGCGTCCGGCCAGGGCTCATCGCTAAACGTGGTTTCAGCACGGCATGGTCGCAGAACACCAGTCCTGACGCAGATAGCAGCAAGGTTTTCGTAAAGTTCGCCTGTTCATTGATGCCTTTCCGTCCGTGGAACTGATAAATCAGAATAAAATCACAGACGGATATATGGATCAGGCCGGATTGAATTTCAATGAAACACCATTGATGCAATGGCGAAGGCCGGTTGGTGTTGGGCCGTCATTGAAAATGTGACCGAGATGCCCGCCGCAGCGGCGGCAATGGACTTCCGTGCGTTTCATGAAGAACGAACTGTCTTCCTTTGTACCCACGGCGTTTGGCAAAGCCTCGTAAAAGCTGGGCCATCCGGTGCCGCTGTCAAATTTGGTTTCCGACGCATAAAGCGGCAGGTCACATCCGGCGCAATGGAAAATGCCGGCGCGTTTTTCATCATTCAGCGGACTGGTGAAGGCGCGTTCCGTGTCCTCTTCCCGCGAAGCACGGCATATTGCTGGTCGGTCAGTATTTCGCGCCATTCGGCTTCGCTTTTCGTGATTTCAAATTCACCTTCGGAGGCTTGCAGCTTTCGAGGTTTTGCGAAAATGCCAAGCGTTCCAAGAGCTGTTGAAGCTGCGAGCGTGGAAAAAACAAAGCGGCGGCGTGAAGCAACTGGTGACATGATCAACTCCTCGAAAATTCGGTTGCCCAGAATATAGCGCCGGATGTTCGATGAAAAAAGTGCGGGACAATCACTTGTCCCGCACTTTAGCGTGAGCGGAGCGTGTTTGATGTCCCGCAGATATTGGCTTTTACTTTGGCAACAATACGCGATTGACGATGTGCACTACGCCATTTGACACTTCAATGTCGGCATTCGTGACCAATGAGCGTCCGCCGTTTTCATCGGTAATGATGACGGCAAGTCCGAATTGCCGGGCAACCAGTGTGTCACCGCTGACCGTGTGGAAGCGATAACTTCCGCCATGGGCCTTGATTGCCTTTGCCAGATCACCTGCTGTAACCTTGCCGGCTACCACATGTGCTGTCAGAATTTTCTGCAACTGGGCCTTGTTCTCAGGTTTCAGCAGCGTAGAAACCGTGCCCGGAGGCAGGGTGTTGAACGCGAAGTTGGTGGGTGCGAAAACCGTAAACGGTCCATGACCCGAGAGCGTGCCGACAAGGTCGGCCGCCTTTACGGCTGCAACAAGAGTGGAAAGGCTTTTGGTGGCAACCGCTGCTTCAACAATATTGGCGGCATTTGCCATTCCCGGTCTTTACCGTCGCCGATATCGGCAGAGCAAGCGCCATGGCAAGAGCCATCGCCTTGAGTGTCTTTTTCATAGTCTTTCTCCAGATTAAAAAGGCCTTCCGGCGCGTTTTGTATTTCCCGCAAATGCGGACAACCCGAAGGCTGTCCTGTATGAATGTGCTTACTTCGGCAGAAGAACGCTGCCGACCGAATGGATGACGCCGTTCGACTGCATCACATCGGCGATTTCGACCTTTGCCGCACCGCCGCTTTCATCGTAAATCCACACATTGCCACTTGGCGTCATGGTAGCCGTCAGTGCGTCACCGGATACAGCGTTGAAGTTATAGCGGCCACCATGGGCCTTGATTTTTTCAACAAGGTCAGCCAGCGGTGATTTTTCCGGCAACAACATGGGCCGTCAGCACCTTGGTGAGCGTGTCCTTCATGTCAGGCTTCAGACAGCGTATCGACGGTGCCGTCCGGCAGTTTGGCAAACGCTGCATTGGTTGGCGCAAACACTGTGAACGGGCCATCACCGGAAAGCGTTTCAACAAGTCCTGCAGCCTTAACGGCAGCAACAAGTGTAGTGTGGTCAGCAGAATTGACGGCGTTTTCCACGATGTTCTTGTCAGCGAACATCTTTGCGCCGCCAACCATCGGATTTTCGGCAGAATGGCTTGCGGCGATTGCGCTTGTGGTCATGGATGCTGCGTTACAGCGAGTGGGGCGATGGCGATTGCTGCAGCGATGCAGCGACTACGGATTAGTTTGGTCATTTTGCCTCCCTGGGCGATTGTTGCGGCGAGTGTATCCGGACCTCCGCCTGAAATTGGATGGCTGGGCAGTGCCGCTGAGCGTGCAGCCCGTTCATCACGGACTTGAGGGAGAGACGGGGACAAGTTCTGAATTGGTTTCAAAAATATCGCGGAAATATCGGCCAGTGACGTGAATTTCAGCAGCTCGGGACTTGAGGAATGTGTCATGCCGCCACAGGTGAAATAAATAATCGCGATATATCAAGCGACATGTAATGTCGTTTGCAAATCTGTCTTGCAGCCGGACTCAGGCGCCATCATGCCAGATTAAAAAATTTTTATTACGTATTCTTTCTGGGTGGTTTCAAGTACTTCCCAGCTTCCGTTGAAAGCCGGGCTGCAGGATGAAACTGTCGCCGGTTCGACTGTTTGAGCCGCGCCATCTGCGTCCGTTATGACGGATACACCGCAAAGGATGTGGCAATATTCCCACTCATCATACTGGATGCGCCACTTGCCCGGTGTCGATTCCCAAATGCCGGCGTAAAGTCCGTCGCCGTTCTTCAATATTCCAGGTTCGGAAGACCGGACTTGCCGCGAGATGACCCGGTCAGGGGCAGGGCCATCCGTTTCAAATTCACCGTCAGTGGCAAGAAGAAGAAACTGTCTCATGCCTTCCACCCTTTTGCCAGCAAGCCGGGCAATCTCCGGTGCGAAATAAGGTCAGCACGCCATCACATCCGGCCCGTTTGAAGGCCATCATGGCCTCCATCATCGCCCGGTCATGATCGAGAAACCCTTTTTCGGCACCCGCCATGATCATCGAATATTCGCCGGAAACCTGATAGGCAAAGGTCGGCATGTCGAACTGTGTCCTTCACCCGGCGAATGATGTCGAGATAGGGCATGCCCGGCTTGACCATCAGCATGTCTGCGCCTTCCTCGACATCCAGTTCGCATTCGCGCATCGCCTCATCGCTGTTTGCCGGATCAAGATAATAGGTTTTCTTGTCGCCTTTCAACAAGTCCGCCGGTAGAAACCGCTTCGCGGTAGGGGCCGTAAAATGCCGACGCAAATTTGGTGGCATAGGACATGATGGCGACGTCGTCATGACCCGGCATCATCAAGCGCATCGCGGATCGCACCAATCCGTCCATCCATCATTTCCGATGGCGCAATAATGTCGGCGCCGGCATCGGCCTGAATGACGGCAGCCCGGGCCACATGTTCGACAGTCTCGTCATTGACGATAATGCCATCGCGCAGAATGCCGTCATGGCCGTGGCTGGTAAACGGATCAAGCGCCACATCGGTAATGATGCCGATATCAGGCACCGCTTCCTTGATGGCTCTTGTCGCCGCGTTGATCACGCCGTCGGGATCAAGAATGGCTGAGCCGGTCAGGTCGCGTTTTTCAATCGGAATGTCGGGAAAGGTGGCAAGGGCCGGAATACCCAGATCACGTGCCATCTTCGCCGCTTCAACAGCCTTGTCCACGCTCATGCGCTCGACACCGGGCATGAGCGTTGACCGGTTCGGTGCGGTTTGTCGCCTTCAATCAGGAAAATCGGCCAGATCAGATCGTCGGCGCTGATATGATTTTCCCGAACCATCCGCCGCGACCAGTCAAACCGTCGGTTGCGCCGCAACCGTCTGCTGCCGGTGATTTCGTTGACAGTACGTTTCATGTTTCCTGATCCCAGTGCGTCATGTCCGGTTTGAACGCCAATCAGCCATGAGCAGGCAGCTTTGCAATCATTCACTGGAAATTTTTTGCAGTTTTCAAAAAAAGGTCGCGTGTGTCCTGTGCCCTTTCAATTGAACCGCTATTGAAGGTTGATAACGGCTCGATGATTGAATAGAAGAGTTGTCATGGAAATCAGACTGACCACCAGAAAGCGCCATGTCGACGCGTAATGACCTTGCAATGGTCATCTTCAGCAGAGTGCTCGCACTGGTCCTGCTTGTGCTGGCACTTTACTACTGGATACGGATCGTCGGTCTGTCTGCCGAGGAAGGCCTTCGTTTCGATACGATGAGCGAAGCCTGGCGGTTGCTTCCGTCGATACAGGCAGTTCTTCTGCCCATTGCCGCAATAGGGCTTTGGGGGTTGTTTGCCTGGGGGACGTCAATCTGGCTCGCTTGCGGTTGCAATCGAACTGACGATGTACATGGGGATGGCCCAGATTTTTGGCGAAGCCCGCGAGATTGTGTCTGTTCCACCTAGCCAGCTTGGCGGTTTATGTCCTGATTAAGCTGGTTGCCGCATTGCGTCGCCGGTCACGCCTCCTGCCGGTTCGAACATAGGCTGATTTGCGCCCATTAAGTTTTTCTTCACCTCGAATTGAGCGGGCAGTACGGTAAGAAATTGTTAAGCCTTCCATTTAAGTAAAATTTGATACGAACTGTGTATGTTGCCTCCAACGAGCAGGGAAAAATAATCCCGCCGTAATAAAAACAGAGAGGCAAACATGAACAATTCCCTGGAATTGGTGGGTAAGGCCATCGAACCGGAACCGGTCGGTGACATCAAGCAAAGCTATCTTGAAGCGTTGACGCTTGTCGAACGGCTGCATCGTCGTTTGCTTGATGTGATCAAGGACGAGTTTGACCGTCAGGGTCGCAATGACATCAACGCGGTTCAGGCCCTTTTGCTGCACAATATCGGAAATTCCGAACTGACAGCCGGCGAATTGCGCACACGTGGGTATTATCTGGGCTCCAATGTTTCCTACAATCTCAAGAAACTCGTCGATCAGGGACTGATATCTCATCAGAAATCACGCGTGGATCGCCGTTCAGTTCGCGTCAGCCTGACCGACAAGGGCAAGGCCGTGGCGGATATCGTTGAAGGCTTGTATCAGCGCCACATGGGCTCGATTGAAAAAGTCGGAGGGCTTGGGTCTGGTGAGTTTGCTGCGCATGAACAAGTCCCTTCAGCGTCTTGAGCGGTTCTGGACCGATCAAATTCTTTACCGCCTCTGAAGCGTACCCGCACAATTTTCTAATTTGTTTATCAGAGCCCCGTCATTGCAAAATGGCGGGGTTTTCGCATGTACGGCAGCGTTTTTCCGTTTGCTTGTTAGTTCGGCGTTCCCGCGAAACAGGATGCCGGCATCAGTTCACAACTCTTTGATCTTTAAAAACTGTTAAATGACACGGATTGGCCATAAACTGTTGGCAAGGAATGAAAAACAGATATTTTCCGGTCATGGCCGGATGATTGCGCTTCCGCCGCGTCAATGATAGTTGAATGCAATGCGTTTGTGGCGGATGTTCGGCTTGTCATGCCCCTGCAATTAACCATCTGGTAACCATAGCAGGGCATCTTTCTGTTTTGCTGTGCTGATATTGTCAGTGACCTGGCAGACATATTGGATTTAGAGTGATGAAAAGACGAGAATTCCTGGGTGGAGCCGCCACACTTCTTGGCAGTTCAGCGTTTGCAAAAGCTGCAAGCGCCGAATCGGCAATTGATCGCCTTCTTCAAAACCCCAACCGTGGAATCTGGACTGACCAGTTTGACGCACAAAGGGGCGATGTTGCCCTTAATTCCTCGAATGCGCCGATTTTTTCCGACCGCACTCCGGCCTTTATCGAACAGGCAATCGGTGAGTATCGCGGGATTGTTGCCAATGGTGGCTGGCCGGTGGTTCCGGCAAACCAGAAGCTGAAGCTTGGAACAGTTTCCAAGAATGTACCTATCCTGCGTCAGCGGTTGAAGATTTCCGGTGATCTTTCGCCAAAGGCCGGTAATTCCGAGGTTTATGACACTTGGGTCAACGCGGCGATAAAGCGCTTCCAGTCCCGCCATGGTCTTCCTGCTGATGGCGTTTTGGGTCGTTACACCTATGCAGCAATGAATATTCCCGCGTCAACACGACTTGGCCAGCTTGAAACCAATCTGGTACGGTTGCGCTCAATGTCCGGTTACCTTGGTGACCGCTATGTCATGGTCAACATTCCTGCTGCCCATATCGAGGCCGTGGAAAACGGAATTGTCGCGTCTCGCCATACCGCTATTGTCGGCAAGGTCGACCGCCAGTCACCGATCCTCAATTCAAAGATTCACGAGATTAATCTCAATCCCTATTGGACGGCGCCTGCCTCCATTGTGAGAAAAGACATTATTCCGGTGATGCGCAAGGATCCGACCTACCTGACGCGCAATTCCATCCGAATTTTCGGACCGGACGGAACTGAACTGCCCCCCGAAACCATCAACTGGAATTCGGAAGAAGCGGAAAAATACATGTTCCGCCAGGATCCCGGCAAGATCAATGCGATGGGATCGGTAAAGATCAATTTTCCTAATCCCCATGCGGTTTACATGCACGATACGCCGCAGCAGAGCCTGTTTGGGAAGCTTCTCCGTTTCGAATCATCAGGTTGTGTCCGCGTTCAGAATGTGCGTGATCTGGTTGCCTGGCTGGCAAAGGATACCCCCGGCTGGGATCGCCGCTCAGTTGAGCGGGTCATTGAAAGCGGTGAACGCATTGACGTGTCACTCTCCAATCCGGTTCCCGTTTACTTCACATATATCACAGCCTGGGCAACGCTGGATGGTATCGTCCAGTTCCGCGATGATATCTACCGTCGTGATGGTGTGGAAGAATTGGCGCTGGGAACCAATACAACGCTTTGATCTGCTTGCCATGGTTCTGCTCAAATCAAATCAAAGGCCGCCTCTTTTGAGGCGGCTTTTTGTATTTATCTTGCCGCTGATTGCGTCCTGCAGCGACAACAGTGCGCCAACGGTGAGTGAATTGCGCAACCAACTGGCGGGAGAGCATTGCCGTTTCGACCATGTTTACCAAAAAGGCTGCATCACGCGCAGCGAGGGCTTTTGGCAATGGTTGTTGCGCGAACCGCATCATTGTGATGTCGCAGCAGTTGAGTGCCTCTCAATCATGAAAAACCGGGCGGCATATGAGGCGTTGATATCTGTTCTGACGACCAAAAGCGACATCGAGACCTGTGACGGTATCTACCCAATTCGCACAAGGGCCGTCGAATTATTGGGTGAAAGCGGCTATGCGTCGGCAGTTGAACCCTTGAAGCGCCACCTTGCTTCCAACCCGGTTGGAACGCTATCCGGCGGCGCATCGGGATGCACCGCCGAACCCGAACCCGTTGACGTTATTGTTGAGGCGCTGAATAAGCTGATGCAATAGTCGCCTCGTTGTCCGGTGCTGCGCTACCGGGCAGTAAATTTTGCCCGATCAAAGCATGGCGAACGGCCTTTTCCAGCGGTGTGTGATACACGGGTCCAATCAACGCCTTCAGCCGGTCGTCCTTAACCGAATGCGGTTTCTGCCACAGATAATACATGACGCTGACAGCACGCATGAGCGGGCTGAATATTCCGGCAAGTTTCAGGACGAAGTGTGGCATGCCAGCCTTTTTCAAACGAAGCCCGCTCGCCGCCTCGATTGCCGCGTGCATTTGGTCGCCTGTGACGTTATGGCCCTCGAAATGGAAAATCTCAAACGCCTCCAGCTGGTCTGACCGTTCAGCGAGACGGACGAAAACCTTGGCGAGGTCCGGTAAATACGCCCATGCATGAACCACATCCCGGCGGCCCGGCCATGTCAGCTTCCCTTTTGCGATGTCCTTGGCAATCACCAGGTCAAACCATGATCCATTGCCATCGCCGCCAAAGAAATCCCCCTGGCGCACAATGATCGTCTGGACTGCATTTCGTTTCGCTGCTTCGTTAAAGAGTGCTTCCATTCTGCAGCGGATGTCTGCCTTGCTGTGGTCTGGCCTGAACGGGGTTTGAGGCGTGAGTACCGCAGGCAGGTCTGTGCCGAAATTATAGATGTTTCCGGGAAACAGGTGCAGCGCCCCTGCGGCTTCGATGGCTGCCAGGGCATTTTCAGCCATGGGTAGGGCCTTTTCTTCCCACTGTGTGTAATCCGATGGATTGAGCCCGTTGAAGACAACGTCTGTGTCCTTGCATGCTTTCATGAGCGCCTGCCGGTTAAACGCATCGGCCGCGGCGAATTCCATTCCGGTACAATTGGAAAGGGCAGGGCATTCGCCGTTGCGGGTGACGGCACGGACTTTCCAGCCTGCAGCGTTAAAGGCACGGGCAACTTCCCGGGAAAGGCGGCCATTGGCCCCCAGAATAGCGATGGTTTTTTGGTTGGGTGGTTTTGACATGATTGTTCTCCTTCTTGATGAAAAGGAATTTGGAGGAAAATAAATGAATAGAAAATACAAAATATTGGATTTTATCTATACATAAATGAATACATAGGATAAAATCATCCCGATTTTGGGAGCTTGGGCGGAATTTTGAACGATGCAGCAGTTTGACTGGAATTTGGTGCGGAGCTTTCTTGCAGCCCTTGAAACCGGCTCACTTGCCGCCGCATCCCGTAAGACTGGCATCAGCCAGCCAACCCTGGGCAGGCACATTGATGAACTAGAGCAATCACTTGGCGTGACCCTGTTCGAGCGCGGCCGATCGGGCATGCTGCCGACCTCCGCTGCTCTAAAGGTGGAGCAGGCGGCAAGGGAAATGCAGGAAGCCAGCGCCGCAATCTCCATGGCAGCAACCGATAGCGCCGAAAACCTCATCGGAACCGTTCGCATTTCAGCCAGCGAAATCGTTGCCACTTACATATTACCGCAGATCATTGCCGGACTTTTGCAGGAATTACCCGAAATCGAGATCGAACTGGACGCCTCGAACATGGTAGGTAATTTGTTGCAGCGTGATGCCGATATCGCAATTCGAATGGTTAGGCCAACCCAGAATGACCTCATCACCCGACATGTGAACACGCTCGAGATGGGCATTTACGCCGACCGGGCATATCTGGGCAGGTCAGGAGCCATTATGGGCTTTGAAGGCCTGAAGGCGCAGGTGATTATCGGTTATGATCGTAATGATCTTATTTTGCGCGGGTTTGAACAGGCAGGTTATAAAGTAGATCGTGATTTCTTCCGCTTCCGATGCGATAATCAGGTAACCGCTTTTGAAGCTCTTGTGGCGGGAATGGGGATCGGTTTTGCGCCCAAGGCAATCGCCAAACAGCACACCAATCTTGTTGAAATCCTGCACGGAATTTCAATCCCGGGCCTGCCCATGTATCTGACCTCCCACCGGGAACTCAAGACCAGCCGAAAAATTCGCGTGGTCAACGATTACCTTGCTGATAAATTAGCTGCTTTGCAGCTTCGTTGACGGCTTCACTGCCCCCTGGAAAAGCTTTGATCCTGAGGCCGGTAGCCGGGGTGTGCCATATTGCACGTTCGTCAGGCGGCTGGTTCGGTATCAAGAGTGCAAGGGCGCTTTTGAAAATCATTCAGGAAAAGGGAACCAAAGTCATGATGAACTCAAAGCTTCGTAAAACAGTAATCGCAACACTTGCAATCGGCACTCTGGCAGCAGCTGGTGTTTCCAGCGCGCAGGCCGGCAAGGGCGGCCATGGTGGTGTCGCGGCCAGTGGCGGGTTGAGCATTTACCTGAGCACTCCGGCCAATACCCACAAGCGTCATGTTACCTGCACCTATCGCAACAAACTGGTCTTGAACCAGTATAACCAATGGGTGATGGTGAAGGTGCGCAATTGCCATTAAGCAGCGTCTGTTGTCTTAAAAAACAATCATCAGTCAAGGGTCTCGCTTCGGCGAGACCTTTTTCTGTCTGATGTCTTCATGTATCAGCGCCCCGCAATTTCTCTGCGGGCAGGTCACTAATGCCGACCATGTCGCAAAATATTGCTTGAATAGCGCAAAAACACGGGTGAAGCCGGACAAACAGGCGTTTATGCTCTTTGGGTCATTTTCGGCACATGAAGTTGTTTGGCGGCGGTTTCCTGTGAAAAGCCTTCACTTATTGGCTTGTGTGACAACGCGCCCGTTGGTCGAAAAGCCTGCCTGATGTAAAGGCATGGCCAACGCCCCCTTTTTTGCCTTGTGCGCTTCTTGTCGCGCAGGGAACCGCAATTGGAGCCAACAGCGATGGATAGTTCAGTGGATCAGCATTCAAAGGAAATCGACACGTTTTTCAATCAGCCGCTTGAAGAAGCCGATGCCGATATTTTCAACGCCATCAGAAAGCGAGCTTGGCCGCCAGCGCCATGAGATCGAACTGATCGCATCGGAAAACATCGCCTCCCGGGCCGTGATGGAAGCCCAGGGCTCCATCATGACCAACAAATATGCCGAAGGCTATCCGGGCAAGCGCTATTATGGCGGCTGCCACTTCGTCGATATTGCCGAGGAACTGGCAATTGAGCGCGCCAAGAAACTGTTCGGCTGCGAATTCGCCAATGTCCAGGCCAATTCCGGCTCGCAGATGAACCAGGCGGTGTTTCTTGCCCTGCTTCAGCCAGGCGACACCTTCATGGGCCTTGATCTGAATTCGGGCGGTCACCTCACCCACGGTTCGCCGGTCAACATGTCCGGCAAATGGTTCAATGTCGTTTCCTACGGCGTTGACGACAAGAGCGAACTGATCGACATGGATGAGGTCGAGGCGAAGGCAAAAGAGCACAAGCCCAAGCTGATTATTTGCGGCGGCACGGCCTATTCGCGCTTCTGGGACTGGAAACGCTTCCGCGAAATCGCTGATTCAATCGGTGCCTATCTGCTGGCCGACATGTCTCATATTTCCGGCCTTGTGGCTGGCGGCGTGCATGAAAGCCCGGTTCCCCATGCCCATGTGACGACCACCACAACCCACAAATCCCTGCGCGGCCCGCGCGGCGGCATGATCCTGTGCAATGACGAGGCGATGGCGAAGAAAGCTGAATTCGGCGATTTTCCCCGGTCTTCAGGGCGGTCCGCTGATGCATGTGATTGCGGCCAAGGCTGTTGCCTTCGGCGAGGCGCTTGCAGCCATCCTTCAAGGAATACGCCAAGCGCGTGTGGTTAAAAATGCCGATGCGCTGGCCAAAAACCTCCAGAAAAACGGTCTCGAACATTGTTTCCGGCGGAACTGACAACCATTTGATGCTGGTTGATTGCCGCCCGAAAAACGCCACCGGCAAACGCGCCGAGGCAGCCCTTGGGACGCGCCTATATCACCTGCAACAAGAACGGCATTCCCAACGATCCGGAAAAACCGTTCGTGACTTCCGGAATCCGTCTTGGCACGCCGGCAGGCACCACGCGCGGCTTCAATGTGGCCGAATTCGAACTGATCGGCGATCTGATCACCGAAGTGCTCGACGGCCTCAAGGAAGCCAATTCCGACGAGGGCAATGCGGCCGTCGAAGCTGCCGTGCAGAAGAAAGTGCTCGAACTGACGAACCGCTTCCCGATGTACGGGTATATGGGGTAACAGGGAAGGTGATTGTTGGCAGTTGGTGAATAGAGGGTTCGAACATCTGCTTGTAAGCTAATTCCACATACTAACTACTCGACCAATCACAATTCACTAGGCATTTCATGCGCTGCCCTTATTGCTCTTCCACGGATTCACAGGTCAAGGACTCCCGTCCCACTGACGATAATACCGCCATTCGCCGCCGCCGAATCTGCAATGATTGCGGCGGGCGCTTCACGACTTTTGAGCGGGTGCAGTTGCGCGATCTGACGATTGCCAAGAAATCCGGCAAGCGGGTTCCCTTTGACCGCGACAAGCTGGAACGCTCAGTCCAGACGGCCCTGCGCAAGCGCGATGCGGACGAGGAACGCGTCGAGCGCATGATCAATGGCATTGTCCGCCAGCTTGAAAGCAGAGGCGAGGGCGATATTCCGTCCGAGGAAATCGGCCGTCTGGTGATGGAAGGTCTCAAGCAGATCGACGAAGTCGCCTATGTGCGCTTCGCCTCGGTCTATCAGGACTTCAAGGAAGCAAAGGACTTCGAAGGCTTTCTACGGGACATGGAAGACGAATAGGTTTTCCTTTATTTTCCCGCGTCTTCCGTCAAAACACTCTTCATGAAGTCCAACCGACATCAACGCTACATGGCCGCTGCCATTCGGCTGGCTCGTAAACATGAAGGCCTGACGGGAACCAATCCGTCTGTCGCCTGCGTCCTGGTGCGCGATGATGGCAACGGGTCCATATCATCGCTGGCAGCGGCGTCACTGCCGTCGGCGGCGGCCCCATGCCGAACCGCTGGCACTTGCGGATGCCGGGGATTTGGCGAAAGGCGCAACCGCCTATGTGACGCTCGAACCCTGCGCCCATCACGGCAGCACGCCGCCCTGTGCGCAGACCCTGATCAATGCGGTGTGGCGCGTGTGGTGACTGCTGTTGTCGATCCCGACTGACCGGGTGAACTCTAAAGGCCATGCCATGCTGCGCGAGGCGGGCATTGAAGTTGACGCCGGTGTTTGCGAAAGCGAGGCGAGTGAGGGGCTTGCGGCCTACTTGAATCACAAAAGCAGGAAACGCCCGCAAGTGATTCTCGAAATTGGCACTTTCCGCTGATGGTTATCTGGGAATTGAAGGACAGGGCCAGGTGCCATCACCGGTCCGGTTGCCAATGCTCAGAGCCATTTGCTGCGCGCGCGCAGTCACGCCATCATGATTGGCGCAGGAACGTTGGAAAGCTGATAATCCGTCCCTGACCTGCCGTCTGCCGGGCCTTGAAAACCGTTCGCCAATTCGCATTGTGTTGGCGGCAGAACTGTTCCCGATCCGCAGGCGGTCAAGGTTTTCAGACTGCACGACTTCAGCGCACCATGCTGGCTGTCGGCAGACATGAAATCAGGCAATGCGGAAACTTCGGAAAAGTTGGCGTGTGAAGTTATCAACTGTGATCTCCATGAAGACAGGATCGCCCTGCCGGAACTGCTGGATGATCTTGCAGCAATCGGCATTATGTCTGTTCTGGTGGAGGGTGGTGCAGAGCTTGGCCAGTCATTTCTGGATGCCGATCTGGTGGACGAACTGTATCTTTATCGTGGCAGCTTCCCTGTCACCTCAAAAGATCACGAGATGGTTCGCGCCCCTATTGATGAGAAAGCCGCTGAGGAAAGGTTATCAACGTGTCGAAACACTGTCACTTGGCGATGATCACCTGAATCGCTATATCCGTCGCTGAAGGAACAGGAACGGCTAAATGTTCACGGGTATCATAACTGACATCGGTACGCTGGAAAGCGTCGAACAGCTCGATCAGGGCAGGCGTTTCCGCATCCGCTCATCCTATGACAGCGACGGGATCGATATCGGTGCATCCATCGCCCATTCCGGCGTTTGCCTGACGGTAACCGCAAAGGGCCGGGACGGTGAGGGAAACTGGTTTGAAGTGGAAGCCTGGGAGGAGGCCCTGCGCCTGACAACTCTTGGCGAATGGACCAAGGGTCAGCGGATCAATCTGGAGCGTTCGCTGAAAATGGGCGACGAACTGGGCGGCCATCTGGTTTCCGGTCATGTGGATGGCAAGGCCAGAATTGTCAGCGTCAAACAGGAAGGGGAGGCGACCCGATTTACCCTCGAGGCTCCTGCGCATCTCGCGAAATTCATTGCTCCCAAAGGGTCAGTGGCGCTCGATGGCACTTCGCTGACGGTCAACGGGGTGGAGGGCAACTCGTTTCGATGTGCTGCTGATCGCCCATACGCTGGAGGTCACCACCTGGGGAGATCGCAGGAAGGCGATGCACTCAACATCGAGATCGACCAGATGGCGCGATATGCGGCGCGTTTGCTGGAAGCGCGATAAATCCTTATGCGCTGCCATGTTTAGACCATTGTGTTTGCTTATGGCAGGCGGCGAAAACGCTCCTGCGGTTTTTGAGGCGGTTCATCGATCCGCTCATTCTGCTAAGGGTTGAGGCAAGTCCGGTTTGCAAAAGGGCAATCCATGTTCAAATTCAGTACCTTCGCGGCGTTGCTTTGCGGCACTGTCCTGCTTTCTTCCTGTGTTTCGGGAGACGTGCTGGAATCCGCCAGTTCATCAAGCGCTCCGCTGGTCGAGACGCGTGGAGCAGATAATGGCGTTTCGGACCCAACAAGCCAGATTGTGAATATTGAGCAGTCGGGTGCCATACTGCCCCCAGCATCGGATGCGCCTTTAACTTCCGGGTCCGACATTCCCCAGCCGGTGACAAGACCGGATCAGCTCACCCAGACGGGCGTTGGAGATGCCCCGACAATGCCCCGGCAATCCGCTGATATCCCCCGCGAATCCCCGACCTTGATGGCTGCTGTTGATCCTCAGGCCCAGATTGAAGGCAGAAATGGTATTGCGGCAGGAGAGGCTGAAGGTATTATTCAGCCGCCAATCGTCAAGGGGCCGGAGAAAACCTATCTGATCAATGGCCTACTGAGCGCAGTTCCCTTCATCGGCTATGGCTTCCGAAATCTCAAAAAGAAGATGCCTGGTGCCAAACTGTATTCCTATATGGGCGTGGTTGAAGGCCCGGCAGCAATTGCTCCCGAAGTCATAAAGGATGCAACAGCTGCCTGGCGGGCTGACCCGACAACACGCATCAATCTGGTCGGTATTTCCCTTGGTGCGGATCTGATCACGGTCATTGCCGAAAAACTGGACAAAAAGGGTGTGCCAGTGGCGTATCTCGGCATTGTTGATGGAACCAATCTGCGACCAATTACAGCTAATGTGAAAGTCGCCGATAATCTGACCTGTTCAAATCTTGATTGCACAAGGGCAAGGGCGAGGCTTGCCAAGGGCAACAAACGACGATTTTGACCCGCAAGGTTTACCGTTCCTCCCACATTCCGCTCGGCGATCATGATGAGTATGCATGCACGGGTGATTGCCCAGACGCGTTAACGGCCGAATTTTTTCAGGACCGGCTATCCAGCAATAACAAACTTCCATGCGGCAAATCAATGGAAACCCTTAGGCTTCACTGTCGGCAGAACACGAAAAATAAGCTTGCCTATTGAGTGCCTGCATGGTTTGAGCGGCACTGACTTCAACTGCCTTATCGAATTGCCACTTTTCCGGAAACTTACGCATGTCAGACAAACGCCGCATCCTTGTCGTTGAAGCCCGTTTTTACGATGATCTTTCCGATGCCCTGCTGAAGGGGGCCAGGACAGCACTGGAGAAGCGGGGGCTAGCTAGTGATATTGTAACGGTGATGGGTGCGCTGGAAATTCCTGCAGCCATTGCCATGGCTGAGGAAGCAGGCAGAGACGGAGGCAATCGCTATGACGGTTATGTCGCGCTTGGTGTTGTCATTCGCGGCGAGACCTATCACTTCGATATTGTCGCCAATGAATCATCGCGCGCGCTGATGGACTATGACTATCAACGGCCCAAACGGCAATCCGCCCTTGCCATTGGCAACGGTATCATGACCACGGAGAATGGCGATCAGGCCTGGGCGCGTTGCGATCCGGAACAACTCAACAAGGGCGGTTTTGCTGCACGGCAGCGCTGACGATGATCGAACTGCGCAAGCAGCTTGGGAGCCTGAGGCATGTCTGACGCCAAGCAACAAGCCGGTGCAGTCAAACTGGCCAATAAACGTGGCGCGGCACGGCTTGCTGCCGTTCAGGCCCTTTACCAGATGGACCTGACATCCCAGAAACTGATGTCAGTGATTGCCGAGTTTGAAAATTTCCGTCTCGGCAAGGAAGTTGATAGCGA
Source organism: uncultured Alphaproteobacteria bacterium (assembly GCA_963714735.1). GTDB lineage: Bacteria > Pseudomonadota > Alphaproteobacteria > Rhizobiales > Rhizobiaceae > Salaquimonas. Next base: position 150,834 of record CAVQPI010000018.1, read on the forward strand.
TATTGGTCCCGAAACCTATCGGGAAGCTGACCTGGCCTGGTTTCGGGCCATTCTGTCAGGTGTGATTGCCGAGCAAAAACGCATTGACCCGATAATCCAGAAAGTCCTGCCGCCCGACTGGCCGCTGGCCCGTATCGAAACCTTGCTGCGATCAATCCTGCGGGCAGGGGTGTGGGAGCTTCTGGCCAAAAAGGATGTTCCTGCAAAGGTGATCATCAATGAATATCTTGATGTCACCAAGGCGTTCTTCGAGGAAGACGAGTACAAGCTTGTCAATGGAGCGCTTGACCGCGTGGCTCGCAAGCATCGCGATGAACTTACCCTGACGGACGGGACCGGTTCCGATCAGGCGGATAATGTGGCTGGCGATGGCGAAACAGCCTGAGGAAACCGGACTGATCCAGAAATACCTGGCCCCTCTTGCCGGGCCTGAAGGCCTTGGTCTGAGCCGATGATGCTGCCTGCCTCTCGCCAAATCCTGGAATGGATCTCGTCATTACCACCGATACGATTGTCGAGGGCGTACATTTTCTTTCCACCAACTCGCCGCGTCAATATCGCCATCAAGGCGATTACGGTGAATTTGTCGGATCTCGTCGCCAAGGGCGCGCAGCCGGTCGGCTATCAGGTGGCGCTTTCCTTTCCGAGAAAACCGGAAGAAGCCTGGTTTGAGGCGTTTTGTTCCGGCCTCGAAGAAAGGTGGAAGGAAAACTGACGGGCGGAGACATGACCGTCAGCAAGGGCGGACCACTTGACAATCACTGTCACGGCAATCGGTGAAATGTCCATCAGGGCAAAATGGTCCGGCGAAAAGGCGCAAGATTGGCGATGATGTTTATGTCTGTGGCCCGATTGGCACAAGCAGCCGTCGGCCTGAAATGCGCCATCAATGAAGGCTGGGCTAGCGAACGCAGGTCTTGGCGAACAGGAAATTCGGGACCTTGCGGCCAGCTATGCCGCCCCCATCGTGCCGTTCAGCAATCTTTTTGCCGATCTGATCCGCACCCAAGCTTCCGCGTCACTGGATATTTCGGACGGCCTGGCAATTGATCTCGAGCGCTTGTGTGCCGCCAGTGGGGTAGGGGCGGTAATCAACCTTTCAGACATTCCACTTGATTATGCCGTTCGTCGCCTTGTTGATACGGGAGCGTGGCGATGCAGGAAATAATAACCGGCGGCGATGATTATGTTGCGCTTTTCACCGCTCCGCAAACGGCACGGCAGTGCTGGAAGCCTCCAGCCTGCCCGTTGTCGGCATATCGGAAAAATTGTCGACCGCAAAAAAGGTGTGACATTTTTGAATGATGATGGTTCTGCACTGTTGCTCGGACAAAGAACGGGTTATGACCATTTCAGTGAATAAGAGAACGCTGATATGATGTGTCCGCTTTTATCCTGATCAAATTTTGCGACCATGTTCCTGAAGTGAACCCGAAATGACGATGACGACCTCAACACATGATGCGCCGCTGACCGATGAGCAGGAAAATGCCGTCGCGCGAAAAAATGCGATCCTGCTTTCAATCTGTCAGGCCGTGAACGGTTCGGCTGCCCCGCTTTCGATTGCGCTGGGCGGGCTGACAGGGTCGTATCTGCTTGGCGTGGACAAATCATTGGCGACTGCACCGGTTACCGGCTTTAACATCGGCGTCGCGCTTATGTCCACTTCCTGCGGCCATGCTGATGCGGAAAATCGGCCGAAAACGCGGTTTCATGAGCGGTGCCGTTATCGGAATGTTTGCCATGCTGCTGGCGGTATATTCGATCAGCATTCAGTCCTTCTGGCTGTTCGCAGCCGCTTTATGCTCGCGGGATCATCCAACAGTTTTGCCCAGCAATACCGGTTCGCGGCCGCAGACCGTGGCACGAAGGAGTTCAAGGCCAAGGGAATTTCGATTGTGCTGATTGGCGGCATCGCCGCAGCTATTATCGGGCCGCAAATGATTTTGAATTTCAGGGATTATCTCGCGCCCATCCCGTTTGCGGGTGCCTTTTTGTGGGGTACCGGCCTTTTCGTCATCAGCCTGTTTCGTCATGCAGTTTCTTGAACCCGGCCATCCGCCAAAATCGGCGGAGGAACTTGCTGAAAAGCCTCAGCGTCCGCTGATGGAAATCATCTCCCAGCCTCGCTTCATCGTTGCGGTACTTTGCGGAACATCTTCCTATGCCTTGATGTCCTATGTCATGACAGCTGCGCCTCTTGCCATGATTGCCTGCGGATTTGATGTCGAGGACGCCACCTGGGGCATTCAGTGGCACGTGATGGCAATGTTCGTGCCGAGCTTTTTCACGGGGCATCTGATTGCCCGTTTCGGCAAGGAAAAGGTCATGGCAACCGGCCTTGCCATTCTTGTTGCCTGTGCACTCGTAGGCCTTAACGGCATCACGCTGGCCCATTTCTATATCGGCCTCATCCTGTCTGGGTGTTGGTTGGAATTTCGGTTTTATCGGTGCAACAGCCATGGTCACTGATACCTACGAGCCGCATGAAAAGAACAAGGCGCAGGGTGCCAATGATTTCATTTTGTTCGGAACAGTCGCGCTGGCAAGCCTGATGTCAGGCTATACGCTCAATCACATGGGCTGGGAGTTTCTCAACTGGATCATCTTCCCGGTTGTGGGCATTTGCCTGATCAGCCTTGGCTGGCTGCACACCAGAAAGGCCAGCCACGCCTGATTGCGATAATCAGACGTCTGACGCTGACGGGCTGGCATTCTTGCGGCGTACCGCCTCGACGACGATCTTGACGGCCTTTTCCAGCTCCACGTCCTCAATATTCCCCTCGCCCAGGGGGTCTATATGCTGGCCAACCATGCGGGCAATTTTTTCCGTAATCGTCTCCGGCGCTTTCGGCAGTGCCGGTTCCAGAGGCTTGAACGAATAAGGAATGATCTCCCGACTGATCCCCTTAAGCGTTATCGGTTCAAGCGGCTTGGCGGATATCTGGTCCTGGACAAGGGCAAAAGTCTCGTAACTCATGACGATCCCGCCCGGTTCGGCAATCGTCTGCAGGCGAGCAGCCAGATTGGCCTCGGCGCCGATAATGGTATAATCCATCCGGTCGTCACTGCCGAAATTACCAACATTGCAGTAACCGGTATTGATACCCATGCGGGCCCGAAACGGCTTTTCAATTCCCCGGCGCCTCCAGGTTTCGTTCATTTCGGCAAGACGTTGCTGCATCGCAATCGCCATGGCGAGGCAGGCCTTGGCATCCTCTGCCGGACCATTGGTTGTCGGATCGCCAAAGAACACAAGAATGGCATCCCCAATGAATTTGTCGACTGTCCCGCCATGGGCTTCCGCAATCGACGTCATTTCCGTAAAATACTCGTTGAGTAGGGCGGTCAGTGTTTCCGGCTGCAGGCGTTCGGTGGAGATTGTGAAATCCTCGATATCAGAGAAAAACACTGTCAGTTGCTTTCTTTCAGTTGAAATGACCGCATCGCGTTCGCCGCTGAAGATCGACTTGTAGACCTGCGGGGAGAGGTATTTCGAAATTTTCAGCGAGATAGAGGCAAGAAACGAATTGGTCTCCTCCAATTCGCCATTGAGGGCGGCAAACCTGCTGGCCTGCCGCCATTGCAGGATGGAAAACACCAAGCCGAAGAAGCCAGCCAGAAGCAGATAGGCCAGGAGGTATTTGAAGGAAAACAGGTTGGCGGAAATCGGCTGGTGTGCGCTGACCGTCTGAATGGCGCGAACATCTCCAACCTTCCAGTCTCGCCTGGGACTTTCAGGGTGTTTGTTGTGGCAATCCACGCAAGCCTGGCCCATTACCACCGGAACGGCAATTCTGACCTTGCGGTCGAGGATCGAACCGGTAACCTGCTGAATGGACTGATCAGGTGCTCGCCCTTTGCGAAACGCCTCCAGTGCATTGATCTCAAACTCATCCAGCTGGTGTCCGGCACGTCCGGCGAACGGCTCATCCGACACAAACCGGTAGGAAACTTTATCGCCGGTGTCGCCGACAAGTGCACCAAGTTCAAGTGACATGGTGGCAGGGATCGGGATGCCGCCATCGACCGACTCGTAATTGTGAACGGGTTTGGCAATACCCTTGTTGGCGCCCACCCTCGCAACAACATTGCGGGCATAATAGCCGCGAAACTCGGTGATAACCCGGTTGAATTCGCTCGCCTGCTTGCGAAGCACTTCGCTGGAGAGGTTGTTCAAGTCAAGCCAGACAGCGACCGGCAGCATGATGATCGCCAGAAAGACAAGTAAGGCCATGAGCCCAGGCCGCTGGAAGACCTTGTCACCAAGTTTGTCCAGACCGCTCACTTCATCCAAGGGCTTTGCTTCAGCCATGTCTTACCGTCTCCGTCATGCGTGCCTTGCTGGCTGATTTCAGAAACGCCCCGCACCAAGCGTAGACGGGATTACATTCGATGCAAAGTCTATTTTGTCTTCGAGGGTTTGCGCGGACCATGGGTGATTAGAGAATGAAGACAAAATCCCGAGCGGGTGAGCGGTTTTTGCCGAAGTAAGGAAGGTCATCCGTTTAAGTTGTGCCGATCGTTATCTTCAAGAAATTGCGTCTATCCACTTATCCCCTTGTCCTATTGCAAACAGTGAATTTTTCGTTAAAACGCGCTCATCATGTGGCTGGGTGCGAATCCGGCCATTGAATTATGGGGAGAAGTGGGCTGAGACCCGTCTGAATCCGGCAAACAACCCGCCGGCAACCGGGAAACTGACTGCTTTTCGGCCCTTGTAAAAAGAAGTTTTTTCGGGGACTGAACAAAAGGAATTCACAAAATGAATGCTGTTACTCTGGCAATCGCCGCTGGCGTATTGTCCATAATCTACGGCATCTGGGCAACCATGTCGGTGTTGAACGCCGATGCTGGTAACAGCCGGATGCAGGAAATCGCAGGCTACATTCAGGAAGGCGCACAGGCTTATCTGTCTCGCCAGTACATGACCATCGCCATCGTTGGCGTGTTCGTCTTGGCGCTTGTCTGGTGGCTGCTTGGCGCACTTGACCGCTGTCGGCTTTCTGATCGGTGCGGTGCTTTCAGGTATCGCCGGCTTTATCGGCATGCTGATCTCGGTTCGCGCCAACGTGCGTACAGCCCAGGCAGCAAGCCAGAGCCTCGGCGCCGGTCTTGATATCGCGTTCAAATCCGGCGCTATCACTGGCATGCTGGTTGCTGGCCTCGCACTTCTCGGTGTTGCTGCGTACTTCTGGTATCTGACCGGTCCTGCCGGTTATGGCGTAACTGACCGTGCCGTTATTGACGCGATGGTAGCCCTTGGCTTCGGTGCCTCACTGATCTCGATCTTTGCCCGTCTTGGCGGCGGTATCTTCACCAAGGGTGCGGATGTCGGCGGCGATCTCGTCGGCAAGGTTGAAGCAGGCATTCCCGAAGATGATCCACGCAACCCGGCAACAATCGCTGATAACGTTGGCGACAATGTTGGCGACTGCGCCGGCATGGCGGCTGACCTGTTCGAAACCTATGCGGTGACAATCGTTGCCACCATGGTTCTGGCTTCCATCTTCTTTACTGGTGCTGCAGCTGAAACGATGATGACCTTCCCGCTGATGATCGGCGCTGTTTGCGTTGTGACTTCAATCATCGGAACGTTCTTCGTCAAACTGGGCTCAAACAACTCCATCATGGGTGCACTGTACAAGGGCTTCATCGCAACCGCTGTTCTTTCAGCAGTTGCGCTTGTCGGCATTGTCTGGTTCTGGCTCGGCATGGACACTGAATTCAGTCAACATCAACCGGCAAGACCTTCCTTGGTCGCCACCTGATGTATTGCGGCTTCATTGGTCTCATCATCACCGGTCTGATCATCTGGATCACCGAATACTATACAGGCGTTGGCTACCGTCCGGTCCGTTCGATCTCACAGGCTTCTGTGACAGGTCACGGCACGAACGTTATCCAGGGTCTGGCTGTATCGCTTGAATCAACTGCGCTTCCTGCGCTGGTGATCATTGCCGGTATCATCTCCACCTACGCTCTTGCCGGCCTGTTCGGTATTGCGATCGCGGTTTCAACCATGCTGGCTCTGGCCGGTTTCGTTGTTGCGCTCGATGCATTTGGTCCTGTGACCGACAATGCCGGCGGTATCGCTGAAATGGCTGAGCTTCCTGCAGAAGTGCGCGTCACAACCGATGCGCTTGACGCTGTTGGCAACACCACTAAGGCCGTTACCAAGGGCTACGCAATCGGTTCTGCCGGTCTCGGTGCTCTGGTGTTGTTTGCAGCCTATACCGAAGACTTGAAGTTCTTCGCAGCAAACGCAACACCAGGTTCCTTCTTTGAAGGCGTATCGGTCGACTTCTCTCTTTCCAACCCGTATGTGGTTGTCGGTCTTCTGTTTGGTGGTCTGCTGCCATACATCTTCGGCGGCATGTCCATGACGGCTGTTGGCCGTGCAGGTGGTGCTGTGGTTGAAGAAGTTCGCCGTCAGTTCAAGGAAAAGCCTGGCATCATGAAAGGCACTGAAAAGCCTGACTATGGCCGTGCCGTTGACATGCTGACCAAGGCTGCGATCCGTGAAATGATCGTTCCGTCGCTTCTGCCGGTTCTTTCGCCAATCGTTTGCTTCTATGCAATCTACTGGATCACCGGTTCAAAAGCCGATGCATTTGCCTCTCTCGGTGCAATGCTTCTCGGTGTGATCGTTACCGGCTTCTTCGTTGCTGTTTCCATGACCGCCGGTGGTGGTGCCTGGGACAACGCCAAGAAATCCTTTGAAGACGGTTTCGTCGACAAGGATGGCGTGAAGCATGAAAAGGGTTCCGAGGCTCACAAGGCTTCCGTAACCGGTGATACCGTTGGCGATCCTTACAAGGATACTTCCGGTCCTGCGGTTAACCCGATGATCAAGATCACCAACATCGTGGCCCTGCTGCTGCTTGGCAGTACTGGCACATTAAGCTGAAAGGGCAGAGAACGCCGGCTTTCGGGCCACGTGTTCCCGACCAGAAAAAAACCCCGCCGGAGTAATCCGGCGGGGTTTTCTTGTTCAGGGCTCAAGATTTGTCCCGATCCCGGGGCAAAGTCCTCTATAAGCTGCCGGACCCCGGCAGGCCCGGAACTGGCAGGCTTGATGTTCTTGCTGGCATTACGGCTAAACAGGCGCGAAAGCAGGGTGATGATCCTTGCCGCCCGTCGGAGTTGTGCGGGAAATGAAGTCGAAAATCTTGCCGTCCTGCAGCTGGTAGTCGGCGACCCGCTCATACAGTGTCTTCTGCGTCAAAATAGATTGCCACAACCCGTTGGTCGACCAGTTTCAGCTTCTGAAAGGCCAGACTGGCGTCTGCGCTTCTGGCTGATGTAGTAAAATACCTCATTGTCAAACGCGCCGGTGGTTGAAGGCGTTCCAAGTGCCAGCAACACCTGATCACGGCTGGAGCCTACCGGTACAAGATCAAGCTGCTGTTGTTCGAGCTGTGGACCATTGGTCAGCACCTGATCGCTTCTACAGCCGCCCGTCAGAATCGTGGAGGCAAGCGCCATTGCCAGAAACGGCTTTTGTGCAAGTCTCCATCCGGAAAAACGTTGCTTGTTCGTACTCGTAACCATTCCGCAAGATCCCTGATATTCGCTGTTTGATGCCGGTTTGCTTTTGACTTGTCATTCATCAACAATAGATGCATTGAAACCGCAACCCTCGCGCGCCAGTTGGGTAGTACAGGTTGGCTGATTTTTCAACTGCCTGTCTGGAAGTCATCCCGCAGAATTCCAAAGGAAGCCATCACTTGTTTTCACGCTTATTCGGAAAGTCCCGATCCCACGAAGTACCGCAGCAACTTTATGGCACTGTTGTGACGCAGGCCCGCCAACCGGTTTTTTTTACCCACTACGGGTTTGCCGACAGCGTTACCGGGCGCTTTGATGTTCTTGCGCTTCATCTGTACCTGTTTTCAAGGCGCCTTGTTCGCGAAGATACCGATACGTCCCAAAGCCTTAATCAGGAAGTGTTCGATTATTTTACAGCAGATACGGACAGGGCGCTGCGGGAATTGGGTGTTGGCGACACGAGTGTACCCAAGCGCAAGAAGAAAATGATAAGGACGTTTTATGCGCTTGTGGAGGAATTCGGTCCGGCGCTTGATGCAGCCGATATCAGATGCGGTTCGTGAGCAGGTTGTGCGCAGGTATAATGGCGAAGACCAGAACGAGGCTTGCCTGATCGCGCTTGCCGACTACATCTTGGCAACGGCCAGCGAATTGGACAAAACGCCGGCCGAGAGAATTTTCAAGGGCATGATTGCCTATCCGGATGCTGAAGCCTATTTGTAGTCCGCAGATCTAAATGAGCTTGTTGATCGTTTTTCCCGCAGGACCAGGATACTGAAGTGGCACAATCACCCGCAGACCAGCTTTCCCATACTGTCAACGTCGCAGTGTTGCCCGCAAGGGGCTTGCGGATAAAACTGGAAGCAGATGAAGCGGTTCGTGCCCTTCTTGCGCACGAAGCCAACGCGCTCCGCGTTGATCGGTTCAATTGCGAATTGCTGTTAAAGCGCTGGCACAAGAACGGTGTGATTGTGACAGGTGAGGTTTCCGCCGACATCACACAGGAATGTGTTGTGACTCTTGAACCGGTTCACAGCCGGATATTTGAGGAAATCGAACGTCTATTCGTTCCCGATGGGTCAAAACTGACAAAACCCCGGCTCAACAATGAAGGGGAGTTGGTAATCGATTTCGATGGCAAGGATGAGCCGGAACCGTTTTGCGGCGATACACTGAATGCCTGGGAAATCGCCATTGAGCATTTTCTCCTCGGCGTTGACCCGTTTCCACGCAAGGAAGGCGTGGAACTCGATGATGCCGTGCAAGCCACGAACCAGCCTGAACACTCGGAAGAAAAGCCGAACCCGTTCGCTGTTCTCAAGGACTACGTTGCGAAAAAGAAGTGATCCTGTTCGCCAAATTTCCTTTCCCATCCTCGATTATGGGCCGTTTTAGCGGTTAATTATCTGATTTTGCTTCAAAACCGTGGGAATCAGGGGTGCTGGACCGGTTTGATCAACCTCGTGCTTGATTGACAGGCGGCAAACGGCTAATCGGGTTGTCGATCATGACTGTGGGCATTGCTACCACTGCGACCCGAAACAAGGGCCAAATGGCTGAATATATGGCTGATACCAGCGAAACACATATGGATGTGCAGAATGATTCGGCCATGGCAGTGCCGGTCGGTCCTGACGTCATTTCCCTTGATGCAATGGGCGGAGATGCGGGCGCTAGCGTGGTTGTGGCAGGTGCAGCGCTTGCGCTTGAGCGCCGTCCTCAGCTTGTCCTTTCTGCTGTATGGCGATGGCGATACCATCGAGAACGAATTGCAGACATTTCCCCAGGCTCGCCGGCCCGCTCGACAATCCAGTCACTGCGATGTGCATGTTGCCATGGATGACAAGCCGAGCAAGGCGCTGCGGGCAGGCCGCTGGAAGTCAGGCATGTGGCGATCGATCGAAGCGGTCAAGAATGGACGAGGCGGCTGTTTGCATTTCTGCCGGCAATACCGGTGCGCTGATGGCGATGGCAAGGTTTTGCCTTCGCACGATGGCCGGGTATCGACCGCCCGGCCATGGCGGCCCTGTGGCCGACCATGAAGGGCGAAAGCGTTGTTCTGGATGTCGGGGCAAATGTCGGCGCCGAGGCAGGCCAACTGGTGGATTTTGCGCTGATGGGCTCTGCCATGGCCCGCGCCTTGTATGATCTGGACCGCCCAACTGTCGGCCTCCTCAATATCGGCGTTGAAGAGGTCAAGGGACAGGAAGATGTCCGCGAGGCTGGACAGATGCTGCGCGAGGCCGAAATCGAAAGCCTGAAATATCATGGTTTCGTCGAGGGCGATGATCTTGGGAAAAGGCACGGTTGATGTGGTCGTAACCGAAGGCTTTTCCGGCAATATTGCCCTAAAGACCGCCGAAGGAACCGCCAAGCAGATCGGTTCTTATCTGCGCTCAGCCATGAGCCGGACCATTATGGCGAAAATCGGCTATTTCTTCGCCAAGGGCTGCCTTTGACCAGTTGCGCGAAAAAATGGATCCGCGAAAGGTAAATGGAGCGGTTTTCCTCGGCCTCAATGGCGTGGTGATCAAAAGCCATGGGGGCACTGATGCCGAAGGATATGCTGCGGCCATCGAGATGGGCCATGACATGGTCGCCAATGATATCATGAAGAAGATTTCCAACGATCTGGCCCGGATGGCACCATGCGCGAAAAGATTGAATGCTGCAGTCGCTGACCAGAACAAGGAAGACGATGTTTGAGAATTATAAACGGCCTTCTGCTAATTGCGCCGTATCATGAACAAAAGAGGGGCAGACCATACTAATGGGAACAGGCATTATCAGATCAGCGATAATCGGTTGCGGCGTCATATTCTCCGGCAAAAATCGTGAAGAATGCCGATCTTGAAAGCGTGGTTGAGACCAGCGATGAGTGGATTGTCCAGCGTACGGGCATCCGCCAGCGCCATATCGCCGAAGAAGGTGAAACCACGGCTGATATCGGCGAAAAGGCAGCCAGGGCGGCGCTGGAGAATGCCGGAGTTTCAATTAGTGACATCGATCTGATCATTCTGGCCACATCCACGCCCAACAATACCTTTCCGGCAACATCGGTTGAAATTCAGCATCGCCTTGGCATGCAGCATGGCGCGGCCTTTGATGTACAGGCTGTATGTTCCGGCTTCATTTTTGCCCTCACCACCGCAGACCAGTATATCAGGACCGGCATGGCCAAACGCGTCCTGGTTATCGGCGCCGAAACATTTTCCCGTATCCTCGACTGGACTGATCGCACGACCTGCGTGCTGTTTGGTGATGGGGCAGGGGCTGTTGTTGTGGAAGCGATGGAAGGCAAGGGGGATGCCTCCGATCGCGGAATTCTGACAGCCCATCTGCGTTCCGATGGCCGCCACAAGGACAAGCTCTATGTGGATGGCGGGCCATCGACAACGCAGACCGTCGGCCATTTGCGCATGGAAGGAAAGGAAGTATTTCGCCATGCGGTCGGCATGATTACGGATGTGATCGAGGCAGCCTATGCGGCAACAGGCCTTGATTCGGAAGATCTTGACTGGTTCGTTCCTCATCAGGCCAACAAGCGCATTATTGATGCGTCTGCCAAAGAAGCTGAACATCGATCCGGAAAAAGTTGTTATTACCGTTGATCATCACGGCAACACTTCGGCAGCGTCCATCCCGCTGGCCTTTTGTGAAGCTGTCAGTGGACGGCCGGATCAAACCGGCGATATTGTGCTGCTTGAGGCCATGGGCGGCGGATTTACCTGGGGTTCGGTTCTGTTGCGCTGGTGATCGTAATTCGTTTCGATTGATGGATGCTAACAATCGAGTAATTGAGCAAAATGGCCAGTAAATCGCCTTGTTTAGCGTCAAAAAGAAACATTTATATATTGCGGTTTAGTCGCAGATGGTCTTTACTATTCGGAAGGTCATGGAGCGTTGAAAAGTTCGCGATGCTGGAATTCGCAGGCGTGATCTAGAGCTGAATTGTATTTGAGAGAATTGTGATTTGAGGTGCCTGGCCGTAGCGGGCGGTTGGCAAAAAGTATGTTGGGAAAAGCCTATGGGGGGAAAGACTCTCACCCGGGTTGATTTGGCAGAAGCAGTCTATAAGCGCGTTGGCCTTTCGCGGACCGAATCTGCTGAACTGGTTGAAATGGTGATCGACGCCATTTGTGATGCTGTGGCACGAGGGCGACTCAGTAAAACTGTCATCGTTCGGTTCCTTTATTGTCAGGGACAAGAAGGAGCGGATTGGCCGCAATCCAAAGACCGGCGAGGAAGTGCCGATCAAGCCTCGCCGGGTCATGGTGTTCAAACCATCCAATATTCTCAAGGATGCTGTCCTCGACGGCAACCGAAAAAAAGTGCAGCGTCGACTTGTCCGGAGTCGATTTGCCACGGTTGATCAGTGAGGTGCAGTGCGCTGAAATTTGCCGGTTTTCATTTTCCTTTCTTTTCCAAAACGTCTAACTTTGATTTCGATTCTGTCGGGCGGTCAAAATCGATGCTTTGCTTGTCCATCAGGGTTGGCGGAAGCAATGCCAGTAAGTCCCGGCGACAGGAGACAAGTTTTGGATAAGAGCCCCGATGCATTTCGAACCATCAGTGAAGTAGCTGATGATCTCGATCTGCCCCAGCATGTTCTGAGGTTCTGGGAAACCAGGTTTTCCCAGATCAAGCCGATGAAACGCGGTGGGGGACGGCGCTATTATCGTCCCGATGATATCGATCTTCTCAAAGGCATTCGCCATCTTCTCTATGAAGAAGGCTATACGATCCGGGGTGTGCAGCGCATCTTGCGCGAGCAGGGCAACAAGTTTGTCATCGGCATCGGTAATGGCGAGATCGATATTTCCGACCCGGCGCCATGATCGCCGCCGCTGCAAGCCAACGAGATCCGAGGCGATCGAGCCAAGAGTGCAAAGCGACAACGGTCAGCCGAGGAAGAGTCACTCGAAAGCCGGAACGAAAAAGGCAGAATCCGGCAAGGGCATTTTGGACCGCCTGCGCGGCAAGGATGCGATGAACTGGCGAAGGAGGCCGGACAGTGCATGTCGGTGCGTGTTGATCGCAGGCAATCTGCAGGCAACCCTGTTCGAATTGCTGAATGCAAGCGTCTGCTGGATCAGGTCCGCTCGGATTGACCGTCAGTCATTTGAAGCAACGCTGCACTCAGTTGTCCGGATTGCAACCGGATTGCTTGGATCAATGGTCGGAACGGCAGGATTTGAACCCAAGGCAAGCGCAGCGCCGCCGTTGCGCGGCAGGCGATTTTGCAAACAATGCTGAGAGCGCTGCGACCCGATGACGGTCATGGCAATCATGAATTGCAGTGGAAAATGGTCGGAACGGCAGGATTTGAACCTGCGACCCCTCGCCCCCCAGGCGAGTGCGCTACCGGGCTGCGCTACGCTCCGACACTGTTGCTTCTACAGGCAACAGCCTCTAGTCAATTCAGGCAGAAAGCCTGCAATTCAACCGAAATTGTAGCAGTTTATCGAGCAGTTGTGAAGGTGCGGCTATTGTGTCGCGAACAGCCTGCGCACGTGATAGCGTTGTTCAGCGTGACACCGCCAGTGAAGCTGTCAGGTCGGCCTCGGGTTTTCGGCTAAATCGCTGTTCACGCTGCCATTTGGCTTCCAGCGCCATGCAGCCCCAGACAATGCCGATCAGCAGGTAAAAATGCCGCCAGTGATCGGTGTCAATCACATTGCCGATCACATGGTGGCCAAGAAACGACCACATAGGCGATTTGGAGATAGGGAAGCCATGGCCGCTGGCGGAACAGCAGTTTGAAGCCGCCGATCATTGTCCAGAGCATGATGGTCACCCAGGCAAACAAAGCCGATCCAGCCATAGTCCATCAGCGCCTTGACGAAATTGTTGTGGGTGTCTTCGCCGAAAATGAAGCCGAATTCCAGCGGTCCAATACCCAAGCGGCTTGGTGCAGCGCCAGTTCATAGCCCATCAGGTGGCGGGCAAATCGGCCGATGCGCCCCCCGTCATAATCCTGAACGGCTTTTGCGCGTTCACGGAAAACAGGCTCGAAACTGCATCAAACTGCAAGCGCAACCAGCAGCAGCAGGACAATTGCGATAACGCCTACGGCAGCAAGCACGATATATTTCAGCCGGTTGCGGGCCTTTTGCTCATTGATGATCAGCAGCAGGTAAAACAGCTGCAGCCGAGATAACCGACAAGGCCCCAGGCGGCGCGTGAAAAGGCCAGGAAAAGTCCCAGCAGCAGAATGATCAGCATCCCGGCCCGAATCGGCAGCAGGGTGGGGGAGCGGTTCACAATGCCGTAGATCAGGTAAAGAATCGGGGCGACCAGAAACGGTGCATAAACATTGGGATCCTGAAAGGCACCCATTGCGCGCGAATAACGGGTGAACATCTCAAACCCGCCAACGCCAAAATATCCGATAATGCCCAATATGGATGTCATCACAGCAGCAGATTACATAGGCCCGGAAAATCAGCCGCAGCCTGCCCATGTCTTCGCGGATCACAATGGCAAAAAACACGGATGGTCAGCGCCAGGAAATACGACACAGCGACATAGATGAGGCCGCGCATGTAGTCGGCGATCATGAAAGAGGAAATGATACCGCCGAAATTGAACAGGGTGAAAAGGAACAGCAGCGGCATGACTTCGAAGCGCCGATGCGCATGCCACAAACAAACCAGACGCCGAGCAGGGCCGCCAGAAACAGTTCATACGGAGCCGGTTCGAAAATGACGAAGCCGCCCATGAAAACGGCAAGGGCAATCGCGCTGTTGGTGATCAACGACATGACATGTCGGTCAACCGCCTGCGAGTTTGTCGCGGGCGGTAGACGTGATGACCGGAAAAGGTTGATGCGGATCAGGGTCAATATGCATTTTCCGTGTTGAGCAGTTTGAAGGGGGTCATGAACAGGATTTGCAGATCAAACAGCAGCGACCAGTTTTCGATGTAGTAGAGATCGCAATTGACGCGGCCGCGGATCTTTTCCTCGTCATCAACTTCACCGCGCCAGCCATTGATCTGGGCCCAGCCGGTAACACCTGGCTTGACCTTGTGGCGGGCAAAATAACCGTCAACCACTTCGTCCCAAAGACGGTTCTCCGTATGGGCGTTGACCGCATGGGGACGGGGGCCAACCAGCGAAAGCTCACCCCTGCAGCACGTTGATCAGTTGCGGCAATTCATCAATCGAGGTCTTGCGAATAAAGCGTCCGACCCGCGTGACCCGGGGATCACCCTTGGTGACAACTGTCTTGGCATCGGGATCTGACATTTCGTGAAACATCGAACGGAATTTCAGAACCTCGACGACTTCGTTGTTAAAGCCATAGCGTTTCTGCCGGAAGATCACAGGTCCCTTGCTTTCCCAGCGAATGGCAATGGCTGTCGCCAGCATGACCGGGCTCAACAGGACCAGGGCCAGCACTGAGAAGAAAATGTCAAACATGCGTTTGGATACCGCATCCCAGTCAGCAATCGGTTTTTCGAAAATATCGAGAAACGGAACCGACCCTTCATAGGTATAGGAGCGCGGACGAAAGCGCAAGTTTGTTGGTATGAGCAGACAAGCGGATATCAACCGGCAGGATCCACAGCCTTTTGAGAAGCTGCAATACGCGGCTTTCTGCAGAAAGCGGCAGGGTGACAATCAGCATGTCCACTCGTGCCATGCGGCCGAATTCGACCAGTTCCGAAATGGTCCCGAGTTTGGGATAGCCCACCACGACCGGCGGAGACCGGTCATCTGTACGGTCATCGAAATATGCCGCAAACCCGAACATCGTTATTGGCCTGACCTTCAAGGGAGCGGATCAGCTCGGCGGCAGGTTCTCCACCGCCCACGATTACCGCACGGCGTTCCAGACGCCCGTCATTCATCATCCGGCGGACATAAACAGTCAGAGCGATCCGAAAAAAGCTCAGAGACAATGGCACCGACAGCAAACCATGTGCCAAACCAGATGCGGGAATAATCCACGCTCATCTTGGCGAAGAAGCCAAGCACAAGCAGGATGATCATGGCAAATCCGAATGACGGTGACGGATTTCGAAATTTGGGTGATATAGTTTCGATAGGTGTCAAGCTGATAGCCGTCAATTGCCTGCATGGCAGCGACAGCTAGAAACGAACCAAGCACGGAAGCTGCAAAATATTGTACGCCCAAGCCCGGTTCGGATACGCTTCGGCCGGAAACATAGAAATAATAGATCAACATGGAAATGGTGATCAGTCCGAGAAACTCGACTCAGTCTGGCAAACCCGTTGATCAGGCCGGGCGCAATGACATTGGTTGAAAACTGCTGGGCAACCTGCTTTGCCAGTTCATTGAGTTCTATCTTGCGGCTTTTTTTCCGACGCTCTACCACATTGGCATCGCGCACTGCCTGAGGTGAAAACACCTTGGCAACTTCATCATCAACCAGCTTGGTTTTTTTGGTGTTTTTTCCAGAACCGACATTCTGTCCCTCATTGGCAGTCACGAACATGTTTTCCGTATTTCAGAATACAGAATTATCCTTGGGGAATTTGTACGGTAAATTGCCTAACAAACCCTGCCAGCATGTCCAAAAATGAAACGATTACATGGGTTTGCTGGCATTATGCCTAACAGGAAGCTAATGTTTCTGAGGCGGTCTCAGGCAGTTGGATAATCGAGGCAGGCCGTCATAGGCGCTCATTACATCATGGGCCATCACGTCAACGGAGAAGCGCTTGCGCAGGCGTGCCTGCCGCGCAGATGCTTCCTTTTCGGCGTCGACATTGCCCAGCATAGCTTCCATGGCTGCCTGCAAGGGCACCACTGTCTCCGGGAGCAACAAGCTCGCCCTGCTTCAGTATCCAGGATTTCCGGTATGCCGCCAACATTGGTGCAAATTATCGGTTTTCCCGCAGCAATCGCTTCAAGAACGATATAGGGCATCGATTCTGCCCGGCTTGGAACCACCACGCAACGCGCCTTGGCAAAAGCCTGTCGGGCCGGCATCGCGTCATGCACTTTGACACGGTCTTTCAATCGGCCACTGGTAATCTTGCGGAGATAGGCATCCTTGTCCGGGCCATCACCAACAAAATGGGCGGTGACGTGGCTACCGCCCTCAATCATCCTGCCGAGGGCATCGAGAAACACATCCGGCCCCTTGAGGTCCCGCATCATGCCGATATATAGAAAGTCGCGAGCGTCTGGATCCGGTATCAACGCTCTCGAACTCATCATCGACTCAAGCCGTTATAGACGAGGCTCACCGGACAGCGCGGCTTGCCGATTTTCTCGACGATAGCCGTCCATTTCATACCTGCTGACAAAAATCAGACGGTCTGTCATGCGCTCCATGGCTCGCTCAAGGGAGAAGAACAGATTCCCCTTCAGCGTTCCTGCATCATAATGGATGCGAACCGCCATGAGGGCAATACAGACGGGCAACGCTGGAACCTGATACCCGTAACAATGAGCCGATGACTCTTGCATAAGCGCCACCTTTGGCGCCGTGCGAATGCAGAATATCCGGCTGCAAACTTTTGAAATGCTTGTAACTTCTTTGGAGCGCCATCAGATCACCCGGCGTGATCGAGCGGCGCATTGGAATCCGTGTGAGGCCCAGAGCCAGTTTGGGTTCGATTTCCCGAAAGAGACGTTCCTCATGTTCCCCGCCGGTCAGCGAGTCGCAGAATATGCCAAGCTCATGGCCCTGTTCATGATGGGCATTCACCAGGTCACGCACATGGCGGAATATTCCGCCAACCGGCGATCGGAAACAGTGAATGATCCTGAGTGGGCGTGCGTCCCTCTCTTCGCTCATCAGGTGTTCCTGCTAAAAGAGACGTTCACGAATATAGATCGTATCGCCGGGCATGATCGGATCGCTCAACGGCACTCGGCCGTTAATGACCTTGCCATTGATCTGGCGGGTAATGTCCGCACTTGCCTGATTGGCCCTTGGTGAAAAACCGCCAGCAATGGCGATGGCGTTTTGAACGGTCATTCCAGGAACATAGACATATTGCCCAGCGGTTCCCACTTCACCCATGACGAAGAACGGACGATAGCGGTCGATTTCGACAGAAACATCCGGATCACGCAAAAATCCGTTGCGCAGTTTGGCGGCGATATCGGCTTCGATCTGTTTGGCCGTTGCGCCCGCGCGCCTGAACACTGCCAACCAGCGGGAAGGCAATATAGCCACCCTTGTCGACCGAATAGGAATTTGTCAGGTCCCTTTGCTCAAACACTGTTACGCGCACGCTGTCGCCCGAATCCAGCAGATATGGCTGGGTCAGGACCGCATGAAAGGCTTCATCAACCGGTTGATAGGTCGCGCATCCGGTCATGATTGTGGCCGACATAAGGAGGGCGGCCAACGGCATACGCAATTTACTGAAATGAATGGTCATTGTTTTTTCCGGTGAGACTACACAGAACTTACGGCACGTGCCGCCACCGCATTAAGACACTGTTATGGTTAATACCCGGTAAAGGGCGGTTGAATTTGGGTTTCAAAAGGGGAGAGGTAGCTTTGGCCCAAGTGATTGCCTTGTTTGGCAAAGTTCCGAGACAAGTCACCATTGAAATAGATTTCATGTACAACCGCTGGCTGCAAGATTTATCCAGAGTTCATCAAGGTGCAGTGCGAACCAATTTTGCAACCCTATTATAATGAGCCGCTACCAAGGTCTCTCCTGGGAAAGCCGGGCTGCGTAAATGGTGCAGGGTGCGAAATCGGTTCGCGAAATCCTGAATGCCGCACGTGAAGAATTCCGCAAATAAAACGTCTGCTCTTAACACAATGGTTACCATGTTCCTTCATGGTCCGCTTACCAATTGTTTCAGGAGTAGCGTAATGTCCGGCTCGCGTGATTTGACTGCCGATGTTGATTTGGACCTCAAGGGGTCTGTTGTCTGCCGTTTGGCGCAAAAAGTGGTTAATTCTCTTGTTGACTCTGTTTGCCGGCGCAGGGATCATTTGTCGTCGCAACTTCAATGATTTCGCCGCGCTACAAGGCGGATGCCCAGATCCTTGATCAAGAAACGCGAATCGATTTTTACGCGTATTCAGAGCAATGAATTTCAGCCCAATGGCGGCGAATTTGATGAGCAGGCTGTTGGCAGCCAGGTCCTGGTACTCAGTTCCGATGATCTGGCGATCCGGGTGATCAAGAAACTGGATCTTGGAAAGTCATCCCGAATTCCTGGGCAAGGCCGTTGAGCCCGGCCTGCTCGAATTGGCGAGAAGCCTGATCAATCCGCAGTCACAGACATTCTCCGATAGTTGACGATGAGCGACAGGAAGTCTCGTCGTCGATCCAGGCGTGCTCAAGCAATTCAAGAAACAGCTCACAGTTTATGCGGCTGACAAGTCGCGTGTGGCAATTGTCGAATTCTGGTCCACCGACCGGAAGTTGGCCAAACTTGTTCCCAATTCGCTGGCCGAGGAATATATTGAGTTCACGCGCAGCGCGACCCTTGATTCTGACCGCAGTGCAACGAGCTTTCTGGAGCCCGAAATCGAGGAGCTTGCGCCGCAAGGTGGTTTCGGCTGAGGAAAAAGTCGCTGCATTCCGGTCACAGTCCGATATTCTGCTGGGCAACAACAATGCGTTGCTTGGCTACACAGCAATTGTCGGAAGTTTCATCCGAACTTGTCACGGGTCAAGGCGAGCGTCTGTCTGCCGAAGCCAAGATCGAATCAATTCGTGCTGCACTTGCCAGTGGCAGTTCAATAGATGTCATTCCGGAGGTGATTTCTTCTCCGCTTGATCCAGCGATCTGCGAGAGCGCGAGGTCAACACCATGGCAGAAATCTCGGAATTGTCCTCCACGCTGTTGCCAAATCATCCGCGCATCAAGGCACTGCGTTCGCAGTTGCCTGAGATCAAAGGCCAAATCCGTCAGGCTGCCAACAATATTGTTTCCAGTCTTGAAAACAATGTGAACCTTGCCCGCAAACAGGAGCAGGCACTGCTTCAGGACGTGAACCGTCTGAAGGCCGAATCTTCACGCGTCAGCGAAGCGGAAGTCGAGTTGCGCGCTCTGGAACGTGAGGCATGCCGCCCAGCGCGAGCGCCTTGAAGGCTATCTGGGACGTTTCAACGAGGCCCAAAGCCGTCAGGCATCGGGCTATGTGCCCAGTGAGGCGCGGATCATCGAGCGTGCCGTGTTGCCGGCGGAAAGCTATTTTCCCAAAGTGGTTCCCTTTCACACTTGGCAGGCATGACCGCAATGATGATCCTTTCCATGGTTGGAGTGCTGGCCGCGGAACTACTTGAGTGGCCGCGCCTTCAAGCCCATGCGCCCGGTAACCTGAGACTGGTACCGGAAAAGGTCAGGCGGACGGGAAGTGACAGATAGCCCCCGCAGCGGTGCACCCAACAAGCTCAATCGGTTTTGGCAGCTGTCAATGCGCCGTCGCTTGCTCCGCGAATGGAGGATCTGCTTGCTGATCCCCAGCCCTCTTTCGCAATTCCCGATACGGCATTGCCAATGACCGGGATATTTTCGGAGTGCAGTTTGCAATCGAGGCCATTGAGAGACCTTGGTGCGACTCAGATTGCCGTCGCTTCGCCGGATGGCAGTGAATCAAATTCGCTCACCATAACGCTGGCCCGCCATCTGGCATCCAAGAGGCAAGAGCGTAATCGTGACCGATTTACCAGGGGACGGCTCGACCGCAAGTACGATGCTTGGAAATCGACTCTGCCAGGCCTTTTCGATGTTCTGGCCGGCGCCAAAAGTCTGAGGGATGTCGTGTATCAGGACAATGCGCTCAACGGCTCATGTCTTGACTTCCGGCAAGCTGCAGCCGGTGCTGCCGACCTGGAGAACATGCCGCAACTGGTTGATGCCTTGCGGGACAGCTATGATTTCCCGATATTTGCATGCGGCAATGCAGGCGCAGCAGGCATTGGCAAGATAGCCGACGCCGAAACAGTTATCCTGATTCCCGCGAGCCCGGAACCCTGGATGAGTGCAAAATGCTTGAACGGAATCTGAAAGCCTCCGGATTTGCCGACACCATTCTGGTTCGCGCCGGTTCGCTGGCAACCGACAAAGTGCACGCAGCCTAGCTCGCTGACAGGCTCAGATCTGAAGAGTGATGGAACATGAGAAAAGGGCGGTCCGTATTTCGATACGGGTCGCCTTTCGTGTTTTGCCAGACACCGGGAAAAATCTCGACTTTATTCGCCGAAGATTTTTGTACATCTGCCAGTAACGCTCGTCTTCGCGAATGGTTCGTCTGATCTTGCCATATAGTTTGCGGGCCTGAACGATCGGAATGCCGGCAGCATTGATCGGCAGGAAAAGATCGTACATCTCGATGACTTCGGTGCTCCAGGAGCGCTTGTAGCGCTCATCACCGGCACCCAGGTCAATCTGGACATAGCCGCTTGCGGCATGCGTCTTCCACTACAAGATAAAGCAGCATTTCGCCTGGTGAGATTGATCCGAATTCTTCCTCGTCAATCGAGGAAAAGAAACCTGACAGCCTCTTTGACTGCACACCGCCGCCAAATACGCCGCCGTTTGTCCGCCGATGCGAAGCGTGTAGAGCGAAAGCAGAGGCTCCTCCATGTCAAGCGATCGGGTTGCGAGTTGGATCAGGAAGGTTCGGATGTCACTCACCGGCGAACACGTCCTTGATACCGAGTTCCCTCAGGCGTCTGGATTTCTGCTCAAGGAAAATCATCAACAACGTTGCAGACTTCACCGGGCGTTGCAGGGCTATGTGAGTTCATATCCGCCCATTTCTTCAGGCTGCCCTGCACTGGCTGCGGAATTTCTTGCGCTTTTCCGCTTGCCGTTGCCGCGTGCAAGCGTGGCTTCAAATCCGCCTTGAAGATCAAGCAAGAAATGCCGGATTTGCTGAACGTTGATGATTTGGCACCTACAATCGGATTGGGTTCACCCTTGCCACAGTTCAGGTTGGCAGCAAAATGCCAGATAGCCAAGGCCGGGAACCAGATTGCTGATGCGCGAAAAAACTTTCTGAAAGTCCGCGGATGTCATCCGAAGTCCGCCATTGTCCGGCAGAATTCCCAGATTGAAATTGACATGACTGCCGCCGATGAATTTCAAGCGGCGAAAAAGTCCGCCGTGTATCTCGCAGGGCAAGAATGAAGACGGTTTTACCTTCGAACCGCCGACGATGATGAAGGGCTGGATTTGTTTGTTTGATTGTTGGGTGCGCAGATAGGCTTCAACCCATTCATAGCGCTGATAGACCGAGATCTGGGAGTGCTTCTCCGCGCTTCATCCATTCGTCCCGGATACTCTCGATCCTGTCATAAACGCCAATATCGATCATTTCGACAACATCGCAATTTCGCTGCTTTGCGCATGGCTTGCCTGCGACAGACTTGAAATGATCGGATCCAATGCTTTGTTGATGCATGACGGTTGCGCGCCTTTTTTCAGGAGTCACCAGCCTATCAACTGAATCTAAATAAACCTTGTTTAGCTTGCTGCAGGGGCAAATTGATTAGAGCCAAAGTTAGCAAAGAGTTAAGAGCCGATGCCAAGCAATCGAGTGACGAAAATCCTGTTGAACACCATCTACTATTCAGGTGGAGCATCGCTGGCAAACAAGAGCCTCAGGGGGCTTGGTTCTATCTTGATGCTGCATCGCACGGGAACTGCGAAAAAGTCACCCTTCAGCCCCAATAATCATCTCAATGTCACGCCGGGTTTTCTGGAAGATGCGATCAAACGGCTCAAAAGCAGCATTTATGAATTTGTCGATCTTGACGAGGCTGCGGCGCGCATCCGTGGGGAAGCACCCATAGAAAGGTTATCACGCCCGTTTGTGTGCGTAACCCTTGACGATGGCTACAGGGATAATCTTGCCAATGCGGTTCCGATTTTCAGAAAGTACCATATTCCCTATACGATTTTCATTGCGCCCGGTCTGGTCGATGGAAGGGCAAGTCTTTGGTGGGAAGACCTTGAACAATTGATTGATCTTCGCGATCGCCTTGATATTGATCTGCCGGGGGGCAGGGTGGAGATACCAATGGGCACTGTTGCGCAAAAATACGAAGCCTTTGATTTCCTGCTTCACCACCTTACAAACGATGTTGATGAAGTCGAGCAACGGCGGATCATGACCCAGCTATGCCGACTACACAAGGTTGACTGCGAAGGACACCGTGCCAGATCAATCATGGATTGGAGCGATTTGAAGCTGCTTGCCAAAGATCCTCTGTGTACGCTGGGTGCCCACACCATTCACCATTATGCAGTAGCCAGATTGCAAGAGGATCAGGCGCGGCTTGAGGTCGAGGAAAGCGGCAGGCTTATCGAACTGGAAACCGGTAAACGCCCTCGCCATTTTGCTTATCCGTACGGCTATCCGGCGGCCGCCGGACCAAGGGATTTTGCCATGACAGCAGACGCAGGGTATTCAACCGCCGTGACCACCCGACACGGGGTCTGCTATTCAGCCCATGGCGAACACATGACTGCTTTGCCGCAGGATCTCGTTGAACGGCAATTTCCAGAAATTCAAATATGTCAAAACGCTTTTATCAGGCGCCACTTCCCGCCTTGCCAACAAGGGGGCAAAACTCAATACCGGTTAGAACGGTGCAAGTCGCCTGATTCCCGTTTATTGATCGTCGCGTGGCAGTGTTAGCATCCACTTGATGATGAACATTGCCGGAACCACCCATAAAATTCCCGTGAAAAAGAAATAAAGCATGTGCACCCACCATGGTGACTGAGCCAGTTGTGCCGTGGCAATCGCAGTAGCGATCAACGCATAAAACACAACCAGTGCCACAAGGACGAAAGTGCCAATCAGTTTTTTCGTGCTGCTGCTCATTGCTCTGTCTTTTCTGCCTGGTGAAATTTTGCCACTCTATGCCACGTTCAGACGCCGCGTGCTGCGCGACGTGATGTCCTACAGGCAATCGTTACCCATCTGCGCTATTTGAAGGCAAACTGAAACGGGATCAGCCTTTTATCATGCAGTCAGATCAGACCATTCACTTATGTTCAGGCAATTGTTTCGCGGGAAAAGACCAACCGGGCGCTGGTGCGCTGGTGGCTTTATGTGATCTGCCTGTTTGGTCTTTGCCATGGTCATGGTGGGCGGGGCGACACGGCTGACAGACTCGGGCCTTTCCATCACCGAGTGGAAACCCATCCACGGCATTATTCCACCTCTCAGCGAAGCCGAATGGCAGGAGGAACTGGAAAAATACCGCCAAATCCCGGAATACCAGTTGCAGAACAAGGGCATGAGCATGGCCGAGTTCAAGTTCATCTATTGGTGGGAATGGGGCCACCGGTTTCTCGGACGCATTATCGGCTTCGTCTTTGCCATTCCACTGGCCTTTTTCTGGCATGACCGGCCGGCTGGAAAAACGCCTCAAGCCGCGGCTTCTCTTCTTGCTGTTCCTGGGTGGTCTGCAGGGCTTTATCGGCTGGTGGATGGTGTCTTCAGGCCTGGTGGACCGGGTGGATGTCAGCCAGTATCGGCTGGCAATTCATCTGACCCTGGCCTGCATCATCTTTGCCTATGCGCTTTGGGTGGCACGGGGACTTGCAACCCATTCGACCCGGTTGCAATCCGCCGGTCAGCCTGAACATTTTCGCGCCGGTTGTAACGCTGCTTTGTTCTGGTGCAGATTTTCATGGGCGGTCTGGTCGCCGGACTTGATGCGGGCTGGGCTTCCAATGAATGGCCGAAAATGCTGGGCCAGTGGGTGCCGAGCGACATTCTGCCATGTCACCGCTTTGGATGAACTGGTTTGAAAACCCGATATCGGTGCAATTCAATCACCGCATCAGCGCCTATCTCCTCACGTTGCTGATCGTGCTGCAATGGTTTGTTGCGCAGCGATCGAATGCTGAACAGCCTCACAAGACACGCACATGGATCATCCTGCTCATCACCATCGTCCAGGTGATTGTGGGGATTGTAACCATCGTCCTGGAAGTGCCGCTCTATTGGGCGCTGGCACATCAGGGCGTTGCCTTTATTCTCCTCGCAGCAGCGGTTGCCCACTGGCGCGGTCTGGTAGGGCGCTACCCACCGGTTACCGAGCTTGAGGAGCGGGAATAGGATCCCCTTGTAATCCCTGCATGGCATCTTGCTGAGATGCTATCTGGCATAAGCGATTGTTGCCTTGGCATGTTGTTCAATCAAGGCGCCAATGCTTGCATCATCGCTCTCCACGTAGCCGGCAATAGCGAGTTCAGCCAACCCGTGCATGCCCGCCCAGGCAATCATCCTGACTTTTGGAGCCTTGTTTTCGTCAAATGGGCGTTCCTTTTCCAGGGCTTCCAACCCATCCAGAAGTATCTGGTAGGCAGAACGTTTACCCGGTGGCGCCTGACTGATCGCTTCATTGCCTCCAGCCACATTGGCAAACATGCAGTGATATAGGTTCGGATTCTGGATTGCGAAATTCACATAGGCCTTTCCGGTGTCGATGAATCGCGCTTCAGGGTCAGCGCTACCATGCTCGATTGCGCTCTCCATTTTTTCAGACAGTTGCGAAAATCCGAGTGAGCATGCCGCGTGCACCAGGTCCTTCTTTGATTTGAAGTGTTTATAGGTCGCGCTCGGATTGACGCCGATGGCGCCAGCAATACCGCGTAGGCTGAGATGCTCCTCACCTTTTTGGTTGATCTCGAAAATGGCTGCGGAAACCAGCGCATTATGCAGATCGCCATGATGATAACGGCCGGTTTTTCGATTCATGTAAACAGTGTTGACAATTTCCCGAAGAAAGTCTAGTCATTCATGTAAACAGTGTTTACATAGGTTGAGTTGGAGGCAGTTGTGCAGAAAACCGGGATGAAATGGTTGTATTTTCTGGGGGGCTTGCTGCTTTTGGCTTCGGCCAAAACGGCAGTTTCGGCTGAGGTGGATATCCTTCGTCTTGGAATTTCAAACAGCTATCTGGTTCGCGAAAACGGAAACGCCATCCTGTTTGATCTGGGGGCTCCTGAAGAGGCGGATGATATCGAGCAAAAGGTTCGCGATCTGGGGGTTGATCCAGCCGATCTCAAGGCCATTGTGATCTCCCATGCCCATTATGACCACGCGGGGGCAGGTCGGCATTTCCAGATGAAGTACAACATTCCGATCATCGGTGGGGCAGGGGATCTGGCCCAGTTCAAATCAGGCAAGATGGATGATCTGTGTCCGGTAGGCTTGATTGGTGTTCTTCGGGAGTCGCGTGACGAACTGGGAAGTTTTCCGGGCTATGAGCCGAGTATCACCGTTTTGGACAGAATGTCTTTGAAACAGCTGACCGGAATTGACGCCACACTCCATCAGGTACCCGGCCATACGCCCGGATCTCTTGTCATGGTCACAAAGAACGCCGCATTCGTCGGAGACATGTTCCGCGGCTCATTCATCGGAAAGCGCGCAACCCGCCATCTCTATATGTGCGACATCCAGGGGAATAATCGCGATATCGTTCGTACTCTGAACACCTTGGCGCCAAAAGCAGATACCTTTTACGTGGGGCACTTTGGACCGGTAAGGCGCAGAACCGTTGAACAGATACCCGGCGAGTAGCTGAAGACTAGTTCCCCAGCATGATGTCCATGTTCTGGACTGCTGCACCGGATGCTCCCTTGCCGAGATTGTCGAGTGAGGCAACAAGGTTCACCTGGCCGGCCCCGGCAGTTCCACAGGCATAAATCTTCATACGGTCAGTACCCCGCATTTCTTCAGGGTCAAGGCGGGCGGCCTCTGCAACATCCCTAAGCTCGACCACTTCAACGATGTTCTGACCTGCATAATGCTCATCATAGCAGTGATGAATGGCGGCAAGATTGGCATTGTTCAGGAGATCAACATGCAGGGGGATGTTCACCAGCATGCCCTGGGCAAAGCGCCCGACATTCGGCGTAAAGATCGGTGCGCGATCCAGTCCGGCACGGTTGACGATCTCGGGCACATGCTTGTGCTTGAGCGTGAGAGCATAAAGGAAATGGTTCGCGTGGATAGCGTCTTCCGCGTCCGGGTTTTCCATTTGAGCAATCATCTGCTTACCCCCACCCGAATAACCTGAAACAGCGTTGATGGTAACCGGATAGTCCGTCGGCAGGTATCCGGCCAACACCAATGGCCGCAACAGCGCAATGGCGCCAGTGGAATAACATCCGGGATTGGAAACAAAACGGGCCTGTTGAATTCTTTCGCGATTACCGGGTTCAAGTTCCGCAAAGCCGTATACCCAGTCAGGATGGGAGCGAAAGGCTGTTGAGGCATCGATCAGCCGAGTGGAAGTATTTCCGGCATCCTCCAGCATCTGGGCAGCTTCGCGGCTGGCTTCATCCGGCAGGCACAAAATGGCAATGTCAGCCTCGTTAAGCAAACGCCCGCGATAATCCGGATTACGCCGCTCCTCATGGGGGATCGAAAGGGTTTCGATATCATCGCGTAAGGCGAGACGCTCGCGGATCTGCAGACCTGTAGTCCCGTGTTCGCCGTCAATGAAGATCTTCGCCTTGCTCATCTTGTTCCCGTTTCTGATATTTATATCAATAGATTGCCGGAAAATCCGGAATCTGATTCATCACTTGAACCTTGCCTTTGAAAGGTCGGTAGATATCAGCTTTCCAGAAGTTTTTCCGCGCGAAGCCCGAGCATATACATCGCGATCGTCGAACCCGCAATCGCGGTAATATCGGCATGATCATAGGCGGGAGAAACCTCCACAATGTCGCTACCCTTGATGTCGAGTGAACCGAGCTTGCGCAGCACAGCCAGCATTTTAGCGGATGACGGACCGCCGGATACCGGTGTTCCCGTTCCGGGGGCAAATGCGCAATCAAGGCAGTCAATATCGAAGGTGATGTAGCAGGGCATGGTTCCTACGCGCGCCTTGATGGCAGCTGCGATCTCTTCGGAAGACATTTCCTCCACATCATCTCCGTAGAGTATCTCGATCCCGAAATCTTCCGGAGCATGGGTTCGGATGCCGATCTGGATGGAGCGCTCGGGATCGATGATTCCCTCGCGCACAGCCCTGGTAACGAAGGTGCCATGGCAGATCTGTTCGCCGTCATCATCCCAGGTATCCTGGTGGGCATCAAACTGTACAAGGGCCAGTGGGCCATGGCGTTCCGCATGGGCTTTCAGAAGCGGCCAGGTGACGTAATGGTCGCCGCCGAGTGAGAGGAGATAGCAGCCATGGTCCAGAATGCGCCCGGCCTCGCTCTCTATCCGTTCGGGATTTTCCCACACCCGATTGGTCGAGATCAGACAGTCGCCATAGTCTGCAACGGCCATTTTCTCGAAAAAGTCCAGATTGAACGGATATTGCGGGTCATTGTCGAAGATAGCCGAAGCGCGACGGATTGCCTGCGGACCAAAGCGGGCGCCGGGGCGGTTTGTCACCCCTGTGTCGAGCGGAATTCCCCATACGACGACATCTGCCCCTGCCACATCCTTGGTATATTTGCGCCGCATGAAGGAAGTCACGCCTGCAAAAGTGTTGTCGCCTGCAGCACCATAAAGGCTGTCAGCGGTAATGGCGTGATCGGCTGCTTTTTTCCCTGCCATGATCGTTTCCCCGATTGTTATTTGAACAATCAATAAACCGGGCAGGGGAAAGGGGCAATGGGGCGGTTACCGGGCTATCTTCCGGTATCGGAATTTTGCATCAAAAAGACGGACCATCTTGCGACAGTCCGCCTTCGGGAGTGACAACAGCGAACTTGAATAAGCTATTGTCGACTAGAATTGCCCTACATTTTTGAAGCGGCTTCAAGAGGGCCTGCGTTTGCACGGCTTTCATATGAATCGAGCGTTTTTTCAATGCTCCCGGCTTCCTTGAACACATCGGCAACGCCGGCCATGAACGTCTGAATGCCGCCACCGAATTTTCAAATCACCTAGCGTAAACATGCAGCCGACAGCCCAAAGAGAGGAACAGATAAATGCTGACTAAATGCGAGACGAAATCCCCAAACTTCATTCGCTTAGGCTCATCTGAAGTTGAACGCGTTGCAAAAGACATTTCAGAAGTGATTGTGGAAGGAAATCCAGAGCAAGGTGCTTGGGTGTACAGTAACGATGTAAGAACGGGGTCTCGATCCGGGATATGGGAATGTGCGGCTGGGAAATTCCGTGCGAAAATGGAAGGTTATTCCGAATTTTGTCATATCCTTGAAGGTGAGGCCCATATTACCAATCTGGCAGATGGCAGGGTTCACTCCGTCAAAGCCGGCGATAGTTTTATTATGGAGGAAGGCTTCGACACAGAATGGCATGTTCCCAAGTACATCAGGAAGTGCTTTGTGCTATGCGATCTGGGGGGTACACCATAACAGCCATTGCCAGGAAATCCGGTCCAACCCTCAATGCAAATTGCAGATAAGGTTGGACCCGGGCCTCAAGGCAAGTTTGTAGATTCAATGGCAATAGCAGGCCGGTTCCCTACCCAACCACCAGAACGGTCTGACCGGTCGTCTGGCGACCTTCCAGCGCGTCATGGGCAGCCTTGACCTTGTCGAGCTCAAAGGTCTGGTTGACCGCAATCTTGATGTCCTTGTCCTTGATCGCCTTGAACAGCCTTGGTGCGCTTTTCAAATTCCTTGCGGTCGGCAATAAAGGCAAACAGGGTAGGGCGGGTCGCGTAGAGACAGCCATATTGTGCCAGATCAGCCAGCTTGAAATCCTCGATCGGACCTGAAGACTGGCCGAAGGAGACAAATGTGCCATGTGGCGCGAGGCATTTCAGAGAGCCGGGATAGGTCGATTTGCCAACCGAATCGTAAACTGCCTGAACACCGGCACCCTTGGTGATCTTGCGGATTTCGTCGACAAAATCCTGTTTGGTGTAATCAATCACCTTGGTGTAGCCGTTGCGGCGGGCGAGGGCGCATTTTTCCTTGGTTCCTGCCGTGCCGATGGCATTGACGCCCTTGGCCTTGAGCCACTGGCCCATGATCAGGCCAACGCCGCCGGCTGCCGCGTGAACCAGAACCGTGTCACCGGCTTTCACCTTGTAGCTGTCATGGATGAGATACTGGGCGGTCAGGCCCTTCAGCATGGCTGCCGCAACTACCTTGTCATCAATGCCCGGACGGGATTTTGACCAGCTTTTCTGCGTCAATCACCCGGTGCGTGGCATAAGCGCCGCCCGGTGTCGTGTAGGCAACCTTGTCGCCGGGCCGAAAGCCGGTAACACCGGTGCCAACACCCTGCACAACGCCTGCGCCTTCAGATGCCCAGGATAACGGGATATTCTCCGCCCGGCGGCGGATACAGGCCGGTGCGCTGATAAACATCAATGAAATTCACGCCAATTGCCGTCTGGCGGATCAGCACTTCACCCTTTTTCGGCTTTGGAACCTCAATGTTTTCCTTTTTGAAGACCTTTGAACCACCCGGTTCGTGGGCCACCATTGCGTATGCCATTCAATTTTACCCCTTAGGCTGCCTGAGCCGGACAGGATGTCCGGACAGGATGACAGGCCATTTTCAGGCCAAAAATTCTTCGTCAACCGGCACCTGCATCGCATTTACCAGGTGATTTGTTTTTCCTGCAAGTCCGATAACTTTCATCAATTCGGCGTGTTGAGCATCGCTCATTCCCTTGGATTTCGCCGCCGCCGTGTGGGAATGGATGCAATAGGAACAGCCATTTGCGACTGATACAGCAATATAAACCATTTCCTTGACCCTTACGTCAATGGTACCTTCGCCCATCACCGATTTGATCTCTTCCCAGGTCGCTTTCAGGTTTCCGGATCATTGGCCAGCGCCCGCCAGAAGTTGTTGATGAAATCGGTTCCGCGCACTTTTCGGATGTCATCAAATACCGCCTTCACCTCGGGTGAGGCATCCTTGTCCTGAACCAGTTTTACCGTTGCCATTTCCCTGCTTCCTTTCGTGTTGCTTTGCCTTGAAACAGAATGAACCGCGTGTTTGATTGCGGCAAGCAAATGACAAGGGATGCAGATGCCATGGCAATGTTGAAAAACCGGCAGATATGGACCTGGTTTGAGGGCGAGTGGCAGGAGGGCAATATCCCGATCATGGGATCTGCCGATCACGGCACCTGGCTCGGCACGCTGGTGTTTGATGGCGCGCGCTGGTTTGACGGCGTTGCGCCTGATCTTGAAAGACACTGCGCCCGCATGAACCATTCCGCCGAGGCACTTGGGCCTGAAAGCGCCCGATGTCAACAGCCGAAATCCTGGCACTGGCCGAGGAGGGTTGCAAAAAATTTTCCGGCAAGGTGCCGCTCTATATCCGCCCGATGGCCTGGTCCACGGAGGCAGGGCGACATGACCGTTGATGCCGATCCGGACTCAACCCGCTTTGCCCTTTGCATCGAGGAAGCAGGCATGGCACCGCCAGATGCAGCAACCACGCTGACGACAACACGCTTTATCCGCCCGACGCTCGCCACCGCCACGGTCAATGCCAAGGCTGCATGCCTGTATCCCAACAATGCCCGCATGCTGAAAGAAGCCCAGTCAAAGGGCTTTGCCAATGCGATTGCCTGCGATGCGCTCGGCAATGTGGCCGAAACCGCCACCAGCAACATTTTCATGGTCAAGAATGGCGAATACTTCACGCCGATCCCCAATGGCACGTTTCTGAACGGCATTACCCGCCAGCGCCTGATCAAGCTGCTGCGCGATCAAGGCGAAAAGGTCTGGGAGACAACGTGCTGACGCTCGATGATTTCCGCGCCGCAGACGAGATATTCCTGTCGGGCAATTACAACAAGGTCACGCCCGCGGTTAAGTTCGAGGACAGGGAATATCCCCACGGCGAAAAGACCAAACTGGCAAGAAGGCTCTACTGGAATTGGGCAGGAGCCAATTAAAACACCCGGTAACCGTTTCCGACCACCGGGCGCTGTTCTCTCTCGTGTTCGCCCCGAGAGAAATTGTGAACTCTGCCTTACCGGCTGATGTGGAGGCTACCCTTGATGAGCGCAGCAATGGTCTCGAACGCCACAGTCAACTCCGAGTTTGAGTCGGCCTCGAAGAAATAGCCCGTGATTCGTTGCACAATTGCGCAGCCGGTTTCGCGTGGGATTGTCATTGAGATCAAACGCGATGGTAATCATGTAGACATCCTTCTTCTTGATGTCCTTGCAAAGTGTTTCCAGATTGATCTCGCCGTTCTTCACCCGGTATTTGTCATTGGGTGCCCAGGCCTTTGTTGTCTGGGCCCCATCGGTCAGGAGAACAATGAATTTCTTTGTGTCGTTGGCGTCGTAGTCCACGCCTTCTTCGAATGGCGCGTTGGGTGAAACCAGGTGCCAGCCGAAGGCAAGCCCAAGGGAAATGTGGGTGTTCCCGCCCGGAACCATGCCGTCCAGCCAGGTTTTCACCTGTTCATGATCGTTGGTGAGCGGGCGAACGGTCAGACCGCGATTGATGTGTGAATTGCAGTTACCGTTGTTGGCACTGGGGATAAGTCCCCACTTGGTAGCCTCGTTCCCGTAAACAGGCGTGCTGTCCGGGTGTTGTATGGCCACTTGCGGTCCTGCGTACAACCTGTCCACGTACTTCCCGCCGTTTGTCCGACGACATGGGCAGAAGGCAGGGTGACATGCATCTGGTTGGAAAAGGGCGCTAGTGCGAACTTGATGTCGTCGCGCTCACCATCCTCTCCAAGGATATCTACCAGGTCCTTGGCTGCATCACGCATGGTAGACCATTTGTTGTTCCAGCCCATTGAACCCGAATAATCCAGAACCATGGCGACTTCAGCCGCTTTTTCGACCGCATATTGGATTTCAACACCAACAGTTATACCGATGGTCGGCTTTCCTATGATGCCGCGAAAAATTGTTGGTTTGTCAACGGAGATGCTGGCATTTATGATGTGATTGTCGATCTTGAAATTGGCTCGTTGCTCAATTCAAGATTGTTCGTCAGCGCATCGAAGGTATCCATCGCGCGATTGCCGCGCTGGTTCAGCACGTTATGTTTTCATCGTCGCCGGCAGCAAGTGCAGCCGCATCTATCGCTTCCTGCAAGTTTGATCGCATTCCAGCCGCACTGGTGTAGTCGGTCGCAACGCCGACTGACAACATGATCGGCAACATTGTCAGGCCAAAGGTGATTGCAAAATTGCCACCCGTGTCTTTGAAAAATGACTTTAGTTTTTTATAGTTTGTCATGGGGCACCTGTTACTTTGGGTGCCTCAACGTATCATCCAAATGTAAAATGCATTTACCCTGAAACCGTTCATTTAGAGTCAAATCCGACCTGAGTTTTCAGGATTTTGTTAACCGTCCAAATGATCGGCTACACCTCCAGAATGGCAGTGCAGCCGGACAGGTTTTCTAGCCGCGGATTTCATCAGCCAGCTTGGCGATGGTCTTTTGATAAACGCCGGCCTTGTTCCATTTCTTGATCACATCGTAGTTGGCGGAGCCTTCATGATAGTCACCGCCCGCACGCCATCCATTGGCGGCAAACCACTTGGCCGTCGAGCCGATTACATCAGCGGGTGAATTGAAGACATCCACGCCGCCACCGTCGAAATCAGTGGCGCCGAGGAGAAAGGAAGAGGGAAGAAACTGCGTTTGGCCGATCTCTCCGGCCCATGCGCCCCGTGCTTTGGAAAGGTCGTAAATGCCCCTGTCGATGACGACAAATGCCGATTCAAGTTCACGGCTGAAAAGTTCTGTGCGGCGGCAATCAAAGGAAAGTGTCGCGATGGACTGCAGAATTGGCAGCGGTTTGCCCTTGTAGGTTCCAAAAGCAGACTCCAGCCCCCAGATCGCCGCTATGACCTCGGGTTGCACACCGTACTTTTGTTCTGCCATGGTGAAGTATTTCGAATACTGCTTGATCCTTTTACGGGCACCGGCAGCAACCCCGGTTGCCCTGACCTTGTAGAATTTTTCGAATGACATCTTGAAGCTCTTCTGATTGCGGTCGAGCTTGATGACAGTCGTTGAGTAATTCACGCCGTCCAGTTTTGCCAGTGTCGAGGGCTTGAACTTGCCCTTGTACTGGGCCTTTACCGCGTTTTTCCATTCATTAAAGCGCCCTGGATCATTGGAACAAAATGCGGCATTTGCATCGCTGGCTCCGAGGGGGGTAAAGGAAAAACAGGCAGCAACGGCAATAGCGGCGAGGGCGGTTTTTGAAAGATTCATTCTTGTCTCCGGTTTTGTGTTGAAGCCCGGCTACACCAACCCATCGGGCAAATCAGTTGCGGCGGAGTATGCCACAACCTTTTTAATGGGCAAGGGCAGTGGCGGAGTCTCCCATCTGAACTGAAAACCTGAAATAAATTCGTATAATCAGCGGCTTAATAATTGGAAGAAGAGCCGACCTTCGCGATATATGGCACAAATGCGACGCTTTGCCAGATATTCGGGCCGGATATTTGGGATTGAGGACAGGAACTCAGGCAGCCGGTAACAAGTCAGCTGAAGAACGTGCAATGGAGGATGAAAAGCTATTGGCAGCCACTTTCCGGTGGTGGCCTTTTCGCCAATCAACGGTCAATCTGCCAGCAATTCCTCCGGCACCTGATAGCGCATGCTTTCGGGATCAAAGGGGATAAACGCAAAACCATCCTTGTTTTCGCCAAGGCGGTATCCGCTATAGCTTAGCTTGATATCATGAATTGCATTGGCGGGATTATCTACGAAATCGAGCGTGGAAACATAATCACTGCAGGGTTGCTCATTGAAATTTTTCCCGTTTTCACAGTTGCCTGCATCATTAAAACCCGTCGGAACTAGACCAAATTCTCTGATACGATCACCCACCATCCCGTATATTGTGTCGTTGAGGTAGGTATAGCCCTGGCCGGTATAGCCGTATGACACCACCCAACCATAGGCCGGACCGTCACCAAAAATCCGAAGTTCGAAATTCTCCTCGGCCGGGACTGAGCCCCAACTGCCCATGGACATTGCCAGGATGCTTTTGCCAATCAGGTCAAGTGTCGGGCCGCCGGATTGAAATACGGCAAACCCGGCCACGCCCGGGCAGGCATGGCAATCACTCCTGCCGTTTTGTTCATTGAGTTCATAGCCGCCCATGACGACATGGTGTTGCTGGACGTTGCCGGAATTGACCGAGGTCAGCTTGTGGGGGCGCATGCAGACATTAACCGGCCCGTTTTCACCCTTCACAGTGCTGTTCCAGCATTTTAGCTGACGGTTGTACGGACCATAAAAAAACTCCATCACGCCAGCCCAGAATTCGGCAGGCGTATTAACGGACGCTGATTCAATGTTCGTGGCAATACCGGCAGCTTGTGCCGGGCGGATCGTCAAGGCGGCAACGAATACCGTTGAAACCAAAAGGCAAAGGATTGTGAATAATCTGCAGGCTCTCATGGCTCCCCCAAGGCTAGGAGAGGAACAGTATGCACACGGTCAAAACTTGGCAAGCGCCTTTGGCGCGTGGCCGTATTAGCCGGGACAATGCATTCAACGGCGAAAAGCCGCTGCAATTTTCGAGAAAAACGAGTTTTGCTGCTGGTTCGTCTGTTGCTGAATTTCGTAAAGGGAACGCAGCATCAGTTCATTTCGTTTTTCCCAATTGATTTCCATGATGTCCTGTGGTGTCCGGCAGCTTTCCATTTCAGGCTGAATTTCGCCGTCTATGATCGAATAGTCCACATCCGGAAAGACAATCCCATAATGATCCCGGAGCCAAATCAGGTCCGTGGATGCCCTGATGATGGCGGTGCGGATGGCTGGCAGAAGTTTGGGTCTCGTGCCGCCGCCAATTCCCAATTCCACATTGTTTAGTGTCTTTTGGAAATCCATGAATTCAGGGCGTGGGGTGCTGCTTCGCCCGGGCATGAGTATCTTCTTGTACCAGTAGAGAAGGTCAAGGACCTCCGCCGAAAGGGTTTCGTTGGTCTTTGTCGGCGGTTTGAGCTTTACCCCGTATCCGGCAAGAAAGTGCTCCGCGAAATCCGCCACAACATCACCGCCTTCCATCAGTTCACGAACAAATGGCCTGACCGTTATATTTCCACCAAAGGCCTCACTCATCTGCTCGATATTGGGCCTGACGTTCATTGCCTCAGGGCGACGTCCCGGCAGTTCGCGTTTGATGCCCTGCTGAAACGACGAAAGGAACCGCGAAGCCGGTTCCCTAATATAGACGCACGCTTCCAGATTGCTCGATATTTCCTGAAGACGTTTGACAAATTTAGGAATCGCTTCCGCTTCGCTGAAACCGAAAAACGTCTCGCTGCTAAGAACAATGAGGCGAACACCAGGTACCGTCGCCCCTTTCCTGAGTTTGGCGAATGCAAGCTCCGCCGTTTCCTTCATCTTTTCATACCCGCCATAGCGTGAACGGATACGAAGGCTGATTTCATGCTCCTGTTTGAAGAGGGCAGAAAGAATGTGATGATTGTATCCGTAATCCGGATAGAGGACGCCATTGGTTGCAAGCTCGCGCCGCGAATTGTCCATTGCTGTCTGAATTGAAGTGGAGCCTGTCTTCGACGTTCCGAAATGAACCAGGATTTTCATCGACCTACCATTTTCAGAATTTTTGAGACAATCGATTTGTTCTTGTGTTGTTGCGCGCCTGTTTCAGCCAGCTTCAGGTATTGTCTAACCGTATCTTCAAGGCCTGTCTTCATCTTTTCATAGTCCACGTTTTCCGGATACATGGAAAAGTCATTCGAGAACGGAGCGTTTGAACCGGTCAGAAATCGTTCTTGAAGTTCTCGGTTTGATGCCTCAAATTTCTGGTAAAATGCCATGGCTTCAGCGCGGCTTGCCTGACGCTTGGAGCCTGTCACCTTTTCCTCGATCTCCCGTCTCAGCGATTTGGCATCACTGTCCCGCAAGCCATCGCCATGATGTGTTTTCAGGATTTCATTGACCCTTGCCAGCACATATTGCGCTTCTGCCGATGCTGCCGAATTGTGCGTATGTCCGTTGCGGCTCAATATCCCGGAGGGCATGCCCGCAATTTTCTCGAAAACGGAAACAGAGTCATATCCGGAAGGCTTTTCAGGATAAATCTCCAGCCTGATCCGCGAGTCGTCAACATGCTCGCCAAAGCGGTTCAGTACTCTCGTATAATCATAATAGTCTGCAAGGTCATCGACTTCCCTGTCTTCGGGAAGTTGCATGTAATGATGTGCTGATACACTGGCGAAAACATGATCAAAATCGCTATAGCCGGAGCGCAGAGCGGAAGAGAAACGGCTAAGAGCCAGCAGATCCTGCCGACGAACAAAAAACACAATCTCGATCTCGGCGGCAAACTGTTTCAGAAGAGTCATCAGCCGGCCGATCTCGGCCTTGGTCACCAGCCTGCTGTGGATCAGCTCGGTGCTGAGAATGAGCGTTTGCCAGTCTGCATTGCTGGAGATCTCCTTTTGCATCGCAGTTTCCAGCCACGATCTGAACTCCCCAAGCGCCATGCCTTTTGCAGCGAGCTGATGGGCGCGGATGTTATCAACAACCGCATCATCCTGCGCGTAGGTGATAAACCTGGTATGGTTCTTTTTTCCCGGGGAAACGGGAAACAAAAAACCAGCTTCGTGCAATTGCTGGCGGCTTTGATACAAGGCATCCTGTATCGAGGTTGTACCGGTTTTTTCAGCCCCGATATGCAGCACGAGTTTTTTGTCGGAAAGTTGCATGAAAAAACCGTATCAGCCCATTGGCAGCCAGCAAACAGCGAAAATTATACTTTCCAGCGTTCCGGCAATTGGTTGCCGGTTCTTTTGACCATATCCTTGTAGATCGGATCAAGCTTTTCACGAATGCGTTTTTTGTCTTCATCCAGGATGTTCCTGGTGCGGGCAATATTGGTCTGGTGGCCAAAATCCGGCGTGTGATAGCTGATGCCCAAAAATTTGCAAACCCTTGCAATGGTTTCTTCCGTGAAAAGCTTCTCATAGTATTCCAAGAAAATGCGATCTTCGCTGAAAACCGATTTAAGAGCATCGATTGTTGGGCCGTAGTCACTGCGGAAATAAAATGCGCTGTCCGGTGTCAGCCCGGCAATGATGTCATCCAGTTCCAGTTCCGGCCTGTGCCGCCATATATGCCTGATATGCGAGCAGGTCCGCTCGACCGGGTCACGCAACAGAAAAATGACGCGAAGATCAGGATGGCTTTCAGACATGATTCTGAACCCGTCCACACCCAAATGAGAATAGGAGGGTGAGATTTCACCAAACACGCTTTCATTCTTAATGCGTGATGCAAAATATTCGAAATAGGCATTCCTGTCTGTGCCAATTCTGCCCATCGCTGCGATGTCCACCAGTCGCTTGTACTGGGCAGGAGTGGGATCAAACAATCTTTCTGGCGGATGATCCAGCAGGATGGATTCCAGCCGTCTCAAGCGAAAGTGGCTGTCATCCTGGTTAAGCGGGTTATCCAGCACTTTGTTGAAATGATTGAGTTCTTTTACCGGAGAGTGAAAGACGTCAGGGTGATCCTTCAAATAGTCTGAAAGCCAGGATGTTCCCGCTTTCATGGCACCGATTCCAACGAACATCTTGCGTTTCATCAGTTCATCAACGGAAATTCCGGCTTTCGAATGCCTCATGGATATATTCCAGCCTTTTCCATCAATACTTTTTCCGTCGGAAAACCAACGCGATAATCCCGGAAC
Source organism: uncultured Alphaproteobacteria bacterium (assembly GCA_963714735.1). Classification (GTDB taxonomy): domain Bacteria; phylum Pseudomonadota; class Alphaproteobacteria; order Rhizobiales; family Rhizobiaceae; genus Salaquimonas. The sequence continues at coordinate 188,922 of CAVQPI010000018.1, forward strand.
CTTGTTTAGTCTCATTAAAGTCAGTCCTTGGCATATACTTTGTCGGCAATTTTTTCGTCAATAGTGCTGTGGGTTTCGTCAAGATTTCTGATCGTCTGCAGAATGGCATAACTCCTGTTGGAGGCGCGTGCTTTCTGGTCGCTCTTGGTATCCAGATTTTTCTTTCCTGACGGCAGCCTTATTGCCGCAGTCTTCACATGCAGATAATCAAATTTTTCTTCCGTATCCTCTAACAATTTTGGCAGGAAATCGATATCCTTGTAATGGGTCCAGTCACCCAAAATGCCCAACCGTGTTAGTAATTCGGTCTTGTCTCGAATGCCATACGGAAAGCGTTCATCAAAGACACAGGAGGTCGAGCGATTAAATACCAATTGCGGCTCTTCTGCGATCTCCTTGATCGCGAAATCAGGTATCTCGTTCGTTTCCTCCTTCATTCGAACCATCGGCACGACGCGAACCGCAATATTGGGATAGCGTTTGCAGCTCTTGGCGAGAGCTTCAAATCCCTTGACGGACATGGTGCAGGCACCATCCCAGGGCAGGGTCCAGTCAAAGCTCTTCCTGCCATGGTCAAGCGCAAGATTGCGCGCGCCGTTGACGTTCATCGCGTAGTTGATCTTTTTATGGCAGGTCATAATCCGCGCAATGTTTTGGCGTTGCTCGTGCATGTCTGCAAACTTATTGCTTTCAAAAAAGTCCAAACCGCCCACAATATCAAAATCGAACGGGATGTTTGCGTAAACCTCGGGATCGAAAGGAATGGTGTCGAAGCTCGCACCTGCGGTTGAAAGTATGCCCTCCAGTTCCTTTTGACGTTCGGGCGAGGTGATCCTGTTTAGCACAAAATGGCGGAGCGTGTTTGGAAAATCCGGTTCTGTATTGAGGAAATAGCCGAGATTATTGACCGTCTGCTCTTTGGAGTGTCTTGGCCAGAGATCATTTCCGAGTACGCGCGTCAGACAAAAGGTTGGATCACTGGAAAGACCCAGGGATGGAGCCAGGAGTTTTGCGGAGGTCCTGAGCGTCCATCCGTTTCTGATTGCCAGTTTCCTTTTGGTTTTCTTGCTCAAACGCATGAATAAAAGTGTATCCAGTTGGAAAGAATCTGAAACGCTGTGTTGTGTGGGATTTTCCGGAGCAATCGATAGCAACGCCCGAGAGGTTTTTTCCCATGCCCCCCGGTCGAGGTCAAGCGCTTGCCATTTTATTTTGACAAGCAGGGTGCTTCTGTAGCAAATGGCGCCACGCAAGGAAGCATTTGGCGAAGTGCCGCAAACGAATGCAAAGCTAAGATACCAAGGCGATACAAAGATGGGTAAAAAGGACCGCGCGGTTCTGTCAGCCAATGATAAAACGGCTTTGATGAGGCGTTTGCTTAGAGAGGCACTCGTGCCGCGCAAAAAGCTGTTTGCCATTGCCGTTCTGGCAATGCTCGTTGGTTCGGCGTCAACTGCTTTTGTCGCGTGGCTCACGCGTTCCGTAGTCAATTCCGTATTTGTAAGCGGCGGCGGCGGCGTCCAGGTTCTGGCAGTTGCCACCTCCATTGCCGTCATCTTCTTTGTGCGCGGAATGTCTGACTATGTAGCCAGCGTGTCGCTTGGGAAAATCAGGGCTGCAATTACTTCCGAATACCTGATGAAGCAGTTCAACAAGATCATCCGCTCAAAGATGAGTCTTTTGAGGGCGAAGAGTGGTGCCCGGATGGCAACAAAGGTGAACCGCCAGGCCGGAGCTGCGGCAAGCGCCGTGATGCTCGTCAGTACAAACCTCATCAAGAATACGCTGACTGTTGTATTTCTGACAGCCGTCATGGTTTATCAGCAGCCTATCCTTTCACTGGCTGCGGTAATTGTGGCGCCCATAGCCTTGCTGTTCCTGCTAAGGCTCAACGGGCGGATAGGTGAACTTGCCAAACAGGAAACGGCTATCGAGGGTGGTGTGATTGCATCCCTCGCGGAAGCCATTGACGGGGCGGCGGTCGTGAAGTCCTTCCAGATCGAAGACAGGGCAGGCGAGACAGTCAAGGCGGCAGCAGACAAACGCGAAGACCGCATCAACACGATAAACCGGATCATGTCCGCCAACAGTCCGATTATGGAAACGTTCGGTGGCCTCGTCATCGTTCTCGTGCTTCTGTATGCCAGCACACAGTCAATGTCATCGGACCAGACGCCAGGTGGGCTTGTATCCTTCATCATTGCTTTCATGCTTGCCTATGCACCTGCGAAAAAACTGTCGTCCTTCAATCTGCAGCTGACCCGTGTCTCGCGAAAGGTCAGCAGGATGTATGACGAACTGGACAGCACCGATTCGGGTGAGGAAATCGTTCTGGAAAAGGCGGAGAGCGAACACGCGAAAATATCAGCACCTATCGTGTTAACGGGTGAGAATTCATCAGGGTCACTTATTGAATTCAAGGATGTCACTTTTTCCTATGTTTCGGGAAGTCCGGCTCTCAGGAATGTTTCATTTACGATCAGACCCGGCGAAAGGGTAGCGATTGTCGGTCCTTCCGGCGCAGGCAAAACATCCATTGTGAACCTGCTGCTGGGCTTTGAACATCACTCTTCCGGGACGATCGAAATCAATCATCTGCCGATTTCACAAATTCCGGTTGACGAACTTCGCCGCAACATAACCCTTGTGAGTCAGGAAACCTTCCTGTTTGAGGATACGCTGCGCAACAACATTTCCGTTGGCAGCACAGATGCCAGTCCGGAACAGATTGCAGAAGTGATTGAAAGAGCAAGAATAACCGATTTCCTGAAGGATATGCCAGACGGGCTTGATACGGAAATCGGAAGCCTTGGCGGCAAGCTTTCAGGTGGACAGAGGCAGCGTGTCAGCATTGCCCGCGCAATGCTTAAGACCTCGCCCATTATCATTTGGGACGAAGCAACATCGGCGCTGGACGGCAATACCGAAATGGAAATCAACCTTTCTGCCAGTGAATTGTTTGCCGGCCGCACGCAGCTATTCATTTCGCACCGTATAAACACTGCCGAAAACGCCGAGAAAGTGATTTTCCTTGAAAATGGCCAGGTGAAAGCCGTCTCGACCCACAAGAAACTGCTCAAGGAAAGTGCGGATTACAATAATCTTTGGGGCTTGGGCGACAAGGCAAACGGGTTTTGACCCTAATTGGTTTTGTCAACTTTTTGGAATAGGACATCAGCCATTCTGATTATGCCCTTTCCGTCACGGTTGAAATTAAGCACCTTTGTTAGAATAAATCCTTGTTTGTGCATAAAAACCACCAATTCAGTGAAATTGTAACTGCCTTCAAAACGCTTTTCGACAGACGCTTCACAAATAACAAAGTTACAGTTCTTAAGCGTGTCCACGGCACCCATCAGGACTTCCAGTTCATAACCTTCGGTGTCGATTTTGATGCCAGCCGTTTTCCCGCCGCATTTTGCTTCTTTCAAGATGTCGTCAATCGGACGAACCAGGACCTTCTTTTTCTCCGCAGCATGCCTTGTCTGAGTCAGCTTGGTCCGATCCAAAATGGATGACAAAGAGGGCTTTTCCTTGACATAATTAATCTCGACTTCACCTGGACTACTTCCAGCCGCGCATTCAAAAAGCCTGTAATCGCGATCCTTCAAGACGTCCTTCAGTGTCGGAACCACGTTTAACGGCTCAACAAGAATAAGTTCTGCATTCGGGAAAGCCTCGTACAGCCATGGTGTGCCTCCGGCAACACCGACATCTACCAACACCTCTGCAGACAAAACTTCCGGCAGGCTTTTCACTTCGCCGCCAACAAATCGGTTCTGCTCAAGATTATTACCTGCGCCAGTGTGATTTCTCTTCTTGTCTTCTTTTTTCTTATTGAAGTTGAACACCTTGGATATCCGTCTTTGTCGCATCACTTATGGGCGAAGTCGCCCCGGATTATCTATCGCAACTTTTGCCAAGGTTCACAACAATATTGCAGCTTATGCCACGGTTAATTTGCGGAGATCACATCTGTGTTGTGTTTAGTTTTTTCCGGATTATAACTTGGCCAACTGCAATTATTGCTGAACGGAAAGGCATTCTGGAAAATGGGCAAAGGGCCTGACTTTATTGGAATTGGCCAGCAAAAGGCAGGAACCGGCTGGCTCTATGACCAGTTATCAAGACACCCTTCCGTCTGGATGCCGCCGATCAAGGAGGTGAAGTTCATCACGGGCGATCCGTTTCGCAATTCCCACCGCAATTGGCTGCGTGATTACGAGATTTTCAATGAGGGCTTCTGGCGCCATCCGTTCAGTTATTTTGGTGCTGCTCGCCGTATTCCGACCAATCGCTCAGGCGAACAGTACACTTCGCGAGAACACCTGAACCTCGATCTTAATTTCTGGCACCACTACGCGAAAGCGGCCAAAACGCAGACCCCTGACCCCGAATGGTATCTTTCGGCATTGGCAACGCCCGATGGCATTCAAAGCGGCGACATCTCGCCAAATTATTCGACTGCGCCGATCGAACAGATTGAATTCGCCAAAACAATTCTTCCCGATGCCCGGATCATTTTTCTGGTTCGTCATCCGGTAGCACGCGCCAAATCTGCGATCTCGATGGCTGTCCGGCGGGGCAGAAAAGAGGCGGGCATGGTCGATGATTGGTCCCGGTTAAAGGGATTTCTGGAATCGGGGCATTTCTCAAAGAGATCGAATGCTCCTGATTCCTGGAAACGGTGGACGGGCATTTTTGGCAGGGGGCAGTGTGGCTATTGGCTACTTGACGAGATCATTGCCGAGCCCGACGCCACTCGAAATGCCATCCTCGACTTTCTGGATCTGGAAGCCGTTGATCTGCCGATCCGCGCTGACCACAATCGCAAGGCGAAGGCTGGCAAATCCGAGTTTTCAGCGGAAATTGAGAAACGCCTTCGGGAATATTTTGAAGAGGAAGTCGCCGAATGCGCCAGAGTGTTTGGCCGCGCTGCCGCTGACTGGTGAGCCGTATCCTGTCTTTTCAGAACCTGACAGATTCTAGTGATTACCCGCCTCGGCCAATTCTCTTGAAAGGCGTTGCTCTTCCTCGATGGTCGGCTTGGAGAACCGCGCCAGGATAAGATAGGCAACCGGGGTGAGGAACAGTGTAAAGACAGTGGCCATGCCGAGCCCGCCAACGATCACCCATCCCAGAGCTGTTCGCGCCTCGGCTCCGGCGCCAAATGCCATCACCAAAGGCAGGGCACCAAGGACGGTTGAAATCATCGTCATCATGACAGGACGCACGCGGATCAGGCAGGCTTCCTCGATCGCTTCACGAATCGTCCGCCCGCGATTGCGCAACTGGTTGGCAAATTCGACGATCAGAATTCCGTTCTTTGCCATCACGCCAACCAGAAGAACGAGTCCGATCTGGCTATAGACATTGAAACTGCCGCCGGTGAGCAGCAGGGCAAAAATGGCGCAGGCAAGGCCCAACGGCACCGTCGTCATGATGATCAGGGCGCTGACAAAGCTTTCGAACTGGGCAGACAGGACCAGAAAGATTACCGCAATGGCGATGCCGAACACTACCAGCATATCGCTGGAGGACTGTTCAAGGGTAGCCGCTTCTGCCAGTGGAATGATCCGACTGCCTGCAGGCAAAAGCGGCTGTGCCATTTCCTCCACTGCTTCATAGGCATCTCCCAGGGAAATGCCTTCGGCTAGCCCCGTGGTAATCGACACCGCACGCAACTGGCTTTCGCGGTTGAGGGAAGGCGAAACCGCCTTTTCCTCAAGCGTCGCAATGGTTGACATCGGCACCATGCGCCCGTCACCGGCTTTCAGGAAAATGCTCTCAAGGTCCGTTGGATCATTGATCGGGTGGGTGGTCGAAATGATCTTGACCGGAAAGGCTCGGTCCCTAATGAACACATTGCCTATTTCCGTGCCATCAAGTTGCGCCTGCATAGCCTGCGCAAGCCCGCTGATCTCAATCCCGAGATCAGATGCTCGCGCGCGGTCGATGGACACTGAAAGCTGTGGCTGTGTGGTTTCATAGGACAGCCGCACCTGCCGAAAACGATCATCGGCTTCCATTGCGGTCACCATTTTGGCGGCAGCGGCGCCCAGTTCGTCAAATGAATTGCCAACAAAGGCGAATTGCAGCCCATCGCCGGCACCGCGAATTCCCAGACTGTTGGGCTGGATCGCAAAGGCGCGAAGCCCGGGAACGCTGGCAATTTTCCTGTTCAACTCGCTGACAATGTCATTCTGGCTCCGCGATCGTTCATCCCATGGAGCAAGCGTCAGCACCATGAAGCCGCTATTGGCGCTGCCCCGAAAGCCGGCAATCGAAAACAGATTGGTGAATTCACCGTTTTCCCTAAGCGGCTCCACCAGGCGCTCCAGCTGGCGCACACGGGCCGCTGTATACTCGAGACTGACACCTTGCGGCGCCGATATCCTCATAAGGGCAATAGCCCGGTCTTCCCGAGGGGTGAGCTCCTGGGGAATGATGGACAGTGTAGAATAGGCCGCAGCACCGAACAGGATTGAAAGGACAACCACAAGAAGAGGAACATCAAGCGTGAACTTCAAGATGCGGGTATAGACGCCTACAAGGCCCTTTCCTGCATAACCGAGTATGCCATGCCCGGATTTCCTTTTACGGCTCTCCTCATCATGGGATTTGACAAAGCGGGAGGCGAGCATCGGGCAAAGCGTAAGCGCAATAATGCTCGAAAGTGTCACGGCAAACGCAAGAACGAAACCGAATTCGCGAAACAGGCCGCCAGCTTGACCGGGAAGGAAGGAAAGCGGAACGAAAACGGCTGCAAGTGTTGCCGTAGTAGTGACAACGGCAAAGAAAACTTCGCGGGTCGCAATCACGGCTGCAGCGCGAATACCCATTCCCTGATTGCGCCTGCGTACAATGTTCTCAAGCACTACAATGGCGTCATCGACCACCATGCCAGTCGCCAGAACGAGAGCCAGAAGCGTGAGAATGTTTACTGAAAACCCGACCAGATAAATCGCTGCAAGCGTTCCGGTCAGCGCCACCGGCATCGTGACAGCAGGAATAAGCGTGGCGCGCCAGTCAAGCAGGAACAGGTAGATCACGATGACCACAATAAGCACCGCAAGAAGCAGCGACTTGGCAACCTCCTCTATTGCTCCTCTGACGAAAGTGGCGTCATCACTGGTGACTCGTATGTCAACGCCCTCCGGCAGGATTGCCTGAATCCGCGTCACCGCTTCGCGTACACCATCGGAAATTGACAGCGTATTGGATTGTGCCTGGCGGATAATCCCCATTCCAATTCCGTTTTTCCCGTTTGCCCGCAAGGTGGTGTCACCAGGGTCACCGCCCAGTGAAACGGTAGCAACATCACGAACCTGGATCATGTCTCTAATGTAGAGTTGTTCGAAATCTTCCGGCGTGGTGACGTCAGCGGTTGCCCGCACAACGATATCCTGGCTTTTGGCCGTCAGAGAGCCGGCGGGAACATCGAAGGCAATATTGGAAAGTGCGGTGCGCAGGTCTGCGACGGTCAGGCCTAGGGCTGCCATGCGTGTGTGGTTGACGTCAATCCGGAAGATCTTGTCACGATCACCGTAAACATTCACATCAGCGACACCGGGAACCGCTGAGAGCCGATCGACAACTTCATCCTCCACAAGGATGGTCATGTCCTGAACCGTAAGCCTGTCCGAAGTCACCGCAAGGCGCATGACAGGTTGGGCATCCGAATCTGCCTTCACAATGCGGGCATCCTCAGCGCCTTCCGGCATGTCGCGTGATACCCTGCTGATCGCATCCCGCAGATCGGATGCAGCCGTATCAAGATCAGCGCTGTCGTAGAATTCAACGGTAACCCGGCTTCTTCCGAAAGTGGAGGTGGAAGAGATGGATTTGACACCCGCAACGCGCGCTGCCGCGCCTTCAATCAGCGCAGTGAGTTCACGGTCGATGCTTTCAGGAGCGGCACCGGGAAAATCCGTGGAAACGGTGATGACTGGACTGTCCACGTCCGGCAATTCGCGGATTTCCGCGCCATACATTCCGGCAAGACCAGCAACAAGAACCAGCATGCCGAAAACCAGAGAAAGAACAGGGCGGCGAACAAAAATGGCAATCCCGCCCACTTTTTCGCCTGAAGGTGCCGCCATTGTATTATCAGGAATTTGGGCATCATCTGGCATTTGGGTGAATTGAGCATCCTTTGCCGCGTTATCGACTGTTTCGGCGATATCCGCATTTTGCCTTTTGTCGTCTTTTTTCGTTTTTCCGGCCATGGCTACGACCCGGTTCCAACTTTGCCAGCAGCCGTCTTATCTTCATCTTCGGCCGTTTTCACGCTCGAACCGGGTCTGACATTCTGAACGCCTTCGGTAACCACCAAGTCGCCCTCCTGCAATTCGGCCTCAACAAGCACGGATTCGGCATTGCGCTGCACTATACGGGCGTTCTTGCGCATTGCTTTTCCCTCTTCGTTGACAGACCAGACATAAGAACCGTTTGAGTCCCATTGAATGGCGAGCGGATCAACGGCGGGATAGGTTTCGCCGTCAAACTTCATTGTTACCTGAAAGGCCATTCCTGCCCGCAGCTTGTCAGCGTCATTGTTGATATCGGCGCGGATTCTGAGCGTTCTGCTGGTGACATCAACCCGGTTGTCGATGGCGGTGACGGTTCCGGAAAAAATTTCGCCCGGGCGGGCAATGGAATAGGCTTCCACCGGGGCTCCAATGCTGACCGCGGTTGCAAAGCGTTCCGGTACGAAATACTCGATGATGATATGGCTGCGGTCATCAACGGTCACTATCGTTGACTGATTGGTGACATAATCTCCGATACTGGCATTGACGATGCCAACAACACCGGCAATCGGTGAGGTGATTGTGCGTCTTTCAAGATCAAGCTCTGCTTCACGAACGGCAAGTTCTGCGGTTGAGAGTTCCGATCTGGCATTTTCAACCTCGACCGACGTTATTGATCCTCGCGACAGAAGGCTTTCGAAACGGGCAACCTTGGCACGCAGGTCATCAGAGACAAGATTTGCCTTGTCCAGCGCCAGCGTTTCGCTCGCCGCGTCCAGTTTTGCGATCACCGTGCCGCGTTCGACCCTTTCACCTGAAACTGCAGGCAGGTCGACAATCTGGCCGGAAACAAGTGGGGTGATGGTAACGGACTGAACCGCCCGTCCGTTTCCGATCGCTGTCAGGCGGTCGTTGATAACACCCGTGGTGACTGGTTCCGTGATTACAAGCACTTCGCGCTGGCGCATACCCGGTGCTCCGCCAGTGCTGCCATTAGCCGGTTCAGCCCGCCCGCCAAAGGCCGCAATCTGGGGCAGGGGTGTAATATCCAGATTGTAGCGTGAAAGTGTTTGCAAGGCTCCGGGAAAGAAATAGACCCAGGCACAAACACCGAGAAAAAGAACGGCCAATGTTAGTACCGTCTGTTTGACAAGGGACATTGCCTGGTTCGTGCCTCCGGCTTGGGGTTCAGGGAACAGATAGATGTATTACACGGATGGTCTCTTGCTAGATTGTTCGCGCCGCAAAATTATCCAGACACAAAGCTTACATTATGTTCGGTGAAATCAAATGTTTTTTATCGTCCGTCCCAAACTTCACTTTGAAAATCACGCTGGTCTTGCTGGTTTCAAACCACCTGACAAAGGGCAATTCTTTGTTACCGTGCTCTCAAAGAGCACGGCTTGATAAAGCGGGAATTTTGACAAAAGTCATTTGGAGAGATGGAGAGGCGGTTCAGTATCAATCTGAAACGGCTTGATGCCGTAATTTGAAAACGGCCATATCGTATGGAAAGAAATCCGAATGCCTCAGCCAACTCTTCGGGAATACATTGCTCCTTCACCCGTCCCGACTGCATCGCCTCTTTGGGTAGGCCTTGCATGTGCCTTCGTAGCACTCTCGACCTTGCTGGCATTGGTGTCCATCTCAAACCTGACCACTCAACTGATAACGCTGCTGGTATGTGCCGCCTATTTGGCACCTGGCGCTGTATTTGAGTATCAAAGGGCTCATGGCTGGAGGCTTCCGGTCGCCAGGCGCCCGCTATCGTATAGGGTGTGCCTTAATGCAGTCATCAAGACCATTGGACTGGCGCAAATACTTTTGCTTGCTTTTGTCCTTTATTCGATATTTCCCGAATACGAAAAAAATCTCTATGCCATTTGGCTGCGATACTTCGAAACCGGCAGTTACCTGACGGTCCTTCTGGCCCTTTTCTATTTTATTGCCTCGGAAAGAGTGACCGGTGGGAAGCGGGATATTTATTATTATGTAGGCAGATACAGCATCATCACGCTGATGCTGCGTGTTTGGGTGCGCCCTGCATTGCGAAGTTCAGTGCGGATGTGGATCGTGAAGCTTTTCTTTCTGCCAATCATGCTGGGTTCGCTGCATTACAGCGTTGTATTCTTGAGCAAGAATCCCGTGACAGGAGCATTCGAGAACTTTTATGTCTTCTTTGATTTCGGGTGGGAGCTGATCTTGGCACTGGATGTGACACTGGCCGTTGTCGGTTACATCGCATCCCTGAAACTTCTCGGCACAGGGGTTGTTTCCACTGATCCCACCTGGAGGGGATGGGTGGCCACGTTGATCTGCTATACGCCATTCTCAAGCGTGCTTTACGGCTCATACCTGACTTATGAAGAAGGGCTGAGATGGGGCAATTTACTGGCGGGTAATCATGGGGTTTACGTGGCGTACGGCAGTTTGCTCCTCATCCTCCACTCGCTTTATCTGGTTGCTTCCCTGAATTTCGGAATTCGCTATTCAAACCTCAGCCACAGGGGCATTATTACCGACGGATTGTTTGCCCTCACCAAGCACCCTGCCTACCTGTTCAAGAATGTGGTCTGGTGGATGATCGCCTTGCCATTCATCACCAATGGGACGGCAGGTTCGGCAATAGCCAATTGTTTCCTGCTGTTTTGCGTGAATGCAGTCTATTGGTGGCGAGGCAGAACCGAGGAAATGCATTTGTCGAGAGATCCCGATTATGTCCGCTATGCCTTGTCCATGAATGACAGGTCCATCCTGGCTTTCATGGGAAAACTGGTCCCGCCGCTCGCATATTCGCCGCCAAAAGGGTATCTGCGCGAGGAATATCAATTCGCCAGCAAGCGCAATCGCTGACCGGCTGGCTCAACTCGTAAAACTGCGTTTTGTCAATTTCTGCGCCGTTTTCATTCCACTACAGATCCAGTTTTTTGCCGAGCGAGAGAAGGCGCTACCGGCAGAAAGCAATAAATATTCAGGCTCAAGATACCAATTTTAACCAAATCTTCATATCCTCGCAGAACAATTTGCCCCTCTGCCGTCACGATAGAAGACCCGACCATGCCGACTTTTGAATGGATAAAGAGCCTGTTTGTTGCAGGTCTGATCTCGATACTTTCAGTTTCGCCAGCATCCGCCTTCGTCAAGAGCGGAACAAGCGCTTACGTGGTCCACAGTGATAGTGGCGGGAATGTCGCCAATTATATCATCAAGGCTCGCGGATTGCGAAAGCAAAGCCGCAAAATAAGGTTTGCCGGTCGTTGCGAATCTGCCTGCACTGTTTTGTTGTCACATCCAAAATCCGACATTTGCATCACTCGGAACGCAAAATTCGGGTTCCACCTTCCTTATGGCGGACGCTCACAGGACAATAGCAGAATACGCTCCAGGATGATGACAATTTATCCGTCCTGGGTGCGCTCATGGATCGGCAGCAAAGGTGGGCTGAACGGCCATATGAAAACCATGAGTTACGCCTACGCCAGCCAGTTCCTGAGAACCTGTGCCTGACAGTTTCAGGCTTTTCTTCCCGCAATATCCCTTGGATGACATTTCCACCAAAGGCGTTGAAAGCGCGTGGCATTTCGCCATTGCGCGTAAACATTTCACACATATGAAAATTTGAATATTTTTGATTTTTGTCAAAAATTGAAGTGTCCGCTAGCAACATAATGCCCCAGTCAAAGAAGAAAAGCGGGTGCGCGTTTACGCACGTCCCTGCTGATAAAAAACGAAGGGCCTTGAAGAACATGAAAATGAATTCATTAAAAGCAATCAGTCTTGGTGCCGCCTTGCTCGCGGGCAGCTTCGGCGTTTCGAACGCGCAGTTGATCAAGTCTCTGGCGGATATTCGGGCAGAAGCGGACCAGGCTTGCCAGAAAATACTTGCCGATGGTTCCGAAAAGGAACTTTTCGAATTCCGGCTCAAATACTGGTTTCTGAAAACCGAATGCAGTGTTGTGGCGTCGAATAACGCACCCGTCTCAGGAGAAGGTGAACCGGGAAATCTCTCAATTGGTATCGGCCAACAGGATAATGGCGGAACTGATGGTGACGATGACCACGGTGACGATGACCACGGTGACGACGACCACGGTGACGATGACCACGGTGGCGGAAACAACGGAAACAACGGAAACAACGGGAATAACGGAAACAACGGCAACAACGGGAATAACGGCAACAACGGGAATAACGGAAACAACGGCAATAACGGAAACAACGGCAACAACGGAAATAACGGGAACAACGGAAATAACGGCAACAATGGGAACAACGGAAACGGCAGCGGTTGCAACGCCGGTGGCGGCAACGGCTCCGAAGGTGATCCTGACTGTGACCCCGGCAATTCCGGCGGAACTCCTGGCGCTGGCAATGACTAAGCCCGTTTAGTCATCCGAAGCCGACGAAACCGGTGGGGCGCGCCTTTGGTGCGCCCCGTTTTTATTGTCTGAACGAATACGGGAAGCGTAAGTAAAACTTACCCTGAAAAAGAAAAGCCCGCCAAAATGACGGGCCTTTCCAGAATTTGAGACACGCGAAGATATCAGCGTTTTGAGAACTGGAAATTAAAAAAATTATTCAAAAAGAGTAACTTATGTGCATCAAATAATTTTGACAACAAAATGTCAATACTGATTTTGGCTGATTCTTGCCAGCATTTGAACGGCCCTCGAATTGACGGAATGAGTGAAAAAGGGATTTGACTAAGTCTTAGTATCTGAACGTCGGCAATACTGTCTTCGCCCTTTAAGCCCTGACAGTACGATCCGGATCTTGTCTTCGGCAGAAAATCGTCTGCGTGTCTGACGGCGAATGTCTTTGATGGTTCGTTCTGCACCTTCCTGGTGCCGTTGTGGTTTCTGTCTCATCATTTACTCCTGATGGGTAATGATGAGCCAAAAACTCTCCCTTAGGCAACTGCCTCAATTAGACCCATAGGCGCTGACGGGGAACAATTTTCTCAACGACAAGAAATTGACATCCGTCAATGCGGCAATCTTGGCTGCAGGCAAAGTTTGCCGGTTCTCTTCTTGAACTCGTGAAGCCTCTCTGTTTCTAAGGCGGGTTGAGGAGGGCTGTACAATAATATGTGGAGGAAGTCGGATGAAAATTGGATTCTATATTTCAGTCTTTGGAGTAGCCATGGCGCTTCAAACAAATTTTATACTCGCAGCGCATGCGGAGTCGAAAGGAGAAAAGGAGTTCGTTCAAAGCTGCGCGTCTTGTCATGGCCAAATGGGTAACGGGAATGGACCGATGACAGAGTTGCTGTCAACGCAGTTGCCGGATCTTACCGCTTTGTCAAAGAACAATGGTGGCGTGTTTCCCTATGAACAAGTCTACGCGATTATCGCTGGGGATGCAGATGTAAAATGGCATGGCTCGCGCGAAATGCCGATCTGGGGTTCACGCTATATGAAGCAGAGTGCTGACAGATTCGCCAACGAGATGCTTAATCAAGAAACCCTTGAGATAGTTGTTCAAACTCGAATCTTGTCGTTAGTCGATTATCTGCACACAATTCAGCAGAAATAATCGTCTCCCTTTTGACAGGCAGAACACACAGCAATACTGGAACAGGAATACTTGAACTTCTGGAAATAATTCTCAAATATGAATGTAACACGCAGATAAAGAAAAAGGCCTGCAGCGATGCAGGCCTTTCAAAAAAATCCTAAATTTAGGCTTGATCAGCGCTTTGAGAACTGGAAAGAACGACGGGCTTTTGCCTTGACCGTATTTCTTGCGTTCGACCACGCGGCTGTCGCGGGTCAGGAAGCCACCTTTTTTCAGAGACGGCGCGAAGCTCAGGCTCGAAATAGGTCAGCGCCTTGGAAATGCCGTGACGAACCGCACCAGCCTGACCGGAAAGGCCGCCGCCGGTAACCGTCGCAACGATGTCGTACTGGCCATCACGACCGGCAGCTTTCAGCGGCTGATGGATCAGCATCTGAAGAACAGGACGGCCGAAATAGGCGGTGTATTCTTTCTTGTTGATGGTGATTTTGCCGGAGCCTGGCTTGATCCAGACGCGGGCAACGGCGTCCTTGCGCTTGCCGGTGGCATAGGCGCGGCCCTGGGCGTCCAGTTTCTGGACATAGACAGGAGCAGCCGGTTCGGCGGCAGCCTCGGCGACAGCGCCGCCGAGTTCTTCGAGTGAATTGAGTTCAGCCATTATGCGACCCTCTTGTTTTTCGAGTTCATTGCAGCAACATCGAGCACTTGCGGGCTCTGGGCCTCATGGGGATGCTCAGTGCCTGCATAAACGCGCAGGTTTTTCAGCTGCTGGCGCGGCCAAGCGGGCCTTCCGGCAGCATGCGCTGCAACGGCTTTCTGGACAACGCGCTCAGGGAAACGGCCCTCAATGATCTGGCGCGCGGTGCGCTCCTTGATGCCGCCCGGATGGCCGGTGTGCCAGTAGTATTTCTTGTCGGTGTATTTCTTGCCGGTCAGTTTGACCTTGTCGGCATTGATGACGATGACATTGTCGCCATCATCCACATGGGGGGTGAAAGACGGCTTGTGCTTGCCGCGCAGACGGCAGGCAATAATGGAGGCAAGACGGCCAAGAACCACGTTCTCGGCATCGATCAGGATCCATTTCTTTCTCCACATCGGCCGGCTTCTGGCTGAATGTTTTCATGGTAATACCTTGTTGGTTTTCTTGCCGGAAAGCGAAGGTTACCGAATGGCAAAACCGAGCAGAATTCCGGAAAAAGCGCAGGCCCAAGGCTTTTGACAGCCATGAGCCTGTTTCGAGCGTGTGTATAGGCGAGGAGTGATGCAGCGTCAAGCGCCATTTTCAAGAAGGGTTTCAAATTATATATTAAAATCAATAGTTTAAAAATATGGTATTATAATACCTATTTTCTTAGGGCGATTCCGCACTTTTGGGCCGCTTCCGAAATACTTGAATATTCATCGAGGTCGCTGATCTTCCACTTGGTCAGAAGGGAGACGAGCGCTTCCTTTGCACTTCCACAAAAAGGGTCGTATTGCTGCAATCAACGCTTACTTCATTGTTGTCGCCGGAAATGATCGGGCTGCAGTCACCTTGTGAGGTTTGGTTCTGGGCATGGGCTGATAAGGGATAGATCAAAATGTCTGCCGCAAAGCACAGAACCCAGATTGCGCGGCTTGTATACCTCACTTGATATTGACCGTGTTACCCTCACCAGTAATGATGGGGGAATTGTCGCCTGTAGTGGACTGCTATATCTTCTCTTGGCTGCTTCCAATGAACAATTCCTTTGTCCAACTGAAAACGCCTCCGACGTCAGACAACAGGCCCAAAGTCAAAGCCGCAACGGCCAGAAATCCTCCGGCTTTGACTGTCTTGCTTCTGTTCGCCATTCTGATTTACCCAACAACTTGCAACGCAGGATTGCAGATTTGCGAAAACTGACTGAAAACGCAAGGCATAACGCTGTAAATCCACAATTGTCCTGGGATAGTTTACCCATCTTTTCCAGCGGTCCCAATTTTTTACCAATTTCCGACTTGTTAACACTTCTGCCGCACACTTTTTCGGGGAAAGAATGCAGGTTCAAGACGGAAGGAAGCGTCATGCCCGGTCAGGAAATCAGTTATCGTGGGCACAAAGGCCAGCAGGAGCGACACGCGCATACAGGCCGAAAGCCCTTTGCTTCGCCGGGATTTTGCCGGATCGACAGCAAGGGAATCCACGTCCTCAACCGCTACAGAAGTGAGCACCTGATTCCATGGGAAGAGGTTGAGGCCGTGTCCATGCCGGGGCACCAATGCAGGCATGATTACCTGAAGGTTCTGACAAGAGCCAAAAACTTTGCGAACGCCGTGCCGGTCGCGGACAGGGATCATGCCAAATCCGTTCTGGATGTCATCTTCAGTTACAAGCCGGAATTATCTGCAGCAAACTGACCGGACAATCTTGCTCTCGGAGCAGTGAGGCCGGAGAAAGGCTGTGTCAGTCAGTGGCAAATAACCCTGGCGCTGTCCGAAATTATCCAGATAACGGACCGCGATCAGGCAGGCGGAATTCTGCCGGGTTACTCGGCAACGCTTGCATAAGCGCCAAGTGCGCCGATCAGCGCAAGGATATGTTTGTTCTCGATCACATGGCGACGAACCGGCGAGGGAATGAAATAATAGGATCTTTTCAGTGCAGGCCGCGCCATGCTGCGCCAAAAATTGCCGTACAGCATGCCAGGGAGGGTCCGGGTTTCGCTGAAGGCCAGCAAGGCCACCGCATGGCTGGATCGCGCTTCCTTGGTTTGGGTCGGGTTACCAAGAAAATCAAAGGTTTCGAATCCGTTTTCGATTGCCCAACCGATAGCTTCTTCCATTTGTATTCGGCCGGGCGAGAGATCCCGCAGCGACCAGTCAAACGCGCCGATATAGCTGTAATAATGATTATGGTGGCAAAATCCGATTTCCATTGCGATCGGTTTGTCATCAAGCATCAGACAGATCGCAACAGCACCGGCTTTTTCTTCTGCTCGGGCGGGGAGCGTGCGAATGAAGTTTCTTGGATAGTGCTTGCGGAATAAGCCGACGGGACGTCCGGTTTCTTTCAGCCATTCGGCTTTCATGATGAAGGCCTGTTCGACAAGTTGAGCAAAGCCGGGTTCATTGCTCCAGCAGGTTTTCCGGCTGATTTTGCCCATGGCCTCCAGTGCCGCTCGTTTGCGCCGGTTTGCCTTGCGCGCGTTTTTCGATTGGCTGGCGAGATAGTCCTGTAGTGTTTGCAGGACAGTCAGATCAATCATGGCGTTTTTTGTCGCCGACCCTGGCAACATTTTTTCATCATCCAGGCTCCGCGAAAATACCGACTTTTCCGGCAGATGATCCAGCCAGATAGCATCACAGGATGCATGCGCTGTCGCCGCGGCCCAACATTTCGCCAATTCAACCCTGTTCAATAGCTTGTCATCGACAAGGGGATCAGCATACTGGATCATCGGCGCACCCATGAAGCCGAGGATGCGCACAACGTATTTTCGCCGCTCGATCGTCAGGGGCAACACGGCAGCGAGCCGATTCTTCCGCCAAACCGTGACTACAAATGGCGCTGGTGAAAACCAGCCACGCTTCGAACCCGGGCCGGATGCCCATGCCCGGCACCAGTCGAAAGATTGGAAATAGCTGAAACGGCTGGCGCATCGTGTTTCCAACTCTCGCCATGGACGCTCAAGGGATTCAATACCCGCCCCATCGCTAACGATGCCGAGTGCCAAATCAGGTTCAATCTTTATGACCCGTAAATCCGGATGGTCAAAAAGGGGATTCATGAAAGCTGCCGTTGTTGATCAACAATTACCAGACATTATGGCTCAAAAACTAGCATTTAGTGTTAATTCGCAGAAACTTCCTGCCAGGTATTTGGTGCAGGGTTAACAGGACATTAGCCTTGCTATTGAGACATGATGGGTTGGCAAATCAGGGGTGAATATCCTTGGTACACCTCGAAATCATGTAGATGACAAGCCAGTCGAAATTCGCTTTTATACCCCGTTCGGCAAGCCATTTTTCCTGAAGTTTGTAAGCTTCCCACTCCGGCTGCCCGAGGCAACGCCAAGTCCGGTTGTCAAACTGAACCGCGTGGATCAACTCATGCAACAATACGCTGACATCGTTTGGGCGGTCAGCGTTCCATGTCCCGACCAGGTATATTTTCCTGTTCCTTGTGTCGTATAATGCCTCTGTATCGCTCTCCACGATCATGTGCTCATCGTGATAGACGATATTATCACCGGTCCGGCAAAAAGAGATTTCAGGCACGTCACTACGCACGGTGGCAACATCATATTTTGTATGATCGGAAACCCAGTCCAGAAGTTCGCCGACAAGCTGATCGGTGACTATGCAGTCCTCGTTGACCTGAGCACCATCTTCCGCCCGGACACGAAGCGGTTGAGCCAGCATCACTGCTGAAACCACAATTGCCAGTATTCCCTTTGCGATCTTTTCCAAAACGCCCCCGAATTTCACCTTTTTGAAAAGGGAAGGTGAGGGAGGCTAGCCACACATTGTGATGAGAATATTGCGAAGGCAATAATCCTTGGCAGGCTTCCTCACCACACATCAACCCCGTCGGGACACCCAAAGGACGAACGGAATTGTCACCAGATACATTGTGATGCCGTAAACGCCGGCAGGCAGGGAAAATGCGGTCAATCCCTGTGAGCCGCCAACCAGTAGCGAGCCCACGAGAATTCCCAGTGTTGCGTTTTGAATGCCGGTTTCAATGGCAACCGTTTTGACTTCGGTGGGATTGAGCCCTGCAAGGCGCGCAAGTCCGCCGCCAACAAGCAGCAGAATGATATTAAGCGCAATCAGTGCGGGGCCAAGGGTCCATAGGTTCTCAACAAAGATCTTCCAGTTTGCCGCTAGCGCCCCCACAACAATCACGATGAACAAGATGGTTGCAATACGTGAAAAGAGGGGTTCTGCCCGTTCGGCAAACCCGGTGGCGAAATGGCGGATCGCAACACCAATTGCAACCGGGACGGCTGTTATCAGGAACATGGAAAAGGCGAGGCTGGTCACGTTGACGTCAGGACCGGTTTTTCCCATGAAGAACTTGACGCCAAAGGCAACCAGGATCGGCACAGTGAGAATGGAAAGCAGGCTGATAACGCCGGTCAGCGTCACCGATAAAGCCACATCGCCATGGGCGAGTTTGGCCAGAATGTTCGAGGTCACGCCGCCGGGGCACAGCGACAGGATGAACATGCCGACAGCCAACTCTCCCGACAGGCCAAAGATCATGATCAATCCGAAGGCAACCAAGGGAAGCAGAAAAACCTGGCCGATGACACCAATCGAAAATGCCCGGGGTTGCACAATAACGCGTTTGAAATCAGTGAAAGTCAGGCCAAGCCCCAGCGCCAGCATGATTATTGCCAGCGATAGCGGCAAAAACACATCCAGTAAAAGTCCCATAATCCCCTCCCTGTGGAGTATGAGACTAACGCTGATTCTTTAATATGGAAATGGCTGAGCGTATGAAACCGAACAAAGACTGTTTATAGCGGTCGATCAACTATTTCACCACCACACCATCCTTGGTGCCGATAATGACCATGCCCTTCGTCCCGGGCACCGTTGCAGTCTTCCGGTTTCCCTCACTATCCACAAAGGTGGCGGTCTGGGATTTGCCGCCACGGTAGATTGTGACATTCCTGCTGCCAGTTGCTATTGCGCCTTTTGCCAGATTGGCATTGCCGTTTTTACTGTTTGGTGTTGTGCAAAGATTGGAAACGGTTCGAAGCTGATTTTAAACTTTTCCCACCTCCTGTTTGGGCATTTTGAAATCCCTGGCAAATTTCACGACCGGAATGCGAAATCCGCTTCCCGACCTTGTTTGGGGCAGGCTACAGCCTGGTAGCGAAATTTCATTTAACACGTACTGGCAACTGTGATCAGTGTTATCAATCCGTAAGTCCGCAATTGTCGAAATCCGATTAGCTCTCGATTTCGCGTTTTAAGGGGCTTATATAGGCGTTAAATCTCATTGGGATGAAATGACTGGATTGAAAAATGCTCGACGACGTCTATAACGCAAAGATCATCGAATATGCTGGAAACATTCCACGCACAGGCAGGCTGGAAAATCCTGATGCGACTGCAAAGGCTCATTCCAAACTGTGCGGCTCGACCGTCATTGTCGATCTGAAAATGGAAGAGGGGCCTGAGGGTCTTACGGTAACCGATTTTGCGCATGACGTGAAAGCCTGTGCGCTTGGCCAGGCTTCATCCTCCATTATGGCGCGCAACATCATCGGCGCAACGGCGAAGGAACTGAAGGCGCTCAAGAAACAGGCCTATGCCATGCTCAAGGACAATGGCCCGTCGCCGACCGGGCGTTTCGAGGAGTTCAAGTTTATCGAACCTGTTCGCGAATACAAGGCGCGCCACGCATCAACCCTGCTGACCTTTGATGCGGTCGTGGACTGTATCGAGGAAATCGAGGCGAAAGCCAAGACTGCCAAAATGGTCAAGAAACAGACTGCCAAAAAACATGCGATGAACGCGCTGAACAGTGCGGGAATAAAGTTTCGTGTGCGCTGACGGTCATAAGAGCGCCAGAACAAGCGGGCAGGAAACTTCGGCAGAAGAAAAAGGTAACAAGCAGGCAGGGCCGTTTTCCAATGACCGCAACTGGCACGGGAATTGGCCAAAGACCCCCGGGCGCCTTTTGGGCGTTGGTTTTATCCGTGCTTATCAGCTGACACTTTCACCCATCATCGGCAGATCCTGCCGTCATCTTCCAACCTGTTCGGAATACGGTTATGAGGCGATTGCCCGTCACGGGCTTCTGCGTGGCGGCTGGCTCACCTTCTGGCGGGTCCTCAAATGCAACCCCCTCGGCACATCGGGAATTGATCCGGTGCCGGAAAAAATGCGTTGGTTCAAAAAGTGAAAAACCGTCCACCATTATACATTGAAGTCACGCGCGGCCACGGCGAGGGTGAAGCCTCACGCCAGCGTTTTGAGAGCGGGCATGAAGTCGATGCTGTGATCACCGATGCAGAAGGCCGGATCGTCCGCATTCACGGCGAGGGTGACAGGGGTGTTTTTCCGCGCTCTTCGAACAAGGCACTGCAGGCGCTCGCCCTTGTCGAAAGCGGTGCGGCAGACGCCTTCGGCTTCGAGCCAGGGCACTTGGCACTTGCCTGCTCATCGCACAATGGCGAACCATTCCAGACAGAAGCGGCTAAAGAGATGTTAGCTGCCTGCGGTCTGTCCCCGGTCTGTCTGGAATGTGGGGCGCAATTGCCTTACCACCCGCGCGATCATGAAGCCCTGATCAGGGCAGGGGAGGAGGTTACCGCCGTTCACAACAACTGCTCCGGCAAACATTCCGGCTTTCTTGCCTTTGCGGTTCATCAGGGCCTGCCGACCGACGGTTACATTCATTTTGGCCATCCCGTACAAAACGAAATCGCCGGCATTCTCGAAAGCGTCACTGGAGCCATCCATGACGAAGACAATTACGGCATCGATGGTTGCTCCATCCCCACCTATGAAATTCCGCTTGTGGACCTCGCAAAAGCCTTTGCCCGTTTTGGCGTTGGCATGGACAAGGGCGCTGAACGCTCGAAAGCCATGTTGCGGCTGCGCGATGCCTGTATGGCACATCCCGAAATGGTGGCCGGAACGGGAAGGTTTGATACCGAGATAATAAAGGCACTGGGGAAGCGGGTCTTTACCAAGACCGGTGCGGAAGGCGTGTTCACGATAGCCATTCCCGAACTTGGCCTTGGAGCAGCCCTTAAATGCCGCGACGGCACGACGAGGGCTGCAGAAGTTGCCTGCGCTCACTTGGTTGAATCACTACTTGAAAAATCTGAATCAGGACTTTCGGAAGAAGAAGCCAACGCCTTGAAAAAACTCACCAATCCGGTTCTTCGAAACTGGAACAAATTCGCAGTCGGTGAAGTGCGGGTTGTCAGCTAGATGTCTGAAATCAACTGGCTCCTGTTTCTCGATTATGCCGGCGTGGCCGTCTTTGCCGCCACCGGGGCACTGGCCGCTTCCCGCAAACAGCTCGATATCATCGGCTTTGTGTTTCTTGCGAGTTTCACGGGGATCGGCGGCGGCACGCTGAGAGACCTGATCCTTGGGCAGATACCGGTCTTCTGGGTGAGTAATCCGAATTACATTCTGGTTTGCGTTTGCATTGCGATCCTTGTGTACCTGTCGGCCCATCTGCTGGAGAGCCGTTATCGAACGCTGCTCTGGCTTGATGCGGTGGGCCTAGCGGCATATTGCGTGATGGGCGCGGCCAAAGGGTTTGCCGCCACCGGGTCGCTTGTGGTTGCGATCATTACCGGGATGCTGACTGCAACCTTCGGCGGCATATTGCGCGATTTGCTGTCCGGCGAACCTTCGGTGATCATGCGGCCAGAAATCTATGTCACCGCCGCCATGGCAGGAGCCGCCACCTATACACTTGTCATTCTCGCTGGGGCGCCTGTCGGCCTTGCCGTCACGCTTGCCCTGCTCTTGTCCTTTGCCATTCGCGGCGGTGCCATACTGCGTGGCTGGACCTTGCCCAAATACAGATCACGCGCAGGGCGCAATGAGGATGAACTGAAAAAACGTGGCATTATTCGCCGCGATCAGGACTGATATCGCGATTAGCTTCAAGACCTGTTGGTTTGCGGCCCAAACTGACCAAAATCTGACGTTTGCTGAGGGTTACAGGTCCATCGGAATCTCATTTCCGAGTGAAAGTCTTAACCCGCAAGGTCAAGCCTCAAACCTCATCCCGGCGCTTATCGAGATAATCGCGTATCTCGGCAAGGCGGGGAACCAGATCGGAAATTTTTTCCGGTGGGAATTTTTCAGCAAATTCCAGTAAGTCGGGGCCAAGCGCCATAATGGCATCCTGCCGAAACCGGCGCCCCTTGTCTGTTAGCCAGACCAGCTTGCTGCGTCCGTCTGCCGGATTGGCGCGCATTTCGATCATGCCGTGCTTTTCCAGGCCTGCCAGCGTATGCGTCATGGTCGTCTTAGGAACCTGAAACGCAGTGGCAATGGAAAGTGGTGTCCTGCCGTCTTCCACGCGTATGAGGTGGTTAAGCACGCCAAAATGCGAAATCAGGAAGCCGTGTGGAAGCCGCGCTTCCATGATAGCGCGGCTTAACTGCTCAATGATGCCGATTTCATTGAAAAATTCGAAAAAGATCGGCAGCGCGTCTTCTGATTTCTTGCGATCAGGCATTGATCAGGCGGGTCTCCAGCGGCCAGCGCGGTGTGCGTCCGGTTTTTGGACCATAACCGAGTCGTCCCAGCATTTGAACGGTTTCCCCGGGCCTGGCGAGCAATTCATGCGCCCTTGCATAATGCTCGCTCATTTCCGGAAATTCCTGAAGCGCCTGACTGACCGGGTGCAGCGAAAGACCCAGTGCGGTGGTTGTGAGATTCAGCCTTATCCAGCGCGCCCCGGCTTCTATCTGGTCGATGCGCGAGTTTCCGGAAGTGGTGATAACCGCATAGGCAGGAGTGGCTGCCAGCATCTGGTCATAAATGCTTATTCCCTGTTGAAAGCTGGTGGAGTTTGTATCCATTTGCGCCTCTCGCGACAAAAGGCCGAGCAGTGCGAGACTTTCAAAGAAGGGGCCGCCTAGGTCAATTCCGTCGGGATTGGCATTTATTTCGGACTTTCCGATCCGGAACAGTTCTACACTCTCGCGCATGGTGCGTTCCAGGTAAAGTTCGGTTTTCATTGCCTGCCAGGTCAGGTCACGGAGTTCGGCAACCAGTGGTTCTTCCGTGATAATATTGGCAAGGCTTTGAAGTTCAGCCGCCTTGTCGGCCGACACCGGCGTAGCCTCGAAGGGTTCCTTGCAGGAGCGCCTTTCCATGACGTGGGCAAAAAGGGGATCGGCCGACGCACCCTTTTTAAACGTCACATTGGCAATCGGCCCGTCCTCGCCATCTGGAAACAGTGCCATTTCGGCAGTATGGCCGAAATTGCTGGCGGCAATCTTCAGCAACTCCAGAAAACAGCCCATGCCGATGGTCAACTGCCGGTCAAACGGATCAGTTTCTGGCAGGTTGCGGCTCTTGTCACGATGGATCACGGCCATATCAGGCCGGGAAAGATCCACCTCCCACGGCTGACGATTGTGCGGGTTGGGGGCAAGTAGGGCAAAAGACAACGCATTCTTGCGATAGTCATCATATTTACCAGCCAGTTCCCAGGGTTCCAGAGCCTTGTGCGGCGTTCGGGTGGCAAGAAATGCGCCTGCGCTGGCGGCTGCCACAACCGTTCCACCACCGATGATTTTCAGAAACTTCCGTCTTGAAGGGTTCATTTGTAAATCTCCATTTAGTACGATATCGAACAATATAGTACGAAATCGTATTATGTCAACTGGAGAAGATCTTTCGCTGTGAAAACGGAGAGGGTGGCAATTCACTTGATAAAACCGATAGGGGTATGCACAGGAAAAATCGTGTTAAAGTTTGTGACGAATCAGGCCATCAAGAGTTTGTTGCCATTGTGGGGGCGCGTATAATTGACTTCTGAACTGATCAACCAGTTCTTGACGCCGCTTATTTTTGCGGTTTTCGCGCTGGGGTTTGCGACGATCTGGTATCACTACCGGCGGTTTTTTTCTGCGGGTCTTTTTGCGCTTTCCTACTTTTGCGGCACTCTTGCCTTTCTTTCAGAGGCTGTGTTCGAGGAACATGCCGGTCATGTCATCCTCCCATATCTCACTGATATACTTTACCTTGTCATTACTGTCCTGTTTAACACAGCGCTTTACGTGCGATACGGTTTGCGTCCGCCTTTTGCCATCCTGTCAGCCATCGTGCTGGCCGTGGTGTTTGGGCTTACCTGGTACAGGTTTCAGGATTATCAGGTAGAGACCCGCATCCATATCATCAGTTATGGCAGTGCGGCGATCATGTTGTTGCCCCTCCGTTCCATATGGAAGAAGGCAAGACATCGGATCGATAAGCTGCTGGTTTGTCTGATGGCGTTTTTTGCGCTTCAGTTCATTGTCACGACTACCCTTATCCTGAGGAATGACGGGGAAGTCCTGACCGTCAACAATTTTTCCAATTCCGTATTTCTGGCCGCGACCAATTTCATGGTTTCAGCCCTTTCGCTCTCGATTGCCATCACTCTTTTCGTCAAATACGGCATGGATGCAATTCGTGTTCTGCAGGCACAAACAACGACCGATGAACTCACAAGGCTTCACAATCGCCGGGGATTCACCGAACGCGCGCAAGCCCTGATCTGGGAGGCAGGAGAGAGGAAGACAACACTCTCAATGGTTGTCTGCGATCTCGATCATTTCAAGCGCATCAACGACAGGTTCGGTCATGCAAGCGGCGACAAGGCGCTTCAGGCCTTTGCAGAATTCATCAATGGTGAAGTTCGCCAGAGTGATCTGATTGGCAGGATAGGCGGGGAGGAATTTTGCCTGTTGCTTTCCGGGGCAGACATAACCATTGCAACCAGGATAACAGAGGGGTTGCGCAACAGGCTTGCCGACCAGGATTTCACCCGGCAGGGTGTCGAAGGCAAGTTAACGGTCAGCTGCGGCATTGCCGAACTTTGCCCGGGCGATGATTATGAAAGCCTTTTCAAACGTGCTGACGCTGCCCTCTACAGCGCCAAGCGCAATGGCCGAAACAGGGTTGAGGTAAAAGCCTGAGGTTTGCCGTTGTTACGAAAGGTTCTGCTGTTTAACCCCTTGCATCCAAAACAGTAGACCGCAGAAAAAAATTCCAGATCGCCAACTGTTAATCGCATTGTATTGATAACTGGTCGGCCAATAACTGCTTTACTGAAGCGCAATAAAGACTATCAGCAATCGCTGCATGCCCTTCGGCTGAGGGGTGGACCGGTCCGCCGAGAGAACGGTAGGCCAAGTAAAGTGCAGAAACATCTTCTGCCGGTTTTTCCACAAACTGCAGGGAAGTGATCTTTGCCGAATTGGCAGCTTGCGAACCCGGCCTGATGAGCGGTGAGATCGAGGTCGATGAAAGCTATTTCGGCGGGCAAGCAGAAAGGGCAAGCGCGGACGTGGCGCAGCGGGCAAGGTTCCCGTCTTCGGGCTCTTGAAGCGGGGCGGCAAGGTCCACGTCGTGGTCATCCCAAATGCCCGTACCGACACGCTTTTTCCCATTATCCGCGACAAGGTAAGGCCGGATTCAGCATCGTCTACACAGACAGCTTCGGGCCTATGACGTGCTGGACGTTTCCGAGTTCCACCACGTGCGGATAAACCATTCGGAACTGTTTGCCGATGATGCCAACCACATCAACGGGATCGAGAACTTCTGGAACCAGGCCAAACGGCATTTGAGAGGTTACAACGGCATCCCCCAGCAGCACTTCCACCTGTTCATCAAAGAGTGTGAATGGCGCTTCAACCACCGACCCGTTGCCAACCTCACCAAAGTATTCTGCAAAAATGGTGGTTCAAGTAAAGACGAAACCCTTATCTATGTCAGCCCCTTAAAATTTTTCATAAATAAAAGCTCTCAAATTATATTGAATTAATTAGAAGATATATAAAAATTATCTTCATTTAATTCAGGTTGAGGGCTATTATATCATCTGAAGATACATCTTATCAAGTTTCATTATCCTTCCTCTTTGCCCCTTGCATCAACCTGGCAAATCACCTAAATGCCGACCAGCATCTGATGCATCATCGCGACCCCGCACTGTCGCATTTCCGATCAACCACCCGCGTTCGTTTGCGGGACTGGATAGGAGAAATATCCAATGGCTCAAGGCCAAATCTCCCCGAATAATGTAAAATTGTCATTTCCTGATGGCTCCATTCGCGAATATCCCGTCGGCGTGACCGGCAAGGACGTTGCCGAATCCATCGCCAAATCCCTCGCCAAGAAGTCTGTTGCTTATGCGCTGGATGGTGAATTGCGCGACCTGGTCGATCCGATCGAAGCAGACGGCGCGCTCGAACTTGTAACCCGCACCGACGAAAAGGCACTTGAACTCATTCGCCACGATGCGGCCCATGTGATGGCCGAAGCCGTACAGGAATTGTGGCCCGGTACGCAGGTTACCATCGGCCCGGTGATTGAGAACGGTTTCTACTACGATTTTGCCAAGGACGAACCGTTTACGCCCGAGGATCTGCCGGTCATCGAAAAGAAAATGCGCGAGATCATCGCCCGCAACAAGCCTTTCACCAAGGAAGTCTGGTCACGCGATGAGGCCAAGGCGCATTTTGAAAAGCAGGGCGAAAGCTACAAGGTCGAACTGGTCGATGCGATCCCCGCGGACCAGGATCTCAAAATGTACAAGCAGGGTGAGTGGATGGACTTGTGCCGCGGCCCGCATATGCGCTCGACCAATGATATCGGTAACGCCTTCAAGCTGATGAGTGTTGCCGGGGCCTATTGGCGCGGCGACTCCAACAATGCCATGCTTACCCGCATTTACGGCACGGCCTGGGCTGATGAGGACTCAGTTGAAGCAGTATCTTCATATGCTCGAGGAAGCCGGCAAGCGCGATCACCGCAAGCTGGGCCGCGAGATGAACCTGTTCCACTTTCAGGAAGAGGGACCGGGCGTTGTGTTCTGGCATTCCAAGGGCTGGAAACTCTTTCAGAACCTTGTCAATTATATGCGTCGCCGCCTTGAAGGCACCTATGAAGAGGTCAATGCGCCACAGATCCTCGACAAGGCCATGTGGGAAACCTCAGGCCATTGGGAGTGGTATCACGAGAACATGTTCGTTACCGAGACCGAGGACGAGCGCACCTTTGCGATCAAGCCTATGAACTGCCCGGGCCATGTGCAAATCTTCAAGCACGGCCTGAAATCTTATCGAGACCTGCCGGTCCGCCTTGCCGAATTCGGCAATGTCCACCGCTATGAACCATCCGGTGCCTTGCACGGCCTCATGCGCGTTCGCGGCTTCACCCAGGACGATGCCCATGTATTCTGCACTGAAGAGCAACTCGCACGGCGAGTGCATGCGGATCAATGATCTGATCCTGTCGGTTTACAAGGATTTCGGTTTCGAGGAGATCACGGTTCTGCTGTCCACGCGCCCCGAAAAACGCGTTGGCGATGATGCCTCATGGGATCACGCCGAGGAAGTGATGCACGAAGTTCTCAAGCAGATCGAGGCCCAGTCTGGCGGCAGGATCAAGACAGGCATCAATGAGGGCGAGGGTGCCTTCTATGGTCCGAAATTCGAATATGTCCTGAAGGACGCCATCGGGCGGTCCTGGCAGTGCGGTACGACACAGGTCGATTTCAACCTGCCGGAGCGCTTCAATGCCTTTTATATCGACAAGGACAGTGAGAAGGTGAAGCCGGTCATGGTGCACCGCGCGATCTGCGGTTCCATGGAACGCTTCCTTGGCATTCTGATTGAAAACTACGCCGGTCACTTCCCGCTCTGGATGTCGCCAAACCAGGTGGTGGTTGCAACAATCACCGAAGGAGCAGATGCCTATGCGCTGGAAGTGGTGCAGAAGTTGCGCCGCGCCGGTCTTAACGCGGAAGCCGATATCCGCAATGAAAAGATCAACTACAAGGTCCGTGAGCATTCATTGGCGAAGGTTCCGGTGATCATGGTTTGCGGGATGCGCGAAGCCGAGGAGGGCAGCGTCAACATTCGCCGCCTTGGTTCGCAAAACCAGACTTCCATGTCGCTCGATGAAGCCATTGCTTCGCTGGTCGAGGAGGCAACGCCGCCGGATGTAAAACGGACCGCCTGACCAGCGTGGCTGTATTGCACGCGTCTTGTGATCCGCTCGGCGTTGTGGATGTTCATATCTCGCACTCACCGCGTGAGGGGTGGCCGTTCAGGTAATGGTCAGCTAAGGGTCAATGCCGCCTGTCAGGTGAACAGGCAGATTGCGACAATCTGCAGTCCCGGGCTTTTCAGAGGGCGGCGCTTTCGGCCGAAACTGCGCCATTCCCGCTGCCGGTATTGATCTGTCGATTGCAATCCGGTCGACTTGCCGGAAGCCCGGAACTAGTTGAGTCAGCAATAATTCTGCTTTGACCGTTTTTGGTACCCGGCATCAAAATTGATTGCACTATTGTGTTTGAACCATTTTCGTCTAGTCTGACCCTGGGGCGGCGACGTGTCTGCAGTGTAATTTTTGTTGCTTTGCGGCCATGTCCCAATTTTTATCGTGAGGAGAGGAAAAACCCATGAAAAGCCGTCCAACAAGAGAATTCCTGAAAAAATGGCGCACACCGCTGGCATTTGCTCCGTTGGCAGTTGCCATTATTGCAGGTGCGGCCTTCATGCCGGGCAAGGCCAATGCGGGCAAGATTTTTGCAGACCAGACCGGTCTCGGCTGCGCATCCTGTCATTCGGCACAGGGAATGGCTAATGGTTCAATGCGCCCACTTTCACCCTTTGGTGCCGCTTTCCGTGACAATGGTTACCGTGTCCCGCCAACCTGCCAGCCACGCCAGTATCAACTGATCAATCCAAACGGGTCTTCAGCCGGGTCATTCTACGGCTGCATACAGTAAGACTGAAAAAGCAGAAAAACAGGAAAAGGGCCGGAACTGACCGGCCCTTTTTTGTTGGGTTTTCTTCGGTTGTTTCCGCCAAATTCCCGTCGGCGCTTATTCGCCGGCGTTCAGCTTTTCATACAGCAAGCCCTTGGCCGTGCGGTTTGGAAAGCCTTTCCAATGGGTGTGCTCGGGCTTGAGACTGCCATCCTTTTCAACGGCCCAGACACTGTCATTGGCGTTTGGCACAAGATCGAAATAATCGCTCATCGTTTCGTCGCCTTTGAGGTGCTTGCCCATCCATGCCGTGGCAAAATGCTGCGTAATGTTGTTCATCCGTACATTGTCCCACACGGCATCGGCATAATGATCAAAGGGTGCAAAGCCAAGTTTTTCATTCATGGCTTCACTGCCTTCTGGCGGTGGAATCGGCGCACCAGCATTGTGATTGGCATTTTCAAATGTCAGGAGCGCACGATCAACATTAACGGCGGCCTTCCAGATGGCTCTCGTTCCGTTCTCATATCCTGAAACATCATCGACAGAGCCGGCAATGAACATCATGGGGATCTTGATCCCCTTCAGCGTCTCGGCATCCCAGAATGCCGTATTCATGCCCCAGGGCGCAATCGAAATGGCAGTCTTGAACCTCGGATCCGGGAGAGTGTTGTGGGTGTCGCTGCCGCTTTTGTGTACGGCCAGAGTGCCGTGCGGTCCGCCCCAGGCATAGTCAATCGAGGTTTGGGTAACCCCGCCGCCAGCCGTGATAACAGCGCCATAACCACCCATCGAATAACCGATAAGCCCCGTGGTTTCTGCATTGACCATACCGTTCAGGAAACTGTCGCCCTGTGCCCCGAGACGGGCCATTTCAGCAAGCACGAACTTCTGGTCAAGCGGACGGTTGATCAATGTTGAGCCAAACGCCGTTTGATCGTCATAGGTCGAAATCCTTATGGTCAATCGATGCAACGACATAGCCTTTTGAAGCAAGGTTTTCCGCCAGGTGCGACAGGAGAAAACGGTTTCCGGGATAGCCGTGCGAAATGATGATCAGTGGAAACGGGTTGCCGGTTGAGGCAGGGGCGGCATCCCGCACAGCCTTTCCTTCCAACGGGACCACTGTTGTTCCGTCCCGCAACAGGGCGGAAAGTGTGGTTTCGCCCGAAGCGCCGTCTGCTGCCGGGTACCAGACCTCTACCGTTAGCGGGCGGTCATAGGTAGGCAGGGTGTCCGGCTTTGGTTGCTGAGGATCAATAGCGACCACGTCGACTTGTCCGGGGTTGACTAGATTGAGTGTCCGCACCCCAATGGCATATTCGCCATAGGCAGCCAGTTCGGGTGCATCGGGCCGGATCGTGTCGATCCGGTTTTCGGCCAAGGCTGCCGCAGAACCCAATGGGCTCAAGCCAAGGACGGTTCCCACGGTCGTTCCCACTGTCATTCCAAGTATGCTTCCAAGTGACAGCGGCAATGCTGATTTGATTTTCATTCTTTCTCTCTCCCGTTTCAGACACGAAACATCATTCCCGAATTTTCGACGGAAGTCGAACGGTTTGGCAAGGTCGCCGGATACAAACTGCTGATCGCAAAGTGTTTTTATTGCCGAAGGAAACTGTCACGGCCCTGACATGAAAAGACTGGAAAAGCTTCGCAAGTGACCCGGAAAAGACGGGAAAACGATTCTGTGGTCCCATGTTTTTGCCGGGCTTGATGTGTTCCAGGAGAATTCCCTTGTCAAAACTCGCTGCTGCCATTTTGCAATTCAGATCGCGCCGAAATCTTGTTCGCAGGTCACCCGCACACCGATTTGAAGAACTGACCTATGCAAACGAAAACCATCCGCGTTGGAAACGGTTCCTGATTCGGCGCGTGGAGATCGCTTCGGGCAGGGGATACCTTGCCGACAAGTATGACTTCTGGCGGACAGCGGCAAAATTGTCGCCCGACACTTCCATGATATTGATGATGCAGATGCTGGGCATGACGCTCAATATAAGGGGAGGTCTGCCTGACACTAACGACATAAAGGGCAAGTCTCTGGTGATGATCGCAAATCATCCGTATGGAATCGGCGACGGAGTTGCTGTCTTGTCATTGGCCGAACGCATGAAGCGCCCGTTCAAGATATTGATTAACAACGAACTGCTCAAAGTACCGGAAATCAGGCCCTATGCCCTGCCGGTTTCCTTTGATGAGACAAGGCAAGCGCTGGCGATCAATCTGGAAACCCGCAGGCAGGCTCTGAAACTTCTCGCTGAGGGAACGATCATCATCATTTTCCCGTCGGGGGGCGTAGCTACCGCGAAGAGCGGTTTTGGAAAGGCCGAGGACCTGCCATGGAAGCGCTTTGCTGCCCGCCTGGTTCAATCCAGCAGGGCTTCGGTATTGCCGATCTTCTTCGAAGGGCAGTGCAGCCGGGTATTTCATCTTGCCAGCAGAATCAGCCCGACACTCAGAACCGCCTTGCTGATCCGCGAATTCCGGCGCCTTGTTGGAAAAGAGATCAGTGCCCATATCGGCAAGGTAATCGATGGGCAGGAGCTTTCGGCCATACGCTGTCGCGAAGAACTCACTGCCCGGCTGTACAAGGAAGTCTTTTCTCTGGCTGAATCAGAAAGCCGGAAGCAGAAGTCCGGCAGAATAAAGCCAGACAAAAAGGGCAGCTTTCCTGAAGACAGGCGAATTGCTGCCTAACTCTAACCTTCCAGCAGCACCTCAACGTCACGGTTGACGCCGGGAATAACGGTGAAATCCTGCGAGTAGATGCGGTCGCCATTCTTCGCGATCGCGGTGTAAGTACCTTCGGAAAGCACCATTCGGGGAAATGCACTGGTCGATTCGGTTATCAGATCGCCACTTTCATTCAGCACGGACCATTGCGTGTTGGCGATCGCATCGCCGCCAGAATTGCGCAGCAGTTTCAGCGTGATGCGCGCCGCACGATGTTTCAGCTGGGCACGGGTCACCTTTCCGGCGGTGACGCGAATATCAGCCCTGATTTCGGCATTGAGATTGCCGTATTGTGAAACGACGTGATAAATTCCTTCCTGAAAGGGAATAATCTGGCCCGGCAAAACCCTCTGAGCCACAAGGTTGCGGTTGCCCCTCGGTCCAGCCTCCTGTTCAAAAACATCGAACCGCAAAAGATTGGCAGCAATCGGCGTATCTTCGCCCGCCACCGCGCTCAACTCCATGCCCCCGGCATTGAGGATGAAATACTCTGTATCGCTGTCGGGCCCAATCTCGATTTTCCGGATTGCGCTGGCATGGCCATAGGCCGCATGGACCAGATACTGGCCCGGCGACATGTTGAAGGTCTTGGTTCCTCCCGTGGCGCTGGCAAGGAGCGGCAACTGCCCGTCACTGCCGATACGTGGTCCGAATATGCGCCATTCCAGCCCTTTTTCGACGGTAACACCATCCGCCACAAGCTGTGCTGAAAACATCACTCGATGTGTCTGGGCAAGGCTCCCGCTGGCTGGCAGGAAAACCAGCACAAGACCAAGGAGGACAGCATAGAAACCGGTTTGAACGGCGAGCTGTAGGCGATGAAACAAGGCGGATTCGATCATCTTCTTTTAATCATCAGTAGATGGCCAGATGGCCGGCCAGCATGCCACTTTCGCGGAGCGTATCAATGCCTTCCGCCAAAGGATAAAGCATAAGCAGGAAACCGGCATCTAGAACGCATCGCATGAGCATGGATTGCGAATAGACCAGCCGGTCAGTGGCTTCATCTGCAGTTACCCGCGGTGAAAGCGACGGGAAAAAATCCGGCACAAGCTCACGATACATTGCCGCTTCGGAATGGTTGTAAAGCGGATGCTCGTCCCTTCGGTTGATCAAGATGCGTGACATAACAAAGCCAAACAGGAAGAAAACAATGGCAAGAACCGATGAGCCGGCAATCATGCCGATAGCTGCAAATGCGAGCGAACCAAAGAAATACATGGGATGGGCAACAAATCTGTATGGCCCCTGGATACTGGGAACATCATTGCTGCTGGCTTGTGCTGCAAGAATGGACCAACACCTTCCCAGAACGGCAAACAGCAAAACCGGCACGCCAAGCGCTTCGATTATTTCAAGAACAAGGTGGTCTTCGGGCCAGGCCGAGGCGAAATAGGCAGACGCCAGCAGCAGGATTGGCGCTGCAATCAAAATAGGATCAGCAGTAAAACGGAACTGCTCAGCGAGCCCTCGGGTGGTCATTGCGGGCATCTCCCATATATAGCATAGAACTTGCAAAAACCCTTAGCCGCTTTTGCGATTTGACGGAACCACTGAAATGTGGACAAAGCGTGGTTTGAAACGATTATCAGGATAAGTAGCACTAATATGTCTGAAGCAACAAACGAAACCGTCCTTGATTTCATGCGAAACCGCCGCTCGGTACCTGCCAAGACCATGGCAGGCCCCGGACCTTCACCTGATGAAATCAGATCAATGGCACAAATCGCTTCACGGGTTCCCGATCACGGCAAGATCGCACCCTGGCGCTTCATCGAATATTCGCCATCGGCAAAGGAGCGCCTTGGCCGGATGATTCTTGAGCGGGCTCTTGAAAAGGATGCAGCGCTTACCTCTGAAATGCAGGAACTGGAAAAGACCCGCCTGTCGCGTTCTTCCACGGTGATCGGTCTCATATCGGCGCCTGTCGATCATCCCAAAGTGCCGGTTTGGGAGCAGGAGCTTTCCTGCGGTGCAGCCGGAATGAACTGGCTGATCGCAGCCAATGCGATGGGCTATGATGCCCAGTGGCTGACCGAGTGGTATGCCTTTGACGAGAAACTTGCGCCTGCTTTCGGTGCAGGCGAGGGCGAGCGAGTGGCAGGTTTCATTCACATCGGAACACGTACGATGCCCAAAACCGAACGCGCACGCCCCGATCTTGATGATGTATTGAAGGTAATGGAGTAGACAATCTTGTTTTTTGAACCGGACAACAGCAGAGACTTTCTACCCCATTCGCCTTTCAAGGCATTGGTTGCACCGCGTCCGATCGGCTGGATTTCCACACGTTCCGTGGATGGTGTCGCCAATCTTGCCCCGTACAGCTACTTCAATGCCGTCTGTTCACGCCCGGACATGGTGATGTTCTCTTCACAGGAGTGGAAGGACACAGTGGAAAACATCGACAAGACCGGTGAGTTCGTCTGCAATTATGTTTCCGAGGCGCTGACCGACGCGATGAATGCGAGTTCAGCCGCCGCACCCGCCGGGATCAGCGAGTTTGATGTTGCAGGACTTGAAGCGGTCACGGGCGAAAAGGTCAAGGCTCCACGTATCAAGGGCATTCCCGCCGCCCTTGAATGCAAAAAGACCGATATCTTCGAATTGAAGGACCTCAATGGCAAGCCGACCAATCATTTCATGGTCATAGGCCAGGTTGTCGGCGTTTATATCGACGATGCCTACATCGCCGAAGGGCGCTTTGACGTCGCAAAGGCAGGTCCGCTCACCCGGCTGGGCTATATGGACTATGCCCGGTTTGGGGAGATGTTCGAATTGAATCGTCCCTCATGGCCGATGGACAACAAGTAAACATCAAAGCGTCTTTGCGGTATCCGGCGGGCCGGTTTGGTTAACAAAACCTTCCTCCGCATGGTGAACCGATCGTTAATCCTTTTTGCCCATACTAACCTCCACAGCGGGTGAAAACCCGCCTTTCCGCATAGTGCGGATTGTCTTGTAACGTGTTGTGGAGTTGCGTGAATGATCATCGAGCGTCTGGTTGGGTGGATGGAAACCGCTGATACGGAGGACCGCGCAAAGGCTGCGGATACCCTGGTCCGTGCCTGGCACAAATCACAACTCGATGAGGAACAGCTTGAGGCCGCGGAAGCGGCTATGACCTGCATTCTGGACGATCAGGATGCCGAAGTCCGCCTCGCATTTGCCAAAGCCCTCGAGCGAAGTGCCAAATCCGCCGCGCCATCTCGTTCTGGCCCTTGCCGATGACCAGCCGATGGTCTCGATCCCTGTCCTCGTCGGCTCGCCAATCCTGCTCGACATTGAACTGATCAATATCCTGCGCGCCGGAAATGATGAGCAGCAAATGGCCATCGCCTGTCGCTATCATATTACGCCAAACTGTTTGCCGCGTGATTGCCCGCGAGGGATCTGCCAATGCCTGTCTGATGATGATCACCAACCCTTCTGCGCGCCTCAGTGAAGACGATTTTCATGAAATTGCCGTACGCCACGGCGAGGAAAGCGATCTTCGCAAATGCCTGTTGGCGCGTGATGATATCGGCGTTCGGGCGAGGGTTATCCTGATCGAACATTATGCCCTGTCGCTGTTGAAGGAAGATGACGACGAGGATGACGGCAGCACCAGCGAAAAACGCCGCAGGGAACTGATCGAAGTCTGTGACAAGGCGACCATCACCTTCGCAGCCCAGATTTCAGATCGCGAAATCCGCGAAGTCGTCGAGGCGCTTATCAGCGCAAGAAGCTGACACACCGCTTCCTGCTTGAGGGCAATTTGCATGGGAAATCTTTCCCTTTTTGCCCATTCCCTGAGCGTTCTTGTCCGGCCAGTCCATTGGCCCGGGTGGAGCGGGTGCTGCAGGACAATCGCAGCGCCGCCTTTCATGCCATCTATACAAAAGCCGGCCTGCCGGTCTCTGCCATGGATGTCTTTCGCCTGACGATTGCTACCTGGCGTCAGCATCTCGCGGCCAGCGACGGCAGCAATCATGACCGGCTTGCCATATCTGGTGACCCGCGAAGTGGTTTCGACCTATGAAGGGCAGCGCGACCGGGTTGTCGATGAGCTGATGATGCTGCTGCGCAAGATCTGCACGGATGCGGCACGGGAATAATGCGCGAGTCAAGGTCGAGCAGATTGGCGATTGCTGAAAAGACGAAGCCGCTGGCGCTGCCTGCACCTGAAAGCATGGCAGAATATGAAATGACGCCGGAAGAATTGATCGCCTTTGCTATCGAATTGGCCGAGGAACTGGCCGATGCTGCCATATGCCGAGGAAGAGGCCATGGATGAAGAGGTTGAGCCTGGTTGCAGCCAACGCAGGATGCAGGCCAGCCAGGTGGCGCAGCCTTTGGACGACGCAGTCCTACTCCGGTGTTACCCGGGCAGCGATGATCTTGCGGCATGACGAGCCTCTAATACTGGAACTGTTCGGCAAGTATCCGCTCATCCCAGGAATGGTCCGGATCAAACAGGATGATGCCGGTTGACTTCGGGGTCTTCGCGCACAATCACCTTTCGTCACCGATTTCACCTCGAAATGATCGGCAACAGCGTTGACCGGTCTTTTGCTCCGGCTTCGTTGACGATGATTTCCACTTCGCTGGTTGCCGGAATCAGCGCACCGCGCCAGCGCCTTGGCCGGAACGGGCTGATCGGCGTCAGCGCCAGCAGCGGCGCATCCAGCGGCAGGATCGGCCCGTGCGCCGACAGGTTATAGGCGGTTGATCCCGCCGGCGTTGACACCAGCACACCATCGCCCACCAGCGCTTCCAGCCGTGTCTTGCCGTCAATCGCTGATCTTCAGACTGGCAGCCTGGTAGGATTGGCGCAGCAGCGAGACTTCGTTGATCGCCTTGTGGCGGTGGAGTTTGCCCTGCCTTGTCCGTGGCGATCATGACCAGCGGCTGGATCCGGTTTTCAACGGCCTGCAGCCAGCCGCTTTTTCAGACCGGTTTCCGTGTACTCATTCATCAGGAAACCGACCGTGCCCTTGTTCATGCCGTAGACTGGAGTGCCCGAATTCATGAACCGGTGCTGGGTGGACAGCATGAATCCGTCGCCGCCAAGCGCAACAATCACATCAGCTTCCTTTGGGCTGACATTGCCGTATTTCTTTTCAAGCCGTTCGAGCCCTGCCTGGGCTTCATCGGAACGGCTGGCAACAAAACAGATTTTCAAATCGAACTTCCTGAATACGTTGACGATGTCAAACTGGTAGCATTCCTGAGCAGCGAAGCAAAGCGCGGACCAAAGCAGAATGAATTCATTCGTTCACATTATTAAATTGTTAAGCCTGTTCATGCATCCTTTGTTCAGCCTTTTCAAGGAAGGTCGGTTGCACCCCTTTCAGGAACCGGGTGCAGACCGGAATAATCGTCGTAACCAGTAAAGTGAGTAAAGCCATGATCAGACCCTTTAGCGAAATCGAATATCCACCGTCCGAGGCTGCTGTTGCCAAGGCCAGCATGCTTGCCCGCATGGAATCCCTGAAATCGGCCAACGAAACCCTGATGAACATCATCTCCGAGCGCATCGGCGCCGAGCAGGTCGAAGATACGGCAAAGGTTGAAATGCTGACTGCCGAGCAGGAACGCCTGATCGCCAACATGAAGGCGCTGGCTGTCGCCTGAGCCTGACAAAGAATTAAAGCCCCTGAACCAGGCTGATGCCATAAGCCCGGAATTGCCGCAGAAGGCAGTCCGGGCTTTTGGTTGTTTAGGGAATTGGCGCGATCACCTGAGCCAATTTACCGGTTTTGCCAGGCGAAACTGGCCGCAACATCATCCTAATCCCCCAGAGCCACGCCCTCACGCCTCGGGTCAGCTCCGCCTTCAAGTCCTTCCGGAGTGATCATGATGCCGTGCAGGCCGGAATTGAGATCGCGTGCGCTGCACCTTGTAGCCGAAATCTGAAAGGGCAGGGGCAAAGCTTTCAGCGCTGGTGCCTTCTTCAACGTCATACGTGCCAAACCGGTTGACGAGATGCGGCAGGTCGATTGCCGCCTGAACGTCCATTCCCCAGTCAATGACCGCGACAAGTGTCTTGGCCACATAGCCGATAATCCGGCTGCCGCCCGGTGAACCGATGGCCAACCAGGGTTTGCCATCCCGGTAGACAATGGTCGGCGCCATGGAGGAGCGGGGCCGCTTGCCCGGCTCAACCCGGTTGGCAATCGGAACACCGCCCAGATCCGGCACAAAGGAAAAATCGGTCAGCTCATTGTTGAGCAGAAAACCGCGCACCATCAGCCGCGAACCGAACCCGTTTTCGATGGTTGTGGTCATGGAAACCATATTGCCGTCTTCGTCACGGATCGACGAAATGGCTGGTGGAGGGCAGTTCCAGCGACTGATCATCGCCATACAGCAGGGCGTGGTCCATCGGCGGATTGCCGGGCTGGACAGCTTCCGGCGGCAGGACAAGGCTCCGATCCTTGCCGTTCAGTAGGCTGCTGCGTTCACCAAGATAGGCCTTGTTGAGCAGGCCTTTTGGCATTTTGACAAAATCACTGTCAGCCATGTAGCGGCCGCGGTCGGCAAAGGCGAGGCGGGAGGCTTCGCCGATCAGCCGCCAGCTTTCAGGGTCACGCGGCCCGAGCGCGGCCAGATCATGGGGTTCAAGCATGCCCAGATATCTGGCCGACCGTCAGCGCGCCGGATGAGGGTGGTCCCATGCCGCAAACCCGGGTATCGCGATAATCGACACAAACTGCAGGGCGCTCGTTCACTTCGTAGGCCGCCAGATCTTCCAGCGACAAGCAGGCCGGGATTGCCTTCCGCTGATTGAATCACATTCACAATATCCTGGGCTATCTCACCGGAATAAAAGGCTTTTGCACCATCGGCGGCAATCGCCTTGAGGGTCTCGGCATAGGCCGGGTTCTTGAGTTTTGTGCCCGGAAATATCGGCACCCCTTCTTCGGAGAAGAAGTAGTTGCGCGTTGCCTCATATTTGAAAAGGCTTTCGGCAGCGCCGTGCAATCGAGGCGTTGAGGCGCGGGGACACGATAAAGCCGTCCTCGGCCAGATCAATCGCCGGTTCGAAACAGATCCGCCCAAGGCAGTTTTCCATAGCGTTCATGTGCAGTCTTCAAGCAGGGCAACAGTGCCCGGCGTGCCCACGGATCGTCCGCCGATGACAGCATCGAAAAAGTTGAGCGGCTCGCCATCTTCGCCGATGAAGAGATCACCTGTTGCCGCCATCGGTGCGGTTTCCCGCCCGTCCAGCGTGATCGGCTTGCCGGTCTTTCGCGTCGTGATAAACCAGAAACGCGCCGCCGCCGAGCCCGGAGGATTGGGGCTCAACCAGGCCCAGAACCAGTTGGGTTGCCACCATGGCATCAATGGCGCTGCCGCCTGCTTCCAGCATGGCCAGTCCCGCTTTTGCGGCATCGGGATGCGCGGCCGCAATCATGCGGGTTTTGGCCCTTACCAGATCAGCGCTGGCGCGATGGGTTCCAAATTCCGGCGCGACAGCATCAGCCGCATCCTGGGCCAGGGATTGCAGCGGCATGAAAAACCCGGCCGCAATAACTGCCGCCGCCAAAAATCTGGCCAAGGTCCGCACGGTCAATACTTCAGGATCGGGTCATAGGGTATGCAGCGTTTGCCGATGAGGCAGCGCGGCGAATCCAGCGTTTGCGCAAACACGTTTTTGGTTTGCTCATCGCGCATGCATTGCAGGAAATCACGCACAATCCGGTCATAAGTATTATTGGTCAGTGTGAGAACGATTGCCTTGCGCGTGTGGACCAGATTCACGGCCTGCTGGCAGGTCAGTGTTCGTACATCAATCCGGGCGGCTTGGGCGGGCATGGCCGCAGAAAGTGCCATGGCGCACATAATTCCGATGGCCAGAAACCGGCGCGCCGGCATTGGGTGCGGATTTACAGGGTTGTTCACGAATTGCATCAAAGTCTCCCTTTCAGCGCCCCAAAAGTGATTGAAACAGAGCATCACGGCAAGTTGTGGAAATAACAAGGCAAATTTTAAAAAAATCGCATTTTCAACAGTTTCGCCTGCAGGCGAGCATCGGGTTCGTCAATCCGTCATTGCAAAACTGCCACATTCTCTCCATAAAGAACAAGGTGTTGGCGCATTGGCCGGAATGCTCTGGTCAGGATGTCACCAGGGAAGATAACCGGAGCAGCCGGCAAATTATCGGGCTGCAGGATCGGCTTTCAGGCGGGGAATCAAATGGCAATTGCTGACGAGACAGGCAAAGATACTGCCCCCGCAGTTCTGGCTAAGACAGCGGGCCTGTCGACCCAACCCTACAAGTATCGCTTTAATCCGGACGGATCCGGTGGACCGGGCCCGAAATATTTGCGCACCGGGGAATTGCTTGGCAAAACTTCCGAGAAATGGATTGACCGCGCCATTATTGGTCTTGCCGAGCGCATTGTCGGCATCGGTGCGGTCAACCGCATCTGCCTGAAGGCAGGAACGCCATGGCCTTCCAGCGAGGTGATGATCAATCACCTGTTCAGGGAAATGGGTATCAAGTGGCGGGTCACCAATCCCGAAGCCTTTGAAAAACTGGAAGGCAAGCCCGCCGTTTTTGTTGCCAACCATCCCTATGGCATGTCCGATGCCTTTGCGATGAACATGATGCTGGAGCAGTATCCGGCCCAATTTCCGGCTGTTTGCCAATACGTTTCTGACCAGCGCCGATTCCATCACCCACAAATTGCTGTTCGTCGATCCGTTCATGAACGAGAAAAACCGGGCGATGAACCGCCGTTCCATGATGGGTGCCCTGAAACATCTCAAGGATGGCGGCGATCTGGCGCTGTTTCCCCGGCAGGCTTTGCTCGCATCTGAAATGGGGCCAGCGCCATGTTCAGGACGGCGAGTGGACCGATCAGGTGCGCATATTTCGTGGAGGCAGGCGGTGCCAATCTGGTTCCGGTTCATGTTTCGGGACGCAATTCATGGCGCTTTCAGACCGCCGGACTGATTCATCCCAAATTGCGCACGCTGCTGCTGCTGCGCGAATTCATGCGCGGCAATTACGAATTCGGTTTCACCTTGGGCGATCCGGTGCCTGCCGAACAGATTATCAAGGCCGGCCGGGTAACTCCTCCCGGCCAATTGGCACGGGCGTTGACCTATTCGGCTGATCCGGCCTATTCGGCAAGCCGCAAATCGAGCGCATCGCTTCCGGTTCGCATCAGCGCGCGCGCAAGCGCCAGTGCCGAACCGCTGGCTCCGTCGAAGGCCAGCGGAGATTGTCGAAACCCTTGCCGGGCTATGATACCCTTGTCGAGCATGGCGATCTCAAGGTTATTGACGTTCCTCACGGCCTGCCCGAAACCCTGCGTGCACCTGTTGCCGATGTGCGCTTCGATGCCTATTCCGGCGGTGCCAGTGTCGCATCTCCCGCCGATTTGCTGGATGAATATGACCGGGTCTATTCGCATCTGGTCCTGTGGGACGACGAAGAACCGAAAGATTGCCGGCAGCTACCGCTACCTGATCCCCTCGCGCATTGAGGGCGGCGTTGATCTGTCCGATCTGGTTTCGGCCTCGATCTTTCGGTTTCCGCAAGCCCTTTGCCGATCTTCTGCCCCATTCCCTGGAACTTGGCCGCGCCGCCATTGGCGATGACTACCAGCGATCCTATGCGCCGCTCATGCTGATGTGGCGCGGCGTGATGGATATCCTGCGCCGGGACAAGTCGATCAAATACCTGATCGGACCGGTAACGATCTCCCAGGCTTTCTCGCCGCTTTCGCGCCATGTGCTGAAGCGCTTTATCGAGCAGAAATGCAGCAATCCGGCGCTTGTCCGGTCATGCCGTTCCCCACAAGGAATTTGAAGCCCCAATCCCGCCGCAGGTCGACGTGCAGGATCTGATCGGCAATTGCGAAACCATCGCCGATATAAGTTGCGTGATCGAGGCGCTTGAACATGGCGAGCGCAAGCTGCCGGTGCTTGTACCGTCAGTATTCCAATATCGGCCTCAAATATGTGGCGACCGGCGAGTGGCCCGAACTCGACCACGCCATGGCCTCCCTTGCCGTTCTCGACCTTGTCCGAGGCGCGGCGCGATTTCATTGCCCGCTATCTCGGCAAGGAAAATGTCGAAAGCTTTTTCGAAGGCCGTTAGAAACCTGTTTTTCCCGTTTAAACGACTCTGCTAGGAACGTGCCCTTACGAGGTTTTTTCCCTTTTGAAAATTGCCCGGAAAAATATACTTACGGCTCACTTTATTCCGCTCAAATTGGAACAAATTTCCGCCTGAATTCGGGACGCAATGTGAGGTCCGCCGTAGTGTGATAATCATGCCGGTTTTGGTTCCTTACAGGAGTTTTGGAATGAAAAAAGTTCTGCTTTCAATCGCTTTCGTTTGCTTTTCATCCGTCGCTGTTTTTGCGGCTTCCCACGCCGGTGAAAAGGACTTTCGCTGTTGTTGACTCTGATGCAAATGGCATGGTTTCCATGGAAGAAGCCACAGCTGCAGGCTGGGCATGGTCAGAAGATGACTTCAACGCTGCAGACAAAGACGCTGACGGCTCTTTGAATGCCGAAGAATTCACTGCTGCCGCTGCAATGTAGTTCAAAGGCAGGCAACGGTTTCCGCCATTCCCATGCCAAGAAATGAAGGCCTTTGTCAGTGATGATGAGAGGCCTTTTTTATGCTCGGCCAGGATTCAGCTCGCGCTAAGCGGTCGCGTTCCTGACCTGCGACAAGATATTACATTCTGCAAGAATTCCGTGATGTAACATCTTGTACAAGTAATTGAATTCAAATGTTGTTTTCTCTGTATCAAGGCTTGATCGCCCGCCGGATTTTCGCGCCCTTTTCGCCGGAAATCCGCCCCGATTGACCGTCACCTTTCCCTCACCGCGGCGCTATGGTGCGCTGCGGAAAAACGGAAAAAACCAGGTCTGCCGATAGCCCTATGGCAAAAACCATAACGGTCCGGCCGATCAACAGGAGGTTAACATGAAGAAGTTTGTACTCGCACTTTCCCTTCTTGCCTTGGGCGCATTGTCCGGCACTCGCCCAGGAAGCCGACTTTGCGAACAGTCGATGCAAATGGCGACGGCATGGTTACAATGGAAGAAGCGGCGGATGCCGGTTGGACATGGACCGAAGACCAGTTCAAGGCGGCTGACACCGATGGCGATGGCGGTCTCGAATGCGGACGAGTTTGCAGCAGCAACGGCCTAACGCCGGCCTGCATGAAACGAGGTGGCCTGCTGATACCCCCTCATCGGCAGGTCAGAATGACCCCGGCTCCGGCGTAATTGCCGGGGTCGGGGTTTTTGTTGCCTGAAGCAGGTCACCTTCCGGTAAGCGGAGCGAAAACAGAAAGCGGCTTAACGCATTGATGCCGAAGAGGCGTCCGCCCGGTCAGGGCGCGCCCGCGCAGCCGATGCGCCAGCATCTGGTGTGAGCGAAAAAAACTGCACCTATTGAAAATACCGGGTAACGAAAAACGCCAACATCGCGACGGTCAGCACCGTTCCCCAGGCCCAGTCGACCATGGAAACCAGTGACGGCCAGTCTTTGAGCGTGGCCAGATTGGTAATGTCATAGGTGCCATAGGCAGCCATGCCGAGCAGCGCGCCGTAGAGCAGGGCGGTTGTCCAGCCGCCGCCGCGAAGTGCGGGCAGCACCGCCAGCACCACAATGGCCACCGCATACATCAGGTAAAATCCGGCAGCGATGCGCAAGATTCGGCTTGTCGAGCATCAAATGCCCGATCTGCTCGCGGTAAAACCCCAGCGCCACATATTTCAGCCAGACAAAATCTATGGCCAGAAAAATGACGATGGTCGCAAGATAGGCGGTGACGGATGTCGGCATGAATGGCTCCGGCGTTTAAGTGATCCGATTGGCAGATAGGGCGGTCAGGAAGGCGGGGAAGGGGCTTTGTAGTAAACTTCTTGTGTGATAGCGTTTCCAACAAATTACATCGCTACTTGAGGGGCGAATGGCCTACAGTGTATTCATGCACCGTACTGACTCTATTTACGAAGACAGTCCTGCTGTACAGTATCAATTTCCCAGGCAATATTTAAGTCGTGTCGAAAAATCTTTGCGTGACTGGATTGTTTATCTCGAACCAACAAAAGTGAAAGATAGTCGCGGCTATTTTGCAATCGCAAAAATTGGAAAAATAATTCCCGATCCAAATGTGTCAGATATGTATTTGGCACTCATTGAGACTGGCAGTTATTTGGATTTTCCAAATTTTGTACCCTTT
The DNA here is from genome assembly GCA_963714735.1 of uncultured Alphaproteobacteria bacterium. Lineage (GTDB taxonomy): Bacteria > Pseudomonadota > Alphaproteobacteria > Rhizobiales > Rhizobiaceae > Salaquimonas. The sequence goes on from CAVQPI010000018.1 coordinate 233,078, forward strand.
AATGATGATGGCCGCCCCATAGAACTTGGATTGTTGAACGAGTTCGATAAACTGTCAGGTCGAGCCCAATCAGCTGTTCGCACGATTTCACCGCAAGATTTTGATCGTATTCTCGAGAAGGGGTTGAGTATGGATGACTCTCTTTTGCCACGGGAAGATGTTCTAGACAGACGGAATGTCTGAAATCGGATCAGAGTTTGTATATGACTTTGAAAGGAATTCGAATTTCTTATCAGGCAACAAGGATGGTAAGGGACAGGGCTTTTCGCAAGCTTGTCTTGAAGGCTTACGGAGAAAGATGCGCAATAAGCGGTTTGAAGTTCATCAATGGTGGAGGGAGAGCTGAAGCTGAAGCGGCTCACATAAAGCCAGTCGAATTCGATGGCCCTGACATCGTTCAAAACGGAATTGCGTTGTCAGGTACAGCGCATTGGATGTTTGATCGTGGATTGATCAGTTTGGAAGATGATTTAAGAATAATGGTTTCCCGCCAAGCTAATGATCCCGAAGGTGTTCAACAATTTATCAATTCAACAGGCTTTGCCAAAACCCCTGGCATCCAGCGACTTCGTCCTGCTCCGCAATTCTTAAGTTGGCATAGAGAGAACATATTCAAACATTGATCTCACCCATCACCCCCTCTCCCAACTCCTCCGCCAGAATATCAAACACCAGTCTGATCTTGCGGCTGGTGTGGAGTTCGCGGTGGGTCACGAGCCAGATCGGGAATTCGAGTTCGGGCACATCATCGAGGATTTCGACCAGATCATCGAATTGTCCGGCGATTTCCTTCATCAAAATGCCGATGCCGAAGCCCTGACGCACCATTTCAAGCACAATCAGGGAATTGTCGCAGATGACGGGAAAGGTGGACGGGGGTCAATCGCTGAACCCCATTTCGCGCAAGTGCCCGGTAAAGCGTTCGCTCCGCTCGAAGCCGATAAAGGGACACGCTGCAGCGTCTTCAGGCTTTAAGCGGGTGACCGTTTTCCGCCACCCATTTTCGCGAAGCGTAAAAACCGGCCTTGGTCTGCCGCAACAGTTTGGCAAAAAGGTCGGGTTCGATGGGCCGCACATGGCGAATGGCGATATCAGCCTCGCGCCGCAGAAGGTCACTCAGACGAATTCGAAACGACGATCTCGATCGCCAGTCCGGGGGCGGCCTCGCGGATGCGACGGATGGCAGGGGGCAGCAGGTACTGCGAAATGCTGTCGGTGGCGGAAATACTGACAAACCCCTCGATCGCTATCGGATTTGCCGGTGGCGGCCAGTTCCATCGCATCGGCGGCGGCGCTCATCCGACGGGCATGGGGCAGGAGATCGCGCCCGGCATCGGTCAGTTCGAGGCGCTTGGCGACCCGTTCGAACAGGGTTATGCCAAGGCTTTCCTCAAGGGCAATCACCTGCCGTGAAAGGGTAGGCTGGGTCAGCCCGAGTTCGCGGGCGGCTGCAGACAGGGAGCCGCTGTCTGCCGTAGCGCAGAATGCCCGTGCCTGATTCCAATCCATATTACTCATGCAAATACGTATATATGATCTGCAAAAATGCGTCAATTTATCTTTCATATTCGCATATGTAAGTTCGGTGCAAATCCTCCCTAGTCAATCGAAACTGAAAGACCTCCCATGACCATGGCCAGTACACTCCCCGAACCGCAAATTCAACAATCCGTAAACCCGTACAAAGCCCGTTTCTGGGACAGGATTGCGCCGAAATACGCCAAATCGAGAATCGGCGACATGGCCGGTTATGACAAGACCATCGACCGCACGCTCGATCTATTGGCGACTGGTAATACCGTCGTGGAACTGGGCTGTGGAACGGGTCCACGGCGATGAAACTGGCGCCCGCCGTTGCCCGGTTCATGGCCACCGACATCTCCGGCGGCATGATCGACATTGCCCGGAAAAAGAATGCTGATGCGCCGATTCCCGGCCTGTTGTTCGAGGTGGCAACCTCGCAAACCGTCAACCCGCCGGCTGGCGGATTTGATGTGGTGCTCGGTTACAATTATCTCCATCTTGTGCCTGACCTTGAGGCGGCGCTGGGCGATATTCACGCCATGCTGAAACCCGGTGGCCTGTTTGTCTCGAAGACACCCTGCCTTGGCGAGATGAACGCGCTGATCCGCCTTGCAATCCCTGTCATGCGGGCATTTGGCAAGGCACCGTGAAGATGTGGTCGTCGTATGAATCCGGTCAGTTGCAGGCGGCGCTCCGTCATGCCGGTTTCGAAATAGAGGCGGTGGAATGGCATGGTTCCGGCAAGCGGGATATCAGGCCATTCATCGTGGCGCGAAAGGTCTGAGAAACTGGTGAGGATGCTCAGAGCCTCCTGACCACAAAGCCTCCTGACACCTCACTGTCAGTAGCGGCCTGTTTTTCCTCGCCTTGCCCCTTCCATTTCCGCAATTGCCTCGCCATATTGCAGGCATGTCACGTAGATCCTCCCCACGGCCAAAAAAATCAGGCAAATCCAAAGCCCAGGAAGCCAGCGAAGCGGCGAGCGAAGAGCTGGCGCGCAGAAATCCCTCCTGGCAGAAGGACAAGCGGACGAAAGGGGTGTCCGGCGGTCAGCCCACCTACATGGAGACGATGCGCAAGCATCTGGATTGAATGCAAACACGGGCTTTGCTGAAGCCAAACAGCCTGATCTCGAGGGCGAACCGCTTTCCGGTGGCGCGCTGGATGACTGGCTGCCATGGCCGAGGAGGAGGACGCGAAACGCCCCGGACCGAGGAGATGCGCAAGATCCGCTCCGAGGCCGGCAAGCACCGCGTGAAGGTGGAGCAGGCCGCCGGCGCAAGGCCGAGGAGCAGGTAACAGGGAGCGAAGAGCGACCTGTCAACGCGGCAGGCAATCGTGAACCGAATGCCGAGAGGGGGGCGAAGCGCCGCGGAGGCGCGCGAAGCGCTGCCGCGAAGGCAACAAACCCTCCGAGACGCGCACATCGCGCGGCACGACCATTGGCGGCACATGGATCCGAAAGAGCGCGCGGCGGCGGGCCTCAATCCGGTTTCTGGCGTGGATATCTCGCTGGAGGATGCCGGGCAGTTTGCCAATGCCGGCATCGCGGCGACGGACAATGCCCTGCAGAGCCTGCTGGCGGCGGGCGATCCGAATATCAACAAGGACCTGACCGGACTGGGTGCCGCACCGCCCGGACCGGCCCGACAAGTCCGAAGGCGGCATTCCGATCCGCATGGTGACGCCCTACAAGCCCGCCGGTGACCAGCCGACTGCGATTGCCGATCTGGTCGAGGGCGTGACCGGCAGACCCTATGGCGAGGCGCTGGCCCGATGCCGGATTCGATGAGGCCTATATCCGAGAGGCCGCCGAACGGGCAGGGCGGGAGGTTGAGTAGGCCAGCATAGGGAGCGAAGAGCGACCCCCTCCGTGGCAGCACAAGCGAGCGACCAGCGAGTGCCAGCGCGCGAACGGACGGCGGCGCGGACGCGCCAGCGGAAAACCAACAAAGACCAGACCCAGGTCCTGCTTGGGCGTCACCGGTTCCGGCAAGACCTTCACCATGGCCAAGGTGATCGAGGAGACCCAGCGCCCGGCGCTCATCCTCGCGCCGAACAAGACGCTGGCCGCCCAGCTTTACGGCGAGTTCAAGCAGTTCTTCCCGGACAATGCCGTCGAGTATTTCGTCTCCTATTACGACTATTACCAGCCGGAAGCCTATGTGCCGCGCTCGGACACCTATATCGAAAAGGAGTCGAGCGTGAACGAGCAGATCGACCGGATGCGCCACGCCGCCACCCGCTCGCTGCTGGAGCGCGATGACGTGATCATCGTCGCCTCGGTCTCCTGCATTTACGGTATCGGCTCGGTCGAGACCTATACGGCGATGACCTTCAAGATGACGATCGGCGACCGGATCGACCAGCGCCAGCTGCTCGCCGATCTGGTGGCCCAGCAATACAAGCGCGCCGAGGCGAATTTCGTGCGCGGCACGTTCCGGGTGCGCGGCGACACGATCGAAATCTTCCCCGCCCACCTGGAGGACCGCGCCTGGCGCATCTCGCTGTTCGGCGACGAGATCGAGACGATCACCGAATTCGACCCGCTCACCGGCCACAAGATGGACGATCTGCAATCGGTCAAGATCTACGCCAATTCGCACTATGTGACCCCGCGCCCGACGCTCAACCAGGCGACCAAGGCCATCAAGGACGAGCTGAAACTGCGCCTCGATGAACTCAACAATGCCGGCCGCCTGCTGGAGGCCCAGCGGCTGGAGCAGCGCACCCACTTCGACCTCGAAATGCTGGAGGCGACCGGCTCCTGCGCCGGCATCGAGAACTATTCGCGCTATCTGACCGGCCGCAAGCCCGGCGAGCCGCCGCCAACCCTGTTCGAATACATCCCCGACAATGCCCTCGTCTTCGTCGATGAGAGCCATGTCACCATTCCCCAGATCGGCGCCATGTACCGGGGCGACTTCCGCCGCAAGGCGACGCTGGCCGAATACGGTTTCCGCCTGCCATCCTGCATGGACAACCGCCCGCTGCGCTTCGAGGAGTGGGACGCCATGCGCCCGCAGACCGTCGCCGTTTCCGCAACGCCCGGCGGCTGGGAACTGGACCAGTCCGGCGGCGTCTTCGCCGAACAGGTGATCCGCCCCACCGGCCTGATCGATCCGCCGGTGGAAATCCGCCCGGCCAAGACCCAGGTCGATGATGTGCTCGGCGAGATCAAGCAGACCGCCCGAGGCCGGATACCGCACGCTGGTCACGACGCTGACCAAGCGCATGGCCGAGGACCTGACCGAATATCTCCACGAAAACGGCGTGCGCGTGCGCTACATGCATTCGGACATCGACACGCTGGAGCGCATCGAGATCCTGCGCGATCTGCGCCTCGGCGCGTTCGACGTGCTGGTCGGCATCAACCTGCTGCGCGAGGGGCTGGACATTCCCGAATGCGCGCTGGTCGCGATCCTCGACGCCGACAAGGAGGGCTTCCTGCGCTCGGAAACCTCGCTGGTGCAGACCATTGGCCGCGCCGCGCGAAATGTCGACGGCAAGGTCATCATGTATGCCGACAACATGACCGGCTCCATGGAGCGCGCGATTGCCGAGACCAACCGCCGCCGCGAAAAGCAGCTGGCCTATAACGACGAGCACGGCATCACGCCGGCATCGATCAAGTCGAACATTCAGGACATTCTGTCGCAGCGTTTACGAGGCCGATCACGTCACGCCCGGATCGCGGGCATTCAGCGACAAGCTCGGCAAGGATTCAGGCGAACTGGTGGGCGGCAATCTCAAGGCCCATCTGGCGAGCGCTGGAAAAGGAAATGCGCGATGCCGCCGCCGATCTCGACTTCGAGATGGCCGCCCGCCTGCGCGACGAGATCAAGCGCCTGCGCGAGGTGGAACTGGCCGTGGCGGACGATCCCGCTGGCACGGAGCGTTGGCGTGGAGAACACGCAGGAGTCCAGAAAACGGAAAGGCGCAGGGGAAGCCTTCCAATTTCAAAAAACCCGAACTCGACGAAATGACCAACAAGCGCACGGAAATAAAGAAGGTGCCGGATGGTTGGACGGCTCCTCGCAAATCTTACGGCGACGATATGCGGGAAAATCTGTAGTACCGATGGCACGGTGAGGGGAGCCATCAAGGGAAAAGAACCACCCTCCGTGGCAGGACAAGCGCGCGAAGCGGAAGTGCAAGCCGATGCCAGTGCGCGAACGGACGGTGGCGCGGACGCGCCAGCGGAAAGCTAACAACGTGAGTGAATAAATCAAACAATCCAGCGAAGCCGATCAGGCGAGCGCAGATTGGCGCAGGCACCTACGAAGACCCTGCCGACGAACGCCGCCGCAAAAGAAGACCGGGGAAAACGGGCAGACCGGGGCGGTAGTGGCACCCTCGATTAGTCATCCGGCCCTGGCAGGCGATTGTTTACAATTGCCGAGAAGGCACGGGCTTGACCCGAGGACCCATTCCGATGAGCGTGTAGTTCAATCGGAGGGTGGACAATCGCGGCAGACATACAAACAAATTCAGGACTGGGTCAAAGTGAGCACAGGCTTATGTTCCAAAGTCATGCTGGATTGCCCACTGCAAGGATTTGAATGAACTCCCGGTTAATATGTCATCACGTCGTTACGATCCGAATGTTCGCAGGTTCCTTGTCCTGCGGGAGAAGCAAAAAGCAATCGAGGATGCGTTTCGACATTTCGGGATGAAATAAAGTCTGCGCGGCTGGAAACCCGGCGCAGGCGGTACGAAGACCCTGCCGACGAACGTCAGCCCAAAACCCATGTACAAAAGAAACAATGGATGCGGGCGGCTTTTGGAACAGAGAATTTGAACGTGGCTAAGCGGGAGGTGGATTTTAATAGAAATGGGAAATTCAAATCTGCGGTCTGAAGCGAGCCAGTAATGTGAATTTAGAATAAAATTAATCCGTTGAATCCAATACTAAAAAAGGTGACAATAAAGAACGAAAAAGTGCATTTCAAAGGCCCGTGTTTGGAGACTCAACCTATGGATTGGTTAAAAGATGAGTAGGTTCAAATCTTGGTCTTGCATGACCAAAATGAGCATTAACATGTTATCTAGAATTGGCGGAGTTGCCTCACAGAGAAATTATGGAGGAATAGAGGGTCAAAGAGATCAATTAAAAACGACCACAGCCAGCTAAACGAATTAGGGAGCGTCTTATCGATGACTTGATTAAAGGTGCAGTTCCTCCACCAATTGTTATTGGCATTGTGGCTGATCAAGAACTGGCGCATAAGCTACCATTAAAGAAGGAAAATGGAGACCTTGTGTCCCAATTATCAAGGGATAATATTGAAACGTTAGCCATCATTGATGGGATGCAGCGGACAACAGCGCTTCTTGACGCGAAGCGTCATAATAATGAAATCGGAAGTAACAATATTAAAGTCGAGTTTTGGATAGCTGAAAGTGTACATCAATTAATTTATAGAATGATTGTTCTAAATACTGGACAAGTGCCATGGACGATGGCTCGTCAGCTTGCTGTAATGTATAAGCCGCTTTTAATAAATATAAAATCAAGTGTTAAAGAAGTGGATAGAATATTTTCTCCTGATAAACCTGGAAGAAGAGTTAATTCCAGGGGAATTTAGTTCGGATGTTTTGGTTGAAATGTATATGAGTTTCTCAACACGAAAACTAAAGGTAGATACTAAAGAAGCCGTTTCCGAAGAATTTTCAAAGCTAGATTTTGTAGAAAATGTTCAGTCTTATGAGTTTGAGAAGTTTTTTCATCAAACCCTAAATGTGCTGGCGAGACTGGATAAAGTATTCTCTCGTTTTGAATCCAAGGAGATTGAAGGTCGATTTTCAAAGGGTAGAAATATATTTGATGGACATCCAGCCCGTGTTGGTTTTGTCGTAGCTGTTGGACAATTTGTAATTGGTCGCCAGGAATGCACCGAGAAATTGATGAGCAAGCAAAACGAATGGAAGAGCTTGAACATAATTATCAAGAGTTTGAGAAGAGTATTGAAAAATTTGATGATGAAAAAGTTGGAGAATACCTAAGGCTTGATGTTTTGAAACAAATTACCGATAGGCGATCTGGAAAGGTTGGTGAATATGAGCGTGAATTGTTTAATAAAGCGTTTTCCCGTACTGATTGAAGAAAAATTCAAATTATCTAATTTGGAGCCGTGTTGGAGAGCTTGATCAAATAAGATGGATATGATCGAAGCAAATCAAGGTATCTTCGAAAAAGTGTACAAGTACTGCGCAGATCGTGGGGCCCCTCTCGATCCAATTGAAACATATCGTTATATTAAGACGAATTCAGTTGAGCGCCGTTTTTTAAGATCAGCCAAGGTTCTCAGTTGCAAAACATTTGCCAACAATCGCGTTGTGATATCGATTGGAATTACCGAAGGGTATCAATCACTGATTTTAGTTGGCTTTGAACACTCATTCGCGCCAAGCACTTTGGAAGAAGTATCAGTGGACGCAGCGTATGCAACGATTGCGCTATCCTCGCAAAATACTCAATTAACAAGTTCGGTGGATGAAATCCGAAATATCGTTTGCTTTCATGAATGATAAACTGGGTACGATGGCCATGATCATCAGATGATGATTAAACTGTTTCCTAGGGTGAAGGCTTACAATAACTTATCTAAAGATCATATTGATCCAGAAATTGTGACATTCGAAGTCTGCCTTGAGGAGACAAAGAGTTGCGATACATGGATAGATGATGAACTTGCTGACAGCATAGTTGCCCTCTCAAAAATTTATCAAGCGAAACTGCCATACCAAACAGTTTCTAGAGCGCTTTTTGACAATGATCCTTCGGCGGTTTTCCTGTCTTGTTGCAGGTCTTTTGGAAGCGTTGTATTCTTACAGAAGTCAATGACACTACGTAGCAAGCTTGACACCAGCAAGAATGGTCTGAAATCGCAAAGCATCTTGAAGATACACTGGGTTGGTGGCCTCGTGAACAGGAAAGCCTTACCAGTCTTTTAGATCAGTCTTCAGGAGCAGAATCTGAAAGAGCTGCTTGAGATTCTATAAAAACGAACTATGTTGATGCATCTGATTTGGCGGCATTGGCATCAAAGAAAATCTATAGCATAAGAAATGGTTTTGTTCATTTTCGACAGCCCCACAAACAGGTAGAGGACCACAATTGGAATGGAATTTGCTTGAAAATGGTAGATATCATTTTCGAGGTTCCTTCTGATATCGATCCATAGGCGTAAAAACTTATCCCCCCTCATTCCCCATCCCTTACTTTCATCCGTCATTGCCAATCGGGGCCGGTTGAATTCGCCGGAAGTTGATCGGGCAATGCCGCTGACAGCATCTTTCTTCGAAAGTTGCCTGACGCGGTCACGGCGGCTTTGCCGCCTGAACTGGCGCCTGCGTCCTTGCACCCCGGAATGCAAGGCCCCGGGTTGCCGACCTCGAACTCACCCTCCGCCTTCTTCACCCGCATCCAATTCCGGCAAATCCTCCGTGCCTTCCTCATCCTCCACCTCGTCAGGCGCCTCTTCTTCCACCGCTGCAGCGGTTTCCTCCCACAACCTCGTCCCCCTCAACCTCCTCCCTCATCTCAATCCTCTCCCGCAGCCTTTCCCCACCAACCCGTCATCGTCAGCTTTCTGCAAGTTCGTCACCCTCGGTCACCGAATGTCGCAGCAGCGCGTTGGGCCTGATGACACCATCGGCAACAAAGCGGGAGAGGTAACGCCCTGGCCTCGGTTTCGGGGATGTTGAGAAGGGCGCTCAAGGTTGAGGGCGTGCAATTGCCCTGTTTGGCGCAGGTGTAGATCGTCCAAGCGCGCTTTCGTCGCCATGGCGGAGGCGTGGGCGGATGCACTGACCGCAGCGGAGGCCG